>CAVTMV010000001.1:0-15433 GCA_963735945.1 uncultured beta proteobacterium
GGGTGCCAGCCTGTATCTGGGCGGATGGCTGTACAAGAAGGTAGGAAGCCTGGCGGAGGATTAGTCGTGTCGCATCACCCATGCCAATTTGAACCATCGAAGCGGAGCGACTGAATGAAAAATATCACACTGCTGCTGGTGCTGATCTCCGGCCTGCTGGCCGGATACCTGATCGGCGACTACCGGGGCAAGGAAGCGCGTGCGGCGCTGGATCAGGCGGTCCGGACCGGGAAGTCGCTCGACACGGAACGCGAGGCCTCTATCGCCAGACTCAAGGCTGAACTGGATGGCATCGACGAAAAACATCATCAGGAACTTGCCGCGCTGCAACAAGACAACGAAGCCAGGGCGGCAGCATGGCGGCATAGCAGGGACAAGCTGAACGACCAGCTCAAACGCGCGACAGGCAAGCTCGCCGAATCGGACACCCAGCTCAAAACCCTCTCGACCCAGCGCGATGCCGCATCCGGCGACGAAAAAGCCAAACTGGAGCTGGATATCCAGCACCTGAAGCAGGAGCAGACCAAGCTGCGCCGGGAGATCGAAAGCAATGCCTGCCTGCAAGCCCAGGTGCCACAAAGCGTCTTCGATGCGCTGCAGCTAGCCAACGCAGGGGAGAACAGGCGATGAAAAAAGCCGATCTGAAACTTGCCGCTATAGTGCTGGGCGGCCTGCTCATCGCGGGATGCGGAACCCTGCCCGTTGTTCCGCACGCCATCAAATGTGAAGTCAGCGACCAGCTGCTGGCTGGCAAATGCGCGGCGCCCAAGCCGGTCAGCATCGACACCACCTATGCCAAGCTGGTCGAAACCATGCAGGCCGACCGCAAATCCTTGCAGGAATGCGGCCTCTCTGCCGATGCATTGCGTGAAGCCATCAAGCGCTGCAATGCAGCGACCGACGAATACAACAGGAAGATCGATATCATCAACGGCGCGAAATAGGAAGCACGGTAGGCAGTTTGCCGATCCCTCCGTCAGATCCTTGATCGATCCGCAAATCACTTGGTACCCCTTTGGCCGGCAAGGCCGCGATATATGTTCCGGGCGGAACTCATTTAATATGCCGGGCCCTTGGCGGAAGCCTGCCAAGGGCGATGCAAATCGAATCCAAGAATAAAACCGAATCATCCTTATTCCAGGAAGGGAAACATGAAAAGAATTATCGCTCTCTCGATCTTGTGTGCGGCGATCCTGCCCGTGGCACATGCCGAAGATCATGCCGAGAACTATGTCGGCGTGTCGGTCAGCAAGCTGACTTCGTCCTCGTCCAGCACCGGTGCTGCCGTCATGCTGGGACACCGCTACAACGAGCACCTGGCTGGGGAAATAGCCTATGAAGATTCCGGTGCGCTCAGTGCAGCTCCGGAAAGGACTACCGCCTTTTCCATCGCCGCAATCGGTTTCGTGCCGATCATTGCCGAGTTCGAGGGCTATGCCCGGCTGGGTTACGCTTCCGCTCATTCCAAGGATGCTGCCGGCGTTACCGCCAATCACGGTGACATCACCTACGGCGCGGGCGTCGAATACCACGTGAACGAGAAATATTCGGTTGACCTGGGATGGAACCATTTGCGCGTCGGCAATGACGTGGAAATATCGCGCGCCAATGAGAACTCTTATGTGCTGACTGTCCTGCGCAGTTTCGAACCCACAAGGCGGCCGGCCCGGCCGCCTTTTTCCTGCCTGCATCAACCTGTCTTTCCTCGCGCATCGGCATTGACACCATCAGCGCAACTCCCATAAAGTTCTCCTTGCATACCCTCTTCACCCTGCCCCGCGACCGCATGGAAATGAAGAAAATAAATTCTGGCAAGTTGCGCGCCATCGGCTTCGACGCACGCGCTCGCCTCCTGCAGGTCCAGCTCGATAACGGCAGCATGCTCCAATACAGCGGCGTCGGCGAAGATCTCGGCGCCGGCTCAGCAGTTCCGGTTCGGCATGGAGCTTTTATCGCGACAACATCGAAGAGGAGTTCACCGCACAACGAGTTTCTGCCGCTCCACCTGCCGGCAACAATCCGCTCGACGAACTGTTCAAGAAGCCCTGAGTGCGCCAGACCGCAAAATCGCTATTCGCCATCCTCACCCTGTTCGCTTTCCCGTTCCTGTGCGCGCGAGCCGACGACTTCGACCTCTGGAACGCGCATGGCACTGAAACCATATCCTTTCGTCCCCAGCCCGGCTTCCATGCGGTAGAGCGCCTGGGTATCACCGTGGGCGGAGATGCCATATCCAGGCTCACCCGCTCGGACGGCACGATCAGACAGATCAGCGCTGGCGGTCTGTACCAGGCCGGCTTGGGAGTGCTCTATCAATATCCGGCCATTCCATTCTCGCTCGCTCTCACCTTCAACTATCACGTCGACTCCGATTACAACGGAAACGACAACGCTTCTTTCCGGCGCAACCCGCTCGAAGTACTGGCCTATTTCAATGTTTTTGACCGCTTCCGCATCGGCGGCGGCATGCGCTACGTGTATGCCGCCAGAGCGACCTCCACCATCAACGGCGTGACCGAAAAGTACACATTCGACAACGCCAAGGGCAGCATCATCGAGATCGGCTATGAGGTAAGTCCCTACGGATGGATCAATCTGCGCTACGTGAAAGAGCACTACACGGTCGCAACCTACTCCTCGACCGGCACGACCACGGGCCTGTCAGGCAACGCCCCCTACGACGGGTCTCATGTCGGCTTGTTTATCAGCTACGAATATTGAAGCGCATCGCTCGGCCATGCGCGGAAATACCCCACATCGCCATTGACATCCCCCGTCCAACTCCCCTAAAGTAAAACCACTTGCAAATCCGCAGGAAGCACATCGCACCGCAAACAAGGTGTGAGGCTCACGACGGAATCCCCAGAACAGGAGGCTGGCGCAAGAAATCCCGCGAACGACGGGATGTCGCCGGCAGCATGCTTGTTCTAACCAGGGGGCCTCATGACACCAAATCTCACCTCATATCCAGACGATGCACGTCCGGAAGCGAACGCCGTTAACGCCTCAGACAACATTCCGCGCATCTGACCCATGCCGTTTTTTAGCCGCATCAGATGCCTGATCCACCCCGGCGAACTCTCACGGGTGAACGAATCATTGCGGGAGAGCGAAGAGAAATACCGCGAGCTGTTCGATAATGCGACAGACTTTGTCTACAGCATGAACACCAGCGGCGTATTAACCTCCGTCAACAAATCGCTGATGAACCGGCTGGGCTACAGCAGCGAAGAGATCATCGGCGCACACATCAGCCTCATCCTGTCCCCGGAGAACCTGGCGATCGCCCAGCAAATGACCGCAAAAAAACTGGCCGGCAAAGCGACTTCCACCCAATACGAACTGGAGATCCTGTCCAAGAATGGCAGGAGCATTCCGGTCGAGCTAAGCAGCCGGCTTATCTTCAAGGATGGTAAACCGGTCGGGGTGCAAGGAACCGGACGGGACATCACCGAGCGCATACTCGCAGAACAGGAGCAGCGCCTCGCTGCAATGGTCTTCCAGAGCAGCAATGAAGCGATGATGATCACCGATGCCGACAACCGGATCATCGCCATCAACACCTCCTTCACGCGGCAAACGGGCTACACCGCAGATGAAGTACTCGGCAAGAATCCCAAGCTGTTAAGCTCGGAGCGCCAGGACAAAGCATTTTACGAACAGATGTGGCATACATTGACAACGACCGGGAAATGGCAGGGAGAGTTGTGGAACAAGCGCAAGAACGGAGAAATATTCGCCGAATGGCTTTCCATCAACACCATTTTCAACGCAAGGAGCACGGTACATCGCCGCGTGGCGCTCTTTTCCGACATCACCCGAAAAAAAGAATCCGAAGAGCAAATCTGGAAACACGCCAATTTTGACTCGCTGACCCAACTCCCCAACCGCCGCCTGTTCCGTGATCGCCTCGAACAGGAAATCAAAAAATCACATCGCGTCAGCTTGCCGATAGCACTGATGTTCATCGACCTGGATCATTTCAAAGAAGTGAACGACACCTACGGGCACGATCATGGTGATATTTTGCTGGCCGCATGCGCGCAACGCATCATCGAGTGCGTACGCGAAGCCGACACTGTCGCCCGCATGGGCGGGGACGAATTCACCGTCATCCTCACGGAGATAGGCGAGAAAGACAGCATCAAACGCATCGCCCAGGACATCATCGAAAAACTGGCGACACCGTTCCATTTGCCGGGCGGCAAAGTCAATGTCTCCGCCAGCATAGGCATCACCCTCTATCCGCAGGATGCGACCGACATCAACGAGTTGCTCAAGAAGGCAGACCACGCCATGTATGCAGCCAAGAGACTGGGGCGCAACCAGTTCGCCTGCTTTCATGCGCTCAGCACTCCGATACCGCATGCGGAGTTTCAGGAACTGCCCACAAATAAATAAGGCGGCCTGAAGGCGCCTTATTCAGTGCGCAGCATTCAGGCAGACCGGGACTTCTCCGGCTTTATTTTGCCGAGCGCCGATCCTTCTCCGACTGCAAGCGCGCCAGCTTTTCTGCCCTTTCGAGGTTCAACGTCAGCGCCTTCTGCACCAAGGCGTGGAAGGCCACCAAGTCCTGTGCCGGATAGTCATCCTGGACGCCGCAATCCTGAAAGAATTCCGCAATCCAACGCGGGTCCAGCTCGGCTTTACCCGTTTCCTGGAAAAATTCCGTTGCAGCCATCTCGATATATTCGTTCAGTTTGAGCATCAAATCTTCCACCGAGTCTCTTCAGTTGCCCCCAGGTAACTAAAATGCCGTTTCCCCAAAAACTCCGTTCGGGCTGAGCCTGTCGAAGCCCCTACTCCCTTCGACATAACCAGCGACTTGTCCGCTTGCGGGCTTAGTCGAATGGCTAGTAGTTCCATCAAGCTCAGGGCGAACGATCTGCAAGCTTCATTTGGCCAAATTCCTAACGCATCGTCAGCAAAAAAACATTCTCTTGCATCCGAGTCACACCGCGTTGTTGAAAGCGCGGATTCTGCGCCAGCACATCCGCCTGCACCAATCTGCGTATGTCAGCGTAATCACGATACAGCGCTTCAACTTCATTCGCTGTCACCGCAAACGGCGGCCCCGCCATTTCCTCCTGCGGATAGTCGAAGGTGATAAGCAAAACCTGCGTTCCGCGCGGCAAAATGCTCGCCAGGTGGCGCGCATAACGTTCGCGCATATCCGGCGGCAGCGCCACCAGCGAAGCGCGGTCATACACGGCGCCGACTTGCGTCATATCCTCTTTGCCCAGATCGAAGAAATCGCCGCACGAAAGACAATAACCATCCGCGATGTAACTATTGAATTTCTCGCTGTGAACAAGAGCCGGCCTCAGCCCTCTCTCCCTGAAAAAATCCTGCACCGCGATCGGGCTCAGCTCCACCCCCAGCACGAAATGTCCCTGCTGGCGCAGCCACACCATGTCGAGGCTCTTTCCGCATAACGGCACGAACACCTCACTGCCCTTGGCAAGCTTCAGGTCCTGCCAGAATTCAAGCAAATAGAGATTGATCTCGTCCTGGTGAAAACCGATCTCGGCCCTCTCCCAGCGTTCAAGCCAAAAATCTTTTTTCATCGTCCCTCCTCATAATCTGAAATTACCAATGCGCACTGGTACAAAGTTTAACAGGGGGATAATTAATGGGACAGCATCACAAAACCGCAGCGAGGAACCACTGATCAAACGGCGGGCACCAGGTCGTCATTTTCATGCTTCTGCAGCTGTTTGTGCCCCCAAACCATTGCACTCCTGCCGCCACTGGCAGTTCTTTCCAATTCACGCCAAGGTATAGAGGAGTCGCTAAGCCGGGGGCCAATATAACCAGGCACTGAAGCGATAACTGGGCCCTCACTGTTACCGGTCAATAAGCTGAATACCCACCTTCAATGTTCGAACGATCAGGGGCAAACTGAACAGGCCCCAAGTGTTCTACGAACTTCTTTCGGAGAACCATTATGACCGATCAGGACCCCACACCCCCTCTCCCCAACAACCGCAGGCGCCGCAAGATCCTGCTGCTCATCGGCGGCACGGTGTTGTTTGTCTTGTTTTGCGTTTTCCTGTGGTGGTTTTTTATCGGGCAATGGCGCACTAGCACCGACGACGCCTATGTGGGCGGCGACATCGTCGCGGTGATGCCGCAGACAGGCGGCACGGTAACCGCCATTTATGCCGACGCCACGCAGCCGGTGATCGAAGGACAATTGCTGGTACAGCTGGACGATAGCGATGCGCGCCTGCAGCTGGATGCGGCCGAGGCTGCGCTGGCGGCAGCGGTGCGCGAAGTGCGCGGCCTGTATGCAACCAGCCACGGCAGCCTGCAATTGCTCGCACAGCGCCGCGCCGATCTGGCACGGGCGCAGGCAGAGCTGGCCAGCAGCGATGCGTCATTGGCACAGGCCGAATCCGAATACGAACGCCGGGTGGAACTGGCCAAACAGAATTTCGTCTCGCCGGAGAATGTGCAGGCCGCGCTGACAGCGCGAGATGCGTCGCGGGCACAGCACGAGGCGGCCGCCAATGCGGTGAAAGCCAGCAGTGCCGCCATCGCCCAGTCCCTGGACCAGGCCAGCGTCTCGCGTGCACGTGTGGACAACCTCTCGCTGGAGAATCACCCCGACGTGCGCGCCGCGGCAGTGCGGGTGCGCGAGGCCGCTTTGGCATTGGCGCGTACCCGCGTGCTGGCTCCGGCCAGCGGGCAGATCGCCCGGCGCTCGGTGCAGATCGGTGAACGGGTCGCGTCCGGCGATTCGCTGATGGCGATCGTGCCGCTCAACAAGGTGTGGCTGGATGCCAATTTCAAGGAGACGGAATTGCGTGATGTGCGCATCGGCCAGACTGCCAAACTCACCTCCGATTTCTACGGCAACGCGGTAGTATTCCACGGCAAGGTACTGGGTCTGGTGCCGGGCACCGGCTCGGCGTTTTCCTTGCTGCCCGCGCAGAATGCCACCGGCAACTGGGTGAAGATCGTGCAACGCCTGCCGGTGCGCATCGCGTTCGACGCCAATGAATTGCAGGCACATCCTTTGCGCATCGGCCTTTCGATGATCGCCATCATCGACACGCATGATCGCAATGGGCCTGTGCTGTCCACCCTGCCGGAAACCAAAGCAATCTCGGCGACCGCGATATATGCACCGAACATCAAGGCTGCCGATGCGCGGGTGGAGCAGATCATTGCGGATAATCTGGGGCGGAGGTAACGGTGTAAAGGAACCACGAACGGGGAAGAGACTGCCTGTGGGGAAAAAATGGATCCTGCCCAAGCAACCGTATTGAAAGGCTTCAAGCTGATCGCCGCGACGCTGGCACTCGGCCTGGGATCGTTCATGAACATCCTCGACCTGACCATCGTCAATGTGGCGGTCCCCACGGTGGCGGGCGATTTCGCCGTCACGCCGACGCAGGGCACCTGGATCATCACCTCCTATTCGGTGGCCGAGGCCATCATGCTGCCGCTGGCGGGTTTTCTTGCCGGGCGCTTCGGCGAGGTACGCACCTTCGTCGCCGCCACGCTGCTGTTCACACTGGCTTCACTGTTGTGCGCACTGTCCGTCAGTTTCCCGATGCTGCTAGCTGCGCGCGTGCTGCAGGGCGTGTTCGGCGCCTCGATGATCCCGTTGTCGCAGACGCTGCTCACCACTATCTACCCGCCGCACCAGCGCGGACTGGCGCTGGGCATCTGGGCAATGACCACGGTGATCGCGCCGATAGCCGGTCCGCTGTCGGGAGGCTGGCTGATCGATAACGCCTCGTGGCACTGGATATTCCTGATCAACCTGCCAGTCGGTCTGCTGGTCGGTCTTTCTGTTGCCGCACTGATGGCGGGGCGCGACGTGATCCAGCCGGGCAAGCGCGAACAGAAGATGGACTGGATCGGGTTGGGGCTGCTGGTCATCGGCATCGGCTCGCTGCAGATCATGCTCGACAAGGCCAATGAACTGGACTGGTTCAGCTCCGGCACCATCATCGCGCTGGCGGCGCTGGCAACCGTGGCGCTGCTGGTGTTCGTGGTATGGGAACTGGACGAACCCGCACCGCTGGTCGACCTGAACTTGTTCAGGCGGCGCAATTTCCTGGTGGGATCGCTTTGCCTGTTCTTCGGGATGATCGCCTTCTTCAGCGTGGTGGTGATCATTCCGCTGTGGCTACAGACCTATCAGGGATACACCTCGCTGTGGGCGGGCAAATCCATCGCCTTCGGCGGCGTGTTGGCAGTCATCCTCGGGCCGGTCATCGGCGCCAACATCGGCCGCGTCGATGCACGCGCCATCACCACGTTCGGCTTCATCGTGTTCGCGCTGGTGGGATACTGGAGTTCCAGCTTCACGCCTGACATCGATTATTGGTCGATCGCCTTGAGCCGTCTGTTCATGGGTATCGGCATCAGTTGCTTCTTTTTGCCGCTGGTCACCATCAGTCTTTCCGGCTTGCCTGCCGAGCGTGTCGCGGCAGCCTCCGGCCTGACCAATTTCATGCGCAATCTGGGCGCCAGCTTCGGCACCGCCATCACCGTCTGGCTGTGGACCGACCAGGCCAGCAGCTACCATGCCATCCTGATGGAAAACATTCAGGCCTACAATCCGCAGGCGACCGCTTATCTGAACCAGTTGCACCAGCTCGGCATGCCCAAAGACATGGCCTACGCCTATCTGGAACGCATGATCACGACCCAATCCTACACCTACGCCACCGACCGCATCCTGGTCATTTCCGCCACGCTCATGCTCATGCTGACCGGACTGATATGGTGGGCAAGGCCGCCGTTCGTCGCCAGCCGCGGCGGGCACTGAACCCTCAGCATCTACAGGGTTTGACCCATTGTGACAGTCATGCAGCAGAGCGAGAATGTTCACTCATCGCTGTAGAGTGGTGCGAATCCATCCTCTCTGTGCAATCAACAAGGAGGCTATCATGAAGCGGCCCATCGTTATTCTTTCCATGGCAGTCGCCGTGGCCCTGCTTTCAAATGCCGTGTATGCCGAGGACAAGTACGAGTGTCAGTTCAGATGTTCGAACGAGAAATACGATCGCAACATCAACTGCCCCTCGCCTCAGGCTACTTCAACCGCGAGCCCGAAACGGGATCAGTGCCTGAAGAGCAGCCAGTTCTTCTTTGATGCATGTTTCAAAAGCTGCCCTCCCGCGCCGAAACAATTGCCATGCGACATGCAGGCTGCCCTGAAGGAAAACTTCTGAGTGGAATACGCGGGGGTAGTGCCACGCGGCCTGGGTCAGGTGAATATGCAAACAGCAAGAAGGCCGCTGCCGTCTTGCCGTTTGTGATTCCGCAATGCAGGTCCGGGTACCCGATTCCTTGCCGGATCACTTGCAGAAATCCGGCTGCTTGATCACGGTGCAGTGTTTGAATGCTTCCGCCTTGATACCGCCGTCTGCCAGCCTGTAAGGTGCGAAACATTCCTGGCTTGCCCGGTACCTCTTCCATTGTTCTTCGCACTTGCTTTTACTATTTCCTGCATCCATCGTGCCCGGCGGTGTATCCACGGCGGGAGATGATGGTGTCACCGCCTGGCGATGCATGCCACCCTCGCCATACATATCTTCACCATGAGCAACCGCCGGGCCCAGAAGCAATGCGAGCATCACTGCCGTTCTGATCCACATGATCCTCTCCTTTGCGAAAATGCGCGCTTGCCAGGCTCTTCATTGCTTGAGCCGGAACACGAGGTAAATGCTTCCCTCCTTGCGCTTGATCAATAGCAAAATCTGGTCTTTGTTCTTGTCCTTGAAAAGGATTGATTGAAACTCGTTAACAGAGGCAACCGGCTGATGGTCTGCCTCCACGATGAGGTCGCCGGGCTGCAAGCCGGAGAAAGCGGCAAGACCGCCCTCCTCGACGTCAGTGATCAGCACCCCTTTCTTCTCCTGCACATCGAATTGTTTTGCCAGTTCAGGGGTCAGCGTCGCCAGGGTCAGCCCGAGCGCCTCCAATTGGTTCTCCATCCTGGCGGTCGGCCTGGTTGATGCCACGGCTTCCGAGGGCATTTCCCCTATCGTCACGGTAAACGATTTCTCCTTGCCGTCGCGCATGACATCGATTCCGGCTTTGGCGCCCGGTGTCGTTGCTGCAACGAAATTACGCAACTGGCTCGAATTACTTACCCCCCGACCATTAAAGCGCACGATGATATCTCCCGCCTTCAGGCCCGCTTTTTCTGCCGGCGAATCCTTGTTGACTTGCGAGATGAGCGCTCCCCTGTCGCCTGAAAGATGGAATTGTTCAGCCAACTCTTTGGTGACATCCTGGATGGAGATGCCGAGCATGCCGCGCGTGATCTGTTTACCCTTGATCAGGGTGGGCAGCATGCTTTTGATCATGTTCACCGGAATGGCAAAGCCCACCCCGGAAAATTGCCCCACGTCCGTCTCGATGGCGCTGTTCATGCCGATGACCTCGCCGCGCATGTTGATCAGCGGACCGCCCGAGTTGCCCGGGTTGATCGGCGCATCGGTCTGCAGGAAATCTTCATAGTCTGCGATCCCGACATCCGAACGTCCCTTGGCGCTGATGATGCCAGTGGTCACCGTTTGCGTCAGGCCGAACGGCGCGCCGATCGCCATCACCAGGTTTCCGTCCTCAAGCGCATCGGAATCGCCCAGTTCGACTGTCGCCAGGTCATCAGGGATCTTTCCCAGCAATTCAAGGACTGCCACATCCGTCTTTTTGTCGGCACCGAGTATCTTCGCCTCGAATTTCCGCTTGTCGGCCAGCTGCACCTTGATCTCGTCTACCTCTTGCACCACATGGTAATTGGTCAGGATGTGCCCCTGTTTATCGAGCAGCATGCCGGTGCCCATACCGCTCTGCGGCATATTGAATTCTTTCGGGTGTCCCGGGGGCAGCTTGTGATGCGGAAACTGGTTGCCGAAGAATTTGTTGAACAAGTCATCGCCGAACGGAAACTGAAAATCCGGCGAGTTCAGTTTCACTTTCTTTTCCGAATACACGCTGACTACAGCGGGTTTGACGTGCGCCGCCACCGCCGCAAAGGCCTTGCCCAGCTGCTCTGCCGGGGCAGTGACGGATTCCGGAATGGGACCGGGTGCAGACGAGCTACCCGCCAGCGGCTTTTGGGCTGCAATGGTCACAAACAAACCGGCCGCAATGAACAAACCGAGCCCGATTGCGATTCCTGCCGTTCTGGTCTTTCTGGATATCTCCATGAGCAACCTCCTTAACCATGCTCAATCCGCCGGCGACTGGGACTGAAGTCTCCGTTTAGAACAACCCGGAAAGATTTAGTTCTAGGCAATGCCCAGCACACATGGCGCGCTGATGGGCCGGGCCGCCGCCATCCCTACATGGTTTAACCTATTGCCGCTCGCGCGCATCGAGACAAGAATGCAAGCTGGCTGCGCGGCAAAAGTGTGGCGTGTATGCGTCTCCACTCCCTGGCATACGAGGAGGTTACGATGCGACCGATATATTTTCTGATCACAGCCTTGGCCATGATGCTGCTGTCCGGCACCAGCTTTGCCGAGGACCGCTACGAGTGCATATTGAAGTGCTCGGCCGAAAAAGATACCCGCAACGTGGATTGCCCCTCGCCTTACGAGTCCTCGACATCAAACGAGGAGCGGGCCCGGTGCATGAAGAGGAGTCAGGACATCTACATTGATTGCTTCAATCACTGCCCGCCCCCTCAGTACGCTCCTCCCCCCGCAGAAGAATCGCCTTCATCTCCTTATCCGTCTGGGTATTGAGGGAGGGCGGTAATGCCCGGTTGAGCTGGGGCGGTTTCAGATGCAGGAAAACCTTCCTGGCGACAGGCCATTTTGCTTCCCGTTCAGTTTGATCGCATGACCATCCTGCATTGAACCTTCTCCGGCTTCTACATGGTTTGACCCATTGAAGCGCCTCTGCACTCAGGAAACAATCCGAACTATCCGGATCTGGCATGACTGTTCAGGCGAACCTGTTGAAAAGTGCGTGCACGCATCTTCACCCCGGAATGAAAAGGAGGTCATGATGCAATCGATATATCTTCTGCTCATTGCCATGGCTGTGGGGGGGCAACCCAATCACGGCCATCCCCAGGACCGATATGCATGCTTGACAAAATGCTTCGACAAAAATAATTCCCGCAGGATAACCTGCCCATCAACGGACAATCCGTCAAAGTCGAACAAACAACTGGATCATTGCAAGAACAACAGCCAGACCGATTACCTTGAGTGTTTCGATAACTGCCCGGCCAGTCCGCGCAGCTCATCTTCTTCCCATACGAAAACATCGACCACCTTGAAGATGTGATGCTGCGAGTTGATCGTCCGCAAAATAACACAAGGAAACCCTGATTAATCCCTCCGTTCGTGGTGATCCTTCGACAAGCTCAGGGCGAACGGACTTAATCAGAAGTTCCCAAGGAAGCCTTATCAGGCATGAACAAGGAGGTTAATGATGCGGCCGCTCCCTATTCTGTTCCTGGTCACTGCGATGCTCCTTCAATCCGGCGCCAGTGTTGCCGAAGACAGGTATGAGTGTGTAATAAAGTGCTCTTCTGAAAAAGAAACCCTCAACATGGACTGCCCCTCGCCATACGATTCTTCAAACTCTGGCCAGGATCGAACCCGATGCCTGGAAAACAATCAGGCAGCCTTCCTCGCATGTTTCAACCGCTGCCCCCCCCTCAACTCGATTCCCCGTCTTCAAGTGAGCGGACAGCACCCGTCGCACAGCTGAGATACTGAACGGAGATTTCACATTCGCCTGTCCGCCAAAATGCCTCATTGACACTGCTCAACTCTCTCCCATAAAGTTCGCCCGCTCGCAGCCGGATTACCGTGCCGGGAAACAGAACCGCTTCACAACCTGTCGCCATAGGGGATGCACTTGAACGCTGATCTTGATGAAACCGTATTCGACAAACCCGCACGCAACCGGCCAGTAACCGCCTGCGCTCTGGCGATCTGCGCATTGCTGGCGTCGTTACCCGCGGCGGCATCCCCCGCCACCGCAAGCGCGGTCGCACCCCTGTCTGCCGAGAGCCGCCTGAAATCCTGCGACCCCGCCATCGCACTCGCTGCGGCAGAAGAGATCATCCACAACCCGGCCAACCTGAAAGAACCCCTGTCGCTCTTCTCACCCGCGACGGTCATGTTCCTGAACGGGAAAAAAGATGAGGCGGTGTTCTGGTATTACGCTGCCCAATTGCGCACCCGGTACCAGCTCGCCTTCGAAAAAGAAGACCGCGGACAACTGCTTTCAGTCATCGCCCAAACCGATGGGCAACTCATCGGCAGCTATGCGCTGCTGAATACGGCGAAATTCATCAAGACACTCAACCATGTGCTCGAATGGGACAAGAAGACCGCCAACCCATTCCGCGACCACCCAAAGACCACAAACTCTGACGAGAACATCAAACAGCTCTACGCCGGCTTCAAAGAGTTGAAGAGCAAGCTGGCCGCCGACAAGAGCAAGTACGAAGCCCGTGCACGAAAGATGCTTCCCGGACTGGAAAAAAGGTATATCGAACAATCCAGCGCGCTATGCAGCAAAGGCCAGATCGATCCAGCTTTTGCCGAACAGGAAACGAAAAACGAATGGGCCAAGGTGATCGACTTCGTCAAAAACAATAAAGATGTCGTTCGTGAAGCAGGCAAGATAAAAGATGCCATCCCCGTTTCCAGCACGCGCAGCAGCACCGAAGTCATGCCCAACCGCTATGAAGTATCCGTGAGCGGGGAGAATGGGAAACCGGTTTATGCGATCATCGACGTGATAAGGTTGTCAGGGAAGACGTCGTTCTTCCTGACCTGCACCACACACACACCGCTGGGCAGCAGGAATCTCAGCAAGGATGCCTGCCTGCAGTAGGCAATTGAATCACCCAAAGAAAAAGGCGGCCTCCCGGTCGCCATTTTTCACTGCGCATTCATCTTGGGTCCCGGCCATACAATTCAAGCACCAACCACCTTCCGAGCCCATTGATAAGCCAGCTCCACCAACTGCGCCATCTCAGAAAGCGTCATGCTGACATAGGGTGTTTCCTCATAACGCAGAATGACTGCGAATGGGTTAAGCATACTGAATTGGTCTGATGGAAAAGGCATTACGATCTGGTGCTGCAATAGCAAGTCAACAAGCTCGTCCACATCATGCGTTCTGCGAAACACAATGCCGTGAAATTCCGCCACGGCTTTCAGGCATTTCTCCACCGCTTGCTGAGCGAAGAATCCCGGAGCGGAGATGTCGACTTCGGCATGGCTGGACAAGGCGCGGAACGATGTGATGTCGCGCTCGGCGAGAAACAGCAATCTGCGGGCGCGCTCAATGGGCTGAGTCATACAGCACTTTGCCTTCGCGCAACGCCCAGTACACTGCAGTAGAACAAGCGTCCTGCTGTTGTTCGATCTCGGCTTGGGAATAGACCAGCACATCTGCCGCCACCTTCAGCGGACGCAGCACCTGGCGCAGGCGAACCATCTCGTGAAACTTGTCCTGCAATCCAGGTTCGATGACCAGAAAATCAAGGTCGGAATCATCCCGTGCATCGCCTCGTGCATACGAGCCAAACAGGATCACCCGGGCTGGCTTGGCGGCCTCGCCCAAGAGTCGTGCTGCCTGCTGTATGGTCTGCTCGGAAATCATTCGCTTAATCCTGGTATGACGCACCTATTCTACTACCCCACCCACTTCCGCGCATTCTGGAACATGCGCAGCCATGCGCCGTTCTCTTGCCACTCCTTCGGATACCACGAGTTCTGTACGGCACGGAACACGCGCTCGGGGTGCGGCATCATGATACTGAAGCGGCCGTCCGGCGTGGTGAGGCCGGTGATGCCTTGCGGCGAGCCGTTGGGGTTGAGCGGATAGACTTCGGTCGGTTTGCCGTTGTTATCGACATAGCGCAGCGTAACGATATCTTGCGCGGCCTTGAGCTTCTTGCTGTCGCCGAAATCGGCATAGCCCTCGCCGTGCGCGACGACGATGGGCATGCGGCTGCCGGCCATGCCTTCGAACAGGATGGAGGGCGACTGCTGCACTTCCACCATCACGAAGCGTGCCTCGAACTGCTCGGACTGGTTGCGAGCAAAGTGCGCCCAATGCTCCGCGCCGGGGATGATCTCGTGCAGGTTGCTCATCATCTGGCAGCCATTGCACACGCCGAGCGCAAAGGTGTCGCTGCGCTTGAAGAAGGCCTCGAACTCGTCGCGCGCCTTGGGGTTGAACAGGATGGACTTAGCCCAGCCTTCGCCCGCGCCCAGCACGTCGCCGTAAGAGAATCCGCCGCAGGCCGCAACGCCCTTGAAATCGGCCAGTTTCACGCGGCCGCTGATGATGTCGCTCATGTGCACGTCCACCGCGGCGAACCCGGCACGGTCGAATGCGGCGGCCATTTCCACTTGGCCGTTCACGCCCTGCTCGCGCAGGATGGCCATGCGGGGGCGGGATATGAGCAATGCGGGAGCGA
>CAVTMV010000002.1:0-9057 GCA_963735945.1 uncultured beta proteobacterium
CTGCCCAGAGATCAAGGCGCAGCGCCCACAAGCTGCTGTGCGTGGCATCACCCCGGCACAACCGGCGCCCAAGCATGAAGAGAAGATCGAGAAGAAGCCATCTCTGCTCAGCAGCCTGATCGGCTGGTTTAAGTCCCTGGGCGGCGAAAGCGAACCGGCCAAGCCGGCGGCACCAGCCAAGGGCGCACGCCAGAGCCAGCGTCGCGAGCGTGGCGACCGCAATGAGCGTGGTGAGCGTGGCGAAGGCGGCAAACAACGCCGCGAACGCAGTGAGCGTGGCGAAGGCGGCAAACAACGCCGCGAACGCGAGGAAGCACCGCGCACCGAAAACAAGGAAAAACAGGAGAGCCGCGGCGAGCGTCAACCGCAGCAGCAGCGCCAGCCGCGTCCCGCGCCTGCCGAGAAACCGGCTCTGGAAACACAGAAGCCGGCAGTGGCTGGAGAGCAAGGCGAGGAAGGCAGCGGCAATCGCGAAGGTCGCAAACGCGGCCGTCGCGGCGGACGTCGCGAACGCGAGCGTCGTGAACAACAAGCGGTAGCCCCGTCTGGTGAAGCTACTGCAGTTCAAACCAACGAGCAGCCTGCGACACCTGCCGTCAGCGTGGCTGCAAGCGCAGCCCCTGCCCCCGTTCAGCGTGCGAAGCCGACCGAATACGTTGCTTATCCGGACTCGATGAAAAAGGCCAAGCCGACCGAAGTGGTGTGCTATCCAGCCCAATCGGCTGAACCGGCCCGTGCGGCAGCACCCGCAGCTGCGCCGGCCGCCAATCCTGTCGATTTGGGCAACAGCGGTCTGATCCTGATCGAGACTGATCCGGGCAAGGCCGCCAGCATCGCCCCTGCCGCCATGGAGACCTCGCCGCACGCACCGCGCCGCCGGCAGCGTCCACGCGAGATCTACACCATCGAAAACAATGAGCCTCTGCAGCAGGTGGAAACACATACGCCGAACTGACCGGTTTGTTGGATAAAAAAAGCGCACGGCATGCCGTGCGCTTTTTTCATTTGCAATCCCCTGCTGTTTCCCCAGTCTGTGGGAGTGCCGGTGTGGAACTGCTCGGCGAACTCGATGTATTTTACGGACTCATGCTGCCGACGCGGATCGGCGTCACGCGCGCCCTGGACGCGCCGGGCGGCACACATGGTACCTGATCATGGGATTGAGTTACTAGAGCGCCTCAGCGGCTAACGATGCGCTGGCGTACGTGCTTGAGCAGCCCGTTCGCCGCGTCCTCCACCATATCCAGCACGCGCTCAAAACCTTCCGCGCCGCCGAAATAGGGATCCGGCACTTCGCGCTCGCTGTAACGCTCGGCAAATTCCAGGAACAAACCAAGGTGGCTTTGCGCATCGCGCGGGCGCAGGCGCTGCAGGATTTCCAGATTCGCCTCATCCATCGCCAGCACGTAATCGAACCGGGCAAAGTCTCCCACTTCCACCTGGCGACCGCGCAAGCTGCCCATGTCGTAGCCGCGCTGCTTCGCTGCACGCTGCGTGCGCTCATCCGGCGCCTCTCCAATGTGGTAATCGTGCGTGCCGGCCGAATCGATCTCGATGTGCCCGGCCAGGCCTGCCTGTTCCACCTGGTGACGGAATACCGCCTCGGCGGTAGGGGAACGACAGATATTGCCCATGCAGCAAAATAAAACACTTACTTTTTCAGAATCATTCATTGCATTCCACCTGAACGTCAGTTAAACCCGTCGAATCCGGTATCTGGTTTTTGCCCGCCAATGCAGATGCCTTGCTTGAAGGCATCTGGACAGCATGATTTTCAACAATCCCACTCTTCGCCAGTGGCACTGTCAGTACAAATGAAGAGCCTTTTCCCAAACGGGAAGTCAAAGTAAGGGTATGTCCCAGCAGCCGTGCAGCACGATCGACAATGGATAAACCTAGTCCCAATCCCTGTTTCTGCTCCCGTTCCGAATTATCAACCTGATAGAACTCATCAAAAATCCTGGAACATTGGTCTTCAGCAATACCGATACCAGTATCGTGCACTTCGATGGCCAGCATACCCTGACGATGGCGGCACCCGACAAGAATGCGTCCGGACGGCGTATAGCGAATCGCATTGGAAACCAGGTTGCGCAGGATCTGTCCCGTCAAAATCCTGTCGCTTTCTATGACAGCAGAACAAGCTGCGAATTTCAAATGAATACGCTTTTGTCCTGCAAGCGGTTGGAACTCTTCATGCAGTTCGTTAAATAAATTCTGGATGGCAAACGAACAGACTTTAGTCCGGATAGCCTGTCCATCCAATCGCGAAATATCAAGCAGGCCATCCAGCAAACTGCGCAAAGAAGTGGTTGCCTGTTGCGCGTGATCCAAAACTTCCATTCCTTTGCGAGACAGCTGCTGTTCAGTTGCCAGTTGTTCCAGGAAAATTATTAATGCAGCCACTGGCTGGCGAAGGTCATGGCTTGCGGCAGCAAGGAAGCGGGTTTTTGCGTTGCTTGCACGCTCAAGCAAGGAGTGCTGCCTGAACAGTTCTTTTGCCAAAAATTCATTCTGAAAACGAAGATGCTGTGCTTCTGCAAACAGAAGATTTTTCTTGTTTCCAAGGGCGAACGCCAATGAAATGAATGCCAGCAACATGATGGCGATCACGACATGCATGGTGCTGGCCGTGGTTAACAGCCAGATGGTTGGCGGACCAATGCAAGCAAGGATAAAAACGCGCGGCGGCTGGACGAGCAGAATATCTTCAGATGCCGTAGCTGCTGCCACCACAGTAGTTACCGTCAGCACGAATAGTTGCAATATGGTTGGCAAATAAATCAGCATCGCCACGGCAGCAGCGCCCCAGCAAATTCCAGCCAAGACCGAATAGACTGTCTGAATGAATACCCATTGATTGGAATTGCGAAATTCCGGTGTACTGAGGTATCGCCGGGTTTCGAGTGCGCGAAACAAAGTGATTAGATAAAGGCAGATAAGGGCTGGCGCCCATGTCCACCAAGGGGCTGCCTTATGCACAACATAGACCAGCAAGGAAAAGACCAGCGCACCTGCAAAGTTGAGAACATGCGCGTTTTGGAAAGCGGCCTTGACCAATTCGGCCTCGATTGCCTTGCGCTCGTTCTGAATAATCATTTGGTCTAGCATGGCGCGTAACGGTAATACAGAAATCAGTTATATGCTAATCATCTGTAGTGGCGAATAACTGAGCGGCATTCTCAAGAACAGAGCCTGCCACAGCACCGGCATCGCCCTGAATTACAAAATTCACAGCGGTGACTGAAACACGCTCTCGCGCAGCTTCTTCAACTGGTCGCGCAGCTGCGCGGCCTTCTCGAATTCCAGGTTCTTGGCGGCCTGCAGCATCTCCTTCTCCAGCCGCGCGATCTCCTTCGACACTTCCTTTTCGCTCATCGCCAGATACTTGGCCTCGGTCTGCGCCAGCTTCAGCGCATGGCGCTCGCCATCCATATCGTATTCGGTATCGATGATGTCCTTGATGCGTTTGACCACGGATTGCGGCGTAATGCCATTGGCCTCGTTGTAGGCCACCTGTTTTGCGCGGCGGCGGTCGGTCTCGTCGATGGCTTTGCGCATCGAATCGGTGATGCGGTCGGCGTACAAAATCGCGGTGCCGTGCAGGTGGCGCGCGGCGCGGCCGATGGTCTGGATCAGCGAGCGCTCGGAACGCAGGAAGCCTTCCTTGTCCGCATCGAGGATGGCCACCAGCGACACTTCGGGGATATCCAGGCCTTCGCGCAGCAGGTTGATGCCGACCAGCACGTCGAACATACCGAGACGCAGGTCGCGGATGATCTCCACGCGCTCGACGGTTTCAATGTCCGAGTGCAGGTAGCGCACCTTGATGCCGTGCTCGGAGAAATATTCGGTCAGGTCTTCCGCCATGCGTTTGGTCAGCGTGGTGACCAGCACGCGCTCGCCCACGTTCGTGCGCAAAGTCACTTCCGACATCAGGTTGTCCACCTGATTGGTGGCGGGACGCACGTCAATGGTCGGGTCGATCAAGCCAGTCGGGCGCACCACCTGCTCCACTACCTGCCCGGCATGTTCCGCCTCATAGGTGGAAGGTGTAGCGGAAACAAAAACGGTCTGGCGCATAATTTTCTCAAACTCGTCGAAACGCAGCGGGCGATTGTCCAGCGCCGACGGCAGGCGGAAACCGTAATTGACCAGATTCTCTTTTCTCGCGCGGTCGCCCTTGTACATGCCGCCGATCTGCGGAATGGTGACGTGGCTCTCGTCGATGATCATCAGCGCGTTGGGCGGCAAGTAGTCCATCAGCGTCGGCGGCGCTTCGCCCGGGCCGCGTCCGGAAAGATGGCGCGAATAGTTCTCGATACCCTTGGTGAAGCCGATCTCGGCCAGCATCTCCAGGTCGTGGCGCGTGCGCTGCTCGATGCGCTGCGCTTCCACCAGTTTGTTCTCGTGCACGAAGAAGGCGATGCGCTCGGCCAGCTCCACCTTGATGGTCTCGATCGCCTTCAGCGTCGTCTCTCGCGGCGTCACGTAATGGCTGGAGGGATACACGGTGTAGCGCGGCACGCGCGTCTGAATGTGGCCGGTGAGCGGGTCGAACAGCGCCAGCGATTCCACCTCGTCATCGAACAGCGTCAGGCGCAGCGCGTTTTCGCTGCTTTCCGCCGGGAAGATGTCGATCACATCGCCGCGCACGCGGAAGTGACCGCGATTGAAATCGATGTCGTTGCGCTCGTACTGCATAGCAACCAGGCGCTGGATCACATCGCGCTGCGCAATCTTCTCGTTCTCGCGCAGATGCAAAATCATGCCGTGGTAATCCACCGGATCGCCGATACCGTAGATGGCCGAAACGGTGGCAACGATTACGCAGTCCTGCCGTTCCAGCATCGACTTGGTGGCAGAGAGCCGCATCTGCTCGATCTGCTCGTTGATACTGGAATCTTTCTCGATATACACATCGCGCGACGGCACATAGGCCTCGGGCTGGTAGTAGTCGTAATAGGAAACGAAATACTCGACCGCGTTCTCGGGGAAGAAATCGCGCATCTCGGAATACAACTGCGCCGCCAGCGTCTTGTTCGGCGCCATCAGGATGGCCGGCCGGCCGGTGCGCGCGATGACGTTGGCCATGGTGAAAGTCTTGCCCGAGCCGGTCACGCCCAGCAGCGTCTGGTAGGCGAGGCCGTCATTGATGCCTTCCACCAGCTGCGCGATGGCCGTGGGCTGGTCGCCCGCCGGTTCGAACGGCAGGTGCAGCAGGTAGGGGCTATCGGGGAAGGTGATGGTTTTCATGGTCAGCTGGGTATTGTACGGGGAATGGTGAGATTGCCAAACCATGAAGAGAGATTGGCGCGGACACGGTTTGAGAAAATAAACTGCAGAAGATCAGACATAATCTGACAGGCAATGTTTGAACTTGACTTTCAAATTTAACCAAGGAATGCATGCTTTGCGGCAGTGAATAACTACGGGTAGACTTTCGTCTTCATAGATATTTTTTTGGCAAATTCCCAACATACACGGATTTGAAAATATAGCGTGCGGACTTAGCTGCGTTGATAGATCGTGCGAGAACAAGCCACAAGACAGACGACCTTATATAGAGGTGAGCATGGGCAATATCGATGGTTTGAAGTGGGCGCTTTACTATGCGGAAAAAAAGAAAAAGCAACAAGAGCAGAAAAGGCGTACACGCAATTTTATCGAGACTCAGATTGAGTGGCAGCTTCCTGAATCTATGCTCCCCATCAGGTGTAAGAAGTTCAAGCAAAAGAAGTATTCCATATTCAATGTACAGCCACTCTGGTACATCAATGGCTCTGACAAGCCGCAATCCTTCGTGTATGTCTTAAAAGATATAGACAATAACGAGGTGCGATATGTTGGTTTAACAGAAGACCCACCCCGCAGGAAAATGGAGCACCAAAGAGACAACAAACTCGACGGCAAATTCAAAATGGTTATTGTGGCTGTTGGTGATGTTGACACAGAACGAGAATGGATAGCTCGTTGCATCAAAGACGGCTGCAAACTTTTAAACGTACTCTCAACAAAACCACACGCTCAGCCCGCGGGCGCAATAACCAACGGGCATTGCGCCGAATGAGCGACGTAAAACATCCGGTGCAATGCGCTACGCTTATTGCCCCTTACGCCAACTTTCTGGTGAAAGAAGACCCTCACGGAGGATCAAATGAAGATTCTGTACAATAAAAACGAAGTGGTTGCAGCCGCCCGATATATTGTGGAGAACAAACCAAGCTCAAAAAATCCATCGCAGATTCCATATACAGACCGAGGATTTCTGCCGGAACGTGGAGAGGTGGATGACATATTAAGAAACATTCGGGGGCTTGCAAAAGAAAATAAGGCTGTATTTGAGGCTATTCAGCAGAAGCTTGCTTCCGGCGATACGAATGTAGCTCCGCTTTGGCAGAAGTGGGTTGAAGTATTGGGCGTTGGCGGGTATTGGATCATTGCGGAAATCGAAGGCGATACCCTCAATTTTGCAATCGCAGTGTCTCCCTGGTTTGGCGACTTCCTTGGTGTCGAAGAAGAAATCTGATTGGGGTTGTTAGCCCGCTTAGGCGCAATTACCAAGAGCCAAACGAAGAGCCAAACGGGTCAGCATCGCAATTCTTTTCACCGCTTCGCCGCCATCTTGTAAACCATGTTGCGCTCGCGCTTGCCCACGGCGACGACCACGATCACCAGCATCTTGTCGCGAACTTCATACACGAGGCAGTAGCCCGCATCACGCAGTTTGATTTTGTAGCGATCCTTGTGGCCGGAAAGACGGGATGCGGGAACGCGGGGATTGTGCAGACGTTCTGCGAGTTTCTTTTTGAACAGTTCGCGTACCGAGCCATCGAGCTTTTTCCACTCCGCCAATGCGTCGGGGTGGAAGCTCAGTTCATAGCTCATCCAGCTTTACCTTGATCAGGCGCTTGCCGTCTTTCAGGCGGGCATCGGCCAGTGCATTGAGTTCGGCATCTTCCAGCTTGTCCATCAGCGCTTCGTAAGCCTTGGCGGGAACGCAGTAGAAGGTGGGTTCGTTGCGATTGAGGATCGCCACTGGAAAGCCCTCGCCCGCAGCGACGGTCGCCATCGGATTCTTTTTCAGTTCGGAAATGCTGGCCGTGGTGGATGCCAGGATTGCGTGTGCCATGATTGCCTCGCGGTGCTTTTAATGGTGCCCACAATAGCACTCTTAACTGGTCGTGACAACGGTGCACACCACTACCACTACGCCGCCCCGCGTTTCTGGAATTCAGCCGCAAGCCCCCGCTTGATCCGCGCTTGATGCCACAAAACCTGTCGCCGGGGTAGGTGCAGACCTACCTTGACGCACCCGCAATGCCGCCCTACCCTGAAATCAAATCTGCGCGTCGGCGAAGAAATCGTGATTGCGATTTCTTCGTGCCAAAGTACTCCACCGGTTATGGAGGCGCCATGACATCAAGCTCCCCTTGCGAACATCTCCATGCGATCACTTCGGTGAAACGCGCGAAGCACCATGTTTGCGAGGAATGCATCAAGACCGGCGACGAGTGGGTGCATTTGCGCACCTGCCAGACCTGCGGCGTAACGCTGTGCTGCGACAGCTCGCCCAACCGTCACGCCACCAAACATGCGCAGGCAAGCGGGCATCCCGTGATCGCTTCGGCCGAGCCGGGCGAGCGCTGGCTGTATTGCTACCCGGACGACGCCTTCGTCGACTACTGAACTTGCCTTGCAGGAGGGATCATGGACACTCAGACTGTACCCCGCATTGAAACCTGGCCCAGTCTGCCGCTTGAAGCCTGGAGCGATACCTGCGCAACCTTGCACATGTGGACGCAGATCGTCGGCAAGATCCGGCTGGTGCAAAGTCCGTGGATCAATCACTCGTGGCATGTCACGCTGTATGTGACCGCCAGGGGGCTCACCACAACGCCCATTCCGTATGGCAACCGCGTCTTCCAGATCGATTTCGACTTCATCGCGCATCGGCTTGATCATCCAGGCCAGCGACGGCAGCACCGGCGGTTTCCCGCTGCAGCCGCATGTCGGTGGCGGCGTTCTACAAACGCCTGATGCAGGAAATGGACACGGCTCCAGCTCCACGTGAGCTTGCGCGCGATCCCCTGCGAAGTCGCCGACCCGCTGCCGTTCGACCAGGACGAAACGCACTGCGCTTACGATCCGGAATACGCCGCCCGGTTCTGGCAAATCCTGGTTCAGGCTGACCGCGTCTTCAAACAGTTTCGCGCACGCTTCATCGGCAAGTGCAGCCCGGTGCACTATTTCTGGGGCGCCCCGGACCTGGCCGTGACGCGGTTTTCCGGACGCCGGCGCCGCAGCATCCGGGCGGCATTCCGGGCCTGCCGGACTGGGTGACGCGCGAGGCCTACTCGCACGAGGTCAGCAGTTGCGGGTTCTGGACGGGCGGCGGGGCGATTCCCTATCCGGCGTTTTATTCCTATGCCTATCCCGAACCGGCCGGTTTTGCCGAGGCGCCGATCAAGCCCGCCGCCGCTTTCTACAGCAAGGATTATCGCGAGTTCATCCTGCCCTACGATGCCGTGCGACAGTCTTCGTCTCCGGACGACACGCTGCTCGATTTCCTGCAGACGACCTATGAAGCCGCGGCCGATCTGGGCAAGTGGGATCGTGCCGCACTTGAGCGCGAGCGCCCGCCCTCAGGAGGTTGATCATGAAATTCGACAAGGAAAGATTCAAGACGGCAAACCCTCTCGCACGGGCGCTCATACTCACGGCGGATCGGTTCGAGGATTTTGAACTCTTCGTGCCGTATTTCCGCTTCATGGAAGAAGGCATCGCGGTCGATGTGGCGGCCCCAGCGAAAGAAAAGATCACTGGGGAAAATGGCTACTTCTTCGAGAATGTGGACCTCACCATCGATGAGGTCGATCCCGAGCAATACGATCTGTTGTTCATCCCCGGCGGGCACCCGCAGGGAGCGCCGGCCACGGTTCGGCAAAAGCAGGAAGGCGCAGGAGATCGCACTCGCATTCTTCAAGGCCAACAAGCCGGTCGCGGCGATATGCCACGGGCCCTATCTGCTGATCTCGGCGAATGTGATTGCAGGAC
>CAVTMV010000003.1:0-18254 GCA_963735945.1 uncultured beta proteobacterium
GGCGATCTTGAGGGTAGGCATGGCTGGCATTCTACCCAATCGGGGAGGCAGGATGATGAGTCAATCAACTTCTTCCACTAACCCAAAGCAACCATTGCAACTGTACAAAAACACGCCTGTGGATTCAGGAATCGTGACCATTTTAAGATCGCCATCTATTTCCATAGTGGGGGTCTTGATCTGCATCCGGCGCAGGTTACCCATTGAAAAGTCTGATGAACCCAAAATAGATAACAAGCCAGTCCGCAAGATGCTAAGTCCAGCCTACTCTTGATGAAGAGTAGAGATCAGGCCGACGTTTTGCCCAAAGCATGTTCGATTTTGGCGATCAGGGTATCGCGATGAACGGGTTTGACCGCAAAATCATTGGCCCCTGCCTTCATGCAATCAACTACGGTCTTTGCTTCGCTGTTCCCGGTAATCATGATCACAGGCGTTTTGGCATATTGCTCTACCCCCCTCAGATGCCGCGTCACTTCCATTCCATCCATGTCCGGCATCATGACATCCATGAGAATCACGTCCGGTTTGATTTTGTGCAACATGCCCAAGGCCTGAATACCGCTGCTGGCAAAAATAAGGTTGTAATCTTCCTCTTCCAATACCCTGCCAACCAACTTGTGCTGTAATTCATCATCATCCACCACCAGCACGACAGGCCTGACGCGCTCGGCCATGGCACTCAGGGCTCGGACCGATTCCATTTGCGGCGCATATTCCTGTTTCAACCCTTCTGCCCATTGCTTTAGCGGCTGCGCAGAATCGGCGGCAGCCTGGAAATGCTGATGTATTTCTTCCTGCTTGAAACGGCTGATTTCATTTTTCAACGCATTGGTATCCTTGGCCTTATTCAGATTCTGCTGCGCCTCCGTAATCAGCCTTTGGGAGAATTCGTCCAGCGCCACATCAATTCCCCGTTCGGCCTGTACCATGGCTTGACTTGACGTTTCAATGTGGCGTACGCCTTGCGCCACCTGCAAATCCAATTTGCTTTCCAGTTCCACCAAGCGGCGTGCCTGGGCGGCAAACTCTGCAATAGTAGGCAGTTTGGCCTTGATGACCGACAGCTCTCTCAACTCGTTATGGATAGACATAAGCAGCCTGGATGCATCGAAGGTCATCGGCCAGAACAAGACATAGTCATCGAAAATGTCTTTCATGCACAATTCGTAAGCCCGCTTAACTTCTTCCCTGCCGCAAAGGATCACGGTGCGGTGCGGCAGCTGCTGCATCACTTGGCTGAAGCGGTATAAACCCAGGTAGTATTGTTCCGACTTTTCCAGTTCGTTGAATGCCAGCACGAGCACATCGGGGCGAACCCGATCGAAATCGGACACATCGGGTATAGGAATGGTGGAAATAAATACGTCTTCGAATTCCGGATGCAATAGTTTCTTCACCATCTCGGCATCGGTGAGGCTATCCGTAGAAATCAGAATCCTTGCTTCGCTTGAGGCTTGAGTATCCATGGCGGGCGGAATCCTTTATGGAATGGCTATAGACAGCGGATTGCTGCCGAATTGCGGCAGTGCCGGATGAACGGATTCCATTCAGATGCGTCTGGTCGCGGCTTGGAACGACTGATGCCAAGACTGTATCCAATCAGGCAACTCCTCTGCCGGCATCGGCTTGGAAATGAAATAGCCCTGCGCCTTGGCGCAGCCCCGCTTGCTCACAAAATCCCAATCGGCCTGGTCTTCAACGCCTTCTGCAACAACATCCATGCCTAGCTGACTTGCCAAATCCAGGCTGGAATCGAAAATCGTCTGCAATTTTTCGTTGCGATAAGCGCCATGCACAAAACCCTGATCGATCTTGAGTTCGTCGAAAGGGAAGTCGCGCAACTGCGCCAGCGAAGAATGACCGATCCCGAAATCATCGATCGAAATGCGGAAGCGCTTCAGGCGCAGCCGGGTCAACACCTCGAGCGGCGTGCGCAAGTCCTGCATCAGGCGCGTCTCCGTCACTTCGAGTTCAACCATCTGTGGTGGCACCCCGGTTTCGGCGGCGAGGCCCGTGATCAAATCCAGGAAATCCAGCGAGGCCAGGCTATCCATCGACAGATTGACGGACACATGCAGGATCAGGCTCGATTGCTGCCAACGCGTGGCTTGCGCAAACGCATCGGCCAGCACGACCCGAGTCAGCTCATCGATCAGGCCGTTGGCCTCGGCCACGCCGATGAACAGATCGGGCGGTACGATGCCATCCTGCGGATGACGCCAGCGTACCAGCGCCTCCACGCCCACCACACGACCGGTAGCCGTCGACACCTGCGGCTGGTAATAATTGACCAGTTCGCCGTTGGCGATGGCCGCGCGCAATTCGTCGGCGCTGTATGCTTTCTTCGCCCGCAATGCAGTCTGCGATGGAGCGGACCATTTCGCGATCAGTTCGCCCAGGCCTTCGGGCGTGGCAGGCTTATGCAGATGGCCCAGCACGGAAATCTTGTGCGCCATTGCCAGCCGTTCGGCGGCCTGCTGCATACGTTCATCCTCGCCGCTAACCAGGATGAGGCTGCCCGCATAGCGCCGTTCGACCAGACGGCGCACAAATTCGAGCCCGTCCATTTCCGGCATGTTGAGATCGAGCAAAATCAGGTTGGGAGAGTCGACCGTGTTATCGATCAACTCCAGCGCGTCGCGCCCGTTGTCGCAGGTGGCAACGGACTCGTAGCCCAGATTGGCCAGCATGCGAACGAGCAGCTTGTGCATGAAGAGCTCGTCGTCGAGTACCAGCATTTTGATTGAATTATTACTCATGATTAAGCTCCTTGATTACGGTCATTACATTTCTGCGCGACATGAATCGAAATATCTGCTGCCAATCTACACCTAGGGCCGAATTCATTCTTCAATATCCTTCAAGAAATTGCTCCACGTTCGCCAGCTCCTGCTCGAACCTGGGCAACAGCTGCGCCAGTGCCTCGGCGTTGTTGGCCTTGCCAGCCTGTTCCATTTCGGAGCACAACTCGCCGAGGGCCAACGCACCGACCGAGCGTGAAGATGATTTGAGTTTATGCGCCAGCGAGGCGGCAACCGCTATCTGTCCCGCCGCGCACGCGGTGCGCAGTTCGCCTGAAATATTTACCGCGCTGAGGCGGAAGTCGTGCAGGAAATCGCGAATGACCGCGTCGTCATCGCCGACCAGCTTCTTGAGTACATTCACATCGACCGCGACGGCGACGGCCGATGGTGCAGGCATTACTGGCGGCGCCGGAACGGGTGCGGTTGCACTGGGCATCCATTTCTCCAGCGTCGCTTTCAGCTTGACCAGTTGCACCGGCTTGCTCAGGTAATCATCCATGCCGACCTCGCGACAGTGCTCGGCTTCGCCCTTGAGCGCATTGGCGGTAAAAGCGATGATCGGTATGTGGGGCTTGCCGGTTTCTTCGGCGGCACGGATGGTGGCGGTCAACTCGTAACCGTCCATTTCCGGCATATGCAGGTCGGTAAACAACAGGGCATAGTCGCCACTCTGCCAGCGCTCAAATGCCTCGCGGCCATTGCTGGTGACGTCGGCCGTGTGTCCGAGCAAGGTGAGTTGCTGCAGGATGACTTTCTGGTTAATCTCGTTGTCTTCGGCGATCAGGATCAGTTTGCCGCGCCGCCGCGCGCCCTCGCGGGACAGTGGCACGAGCGCAGATTTGACATTGCTGGTTTGAACTTCTGGCTCTGCCACAGTAGCCCTGCCGGCCGCAATGGCCACCGACTTCAGCAGAACACCTCTGGTCAACACATTGCCATCAATCATCACTATCTCGTCGGTCTCCAAACGCGGTTCGCGACGCTGACCCCGCCCGATGACGACAAAGCGCGTCTCCCGATCCGGCGGAATTCGAGCGGCGGCACGCAACTCATCCAGACGCGGATTATTGCTTGCGGTGTCAACCACAACGATGCACATCCCTTCCGGGACTCCGGCCCGCCATGCCTGAACCCCTGCCAGGCCGGGCGTCTGCTCGACCTTGGCTCCCGCATGTATCAGATAGGCGGCAAGATTCCCCGCTTGCGTCTCCGCATCGCCGACGACGAGACAGCGCAGCCCTTCAACCAGAGAGGGCGATTCATCGGTCTTTGCTTGGCCTGTTGCCCGCTCGAAGGACAGGCGTACACAGAATGTCGAACCCTGCCCCGGCTTGCTATGCAGCGGTGATGGTGCCGCCCTTGAGGTTGACCAGATGTTTCGTGATGGCAAGTCCCAGCCCGGTTCCACCGAAATTCCGGGTGGTGGATGCGTCGGCCTGCGTAAAGGAAGTGAACAGCCGCGCCTGCGTTGCAGCATCGATACCGATGCCATTGTCGGTCACGCGAAACTCCACCGTCACCATGCCTGGATCGGCTTCGGCCAGATTATCCCTGGCGAGTTCGACGCGCACCGATACCCGGCCATGCCGCTGCTGCCGCCCGCTGGAGAATTTGACGGCGTTGTTGGTCAAGTTAACCAATATCTGCCGCAAGCGCCCGGGATCGCCCATGACAACTTTTGGGATGGCCGGTTCGGCAAATAATGTCAGTTCGACATTTTGCTTGGTAGCCAGGCGATCCATGGTTTCGCAGGCTTTCTCCAGCACCTCGGCAATGCACATGGGCACGCTTTCGATCTGAAGCTTGCCGGCCTCGATCTTGGAGAAATCCAGGATGTCGTCGATGATGGAAAGCAGTGAGAATGCCGAATCGTGGATGACATTGACGATCTCGATCTGCTTGCCGTTCAGGCTGCTCTGTTGCAGCACATCCAGCATGCCGATCACGCCATTCATCGGCGTGCGTATCTCGTGGCTCATGTTGGCGACGAAGGTACTCTTGGCTGCGTTGGCTGCCTCGGCGGCCACTTTGGCTTCCTCCAGTTCGTGCGTGCGCGTTTCGACCAGTTCTTCCAGATGATGGTGATGCTGTTCTAGTTCCGCCTCAAGGCGTTTTCTCTCGGTGATATCTTCCTTGATGGCCAGGTAGTGCCTGATGCTCCCGTCGGCCTGCCGGATCGGGGTAATGCTGGCAAGCTCGGTGTATTCGCTGCCATCCTTGCGCCGGTTGACCATTTCCAGCCGTGCCGTCCGCCCGTTCGTCAGTTCCTGCCACAATGCCTCGTAGCTCGCTCGCGGGGTTTTGCCGGATTGGAGAATGCGCGGATTCTTGCCAATGACTTCTTCTCGGCTATAGCCGGTGGTGCGCACAAAGGTTTCGTTGACGTACTCGATGTTGGCATCGAGATCGGTGATGACAATGCTTTCCGGGCTCTGCTCCACGGCCAGCGAGAGTTGACGGACTTTGTCTTCGGCGGCCTTGCGCTCGGTGATGTTGCGGATATTGCACTGGATCACCCGCGTGCTATCCACCTCATAGACATTGCTGACAAACTCCACAAATAGTTCTTTCCCGTCGATCGTTTTCAGCGGCAGGTCTTCATAGCGCACATAGCCCTGCTGCTGAAGAATCCGGAAGTTCTCCTGGCTGGCCGCCACCTGCTTGAAGAAACCCAATTCCCAAATATGCTTGCCGAGGAATACCTCCCGCGTGTAACCCATCATCATGACCAGGTACGGATTCACGTCCACGACCATGCCGGACTCCGCATCCAGAATTAATATGCCGTCCTTGGCCGCCTCGAACAGGCGACGGTAGCGCAACTCGGAAGCGAGCATTTTCTTCTCTGCTTGTTTGCGCCCGGTGATGTCGCGCGACGAGGCGTAAATAAGGTCTCGACCGTCTATCGCGATGGCGCAAACGCTGACTTCCACGTCGATGATGCGGCCATCGGCGCGGCGGTGCCGGGTTTCGATCACCACGGGTTCGCGCGTGGCAACGAGCTCCCGGAAATTCGCCTCGATGGTTTCCCGATCCTGCTGCGCGTCATAGTCAAAAACGTGCGATTGACCGATTACCGACCTGTCATAGCCGAGCATGTTAAGGAAAGAATCGCTGGCGTCGACCAGCAGTCCGTCCATATCGAGAATATGAATGCCGTCGCTCGCGGTTTGCAGGATCGCGGCAAGCCGCCTCCGTTCCCGTTCGATTGCCGCCACTGCGGCTTTGCGCTCGCTGATGTCGCGCACGATACCCACCCCATGCCAACGACCGCCGAGTTGCACGCCGGAAAGGGATATTTCCACCGGGAATTCCCGCCCGTCGCGAGAGAAGGCGGTGAGCTCGGTGGTGCGGTTGACGGCCGGCCCCTTGCCGGTTTTCGTGAACAGGGCGAATCCCCTGTTGTGGGCTTCCCGGTACCGTTCCGGAACGATCAGCTGATGCATGTTGCGCCCCATCATCTCAGCGGCGGTATAGCCGAAGAGTCTTTCTGCAGCGGGATTCCAGAAGCAGACATTGCCGTCGTCGTCGATCATGGCGATGGCATCCTGCGCCGCTGCGGTAACCGCGCTGAGTTTCCTCTCGCTCTCGCGCAGCGCATTCTCGGCGGCCAGCAGCGCAACCCGCGCACGCAGGGTGGAAAGGCCATAGGTAATATCGTCGGCCAGCTCCTGCAGCAGCCGGATTTCCTCCTGATCAAAGCCTTCGCTACTCGACGAAAATATCGTGAGCGCGCCGATGATGTCGTTGTCGTATAGCAGCGGCAGGGCCATGATCGCCGCCACGCCTACTTTACGCAACGCAGCAAAATCGCATTCCGGCGTTTTGTGAAGTTCATTGCAGACCTGGGTCTTGCGTTCGCGAATCGCGGCAACGGTCAGGCAATGCCGGTTATGTTCCGGCTCCAGGCTAAGTTCTTTATGGCGCTGGTAGGCGGTTTCGTCGCCGAAATGGGCCACGGGAACAGGATGGCTATCCGGCTCCGCACCGGCAAAGGATGTCCATGCAAGTTGGTAGCCGCCGCTCTCCACGATATTGCGCATGGCAACCTGCAGCAACTCATCTTCGTTGGTCGCCCGCACCAGCGCCTCGTTGCCCGCCGACAGCGTCCGCAGCGCCCGATTGAGGTGAACCAGCGCCTTTTCGGCCTGCTTGCGTTCGCTAATGTCGCGCACCGTGAGTTGAAGCACTGCTTCTCCCCCCAGATCCAGGCGGGTCAGCAGCACATCGGCGGTAAAGATCTCGCCGTTCAAACGCCGGCAGATCCATTCCACGAAGAGGGAGCCATCGCGCAGGGCTGTCGCAAAATAATCCAGTGCCGCTTCTGCCGAGAGCTTGCCGTCTGGCTGCCGCTCTGCCGATAAGTCCGCTGCCGTAAGCAGGGTTATATCGGCATCGCCGGGCACGGCGAATAAATCCCGGGTAGCCGGGTTGGCGTCAATTAGTCGCCCAGTTTGCGGATTGAGTACAACCAGGGCATCGCGCGAACTCTCATACAAGCGCCGGTGTTTTTCTTCGCTCACGCGCAGCGCCTGCTCGGCGGCTTGCAGAGTATCCTGGGTGCGCAGGTTGATAATGCCGTAGGCAATATCGCCGGCCAATTCCTCCAGCAGTATGATTTCTTCATCGTTGAAGGCAAAAGCATCGGACGAGAAAACGCACAAGACGCCGAAGACTTGGCTGCCATCCATGAGAGGCAGGCAAAGGTTGGCGAAAAAACCGCGTGCCAGTGCGGCTGCTTTCCAGGGCGCGAAATCCGGATCGCCGTCGATGTCGTGGCAGACCTGCACCTCTCCGCTGCGGATGACCTTGGCAAGCGGAAGCCGGCCCTCTTTTGTGTCGGCCCAGGAGAGCGGCGCCTTTGCCGGAAAGAAGTCTTTGCCTTTTCCCGCGGCCGCCCTCAAAGAGAGTGTCCTGTCCGAATCGTTCCCGAGATAGAGGATGCACGCCATGCGGTAGCCGCCGTTTTCGACGATATTGCGCACGGACATATCGAGCAGTTCCTCCTCGCTTTTCGCCCGTACCAGCCCGTGATTGCCCGCCGACAACGTGCGCAGCGTCTGGCTGATGCGTACCAGCGCCCCGGTGCGCTCGCGCACTTGCTGGTCAAGACTCTCGTTCATCAGGCTAAGCTGGGTTTGGCTGGCCGCCAATTCCCGGTTCTGCTGAAGAGAATTCTCGTACAGCGAGAGCAGCAGGTTCAGCATCTGCTGGCCGCCTCCGGCAATGGCGAAATGCTTGCCGCCGTATTCCACCACCTCCTCGCGCCGCTCTTTCGTGCGCCGCAGCAGGGCCGGAGCTTCCAGCAGGGAATGGATGCGGTTCAGCAGGGCAGTCTCGGAGTACGGCTTGGTAACATAGGCATCGGCGCCGCAATTGATCGCCTTGATGATGTCTTCCGGCTCCGACAATACCGTAAGCAGAATCATCGGGATGTTCCACAAGTCATCGTCATACTTGATCGCACGGCACAATTCGTAGCCGTTCATGACCGGCATGTTGATATCGCTCATCACCAGTACGGGCCGCTGCGCACGCGCGGCTTGCAGGCCTTCCTCGCCGTTATGCGCCACGTTCACCGCGTAGCCCGCCCTGACAAGCGTGCGGCGCAGCAGCTCCGCTTCAATCGGGCTGTCTTCGACAACCAGTATTGAGGGAGACACGCCGGAAGTCTCCGCCTGCTCGATCATATCGACTCCTTGCGGAAAGATGTTGTAACCGCGCCGTTGTGGTTTCTCACCAGCGTCACCAGCGCCGGTGCAATTTGCTCGAGTGCCAGCACGTGTTGCACCGCGCCCAGCGCCACAGCCTCCCCGGGCATGCCGTAAACCACGCTGCTGGACTCGTCCTGGGCGATGGTGACGCCGCCAGCCGCGGCAATGTCCGCCATACCCTCGGCACCATCTCGCCCCATGCCGGTAAGCAGAACGCCCACTGCACCGGCGCCGAAATGGCGTGCCACGGCGCGCAAGGTGACGGTCACCGAGGGACAGTGGCCATCGTTGGGCGGTGCCTGGGTAAGATCGAAGCGCCCGTTATCGTCCAACTCCAGATGTACGTCATCGGGCGCAAAATAAACCTCTCCGGCATGCGGGATGTCGTCCTGGGTAGCGATATGCACCGGCAGCGCACAAGTTTCGGCCAGCCACACCACCATCGGCGACAGGAAACCGCTGCCGATATGTTGCACACATATCACCGGTACCGAAAAATCGCGCGGCAAATCGGAAAGAATCGTACGCAAGGCTTGCGGTCCACCGGTGGATGCTCCAATCGCGACGATGCGTACGGGCGCGCGAGGCGGCGGCGAGAGGGTTGGCGTGACAGCATGCATCTCCGCACCGGAGCGGCGGAATACATGCACACCCGCAAGGATGCGTATCTTGCTGGCAAGTTCCCGCGCCATCTTTTCCTGATCGGCCTCGAGGATGGCCCGGGGCTTGGAGTAAACATCCACCGCGCCCGCCTCCAGCATCCGGAAAACATTGGGCGAGTCAGGCTCCACCGACACGCTCACCACCAGGATCGGGCGCGGATACTTGTTCATCACTGCGCGGGTGAATTCCAGCCCGTCCATCACCGGCATGTGCAGATCGGTGCAGATGACATCTGGATTCAACGCCGGAAGCAGATCGAGAGCCTCCCTGCCGTCGGCGGCGGTGCCCACCACCTGGATGTCGGGCGAAAGCGACAGCAAGCGTTGCATGACGTGCAGCGCGATGGGCGAATCGTCAACAAGCAGAACCCGGATCATGTCGCAATCATCCTTTTCAAAGTGTCCAGCAGCACACGCTGGTCGAACGACGGTTTGGGAATGTAGGCATTGGCGCCCGCGTCGAGGCCGCGCCGCTTGTCCTCGTCGGATGCAAGCGTGGTTACCAGGATCACCGGCAACTCCTTGTAGCGCGGTTCGGCGCGAATGCGCGCCGTGAGCGTGAGACCGTCCATGTTGGGCATCATGATGTCGGACACCACTGCGGCGAAGACGCGGCTGCCGATGACGTTGAGCGCATCCACGCCGTCCACTGCCGTGACAACCTCATAGCCGCCGTCGCCGAGAATGCGTTTCTCCATGGCACGGATCAATGCCGAATCCTCCACCAGCAAAATGGCGGGGCTCGAATGCGGATTGCTGATTGCGGAATGCGGAATGACGTCCTCACTCATTCTGAATTCCGCATTCCGCATTCGACTTGTGCGCAGCAGGTCGGCGGGGTTCAGCACGGCACAGATTTCGCCACTGCCCAACATGGCCAGTGCGGACACATTACGCACACGCCGCAGCGGCGGGCCGAGCGGCTTGGGCACCACTTCTTCCTCGGCGATCAGATCGTCGGTAAGCAGGCCCAGCCGCTCGTCGCCCACCTGCAACACGATGCAGGCCGAGGCTTTGCCGGCTGCTGTTGAACGCCCCTCTTCCGGGAGCTCCAGCAGGCTCGCGAGGCGCACAGCGATTACTGGCTGTCCAGCCAGCATGAAGGTGGGGCGGCCTTCCAAAGTGAAGAGGTCTTCTTCACGCACACGCCGCGAGGTCAGAACAAACTCGACCGGCAAGCCATAGAGCCGGCCGCATTCGTTCGCCAGCAGGAGTCTGGTGGTGGCGAGGCTCAACGGCAGGCGCAGCTGTATGGTCAAGCCGTGACCGGCGGCGGAATCGAGATGGATGCTGCCTTTCATCCGCTCGACATTGACGCGCACCACGTCCAGCCCGACGCCGCGCCCGGAAAGCTCGGTGACAAAGTTGCTGGTGGTGAAGCCGGGCGAGAAGATCAGTTGCTGCAATTGCGCCGTGGTCATATCGGCGAGCGACGATTCATCGTGAAGACCGCGTTTTTTCGCCTCCTGCCGGATAGAAGCAGAGTCCAGCCCGCGGCCATCGTCATGCACCGCCAGCAGCACGCTTGAATTTTCGCGCACTGCGCTCAGGCGCACCGTGCCGCAGCGCGGTTTGCCCAGACGCTCGCGTTCGGTGGGAGGTTCGATGCCGTGGTCGATGGCATTGCGAATCAGATGCATCAGGGGGTCCTTCATTTCCTCGAGGATGCGCTTGTCCACGGTGATGTCGCCGCCTTCGAGCACGAGCTCCGCTTCCTTGCCCTGTTCTCTGGCAAGGTCGCGCACCGTGCGCGTGAACAGCGAAAATACTGTGGATAGCGGCAGCAGGCGAATGCTGCGCACCTGATCCTCCAGCAGGTTGACGGTGGATTCAAGTCGCGCGTTGTCGTCGAAAAGTGCGTCACGCACCCCGTTGAGAAGGGCGCCGAAGCGCGCCGCCGCCTCGCTGTCTGCAACATGCAGCGCAGACAAGCCGGCGCGTTTACGGCGACCGCGATCCAATACCGCCCACTGTTCCACCAATGCTTCTGTCAGCGCCAGCCTGTGCTGCGCCCGTCCCTGGATTACGGAGAGTTCGCCCACTTGTGTCAGCAATTCGTCCAGCTTGCGGGTTTCCACACGCACGGTCTCGATGCGAAAAGGTTTTCCGACAACGGCTGGCGTAGCGGGTCGTTCCGATGGAGCCGGCGCCGAAGAAGGGGGAACAATCGAAGGAGTACGCTGCGTATCTGCAAAGGATTCGGCAATGACAGGCGAAGGTGATGCTTGGACTGCGGATGTCGCCGCTGCGGGTGGCGGCGTCTCATCGGCAAGCGCTGCCTGCACTTGACGACGCAGATCGCCCAGAGCTGCGTTCATGTGTTCGATCACTTCCGGTGTAAGCGGGGCCTCGCCTTTGCGCGCCGCGTTGAGGATACTTTCCAGACCGTGGGCGACGGCCTCTATCTGTGTAAGGCCCAGCATGCGCGCCGCGCCCTTCAAACTGTGCGATTCGCGAAAGACCTCTTCCAGCAAGGCGGCATCGGCGGGTGTTTTCTCCAGACGCAGCAGGCCATCGTCAAGCCGGGAGAGATGCTCCTCGCTTTCCGCCTTGAACAGCTTATGCAGTTCCGGGTCTTCGATCATGGCGTGTTCCTGCCTGCCCGGTTACACAATCGCCTTCAGGTTTTCGGCTGCCTCGTTCATGTTCTGGACTCCGATCTTGGTCTGGCTGATACCGGCTGCAGTTTCCTTCGCGCCGGAAACGATGCTATTGGTTGCCAGGACTACCTGATTGAATGCGGCGGATTGCTGTTTCGCATTCAACATCACTTGCTGGGCATTTTCATTGGCACTGCTGGCAAGGCTGGCCAGATTATTGAAAAGCTCGGCGACCTTCTGTACCTTTTGTGTGGCCTCAGCAACAGTGCGGTTGCCGTCTTCAGTCATCATGACGGAAGAATTTGTGGCTTTCTGAATGTCGGCCACCAGCGCGGCGGTTTGTTCTGCAGATTTCTTGCTCTCGTCGGCGAGCTTGCGTATCTCGCTCGCCACGACGGCGAAGCCCTTGCCGTGTTCGCCGGCGCGTGCAGCTTCCACTGCCGCGTTCAACGCCAGCATGTTGATCTGCCCTGCCAGATCTTTCAGTACCGTGGCGGTGCTGCCGATCTGGCCGGTCTGCTCGCCCAAGTGCAGAATTTGGTCGGCCATGGCGTCTATCTTGTCCTTGAGGCTGCCCATCGCTGTCACCGCCTGACGGGTGGCTTCGTCACCCTGCATCGTCGCGGCGCCGGCTCTCTCCGCCACCGCCGCTGCATTCGCGGCTTGCTCGGCCGACATGCGCGATGAAGCCGATAGTTGCTCGATGGTGGCGGAAGTTTCGTTGGCAGCGGCGGCCTGCTGGCTGGCAGTGCGCTCGTGCTGCGCGATAGTGGCGGCAATCTCGCTGGCTGCGGCGGAAAGCTGGGCTGCATTGGCGGTGATGTTGCTACTCACCGCTGCGGCGAGCCAGATGGCGACGGCAACCGCCAGGACGATGGCGCCCAACATGCCGTAGATGATCGAATTGGAGACTGTGCGCATGGCTGCATCGTAGGTTTCCTGACGCTCCTTCACGATTTCGTTCTCGCGCTGCTGGAAGCGATCCCACAGCGCGTCCAAATTTGCCGACTCCTTGATGCCCTCCCCGCTACGAAAGATATGTGTGGCTTCCGTTTGCCTGCCTGCGTCCACCAGGCTCAGGAACTGGCCGTCCAACTTGCTCAGGTCTTGCCCCAAACTAAGCATGCTGCGTAGCGTGTCCTGCTGCCGCGGGTCTTTCACCATGCCGGTGAGTTTTTCGCTCCCGACTTTGAAGTCCTTCTCGCTCTCCAGAAAAGTCTGGCGCGAGTTCGGATTCTTCATGAGCAGGTAACCGCGTGCTGCGCGCTGCATCTTGGTCATGCTATAGATGACGTCCATGGCTTCGGCCATGGTTTGGTGCGAAGCTTCTACCGCCGACGACGCATGCGTTGCATTTTGCAGATTGACGAACACCAGGCTCATGGCGCCCAACAGCAGCAGCAGTGGTGCAAGATAGCCCAGCAGGATGCGCTGGCGCAGTTTCATTTTTGCGAACATAAATTTCCCCCTCGATAAAACGTTTGTTTCGGTATTACATCCGCAGATGCGGGCATTAGCCTTCACTGAAGCTCACGTTTTCATTGACTACCCATTCTTCGCGCGCCAGCAGCGCGGGCAGATCCAGTACGGTCATCATCCGGCCGGCATACGGCGCGGTGCCGGTGATTTCCTCACCGCACTGCTCGCGCAGTGCCGATGGCGGCAGCTGCAATTCATGACCTCGCAGATAAATAATGTCGCGCACTTCGTCCACGGCGATGGCCAGCGCCTGTTCGCCGAGACTGGCAACCACGGCCTTGCCACCTCTGGGGGCGGGCGCCAGATTGAGTGCTGCGCGCGGGTCGATCAGGGTGAGCAAGTCGCCGCGCAGATTCATGGCACCCAGGATGTGCGGCGGACAGCAGGGTATCGGGCTCAGTTGTGCGATGTCGCAGAATTCCAGCACGCTCGCCAATTCGACACCAAAACATTCACCTCCCAATTCCACCACCGCCAGTCCGAGACGCTCGCCCTCTTCTTCGAGCGATGATTCGCGCAAGACAACGGCACGCAAGTGGAACAGCGCTCGTTCTTCCGGAGTGGCATCCGGACAGAAATGAACGGCAGGCGTCAGCCGCTCAGCCGCTCCGGCAAGCGCCGGCTCTTCGGTTGCCTGTACCAGTCGCGAAACATCGAGGAGAGCCACGAGGTCGTCGCCCACCCGCACCTCACCCGCAACAAGATTTGCAAAGCCATGGCCGGCGGTGTCGAACCGCGGCGGAGGCTGGATGGGTTCGCCGGAAAGCGCGATGACTTCGATCACTTCGCTGACGATGATTCCCATTGCCAACGGTTCGGCTTCCAGCACCACGACCTGGTCGACGGGGCTGTAGCTCCTCGCCGGATGACCAAAGCGCAGGTGAAGGTCGGCAACAGCCACGATCCTTCCGCGCAGGCTGAAAAGACCAACGATCCATGTTGGCACCTCCTCGGCCGGCGTCAGCTCGGGCAGCCAGATGGTTTCGCGCACCCGTGAGGCATCAACGCCGAAGCGAATGCCATCAAGATCGAAAATCAGCAGCGTCTGTGGGTTCATCTCGTCACCATTTATTGTGCAAGCCACTGCACCATCTCGGCGGCAGTCGTTTCATAAGGCTCTATCACCGTATCATCCGGCAGCGAACGGACGATATCGAGCGCCGCGCGCCGCAAGGTCTGCGCCCGCGCCAGGTTGTTGTCACGCTCCCAAAGTGATGCCAGTTCCAGGGCGGCGGCGACGTTGCGGGGATCGAGGTAGAGGGTCTTGTTCAGCAGTTCCACAGCCAACTTGAAATCCGCTTTGAGCTGCGCCAATTGAGCCAGCAGGAAATACGGCCCGGGCGCGAGCGGGGCAAGCGCGAGCGCTTTGCGGCAGGCCTGCTCGGCCTGGTCGTATTCGCCGCTATCGGCAAACGCTCTTGCCAGCGCAAGCAACTGTTCCGCGTCTGGCTCGGCCGCTGGCGGCACCGGCGGCGTGAGTGGCGCATGTTTCGTGGGAACAGCGGGCGACGGTGCCATGGGCATGGGCAGGGGAATTGCAACAGCGGGTATAGCGGCCCCGCATTGATACACCACGCCTTCGCCAAACAATTTGCTATGCAGGTTCTGCAGGCGATGACCGATGAGCTCGGTGTGACCGGTCATAAGGTAACCGCCTTCGCTCAGGGCGGCGGCCATCTTGTTCGCAACGGCAGCGACGTCGTTGGCACCGAAATAGATGAACACGTTGCGACACACGATCAGGTCCATGCCCCTCAATTCCCCGCTCGGAAACGGCTCGCCGATCAGGTCGCCGGCGCGGAAGGTCACCATGCGACGGATGCGCTCGTCCAGTATCCATTCGTCATTGTCGCGACGGAAATAGCGCTGGCGCAGCGCGGGCGGCACCATGCGGAAGGACCATTGCCGATAGCGTGCGTGCCGCGCTTTTGCCAACGCCGATTCGTCGATGTCGCTGCCGAGGATGAGAATGTTCCAGCCGTCGCGCTCGGGCAGCAGCATGTCCACCAGCATGGCGAGGGAATAAGCCTCTTCGCCGCTGGCGCAACCGGCGCTCCACAGGCTCAGTGTTCTTGCACTGCGGCGGCGCTCAATCAGCTCGGGCAGCAGGCGCAGGCGCAGCAAGTCGAACTGTCCGTGATCGCGGAAGAAATAGGTCTCGTTGTTGATGCGAGGTGCTATGTCGTTCACTGGCATTCCCTTGGCATATCGTCGCTAACGAACTCAAAATCATTTAGTTCGCCGAGAAATACATCGACAGGTTTGGAATCGAAATTACTTTGATACTCTGCATGCGCAGTCGCTAAATCTTTTGCTCTGCGTGAGTTTTCAATAGCTCTGCATTTGGGGTGTTTGCTGATTCCTTCATGCCACCCTCTGCATTACATTTCATCAGATTAAGGGCAACCATAAACCTATGCAGCTTGAATAACTATAGGACGAACTCTTATGACAAGGTGTATAGACCTCGGTCTATTACTTTTTTGGATGGGGAATATTGATTGGCAGCAACAACGATTTATCGTTGCCAGAATTCTGTTGGCGAATGTCAGCGATGTAGATGAAAGGCGGTAATTTGGCCGAACTTAGCCAAACCGATTGTTCTCGCGGGCCCAGACCTTGGATGTAACTTTCTTACGGCCGCTCTGACATACAAAGCGGACTCATTGTCTGCCAATCACTAGGTCCGCGATGGCCGAATTTGAGACGCTTAGTACCAACGGCCCGACCAACAGCACTTGGCCAGTAGCAGCATCAATCTTCAAGCATTCCCTATCCCGCGCGTCGGCAGGTTGATCTGCTTGGCAAAGTCCAGCATGCGCTTGATCGGCAGCACTGCGCGCGGAATGATGGCCGGGTCGACATGGATCTCGTTGTGGCCCTTCTCCAGCACTTCCGCCAGATTGAGCAGGCCGTTCATCGCCATCCACGGGCAGTGGCTGCAGCTGGTGCAGGTCGGCGCCATGGCCGGCGGTGGGCGCTTCGAGGAAGACTTTGTCCGGGCACAGTGTGCGCATCTTGTGCAGGATGCCGTTGTCGGTGGCGACGATGAATTCTTTGGCGGGCGAATGTCTGCGCCGCCTTGATCAGTTGCGTGGTGGAGCCGACCACATCCGCCAGCTGCACCACCGCGCGCGGCGATTCGGGATGCACCAGCACCTTGGCACCCGGATGCTGCGCCTTCAGCTCGATGAGCTCCCGCGCCTTGTATTCGTCGTGCACGATGCACGAGCCTTGCCACAACAGCATGTCGGCGCCGGTCTGTTCCTGCACGTAGCTGCCGAGGTGGCGGTCCGGCGCCCACAATATCTTCTTGCCCTGCTCCGTGCAGGTGCTTGACCACCGGCAAGGCGATGGAGCTGGTCACCATCCAGTCGGCGCGCGCCTTCACCGCCGCGCTGGTGTTGGCATACACCACCACGATGCGATCCGGGTGGGCATCGCAGAATGCGGCGAACTCGTCGATCGGGCAGCCCAGGTCGAGCGAGCATTCCGCTTCGAGGTCGGGCATCAGCACGCGTTTTTCCGGGTTCAGTATCTTCGCCGTCTCGCCCATGAAGCGCACGCCGGCCACCACGATGGTCTTGGCCGGGATGCTGGTGGCCGAAGTTGGCCATGTCGAGCGAATCGGAAACGATGCCGCCGGTCTGCTCGGCCAGGTCCTGCAGGTCGGGTGCACGTAATAGTGCGAGACCAGCACCGCGTCCTGCTCTTTCAGCAGGCGCTTGATGCGTTCAATGAGCGCGGCCTTCTCGTTCGCTTCGGGTTCGCGCGGTTTCTTTGCCCATGCGTGGGCGGTACTGCAGGTGTGATGGGCAGTGTCGGGGTGGTCGTAGGCGATTTCGATTTTGTTTTCTTGCATGGTGTTTCCTTGTTGTCTTCTGGGGCCAAATCCCCCGCTCACTTTGTTCACCGCCCCCCCCTTTTTCAAAGGGGGCTCAACTAATCGCTCCTGATTTGCGGGTACCTCCGCGCCAGTCCCTCTCTTTGAAAAGAGGGGTTAGGAGGGATTTGTCGTAACTATCTTAGCTCTCTCACTCACAACATGGAAGATCACTTCCACCACAGCATCCGTCTCTCTCAACACTTGCCGATCATCGAACCGCAGCACTTTCAATCCGATGTTTCCCAGCTGTTCATCGCGTCCCGCATCCTTGATCTCGATATTCCGCTTCAAGATGCTGAGCGCCGTCCAGTTCGATAACGAGCTTGGCTTTGGGACTATAGAAATCGACGATGAAAGAGCGCAAAGGTTTCTGTCGGTAGAACTGGACACCGCAAATTTGTTTGTTCCGTAGCCGATACCACAAGTGCTGTTCGGCCTCTGTCATGTTGGAGCGGAGTGTTCTGGCGAAGTCCTTCAGTTTTCTGCTGTAGGGTTCCATGAGACTCCTTAGCTTGCAAATCCCCCGCTCGCTTCGCTCACCGCCCCCTTTGCAAAGGGGGCTCAATTCATCTCTCCGAACTTAGGGCTACCTCCGCACCCATCCCTCCCTTTGACAAAGGGAGGTTATAACCGGCGACTTGGCTGTCGTACTTTGACAACCTAGTCGAATGGCTAGTAGTTTCATCAGGAGGGATTTGCTTTTGCCGTCCAATGCCTTTCCGGCAGCTCCAATATCGCCGCACGGTTGCTCGGCGAAAACACTTTATCCGCCGCCACATTCCAGGGCAACCACTGGTATTTCAAATGTTCGTTCGGCGAAAGTTGGACGGCGACTTGCTGTGGAAGTTGCAGGCCAAACACGTGCTCGGTGTTGTGCGTGATGCCCGGCGCATAGCGATGCCGCCACTGCGCATAGATCTCGTACACGTTCCGCTGCTGCCAGTCGGTGAGCGCATAGCGCGTGGCATCCAGCCCGGTCTCTTCGGCCACTTCGCGGATAGCGGTCTCGCGCAAGGTTTCTTCGCCGTCGCGGCTGCCGGTCACCGACTGCCAGTAGCCGGGATGGTCGGCACGCTCGATCAGCAGCACATCGAGCGAGTTCGTAT
>CAVTMV010000004.1:0-85000 GCA_963735945.1 uncultured beta proteobacterium
TCAACGATAAGATCGAGATTCAAAAAATGTTCTTTTGGAGGCTAAAGCTGCCCTTGAGGCTGGCGACTATCCCGCGTGTTCGATAGCGTGTCGAAAAGCACTTTATCTTGAAATTGAATGGATGTACGACATTGCGAATTTGAGGATGGTCAGCCTCTCAATGCCTTAAGTGGATATAGCTTTGCTCCATATTTCGCGAGGAACAAAAAATATATCGACGAAAACGTTAACGACCCAACTGATTTTGTAGTTCTCGACCACAGTAAATTAGATCAAGGACTATTAAAGGCTGGTATTGACCCAACTGCGTATTGGAATCTGTGGCGTCTTACACCGGAGGTGTATCGTAAGTCTGAACGATAAGACATGGAATTTGTAAAGGAAGACTTTGATAAGTTAGACAAAGAGTTATTAGCTGACAAAATTGAGTACATATTTTCTACGACAGTAGACGTTATTCTCGGATTGCATACCGCCAGAAAGGCGGAGTCGGCCACATCTGGACGTTACTACCTTGATTTGCGCACTGAGTGCGTTCCTGTATTTGAGAAAGCCGACAAGACATCAACAATAACTAGCACAACCCCGCCAGGAATCATCGCATTGACACTGATTATCGTGTTCTTGGGCTCCAAGGTGATGCCGAGTATTGGCACGTGAGTCACTCTAGTGATGAGTGTCACCTTTGGGGATTTATTCACGCTGAAAATGTAAATTCAGTAAACCGATTGAGAAACCGTTGAAAACATACATCCCCATCTTATCCACCACCCGCATCGCCTTCGCCAGCTTCATCGGCACCGCCATCGAGTTCTACGATTTCTACATCTACGGCCTCGCCGTGGCGATGGTGATCGGCCCGGTGTTCTTCCCCAACAGCGACCCGGCGGTGCAGGCGCTGAACGCCTTCCTCACCTTCGGCATCGCCTTCCTCGCGCGCCCGTTCGGCGCTTTGCTGTTCGGCCATTTCGGCGACCGCATCGGGCGCAAGACGACGCTGGTGGCATCGCTGCTGGTGATGGGCATCTCCACCACGCTGATCGGCGTGCTGCCGAGTTACGAGATGGTCGGCTGGGTTGCGCCTGCGTTGCTGTGCCTGCTGCGCTTCGGCCAGGGCATCGGCCTCGGCGGCGAATGGGGCGGCGCGGCTTTGCTGGCGGCGGAATATGCGCCCGAGGGCAAACGCGGCTGGTTCGGCATGTTCCCGCAGCTGGGGCCACCCGTGGGGTTCTTCTTTGCGGTGGGCAGCTTTTTGCTGCTTTCCAACCTGCTCAGACGATGCGGAGTTCCGCGCCTGGGGCTGGCGTGTGCCCTTCCTCGCCAGTGCGGTGCTGGTGATGGTGGGGCTTTATGTGCGCATGAAGCTGAGCGGAGACGCCGGTGTTTTTGAAGGCGATGCAGGAACAAGCCCCTCCTTCCCCCTTGCAGGGGGAAGGCTGGGATGGGGGTAGAGTCAGGTGAGCACCGCAGCTTCTACCCCCACCCTAACCCTCCCCCTGCAAGGGGGAGGGGATGCTAGCTCAGCACGAACGGGAAATAAGATTCCATTGGTGCAACTGTTCGCGCACCACGCCAAGCCCGTCATTACGGGCGCACTGCTGATGGTGGTGTGCTACGCGCTGTTCTACATCACCACGGTGTTCTCGCTCTCCTATGGCGTCGCCACGCTGAAGATCCCCCGCCCGCAATTCCTCGGCATGCTGTGCATCGCGGTCATCTTCATGGCGGCGGCTACACCGCTTGCCGCCTGGGCCGGCGACCGCTATGGCCGCAGGCCGGTGCTGCTCGTCGGCCAGCTCGCTGGCGCTGCTCTCCGGCTTCCTGATGGAGCCGATGTTGAACAGCGGATCGCCCGTGCTGATCACGGCATTCCTTTCCATCGAGCTGTTCCTGATGGGTGCGACCTTCGCGCCGATGGGCGCGCTGCTGCCGGAACTTTTCCCGACCCGTGTGCGCTACACCGGCGCAGGCACGGCCTATAACCTGGGCGGCATCCTCGGTGCTTCGCTCGCGCCCTACATCGCGCAGCAACTGGTGCAGCATGGCGGCCTCGCCTGGGTGGGCGGGTATGTGTCGGTGGCGGCGACGATCAGCTTGGCCGCGGCTTACTTCGCGCAAGAGACGCGCGACCGGACGTTGGCATGACACAGGCCATTCACCCCGCCAGCCTGTACCATAGATGAACCCGCCTCAACCGGAACTGCATCATGGGAAAACGATATAGCGAACTCAGCGACAGCGACGTCCAGTTCATCTCGGCACAGAAGATGTTCTTTGTCGGCACGGCCGCTGCAAACGGCCGGGTGAATGTCTCGCCCAAAGGCATGGATTCCTTCAGAGTCTTGAGCCGCTCAAGGGTCGTCTGGCTCAACGTCACGGGCAGCGGCAATGAAACGTCGGCGCATGTGCAGCAAGACCCGCGCATGACGATCATGTTCTGCGCCTTCGAGGGTGCGCCGTTGATCCTTCGCCTTTACGGCACCGCCAAAGCGGTGCACCGGAACGACCCGGAATGGAATGAGCTTTTCTCCTTGTTCGACCCGTTACCGGGCGCAAGGCAGATATTCGACCTGACTGTCGATCTGGTGCAGACGTCCTGCGGCATGGGCGTCCCCTTCTTCGACTATGCCGGAGAGCGCGGTTCGCTGTCCGAGTGGGCGATCAAGAAAGGCGAAGACGGGCTGAAGCAGTATTGGGCGGAGAAGAACCAGTTCAGCATCGATGGCGCGCCCACCCACATCGTGAGCAAGAATGGCTAGCGACGTGAACCGCCTGCCTCCCGCCATCTTCCTGATGGGCCCCACCGCCAGCGGCAAGACCGGCGTGGCGGTGGAACTGGTGCAGCGCCTGCCGGTGGAACTCATCAGCGTGGATTCGGCGCTGGTGTTCCGCGACATGGATATCGGCACGGCCAAGCCGGACGCCGCCACCCTCGCCCGCGCGCCGCATCACCTCATCGACATCATCGACCCGACCGAAGCCTATTCCGCCGCCGCGTTTCGCCACGATGCGCTGCGCCTGATGGCGGACATCACCGCGCGTGGCAAGGTACCACTGCTGGTGGGCGGCACCATGCTGTACTTCAAGGCGCTGCGCGAAGGGTTGAGCCCGCTGCCGCAGGCCGATGCGCGAGATGCGCGCAAAACTGGATGCGCAGATCGCGCAGCATGGCATCGAACATCTGCATGCCGAACTGGCGAAGGTGGATGCCGAAACTGCCGCGCGTCTGCATAGCACCGATACGCAGCGCATCCAGCGGGCGATGGAGATCTACCTTGTCTGCGGGCAAGCCGATGTCGGAGTTGATCAAGAACTCTCCCTCACCCCAACCCTCTCCCGGAGGGAGAGGGAGTCAAATGGCGGATGACCTGCCATACCAGATTCTGCCCATCGCGCTTATCCCTTCCGACCGCGCCGTGCTGCACCAGCGCATCGCGGTGCGCTTCCAGCAGATGCTGAAGGATGGCCTGCTGGATGAACTGCAAGATGCTGCGCCAGAAATACCCGCTGCACCGCGACATGACTTCGATGCGCTGCGTCGGCTACCGGCAGGCGTGGGAATACCAGGAAGGCGAGATCAGCGAAGCGGAATTGCTGGAGAAAGGCATCGCCGCCACGCGGCAACTGGCAAAACGCCAGCTCACCTGGCTGCGCAGCATGCCGGACAAATCGAGGTGGATTGCCTGCACCGAACCATTGGCAGACGTCTGTCCTAAGTTTGGCAGCAAAACGGCGTCTCAACCCCTGAATCAGGAAGGAGCAACCCATGAACGCCATCAATTTCAAACGCGAGGTCACCGACACCTTTGACCATGCCATCGAACGCGCCACCAAGGCATTGGCGGCCGAGGGCTTCGGCATCCTCACCCGCATCGACATGCACAGCAAGATCAAGGAAAAGACGGACAAGGACATCATTCCGACGGTGATCCTCGGCGCGTGCAATCCCAATCTTGCCTACGAGGCTTATACCGCGAACAGCGATGTGGCCAGCCTGTTGCCGTGCAACGCGGTGATCCGCGAGATCGCGCCCGGCAAGGTGTCGGTCGAATTCGCCAAACCGAGCGGCATGATGAAAATTTTGGGGGATGCCAAGTTGACGGCGTTGGCCGCCGAGGCGGATGGCAAGATCGAGCGCGCGCTGAAGAAGGTCTGACTGTTTGCGGCGGCCGCCTTATTCGTGCGGCTTGGTCAGGTCGCAGATGGTGCCGGCGTCGACACCGAGCATCACCATCACTTGCTCGGCTGGCATGCGCAACAATTCGCCGATGTCCTGTGTAATCGTCCGGCAGCGCCGCGTCGTCCCAGCCGTTGGCCGAATGGCGTGCCAGATTGACTGCCAATGAACATTGCGCACACGCGGTTTCTGGGCGTTCTCGTCGTCCATCAGCGTCAGCAGCAGTTCCGGCAGTTCCCATTGCTGGACCAAAGCCTTTTGCAGATCGCCCAGCGCAAAACCGAATACCTGCTTCTTGCACGGCGCGGCTGCGCAGTGTCTTGTCCTGTTGCTGCATGGTTCGTATTTGCATCATCTTTTGCGGCGCGAAACTCCACATCAGAATTTCCGCCAGGTCGTGCAGCAATGCGGCGATGCGCACATCTTCGTAATGCAGGTCGCTCAGGCGCACGGCCCAGTCATAGGCATATTCGGAGGCCCGGTGTGCGCGGTGCAGCACATGCAGCAGCTGAATGAGCGCTTCCATTTGCCCCTGCAGGACATCCTGAACCAAAGGTTGTGCCGGAATCTTGGTGAAGAAGGCTTCGACGCCGAGCATGATGAGCGCCTGCTCGACCAGCGCGACTTCACTGGTCTGGCTGCGATGTTTATGTTGCTGGAGGTAGCGCAGCAGCTTGACGGTCATCATCGGATCGACCGCGATCACCTGGGCGACACCGCGTGCACTGAGTTTGTTCTGGTCTTCATGCAGCTCGGCCAGATCGCGCGCAGTTTGCTTGAGCACGGGAAGATCCGACCTGGTCAGGAAATCGACCCAACCATCCAGTCCTGTGACGTTCTGCTTGTTGCATGACCTTGCCCTCCTGTGCGTGCTACTCGAGGAGTTTACGGCATTTTTGAAGAAATCTTTAGTAATTCAGCTTTGCACTGCCAGTGTGCCGCTCCGGCCTTCGACCGTTCCCGGTTTGACTTCACATCGCGGCAGATCGGCAACCTTGAATCCTTGCAGGTATTGGCGCATCGAGACCAGTTCGTAGCCTTGCTCGTGCCAGCCTTGCAGCAGTTGCTCGAAGATCGGCATCCACTTCTGCCCTTCCAGCTCGGCATGCAGGGTATAGACATGGCCGTTTTGCGGAAGGTTCGGGTGATCTCCAGCAGGTGCTGCGCGACGTTCTCGATGGTGATGCCGTCGCGGCCGATGAGTTCGTCCAGCGTCGGCAAGGTGGTCGGCAATTGCGGGCAGGCGATGATCTCCGCATCCCAGGTCGGGATGAACGGCCTGCGTGCCGCGCGTATCGGAGCTGTAGTCGAACCCCAGACTCTGCGTCAGGCGCAGGCCGTAGCGGTTGGTCTGCCAACCTGCCGCCGCATGGCCTTGGGCGCCTCGCCGAATATCTCGGTGAAACGTTCGACCGCGCGCTGCATCTCGCGCTGCGTCCACTTGGCATCCTTGCTCGCCACATGATCCTGCCAGCGGATGTGGTCGTAGCAATGGATGCCGACTTCGAAACCGGCGTCGCGCACGGAGCGCATGATGTCGGCGCAATTGCGCCCGATGTCCGGCCCCGGCAGCAACGTGCCGTACAGCAGCGTCTTGAAACCGTAATGCTCGACCACCGAGGTGCGCGATACCTTCTTCATGAATCCCGGGCGAAATACCCGCTTGATGGCACGTCCGGTGTGGTCCGGGCCCAGGGAGAAATAGAAGCTGGCTTGCGCATGGTGGCGTTGCAGCACTTCCACCAGACGCGGCACGCCTTCGCGGGTGCCGCGATAGGTGTCCACATCGATCTTGAGGGCGATTTGTTTCATGAATCAGGAATACGGGATTCGGATTGCACGAGATCAGCAGCGCAGCGCTCGCCTACTCCTGTATCTCCGATCCTGCTATTAGTCGACCAGGCCGCGTGCTTCGGCGATCTGGGTGCGGTAGGCGTCGAAGATCTTGCGCAGGGTGTCCGGCATGGTGGTGGTCGGCTTCCAGCCCAGTTCTTCGCAGGTGTTGGTGATCTTCGGCACGCGGTTCTGCACGTCCTGGTAGCCCTTGCCGTAGTAGGCGTCGGAGGTGGTTTCGACGATCTTCACCTTCTTGGCGGAATCGCGGTACTCGGGATACTCGGCGGCCAGCTTCATCATCATGTCGGCCAGGTCGCGGATGGAGTGGTTGTTGGTCGGGTTGCCGATGTTGTAGATCTTGCCGGTGGCGACGCCGTTCTTGTTGTCGATGATCTTCATCAGCGCGTCGATGCCGTCGTCGATGTAGGTGAAGGCGCGTTTCTGGTGGCCGCCGTCGACCAGGCTGATGTTGTTGCCGCGGATGATGTGGCCGAGGAACTGGGTCACCACGCGCGAGCTGCCTTCCTTCGGTGTATTGATGGAATCCAGACCGGCACCGATCCAGTTGAACGGACGGAACAGGGTGAAGTTCAGGTTGTCCTGCATGCCGTAGCCCCAGATCACGCGGTCCATCAGCTGCTTGGAGTTGGAGTAGATCCAGCGCGGCTTGTTGATCGGGCCGCAGATCAGTTCGGAGTTGTCCGGGTCGAATTCTTCGTCGTGGCACATGCCGTAGACTTCGGAGGTGGACGGGAACACCAGGTGCTTGTTGTACTTCACGCAGGCGCGCACGATGGGCAGGTTGGCTTCGAAGTCCAGTTCGAACACGCGCAGCGGCGCCTTGACGTAGGTGGCCGGAGTGGCGATGGCGACCAGCGGCAGGATCACGTCGCACTTCTTGACGTGGTACTCGACCCATTCCTTGTTGATGGTGATGTCGCCTTCGAAGAAGTGGAAGCGCGGCTTGCCGATCAGGTCGGTGATGCGGTCGGTGCTCATGTCCATGCCATAGACTTCCCAGTCGGTGGTGGCCAGGATGCGGTTGGACAGATGGTGACCGATGAAACCGTTCACACCCAGGATCAGGACTTTCTTCATTTCTTTTTCCTCAATGATTGAATTCAAATTTCCCCGTGCCGTACTTCACCGCGAACTCCGCCGCGTTCATCTCAACACCATCCAGTTCGAAACGCACCACGCGCAACACTCCGCTGCCGCAGTCGCATAAGCCTTGCCTTCCTTTACCTGGAAGGCGGGATGTTCTTTGCCGGCCGCAGCATCTTTGCTTACCAGCGTCTGCAGGATGCGCATGGGCTTGCCCATCACCTGCGTCATCGCACCGGGATACGGCGGCGCCACCGCGCGCACCAGGTTGTGTATCTCCAGTGCCGACTGCGACCAGTCGATGATGCCGTCTTCCGCCTTGCGCCCGCCGAAATAGGCGCCCTTGCTCAGATCCTGCTTCACCGCCTGCGCCTTGCCCGCCAGCAGCGCGGGCAGCACATCGTTCAGCGCCATCTCGGCCGCGACCGTCACCTTCTGGAACACTTCATGCGCCGTATCGTTGGGCAGGATCGGCACCGCCTGCTGCGCCACGATGTCGCCGTTGTCCGGCTTCTCGGTCATGTAGTGCAGCGTCGCGCCGGTTTCCGTTTCGCCGCGGATTATCGCCCAATTCACCGGCACGCGTCCGCGGTATTTCGGCAGCAGCGAGCCGTGCATGTTCAGCGCACCGCGCTTCGGAATCGCCAGCAGCGGCGCTTTCAGCATCTCGCGGTAGTAGAACGAGAAGAAGAAATCCGGCTGCAAGGCGCGTATCTGCTCCACCACTTCCGGCACGTTCGGGTTGTCCGGCGTGATGGTCGGGATGCCATGCAACTCGGCCAGCTTCTGCACGCTCTCGAACCAGATGGTCTCTTTCGGGTTGTCGCGGTGCGTCACCACCAGCGCCACATCCACGCCGTGCGCCAGCAGGACATTCAGGCAGCGGACGCCTACGTTATGGTAGGCAAAGACGACGGCGCTGGCTCATTCCTCGCCGTCCGCGAACAGGTCGGTGGCCGGTTCGGCCGCAGTCTTGGGCTTGCGGGTGCGCTTCGGCTTGTCGCTTTCCTGTTGTTCCAGCACCGCCTCGACCAGGTAACGCGGACGATGGCGCACTTGCTGGTAGATACGGCCGATGTATTCGCCCAGCAGACCGATGCCGAACAGCGCGATGCCGATCAGGAAGAACATCAGCGCGAACAGGGTGAACAGGCCTTCTGCCTCGGGACCGATCACCAGACGGCGTATCGCCAGGAATACGAAGAACAGCCCCGAGAACACCGAGATCAGCATCCCCAGCATGGAGAACATCTGCAGCGGCACCAGCGAGAAGCTGGTCATCAGGTCGAAATTCAGGCGGATCAGGCTGTACATCGAATATTTCGATTCGCCGGCCGCGCGTTCCTCGTGCCCCACCACCACTTCGGCCGGGTTGCGCGCAAAGCTGTAGGCCAGCGCCGGAATGAAGGTGTTGACTTCCTTGCAGCTGTTGATCGCGTCGATGATGTTGCGGTCGTAGGCGCGGAACATGCAGCCCTGGTCGGTCATCTTGATGCGGGTGATCTTTTCGCGCAGGCCGTTCATGGCGCGCGAGGCGACATGGCGCCACCAGCTGTCGTTGCGCTGGCGGCGGATGGAGCCGACGTAATCGTGGCCCTCGTCCATCTTGGCCAGCAGCAGGCCGGTGTCTTCCGGCGGGTTCTGCAGGTCGGCATCCAGCGTCACCACGCGCTGGCCGCGGCATTGCTCGAAACCGGCCATGATCGCCATGTGCTGGCCGAAATTGCCGTTGAACAGCACCACACGGGTCACATCCGGGCGTTTCTGGAACTGTTCGCGCAGGATGGCGGCGGAACGATCGCGGCTGCCATCGTTGACGAACACGATCTCGTAGCCGATGCCGAGCTTGTCCAGCGCGGGGTACAGGCGGTCGAACAAGGATTGCAGGCCCTGTTCTTCGTTATAGACGGGGATGACGACGGAAAGTTGGGGTGTGCTCATAAGGGCGGCATTCTACCGCAGAGCATGAGGTTAGCGAAATCCGGCCTGACAACCACGCTTACAGCCAAAAGGCAGGCATAGGCAGTTATCTAGACCTTTCGGCATATTAACTTTACCCAACCATAGTCGATAGAATCCGTACAGTACCCATAGCCGCAGTCGGGTTTCGCTGGGGAGCGATATCCGGCTATGAATCCGCTTCGAACCACTACGCAAGGAAGTCAACCATGTTCCATAACGGATACAAGCAGGAAGTCGCTGTATTAAAAGAAAAACTGCGAGATTTTGAACAATTGCTCAACGAGCGCGAAAGCAACGTCATCACTCTGCAGCAGCAACACGAATCTGTCATTTCGGAATTCAATAACACTTCCGAATTGATCATGATGCACAACGAATTGTTCAAGCACATGGATTCATATGGCGATTCCGCCAAAGAAGTTCAGGCTTCGCTGGCGACCCTGGCTCAAAACATGAAGCATGAGAACGAACAGATCGGCGAAACCACAGGCGCACTGAGCCTGAATCTAGCGTCGGTGGAGCGCATTTCCAGCAATCTCCAGAAGATGTCCGAAAAGACCGTCGAAACGGCAGCCAGCGTAGATCACCTCAATGAACGCACCGGCCAGATCAGCGGCATCGTCAAATTGATCAAGGAGATCGCCGACCAGACCAATCTGTTGGCCCTGAATGCCGCCATCGAGGCCGCCCGGGCGGGCGAACAGGGCCGCGGCTTCGCGGTAGTCGCCGATGAAGTGCGCAAACTGGCCGAACGGACCACAACTGCCACCAGCGAGATCTCCCAGCTGGTCGGCTCGATTCAAAAGGAGGCTTCGGATGTCAAGGCGCTGGTGGAAGTCAGCCCGCAACAGGCCGAGCAATTCCATAAAGACGGACAGCAAGCCGTCGACAGCATGAAAGAGCTGATGCAGGTCACCGTCCAGATGAAGACTGCAATCGGCACGACGGCACTGCGCACTTTCATCGAGATCGCAAAAGTGGACCATCTGGTCTTCAAGTTCGAGATATACAAAGTCTTTCTGGGGCTTTCGCCGAAGAAGCCGGAAGAATTTTCCAGCCATACCAGCTGTCGACTGGGCAAATGGTATTACGAAGGGGAAGGAAGCCAGTGTTTTTCAGCTTTGCGTGGCTTCAGCGAAATGGAAGAACCGCACAAGCGGTTCCATCACTACGGGGTCGACGCCGTCACGCACTACTGCGACGGGCGCTACAAGCAAGGGCTGGAGTCCATCTCCGAAATGGAAGCGGCCAGCTTCCAGGTGCTGGAGGCGCTGGAAACTACTGCAAAAAGCGGAGAGGTCAACATCGAGTCGGCCGAATACAAGAGCTGTCGTGAATCGACACAGGCAACGAAGCACTAAACGCCGGCTTAAACGGCCAGAACCTCACGCACAGCCGCAACCACTCGCTCCACATCCGCTTCGCTCATCCTGGGGAACAGCGGCAGCGTGACGATGCGCCGCCCCACGCTTTCGGCCACGGGGAACATGCCTTCCTTGAAGCCGCGCGCGCGGTACATCTGGAACAGGTGGATCGGCGGGTAATGCACGCCGCAGCCGATGTTGCGTGCTTTCATCTTTTCCATGAATTCGGCGCGCACCACGCCCTGCGGCAACACGATCTCGAACATGTGCCAGTTGGTGTTCCGAAAATCCTGCACCGGCAGCTGCACGCCGCTCTGCTTTTCGAAGTCTGCGCCGAATGTCGCAAAGTAGTGTTTGGCCAGGGCATGGCGGCGCGCCGTGATGGCCGGGAGTTGCGGCAGCTGGTTCAGGCCGATGACTGCCGCGACGTCGGTCATGTTGTACTTGCCGCCCAGCACGTCCACGTCCATGCCGTCGAAACCGCTGCGTGTCACGCCCTGCAGGCGGTACTTCTCCGCCAGGCGCGCCTCCTCGTCGTTGTTCAGCACCAGGCAGCCGCCTTCCGTGGTGGTGAGGTTCTTGTTGGCCTGGAAACTGAACGACACGAAATCGCCGAAGCTGCCGATGCACTTGCCGTTCCACAGCGAGCCGAGCGCTTGCGCAGCGTCCTCCACCACGCGCAGCTTGTGTTTTGCGGCAATGGCGTACAGCCGGTCGCGATCCACCGGCAGGCCGGACAGATCGACCGGGATGATGGCGCGGGTCCTGGGGGTGATGGCCGCCTCGACTTTGTCCAGATCGATGTTGCGGGTGATCGGGTCGATATCCGCGAACACCGGCGTCGCGCCGACTTCGATGATGACGTTCGAGGTCGCCACCCAGGAGATCGGCGTGGTGATGACTTCATCGCCGGGGCCGATGCCGGCGATGCGCAGCGCGATCTCCATGGTGCAGGTGCCGGAGTTGAAGGTACGCACCGGACGGCCGCCGAAATAGGCGGAAAGCTGCTTCTCGAACTCCTGCACCTTGGGGCCGGAGGTGATCCAGCCTGAACGCAGCACGTCGCCAACGGCGGCGATGGCGGCTTCATCGATGTAGGGACGGGTGAACGGCAGGAATTCGCTCATGCTTAAGCTCTCGAAATGATGATGACGCCGACGATGATGACCGCCATGCCCACCAGTTTGGTGGTGCTGAAAGGTTCGCCCAGCAGGTAATACGCGGCCAGGGCATTGACCACATAGGCCATGGACAGCATCGGAAACGCGATGCTGACCGGCACCCGCGACAACGCCAGGATCCAGACCACCACGCTGATGCCGTAGCAGAACAGGGCGGTGATGATGTGCCACTCGGTTGCCAGCTTCCAGCCGATGGGCAGGATGTTGGCTGCACTGAATTCGAAATGGCCGATGGCATTGGTGCCGGCCTTCATCAGAATCTGTGCGGCGGCGTTCAGCATCACGCCGGTAAAGATCAAGCTAAAACTGACCAGGTTCATGGTTTACTCACCACCACATATTGTTCGTCACGGTATATTTCTTTCATCGCCATTCCTTGCTGCTGAAGGATAGGCAGCGATGGCGTCGGCAAGATTGCATAGGCTTCCGATTGCGTACTCCACCGTTTTGCCAGCTGATCTACCGTCGGTATCCAGCGTTCCGGCTCCATCTGAATGCCAAACGCCATCTCGTCCTGGAAATCCACCAGGGTGAATGTGCGCTTGAGGTAAAAAGGCAAAGTCTGCTCGTAGCACATCACGGAATAGAACGGCACACCTGGCTTGATCAGCGGCCTGATCGCATCGGCAAGGATATAGCTGGAACGCTCCGGGGCGATAGTGTTGTAGCCCGAGGTTGCCAGCTGCGAGGCCGTGAGCGAAGAGAATGCCAGCACGATGACCGCCGCCATTTTGTTGTCACGGCGCAGCGACCACAATGCCGCCACCGTGCCGACAAGCCAGAGTGCCGCTGCGACCAACAGCCACACCGAGTAATTGCTGTACATCTGGTGTTGCAACGGTGTGTCCGCCGACTCGCTGGCCGCGAAAGGAATGACTGCAAGTAGTATGGCAACCACCGCCAGCACCGGGACTGTCAGCCAGAACAGGCGGCGCGCATTCATCTCGGCGATTTGTTTGCCCATCAACAGCGCCAGCGAAGGGAACATCGGCAACAGATACGACGGCAACTTGGAATCGGAGATCGAAAAGAACGCATAGATGAACACCGTCCACACCAGCAGGAAACGCGCGGCGCTGAATTCTTTCAGCTTCTGCCCATTGCCGCGCCAGGAACGCAACAGCGCATCGAACATCAGCAGCGTCCAGGGCAACATGCCCAGCAACAGGATCGGCACGAAGTAGTACCAAGGCTGGAAGCGCCCGTGCACTTTGGTAGTGAAGCGCTCCAGGTGTTCGTGAATGAAGAAGAAATGGAAGAACTCGGGATTGGCGCGCATGACCAGCACGAACCAGGGGGTGGCGATCAGGAAGAACACCAGCAGCCCGCTGACCCAGTGCATGCGCTTCCATATCTTGATATCGCGATTGAACACCGAGTACAGGAACAATGCCGCGCCCGGCAGAACCAAGCCCATCAACCCTTTGCTCAACACCGACAGCGCCAATCCAGCCCAGGCCAGCAACATCCAGTTACGGCGCTGCGCCTCATGGCCTTCTTTTTGCGCAAGGAGCAGGGAAAAAATGCCGAGCGTGATGAAGAAGGTCACACCCATGTCCAGCGTGTTGATGTGCGCCATCATCGCGTAAAGCATGCTGCTGCCTAGCAGCAACGCCGCGTAGATGCCCGCCTCGCGCCCAAACAGGCGTGTCCCGGCAAACCACGCCAGCAGGATGCCGGCAAATCCTGTCAGCGCCGTCCACAGACGAGACGTCCATTGATGTTCGCCGAACACCTCGTAGGCCACAGCAGTGGCCCAGTATTGCAACGGGGGTTTCTCGAAGTACTTCAGTTCATTCAGGCGGGGAGTCGTCCAGTCACCGCTTACCACCATCTCGCGCGGGATCTCGGCGTAGCGGCCTTCGTCCGGGCGGATGAGTTTGCGATACTCGAGATTGCCGAACCAGATGAGCACGAGTGCCAGCAGCAACAGCAGCAACCCGCGTCGGGAAATGTCTTTCGTCATAATTAAAACAATCGGGGCACTTTGAAAGCAGGCGCGGATTTTAACCTAACGATCATGGCACGGGCACATGATATTGAATTGTCTGCACCATGATCGTTTCCCTCTCCCCCGGCCCCTCTCCCAAGGGCGAGGGATACAGTTGGGCGCTACGCGAGATTCTCGTTTTTGGCCGCCCTCGGCTCGCGTTTTTCCTGAACCACGGCACGTGCGCCTCCCTGTGCGAAGGTGATGTCCAGGTTGTCTCCCAAAGCGATGTGTTTGCTGCTCACCACGATGTTGCCTTGTGCATCGCGTACCATGCTGTAGCCGCGTGCCAGCACCTGCTGCGGATCGAGATGCTGCAAATGCTGGTGCAATGCGGCAAGCCGCGCCTCATGCCGGTCCAACAGGTGGTGTATCGCCGCCTTGATCCGCCGCGCATGGTGTTCCTGCTGCTCCTGCATGCGCAAGATGCCGGGGCGCTGCCCGCGCAGTCGCTGCCACAATCCGCTCCAGCGCCCTTGCTGGCGCTGCACGGCGTAGGCAAGGGCCAGTCGCATGCGTTGTTGCGCTGCGTTCAAGCGCTCAGCCTGCTGCCGGATGCGTTGTGCAGGATGCGTCAGCCGCCGTTGCAGGAAATCCACTTGCTGCATGCGCTGCTCGAACTGGCGCAAGATTGCCCGTTTCAAATGCTGACGATGCCGCGCCAGGCTCTGCCGTAATTCCTGGCGATCCGGTACCACCGCCTGCGCTGCCGCGGTCGGGGTTGCCGCACGCAGGTCGGCCACGAAATCGGCGATGGTGAAATCGGTCTCGTGCCCCACCCCGCTCACCACGGGAATATGGCTGGCCGCGATGGCGCGCGCCACCACCTCTTCATTGAACGCCCACAGATCTTCGATACTCCCGCCGCCGCGACACACGATGAGCACGTCGCATTCGGCGCGCTGACTCGCTGTTCTGATCGCCTGGGCAATTTTCTGTGCTGCGCCCTCCCCCTGTACTGGCGTGGGGTATAACAAAACCGGAACGCTTGGCATGCGGTTTGCCAGCGTACGCAACACGTCGCGCAAGGCAGCCGCCTGTGGCGATGTCACGATACCGATCTGGCGCGGCAAAAGCGGCAAATCGCGCTTGCGCCCGGCATCAAAAAGTCCCTCGCCTTCCAGCTTGGCCTTCAATCGCTCGAATGCCTCAAACAACGCCCCCAATCCGGCCGGGCGCATTTTCTCCAGTGTCAGCTGGAAATCCCCGCGCGCTTCATACAGTGTCGCCAGCGCCAGCACCTCCACCTGCATGCCATTCGCCGGTTTGAAATCCAGGTACTGGCTTTTGTGACGGAACATCACGCAACGCACCTGCGCCTGGTCATCTTTGAGAGAAAAATACCAATGCCCCGAAGCGGCGCTGACAAAATTGGAGATTTCACCGCGGACCCACAGCAACGGCAAGCCACTCTCTATCAGCTGCTTGGCTGCAAGATTCAGCTCTCGTACCGAGCTCACGCGATTGTTTTCAATTGCCATAGGGTTCCTCAATATAAAAAGCGGCACGCCCTTGACGGGCCGTGCCGCCTCTCCGCTCCAGCGACGGTCAGAAACGTACCTGAACCTCGTAACGGCGGTTCTTCGCCTTCTTTGCAGGGGTGTCGTCCGGCTTCACCAGCCTTTGCTCGGAGCCCATTCCAACGGCTTCGATATCATCCGCATTCACTCCATTGGCAACCAGCTCCTTCACCATCACTTTCGCACGACGCTCCGAAAGTTCCTTGTTCTTGGCTGCATCTCCGGACGAATCCGTGTGACCCGAAACGATGAACTTGAATCCGGTCTGCCCTTGCGATTGCAGGGTCTTCTTTACGTCGATGATGACGTTTGCCAATTTCTTGGATTTCTGGCCGCAGCCAGCTTCAAGCACATCCGTCCCGCTCTTGAATGAACACTGGTTCTTCCGTGCCTCGGTCAGCAGCCTCTTGTTGACTTGCGCGGCGATCTTTTTATTGCCTGCTGACTTGGCTTTATCTCTGGCTTGATTCTTTACCTTCTCTTCCAGATTGCCACCGGCGGACTTGTTCAGGTCATCCATGAGTCCCGCGTGTGCGGCGTTAACAAACATGGCGAGCAGTAATGCGGAAAAATATTTCACCTTCATGATTGATATCCTTTTTTCTGGTCGACGTTGGAAATATTGCAAAGAAATTTCGCCCCGGCATGCTCCACGAAACGCCATTCCCGGTCAACTTGCCATGATCCATCGCTCACTTCGACCATTCGGCAAGCATCCGAAAAATAGGCCAAATGGCATATTGACAATTCATTTCAATCCACAACTCAAGCAAATTCGCCGCTTCCCGCCAAGCTGACGAACTGCGGCAATCGCAACTTACGATATCACATTGTTTTTAAATGGATTTGTTGCGGTGCATTTTTTGAGCGATTGCCCCAGAACGGCGACAGCACTAGGGTTTCGGCAACTGCTCCGGATATTCATGCACAAAGTTATCCACAGTTTTTGTGCATAAGGAAACAAATCACTTATGCAACGATGAGTTAGCGCAAAGCGCCCTCTTCCACCTTGCTCAAACATGGCCTACAAGATACAGTGCCGCCTTCGAATTCAAGCATAATTTCCTGGAGACGTTTGCGTGTTCACACTCATTGAAGCGGCCGGTTGGCCGATCTGGTTACTCATCATCGCATCCCTGGTCGCTGTCACACTCATCACCGAACGAGCACTTTTCCTGCGCAGTAAAAAGATCGCACCTCCCGCCCTGCTGGACGAGGTGGTGCAGGAACTCAAGCAGCGTGGCGTCAGCCAGCAGATGCTGACCAAGCTGAGCGAAGGCTCGCCGCTGGGCAAGATATTTTCGGCAGGACTGAAAAACATCAAAAGCACCCCTGAAGTGATGAAGGAGTCCATCGAAGAGGCCGGGCGCAGTGCGGCGCACGATCTCGAACGTTTTCTCACCACGCTGGGAACCATCGCCTCCATCAGCCCCCTGCTGGGCCTGTTCGGCACGGTGATCGGCATGATCGAGATCTTCGGTTCGCAAAATGCCGGTGGTGCCGCGCCAACCGAATTGGCGCACGGCATCTCGGTCGCCTTGTACAACACCGCATTCGGCCTGATCGTTGCCATTCCCAGCATGATCGCCTATCGCCACTTCCGCGCCCAAGTGACCAGCCTTACGATCGAGATGGAACAGCAGGCGATCAAGCTGGTCGAAATCGTGCACGGCGAACGTAAATAAAGGCGTGCAAACCATGAATTTCCGGCGCGGACAAACCCGTGATGAGCCCGAGATCAACCTGATCCCGATGATAGACGTGCTGCTGGTGATCCTGATCTTCCTGATGGTCACCACCAGCTACTCCAATTTCGCGCACTTGCAGATCAATTTGCCGCAGGCTTCCGGCGAGGAAACCTCGTCATCGGGAAAACCGATCAACGTGGCAGTCGATGCTTCGGAACACTATGCCGTGAACAGCACGCGCGCTGCCTTCAAGGATGTAGCCGATTTTGCCGAGGTCTTGCGCAAGGCTGCAGGCAATCAGACTGACCCGACCATCGTCATCAATGCCGACGGCAAGGCCACGCACCAGTCGGTTATCAACATCATGGAAGCCGCGCGCATCGCCGGTTTCGGACGCATCACCTTTACCACGCAGAACCAGAGCAAATAACCGACCGGCATGGAGCGGCTGCAACACCACTGGTACCGTCTTTCGCCGCTTCACCTGTTGCTCTTTCCTGTCAGCCTGATTTTTCGGCTTCTCGCAGCACTCCGTCGCCAGCTCTACCGCAGCGGGATGCTGGCTTCAGTCAAATTGTCCGTCCCCGTGGTCATTGTCGGCAACATCAGCGTTGGCGGGACCGGCAAAACGCCCCTTACGCTATGGCTGGCGCAGCAACTGATCGACAACGGCTGGCACCCCGGCATTGTCAGCCGGGGCTATACAAAAACCACCAGGCAGCAACGAACGACCCATGAAGTCTCCATCGACGACGATGCCGACGAAGTCGGAGATGAACCGCTGTTGATGGCCCAACGTGCGTTATGCCCCGTGTGGATAGGCCACGACCGGCCGGCTGCAGCCCGGGCTTTGCTGCAGATGCACCCCGAGTGCGACATCATCCTGAGCGACGATGGCTTGCAGCACTATCGCCTGCAACGCGATGCCGAGATCGTCGTGATCGATGGCGCACGGCGTTTTGGCAACGGCCTGCTGCTACCCGCGGGGCCGCTGCGGGAGCCAGTGTCCCGCTTGCGCAAGGTAGATGCGATCGTGGTCAACGGCGGTCAGGCAGGCGATGGCGAATTCGCCATGAGCCTGAATGGCTCGCTCTTTTACAACCTGCTCAATCCGGAGATCGTCATGCCAGCCAGCGGTTTCGCCGGACAGCATTTGCACGCGATTGCCGGCATCGGGCATCCGCAGCGTTTCTTCTCGCACCTGGAACATCTCGGCCTGGCAATCCGGCATCATGCCTTCCCCGATCACCATCGTTACACAGCAGCCGATATCGCCTTTGAAGACGCGAATGCGATACTCATGACGGAAAAAGATGCGGTAAAATGTTCCGCGTTCGCCACAGAAAAGTGCTGGGTGCTGCGCGTGGATGCGCAAGTCAGCCCGGCTCTTGCCCAACTCATCACAGAAAAGGTCACGCCGTAATGGACGCAAAACTTCTCGACATACTGGTTTGCCCGCTGTGCAAATCCCCGCTGATCTATCACAAGGCCGAACAAGAACTGATCTGCAAAGCAGACCGCCTGGCATTTGCCATCAAGGACGGTATTCCGGTCATGCTGGCTGACGAAGCCCGCGAGCTCACTTCAACAGAAGCCGAAGCACTTTGATGTCTGAATTCAAGGTCGTCATCCCGGCCCGCTTTGCCTCCACCCGCCTGCCCGGAAAACCGCTGCTGGATATCGGCGGAAAACCGATGGTGATTCGCGTTGCAGAACAGGCCGCTCGCAGTGGCGCACAGCAGATCATCATCGCCACGGATCACCTGCCTATCGTGGCAGTTGCGCAGGAACATGGTTTTCAGGCTTGCATGACACGTGCCGACCACGCCAGCGGCACCGACCGGATCGCCGAAGTGGCGACTCAGCAAGGCTGGTCCGATGAAACCATCGTGGTCAATGTGCAAGGCGATGAACCGCTGATCCCTCCCCAGCTCATCAACTCCGTGGCGCAGCATCTGAACGACCATACTGAATGCGCCATTGCTACAGCTTGCCACCCCATCCACGACGAAGCATCCATGCGCAATCCGAATATCGTGAAAGTGGTGCTGGACAAGAATACCAACGCGCTGTACTTCAGCCGCGCTCCCATCCCGTGGCCGCGCGATGCCTATGCAAACAACCAGCCGTTACCAAAAGACGTCAATGTGCTCCGTCACGTCGGCATCTATGCCTATCGCACGAGCTTTCTGCGCATTTTCGGCCAACTCACTCCCGCCCCCATCGAGCAAATTGAATCACTGGAACAACTGCGAGCGTTGTATCATGGCTACAAGATTGGCATGGTTAAGACCGATCAAGCACCACCCAGTGGTGTAGATACTGAACAAGATTTACAGGTTGTACGTCGTCTTTTCACCGATTCATAAAAAATGGATTTAATCGAAAGGGAATACAGCAATGAAAATGATTTTGTTAGGAGCACCCGGCGCAGGTAAAGGTACACAGGCTAATTACATCAAAGAAAAATTCGGCATCCCGCAAATTTCCACCGGCGACATGCTGCGTGCTGCGGTCAAAGCCGGCACGCCGCTGGGTGTAGCCGCCAAGAAGATCATGGATGCGGGCGGACTGGTGTCCGACGACATCATCATCAATCTGGTGAAAGAACGCATCAAGGAAGCGGATTGCGCAAAGGGATTCCTGTTTGACGGTTTCCCGCGCACCATACCGCAAGCCCAAGCCATGAAAGACGCGGACATCCGCATTGACTACGTAGTAGAGATCGACGTGGCCGACAAAGAGATCGTCCAACGCATGAGTGGCCGCCGCGTTCATCCGGCATCCGGCCGCTCCTATCACGTGGTGTTCAATCCTCCCAAAGTGGCTGGCAAGGACGACGTTACCGGTGAAGACCTGGTGCAGCGCCCGGACGATACCGAAGACACCGTCGTCAAGCGCCTTAATGTCTACCACGAACAAACCAAACCACTGGTTGAATACTACACGGCATGGTCAAAAACCGGCGATGCAAAGGCTCCTAAAGTCTTGCATGTCCCCGGCGTTGGCAGCGTGGAAAGCATCCGTGACCAGGTATTCCGCGTACTAGGCAAGTAATCATGGCGAACAAACCCATCCTGACACTCGACGATGCAAAACGCGTTGCCGCCGCCGCCGAGGCTGAAGCGCGTACGAACGAGTGGAAGGTGGTTATCGCCGTAGTGGATGACGGCGGTCATCTGCTCTATCTTCAACGCAGTCACGACACGCAATTCGGAAGTGTCGAGACCGCCATGGCCAAAGCCCATGCCGCAGTTGCCTTCCAGCGTCCCACCAAGGCATCGGAAGATGCCGTATTGAGCGGCCGCCTCATTCACCTCGCGCTGCCGGGAGTGATTCCTGCAGAAGGCGGTGTGCCGTTATCAAGGGATGGCGTCATCATCGGCGGGATAGGCGTCAGCGGAGTGCGTTCCTTCCAGGATGGGCAAATCGCGCAGGCAGGCGGAAACGCATTATGACTTTCCAGTGCCAAGCACTCTTGCACGCTGACTAAGCAGCATCAACCCTCCTTCGCTTCCTGAGCGAAGATCAGCCCTCAAAAGAAACGGGCATCATCCATAACGACGATGCCCGTACCTTAAGAGATCCAACTACGCAGTTATCAGTCCGCTATAACCCGGTAGTGCTCTTGCGTCATCAGGTCGACACCGCAAGGCAACGTTTCAATCCAGTTCAGGAACTCGTTGACCATCTTCTTTCCCACGAAGGCGCGGCCATGTTGCGGCACGATGGATTCAACATCCATCTGGCGCACCATATTGACCCAGTAACGGCAGATCTTGTTGGAGATCATGTAGCGTTTGTGGAAGCCTTCCATATGCTTGATATGTGACTTGAAGTCCTCAACCGGTGTATCCGCCTCGGAATGTCCAACGATGGATGCGCCCATATCACCCGAGAACAGAATCTTGCTGACCGGATCGTAGAATTGGAAGTTGCCTTCCGAATGCATGAAGTGCGCCGGTACTGCCTTTATCGTGCACTTACCCAGCGGCAGATTCATGCCTTCGTCGGGGATGCCCAATACGCGTCCGAGCGAGTTATCTCCGCTGCAGAAGTGCGGCACGAAGCGCACCCACAATTTGGATATCATCACTTTGCAATCGGAGTGGATCATCCATTTGTTGACCGAAGCGATAATGTCGGGGTCCGGATGAGAGGCGAGGATATATTCCAGTTTCTTTGGCGGAAAATAGTTATGCATCTCCATCAACAAGCCGTTATACGTCATGTTGCCGCCCGGATCGATAATGGCTCCATGCCCGTTATCCACGATCAAGAACTGGTTGGCTTGTACTGCATCCCCAACGGAATCATCCACCAAGTCATCGAACATCAGACATTGGTGCGTGCCGTTATTGAATAACTCAATGGCCATCGAGTGGCTCTCCTCTGCTAAGTGTGATTTTTGTATTTACTGCCTCGGGAACATTCTACTTGAGTAAACGCCTTCCCGACAGTGTCTGACTAAACTACTCAATTAAGTACTCACCTCGTGCTGGCCTTGAATTTGAACCATGTGCGCGCGTTATAACAAATAGCGCATCAGTACATCGAATGACTCACGATGCAATTCTTAAGACTTTAGGCTTGCCCGGACGCCTCAAAAGTGTTGCCTGCCAACATACCAGATGGTTATGGACCGCGAATCTGCACGCGCGCCTAATTCTTGACGTAACGGCAAGACGCTTCTGCTGCTTGAGTCGTGGTTGGAATTTGGGGACTCCATCGAGTTGATAAAGTTGTTTTCGGGTCTCGATCTTTCCCACAACACACGCTCCCGCAAAAAGCGTATAAGATATGCCCTGTTTCAAAACGTGGTTTAGGAAAAAAATAACAGTTTCAGAAAATTTATTTCACAACCTTTGACGGAGAGCAAAGTATGGCGAAGAAGAATGCGTTTTATGCACAATCAGGCGGCGTCACCGCCGTTATCAATGCTTCAGCCTGCGGCGTCATCGAAACAGCCCGCAAACATAAAGACAAGATCGGCAAGGTATACGCAGGACGCAACGGCATCATCGGCGCACTCACCGAAGACCTGATCGACACCACCAAAGAATCCGCCAAAGCAATCGCCGCACTGCGCAGTACACCTTCCGGGGCATTCGGCTCCTGCCGCTTCAAACTCAAGTCGCTGGAACAGAACAAACGCGAATACGAGCGTCTGATCGAAGTGTTCAAGGCGCACAACATCGGCTACTTCTTCTACAACGGTGGCGGCGATTCCGCTGACACCTGCTACAAGATTTCGCAACTATCCGAAAAAATGGGCTACCCGGTTCAGGCCATCCACGTTCCAAAAACCGTGGACAACGATCTGCCCATCACCGACTGCTGCCCCGGATTCGGTTCCGTTGCCAAGTACATCGCCGTCTCCACACTGGAAGCAAGCTTCGACGTGCGCTCGATGGCCAAGACCTCGACCAAAGTCTTCGTTTTGGAAGTGATGGGACGTCATGCCGGCTGGATCGCTGCTGCTGGCGGCCTCGTTGAAGAACAAGGCATCCCGGTGGTCATCCTGTTCCCCGAGATCGAGTTCGACCAGAAGAAATTCCTGGCCAAGGTGGATGCGATGGTCAAGAAGCATGGCTATTGCAGCGTGGTGGTATCCGAAGGTTGTCACTACCCCGACGGCAAGTTCCTCGCCGAGCAAGGTACGCGCGATGCGTTCGGCCATGCCCAACTGGGCGGCGCTGCCCCGGTGGTCGCCAATATGGTGAAAGATGCGCTGGGTCACAAGTTCCACTGGGCCGTAGCTGATTACCTGCAGCGCGCCGGCCGCCATATCGCTTCCAAGACCGACGTCGAACAAGCCTACGCACTCGGCAAAGCCGCAGTGGAGCTGGCACTCAAAGGGCAGAATGCAGTAATGCCGACGGTGGATCGCGTTTCTGACAAACCGTACAAATGGAAAATCGGTGTTGCGCCGCTGTCCAAGGTCGCCAACGTCGAGAAGTTCATGCCGCGCAATTTCATCACGGCAGACGGCTTCGGCATCACTGAAAAATGCCGCACATATCTCACACCGCTTATCAAGGGTGAAGACTACCCGCCATACAAGGATGGTCTGCCACAATATGTGCAGCTTAAGAATGTAGCTGTCGCAAAGAAGTTGGGAGATTTCAAGATTTAATTTAATAAATAAACCGCTCCATATTGGGGCGGTTTTTACATGGGGAGAAGATCATGGCAGGTGGCTTGGGTTTTGCGCTGTTTTGCTCGATTGTGGCGCTTCTATATGGGGCGATTTCCATTAAATGGATTTTGGGTCTGCCGACCGGAAATGACAGGATGCGCGAGATTTCCGCGGCAGTACAGGAAGGCGCCTCGGCCTACCTCAACCGGCAATACACGACCATCGGAATCGTCGGCGTCATTCTTCTGATCGTCATCTTCATTGCACTGGGTGCAAAAACTGCAATCGGTTTTGCCTTGGGTGCGTTCCTGTCCGGCCTTACTGGCTATATCGGCATGAACGTCTCGGTGCGCGCCAACGTGCGCACCGCACAAGCCGCCACAGACGGCTTGAATGCCGCACTCAATGTCGCTTTCAAGGGCGGGGCAATCACCGGTCTACTGGTGGTCGGCCTTGGACTGCTTGGCGTGACAGGCTACTACGTCGTGCTGACATCCGTCATGGGCATTGAACCAACTGAAGCCACCCATTCTCTGGTCGGCCTGGCCTTCGGCAGTTCGCTGATCTCCATCTTTGCCCGTCTCGGCGGCGGTATCTTCACCAAGGGCGCTGACGTAGGCGCCGACCTGGTAGGCAAGGTCGAAGCCGGGATTCCGGAGGATGACCCGCGCAACCCGGCTGTGATCGCCGACAACGTCGGTGACAACGTCGGCGACTGCGCCGGTATGGCCGCCGACTTGTTCGAGACCTACGCCGTAACGATCATCGCCACCATGGTACTGGGCGGTCTGCTGATCACCGGCTCTCCGCAAGCGGTGATCTACCCGCTGGTACTGGGCGGCGTTTCCATCATCGCTTCGATCATCGGCACCTTCTTCGTCACTGCACGCGAAGGCGGCAAGATCATGAACGCGCTTTATCGCGGCCTGATCGTTTCTGGCATCCTGGCTGTCGTGGCGTTCTACCCGGTCACCACCTGGATACTCGGCGATGGCGTGATGATCAACGGTGCGCTGGTCACCTCGAAGAGCCTCTATCTGGCTTCGTTGATCGGCTTGGCGCTGACCGCAGCAATGGTGTGGATCACCGAGTACTACACCGCGACCGAGTTCAGCCCGGTGCGTCACATCGCGCAGGCATCCACCACCGGTCACGGCACCAATGTTATCGCCGGTCTGGGTGTGTCGATGAAATCCACTGCGGCACCGGTGCTCGCCGTGTGCCTGGCGATCTTTGCAGCCTATTCTTTGGGCGGCCTGTACGGCATCGCCATCGCCGCAACTTCAATGCTGTCCATGGCCGGCATCATCGTGGCACTGGATGCATATGGCCCGATTACCGACAACGCCGGCGGTATCGCGGAAATGGCCGGTCTGGATGAAAAGATCCGCAACATCACCGACCCACTCGATGCTGTGGGTAATACCACCAAAGCAGTCACCAAAGGCTACGCCATCGGTTCCGCCGGCCTGGCTGCACTTGTTCTATTCGCCGACTACACGCATGCGTTGAACGCGAAGGCTATGGCGCACGATGCCGCGGCAGCAGCCATGACTTTCGACTTGTCGAACCACATGGTCATCATCGGCCTGTTTATTGGCGGCATGGTGCCTTACCTGTTCGGTGCGATGGGCATGGAAGCGGTCGGCCGCGCAGCGGGTTCGGTGGTGGTTGAAGTGCGCCGCCAGTTCAAGGAAATCCCCGGCATCATGGAAGGCACCGGCAAACCGGAATACGGCACTTGCGTGGACATGCTGACCAAAGCTGCAATCAAGGAAATGATCGTCCCGTCACTGCTACCAGTTGCAGTACCGGTGATCGTTGGCCTGACCCTTGGCGCACAAGCCCTGGGTGGCGTTCTTGTCGGTACCATCGTGACCGGCATCTTTGTCGCCATCTCGATGACCACGGGTGGTGGCGCCTGGGACAACGCCAAGAAATACATCGAGGAAGGCAATTATGGCGGAAAAGGTTCCGATGCCCACAAGGCTGCCGTAACCGGTGACACGGTTGGCGACCCTTACAAGGACACAGCCGGCCCAGCCGTGAACCCGCTGATCAAGATCATCAACATCGTCGCACTGATGATCGTTCCACTCCTATAAATTCTTTAATGGACTACTCCGGCCCGGAGTAGTCCATTTTTATCAGTCCAGTCGCGAATTGAGGTGATCCTGACACCTCATCCTTGCTCCAGAATCTCAGCTCCCCCTTGGACTGCATCACCCACTTGGCAGTAAATTTTCTTCCACGTATAAACAGCATGTTACTTAAGACTTGCTGCAAACTTGAACTTCACATCGAACAATAGTTGACTATCGCAGTCTGAAATAGCATAATTTTCACACGGCTTCGCCCGTCCCGTCTGAGACGGAGTTGCCCCCTCGAAATCATACGAGGAGGTCATCATGAAAGCATCAGAGTTTCACCACCGCTGGCAAGCGAAAACGCGGCTGAACGTTTCCAGGCTGTTCGTGCCCTTGCTATGTCCCTCGCCGAATCCGATAAAGAACTGGTTGAGCCGATCCTGAATGTCTCAGTGCATCTGAGAAAAGGAGATGATCATGTTGGATATCAATAATGCGATCAACAATGAAGCGCTTCAGCGTCTTGACCCTGAAGGCAACTTATATGACCTTGACCGTTGGTCGCCATTGTCAGTGAAAGAAATGGCGCTGGCTGAGGGAATCGATGAGTTGACCGAAGCTCACTGGCATGTGATCTATGCTTTACGGAACATGTATAGAGAAAATGGACGTGCCTCAAGCGCACGGGAACTGATGCATATTCTGGAGCAGGACTTTGTGGAGGAAGGCGGACGTCGTTTCCTCTACGAACTATTTCCTAAAGGCCCGATCAGCCAAGGTTCCCGCTTGGCAGGTGTTCCAGCGCCTCCCTATTCGAGCGACCCTTCGTTCGGTTGGGCTGGCTGAGTAAAGGCCGCAAAGCCAGGCAGCGCATCCGAGCCATCACCGGAAACACCCGCTTCCGGTGATGGGTTGGTGTGTCTTGTTTGAATTCCTATCCATTTGCTCATCGTCAGCTCGCCAGCCATATGCCCCTGCCCTGCAAAAATCGTAATTAGGGCATTTTCTTCCCTCTTTTTGCCAAAACCCCAATGCAAAGCAGCACCTAGAATCACGCTACCGTAGCTTCAGAAAAAAATCATCTCATCATTCTGGAGCGGCTCAAAAGGGGTCATCGTGAACAGGTTGATTTGCGTCATTGGAAACAAAGGAGGAACCGGCAAGACCAGCATCACTCACATGCTGAGTCATGGTTTGGGTCTGCTTGGCAAAAAATCAATTGCCGTCCTGACCGACATCTATCGCGAACCGCTGTCGCGAGAGGGCCGTCATTACACGCCGCTGGACGGCCGCTCGCCAGAGCAGCTGGAGAAGATCATTGCCAAGCTGGAAACCATGCCGGAATGGTTCGGCGTGATCGATGGAACTGCCAATCATCCCGAGGTGGATCAAAAGCTGTATGAAATGTGCAGTCTGGTGCTGTTACCGTTTCGCGACTCGCACGAAGACATCCGCACGGTTCGCCACGATCTCGATAACTTTCCCAAGGCTTGGGGCGTGCCCTCACAATGGCCAACCAATCCCTGGCAACAACTGGCGGCAGAGCGCACGCTGGACGAGTTGATGCAGGACTACCGCCCGCGCCTGCTGGAGCCGGTATATTCAGTCAGCTCCAGCAAATTATTGCTGCAGACACAGGTTCCACACGAGTTGCCCACCGCCCTTGGCAACGTCGCCCGCGGCTTGGCCTGGCAAGTGCTGGAACGCATCGCTCCCGAAACTTCGGAAGAACCCGCTCTGGAAAGTTAACGCGGATCAGGCGTCAGCCTCCAAAACCATCGCGCGATTCCCGTAACCGCTGCGGTCACAGTGCTCGCTAGCCCTTTTCCATGAACTGCTCGATATGCGCCAGGAAAGCGCGCGTCTTGGCAGGCAGGTAACGGCGCATCGGCATCACTGCCCAAGCCGGGACTGAAGGCAAACACCATTCCGGCAGCACGCGCACCAGCCTCTTCAGACGCACATCCTCCTGCGCAAAACGATCCGGCAAGACACCGATGCCCGCCCCATCCAGCAGTATTTGCTGGATGACACCCGGCGAGTTCAGCGTCAATCGCCCCGGCGGAACTTCTTCCCATACGGCTTTGCCACGCAACAACTTCCAGGGGATCGCTTGTCCACGATCGGAAAGCATTCGCACCGAGGTGTGCTGGTGCAAGTCGGGCGGAGATTTTGGAGCCGGATGGAGCGCCAGGTAAATGGGACTCGCATACAGCCCGAGATGCTGTTCGTCTATCTTGCGCACCGCCAGCGTCGAATCGTCTTCCAGTGCTCCCATGCGAATGGCAAGATCGAAACGCTCCCCGATCAGATCGACATGGCGGGAACTCAGATCCATATCCAGTTGTATTTCCGGAAATGTCTCGATGAAGGTGGCCAGCGCGCGCGACATGTTCAGCCTCGCATAATCTTCCGGCATCGAGATGCGCAACCGCCCGCGCGGCTGCAGCTCCTGGCTGCGGACAAAGTCCTGAACCGTGGCGACTTCTTCTGCCACACGTCGGCTATGGTCGAGAAACTCCTGCCCGAATTCGGTGAGCGTCTGGCGGCGTGTGGTACGTATCAGCAGTTTTTGTCCCAGCGCTTCTTCAAGGTTCAGCAAGCGGCGCGAAACGGTGGCCTTGGGCATACCGAGTTGCTCGGCGGCACGCACCAGACTTTCCTGTTCGGCGATGGTGGCGAACAGGATCAAATCATCGGCAGAGATATTCTTTTGTTCCATTTATGGAACAGTCTATCTCGAATTAACGGCTTTATCTATCTTTTCGAGACGCCTAATATGCAACCACTTTACTCCACTAAGGAGCCTGATCATGAACACCGCAACACAAACAACCCTGCGCCAATCGCGCACCATAGAGCGGCTGATCGAAGGCGTTGCCACCTCAGACGGCGCCGGCGTCAGCCTGACCCGCGTACTGACGGGCAAGCTGCAACGCCGCCTGGACCCGTTCCTGATGCTGGATGCTTTCGGCAGCGACGACCCGGATGAATACATCGCCGGCTTTCCCGACCATCCGCACCGCGGTTTCGAGACGGTGACTTACATGCTGCACGGTCGCATGCGTCATCGCGACAGCGCCGGGCACGAAGGATTATTGCGGGACGGCGGCGTCCAATGGATGGTGGCCGGGCACGGCGTGATCCACTCGGAGATCCCCGAACAGGAAGACGGGGTGATGGAAGGCTTCCAGCTCTGGCTCAACCTGCCCGCCAGCAACAAGATGGCCAAGCCCTGGTACAAGGATTTCGCGAGCGAAAACATCCCGCAATATGTCACTCCCGACAACGTCACCGTGCGCGTGATCGCAGGCACCAGCAATGGTGTGGCAGGTGCCGTCAGCCGCGAGGTCACCGAGCCGCTATACCTCGACATCCACATCCCTGCCGGCGCTGAATTTTCGACCGAGTTGCCGGCTACGCATAACGCTTTCATCTACGTCTACCGCGGCAAGGTGGAGGTGGGCGGAGCGCAAGTGGACTACACACCGCATGGGCATCTTGTCCAATAGCCCGGACGCAGATGGCGTGACGATCAAAGCCGGAGAAGATGCCCGGCTGATCCTGATCGCAGGAAAGCCGTTGAACGAACCCATCGTGCAATACGGGCCGTTCGTGATGAACACGCAGGAAGAGATACACCAGGCACTGGACGATTTCAGGAGCGGGCATCTCGCCTGAAACGAACCCGGACTAATCCGAACAGGAGAAACAAATGAACGACACGCTCAAGCGATACACCGGCACCAGCGTCATGCTGCTGGGCCTGATGCTGGCCGGCAGCACGGCACAGGCCGTCGAATTCAGGCAAGTGCAGACGAACGATAGCTCGGTGACTTTTTTCTACAAGCAGATGAACGTCCCGCTGGACGGCAAGTTCAACAAGTTCGCCGCACAGATCACCTTCGATCCGGCCAAGCTTGCCAAGGCACAAGCCAAAATAGACATCGACATTGCCAGCATCGACACCGGTTCAGCCGATGCGAATGACGAAGTGGCCGGCAAGCTGTGGTTCAACGCCAAGGCATTTCCCACTGCCAGCTTTGTTTCCAGCGGCATCAAATCACTGGGCGGCAACCGTTACGAGGCCAGCGGCAAGCTCAGCATCAAGGGCCGCACTCTGGATGTGGTGACTCCGGTCACGTTCCAGTCCAATGGCTCGCGTGGCGCTTTTGATGGCACTTTCAGCATCAAGCGGCTCGACTACGCGATCGGCGAAGGCGAATGGGCCGATGTCAGCACCGTCGCAAACGAGATCCAGATCAAGTTTCACATCGTAGTGAATGCATCAACCGGTAAAAAGTAGTTCCACTGTCAACAACCAACAAGGAGAACACCATGAAGAAGATCATCGCCCTGGCCTTTGCCGCAACGCTGTCTTCCGCCGCCTTTGCCGCTTCGGAGACCTATGTGATCGACACCAACCATAGCAAGCCGCGTTTTGAATACAGCCACTTCGGCTATTCCACCCAGCTCAGCCGCTTCGATACCGTGAAAGGCTCGGTCACGCTGGACCGCGCTGCCAAGACCGGCTCGGTCGATGTCGAAATCGATGCCAAATCGGTCGACACCGGCTATTCCGTATTCAATGGGCATATCCAGGGGGAAGACTTCTTCGACACGGCGAAATATCCCACCATCACCTTCAAGTCGAACAAAATGAAATTTGATGGCGACAAACTGGTTGCAGTGGACGGCGACCTGACGATCAAGGGCATCACCAAGCCGGTGACACTGACCGTCACCTCCTTCCTGTGCATGCCGCATCCGATCATGAAGAAAGACGCCTGCGGCGCCAATGCCACGACCATCGTCAAGCGCTCCGACTTCAACATGTCCAAATACGTGCCCTATGTGAGTGATGAAGTCACCCTGACGCTCCCCGTTGAGGCCATCAAGCAATAAACAAATCCGCCCCTCCCCCGTCCGGGTGAGGGGATATTTCGGTAGTCATATAGGAGCACACCATGACCAACATCCTGTTCACCCCCGCCACACTGGGCAAGCTGCAATTGAAGAATCGCATCGTCATGGCGCCGTTGACGCGCAGCCGCGCCATCGGCAATGTACCGAACGCGCTGATGGAAAAATACTACTCGGACCGTGCTGCTGCCGGACTCATCATCACCGAAGGCACCTCGCCCTCCCCCAATGGCCTCGGCTATGCACGCATCCCCGGCATGTTCAGCGATGAACAAGTCAAAGGCTGGAGACAGGTGAACGATGCCGTGCATGCCAAAGGCGGCAAGATATTCGTCCAGCTGATGCACACCGGACGCGTCAGCCATCCGGCAAACATGGTGCATGGCGCCAGGGTACTGTCCGCATCCGCACTCGCGGCACCGGGCGAGATGTGGACGGATAGCAGCGGCATGCAACCGCATCCCGTTCCCGTTGAAATGAACGAGCACGACATCGCTGCCACGATCATGGAGTATGCGGAATCTGCCGAACTGGCTGTCGAGGCCGGATTCGACGGCATCGAATTGCATGCGGCGAACGGTTACATGATCGACCAGTTCCTCAATACCGCAACCAACCACCGCACTGACAAGTGGGGCGGCAGCGTCGAGAACCGCATCCGCTTCGCCGTGGAGGTCGCCAAGGCAGTGACGACCTGCGTCGGCGCCGACCGTGTCGGCATGCGCATCTCGCCCTATGGCGTATTCAACGGCGCCACCGCGGATGCAAAGATGGACGCGATGTATCTGCGGCTGATCGAGGAATTGAACAAGCTGAATCTGGCCTACATCCACGTCGTCGATCACAGCTCGATGGGCGCGCCTGAAGTCAGCGCGGAGCTGAAAGCCAAGATACGCGCCAACTTCAAGGGCAAGTACATCCTGTCCGGCGGCTACGATGCGGCACGCGCCAATGCCGACCTGAACGCGCAAAAGGGCGACCTGGTCGCCTTCGGCCGTCCGTTCATCTCCAACCCCGATCTGGTTCACAAGCTGCAGAACGGCATCGCGCTGGCGGCGCCCGATCCGGCCACGTTCTACACCCCCGGTGAAAAGGGTTATACCGATTATTAATTGATTCAATCGCCGGGTGGCGGCCTTTGGCAGGCCGCCCCCCGGTGATACAATGCGCGCCTTTCAATTTTCACCCAAAGGCGTCGCATCATGAGTTTGAACAAAGTCCCCTCCGGCAAAGACCTTCCCAACGACTTCAACGTCATCATCGAAATCCCGATGCATGGCGAGCCGGTCAAATACGAAGTGGACAAGGAATCCGGCGCGATCTTCGTGGACCGCTTCATGAACACCGCGATGCACTATCCCTGCAACTACGGCTACATCCCGCACACGCTGTGCGGCGATGGCGATCCTGCCGACGTGCTGGTCATCACCCCGATCCCGCTGAACACCGGCGTGGTGGTGCGTTGCCGTCCGCTGGGCGTGCTGAAGATGACCGACGAAGGCGGCCAGGATGCCAAGCTGCTGGCCGTGCCGGTGGACAAGCTGTGCACGCTGTACCGCAACATCAAGGACTACAAGGACCTGCCGGAACTGACTACCAAGCAGATCTCGCACTTCTTCGAGCACTACAAGGATCTGGAACCGAACAAGTGGGTCAAGATCGACGGCTGGTTCGGCCTGGAAGAAGCGCGTGCCGAAATCATGTCCTCGGTGGAAAATTACCAGAACGCAGTAGACAAGCCCGCATTCTGATCAACTTACGACACAACCTGGAGGGGTTCCATGACAGCTCGCATCATTGACGGTAAAGCCATCGCACAGGAAGTGCGCGCCGAATGGAAAGTACGTGCCGATGCTTTGAAAGCGCGCGGCATCACGCCGGGCCTGGCGGTCATCATCGTCGGCGAAGACCCCGCCTCCAAGGTTTATGTCGCCAACAAGGTGAAGGCCTGTGCCGAGCTGGGCCTGCACTCCGAGCATATCGCACTGCCAGCGGATACGACCGAAGCCACCCTGCTGGCCAAGATCGCCGAGCTGAATGCCGACCCGAAGATCCACGGCCTGCTGGTGCAACTGCCGGTGCCCAAGCACATCGACAGCGACAAGGTACTGAACGCCATCAGCCCGGACAAGGATGTGGACGGCTTCCATCCAATGAACGTCGGCGCGCTGGCCACCGGCAGCATGCGCTTCGCCCCCTGCACGCCTTACGGCTCGCTGATCCTGCTGCAAAAGAGCGGCGTGGAAATCGAAGGCAAACATGCCGTGGTGGTCGGGCGCAGCAACATCGTCGGCAAACCGATGGCGCAGCTGCTGTTGCAGCACCACGCCACCGTCACCATCTGCACCTCCAAGACCAAGGATCTCGCCAAGCACACGCGCGATGCCGACATCCTGGTGGTCGCCACCGGCAAGCCGAAGATGATCACCGGCGACATGATCAAGCCCGGCGCCGCAGTCATCGACGTCGGCATCAACCGCATGGCCGACGGCAAACTGTGCGGCGATGTGGATTTCGAATCGGCCAAGGAAGTGGCCGGCTGGATCACCCCGGTTCCCGGCGGCGTCGGCCCGATGACCATCACCATGCTGGTGGCGAACACCGTGCAGTCGGCGGAACGCACAGCAAGTTAAACTGGCGCTGATTTAATCCTCCGTTCGTGGTGAGCTTGTCGAACCATGAATGGAGGATTAAATCAAAATAGTGCTACCTTAAGAATTCTTCTTGCCGATCAGCTCGATCATGTAACCATCGGGGTCGCGGACAAACGCGATGATCGTCTTCCCGGCATTCATCGGTCCGGCCTCCCGCACTACCGCACCACCCAACCGTTTGATCTCGCTGCAGGCGGCATAGACATCGTCGACCTCGATGGCGACATGCCCGTAACCGGTGCCGATATCGTAATGATCGACACCCCAGTTATAGGTCAGCTCGATCGCTGCCTGCTCGCTTTCGTCGCCATAACCCAGAAAAGCCAGCGTGAACTTTCCTTCGGGATAGTCATTCCGCCGCAGCAGCTGCATGCCCAGCACCTTGCTATAAAAATCGATGGCGCGATCAAGATCGCCAGTCCGGATCATGGTGTGAAGTATCCGCATCATTACTCTCCTTGAATTGAGGTTCATCCGACTTTTGCTTGGATTAAGGCATGATTTAGTCAGTAGTTCGAAGACCAAGGTTCGTCACCGAGTGTTCCCCCACCCTAATCCCTCCCCCGATGGGAGAGGGACTGCCCCCCCCAAAACCTCTCCGCGCTAACTCCCTCTCCCACCGGGGGAGGGCTGGGGTGGGGGAACACTTGGAATTCTTCAGCCTACAAGCTGGTAAGCAGCAAGCTCTGCTTGTTAAGACGTTTATCCCCTATCTCACTGTAGTTGCCCATACGAAACTCGGTGAGCCTGAATTGAGAACTACTGGCGGCAGACCTTGTTGCCGAATTGGTCTATGCCGCACCGCAGGTGATCTTTGCTTTCTTCGGCATCCGGGCTCACGCCGGATTCGGTCGTCGTTCCCTCTTTTCCATTGTTCTTCCCGCTTATGCCGGGTGCCGATTTCTTCGGCGCATTGGTCAGCACGCCATCCTTATCCAGGCAAACGGTATTGCCAAAGGCGTCGGTGCCGCAGCGAGCCTGCTCTGCGGCTGATGCAGACATGACGAAGAGAACTGCAGGAATGAAAATGAGCGTGCGCATGGTTGCTTTTTACCCGAGATTGTTCAGCTTGGGAAATTCTCCCGGTCATATGTGCAAACCGCAACGCCGCACACACTCCTTCCCCTTTGCATAACCAGCGACTTGGCTGGCGTTGTTTGCCAGCTTAGTCGAATGGCTAGTAGTTCCATCAGGGGGAAGGTTGGGATGGGGGTAGAAGCGGTGATACTCACAGTTTTCTACCCCCTCCCTAGCCCTCCCCCTGCAAGGGGGTGGGGAACGAGGTGGGCAGTTGGCTTAACATTACGCCATGAATCCACCACCACGCTTCCTTTGCGACGAGATGCTGGGCCAGCTGTGCCGCTATTTGCGCGCTGCTGGCTACGACACCGTGTTTGCCAATGACGGACATCTGGACCGGGTGTGGCTGCAGCAGTGTCATGACGAAGGCCGCTTTTTCCTGACGCAGGACCAGCTGGTGAGCGAACACAAGGCGGCGCGCAACATCGCGCTGATCTTGCCGCAGGGCGATCTCGACCAACTCGCATCCCTGCTCGGCACCCGCTTCCAACTCGACTGGCTGAGCCGCGCCTTCACCCGCTGCCTGATTGATAACACACTGTTGCAACCAGCCGATGCGGAATCAACAGCCAGGGTACCGGCCGATGCGCTCAGGCCCGGCGAGCCACTGAACGCATGCCCTGCGTGCAAGAGAGTCTATTGGCAAGGGTCGCACTACAAGCGCATGCACGCCCGCCTCGCCAAGTGGCAGGCCATATCGACGCGAGAAAGCCGCCCATAATAAATACCGGGGCGGATCACCCGCACCGCTCTGCTATCAATCCTGCGAGGGCAAATGATAGTAGAGCGTGTTCAGATAGCGCGCCACCGCTTCGATTTCTCCGGAATGCCAGCCAAGCTTTGAAAGCTTCTGCCAGCGGCCTATCTCGGCGCGAAGACTCACCCAATCCTTGACCACCCTCTTGTCTCGCCAATGTATCTGGTCGTTGTGGCAAGCAATGCAATACGTCGTGTATAACAGCTCACCCTCAGATGGGGCGCGCTGCGGCATTACGCCGGCCTCAGCAGAACTCCCGAACAGAACGAACAGCATGACGAACATGGATCTCCGAAGCATATTCACCTCCTCCTCAAAGTCAGCTGGAACCAGTATACGCTTCGTTAAATTCCGGAACCATGCGGGGAGAGTTTGCCTTTGACCTCGTCAGTCAATGCCGCTCACCTCCGCAGCCTTTCTTTGAACGCGCCCCGCCTCGCGCTTGCTGTTCATGCTGATGATGAGCACGCCGCCCAGCACCAGCGCCGAACCCGCGATCTGCAACCAGGAAAGGCTCTCGCCCAGAATCACATACGCCATGTAGATGGTGCTGACCGGGCCGACGGAGCCGATCAGCGAGGCGCTGCCGGAGCCGATGCGGCGGATGGCGAACGACAACAGGAACACCGGCAGCACCGTGGAGAAGATCGCCATCGCGATGGAAAGCTCATACACGCGCAACGGCAGATCGAGCGCGCTCAGCGGACGCATCACACCGAACTGCAACAAACTGGCCGCACTCGCCACCACCATCGCATAGGCGGTGAAGCGCATCGTGCCGATGCGCGCGATGGCATGCCCCGCCCCCACCAGATAGATCGAGTAGGACAAGGTGCTGGCAAACACCAGCGAAGCACCCAGCACGATGCCGCCCTCCTTCACGCCGACATCGTGCATGAACACCAGCGCGATCCCCGCATAGCACAAGGCCATCGCCGCGATCACCTTGCTGCCGATGGCGCGCTTGTACAGCAGCGCCGAAAGGATCACCGTCATGGTCGGATAGAGGAACAGGATCAAACGCTCCAACCCGGCGGAGATGTATTGCAGCCCGAGGAAATCGAGAAAGCTGGAACAGTAGTAGCCGATCAAGCCCAGACCCAGCACCAGCAAACGGTCATGCGTATTGAGCGGCTCGGCATGCCGCCGCCTGCGCCCAGATCGCCACGCCGATGAAGAACGGCACCGAGAACACCATGCGCAAGGCCAGCAGCGTCACCGCATCCACGTGGTCGAGATACGCCAGCTTCACCAGGATCGCCTTGGCCGAAAAACCGACCGCCGCCAGCAGCGCGAAGACGACACCGAGAAACACATCCCGATTAGCGAAGGTACTGCGTGTATGACTTGCCATGATGTTAAGACCCTTGAGTGAATGGCTATTGCGGGTCTCAGGCTGAAGCAACGCGGTCGACCCGCAGTTGCCCGGTTAAAAATGCTTACGTTAAAACAGGGACGCGCTGCGGCAGTGGGCTGGCAGTAGCAGCCACAGTCGCTTGGCGATGGTGGGTTTGGAAGAAATGTGTCGTTGCGTTTGCATGGGCAGGACTATACGTGGACGAATGAGGGTGCGTCAATCAAGTACATTCGCCAAGAAGTCTGGTCGGGCTGATTATGGCGGTGGTTGCGACAGTCGGCTATGGTGTTGTTATTGAAACGTACTAGGCGTAGATTAAACTCGTGTCAGATTTATTCCGTCACGTTCGGGGGTACTGATTATCTAGAACTCAACCGTCGGGGATGCAGTTCATGCATGAAGAGAATTACTTTTAATCCCGATAAGAGCCTATCCTTAGCATTGTTGAGCACAATATGTGATCTATCGCAGATCAAAGTGAGGTGCCTGAAATGCCGGGTGACCAACAAAGCGAACCCCTCGATAAGGTGACTGTGGCAACGCCTGCTGACGCAAAGCAGGGGAATGATCACCGTGATGAGGCCTCCCACAAGATCGCGTCCGAAGCACCAGTCTCGGCAGCGGATTCTGCAGCAGTCACGGTTCGCGCGACCCGTTACTCTCGCATGAATGTGTCTCTCGGCGTGCTGGCTATCATCGCGTTCGTCGCTGCACTGTATCTGGCGCGCGCCTTCTTTGTACCTTTATTGATCGGTATCCTCGCGAGCTACACGCTGAATCCGGTAGTGGGATGGCTCAAGACATGTTACGTGCCGCGCCCCGTGGGAGCCGCACTGGTCTTGGCTGTACTGGTCGGCAGCCTGTCCTGGGTTGTGTTCTCATTGAGCGATGATGCAGCAGCAATAATCAAGAAGTTGCCGGAGGCCACACGCAAGATGCGGCAGAATTTGATGGATACGCGCTCCGGCCCGACCGCGCTACAGAACATGCAGGAAGTTCGCCAAGCAACTTGAGGGAGCCACCGACGACGCGAGCGCAAAGCAGGGAGAGCACCCGGTTGCTCCCCGCGCGAGTGAGCACACCACCTGGTTGCGCGACTACGTGCTTGCGCAGTCCGCGCTGCTGTTTGCGGTTGTCGGCCAAGCGCCGATCGTATTGCTGCTCACCTATTTTTTGCTCTCCTCGGGCACTCACTTTCGACGCAAGCTGGTGGGTTTCGTTGGGCCATCGCTGGCACGCAAAAAGGAAGCCATTCACATTCTCGATGAGATCACCGTGCAAATTCAGCGTTTCCTGCTGACCATGCTCGTGTCGAGTGTCCTGGTTGGCGTTTTCACGTGGCTTGCATTCAAGGCACTTGGCATGGAACAGGCTGGTGTATGGGGTATCGTCGCCGGCGTGCTGCACTCTATCCCCTATCTGGGGCCGGCAACGGTTGCGATCGCCAGCGGCATGGCCGCCTTCCTGCAGTTCGGGTCGCTGTTCGACGCACTCGCTGTCACCGGTGTGGCACTTCTGGTGGCGGGTGTTGTCGGATTTGTGTTCCTGCCATGGTTGCAGAGCCGATTTGCCGGAGTAAGCGCCACTGTGCTGTTCATCGCCTTGTTGTTCTTCGGCTGGTTATGGGGTGCTTGGGGGCTGTTGCTCGGCTCACCATTGGTCGCCATCGTCAAAGTCATCTGTGACCGGGTCGAATCGCTCAAGCCGATTGGCGAATTGCTCGGGCGATGACGACTACAAATATTCTCTGTTAACGAAGCGCAGAGAGGAGCTTGAGTAAATGGAATTATTTGTTTCGCACGTGTCCAACGATCAGGTATTTCGCGCCAGCAACATACAGGAAACACTGTACAAGCACCTGCTGTTGAAGCGCAAGAACAACTAGCGGATGGGCAATTTACCTGCCGTTGTACGCGCAGGTCATTTAAGGAAGGTCGAGATCATGCTCTATACCATTGCTGTAGTTATGCTCGTCTTGTGGCTGTTGGGTTTGATTACTTCCTACACCATGGGGGGCTTCATCCATGTTCTGCTGGTGATCGCTATCGTGGTTGTCTTGCTGAGAGTAATCAGGGGATAACACTTTCGGCAATTCGCCAGACGTGAATTCCGGGTTAAAACGACGTTGAGAACAGTGGCAATTTTTCAAGATTCGCAAGGAGATTACTCATGAAACAACTCAAATCTATTTCCGCATTTTTTATGGTTCTCTCACTGTTGTTTTTCCTGGGTTGTGCTGCAACAGCAACGAGGGAAAGTACGGGCGAGTATATTGACGACAGCGTCATTACCGCCAAGGTCAAGGAGGCCATATTCCGTGAACCCACCTTGAAATCATTCGAGATCAAAGTCGAAACTTACAAGGGGGTAGTTCAATTGAGCGGTTTTGTCAGCTCTCAGTCGAATGTGGACAAAGCAGTTGAAATTGCCAACGGCGTCAATGGAGTGAAATCCGTTAAGAATGACATGCTGAGCAAGTGAAAATACTGGCAAAGCAATCATGCAAGCAAGTGTAAACAACCATGCATCACTTTTTCAACAAAGGAGAAAGTCATGGCAACGAAAACAATGAATGAAAATTCAAGCAGCCGCAGCCTCCAGGGAAAAACTCATGGAAGATTTGCGCTTGGTGGTGGCGGATGCCGAGGCGCTGTTGCACGCTACCGGCAATCAGGCGGGTGAAGGTGCTGCCGCCGCCCGCGCACGCATCCAGAAAAGCCTGCAGACTGTTAAGGAGAGCCTGGCTGATGCCGAAGAAGCCGTGACTCGAGCGCACCAAAGAGGCCGCCAAAGCCACTGACCAATATGTCCACGAAAATCCCTGGAAAGCAATTGGCATTTCTGCCTGCGTGGGCGCGATCATCGGGATGCTGATCGCCAGGCGCTAAAACATGTCGCAACCGACCGGACTGCTGGGCGTCGCTAAAACGTTTGGCGGGCACTTTTCTCGCCATCATCCAGACGCGGCTTGAATTGCTATCCATCGAGCTGGAAGAAGAGCGGCTGCGCGTCAAACAAATGTTGTTGTATGCCAGCGTCGCTCTCTTCTGCTTCGGCATGGCGATCATGCTGCTGACGGTGTTTATCGTGGTGCTGTTTTGGGATAGTTACCGTCTGCAGGTAGTGGGAGGTCTGTGTGCGCTGTTTTTCGTCGCGGGACTCCTGATATGGAACGCATTGCGTCGCTTGGCCCGGGAAAAACCCAAACCTTTTTCCGGCAGTCTGGCCGAATTGGCCGAGGACATTGACAGGCTTACGCCCAAGCCATGAATAAGCAACTTGCAAACCTGGCTGTGCCGCCGCCTTGAGATATTAAAAAGAATCGAGGCCCAGCGTATGGAAATGGCCGACATCTGCGGGCATTTGCATAAACCCTTGGTAGTGGTTGACGCTGGACTGAAGGTGGTGCGTTTCGTCTACAGCCATCCCGTATTGGTGGCTGGCGGGTTAACAGCGCTACTGATATGGCGCCGAAAAGGAATTGCCGGTGTTGCGGAAAGAGCGTGGCGCTTGTTGTATCGCTACCCTTCCGCGATTTTATTCGGTTTGAAATTATTTTATCCGCAGCTCATTCTCTTGGCGAGGAGCGCAATACTGAAGTTTTGTAATACGCCCACTTTGGGACGCACTTTAACTGAGGCGCAATTGCTGCCCACTTGAAATGCTAAAACAAAACTGGCCATCGATGTATTGCTCTGTGATCGCAGAGCAGCAGGCTGAAGGGGCGCAAACCGACCGCGTGCGTTCAAAGGCGGGTAGCTGTCGACCTAGCTCACAGAGAAATGCCGGTAAAAGTATTGCTTCACGAATTCCACCGCCAGGAGATAGCAGACCACCATTGCCAGCAGGATCAGGAAGAATAGTGGCGGCGGAGCAACGAAGCCGAGGTGTGCCGCAAATGGCGTGAAAGGAAGTGCCGCTGCTACCAAAACGACAGTCAGTGAAGTTACGGCCAGTGCAATGTGTGGTCGACTATTGAAAGGGTTGCCCCGAGTGCGTATGACGAAAATCACCATGACCTGAGTGGCGATGGATTCGATGAACCAGCCGGTGTGGAACAACTCTTCACCAGCCCCGAAAAATTTCAGCAGGATGAAAAACATCAGGAAATCGAACACTGAACTGACCGGCCCGACCACCCACATGAAGTTGCGAATGAAGATCGTGTCCCAGTGCCTGGGATGAGATAGATAAGTGCTATCGACGTTATCCATCGGAATCGGAAGTTCAGAGACATCGTAGAGCAGATTATTGAGCAGTATCTGTGACGGAAGCATCGGTAGGAATGGAAGAAATAATGTCGCACCGGCCATACTGAACATGTTCCCGAAATTCGAGCTCGTTCCCATCATGATGTATTTCATGATATTCGCGAAGGTGCGCCGCCCCTCCTGTACGCCTGAGTGCAGTACGTTCAGGTCGTGCCGCAGCATGATCATGTCGGCGGCAGCTTTGGCCACGTCCACGCCGCTGTCCACCGAGATGCCGACATCTGCCGAACGCAGCGAAGGCGCATCGTTGATGCCGTCACCGAGGTAACCGACTGTGTGGCCCTGCGCTTTCAGCGACATGATCACGCGGTTTTTTTGCGCTGGGGCAACACGGCAAAACAGGTTGACCTCTCTTACCCGAGCCGCCAGTGCGAGATCGTCCATCTGCTGTATATCGTTTCCAGTCAGCACGCCTGCAACCGGCATCCCCAATTGATTGCACACATAACGGGTGACCAGATCGCTATCACCGGTGACAATTTTGACGTCTACTCCATCCGCAGACAGTGCCTTCAGCGCATGGGCCGCGCTCGGCTTGGGCGGATCCAGGAAGGCGGCGAAACCGGCGAAGATCAATTTGGTCTCATCATCGATGACCGCGTGCGGATGATCTGGTGCCACAGGTCGCCACGCGATACCAAGCACCTTGAAGCCCTCCCGGCTGAGGCTGTCGTGCAAGGCTTGGATGGATGCCAGCGCCTGATCGTCCAACGGCTTAAAGCCTCGCGCTTCACCGACCGCATATTGCGTGGACAGTCTGAGTACATCTTCTGGCGAACCCTTGACCACGAGCAGCCGCTTTTCGTCCTGTTCGAGTTGATCGTGATCGACCAACACCGAAACGCGCCGCCGCTCAAAGTCGAACGGCACCTCGTCGATCTTGCGCCAGCCGCTGGCATTGATTTCCTTATGCTCAAGGATCGCGTCATCTAGCGGACTCTTCAGCCCAGTCTCGAAAAAACTGTTCAGGTAGGCCAACTGCAATACCTGCGCGCTGTCGTTCCCTTGTGCGTCGAGGTGACGTTCTAGCTGAATGCGTCCCTCGGTGAGGGTGCCGGTCTTATCGGTGCATAGCACGTCCATGCTGCCTAGATTATGAATCGCTGCGAGTTGCTTCACGATCACCTGCTTCTTCGCCATGCGTAAAGCGCCGCGTGACAGCGTCACCGTGATCACCATCGGCAACAGCTCCGGCGTAAGGCCGACGGCCAGCGCGATTGCGAACAGGAACGACTCGAGGAACGGTCGCTGAAAGAATGCATTAATCAGGAACACGAACAGCACAAGCAGGATAGTCAGGCGCATGATCAGCATGCCGAAACTCTGGGTACCCAATTCAAAAGCAGTAGGCGGAGCCTTGACTTGTAGCAGATTTGCGATGTTGCCCACCGCCGTGTCGGATCCGGTACGGCACACCATAGCCTTGGCCATTCCGCTGATGACGGAAGTACTCATGAACACTGAATTCTCGGCTTGGGTTAGGTCTTTCACCGGTGCCGGCAATTCTCTGGCATGCTTCTCCACCGGATAGGATTCGCCCGTCAGCAACGACTGGTTGATGAAAAAGTCTTTAGCCTCGAGCAAGCGGCAGTCGGCCGGGATGAGGTCACCCGCAGACAGCAGTATCACGTCGCCCGGAACCAGATCCGTAATCGGGAACGTCTTGGGAATGTCCATCGCGCAATACTGTGGCTCTTATCGCCACAGCGTTTCTCAACTGTTCTGCGGCGCGCCCGGCCCGGTATTCCTGAACGAAATCCAGCGACACACTCATCAGCACGACCGCCCATATGATCACGAAACTGGTGACCTCGCCGGTCAGTGCAGATACGGCGCTGGCAGCCAACAGAACCATTACCAACGGATTCTTGAAGTGACTCAGGTATTGGATGAGCAGCGGCCGTTCGCCATGATTCCTCAGTGCGTTGGGACCGAATTGTGCGCTTCGTACTTGCGCCTCTCGTTGGCTCAATCCCGCCTCTGTCGTCTCCAATTGTGATTGAAGGGCTTCAGTTGGCGTATTCCAAAACAGAGCGTCGGGACGGTCCATTATGCTTGCCTTCTTCTGTACAGCCGTGCATGAAATGTTTAAGCGCAATCATCGTACTCCGGAATGGAGCAAGCCGCGAGTGTCGCTGCAAATAATGGTGCTATGTGAAAATAACCGCTCATTGAATGAGCTGGATAATTGCTCTGAACGCAATGTTCAGATGATAACTTTCGGGATGACAATAATTACACCGCGGTGAAAACCTTGGTGCCATGAAATATGCTTTGTCGAGTAAGCCCGCTCCAAATTGTAGAATCGCCTACCCGATGCAGGATCTGGGAGCCTTTCGCAGGCGGGTTCAGAAAGCGTTGGCGCTCAATATCGGGGGCCGGGAAACTGGTGCGTTTGCGGCGAGAGAGCAACGCGGTCGACCCGCAGTTGCCCGGTTAAAAATGCTTACGTTAAAACAGGGGCGCGCTGCGGCAGTAGGCTGGCAGTCGCAGCCACAGTCGCTTGGCGATAGTGGGTTGGGAGGAAATGTGTCGTTGCGTTTGCATGGGTTGGACTATACGTGGCCGAGTGCGGGGGCGTCAATCAAGTACAACATAGCCACTTTGTGTTCGTTAAGAAATCTGGCCGGGCTGGTTGTGGCCTGCCAATAAGTCTCCCCACAGAATGAAAGGGGGAAATCACTGCGCTTCATCGCGGCACACGCGGTTGCGCCCCGAGTTCTTCGCTTTGTATAGCGCGGCGTCAGCACGTTTCAGCACGGCGTCGATCTTTTCGTCCGCCGATCGAAATGTGGCCACGCCGATCGAGACGGTGAAATGAAGGAACGAGCCGTCGCCCAGTTTCACGGCTACCCCCTCGACGTTCACGCGCAATCGCTCAGCCGCATCCAGCGCTTCGTCGCCGCCAGTTTCCGGGAACAAGGCGGCGAACTCTTCCCCCCCAAGGCGCCCGACGATATCGATCGTGCGAAAGGTATGGCGGCAGACCTCGCTCAGCGTTTTTCAGCACGGTATCGCCGGCTTCATGCCCATAGCAGTCATTTACCTTCTTGAAGTTGTCCAGGTCCATCATCAGCACTGACAACTGCTCGCCATGGCGGCGGGAGCGTGCAAGCTCCTGTTCAGCGAGCTTCATGAAATAGCGGCGGTTGTTCAGATCGGTCAGGACGTCAATGTGCGCCTGGCGCTCCAGATCGCGTTCCAGCTTCCGGCGCTCGGTGACGTCGCGCGCGGCGGCGAACACGCCCGCCACCTCGCCCTCGGCGTTGCGGTAGACGCTGGCGTTGTAAAGGACCTCGATCACGCGGCCCGAGACGTGGCGCAGGCTCAGCGGATAATCGGTGACAAATCCTTTCTCAAACGCGTTCCGGTAGCCCGCGCGCGCCTTCTCCGGCTCGGTGAAATAGTTGGAGAAGTCGCTGCCGAGCATGAGGCTGCGTGGCATGCCGGTTGCCTGTATCGTGGCTTCATTCACGTCAGTGATCTTGCCGTCCGGACTGATGGTGACCAAGGGATCGAGGCTGACCTCGATCAGGCTGCGGTTGTAAATGCCGACGTTGCGCAACGTTTCCTCCGCCTCTTTCTCCAGCGTGATGTCGCGATAGGCGGCCACGCGCATCGGGCGCCCCTGATACACGCAAGGATGGGCGAGGCCCGACACCTGCACCTCCGTGCCATCCGGCCGGACAAAGGCAAATTCGACTCTGGTGTTTTCGGGCGCCTGGACGCGGGCCGTTACCATGTCACGCTGCGCCGGGGCCACGAAGTCCAGCATCGCGGCGCCGACCACCTCGGCGCGCACGCGCCCCAGAATGTCCTCCATCTGCCGGTTGACCTCGACAATGTAGCCACGCTCGTGGATCAGCAGGCCCTCCGAAGTCGCGTTCGCCAGCGCGCGAAACATGTCTTCGCTGGTCTTGAGCGCCGTCTCGGCATGCTTCAGCTCAACGATTTGCCCGACGCGCTCGGCGATAGCGTCGATGAGCTGTCTCTCGTTCCTGAGGAACGGGCCTTCGTCCTCGTCCGGTCTTTGCTCCAGGTAGCCGATTTCGACCTTGCCGCCGACAGCTCCCTGAACCATGACCGGCGCCGCCTGCATCCAGCCGGATACTGCGAAATTCGCCGTGCGAAATTCGCGCCCCCCAATCGCAATCCTGGCACAGGTGACTTCGGAATATTGCCAGCTTTGCGGCAGCACGTTCACCAGCTCCTGGCATAAGCTGTCTACGGAATAATCCGTCCGCGCCGCCAGTTCCGAAAGATGGAAGAACGCCTGCAGTTCCTTCACCCGTTCCCTTAACACGTGCTCGGTGTGCTTGAGGTCGGACACGTCCCTGGCTGCGGCAAATACCCCCGCCACCTCGCCCTTCTCGTTGCGGTACGCGCGGGCGTTGTACAGCACCTCCATGACGCTGCCGGATACGTGGCGCAGGAGCAGGGGATAGTCTGGTGACAAACCCCTTGGCGAACGCCTCCCGGTAACCGGCGCGCGCCTTCTCGGGCTCGGTGAAGTAATCGGAGAAGTCGCTGCCGATCAAAGCGTCGCGCGTGACACCGGTCGCCCGTCTGGTGGCATCGTTCACGTCGGTGATCTTGCCGTCCGCGCTGATGGTCACCAGGGGATCGGGGCTCGCCTCGATCAGGCTGCGCGCATACAATGCGGCGGCCCGCACCTGTTCTTCCGCCCGTTTGCGCTCGGTGTTATCGAACACCGAGCAACGGCTCATTACGAACTTCCCGTCCGGACCCAACACCGCGGTGGAGCTCGCCAGCACCGGGAAAATGCTGCCGTCCCTGCGGATCAGGTCGTACGCGTCGTCGCGCGTCCAGCCGCGCTCCTGGAGGATTTTGGTGGCAGCTTCGGCCGCCTTGATGCCCTCGGCCGTGAGGAAGTTGCCGAGGGTCTTGCCGATGATCTCCTCGCGGCTGTATTGGAGCCAGCGCAGCAACGTGTCGTTCATCTCGGTCACGATTCCTTTTGCATCCGCCGAGAGATACCCGTTGGGCACGTTGTTGTAAAGATCGCGGATGAGTTCGGAGCTCTCCCGCAGCGCCTCTTCCACGTCCTTGCGCCGGGTGTCAGCCGCATCGAACGTTCGGGCTGACCACACCACCAGAATGGCCAGGCCGGCTATGCTCACCGCGGAAAACAGCGCCAACCCAAAGACCTCGCTGAAATACCCGGCGTGGTAGCCTCGCTGGATCAGCCAGCCGATCACCAGAATAAGAATGATGACTCCCGGCAACAGACGCCGCACCATGATTCCCGCGGCGCTGTCGCTGACCATGAAGCGCCGGAACGGATATTGGGGGCGCGCGCTCGCAATCCCCAGTACAAGCAAGATGAACAGCGCCGCCGTGGGGAACGCCATCGGCGTGTAATCGAGTTTTACCCGCAAGAATTCTTCGATGTCATAGGCGTAGCCGATCAGCGCAGACCCGGCCGCCACGAAGGGCACCAGCAGCAGCGCATGGATGCCCGTGATGTAGTCGCCCTTTTCCCGGTTCAGCAACAGCAGCGCCGCGCCTGCTGCAGAAAAACTGAGCGCGGTGTCGACGGCCATTCTGCCGGGGATGTCACCCGGAAGATGGGTTAGTTCCCGGATCAGCAGTTGGTCTATGCCGAAGTCCAATCCGCTCAGGTATTCGCCGAGGGTGAACAGGCCGAGCAGAAGCACGATGGCGGAGCACACATGCCCGACTGCCCGCCACAGCCTTGCTTCACCGCTCCCCTGGGTCGCCCACAGCGCAACGCCGCACAGGATGAAGCCCATTGCGGTGTTCGCCTTCATCAAGGTCCAGCCAGGCATTACACCCTTGAGGGTGGTGGCGTCGAAGAACCAGCCGATCAGCACGAGCGCGCCCGTGGTCGCCGCCACAACCGCAACAGCTCGCGGAAAGAGATCGAGGCGAGACAGGCGACCTAGTTCAGTCACGCTCATGGGCGAACTCCGCTATTCATAGCCACAACGGGGCCAAGCGCAACGATGCGCGGCGAATGCGACCCGATATGGATTGGGTCACCAATGGGGTATCGGTTCATTGCGTTCTCCTCTTGTCTTACAACTCAAGGGGCGCTGCCGCCACAGGGCACGCAACGCGCAAAGCAAACCAGCGAGAAAGCGGGATGGAAAACCTGACTGATTTTAGGCCGATTTCGTGGAGATTCAAATACGGGGTTACACTGATTCATGCTCTCCGGTGTACCGACCTGCACTCCCATAAATCGTAGCCCGCAAATTGCCGAAGTCGCCCAATCGAGCGGGTAGGATGCGCTGCAATGGCCAGCATGGTGCTCGCTGCCAAAGTTACGACCCCAGGCATCGCACCTGCTTGAGTGGTCATAGGTACCAGCCTGAGGCTAATCGGCGGCTTAGGCCGAATCTCGGTCCCGGCCCGCAAGACCAAGTCCGAGCTAATACATGTAATCCAAGTGACAATGTGTGTGAGATCAAATCTGAGGCTCAGATGGTCACTCTGAGCTCGCCTCTGCGACTTCCAGCGCTGGGCGCACGATCTACGTGCGCTGCAATATCTCCCGGATGTCGACCTTCTGTTCCAGGAGATGGGCGGCAAAGCTGTGTTGCAGTGTATGCATCGAAACACGCCGACCGATCTCTGCGGAAACTGCAGCTCCATATGGATGGCACGGTTGAGCTGACGGGTGGAAAGTGCATCCTTCCACCATGCGCGCAGGCAATCCCGGTGGTAATTCTGGCATCGGCAGCCTTCAGGCGCATCGCGCATGCTCGACGACTCACCTGGCTCTTCTTTGATCGTTGCCTGGCAACACCGTCGATGGGAGCAGGCGATTGCGGCGGCAGCCGATAGGTGCCCGAGCCGGAGCTTGCGGAGGCGGCTCGGGAGGCGGCAGGAAGAAATCACGCGGAGCAGACCAGAAGCGGCGCCACAGGATTCCCGCCACCGACCATTCCTGGTTAAGGTTGACCCGGCGCGACCTCAACGCCACTGTCAGCGCCAGCGCAAAGCTTACCGCAAGATTGGTCAGCGCTATCAGTGCCAGGCCGGATAGGGACAGCATCCATTGCGCAACGCTTAATTGATTCCCCAGCCCGACCAGAGCAAAAACAAAGTTGGCGCTGGAGAGAGTAATGTGGCGGATCTCCAGCGGCAATCCGAAAAAAAAGCCGAGCGTGCCGACAGAGCCAATCATTACGCCAAATAGAAAATTGCCCGCCAGTGCCCCTAAGTTGTCGCCGATGTAGTTGGCAATTCGGCGCAGCCTGGCCTTGCCCAGCAGGCGCCCCAGCCAGTTCAACTGCCGCAACCGGGCGGCAATATTGCTGTAAGCGGCCTTGTTGTCGTAATAACCGGAGATCAGGCCCGCTAAAAACAGGCAGACGCCGCCAATGGCAGCATGTGGAATCGCCAAGCTGTGGATCGGATCAAGATCGTGCAGCAGATGTTGAGCCTTGTCCGGATCGGCCAGCGGTTGGCCGGTCAGCAGCCCCCACATCCACGCAATGAGATAGGCGACCGGCATTGCCAGCGCCACGTTCCCGACGATCGCGATGAATTGCGAGCGCATTATGCGCACCGCCAGCTCGGCCAGCTCATCGAGTTTTTGCTTGCTGCGGTCGATCGCCAACGCCATCAGCGCGGCGGTCATCGCCGGCTGCTTGGTGGCAACCGTAAAATGCAGCACGTGGATCAGCATGAAGCCCAGCGAATAGTTCAGGCTGAACAGGAAGGCGTCCACCAGCGGTGCGGCGCGCAGGTAGGATGCAAAAATCTTGAGCATCGCCATGAAACCGATGATGAAACCGGCGCCGGCTGCCGAGCGCAACATCGCGGCGTACTCGCTGCGGTTTTCCGCGATGTAGTGCTCGCCGGTGCGGCTGGCATTTTCGGTGATTTGCTGTGCCAATAGCTCGGTATTGGTTTCAACCAGATCGGGCAGGTTGTATCTCCGATTGTCCGCAGTCACGAGTTCCTTGAAAAGACGCACTGCGGCCGGTATCGCATCATTCGCCTGGCTCGCATCGAGCAATGCCAGCAGGGCGCGCAGACGATCGATGCTCTGCGTCAGCCGCAGCAGTAGGCGGGTAAGACTGATGGAGATGCCGTGCACCGTGGAGACACGGCGAATCTTGCTGACGATCTCTTCGCATTGCGTAAGCAGGACTTCGAGATGCAGGCTGTCTTCTCGCACCACGCCGGGATCGGTTAGCCAGTTCTCGTAGGCGCTTATGTAGTCGTTGAGCTCGGCGTTCTGGCGCAGAAAAGGCGACTCGTAGTCTTCGATCGCCGGATAATTGCGCACTAGTTCCGATTCCAGACCGATTGCGCTGATACGGTAGGACAGCACCTGTATCGCGCCTAGAAGTTCCTTCCGCAGCTGGGCATGAAGCAATGCCGCTTCGCCATGCTGGAATTCAATCGCTTGCGCAACGCTGATCCACACAGCGTCGTCTACGCCGCACACCCAACGATAGTCGTCGGTGCGGTAGAAAATCTTGCCGAAGACGTCCTTGAAATACTCATCCCGGGCTACCGGCGGCAACCACCTATGACTGAGGCGATGCCACACTGCTCCCCAGAACCCGATACTGAGCGTAATGCCGGTTTCGGTCAGCAAATGCGACAGTTTGCGCGAGCTGATAACCCGGTCCAGATACATGCGCAACGCGCGTGCCTGCTCCGGATTATTATCGAGCACGTGACACAGCGCCTGCAGATTTCGGGTAGCTTCGTCCACATCGTCCGCAGCTTGCGGGCGCAACGCGGTCACCAACTCGCGTAATGGGGCGGGGTCGTTTCCGGGATCTGATGCGGCAAGTCGAGCGAGAATGAGGTTAGCTGACATGGGGTTTTATCCTCCAGATTGGCTAAACCAACGCGCACCGCAGCCAGACGCTCGCGCGCATCAGTTCAAGAAGATTGCGTCTGGGATTTCCGGGTCCGCCACCTCGGCGCACTGGCCTCATGGGTGATGCGGGTCGATCCTCCGTCCACGCAAATGGCGACTTCGTGGCCCTTGCTCGAGCGTGGATTTCTTTTGGGGGAGAAAAGCGAACGCCCGATCTTAGGCCCTTGCGGCCAGTGGGACAAACAGCTTAATTGGTGGGGGAGCAGCTTATCACTCGACAGTGGAAATTGAAAGTAATGCCCATGGCTGAGCAAGGGATGAAGTGATTGTGTCCAGACAGTCTCCGCTGACCACTGCTCAGCTCCCTCTCATCGCACTGCCCGCCCGCAAAACGGGATTTCTGGAAGCGCTCGGAACTAGCGTAACATATCGGCCTTTCGATACACCTGATCCGCATGTCCGCCATCGTCCTCGCCACCCTCAACGCGCGCTACATCCATGCCTCGCTGGGCTTGCGCTATCTCGCCGCCAACATGGGCGAGCTGGAACAAGACACCGAGATCATGGAGTTCATCCTGCAGAACCGGCCTGAGGAGATCGTCGAGGCTTTGCTTGCGGCGCAGCCGCGCATCATCGGTTTCGGCGTGTACATCTGGAACGTGACCGAGATCACCCGCGTGGTCGCTTTGCTCAAATGCGTCGCCCCACAAATCACCGTGGTGCTGGGCGGGCCTGAAGTCAGTTACGAATGCGATGAGCAGGAAATCGTGCGCCTGGCCGATTACGTGATCACCGGCTGGGGCGACATCAGCTTTGCCAAACTTTGCCGCGAACTTTTGCAGCAGCGTCCGCAGGCGCAGAAGATCATTGCCGGCATCCAGCCGAAGCTGGCCGAGATCAAGCTGCCCTATGCGCTTTACTACGGACCACGACATCGCACACCGCACGCTGTATGTGGAAGCTTCGCGCGGCTGCCCGTTCAAATGCGAATTCTGCCTCTCGTCATTGGACAAGACGGCCTGGGCCTTCGATCTCGACCGCTTCCTCGATGAGATGGACAAGCTCTATCAGCGCGGCGCGCGCCAGTTCAAATTTGTCGACCGCACCTTTAACCTCAACATCAAGGCCAGCGTGCGCATTCTGGAATTTTTCCTCGAACGCCTGGACGATAAACTGTTCGTGCACTTCGAAGTCATTCCCGATCACCTGCCGGAACAACTGAAAGCGCTGATCGTTAAATTCCCGGCCGGCTCGCTGCAATTCGAGGTGGGCATCCAGACCTTCAACCCCGAAGTGCAGGCGCTGATCTCGCGCAAACAGGACGCGGCCAAGACAGAAGAGAACCTGCGCTGGCTGCGCCAGGAAAGCCATGCGCACGTCCACGTCGACCTCATCATCGGCCTGCCCGGTGAAGATGTGGCGAGCATCGCGTATGGCTTCGACCGCCTGGTTGCGCTGAAGCAGCAGGAGATCCAGGTCGGCGTGCTCAAGCGCCTGCGCGGCACGCCCATCATCCGCCATACCGAGGCGTACGCCATGCGCTACACCCCGTACCCGCCCTACACCATACTCGCCACCGACCGCATCGACTTTCCCACCATGCAAAGACTGGTGCGCTTTGCCCGCTACTGGGATCTGGTGGGCAACTCCGGGCGTTTTCCGAAGGCACTGGAACTGTTGCTGGGTGAAAGTCCGTTTGCACGCTTCCTGACTTTCTCCGACTGGATCTATTCCACCACGCACCAGACTCATCAGATTCCGCTGCACCGGCTGTTCGATCTGCTTTTCACCGGGCTGACGACAGCATTTGCGGTACCAGCAGAGCAGGCCCGCACCGCGCTGGAGCAAGATTTTGTTCAGTCGGGCTGCAAGGAGCTGCCGCCGTTCATGAAGACAGAGAAGGATTTGCCCCGCAAGAGCAAGGCGGGAAATCTGGCGAAACGGCAGGCGCGGCTGCTGGAGGAATAAGGGCGGCAGAAGGCGAGTTTGATCTCGTTGCGCCGATCACTGGCAATCCTCGGGGAAGTGTTGGACAAATGCCGCCACAACCTCGAGGGGGTCCGCAGGTTCGCTTCTTATGCTTCTGGCTGCACCGTGGTGTTCGCGCCAGAATGTCTGAACATCTGCAAAGTAAGGTTGGCCACGCTCGAGCCAGATCACGTGTTCACCCTTTTCTTGACCTTCATGCACGATCGGAACGAGGAGCCCCACCGTGATACCGAACCATCGATTCGTTATCCCGAGCTTGCGGACCCGTTCGAGCGGACGCGAGAAATCCAGCAGAAACGCACACTTCTGGACAGGTGCGCCCGTTTTCGTAACTGCAAAATCGTGTGGCCGATCATGAAAACCGTAGATGGTAAGTGCCATGCGAAAATCCTGATGTAAGCTGCAAATATCGCTCTTGTTTCAGCTTGCAAAAGCCGCCACCAAGGCCGCAATCATGTAGGCCTGGTCCTGCACACCGGCACTCTCGCGCGCGCTATGCATCGCCCACATCGGTGAGCCGACATCCACACTGGCGACGCCCAGCTGTGCCGCCACCATGGGGCCGATGGTGCTGCCGCAACCCAGGTCGCTGCGGTGGGCGTACTGCTGGTACGGCACGCCGGCCTTCTCGCAATAGCCCATGAAGCGGGCTGCCGTTTCGGCGTTGGTGGTGTAGCGCTGGTTCACGTTGGTCTTGATGACCGGCCCGCTGTTCACCATCACTTTGTGGCCGGGTTCATAGGCGGCCGGAAAATTCGGGTTGTAGGCATGGGCCATGTCGGCGCTGATGAAGAAGCTGCGCGCCATAGTGCGCCGTCTGTCTTCTTCGTCCAGCTTGCGCCTGTGAACCGATGCGCGCCAGCACGTCGGTGACGAAACTGCCGCCTGCGCCGGTGGCGCTTTCGCTGCCGACCTCTTCGTGGTCGAACAAAGCGGTCACACAGGTTGCTGTCGGCTGCTGGGTCGCGATCAGTGCAGTGAGGGCGGCGTAGGTGGAGGCCAGATTGTCCAATTGACGACTGGCGATGAACTCTTCGTTCGCGCCCCACAGGCAGCCCTTCTGCACGTCGTAAACGGTCAGTTCCCAGCTCAGCAGGTCTGCCGCATCCGCCTGCGCGGCATCGGCCAACAGCTTGCGCAACTGTGCTTCGGCATCCTCGCCTTCGCCAAGCTGCCCCAGGATCAGCGGCAGTTCCGTTTGCTTGTTGAGCTTCAGGCCCTGCTCGTTGACGTCCCGGTTCATGTGTATCGCCAGATTGGGCAGTCGCACCAGTGGCTGCTCGAAGCGCAGCAGCCGCGTTTCCTGCCCTGCCGCCGTGCGCAACACGACGCGGCCAGCCAGACTCAAGTCGCGGTCGGTGAAGGTGGCCAGTATGGGGCCGCCATAAACTTCCACCGCCAAGCGCGCGAGTCCGTCGCCGGCCAGGGCCGCCTTCGGCTTGAGCCTTAACCCCGGCGAATCGGTATGGGCGCCGACGATGCGAAAGCCGGCTTCCGCCAGCGGCCCGCTGCCCAGCACGAATGCGATCATCGACGCACCGCCACGCACCACGTAATAGCGCCCACCCGCCGCAAGTTGCCAGCGCGCGCCCTCTTCCAGCCGGGTGAAACCTTGCGCCAGCAGGCGCGTCTCGGCACTCGCCACGGCGTGCCAGGGGCTGGGGCTGGCGTCGATGAAGTCGATCAGTTCACGGGCGGCGGTACGGGCTTGGTCGGTCACGGGCATGGTGGGTAACGGTGAGTATCAATGTTGAGGGAAGTATACAAGAGCAGTCGCGGCTGTCGCACGATCTCTTCGGTCGGTCCGAAAATCCGAAACTGATTCGATAGACTCAAGAAGTGGCAGCGAAGGCTGGAAAAATAACGCGAAGGTCCGGATTCATCAAATCTCAGTGATGAACTTGTCGCGGGGACGACGCACTTTTTTCAGGTTAACCAGCCAGTCCTGATCAGCATCGCGATAGCCCAGCGGCAGGATCAGCACGCTACGCAGGCCGCGCGAACGCAAGTTCAAGAGTTGATCCAGCGCATCCGGGTCAAAACCTTCCATCGGGGTGCAGTCCACTTCTTCGTCAGCAGCAGCGATCATGGCGATGCCGAGGCCGATATAAGCTTGCTTGGTCGTGTGTTGGAAATTCACCTCCGGCCCGCGCTTGGGGTAACGGTCCAGCAGCATCTTGCGGTAGCTTTCCCAGCCTTCATTGGTGCCGCCGCGTTCCTTGGTGATCAGGTCGAACATCATGTTGATGCGCTCCGACGTATAGTCATCCCAGGATGACGTCTCCCTTTCATGTATCAACACGATGTGCCATCGCACCGCGCCAACGACTCCAACCCACCTCGTCCCCTCCCCCTTGCAGGGGGAAGGTGTGTGAGGCGCTATGGATAAGGGTTCAATCTCCGCGAGCACTCACGCCACGTGTGGCTACCCCGTTCCGCAACCTTAGCCCCCTCATGGGGGAAGCGAGTGTGGTACGGTGCGCGCAACACCATGCAATACCCCCTCACTTCTCGTGGTGGCCGCCAAATTCAGATCGCATCGCGGACAGCAGCTTGTCTGCATAGTCGGACTCGCCGCGTGAAGCGAATCGGCTGAACAGCGCGGTCGTCAGTACCGGTGCGGGCGTGCCGGATTCGATGGCGGCGATGCTGGTCCAGCGCCCTTCGCCGGAATCGGAAACGCGCCCGCCGAATGCACTCAGGCTGGCATCGGACTGCAAGGCATGCGCGGTCAGGTCGAGCAGCCAGGAGCTCACCACGCTGCCGCGCCGCCACAGTTCGGCGACTTCGGCCACATCGATGTCGTAGCGGAAAGATTCCGGTTCGCGCAGCGGCGTGGTTTCCGCATCTGCCTGATGAGCGACGCTGCCGACATTGGCATGACGCAGCAGATTGAAGCCTTCGGCATAGGCCGCCATCAGGCCGTACTCGATGCCGTTGTGCACCATCTTGACGAAGTGCCCGGCGCCGGACGGCCCGCAATGCAGATAGCCTTTTTCGGCGCTGCCCGGTTCGCCGCTGCGTCCGTCGGTGCGCGGCATCGACCCCACGCCCGGCGCGAGCGCTTCGAAGACCGGCTGCAGGCGCGCGACCGCCTGCTGGTCGCCGCCGATCATCAGGCAATAGCCGCGCTCCAGCCCCCACACGCCGCCGCTCACGCCGACATCGACATAATGGATGGAGCGTGTGGCGAGTTGTTTTGCGCGGGCGATGTCGTCCTTGTAGTAGGAGTTGCCGCCGTCGATGAGGATATCGTCCGCGCCCAGCTGCGGCGCCAGTTCGGCGATGGTCGCATCCACGACGGCAGCCGGCAGCATCAGCCACACGGCGCGCGGCTTGTTCAGTTTGCCGAGGAGATCCTGCATGCTGCTTGCGGGTGTCGCGCCTTCCTTCGCCAAGGCTTGCACTGCCTCGCTGCTGCGGTCGAACACGACGCACTGGTGTCCGGCACCCAGCAAACGCCGCACCATGTTCGCCCCCATGCGCCCCAACCCTATCATCCCGATTTGCATTTCGTTCTCCTTGTCAGATTCTGTGCAGGAATCTCGCCGGCAGCGCAGCACGATCGACGTGCCACTCCGCCCCTGCCACCCGTGCCGCCGGCAACTCGATGCCGCGCATGATCTTTTCCAGCGCCTCCTGTTTTGCCTTGCCCGAAATCAGAAACATTTTCGCTCTTGCCGAATTCAATGCGCCCAAGCCCAACGATACGCGCTCCGGCGGCGGCTTGGGCGCATCGAATACCGGCACGACCAGCTCATTCAGCTCCGCCGCCGGGTTGCCGAAAAACAGGCTGGCGATATGACCGTCCTCGCCCAAGCCCAGCAACACCAGATCCAGCGGCAGGACAGGCGTTCCAGCAGCGCCGCATATTCCGCGGCGGCGATCGCGCGCTCCGTGCTCGGCAGGGATGGCGTGCACATTGTCCGGCGGTATGTCGACATGTCCCAGCAAGGCCTCGTGTGCCATGCGGTCGTTGCGCTGCGCGTCCCCGCGCGGCAGGCAACGCTCGTCGCCGAAATACACCTGCACCCGCTTCCAGTCGACGGACATTTCGCGCAGCCGTTCGTAGCAACGGCGCGGCGTTTCGCCGCCGGCCAGGGCAACGCGAAACATGCCGCGCGTCTTTTATCGCCTGCCTGGCGCGCATCGCGATGCGCCGCGCGACCGACGCGCTCAGTTCTTCAAGATCTGTCATGCACGATGACATCGAACGCATCGGGTATTTTCGTGCCGTTCACGTATGCCTCCTTATCCGCCGATCGCCACTTCGTAATCCCGGCCTTCCCAGGTTTCGGCGTCATGCCAATAGAAAGTGAACTGCACGGTGTCACCGGCCTTGAGTCCGGCGACCGGAAGTCTCGGTCGTCCAGACGCCGAGTCCCGTATCCCTGGTGTCGTTGTCCTCGCGCATCGTTCCAGCCGTTGATGCCCCAGTGCACCAGCGCATGCGCCCTGAGCGCAATGGTGAACTGGTTGCCCTGCCGGATCTGGCGCGGACGATAGCTCGGCCCCCAGATGTCGTGGAAGATCACGGGGCGTTTTCCCTGATAACGTTTCCAGGTGGCCACCGGCCGGTCGACGGGATAACCCAGCGCGCGGCTGTAACACAGCTTGATGAATTCGCTGTGCGCCCATACCAGCGGCATCGCAGAACCGCTCGGCCTGCCCGGCTCCAGCGTGCGTTCCGGGTATGGCTGCGCTATCCCATACCTGCTCGGGGATCAGGCCAGCCGTGCCCGACATGGCCACCATCGCTTCCAGATAAGGCAGCGGGATCTTCGCCCGCCACGCAGCGCATAGTGGCCGCGCTCGCCGGTCAGCAGCGGCCAGCCGCGACCGCGTCCGGTCCCATCGAAAGCGCTGCCGTCGTCGTGTTCGCCGTAGCCGTCGCCGTTGTAGCGATGCCAGACCGGGCCGTTGGGCGTATCGGTCTTGAGCAGCTGGTCGACGGCTTTCAGGCTGTCGAGGATGTGCGGATCGTCCGCCCTGGCGCAGCCCGTAGCGCACGAGCTGCAGAAAATCGGTGGCGATCTGTTCGTCGGCAGGCAAGTCCGGATCGCAGGCGCGATTCTTGATCAGGATATGCTCGGACTGGGCGCCTTCGTGCACCAGCGCATCGTCCGGCGCGGTGCGGATGTAATAGCCGGCCGATGCCCGAGTCGTCGGGCGAGCGGCGTGTTCTTGCGCATACGTCCAGTCTTCGAGCCTGCGCATTCCAGTTGTCCGCCAGCAGCAGCGCAAATCGCCGTGCTTCGTCATCGAGAAAATTGCTGCCCTCGACCAGCGCGGCGATGGCGATGGCGAGCGTGAAGGTGTTGACGCCGGGGTCTTCCTCCCAGCGGTCCTGTCCGGTGACCGGGCCTTCCCGTGCGATGAAGCGCAATGCGCGCCGCACCATATCCCTGACCGGGATATCGTCCAGCTCGTCCTGCTCGTGCAACGCGGAAGCCAGGATGACCGGGAACGCGGCCTCGTCCAGCTGTATGCCCTGCCAGAACGGGGCGCCGCCCAGCCACTGGTTCTGCAGCCAGTGGCCGTCTTCCTGCTGCGTGGCGATCAGGTAACGCAACACGTCGCGCGCATCGTCGTACGCACCCATGGCCACCATCGCGCCGGCGGTCTCCACCAGATCGCGCGACCACACCAGGTGATAGCCGCTGCGGCTCTGGCTGGTCTCGCCCCAGGGCACCGAGAGGCTGGCCACGGCGGCACCGCAATAGGTGCGGTCCTGATGCACCTTGAGCACCATGGCGGACAGCACCAGCTGCTCGTGCAGATTGCCGGACGTTTCGGGAAACGTGCACGTTGTCTAACCAGGTTTGCCAAACCCGGCATTGCAGCGTCCCACACCTTGTCGAAATCTCTTCCATCAGGCCGGACACGGCCAGCGTCGCCGCCGCTTCCTTGCTGGTTGCCAGACCGAGCGCCAGCGTGGCCCGCTGCGGCAATTCGCCCGTCAGCGCAACCGCGCCCGGCCCGGCACTGTCGTATTCCCACGTCATGCGCCCATGCCGGTGGAAATCCTGCCAGCCGTCGCTGGTCATCTCAGGTACCGGCGGAACAACGCTGCCAGACATCCTCGCCCTCGTCACCGCACGCAGCCAGCGCCAATCCGAACGGCCCCTGCTCCGCATACAGCACGGTGCGGCCGTTGTGGTTGCCGACCGCAGCCAGGTTGTTCTCCGCATCCTCGCCGAGCCGCGCTGCCAGCAGTGCATAGGGCCTCAGGCCGGCATCGCCCTCCAGCCGGTAGCGCATCAGCAGCACATCGCGGTTTTGCGATCGGGCATATTTGCAGCGTGAAGGTGAAGCGCGGATGGGTATGCACGATCTCGACGGCGGGCACGCCGGGATGCGGCAGTTTCACCTGGTAGTTGCCGAGGCGGCGCAGCTCGACCCAGAACCCCTGATCGTCGGCGATGATGAAACCGAGGTCCCTGATCTGGGGGATGTCGATGCGCGGGTAATAGACTTCGGTGACGATGCCATCGGCGATGGTGAACCACAACCGCGATGAGCCCAGGCTGGTGCCCACCATGTCCTTGGCGGCGGGTGCCCAGGTGGGAAATGGAGTGTTCGCTTGCGGTGCTTTCATCGATCCCCTCCTTGAACGTGCCACCGCGTAACGCTCATGCCGATTTCTTCAATGTCGGCGTCAGCCAGCTGTTGCCGTCGCAGGCGATGAGCGACTCGGCAGTCTCCGGCCCCCACGACCCGGCGGCATAGTTCGGAAAATCAGGTGCGCGATCATTCTGCCAGGCATCCAGCACGGGCATCAGGAACCTCCAGGCCAACTCGACCTGGTCGGCACGCATGAACAACGTGGCATTGCCGACCATCACGTCCCGCAGCAGGGTCTCGTAGGCGGTCGGCGTCTCGACCTGGAATGCGTCCTTGTAGCTGAAGCGCATATCGACCGGTTGCAGCCGCAACTCGGAACCAGGTTCCTTGGCCATGAACTTGAGCACGATGCCCTGCTCCGGACTGATCTGGATCACCAGGCGCACCGGCTGGGTGTTCAGTCCCGCCGAGGCCGGGAAAGCGTGATGGGGAACATCGCGGAAGCGGATGGAGATCTCGGAAACATCGGCGGCCATGCGTTTGCCGGTGCGCAGATAGAACGGCACATCCTGCCAGCGCCAGTTGTCCACGTACAGTTTCAAGGCGGCATAGGTCTCGGTGTTGGAATTGACGGTCCACGTCCGGCTCGTCGCGGTAGCCCGGCATATGGCTGCCGCCTATCCATCCCTCGCCATACTGCCCGCGCGCCGAACAATCAGGCACCGTCGCGCTGGTGATCGGGCGCAACGAGTGCAGCACATCCACTTTCTTGCTGCGGATGTCGTCGGCGTCGTAGGCCACCGGCGGCTCCATCGCCACCAGGCAAAGCAACTGGAACAGATGGTTCTGCACCATGTCGCGCAGGGCGCCGGCATGTTCGTAGTAGCCGCCGCGCTTCTCCACGCCCAGCGTCTCCGCCACCGTGATGGTCACATGGTCCACATAGCGCCGGTTCCAGATGGGTTCGAAGATCGGGTTGGCAAAACGCATGGCCAGGATGTTCTGCACCGTCTCCTTGCCCAGGAAGTGATCGATGCGGAATATCTGCTGCTCGCTGAAGAACCGGGTCAGCACATTGTTGATCGCGATGAAAGAGTCGAGGTCATGTCCCAGCGGTTTCTCCACGACGATACGCACATGCTCGCGGTCCTGTGCCAGACCTGCCGCCCCCAGACCACACACCACCGGCTCGAACAGGAATGGGGGGATCGCCAGATAGAACACCTTTTCGGTCTTGCAGCGCCAGTCGGTATCGCAAGCCCCCAGCATCTCGCTCAAGTGAATGAAGCTGCCGGGATCGCCGATGTCGGCACGGACATACCGGATCAGCGCGGAGAATTCCTTCCACACCTCTTCCGCCGGGGTGCCGCTGCGCGAATGCTGCGTGACGCCCTGCAGATAATGCTTGCGCCAGCGTATCCGCATCGATGTCTTCCCGGTCCACGCCCATCAGGAAGAACCGCTCAGGCAGATCGCCCTTGACGAACAAGTCGAACAAGGCGGGCACGACCAGCCGCCAGGACAGGTCGCCACCGGCACCAAACAAGACAAATTGCGTCTCACGCAGATCGGCACTGTTTTTCATTTTTATTACGGCAGCAATATGCCGTCAGTAGTTATCGGGCGTCGAGGGAAAGTTCGATGCGTGGAATTGGACAGTGCGCCTGGGAATGCGTTCATGAGGGCAGCGGTCCACTTCGGTGTGATTCTGGTGCTGCGTTGAAGTTCAAGGGAAAACCTGTCAGCCAGCAGGCTCGCTCGGGTGTGGTGTTGCTTTTGAACAGCGGCCGGGATACCGGTATTCCGTTAAGAAACCTTTGATGTTTCCGTAAATCACCCGTAGAGGGTTCCCTCATCCCAACCCTTCTCCCAGTGGGAGAAGGGCTAGACATCCCTCTCCCGCCGGGACAGCCAGCGACTTGCCCGCTTGCGGGCTTAGTCGATTGGCTGGTAGTTCCATCAGAGGGACAGAGGGTGAGGGAACTAACGTAATTCGAAGAACCATATCAAGATTTATGGAAGTCAGTTCGCCTTGATCTTGTCGGTGAACATTGCCCCCCCGCGCGGACAACGTTCACTCAGGCCTTGCGGCCGGTCAGCTCAACGAGCTCAGCAGATAGGAAATGCGGGTATTCGCGCTGTCCAGGCGTTTTACCAGCAGACGCATGAAGGCCTTGTCGATCTGGAACCGGCATCCCACCGTCGCCCGCTCCAGCGCATCGGGGTTGATCCCGATCAGCGTGGCGTTCGAATCCACCACCACGTCCGTGGTTCGTGTGAAGGCATGTTCGGAAAGATGCGCCATTTCGCCGAAACAGTCGCCCTTGTTCAAGGTGCTCAACAAAAGCCCTTGCCTCAGAACCTTTACCGACCCTTGGCCGAGAATATAGAACTCGCGTCCCTGCTCGCCTTCGTGCAGGATGAATTCGCCGCCGTTCACCTTGCGCCATTCGCTGATGCGCAGCACTTCCCACAATTCGACGTCAGTGAAATTCTTGAAGAAATTCAGTTCGCGCAGGATCTTGAATTTCTCCATGTCGAAAATTTCCGTCTGCGTTTCGACTTTCTTGCTGAAGAAACTCATCAGGTCGTGCGCGAATTCACCCCATTCCTGGTAGCGCCGGGACGAATCCTTGGCCATGGCCCGCAGCACGATGGCATCCAGCTCGGGCGGCACCTCGGGGCGCAGCTTGCTGGGGGGCTGCGGTTCGCTATTCATGATCTGGTAGATCAGGGTGAAGTGGTTGGCAGATTCAAACGGCAGCTTGCCGGTGAGCAGCTGGAACATGGTGACACCGAGCGAATAAATATCGGTCTGGTGCGTCAACGGCCGGTCGCCGAGCTGTTCCGGAGACATGTATGCCGGGGAACCCACACCGGCCACTTGCGTCACTTGCTGGCCGACGATCAGGGCCGCACCGAAATCGGAGATCTTGATATCGCGCTGCGCATCCAACAATATGTTGGCGGGCTTGATGTCGCGGTGTATCACGCCTTGCTGTTTTGCGTAATCAAGCGCCTTGCAGCATTTGTAGAGGATTTCCGCAATCGTGCCGAAAGGCAATAAACGCGACGGATCGGTATAGTGTGCCAGCGACTTTCCCTCCATGTACTCCATCACCATGTAGTTCTCTTCGCCTTTCAGGACGGCATCGAAGACTTTCACGATATGCGGATGGGCCAGCTTGCCGAGCAGGGAGGCTTCGGTCAGGAATTGCTTGCGATGTGCCTTGGCGAGGCGGGGGTCGTGCAGCGCATCCAGATTGAACGACTTGATTGCAACTCGCTGGTTGGTGAACGGGTCCAGCGCAAGATACACCGTGCTGGTCCCGCCCCTGCCCAGTTCGCTCAGGATTTCGTAATTGCCGATGGTTTCCATTTATTCAATGTTGAATCTCTGCATTTCGATATTTTCCGGCAAGCGTGCCGATGTCCGCAAACATCAGGCATCATACTTCGCAGTCATTCAGTTGGTCTGAATGGCGTTCGTCAATTCATTGAGATCGTGGCTGATTTCTATCCAGGCCGCATTCGGACGCCAGCTGGCCACCCAGCCCGGAATGTCGGCCGCCGGCATCGGGCGGGCGATGCCGTAGCCCTGCGCCAGCTCGCAGCCCAGCGACAGCAGCAACGTGCCGTGGGCCACGGTCTCGACGCCCTCGGCGATCACTTTCCGGTGGAAGGCCGAGGCCAGCCCGATCACGCCATTCACGATGGCCAGGTCATCCGCATCGTCGAGCATGTCGCGGACGAAGCTCTGGTCGATCTTGATCAGCTCCGCGGGCAGGTGCTTCAGGTAGGTCAGCGAGGAATAGCCGGTGCCGAAATCGTCCAGGGCAAAGTGCACCCCGATCTCGCGGCAGGCGCGCATGATCCGGGAGATCTGGGCGATATCGTCGAGCGCGCTGGTTTCCAGTACTTCCAGCTCCAGCCAGTGGCGCGGGATGTTCGGATGGCTGGACAGGCTTTCGGCAAGCTTCTTCACGAAGTCTTCCTGCTGCAACTGGCGGGCGCCGATGTTCACGCTCACCGGGATCTCCAGCCCTTCCTGATGCCATGCGGCCATCTGTTCCAGAGCCGTATCGATCACCCATTCCCCCAGTTCAACGCTGAACGGATGTTCTTCAATGATCGGCAGGAAGGCGGCCGGCGGCAGCAGGCCGCGCTCCGGGTGCTGCCAGCGGATCAGTGCCTCGGCGCCGATCACCCTGCCGGTTCTCATGTTCACCTTGGGCTGGTAATACAGGACGAATTCGCGCTTCTCGAGCGCAAGGCGGATATGTTCCAGGCTTTCGCGCTGGATCTGCACCGCCGCATCCTGCGCCACATCGAACAGGTGGTAGCGGTTCTTGCCCGCCTGCTTGGCCAGATACATGGCCTGGTCGGCATGGCGCATCAACTGGTCGGTATCCGCCCCATCCTGCGGGTAGAACGTCACCCCCGCGCTGGCCGAAACCTGCATCACGGTACTGCTGACCGACACAGGGTCGGCGGCGGCCTGCAGCAGACGGGCCAGTACCGGATCGCAGTCCTGCGGCTGTTCCAGATCGACCAGCACGGCAATGAATTCGTCGCCGCCGATGCGGGCCAGCGAATCGCCTTCGCGCAGCACCGACTTCATGCGATGCGCCACGACGATCAGCAATTCATCGCCGACATCGTGCCCGTATTTGTCGTTCACCGCCTTGAAGCCATCCAGGTCGAGGTAAACCACGGCCAGTGACTGTCCGCGCCGCTGGCAGTGCGCCATGGCCTGTTGCAGCCGGTCGGCCAGCAGCACGCGGTTGGGCAGATTGGTCAGGGCATCGTAATGGGCGATGTGTTCGAGCTGTTTCTGGTGTTCTTTGGTTTGCGTGATGTCCCGCGTCACGCCCAGCAGGGAGGTGACCCGGCCATTCGCATCACGCAGGGGCGCCGCGTGCGTTTCAAGCCAGCGCAACGTGCCATTTTTTCCCCTGATCATGAATTCCAGCTGGCCGGACTCCCCTTGGAAGACTTTCTTCATCAGGGCGGCAAAAGACTTGCGATATTCGGGGGTGACAAATTCGATCAACCCATGCTGGCGAGCTTCTTCGACGCTCGCGACCTCGAGCATGGCGAGGCCTGTCCGGTTCATTTTTTGCAGGTCGCCATTCAGCGCGATCACCTTGACGCATTCCGGCTCGCTCTCGAAAATGGTGTTCATGAAATCATTCTGTGCGCGAATGATTTCCTTCTCTTCCTTCATCTCGTTTTCGATCAGCTTGCGTTCGGTGATGTCATAGAACCAGCCCAGCACGCCTTTCTTGCCTTCAGCCATCTGGAACGGGACATAGGAGGCCAGCGCCCAGCGGGTGCCGCGGTTCGGTATGGTCAGTTCCATCAACCTGTCGGTGACCTGCTTTCCCGTCGTGATCAGCTCTTGCAGAACTGCCTGGTAGTCTTCCGGGTGTGCATAGTAGGAGACCGGGTCTTTCCCTTCTGCCAGCCCCTCCTCGATGCCGATCAGCTTCTCGTAGCTGCGATTCGAGAACACGATCCGGTGTCCTCCCTGATCCGCGATACGAACGGCAATGGGGCTCGAATTAAGGATGGAGAGCAGCCGCGTCTCGCTTTCCTGTAACTGCAAGGTCCGCTGCGTCACTTTGTCTTCCAGCGAAGCATTGACTTCGCGCAACATGGCATCCAGCCGGGTGCGCTCGCGGTAGCTGCTCTGCAAACGGCGATGGGCAAGCACCAGGTAGCCCAGCAACAACAACGCGCCAAGCAAGATCGTCCCCGCACCGACGATCAGGGGAAACGCATACTTGCGAACCACATCCCTCAGATCGAACTGCTTGGCACGATCCGGATTCGTCTCGAAACGCAGGAGCAAAGCTTCGACTGGAGCATAGTTTCCGGGCGGCGTGAAACCGTAATATTTCCCATCCCTCGCCGCTGCCGAATCCGGCTTGATCTTGAGCAAGGCCAACGACACATCCTTGATCAGCGTATCCGGCACATCCGGCATCGCCGAAAATGCCCACTCCGGATACAAGCTCTGTAGAAAGAAGCTGCGGAAAAGCCGCATCAGGTTGACGGTTCAGCACCTTCAGTTGATTCGGCTTGATCTTTCCTTCGCGCACCATGTTCTCGATGACACCGGTGCGGATGAATCCGACATCTGCGGCGCCGGACAGCACTTCCGACACCACCTTGTCCTGGGGCAAACCGGTAAAGAGCGTCTTTTTGGCTTCGCTGATCTCTATACCCTGCTTGTACAGAGTCCAGCGCTGCATGAGGTAGGCGCCAAAGGATTGTTCCCCGACTGCGGCCACGACTTTTCCGCGGATATCGGACAACTTGGCAATATCAGTACGGTCGGCCCGCGCAAAGATCACACCGCCAAAACTGGCGACAGGGTGCCCTTCAGCCAGCGGCATCAACGTGGCGATCACCGCCAGGCCATGATCGGACCGGGTCGTTACATAATGATCGGGGTTGGTTAAAACGAAATCGAAACGATGCTGGTCGATTGCCGAGTCGAGATCGGCATAGAACATCGGCACAATGACAAAGTGATAACCGCCGCCGACCGTCTCGTTCAGATAATCTGCTGTCGGCTGCCATTGCTGGCGGGTCTGCTCCAGCGGCCGGAAAGACAGCAGGCCGATGTGCACTTCCTTGTTTGCTGCCCAAGCACTGGGAATGCACATCACAAGCAGCGCAGTGAGTACAAGTCTAAATATTTTTAGCAGCAGACTGCTCATCGATAATGTCGCAGAACCGTATTCAGATAACTTATGAAGAATGTATTTGTTTTATGGATTCTTTGCGAATCCGCCTCATATTAAACGAAGTAGCCGCTTATCTCGAATTTTCTTGTGCCGGCTAAATACCTGTGTCCGAAATCCGGTTTTGAACGGAAATCACCGCCTTCACTCATTGTTTGTTTCAGCCAAACAACTTGCCCTTCAACATCGAGAGGCCCTGCTCCAGCAGGTGGCTCTCGGGCAATTGCCCATTGGGCGTCAGTTTGTCGATCATGTGCGGCAACATCTCAGCCAGGCCTGAAGCTATGGTGTCAGGCGCGATCCCGAATTTTTGTGCGATGAGCTGCAGGCGCTCATTGCCGATGACCTGCTCTATCTGCTGGGCAGTGATGGTCATATTTTGACCGTTGCCTATCCACGAGGCGACGACATCCCCGAGTCCCTGGTCCTGAAAGGATTTGACCAGTCCCTGCAAACCGCCGGTCTCCGCATCGGTGACCAGATGTGAAACTGCCTCCATCAGCCCGCTTTGACTGTCTGCTGACTGATTGCCGGACAATGCCGAACCTACCTGTCCGACCAATGAATCAAAAAGCCCCATACTGCTCTCCTTCTATATGCGTTTAGAACTGTCCGATTTTACTCAGTGCGGTAAATGAAAGCCAAATAAAGTTTCACCATGACAGGACATGGGCGGTGCTGGTTTGGGGTTTATTTCCGGTCTACGCAGACCTTGTTCCGTCCAGTCTTCTTTGCCTCGTACAGTGCGGTATCTGCCTTGTTGAGCAGGACATCAAGATTCTCGTCCCTGGAACCGAGCGAAGCGACACCGATCGAGACAGTGAAGTGGATTGGCAAGCCATTTTCTAAAGGCGTTTCGGAATTCTCGATGTTCGATCTCAACCGCTCGGCCACGTCGGCCGCCTCATTCTTGTCCGTTTCCGGCAACAGCATGGCGAACTCCTCGCCGCCTACCCGTCCGATGAGGTCCACCTCGCGCAGGGTCTTCCGGCAGATATCTGCCAGCTTCATCAGTACAGTATCGCCCACCTTGTGGCCGTGGCTATCGTTGACCTGCTTGAAGAAGTCGATGTCCAGCATGAAGATGGAAAGGTCGCTGCCATAGCGCGCCGCACGGCTGAGCTCCAGCTCGGCCTGCTGCATGAAATAGCCACGGTTATACAGTCCCGTTAACGAGTCGACATGCGCCTGCTGTTCGAGCTGCTGCTGGAATGTCCTGCGTTCTGTCACATCGCGCGTCACGCCGAGCAGGCTGACAACGTTGCCGTTCTCATCACGCAGCGGCGTGGCATGGGTTTCGAGCCAGCGCCGGGTCCCTTTCTTGCCTGTGACCGGGAACTCGAGCGTGCCGGAATTGCCCGCAAAGATCCGTTTATGCAAGGCGATAAAGGCATCGCGATAATCGGGTTCGATATACGCCAGCAACCCGGACCTCTGCGCTTCGTCCAGGCTATCGACTTCCAGCATCTTGAGTCCGGCCGGGTTCATGTCCAGCAAATTTCCTTCAGCGCCGACAACCTTGACGCACTCCGGTTCGGCCTCATAAATTGCTTGCAGGTATTCCTTTTGCAGGAATAATTCCTCTTCCGAGGCTTGATGCCGGTTCAGCGCCCGGACCAACAAGAATGAAAACAGCGCGGATGCCAGAATGAACGCAACATTCAATGTGGCAATTTCCCATACTTCCTTGCGCCAAGTGGCCAGTAAATAGTCATCGGCAATCCCGACGTTGATGTAGAGAGGGTAGTCCTTGAATTTCAGATATGAGTGTACGCGAGGGGTATTGTCGATGCTGCTGGAACCGCTGTAATAGGTTCCCTTCTCGGGGTTCGCACTAAATGCCTGCTTGAATGGAGTGGAACTTAGTTTGCTGCCCATGCCCAGTTCGAGCTGTTTGAACTCCGGATACCGCGCGATCAGTTTCAGTTCGCCATCTCTTAAAGAGATCACCCCGCCGGGACCAACATCGACAACCGAGAACAGCTCGCTGAAGTGATCCAGACTGATTGTGGCAAAAACCAGGCCACCGAAAGACCCATCCGGTTTGTCTGATCCTTCGCGCAAATGTCAGCAACCATTTGTGCGTGGTTTTTCCCAGCAAGGGGGTGTCGATGAATAGCCCGGCATTGGGATCGTCGCGCAACCGGACAAAATAGTTGCGCTCGGCATAATTCACTTCGGGCAACGATGAGAAGTCGGATCCGTGACGCAGGTCGCCCGTTTCATCAGTCACTCTCAGATTGTAAATGTCGGGGATGCGCCGTTGTTGCAGCTTGAGGAAATCGTCGATTCCCTGCGTACCGGGACGGCTGTGGAACTGCTGACGCCGAATCTCATCGACAGAGACCTGCAACACAAAATCGATCTCGTTAACCAAACCGGAAAGCGATTCGACCAACACCTTCGCCAGATTCCGGGTGTTGATCTCCGCCTGTGCCTTGAACTGCTGCTTGCTTTGATACAACGAAAACGACGTACCCAGAATGATCAGCAGGTTAAGCAGTACAAGCCCCGTCACCAGTCTTTTGATTAAGCTGGGGCGTTTAAGGCCGGCCGGATCAAGGGTGATGTATCGCATGAAATTTCTTTCAATGTCCCATCATACCTCTCAATAGCGCACCTGCACGCGGTACTGCAGCGTGGTGCTGCCATCCGCCGGCACGGCAACGCGCCAGACCGCGGTGTTGCTGGCGGCCTTCTCATGCTGAAGATTCTCTTGCACGATCTTCCAGTCGCCGGGGATGGGCTCCTGCACGACGACAGTGGCCGGCTCCTTCTTGGCATTCTTGAGCACGATCTCGAATGCGCTTTCGTACAGCGCGGTGCCGCGCTCGGGCTTGGGCAGCTTCTGAAATCGGTCTGTTTCTTGTCTGCCGTCACGTCGAACGATTCGCCCAGTTTCAGGCGCACCTTCTCGTTGCGCGGCGTGTGGTCGATGCGGTCTTCGCCGACGAATTGGGCGTTGCCTGCCGCGTCTTTCTTGTACACGCGGATCACGCCCTTGGGCAGCGGCATGCCGAGATGGCTGGCTTCCTTGTTGTCGAACTCGACGAACACGCCCACCTTCATCTTCTGGCCGAGGTCGCCGTAGCTGCTGCCGTAGTAATAACCGGCGCCGCGCAGCAGCAGTTCCTTGCGCGCGGGCACGCCGGCTGCGGCGAGCAGCGCGACCTGCTTGGTCTGGTTCTCGGCGATGGTGGTGGGACGATCCAGCGTATAGAGGTGGTATTCCATCAGCGCTTCTTCGGCCATCGGCGCGGCCGGCGCCGCCATGACGGCCTTCTCGGCCATCCTGAAGCGGTCCGCATGCATCTCTTCGCGCACCTGGTTCACGTCGCCCGCCACCAGCTGCAGCCTGGCATTGCGATAGGTCGCGCCGCTGGTGTTGCTCAGCGTCACCCAGCCGGACAGGTCGAGCCGGTCGTCGTTCGCGTTCAGCTCGGCCACATAATCCGCCCTCCACGACAGGCCGCCGGTGAGATAGGAAAGCTCGACTTCCTGCTGCCGTGCGCCTGCGTTGTCGAGCAGCATGACCAGCGTCGGGCGGTCGCGCAGGTTATCCGGCACGCTGGCAAAGACGATGCGGCCCGGCAGGCCGGTCTCGATGCGGTCGCCGATCTTGCAGCACCACGCCCTGATTGACGGACAGCACCTGCGCCTGCTCGGTGGTCTCCGCGCCGGTCGCCGGATTGGTGCGGATCACGCTGACGCTCTTGCCGACATATTTTTCGAGCAGCTTCTCCGGCGTGAGCAGGTCGTAATCGAAATTCTGCTCGATGACCGACAGCTTGCCGGGACTGCTCAGACTGCGCAGCAAGGCGGTCTCGGGCCGCATCAGCGCGCTGACGTCACGGAATGCCAGCGCGCCCTGGCCGGCGGGCAGCTGGAGCTTGCGCTGGTCTTTCACCAGCGCGAGGTTCTCGTTGTAGATGGTGACGGCGACGTTCTGCTGGTCCTGCTGGGTGCTGCGCAATTCATCTGCCTGGGCGGCAGGCAGGACGGCAAGAAGGGAGACGATCAGGAAGCGGTACGGCGATAGCAGCATGGCATGCTCCGGCGGGTTGCGTACGCAGATGATACGCCGTTGCGGCGCATCCGAACCACCCCGCCGATATGCCGCTAGCCCTGCGGTCTATCCTTGTTATAGATAAAGCGCCAGTAGTACCAGAGGTAATAACCGCCGACCGCGGTGCCGATCGGGAAGTAGATCAGTATCACCACGGAGAACGGCAGGCAGATCCACGCCGCATGGCGGTAATTGAACAGCAGGGTCAGGCCGACCGCGGTGAACAGCAGCGCGACTGCGATCGCATATTCGAGCACTCGCTGGTCGTGCAGCAGGCCGGCATCGCCGAAGGCCTTCTTCCAGGTGAAGGTGGCAAATACGGCAATGAGCATGGCCACCGCGATGAACAGCCAGCCGATGATGACGCGATGTTTTTGCATTTTCTCGTTATCCATCTCGCCTGCTCCTTATGCCAATCCGACATAGACGTTCTGCACGTCGTCGTCCGCGTCGATGGCTTCCAGAAACTCTTCCACCTCGGCACGCTCGGCATCGCCCAGCGAAACGGCATTCTTCGGGCGGTAGCCCAACTGGGCAGAAATGACGGTAAAGCCCTGTGTCGGCAAAGCCTTGCACACGGCATCCAGGTCGGTGACGTCGGTAATGAAAAGGGTTGCGCCTTCTTCAGAGGGCTCGAAGTCCTGTGCGCCCGCCTCGATGGCGGCCACTTCGGCATCGGCATCCTTGGAATTCGGCGTCGCTTCGATCATGCCCACGTAGCTGAAATCCCACGACACGGAACCTTCTGCGCCGAGCTGGCCCTTGCGGAACAGCACGTTCATGCTGGACTTTGTACGATTGACGTTATCCGACAGGCATTCGACGATGACCGGCACGCGGTGCGGGGCGAAGCCTTCATAAACCAGGCGCTCCAATTGAGCCCCGCCATCGAGCAAGCCAGCCCCTTTCTTGATCGCGCGATCCAGCGTGTCTTTGGGCATGGAGGCTTTTTTGGCCTGTTCAACGACCAGGCGCAGACGCGAATTCAGGCTGGGATCGGCGCCGCCGCGCGCAGCGACCATGATCTCCTTGGCTAACTTGCCGAATATCTTGCCTTTTGCGTTTGCTGCGACCTCTTTATGTCTGGCTTTCCACTGTGCGCCCATGTCGATTCTCTTGTGTATTGGTTAAACAATAAATCCCGAAGGGCGCATCTTGCCCTAAGTGCCTTGATGCTTCAATCTCGAAAGCGGGGATGCCTGCCGGACTGCCCGCAAAATCGGGCCGTTGCAGATCAGAACGACCAGGTCAGCTGCACGCTGGCACGATCGCCCAGATTGCCGGCAATGGCGAGTGCATTGTTGCGCGCCGCCCCGGCAGCGATAGCGGCCGGATTGGAGACGGTCATACTGCGCCATTCGTAATTGAAGATGAGGTGGGTGGCCGGATTGAAAAAATATTGGACGCCCAGCGTGGTGGTGGCGAACTCGCGCTCGTTGGCGAGATTCTGCGTCATGAAATCCAGATAGTCATAGCGCAGGTCGGCTTCCCACTGCGGCAGGAACCGCCAGCCCCCCTCCACATACCAGCCACCGGCCTTTTCGTTCACCCCCACCGCGAACGGCTGGCCCACGAAAGGCGGCGCCTGCCCGCCCACGATCATGCCGCTGGCTTGCAGGTATTCTGCCGTGGCGCGGTATTTTCCCTGCAGATACTTCAGCCCCAGCCCTTCGCGCACCATTGGGTATTGCTGGGTTCCGAACAGTCTCGATCCGTCCTGCCGCCACACGAATGCGCTGACGTCCTCGCGGTTGGGGCCCTGCCTGCCGAGCAGATAGGAGGTCTGCAGGCGCAAGGTCACATCCTTGCGGCTGTCGTCATCGCCCGGGTTATCAATTGCGCTGCCATTGGAAACCATCGCGGCATAGGAGTATTCCCACTGCCCCCGGTTGAACCAGTCATAGACCTGTACACCCCAATCACGGTAGCCGGAGAATCCGCTGGAGAGCCGGGCCGCGGACGCACCGCTGACATTGACCGCCCCGCTGGACTGGACCGGCAGCCCCACCAACAGGTACAGCACGGCGTTGGAGTTATAGATGTAGGGTGAAGAGACGTTGACGGCCATCAAGGCTTCCTCGCTGGTCGGCAGCTTGAACAATCCGGCGCGCACGCGGGCGCCGGGAATGAAATTGAAGGTCAGCGAGGCATCGGTCAGCACGACATCGTGGTAATACGTGGTGCCGTTCTGCCCGGCATCGAGTGCCACGACATAATTGATCTCGTCGCTAAGTTTGCCTCGTGCTCCCAAGGCGGCGCGCATCACCTGAAACTGGTGCGGATGTTGCAGATTCGGCCAGTTGAGGTTGGTTGTGGAATAGTTTCCGTTGTAAACCGCGGAGGCTCCCTGCAGCGTGGTGAGCGGTGCAGCATCGATGTAGGTATAGGTGGGCTGAAGGAAACCGAACATTCTGAACGCCGGTGCATCGGGGGCCTCGTTGCCTTGCAACATCAACCAATTGGTGGCTTGGGCTGTGCAGGAAAAAATCACTGCCAGAAAAACCACGGCTGTTCTTGCCTTCCTCATGTCAGATATTCTTCTCAAGCAGCGTGGCGAATTCAGCGGCGGGAACCGGGCGGCTAAAAAGATAGCCCTGTACCTCATCGCAGCCATAGTCGCGCAGGAAATCTAGCTGGGCGTCGGTTTCCACGCCTTCGGCGATGACAGAAAGCTGCAGGGTATGGCCCAGCTGAATGATCGCTTTGACGATTGCCGCTGAATCCGTCTCTTCAGTCAGATCGCGCACGAAGGATTGGTCGATCTTGAGTTTGTTGACAGCCAGGCGCTTCAGATAGGAAAGGCTGGAGTAGCCGGTGCCGAAATCGTCGATGGAAAACTTCACGCCCATTTCCCTCAGGCTGCGCAGCGTCCTGATCGCGACTTCGATGTCATGCAACAGGATGGACTCGGTCAGTTCCAGTTCAAGGAATTCTGCGGGAAGTCCGGTTCGCCTGAGTATCTTTTCCACGGTTTCTATCAGGTTGCCGCGCTTGAACTGCAGCGCGGAAAGGTTGACGGCCATCACCAGCGTGTGGCCGCTCTCGCGCCAGGACTGCGCCTGCCGGCAGGCTTCGTTAAGCACCCACTCGCCCATCTGGATGATGAGTCCGCTGCGTTCCGCCAGCGGGATGAATTTGCCGGGCGGGATCAGGCCCAGCTCGGGATGCTGCCAGCGCACCAGCGCTTCCACACCGACGATACGTCCGCTCCTGATATCGATCTGCGGCTGGTAATGCAGGCGGAACTCCTGGTTCTTGACCGCATTGCGCAATTGCCCCTGCAGGTGCAACTGTTCCTGCGCATCGACGTTCATCTTCTCGGAGAAGAAACGATAAGTGTCGCGTCCGCTATCCTTGGCTTGATACAGCGCGGTATCTGCGTTCTTCAGCAGCGCATCGAAGTCCCGGTTATCCTCCGGGTACATGCTTATCCCGATGCTGAACGTGATGTTGAGCGAATAATTTTCGATATCGAACGGTTCGGCGAAAGACTCGATGATGTTATGGGCGATTCCGCTGATGACCCCAAGGTCGGTCATATGGGGCAGCAGCACGATGAATTCGTCGCCGCCCTGGCGGCTGATGGTGTCGGTGTCGCGCAGGCAGTTGCGCAAACGTTCGACCACTTGCACCAGCAGCCGGTCACCATAGTTATGGCCTAGCGAGTCGTTCACCTGCTTGAAGTTGTCCAGGTCTAGGAACAGCACCGCCACGCCCGAACGATCGCGATCCGCCTGGGCAGTCGCCTGGCCGAAACGGTCGCGCAACAACAGCCGGTTCGGCAAACCGGTGAGCATGTCGTGATGAGCCAGATACTCCAGCTGCCTTTCGGCCTCTTCGTGTTTGACGCGGGTGCGCAAGGTTTCTATCCCGTAAGCCAGGTCGGAAGCCAGCTCTTCCAGCAGCTTTACTTCTTCATGACTGAATGGCTCTGTCTCCGAGGAATAGATCGCGAGCGCGCCAAACGCATGTTTATTGCTCTTCAGCGGCAGTGCAATGCTGGAATGGTAGCCGCGCGCCAGGGCGGCATCGCGCCAGGGAGCGGTACGCGGGTTGGTGCGGAAATCCGGGTTGATGTCGGTCATTCCGGTCCTGATCGCGGTACCCGTCGGTCCCCGTCCCAGCTCCACATCCGCCCACAAGGTTTTGATGGTTCCCAGATAATGTCGGTCATCGCCGTGCTGCGCGACCGGGCGTACGGTTTTTTCTTCATCGTTCTCGGCGAACCCGACCCAGGTGAGGCTGTAACCGCCCTGCTCGACCACCAGCCGGCATATATCGGACAGCAATTTGGCTTCATCCTTCGCGTGCACCAATGTCATGTTGCAATCGCTCAACATCCTGAGCGCTCGGTTTAGCCGCTTCTGTATCTGTTCGGCATGTTTGCGTTCGGTGATGTCCTGGTTGACACCTTTCAGCCGGGTAATGACACCTTGCTCATTCCGTTCAGCCTTGAAGCGCACCAGCACCCAGCAGTCTTCGCCGTCGTCACACAGGATATGCGCCTCTGTTTGTACGGAATAATCTGCTTCGTTCGTGTTCAATGCCATCGTGATGTGCTCTGCCACCATATGCGCATCATCAGGGTGAATCAGCAGTCGCGCGACATCCGCCGAACGCATGCGATAGCCACCCATCTTTGCCGCTGTCGTATGGTGCAGGGCATAGTATTGGTCGTTGAAGATGAACTCATCGCTAGCCACCTCATATTCCCAGTGACCAAGATGAGCGATGTCCAGGGCTTCCGAGAGATTGGTCTCGCTTTCCCTGAGCGCGGCTTCCGCTTGCAGACGGACATCCATCATCTCGTTGAATTCCTGCGCCACCTCGATGATTTCCGGCGGGCCGGCGAGTGCCGCCCTGGATTCCTGCTTGCCTTTCCTGATCGCCCGGGCAGTTGATGCCAGCTTGCTGATCGGAAGCGAAATGCGGCGCGCGATCAATCCCGCCACAACCAGGATGAGCAACAGGCTGAGCAGGCCCGGCAGCATGTATTTGAACAGCGAGTCCTTGAACTGGGTATAAACGATACTGGTCGGGATACCGACATAAACGTACCAGTCTGCAGTCTTGACCGGGGTAATGGCGTAGAACCTGGGGGTGGAATCGAGCCCTTTGCTTTCAATCACCCCATCCTTGACTGCCAATACTTCCCTGATGGATCTGTTGTCGCTCAGATTCTTGCCCACCCATTTGCCGGTATCGATATTTCGCCATATCAATGTGCCATTCGCCGTGATCACCCCGACGGTAGTCTCCGGCACCAGCGGCGCATTCGAAAGATTGGGCTCATACAGGGCCAAATCGAGTGGCAGACCGAGAAAGCCGATCTTGCGGCCTTTGTCATCGTGAATCGGATAGGTCAGCACCGTCACCCATCGACCGGTGATCGGCCCGAAGAACGGATCGCTCACTACGAAACCGTCCTGCTCCAGTGATTTTTTGAACCAGGGTGCCTTGGCCACCGAAACCGGCTTGCCGTCCGGTTGCGGTACTGCAGAACAGATTGCCGTCCCGTTGATGTCGATGACGGTCATGTTCGCCGACTTCGGGAACAAATCACGAAAATCCCACAACACCTTGTCGCAGTGCTTCGCATCGACCTTGCGGATGAGCGGCCGTTTCGACATCTGCACCAGAAAATCGCGATTCGACTTCAGTACCCTGTCCACATCGGAAGATGCGACGACAGCCAGCGTGCGCGCCGTTGCATTCGCCTCGACGATCTTGTGCCGGGCGTTGCTGTAGATCGAATAGGCGGATATCGCGATCAGCGGCAGTGCTATGGCCACGACCAGCGCCAGTAGTTGAACTCGAATTGTGAAGCGCGATTTCATTCTAACAACCAGATGGATTCTCAAAATTTGACGATTTAAACTGCAAAGTCAGTGCGCATACGACAGCAGTGCCATCGTATGCCGAATGCCCTGAAATATCCACCCAGCCCGGATAGAGTCAGCGATTGCATTACAGAAACCGTGGGGTTATCCGCCCATGTTGCCTACAGGGACAGCGCTAGCCTGCATCCTTGTTCGCCAGCGCCGCCACGACCTGCAGGAAGGCATCGCCATATTTCGCCAGCTTGGCCTGCCCGACACCGGTGATCTGCGTCATTTCATCCAGCGTCTGCGGTTTGCGGCTGAGGATTTCCAGCAAGGTGCTGTCGTGAAAAATGACGTAAGGCGGCACGCCCTGTTCACGCGCCAGCTCCATACGCCTGGCTTTAAGTGCCTGCCACAGCGGATCGTCGTTGGCGCCGGCAAACGCTTCGCGCAGGCGTGAGCCGCGCTCGGCTTTGCTGGCTTTGCGCCTGACCGGTTCGGCATCGCGGCGCAGCCAGACCTCCTGCTGCCCTTTCAACACCGGGCGCGCGGCCTCAGTGAGATGCAATCCGCCGTAGCCCTCGATATCCACATTGATGAACCCGGCAGCAACGAGCTGGCGATAGACGCTGCTCCATTGCTGTTGCGCCAATTCCTTGCCGATACCGAAGGTGCTAAGTTGCTGGTGATTGAACTGTTCGATCTTGGGGGTGAGCTTGCCCAGCAGCACGTCAATCAAGTGCGCCACGCCGAAACGCTGCCCGGTGCGATAGACGCAGGACAGCGCCATCTGCGCAGCCTTGCTGGCATCCCAGGTGTCCACGGGCGACAGGCAGTTGTCGCACTGGTCGCAATCGCCCGGATGTTCTTCGCCGAAATAGCGCAGGATGGCCTGGTGGCGGCAGGCGGTGGATTCGCAGAAGCCGAGCAGCGCATCGAGCTTTTGCAGCTCCACGCGCTTGCGCTCTTCGGGCGCTTCGCCGGAGAGCAGCATCTGGCGCATCGACACTACATCGCCGAGGCCATAAGCCATCCAGGCATTCGCTGGCAAACCATCGCGCCCGGCGCGGCCGGTTTCCTGATAGTAGCCTTCCATGCTCTTGGGCAAATCAAGGTGCGCCACGAAGCGCACGTTGGGCTTGTCGATGCCCATGCCGAAGGCGACGGTGGCGACCATGATGACGCCTTCCTCGCGCAGAAAACGCTTCTGGTTGGAGTTGCGCGTGGCGGCATCCAGTCCGGCGTGATACGGCAAGGCATCCCAGCCCTGCTCCTTGAGCCACGCGGCGGTCTCTTCGACTTTCCTGCGCGACAGGCAATACACGATGCCCGCGTCGTCGGGATGTTCGGTTTCGAGGAAAGCCTGCAACTGCTGGCGCGCGTTGTCCTTGAGCGCAACGCGGTAGCGGATGTTGGGACGGTCGAAGCTGGAAACGAATTGCTGCGCATCTTCGAGTGCCAGCCGCTCGACGATCTCGCGCCGCGTCGGCGCATCCGCTGTGGCAGTCAGTGCGATGCGCGGCACTTCGGGGAAGCGCTCATGCAGGATGGTCAGCTGGCGGTATTCCGGACGGAAGTCGTGGCCCCATTGCGACACGCAGTGCGCTTCGTCGATGGCGAACAGGCCAATGCCGTTGTCCCGCTGCAAGTGCTCCAACAGATCAAGGAATCCTTCCGTCATCAGCCGCTCCGGCGCGACATACAGCAGCTTCAGTTCGCCGCGCAGCACTTGCCGATACACCTCGCGCGCCGCATCGGCCTCCAGGCTGGAATTCAGGAACGCAGCAGGCACACCCAACTGCTTGAGCGCATCGACCTGATCCTGCATCAGTGCGATCAACGGCGATACCACAATACCGATGCCATCGCGCAGCAGGGATGGGATCTGATAGCACAGCGATTTGCCACCGCCGGTGGGCATCAGCACCAGCGCATCGCCGCCAGCGGCGACATGCTCGACAATGGCTTGCTGCGCCCCGCGGAACGAGGTGTAACCGAACGTGTCTCGCAGAATCTGTTGTGCGGTGCCTTGACTCATGGGAGCAATGATCCAATAAAGGTGAGCAGCTTAACCGACTGGCAGAATCTGGGGTTGCTCATGTGCGGCCGATGATATGATTTGGCCATAATAATCGCGTCTTAATTCGCCTTGGGAGGTTGTCTGATGAGCATCCGCACCGTTTCCACGCAGCCATTTGCCGACCAGAAACCCGGCACTTCCGGCCTGCGCAAGAAAGTCCCCGTTTTCAAGCAGCCCAACTACCTGGAAAACTTCGTCCAGGCCATCTTCGACAGCATCACCGCACCCCAGGGCGCGACGCTGGTGCTGGGCGGCGATGGGCGCTATTACAATCGAACGGCGATCCAGATCATCCTGAAGATGGCGGCAGCGAACGGCTTCGGCCAGGTGCTGGTCGGACGCGGCGGCATCCTGTCCACACCAGCCGCTTCGTGCGTGATCCGCAAATACCAGACCTTCGGCGGCATCATCCTTTCCGCCAGCCACAACCCCGGCGGCCCGAAGGAAGACTTCGGCATCAAGTTCAACAGCAGCAACGGCGGCCCCGCCACCGAAACGGTGACCGAGGCGATCTACGCCAGGAGCAAGGCCATCACCAGCTATCGCATCCTCGATGCAGCGGACGTGGCGCTCGACCAGCTGGGCGAAACCGTCCTGGGCAAGAATGAAGGTCAAGGTGATCGATCCGGTGAGCGACTATGCCGAATTGATGGAATCGCTGTTCGATTTTGCCGCCATCCGCGCGTTGCTGAAAGATGGCTTCAGCATCAAGTTCGACGCGATGCATGCGGTGAACGGGCCTTATGCCAGGGAGATCCTGGAAACCCGCCTCGGTGCGGCTGCGGGCAGCGTGATGAATGCGGTACCGCTGGAAGATTTCGGCGGCGGCCATCCCGATCCCAACCTGACTTATGCGCATGACCTGGTGGAGATCATGTACGGCGCCGATGCGCCGGATTTCGGCGCAGCCTCGGACGGCGACGGCGACCGCAACATGATCCTGGGCAAGCGCTTCTTCGTGACGCCTTCGGACAGCCTGGCGCTGCTGGCGGCCAACGCCACGCTGGTGCGCGGCTATGCCAAAGGCCTGGCCGGTGTGGCGCGCTCGATGCCGACCAGTGCAGCGGTGGATCGCGTGGCGCAGGCGCTGAACATCCCCTGCTTCGAAACGCCGACCGGCTGGAAATTCTTCGGCAACCTGATGGATGCGGGCAAGGTCACGCTGTGCGGCGAAGAAAGCTTCGGCACCGGGTCCAGCCACGTGCGGGAAAAGGACGGGCTGTGGGCGGTGCTGTTCTGGTTGAACATCCTCGCCGCGCGCAAACAGTCGGTGGAGACCATCGTGCGTGAGCACTGGGCGAAATACGGCCGCAATTTCTATTCGCGCTACGACTATGAAGGCCTGCCGACCGAAGCCGCAAATGGCGTGATGCAACATCTGCGCGACAGCTTTTCTGCGCTTGCTGGCAAACAGTTTGGCAAATATACCGTGCAGGCCTGCGACGACTTCAGCTACACCGATCCGGTGGATGGCAGCGTCGAGCAAAGGCCAGGGCGTGCGCATCCTGTTCAGCGATGGCTCACGCATCATTTTCCGCCTGTCCGGCACCGGCACCGAAGGCGCGACGTTACGCATCTATCTGGAAGCGTTCGAGGCAGATGTATCCAGGCATCATCTGGATGCGCAGGAAGCCCTGAAGGAACTGATCCAGATCGCGCTACACATCTCTGAATTGCAGACGCGTACCGGCCGGGATCAGCCTACCGTGATTACTTAGAATCGGGTTTTGACGGCGACGCAGCAGCCACAGAGGAGGCTGTTGCAGAACCTCCTTCACCGACAACCTGAAAGAAGACCTCACCCTGCTTGATCATGCCGAGCTCGCTGCGCGCACGCTCCTCAAGCGCGTCCGTTCCGCGTTTGAGATCGCGCACTTCCGCGTCCAGCGACGCATTGCGTTTTTGAGTCTGCTCGTTGATTTGTTTCTGGGCTTCCACCTGCTTGCCCATGTCCCACACCTTCAGCCAGCTACCCTTCCCCAGCCAGAGCGGATATTGCAGTAGCAGGAGAAGCGCTAGCAGGATGTAAGTGACGACACGCATCAGCCCAGCTGGTAATAGGCTCCGCGTCCCGGATAGGAGGCGCTGTCGCCGAGATCTTCTTCGATGCGCAGCAATTGGTTGTACTTCGCCATACGGTCGGAACGCGACAGAGAGCCTGTCTTGATCTGCAAGGCATTGGTCGCCACCGCCAGATCGGCAATGGTGGAGTCTTCCGTCTCGCCGGAACGATGCGAGATCACCGCAGTGTAGCCGGCGCGCTTGGCCATTTCGATGGCAGCGAACGTCTCGGTCAATGTACCGATCTGGTTCACCTTGATCAGGATGGAGTTGGCAGATTCCGCGCTTGATTCCTTCGTTCAGGATCTTGGTGTTGGTCACGAAGATGTCGTCGCCAACCAACTGAATCGGTCTTGCCGAGACGGTCGGTCAGTGCCTTCCAGCCATCCCAATCATGTTCGCTCATGCCGTCTTCGAGCGTAATAATCGGATATTTGTCCACCCAGGATGGCATACATGTCGATGATTTGTGCGGAGGTCAGCGTCAAACCGTCCGCCTTCAGGTGATATTTGCCATCCTTGTAAAACTCGGAAGCAGCAGCATCAATACCTATCGCAACATCTGCACCTGGCACATAACCCGCGGCCTCAATGGCTTCGACGATGACCTTCAATGCTGCTTCGTTGGAACCCAAGGCTGGCGCAAAACCGCCTTCGTCGCCAACGGTTGTAGTCAGGCCGCGCTTATGCAGGATCGCCTTCAGCGCATGGAACACTTCTGCGCCGCAACGCAGCGCTTCGCGGAAACTTTCTGCGCCAACCGGAATGATCATGAATTCCTGCATGTCTGCACCGCCAGTCGCATGTGCGCCGCCATTGATGATATTCATCATCGGCACTGGCATCTCCATGCGCGAAGCGCCGCCTAGATAGCGATACAGCGGCAATCCGCTTTCTTCAGCGGCAGCGCGTGCCACAGCCATGGACACAGCCAGGATGGCGTTTGCGCCAAGACGGGATTTGGTGTCGGTACCGTCCAGTTCGATCATGGTCTGGTCGATGAAAGCTTGCTCGGCGGCATCCAGGCCGATGATCGCTTCGGCGATCTCTGTGTTCACGTTCTCAACTGCATTCAGCACGCCTTTGCCAAGGTAACGCTTCTTGTCGCCATCGCGCAATTCGATGGCTTCTTTTTCTCCGGTTGAAGCACCGGAAGGTACGGCCGCACGGCCCATCACGCCCGATTCCAGCAACACGTCCGCTTCTACGGTAGGGTTGCCACGGGAATCCAATATCTCACGCGCTACGACATCTACAATTGCACTCATTTTCTTTTTTCTTCCTTCACTCACACACTTTTCAAGTTAACGTTCTCTTCAATAAAACCATGCTGCTTCACCAGCGCATCCAGCGCTTTCAGTGTCTGCAATAATTCCTGCAGATGCCCCAACGGGAATGCATTGGGGCCATCCGATAATGCTTTCGCGGGATCGGGATGCGTCTCCATGAACAACCCGGCCACCCCTGCAGCAACTGCCGCGCGTGCCAGCACCGGCACAAATTCGCGTTGTCCGCCGCTCGCCGTTCCCTGCCCGCCGGGCAATTGCACCGAATGCGTGGCATCGAACACCACCGGGCATCCCGTATTGCGCATCACTGCCAGCGAGCGCATGTCTGACACCAGGTTGTTATAACCAAAAGATGCACCGCGTTCGCACACCATGATGTTGTCGGCGCCGCTCACTTCACGCGCCTTGTCCACCACATTTTTCATATCCCAGGGGGACAGGAATTGGCCTTTCTTGATATTCACCGGTCTGCCGGCTTTGGCGACGGCATGAATGAAATCAGTCTGGCGGCACAGGAACGCCGGGGTTTGCAATACATCAACCACTGCGGCCACCGGCGCAATTTCGTCTTCGGTGTGCACATCGGTCAAAACCGGCACGCCGATCTGCGCCTTAACCTTTTCGAGGATCTTCAGGCCGGCTTCCATTCCAAAACCGCGGAATGTCTTGCCGGAGCTGCGATTGGCTTTGTCGTAGGATGATTTGTAGATGAACGGGATGCCGAGTTTCTGGCAAATCTCTTTCAACTGGCCTGCTGTGTCCAACGCCATCTGCTCGGACTCGATCACGCACGGGCCCGCAATCAGGAACAGCGGCTTATCCAAACCGACATCAAATCCGCACAATATTCATCATGCCGCCTCCTTATGCTTCACGGCAGCTTCGACGTAAGCCTTGAACAGTGGGTGTCCGGCACGCGGTGTGGAGGTGAATTCAGGGTGAAACTGCACGCCGACGAACCAGGGATGCAGGCTTTGCGGCAATTCCATCATCTCCGGCAGATCTTCAGACGGGGTGCGTGCAGAAATGATCAGGCCATTTTTTTCCAGCGCTGGCACGTAATGATTGTTTACTTCATATCGATGACGGTGACGTTCATTCACTTCGTCGCCATAGATCTTTTGCGCCATTGTGTTGGGCTTGATCGGGCAGCGTTGTGAACCAAGACGCATCGTTCCGCCCATATCTGAATCAGCGCTGCGCTTGGCCACTTTGCCGTCTCGATCCAGCCACTCGGTGATCAGCGCGACCACCGGATGTTCGGTTTCCAGGTTGAATTCTGTGCTGTTCGCATCCGACATGCCCGCCACATGGCGCGCATATTCGATCACCGCGAGCTGCATACCAAGGCAGATGCCGAGGTATGGAATCTTGTTCTCGCGCGCATAACGGATAGAGGCTATTTTGCCTTCTGTACCGCGCACGCCGAATCCGCCTGGCACGAGGATCGCATCCAGATTCTTCAGGCAATCCGTACCCTCAGTCTCAATGACTTCCGAGTCCAGGTATTCGATGTTAACGCGCGTTGCAGTATGAATTCCCGCATGGCGAAGCGCTTCGATCAGCGACTTGTATGATTCGGTCAGGTCGACGTATTTTCCGACCATACCGATGGTGATCTGGTGCTGCGGATTCTCTTGTGCAGTTATAAGCTTCTGCCATACCGAAAGATCTGCCGGCGGCGGATTCAGTGCCAACTCTTCGCAGATGATGCGATCCAGCCCCTGTTCGTGCAGCATTTGCGGAACTTTGTAGATGCTGTCCACATCCCACATTGAGATGACGCCCTCTTCTCGCACGTTGGCGAATAACGAGATTTTGGCACGCTCATCATCGGGTATGCGGCGATCCGCGCGGCATAGTAGTGCCGTTGGAAAAATACCGATCTCGCGCAACTTCTGCACACTGTGTTGCGTGGGCTTGGTCTTCAATTCGCCAGCCGTAGCTATGTAGGGAACCAGCGTAAGATGGACATATGCCACTTGATGACGCCCCATGCGCAGCCCCATCTGACGTGCCGCCTCAAGGAACGGCAACGATTCGATGTCACCTACCGTGCCACCGATCTCGACAATGGCGACATCCGCTTTGCCATCGAGCGATGCCGCAGCACCACGTTCGACGAAAGCCTGAATTTCGTTGGTAATGTGCGGAATCACCTGCACAGTCTTGCCCAGATATTCACCGCGCCGCTCTTTGCGAATCACGCTTTCGTATATCTGACCAGTAGTGAAGTTATTGGCCTTTCGCATCTTGGCGGAGATGAAGCGCTCATAGTGCCCCAAATCCAAATCGGTCTCAGCCCCGTCTTCGGTGACAAAGACCTCGCCATGCTGGAACGGACTCATCGTCCCTGGATCAACGTTGATGTACGGATCCAGCTTGAGCATCGTAACTTTGAGGCCGCGCGACTCCAGGATAGCCGCAAGTGAAGCGGCGGCGATGCCTTTTCCTAAGGAAGAGACAACGCCGCCGGTAATAAAGATATATTTAGTCATGGGATGCAATTGTATCGTAAATTGGAATCCCTCTCAAAAGAAGAAACGGGAAACGACAGCGCAACAGCATAATTTTCATTGTGAATTCACGTTACCCCCAGAGCAAAGCTCTCCGCACAGGGATTCCGAGCGGGTTATATTTTGCAGGGAATCTGGCGCCAGTCCTGAGTTTATCGAAGTAGGTTGACCTCCTCTGGCTCCCACGCAATTTGCTGGCTTGGCAAGTTAGTGTCCACCGCAACACGCGCGAGGATATGCATGTTGTCAGAATCCAAGTCCGGTCAATTCCGCCCCCACAAAGCAAAAGACCCCGCTTTTTGGGCGGGGTCTTTTGCTTTGTAAGGAGTCTGACGATGACCTACTTTCACATGCGAATGCACACTATCATTGGCGCGAAGTCGTTTCACTGTCCTGTTCGAGATGGGAAGGAGTGGGGCCAACTTGCTATGGTCGTCAGACATAACTGGTATCGGTCGCTGGTGCTGGTTGAGAGTCCCAGCGACTGACGTAATTTTGGAAGAAGTAAAGATGTGTTTTGATTGTTGCGAAACTTGCATTACTTGCAACTTTACCTAATGTTATAGGATCAAGCCGCACGGGCAATTAGTATCGGTTAGCTTAACGCATTACTGCGCTTCCACACCCGACCTATCAACGTGGTGGTCTTCCACGACCCTTCAGGGGGATTAAATCCCCAGGGAAGTCTCATCTTGAGGCGAGTTTCCCGCTTAGATGCTTTCAGCGGTTATCTCTTCCAGATATAGCTACCCGGCGATGCCACTGGCGTGACAACCGGTACACCAGAGATCTGTCCACTCCGGTCCTCTCGTACTAGGAGCAGGTCCCCTCAAACTTCCAGCGCCCAAGGCAGATAGGGACCAAACTGTCTCACGACGTTTTAAACCCAGCTCACGTACCACTTTAAATGGCGAACAGCCATACCCTTGGGACCGGCTACAGCCCCAGGATGTGATGAGCCGACATCGAGGTGCCAAACTCCCCCGTCGATATGAACTCTTGGGAGGAATCAGCCTGTTATCCCCAGAGTACCTTTTATCCGTTGAGCGATGGCCCTTCCATACAGAACCACCGGATCACTATGACCTGCTTTCGCACCTGCTCGACTTGTCAGTCTCGCAGTTAAGCATCCTTTTGCCATTGCACTATCAGTACGATGTCCGACCGTACCTAGGATACCTTCGTACTCCTCCGTTACAATTTGGGAGGAGACCGCCCCAGTCAAACTGCCTACCATGCAATGTCCCCAACCCGGATTACGGGTCTAGGTTAGAACCTCAAACACACCAGGCTGGTATTTCAAGGTTGGCTCCACGATGTCTGGCGACACCGCTTCAAAGCCTCCCAGCTATCCTACACAGGTCTATTCAAAGTCCAATGCAAAGCTACAGTAAAGGTTCATGGGGTCTTTCCGTCTAGCCTCGGGTAGATTGCATCTTCACAAACATTTCAACTTCGCTGAGTCTCGGGTGGAGACAGTGTGGCCATCGTTACGCCATTCGTGCAGGTCGGAACTTACCCGACAAGGAATTTCGCTACCTTAGGACCGTTATAGTTACGGCCGCCGTTTACTGGGACTTCAATCAAGAGCTTGCACCCCATCATTTAATCTTCCAGCACCGGGCAGGCGTCACACTCTATACGTCCACTTTCGTGTTTGCAGAGTGCTGTGTTTTTATTAAACAGTCGCAGCCACCATTTCACTGCAACCCCATCGAGCTTCGAGAGCAAGTCTCTACACTCTACCGGGGCGCACCTTTTCCCGAAGTTACGGTGCTAATTTGCCGAGTTCCTTCACCCGAGTTCTCTCAAGCGCCTTAGAATTCTCATCCTGCCCACCTGTGTCGGTTTGCGGTACGGTCTCAATACAACTGAAGCTTAGTGGCTTTTCTTGGAAGCTTGGTATCAGCAACTTCGCGCCCGAAGGCACTCGTCATCACGCCTCAGAATTGACCTCCCGGATTTGCCTAAGAGATCTCCCTACACGCTTAAACCAGGACGTCCAACACCTGGCTTGCTTAACCTTCTCCGTCCCCACATCGCATTACATTGAGGTACAGGAATATTAACCTGTTTCCCATCGACTACGCATTTCTGCCTCGCCTTAGGGGCCGACTCACCCTGCGCCGATGAACGTTGCGCAGGAAACCTTGGGCTTTCGGCGAGGGAGCCTTTCACTCCCTTTATCGCTACTCATGTCAGCATTCGCACTTCTGATACCTCCAGCATCCGTTCACCAGACACCTTCGCAGGCCTACAGAACGCTCTCCTACCATATGTACAAGTACATATCCGCGATTTCGGTGCATAGTTTGAGCCCCGTTACATCTTCCGCGCAGGACGACTCGATCAGTGAGCTATTACGCTTTCTTTAAATGATGGCTGCTTCTAAGCCAACATCCTGACTGTTTTAGCCTTCCCACTTCGTTTTCCACTTAACTATGTCTTGGGGACCTTAATCGGCGGTCTGGGTTGTTTCCCTTTTGACACCGGACGTTAGCACCCGATGTCTGTCTCCCATGCTCGCACTTCTCGGTATTCGGAGTTTGCAATGGTTTGGTAATCAGCAATAGACCCCTAGCCATAACAGTGCTCTACCCCCGAGAGTGATACATGAGGCACTACCTAAATAGTTTTCGGAGAGAACCAGCTATTTCCAAGTTTGTTTAGCCTTTCACCCCTATCCACAGCTCATCCCCTAATTTTTCAACATTAGTGGGTTCGGACCTCCAGTGAGTGTTACCCCACCTTCATCCTGGCCATGGATAGATCACTTGGTTTCGGGTCTACGCCCAGCAACTATCGCCCTTATCAGACTCGGTTTCCCTACGCCTCCCCTATTCGGTTAAGCTCGCTACTGAACGTAAGTCGCTGACCCATTATACAAAAGGTACGCAGTCACGGAACAAGTCCGCTCCCACTGTTTGTATGCATACGATTT
>CAVTMV010000004.1:90000-179209 GCA_963735945.1 uncultured beta proteobacterium
CCGCACTTGCAGCACGCGGACTCTCCATGCTGCAACTGCAGCAAGCACTGGAAGCCAACAACCGCAATGATGGCGCCGGTCGCCTGAGCGAGGGGGACGAAGCGTTGCTGGTACGCGCCGAGGGCAGCATCAAAAGCCTGCAAGACGTCCGCAACATCGTCATTGCCAGTCCCGGCAACAACCCGATCCGCGTCAGCGACATCGCCCAGGTACGCATCGGCAGCCTGACGCGATATGGCGTCGTGACCGAGAATGGAAAAAGCGAGGCCGTAGAAGGCCTGGTGCTTGGATTGCGCGGAGCAAACGCGCAAAAAGTGGTGGAAGGAGTAAGCGCCAAGCTCGCCGAACTTGCTCCCACCCTGCCCAAGGGAATGACCACCAAGGTCTTTTATGACCGCGGCAGTCTTGTAAAACGTGCCATCGGCACCGTCTCCAAGGCGCTCACCGAGGCCATCGTGCTGGTGATCATCCTGCTGGTGCTGTTCCTCGGCAATTTGCGTGCTGCCCTGGTGGTGGCCCTGACCTTGCCGCTCGCGGTACTCATCACCTTCATCCTGATGCAGCAATTCGGCATGTCTGCCAACCTGATGTCGCTGGGCGGTCTCGCCATCGCCATCGGCATGCTGGTGGATGCGGCGGTCGTCGTCGTTGAGAACATCATCAGCCATCTCGGCAGGAGGAGGCATCACATCCCGCACCTGCACGTCATCTTCATTGCCGTAAAAGAAGTTATTCCGCCTGTCGCAGCCGGGGTCGCCATCATCATCATCGTGTTCCTGCCCTTGATGACGCTGCAAGGACTGGAAGGAAAACTGTTCATCCCGGTGGCGCTGACCATCGTGTTCGCATTGGCTGCCTCGCTGCTGCTGTCGCTCACTGTGATCCCGATGCTGGCCTCTTTCCTGCTAAAGAGCGCCCACCATGAAGACCCATGGCTGGTTCGGAAGTCACTGCAGATCTACACCCCCCTGCTCAACCTGGCATTACGGAAAGAGCGTCTGATTCTCACTGCGGCAGTCATCTCGCTGCTAATGACCGGCGTCGTCTATACCTTGATCGGCAAGACCTTCATGCCGGAAATGGATGAAGGCGACATCATCATGCAGACCACCAAACTGCCATCCATCAATCTGGCACAAGCAGCGGATATCGATCAGCGTGTGCAGGCAGCCATTCTCAAGGCAGTGCCCGAAGTAAAAGGCATCGTCTCACGCGCCGGGGCCGACGAGCTGGGCCTGGACCCGATGGGATTGAACGAGACCGACAACTTCCTTGTGCTCAAGCCGCAAGCAGAATGGCGCACACAGAACAAGGACGACATCATCGATGAGATCCGCAAGGTGATGGCCAACTTTCCGGGGCTGGAATACAGCTTTACCCAGCCCATTTCCATGCGCGTTTCGGAAATGCTCACCGGCACACGCGGTGACGTCGCCATCAAAATCTTCGGCTCGGACCTTCCCAAGCTCAACGAACTGGCCGAGAAGATTGTCAAGATCGTCGAGGGTATAAAAGGCAGCGAAGACGCCTACACGGTGAAGAACAACGGCGTGCAGTACTACCGTGTGGTCATCGACCGCCTTGCCGCAGGACGTTTGGGCCTGAGTGTGGACGACATCAGCAACACCCTGCGCACCCAGGTAGAAGGGCGTCAGCTCGGCACGGTGATCGAGGATGGCCGGCGTACGCCTTTGCTGGTGCGCGGAGAAGCGGACGTGCAGCAATCTCCAGCGCTGTTTTCCGCCTTGACCCTGCCTTTGACGAATGGACAGAGCGTGCCGCTATCCGTAGTGGCCAGGCTGGAACGCGCCGATGGCCCGGTGAAAGTGGATCGGGAAAACGGCAAGCGCATGGTCGTGATCCAGACCAACGTGCGCGACCGCGATCTGGTTGGGTTTGTGGATGAAGCCAAAGCGGCCATCGCCAAGCAGATCCAGCTGCCGGAAGGCTACCATCTCACTTGGGGCGGACAATTCGAAAACCAGCAGCGTGCTGCTGCCCGGCTGGCCGTGGTCATCCCGGTCGCGCTCGGCTTGATCTTCATATTGCTGTTTACCACCTTTGGTTCCGTGCGCCAGTCGGTACTGGTACTCACCAATATCCCGTTTGCACTGATGGGTGGCGTTTTCGCCCTGTGGATCAGCGGCGAATACATGTCTGTACCGGCCTCGGTCGGATTCATCGCCTTGCTCGGCATCGCGGTACTAAACGGGGTCGTGATGGTGTCCTATTTCAACCAGCTGCATGCCGAGGGCATGGATATCACGCAAGTCATCCAGGAAGGCGCGAAGCGGCGCCTGCGCCCGGTACTGATGACGGCCAATATCACGGCCTATAGTCTTTTGCCGGTATTGTTTGCAAATGGCCCAGGTTCGGAGATCCAGAAGCCGCTTGCAATCGTCGTGATGGGCGGGCTGATCAGCTCCACTACGCTGACATTGTTCATGCTGCCGCTTCTGTACCGCCGCTTCGGCCTTGACCCCCAGAGGAATTCCCTATGAAGGAAATGAATTGTTGCTTGACGCTGGTCAGCCATCGCTCGATGGAAGAGCACCTGGTCAGCCATTTGCTGGAGCATCCGGAGTGGGTGTTCGGTTTCGTCATGAACAAAGCGGAAGGTGGCAGCCAAAAGGAAAAACTGCCCAGCATGATCGAACAAGTGCGTGGACGTTCTCAGCGAGTCATGTACCAGGCCGTCATGAACCTGGAAGATGCACGCGCTCTGATCGCGCATCTCAAGGTTGAAGAAAGCAATCCCGAGATCGCTTACTGGATCACCCCGGTCATTGAATACGGGAGGATGGAATGAGCATCTCCCGGATTTTCATATTCGTATTCTCCCTATTCGTCACCTTTGCGGCGTTTGCCGCCGAGGCAAATAATCCCGACTTGCCGTCGCACGATCAGGTTGACGCCGCGTTGAGCGGAAACATCAACGTGATGAATGCCGAAACCGGGATCAAGATCGAACAAGTCAATCAGCGCAAATGGGAGAGTGGCAATTATGAGTTCACACTCCGAACTGGTTCGGCGCGCCATCAGTACACCGCCGGACAGAACCTGAGAGAATGGAACGTCGCCTTGGAACGTCCGCTGCGACTCATCAACAAAGTCATGATCGATAGCGACATCGGCGAGGAAGTCGTCGCTCACGCAAATTTTGCCTTGGGCGATGCACGCCATGAGGCTGGACGCACTTTGTTGCACTTGTGGTTCAACTGGCAACGCGAACAAACTGCAGGTGGCCCAATGGCAGCAGCAAGTCGAAAACCTCACCCAGCAGGCGCTGACCACCGAAAAGCGCCTCAAGGCAGGCGATGCGCCACAGATGGAATTGAGCCAGGCCAATGCCGCCGTGGCGCAGGCAACCGTAGCGCTGCAACAAGCCAGGATGCGCGTCGAACTTGCCGGAAACGAACTGGCACGCCAATTTCCGCTGCTCGTCTTGCCGCAGCAACTCAACACCGTGGAACCGCAGCCGATTACGGAAAATCTCGATTACTGGAAACAAGCCATACTCAACGACAACCACGAGCTGGAAATGGTGCGTTCCGAACGGCGCATCCAGCAGATGCTGGCGCAGCGCAGCCGTGCCGACCGCGTACCGGACCCGACACTGGGCGTCCATGTATCAAACGAGATGAGGCAGTGAAAAGATAACCGGCGTCTACCTATCCGTCCCCATTTCGTTCGGATTGCGTAATGCCAACGCAGAGAACGCCGAATACCAGGCGCAGATCGCCGCCGACCGCGAGAATGCCGTGCATCGCCGACTGGAAGGCGACGTCTACGCCGCATACACCCAGGCACTCAACAGCTACCAGATATGGCTGCAGGCACACGAGGCCGCTGCCAGCATCCGGCAAAACGCCGACCTTGTCGCTCGCGCCTACAGCCTGGGCGAAAGCAGCCTGTCCGAGACACTGATCGCACGGCGTCTGGCTCTGGAATCTTCGTTATCCGAAAGCCTCGCCAGACTGGACGCCAATGAGGCACGTTATCGCCTGCTGCTCGACGCCCATCGACTGTGGCCCTCAGACGCAGACTCGCACGAGGTGCACTGATGTCAGCCCAGGAATGGATAGGCGGTGTCGCCGCCACGCTCACCACCTGCTCGTTCATCCCCCAGGTCGTGCGGGTGTGGCGGACCAGACACACCAAAGACATATCGCTGCTCATGTATAGCCTTCTTCACCACCGGCGTAGCGCTCTGGCTCGTTTACGGCATCCTGCTTGCATCCTGGCCGATCATCCTCGCCAACGGCATCACCCTGCTACTGGCCGGTACAGTCCTGGTACTCAAGCTGCGTTTCGGTTGAATCTTCTTTTTGCTGGGTTACAATCCCCTTCCATGACGTTCAGATACCGGACTGCCTGACCATGCTGAAGAAAATACAAGTGCACGATCTCCGCTCCGGCATGTTCGTGCACGAAATATGCGGCAGCTGGATGGAGCACCCTTTCTGGAAAAAATCCTTTCTGCTATCCAGCCGATGAAGACCTGAAAACCTTGCAGACCTGCGGCATCCAGGAAGTCTGGATCGACACCGACAAAGGACTGGATGTCGAGGGCGAGGTGATCACCTCCTCGCAGGAAGAAGAAAAAAGAAGGTCGAGGCCGAACTCAAGAAAGTCGCCACGGAAAACAGAGTGGTGCCCCGCGTCTCGGTCCAGCATGAGGTTCAACGCGCGCGCGCCGTTCTGTCCAAAGGCAAGGCCGCCGTCACCTCCATGTTCAACGAAGTGCGCATGGGCAAAGCCATCAGCGTCAGCGATGCCGAACCGCTGGTGGATGAGATCAGCAATTCCATCGCGCGCAATCCGGAAGCCTTCCTCAATCTGGCACGACTCAAGGATGTCGACAACTACACCTACATGCACTCGGTCGCCGTCTGCGGCCTGATGATCGCACTGGGCAAACAACTGGGACTCACCGGACGCGACCTGAAGGATGCCGGTATCGCCGGATTGATGCACGATGTCGGCAAGGCGATGATCCCGAACGAAGTGCTCAACAAACCCGGCAAGCTGACCGACGAAGAGTTCGAGATCATCAAGACTCACCCGCGCAAAGGCTGGGAAATACTGAACATCGCCGAAGGCGCAAACGATGTTGCGCTGGATGTCTGCCTGCACCACCATGAACGCGTGGACGGCACCGGCTACCCGGAGCGAATTTCCGGCGACCTGCTGACCCTGTTTGCCCGCATGGGCGCCGTTTGCGACGTCTACGATGCACTCACCTCGAACCGCTGCTACAAGAACGGCTGGGAACCGGCCGACACCATCCGCAAGATGGCGGAATGGCGGAACGGACACTTCGACGAAAGAGTGTTCCAGGCCTTCGTCAAGACCATCGGCATCTACCCCTCCGGCACTTTAGTAAGGCTCAAGTCAGGAAGATTGGCTATAGTCATCGAGCAGACCGAGAAGAGCCTGCTGACCCCTATTGTCAAATCGTTCTTCTCGACAAAATCCAACGAGCCTTTCCTGCCGGAAATGATAGATCTGAGCAAATCGCAGGAAAGTATCGTCAGCGCCGAAGACCCAGTCAAATGGGGCTTCGACCTGAAACAGATTACAGGCTTTTGAATTTAATAACCATTATGCGGAGATAATCAATGTCCAACATCCAGTCCGTCATGCACGAAAACCGTGTATTCAATCCTTCCGAAGCATTCGTCAAGCAAGCCAACGTATCCGGCATGGCCGCTTACAAGGCCATGTGCGATGCTGCCGCCAAGGATTACGCGGGATACTGGGCGAATCTGGCACGCGAAACCATCCTCTGGCACAAACCCTTCACCAAGATCACTGGATGAAAGCAAGGCCCCTTTCTACAAATGGTTCGAAGACGGCGAACTGAACGTTTCCTACAACTGCCTCGACAAACACCTGACCACCCAGCCGGAAAAGACCGCGATCATTTTCGAAGCCGACGACGGCACGCGTCACCAAGAGTCAGCTACCGCGAACTGCATGCCCGCGTCTGCCAGTTCGCCAACGGCCTGAAATCGCGCGGCATCAAGAAGGGCGATCGCGTGATCGTCTACATGCCGATGAGCATGGAAGCTGTGGTCGCCATGCAAGCCTGCGCCCGTATCGGCGCGATCCACTCGGTGGTGTTCGGCGGTTTCTCCTCCAAGAGCCTGCATGAGCGCATCACCGATGCACAGGCCGTCGCCGTCATCACCGCCGATGGCCAGTTCCGCGGCGGCAAGGCCATGGCACTCAAACCTGCAGTGGATGAAGCACTCGGCCTGGGCGGTTGCGAAGCCGTCCACACCGTGATCGTCTACAAGCGCACCAGCCGGCGAAGTGCAATGGGACAGCAAGACCAATATCTGGTGGCACGACCTGATCGCCGGACAAGGCAGCACCTGCGAACCGGAATGGGTGGGTGCTGAACATCCGCTGTTCATCCTCTACACCTCCGGCTCCACCGGCAAACCCAAGGGCGTGCAGCACTCCACCGGCGGCTACCTGCTGGGCGCGATGCTGTCGATGAAATGGGTGTTCGACTACAAGCCATCCGACATTTTCTGGTGTACCGCCGACGTGGGCTGGATCACCGGCCACAGCTATGTCGACCTACGGCCCGCTGGCCATGGGCGCGACCCAGGTCATCTTCGAAGGCGTGCCGACCTATCCGGATGCCGGCCGTTTCTGGAAAATGATCCAGGACCACAAGGTCACCACCTTCTACACCGCGCCGACCGCGATCCGCTCGCTGATCAAGCTGGGCGGCGATCTGCCAACGAAATACGACCTGTCCAGCCTGCGCCTGCTCGGCACCGTCGGCGAACCGATCAATCCGGAAGCATGGATGTGGTACTACAACACCGTCGGCCAAGCGCGCTGCCCTATCGTCGACACCTGGTGGCAAACCGAAACCGGCTGCCACATGATCGCCCCGCTGCCCGGCGCGATGCCGATCAAACCCGGCACCTGCACCCTGCCGCTGCCCGGCATCATGGCCACCATCGTCAATGAAGCCGGCGACGAAGTGCATGACCAGCATGGCGGCTTCCTCGTCATCAAGAAGCCGTTCCCGTCGCAGATCCGCACCATCTGGGGCGATCCGGAGCGCTACAAGAAGGGCTACTTCCCCGAAGAGATGAAGGGCGCCTACCTCGCCGGCGACTCCGCACACCGCGACGAAGACGGCTACTTCTGGATCATGGGCCGTATCGACGACGTGCTGAACGTCTCCGGCCACCGTCTGGGCACCATGGAAATCGAATCCGCGCTGGTCGCCAACCCGCTGGTGGCGGAAGCCGCCGTGGTCGGCAAACCGCACGAGATCAAGGGCGAGGCCGTGGTTGCATTCGTGGTGCTGAAGGGCGCACGTCCGGCCGATGCCGCAGCAGCCAAGAAACTGGCCGAAGACCTGCGCAACTGGGTCGGCAAGGAAATCGGCCCCATCGCCAAGCCGGACGAGATCCGTTTCGGCGAAAACCTGCCCAAGACCCGTTCCGGCAAGATCATGCGCCGCCTGTTGCGTGCCGTCGCCAAGGGCGAGGAAATCACCCAGGACGTTTCGACCTTGGAAAACCCGGCCATCCTGGAACAGTTGAAGGAAGTGATTAAGTAATCCGGCGGGGTTTCGGTGAAGGCTAACTTGGGGCATCTGCCCCAAGTTAAAGCGTAGCGGCCGAAGCCAAAATCCGGCCATCCTGGAGCAACTCAAGGAAGTCATTAAATAAGCACCGCTGTATCGCTCCAGGAGTTCGCAGGGGTTGTGTTATGTAGCCTGATAGCTGCATAACGCAACCCCTTAATTGTATTGACTCATCCACTTCCCTCCGCTACCATCGCGGCACTTTTTAACCACTTGGTCGCCTATAGTGTCATTCAATAAACCGTTACTGCTGATTCTTAGCGCCGTGCTCGGCTGCACCGTTGCCATGGCATCCAATGCAGAGACGGCTTTGGCACTGAATACCCCCGAGTTGTCGGTACAGACTGTTACCAAAACAGCCACTTCCTCCGACGCTGCGACGCCTCAAGTTACTGCACCCCAGGCTGCAGCACCTCAAACCACAGCCCCCCAGTCGGCTGCGACTCAGGCTAATGCGCCTCAAACTACCGCACCTCAGGCTGCTGCTGCGCCCCAAGCAACTGCGTCTCAGACTGCCGCAACTCAGCCTGCAGCTGTTTCAGTCGATCCAGATACCCAAGCACCCGCTCCGATACGCGAAGCCATGATCGTCGCGCCCGAATCTCCCGCGGGTGATCTGTGGGAACGCATCCGTAGCGGCTTCGCCATGAAGGACTTCAACAGCCCGCTGATCAAGCGCCATGAGAAGTGGTATGCCAGCCATCCGGATTACGTCCTGCGCATGAGCGAACGTGCGCAGCGCTACCTGTTCTACATCATGGAAGAAGTGGATCGCCGCGGCATGCCTTCCGAGATCGCACTGCTGCCGATGATCGAAAGCGCATTCAACCCGGGCGCCAATTCGATCGCCAGCGCTTCCGGCATCTGGCAGTTCATCCCCTCCACCGGCAAGCACTTCGGCATGGAGCAGAACTGGTGGCACGACGGCCGTCGCGACATCATCGGCGCGACCAATGGCGCACTGGATTATCTGCAGAAACTGCATGACCAGTTCGGCGACTGGGAACTGGCTTTGGCCGCCTACAATTGGGGCGAAAATGGCGTGGCGCGCGCGCAGGCCTACAATCGCAAGCATCACAAACCGACCGATTACGCGCACCTCAGGATGCCGCGCGAGACGCGCAACTATGTGCCCAAGCTGCTCGCGGTCAAGAACATCGTCGGCGATCCGGCACATTTTGGCCTGATGCTGAGCAAGATTCCCGATGAACCCTATTTCGCCACCGTCGCCACCACGCAACATATCGATGTCAAGGTGGCCGCCGAACTGGCCGACATCTCGATGGATGAATTCATGGCGCTCAATCCCGGCCATAACCGCCCGGTGATCTTGCAGGAAAACGGCAGACAACGTATTGCTGTTGCCGGTGGACAAGGTCGATACCTTCCGCACCAACCTGGCAAAGACCAACCAGCGCCTGGTCTCGTGGCAGCCCTACGAAAGCAAGAAGGGCGAAAGCTTCGAGCAGATCGCGACCCACTTCGGCCTGACACTGGCCGAGTTGCGCACGGCCAACGGCCTGTCCAAATACGCGACGGAAAGCAACGGCCAGACCTTGCTGGTTCCCATCCGTGACGAAGAACCTGCAGCACAGTTCGCCGCCTTCAACATGCAACCCTCAGCGGTTGCCGAGATGTATGGGGCAGTCCGCTATACCGTGCGCAGGGGCGACACGATCTCCACGATCGCCCGCCGCTTCCATGTGAGCCAGATGCAGTTGCGTGAAGCGAACCATGGCAGCAGCCGTCTGCATGTCGGACAACACTTCAACATCGTGCTGGCCGACCACCACCGCACCTACCGCAAGCGCAACATCGTCGCGGCCAAGGCCAAGAGAACCAGTAAACGCAAAACGGCCAGCCTGAAGGTCGCGTACAACCGCTAATTCCCCTGTTTGTACAAATGACAGCGCACGCCATGCGTCGCGCTGATGTTTGTTTCGTCCGGATAACGAGAGCACACCGGCATCACGCGCGGGCAGCGCGGCGCAAAATGGCAGCCTTGTGGCGGATTGGCCGGAGAAGGCAGATCGCCTTCCAGCTTGATATATTCGCGGCCCTTGCCGTCGATGCGCGGCACAGCGGCCAGCAAAGCCTGCGTGTACGGATGCTTGGGCGCATGCATCACCTCTTCCGTCCTGCCATGCTCGACGATGCGCCCCAGATACATCACACACACCTCATGCGCGAGGTATTCGACCACAGCGAGATTGTGCGTAATGAACAGGTAACTCAAGTCCAATTCCTGCTGCATCGCTTTCAGCAGATTCAGGATCTGCGCCTGTACCGAGACATCGAGCGCACTGGTGGGCTCGTCGCAGATCAGCAACTGCGGTGAAACCGCCAAAGCCCGTGCGATCGCGATGCGCTGCCGCTGCCCGCCGGAAAATTCGTGCGGATAGCGCCATTTGCTGTCGCGCGCCAGCCCGACCTTGTCCAGCAGGCCATCGATATGCGTCTGCCGCGTCGCACTGTCGCCGCCGATATCCAGCGCCGTCATCCCCTCTTCGAGTATCTCTGCCACCCGCATCTTGGGATTGAGTGACGCATACGGGTCCTGAAACACCATTTGCATCGAAGCCCGCGCCGCTTTCGTCCCGATCAATTCATTGCCGCCGAAGCGCACACTGCCCGCAGTCGGATGGTTCAATCGCAGCAGGGCCTTGCCAAATGTCGTCTTGCCGCAACCGGACTCGCCCACCAGCGCCAGTGTGCGCCCATGCGGGATGGACAGCGACACACCGTCCACCGCCTTCACACTACCGACCACGCGCTGCAGAATGCCTTTGCGGATGGGGAAATGGACTTGCAGATTTTCAACCTGCAAGAGTGCTGGGTGCTGAGTGCCGAGTGCCGAGCTCCCCTCTCCCGCAATCGGAGCCTGGAGGAAGGGAGACTCCGAACTCAGTACTCGCTGCTCAGTACTGCCATAAAGGTGGCACCGCACCCCTTGCCCCTCTACCACCGTCCATCCTGGCGTCTGTTCGTGGCACAACGCCCATGCGTGATCACAGCGCGCCGCAAAACGGCAGCCTTGCGTGACGCTGCCCAGCGGCGGCACACTGCCGGAAATGGCGCTCAGGGCTTGCCCGGCACGGGCGGCACTTGGCAGCGCGGCGAACAGCTTCTGCGTGTACGGATGCAAGGGCTTGGCGAACAGCTGCTTGCGCGTTGCTTGTTCCACGATCTGTCCGGCGTACATCACGCCAACGCGGTGCGCCGTCTCCGCCACCACGCCGAGATCGTGCGTGATCAGCAGCATGCCCATGCCCGTCCGATCTTGCGTTTCACGCAACAGTTGCAGCACCTGTGCCTGTATCGTCACATCCAGCGCGGTGGTGGGCTCGTCGGCGATGAGCAGCTTCGGGCTGCCCGCCAGCGCCATCGCGATCATTACGCGCTGCTTCATGCCGCCGGAAAGCTGGAAAGGATACTCATGCAAACGGCGAGCCGCATCCGGAATGCCGACCTGATCCAGCAGCTCGATACAACGCCGTTGAACCTGCCCCCTCTCCCTCCGGGAGATAACCAGCGACTTGGCGGGCGTTGTTTGTCCGCCTAGTCGAATGGCTAGTTGTTCCTTCAGGGCTGGGGTGAGGGAACGCTCGTGATTGCCATCACAACTCCCATGCAACTCCAACACCTCGGCGATCTGTTCCCCCACCGTCATCACCGGGTTCAGACTCAGCCCCGGCTCCTGAAAGATCATCGCCATCCTGCCGCCGCGAACTTCGCGCATATCGCGCTCAGGCAGGCCGAATAACGCAACCCCATCCATCTGCGCCGCGCCGCTCGCGTGCACCACCCCATCCGGCAGCAAGCGCATCAGCGACAAGGCCGTCATCGACTTGCCGCAACCGGATTCGCCCAGCAGCGCAAAGGTTTCACCCGCCGCGATCTCGAACGAAATGCCGTCGACAATGGCCGCGCCGTTGTGCAAGCGTGTAACGAGGTTTTCGGCCTTGAGCAGACTCATGCGATCATCACCTGTCCAACGGGCTGACCACACCCTTGCCGCCCTTGTTCAGCACGTGGGTGTAGATCATCGTGGTAGAAACATCGGAATGGCCGAGCAATTCCTGCACGGTGCGGATGTCGTAGCCGGACTGCAGCAAATGCGTGGCAAAGGAATGGCGCAAGGTGTGCGGCGTGGCGGGCTTGGTCAGCTCGGCATCGCGCACCGCCTGCTTTACCGCGCGCTGCACACCCTTCTCGTCCACATGATGGCGACGCGTTTTACCCGAGCGCGGATCGACCGACAGGCTCTTCGAAGGAAACACATACTGCCAAGCCCATTCGCGCCCGGCATTGGGATATTTCTTGTCCAGCGCGAAAGGCAGATACACCTCGCCGTAGCCCTGCGCCAAATCCTCCGCATGCAGCACCTTCACCTTCTCCAAGTGCGCCTTGAGTGCAGCGACCACCGCCTCCGGCAACATCGTCACCCTGTCCTTGAATCCCTTGCCTTCGCGCACCAGAATCTCGCGCCGCGCAAAATCCACATCCTTCACGCGCAAGCGCACCGCCTCCATCAAGCGCATTCCGCCGCCATACAACAACGATGCGATCAGCGAATGCGTGCCATTCAAACGCGACAACACGCTCTGCACCTCGCTAACCGTCAGCACCACCGGCAAGCGCTTCGGTGCCTTGGCCTGCGTGACGTTATCCAGCCATGGCAACTGAATCTCCAGCACCTCGCGGTAAAGAAACAACAATGAACTCTTGGCCAGGTTTTGTGTGGAAGCAGCGACATTGCCTTCCACCGCCAAGTGCGTCAGGAAAGCCTCTATTTCTTCCGCTCCCATGTCTTTCGGGTGACGCTTGTCGTGAAAGAAGATATAGCGTTTAATCCAGCCCAGATAAGCTTGCTCGGTGCGAATGCTGTAGTGCTTCACGCGCAACTTATCGCGGACTTGATCCAATAATTTGGGGGATTTTGAGGTGGTGCTTTTATCGGAAGAATTAGGGGTTGCCATAATTTCTCCTCAATAAAAACAAGGCATTGCAAAGCGAATGCCAGATTGTACACCTCGAAGGTGCCTTTCTCGGCATTTTTTAGGGTGTCTACTTTACGTTAGGCCTTACGAGATGGCGATACTCCTTGGAATTTTGCGGGTCGTGCAATCGGTATTATTCTTGTTTAATGTTTCGCTTGTCTTGCTGGTGACTTTTTGGTGGTTACTGCCGAGCTACGCTCAAGCACAACTAAATTTCCCATCTATGGCTGGGTTTGGGCTTTTCATGATTTACGTTTCTGCGTTTAATCGGCTCCCCACCCAAGGCCGTCTATTACTCCGACAAAATGAATTTAGATATATTCATGCCCCCGCCATTATCATATCGACAGTAGGCTTTACTCTTGGTTTCTTTCTCAGATAAGCCTAACCTGGCAGTCAAGCGGGACGCGCCTTCGGCGCGCCCCTTACTTTTACGTTAGGCGTATGCGGAATCCCACACAACAATGCCCCCAGCTCGTTGTGGTAAACTGCATTTTATCAAGCATCTATCGCAGTGGAGGCCAGCGTGAACACAAACCTAGAAGTTCTAGAAGCCGAAGTTTTGAAGTTAGCTCCCGTCGATCGATCGCACCTGCTTGAGCGGCTGATCGCTAGCCTTGATATTGACCCCGAAGTCGAAGAGGCTTGGGCACACGAAGCAGATCGGAGGGAAGCTGAACTGGAATCCGGTCTGCTCGAGGCAGTGCCAGGACAGGAAGCCATCTCCCGGCTTCGAGCAAGACTTTCCAGATGACCTACAAGCTCCACCCAGGGGCGGAGCTTGACGTTGCCAACGCCATAGATTTTTACTCCGAACATGCTGGATCTGCGGTTGCTGAACGCTTCCTCGATGAGTTCGAGCACGTCGCCAATTTTTTGGTTGAACACCCCGACATTGGCACACCAACAACGAAAGGTCGAAGAACCTTCCCGCTAAAGGTTTTTCCGTACTCGGTCATATATCGAAATCACGAAAGCAGCATTCTAATCTTGATCGTGCGCCATCATCATAGGAAGCCTAGCTATGCTGGCAGCAGGCGGTAGATATGAATTATCTGCGTTACACCACGATGCCTAACCCTGCGCTCAAGTTCGCTCCCTTCGGTCGCTGGAACGCGCCTGCGGTGCGCCGTTCAACTTAGCTCTCCGTCCGGTTCAGGCGCGGATCGAATGCATCGCGCACCGCATCGGCAAACAGGTTCGCCGCCAGCACCAGTACCAGCATGAAGCCGAACGCCGAGGCCAACGCCCACCACACCATCGGTTCGCGGCCCATCTCCAGGCGCGCGGCATTGATCATGGTGCCGAAGCTGATCATGGTCGGATCGACGCCCACGCCGACATAGGACAGCACCGCTTCGGCCAGCACCAGCGCGGAAAAATCCATCACCAGCGAGATCAGCACGATGTGCATCACGTTGGGCATGATGTGGCGCGTCAGGATGCGCAGGCTGGACACGCCGAACGCCTGCGCTGCCTGGATGTATTCCATCTCGCGCAGCTTCAAAGTCTCGCCGCGCAGCAGGCGGCACAGGCCAGTCCAGCTGGTCACGCCGAGGATCAGACACAGGAACACCAGCCGCAGGTCGGCGCGCGCCGCCGTGGTGTCGAACCACTGCGGGTGCGTGTCGATGGTCACCTGCATCATCAGCACGGCCGCCGCGATCAACAGCACGCTGGGAATGGAGCTCAGTACGGTGTAGAGGTACTGGATGGCATCGTCCACCCAGCCGCGGAAGTAGCCCGCCGCGACGCCAAGGAACAAGGACAGCGGCAGCGTCACCAGCGTGGTCACCGTGCCGATGATGAGTCCGGTGCGGATGCTCTTCAGCGACAGGAACAGCACGTCCTGCCCCACCTTGTCGGTGCCAAGCACATGGTAGGCGGTGGCGAGGTTGGCGACCGCCCCGATGAGGGTGGTGAGAATCAGCGTGGCGACGAAAACGCCCCGGTCGCATCCGCTGGAGCAACGCAACGTCCGGTGGGTGATGTAGAACGACAGCAGGCCGATCAACAGCCCGATTCCTCCGCCGGCCAAAGCCCGTTGTGTCACATCCCCATCGCGCTGCGACTCATCCGCCAGATGCGCGCCACCGTATTGCAGGCGGGGAAAATCACGCACGACGTTGCCTTGCGCATCCGTCCGGCTCTCCTTGGCATACAGCGTCAGCGCGAACGGCTCGGAATAGGTCTTTTCGGTATGCGTGCGCAGCGGAGTAACCAGCTTGTCGAACACGCTCAACACCTCGGGCGAATACACCTTTTCGCCGCCACCGGCCTGCGGCAATGCCACGCGGAAATGCAGCGTGTCGAGCAGGCCGATCACCAGGAACAGCGACAGTACCAGCAGTGACACCATCGCAACCGGGTTATACGCCACGCGCTTCCAGGGCAACAACAGGTGTTCGCGGCGGCGGATGTACCAGGCGCTGGCGACACATGCCGCCAGCAGCAGGAATACCAGCGCATCGCTCCAAAGGATGACGGGCATGAATCTCATTGCAGCCTCACCCGCGGGTCTACCACCGTGTACGACACATCGGTCAGGACCAGCCCGACGATGTACAGCACCGAGCCGAGGAAGACCATCGCGCGCACCACGCTGAAATCCTGGGCGTTGATCGCATCGATGGTGTAGCTACCCAGGCCGGGGATGCCGAAGAACGACTCGGTGAGCAGGCTGCCCAGGAACAGCAGCGGGATGACCACCACCACGCCGGTCAGGATCGGGATCATCGCGTTCTTCAGCACATGGGTGAACAGCACGCGCAATTCGGACAGGCCCTTGGCACGTGCCGTGCGCACATAGTCCTTACCGATCTCTTCGAGGAAGATGGTGCGATACCAGCGGCTGCTGGAACCGACGCTACCCATCACGCCGATGGCAATGGGCAACACCACGAATTTGAAGCTGCCCAACCCGTCTGCGTAGCCGGAGATGGGCACCAGATGCCACAGTTTGCTCACCAGAAACTGGCCGCCGATGATGTAGAACAGGCCTGAGACAGACATCAGGAACACGCATAGCGCCACCCCCGCCATATCCAGCGCCGTAGCGCGAAACAGGGTCATCAGCAACGCAAAACTGACATATACGATCAAGCCAATGAGGAAGGTCGGTAGCGCAATGGCCAGGCTCGGCCCCATGCGCATGGCGATCTCGCGGCTGATGTTGCGGCCATCATCGGCATAGCCGAAATCGAATACGAACATGCTGGCGGATTTCTGCCAGAAGATGGTGTCGGTGATCCTGTCTGTGCCGCTGGCCTGGCTGTTGACCAGCAGTGGTTTGTCGTAGCCGTGCTGCTGCTTCCATTTCTCGATGGCCTCGGGCGTCACGCGCTTGATGCCGAGCTGCATGCGCGCCATGTCGTCCGGCGTGTTCACCACAAAGAACAGCGCAAAGGTGAGCAGGTTCACCCCGATCAGGATGGGCACGGCGTAAAGGATGCGGCGGATGAGGTAGGCGATCATGTCTGGACGCTATTGTACGGTAAACGCCGGATCGCCAGACACCGGTATGAACCTGAGCGCCGGGCCCGGCAAACGGCAGAAACTTGCCCAAAAAGCGGGGGTCGAATGTTAGACATTCATATTCCCTGCGAAAGGAGAACATCATGAAAATCGGTATTCTCGGATCGGGTGATGTGGCCAAATCCCTGGCTGGCGGTTTCATCAAGCATGGCCATGATGTCACGCTGGGCACCCGCTCGCCGGCCATCCTGGCCGAATGGGCCGCCAAAAATCCCAAAGCTCGCATCGCCAGCTTTGCCGATGCGGCCAAGGCGGGCGAACTGGTTGTGGTGGCGATCAAAGGCAAGGCCGCGCCGGATGCGCTGCGCCTGGCGGGTGCGGCCAATCTCGCCGGCAAACCGGTGATCGATACCACCAACCCCATTGCCGACGGCCCGCCCGTCAACGGCGTATTGAAGTTCTACACCACGCTCGACGAATCGCAGCTTGAGCGGCTGCAGCGTGAATTCGCCGGTACGCGCTTCGTCAAAGCCTTCAATTCGGTCGGCGCCGCCTACATGGTGAACCCGCAATTCAAGGGCGGCAGGCCGACCATGTTCATCTGCGGCAACGACGAAGCGGCAAAGAAGGTCGTGAGCGGTATCCTCGACCAGTTCGGCTGGGAAACGGCGGACATGGGCAAGGCAGAGGCGGCCCGCGCCATTGAGCCATTGTGCATGCTCTGGTGCATCCCCGGCTTCCTGCATAACGATTGGTCGGCGCATGCTTTCAAGCTGCTGGCCTGATAGAGGAGAACTCCATGCAAGTTGAGATATGGTCGGATGTGATCTGCCCCTGGTGCTTTATCGGCAAGCGCCGCTTCGAGAAGGCGCTGGCCGGTTTCGCACACAAGCACGCCGTGACAGTGACCTGGCGCAGCTTCGAGCTCGACCCCAATGCCCCGCGCCAGCGCGAAGGCACGCTGGAAGAACTGCTGGCAAAAAAATACCGCGTCAGCCTGCAGGAGGCCGCGGGAATGAATGCCCGGGTCACCTCACTCGCCAAAGAAGTCGGGCTGGAATATCACCTGGGCAAGGCGCGTCCGGGCAACACCTTCGATGCCCACCGACTGCTGCACTTTGCCGCCGCACGACAACTGGGCGACCGCGCCTCCGAACGCATCATGCATGCGTATTTCTCCGATTCGCTGCCGGTGGGTGAGCGGGCAGCGCTGGTGCGCCTTGCCCCGGATTTCGGCATCACCGAGAACGATGCGCTGGCAATGCTGGAAAGCGATGACTATTCGCAGGAAGTGCGCGCAGACGAAGCGCGTGCTGCCGGGTTCGGTATCTCCGGCGTGCCGTTCTTTTTGTTTGACGGAAGATCCGGCATCTCCGGTGCGCAGTCCATCGAAGTGTTCTCTGACGCATTGCAGCAGACAGCGTCCGGTTCGCCGCCAAACGGGGGGATCACGAATCTCCTGAGGTGATCCGGAAAGCAAGTATTGCGTTGCCAAACTGTGAGCCGGGATGGAGAATAGCGGCAATAAAAAGCACGGCGCCAACATTCTTTTGGTTCATTCCAGACGGGATCGTAAAAGCAGGCCGACAATTCAGGGAGGCAAAAATGAAACGAATACATCTTCTGGGTGCTATCTTATTCGCAATCATTGTCTCCCCGCTCGCGGCTCTCTTGCCGGGGACCCAGCAACAGGCCTGCGCCGCAACAGAAAAGACCTACACCTTCGGCGTCGTGCCCCAGTTCGAACAGCGCAAACTCTATGCGACCTGGAAACCGATCATCGATGAACTGGAAAAACGGACTGGCTTGAGGTTCAACCTGGTCACGACGCTCAAGATCCAGGATTTCGAGAAGGCCATCGCGCGTGGCGAATTCGATTTTGTCTACGTCAATCCCTACCATGTCGTGCAGGTGCATGACGCCCAGGGATATATCCCGCTCGTGGCCGACAAGGTTCCGGTACGCGGCATCGTCGTGGTGCGCAAGGATGGCCCGATCAAAAAGCTGGAGGACTTGAACGGCAAGACCGTCGCCTTCCCTTCGCCCAACGCCCTGGGCGCCTCGCTGCTTGTCCGCGCCGACCTTGAACAGGTCTACCACACCACGGTGTCGCCCATCTATGTCACCACCCACAGCTCCGTCTATCTCCACGTTGCCAAGGACCTCGCGGCAGCGGGCGGCGGCGTCGAAAAGACACTGCAGGAACAGGATGAATCCATACGCTCGCAGCTTCGCGTGATCTACACCACCCGCTCGTGCCCTTCCCATCCTGTCGCGGCCCATCCGCGCGTCCCCAAGGCTGACCGGGAAAAAGTCCGCAAGGCGTTGCTGGCCATGAGCGAAACGCCGGAGGGAAAGGCGATGTTGCAGAAAGTTCCGGCCCAACAGCTGATCCCCGTCAGCTACGACGACTATGCAATCATGCGTGACTGGGGCCTGGAAAAATACTGGCAACCGATCCAGGAAGGGAACTGATCATCCATGGGCCCGAGTACCCAGGTTCTGCCAGCGGCGGCTGAAAACCTCAGCGGAGGATTCGCGAACTCGACTAAACGCCAAATGAGACATGCCCGTTGGATGAACGCCATTTTGTTTGCGGTCTTCTTCATTCCGCTGGCCGTTTTCCTGCCGGGACTCCCTCTGCAACAGGCGTGCGCCGCCGAGCAGCGAACCTACTCTTTCGGCATCGTGCCGCAGTTCGAACAACGCAGGCTCTACTCCACCTGGAGACCCATCATCGACGATCTGGAAAAGCGTACCGGGCTCAAGTTTCGCCTGGTCACGACGCTCAAGATCCAGGATTTCGAGCGCGCCTTCTTCCACGGCACATTCGATTTCGTTTACGTCAATCCCTATCACATCGCGCTCCTGCATGACGTCCAGCCGTACGTCCCGCTGGTCGCCGACACGGTCCCGCTACGCGGCATTCTCGTGGCACGCAAAGACGGGCCGATACAGAAACCGTCCGACCTCAACGGCAAGACGGTCGCGTTCCCTTCGCCGAACGCGCTGGGGGCATCGCTGCTGGTTCGGGCCGATCTCGACCAAGTCTTTCATGTGAAGATAGAGCCGCTGTACGTCACGACGCATAGCTCCGTGTACCTGCATGTCGCCAAGGATCTGGCCGCCGCAGGCGGCGGGGTCGAAAAAACCTTTCTGGAGCAGGATGCAGTCCATCCGGTCGCAACTGCGCGTGATCTATACCACACGCCCCTTCCCCTCCCATCCGGTGGCAGCCCATCCCCGCGTGCCGGAGAGCGACCGGGAAAAGGTCAGGCAGGCGCTGCTGGACATGAGCCAGACCCCGGAAGGCAGGGAAATGCTGCTGAAAGTGCCAGTCCAGGAAGTTGCACCCGCAGCATGACGACGACTACGCCGATCATGCAGACCTGGGGCCTGCAGAAGTACTGGCAACCGATCAGGGAAGGGAACTGACCGCTCATGAATTTGCGCACCAAGGTCTTGTTGCCGCTGGCGTTCTTCAGCATCCTGCTGCTCGGTTATCTCTATGGCTACTGGATGCCGCGTTCACTGGCGAATCTCAGGGCCGAATTCCAGAACTCGACCGAGCGCCATCTCGACAGCGTCGTCGTCAGCCTGACCCCGCTGCTGCTCGGGCGCCAGCTCGATACGATCTATGAGAATCTCGATGTGCTCCGCGACAGGAACAGCGACTGGGTCGGCATCGAACTCAAGGACGAACAAGGCAGGTCGCTTTACCCGTTGAACAGTGTTCCGGCAGCGGCAACCGTGAATGCCGCAAGCGAAGTGCACGTGCTGGAACGCCGCATCGATTATCTCGGCACCAATCTGGGCAGCCTCACCGTCAGGGTCGACTTCGCCCCCCGCCTGTCGCAGGTGGAAAAACGGAATCGCGAGCTGGCCGTGGTCATGTTCGTCGTGATCATGGCCTTCATCCTGAGCGCGTGGTCGGTGCTGGAACGGCTGGTCGTCAGGCCGGTCAACGCGCTCGGCAAGGCGGCTTCGGAACTGGCCCAGAACAGGTTCGAGGGCTCTCTCCAGAAAACCGGCGATGACGAAGTGGGAGACCTGGTTGACCGCTTCACCGAGATGCGCGATGCGATCCATGGCTACCAGACCGAGCTGCTGGAAAGAAGCCGGGTGCTGAAAAGAAGCGAGAAGGGACTGGCCGAAGCACAACGCATGGCGCACCTCGGCAGCTGGGAACTCGATCCGTCGAAAAACAACCTGGTGTGGTCGGACGAAGCCTGCCGCATCTTCGGGTTTGAACTGGAGCAACACGGCAAGACATTCGAGCCGCTGCTGGATATCGTCCATCCCGATGATCGTCATTCAGTCACTGCCGTTCACAACCGTTTTGCGAAGAGCGATACGCCCTATGACATCGTTTACCGGATCACGCGGACTTCCGACAAGGGAGTCAGGTATATCCATGAGAAATGCGAACAGGTCAATGACGAATCGGGCCGGATCATCGGCTTTCGCGGGACCGTTCACGACATCACGGAAATGAAGCGTGCCGAGGAGGAACTGAGGCGCTACAAGGATCAGCTGGAAGAAACGGTACAGCAACGCACGGCTGAGTTGCTGCAGGCACGCGATGCCGCGCAAGCCGCAAACAATGCCAAGAGCGTGTTCCTGGCCAACATGAGCCACGAGCTGCGCACCCCGCTGAATGCCATTCTCGGCTTCTCCAGCATGATGCGTCGCGACCCGGCGGTGTCGGATAGCCAGCGCGACAATCTCGACATCATCAACCGCAGCGGCGAACACCTGCTGACCCTGATCAACGACGTGCTGGAAGTGGCCAAGATCGAGGCGGGACGCATGAAACTGGAGATCGCCCCGTTCGACCTGGGCAGTATGGTGCGCGATGTCGTCGACATGATGCAGCTGCGCGCCGGGGAAAAAGGACTGCAACTGCTGCTCGACCAGACATCCGAATTTCCCCGCTACATCAAGGGCGACGAGGCGCGCCTGCGCCAGATACTGGTCAACCTGGTCGGCAACGCGATCAAGTTCACCGAGCAGGGCGGCGTGACCATACGCCTGGGCGTAAGGCAAGCTGACCAGCAGCATCTGCTGATCGAGGTCGAAGACTCCGGCCCGGGCATCAAGCCGGAAGACCAGCAGCGCCTGTTCGAACCCTTCGTGCAGCTGCAAGAAAGCGCCATGCAGCACGGCACGGGGCTGGGGCTGGCCATCACGCGCCAGTTCGTGCAGCTCATGGGCGGAACCATAATCGTCGAAAGCAAGCTGGGCAGCGGCTCGTTGTTCCGGGTCGACTTGCCGGTGGAACTGGCCAACACCGCCGATGTCCTCCAGCCCGAAAAAAGGACGCACGCCGAGGTGGCCGGAATCGCTCCCGGACAGCCCGCCTACCGCATCCTGATCGCCGAAGACCAGCATGAGAACCAGCTGCTGCTCAGCCGCCTGATGACCGACATCGGCCTCGAAGTGAAGATCGCGGAGAACGGCGCGCAATGCATCCGGCTATTCCAGGAGTGGCACCCCGATCTCATCTGGATGGACAGGCGCATGCCGGTCATGGACGGACTTGAGGCAACGCAGCGGATTCGCCAGCTGCCCGAGGGGAAGTCTGTCAAGATCGTTGCGGTGACCGCCTCCGCCTTCAAGGAACAACAGCAGGAAATGTTCGATGCCGGCATGGACGATTTCATCCGCAAGCCCTACCGCTTCGAGGAAATTTACGACAGCCTGGCCCGGCAACTGGGCGTAAAATACATTTACCAATCTGACGCCACGGAACAAGCCGCGGTTGTAGCCCTGACACCATCGATGCTGTCCCCCCTTTCTCCCGCACAGCGCGATGAACTCCGCACTGCACTGGAAGATCTGGACGGCGAACGCATCGCCGCGATCATCCGGCAGATCGGTGAAGTGGATGCCCAGTTGAGCCGCACGCTTTCCCGTCTCGCAGATAATTTTGACTACCCGTCCATCCTGCACGGACTGGACGGAATGGATGAAAACAAAGGTAATGCCGCATGACACACACGGGATATATCCTCGCTGTCGATGACACACCTGCATCGCTCAGGCTGTTGACCGACATCCTGAAAGCCGAGGGCTATGAGGTACGTTCCGCCATCAGCGGTGAACTGGCCTTGCATGCAGCCACGACCCAGCCGCCGGAATTGATCTTGCTGGATGTCACCATGCCCGGCATGAGCGGATTCGAGGTCTGTCAGCGCCTGAAAGCGCAGGAGCAGACCAGGGATGTGCCGGTGATCTTCGTCAGCTCGGTGTCGGAAACCCAGGAGAAGCTGAAAGGTTTCGAGCTGGGCGCAGTCGATTACGTGACCAAGCCCTTCCAGCGCGAGGAACTGCTGGCGCGGGTGCATACTCACCTGGAACTGAACCAGCTCCGCCACAACCTGGAGGAGATGGTCGAAGAGCGCACCCAATCGCTGCGCAAGAGCGAGATGAAACTCAGGACCAGCCTGATCGAATCCATTTCGGCCATCGCGGCGACCGTCGAGATGCGCGACCTCTACACCGCCGGACACCAGCGCCGCGTCGCCCAGATCGCGACTGCCATCGCACGTGAACTCGGCCTGCCGGAACAGCAGATCGAAGGTCTGTATCTGGCCAGCGTGGTGCACGATGTCGGCAAGATCAAGATTCCGGCCGAACTGCTGAGCAAGCCCGGCAAACTCACCGAGCTTGAATTCTCCCTGATCAAGCAACATTCGCAAGCCGGTTACGAGATCTTGAAGGAAGTGGATTTTCCGTGGCCGATCGCACAATTCGTGTTGCAGCACCACGAGCGCATGGATGGCTCGGGTTACCCTTATGGCCTGAAAGGCGACTCGATCCTGCTGGAAGCCCGCATCCTTGCCGTCTCCGACGTCATCGAAGCGATGGCTTCGCACCGCCCCTACCGTCCCGGCCTCGGCTTTGAAGCGGCATTAGCGGAAATCGAAAGCAAGCGCGGCACGCTGTATGACGCTGCGGTCGTCGATGTTGCTGTCGTGCTGTTCCGGGAAAAGGAATTCCTGCTCTGAACCTGTAGCTCGCCAACCAAATCTGGTTGTACCCCGCCTATCCGGCATCATCCTCTTCGCTGTACTTCGCAAAGGCATTCATCCTGCGTCATTTCTAAGCACTTTACCGTATTCCTTATCAAAGAGTTGCGGACCATCATGCGAATCGAGATCATTGGTTTTCGTGCATGAAGAAGGTGATTTTCCAGAGATGCCGTCTGGCGGCGGCAATGGAAAATCCGGCGATCAGGAGACAAGACCATGGACGAACAATTCAAACAGCAAGGCGCGTTCAGCTGGTGCGACCTGATGACGACAGATGCGGGGTCGGCAAAAACCTTCTACACCAAGCTGTTCGGATGGGATACCGAAGAGATGTCCATGCCGGGAATGCCCTATACCGTGGTCAAGGCCGGCGGCAAGGGGGTCGGCGGCATCACGACCATGCCGAAAGATGCCCCGCCGGGCATGCCGCCGATGTGGGGTGCCTACGTAACCGTGGCCGATGTCGACGCGACGGCAAAATCCGCCGAGCAGCTTGGCGGCAAACTGCTGGTGCCGCCGCAGGATATTCCGCAAGTCGGGCGATTCTGCGTGATCCAGGATCCGCAAGGTGCGGTGATCAGCGCCATCACTTACAGGAAGATGTAACGATCACGCCTAGCCCAAGGGTATGGCATACATGATGGACATCCTCGCCTCCCTTGCCCGGTGAATCATCCGGTCATGAGGACAGGAGAAAGGAGTTCAAAATGAACCACCATAGAATAAAAAGGAACGAGTTCCGCCTTGATAGTGGCGCAGCCGTCAGCATCGAATACTGGAACGACCCGACAGCAGTTCATGTGGCGGCGTTCGACACGGACGGGCACCAGGTCTCGTTTGCCGCATACCATGCCGCAGTCGGCACTGCCGCCGAGCTCAGCCCGCAATTGCAGGAGGCCTTGACCGATAGCCTTGCCAACGCACTCGAATATGCACTCATCAGGAACCCCGATCTGCATGTAAGAAAAAGGTGATGCGACCACCGAAGCCAGATACTGCGGATCTTTCGCGCGCACTGTCTTGGTCACCTCATATGGGAAAGCTGTGATGAAAGAGTTCATGTTGTTAATCCGGAATGAGACCGGCCATCAGGCCAGCTGGACAAACGAACAGCACCAGAGCTTCCTGAAAAGCTGCGAGGCTTACATTGAGGACTTGAAGAAAAGAGGCCAGCTCAAAGCTGCACAGCCCCTGGTCAGGGAAGGTGTCCTGCTTTCGGGCAGCACAGGAAATTGGACTGAAGTTCCGTTCAATCAAACGAAAGAAGTGCAGGTCGGTTACTACCACATCCTTGCACCGGACATCAGGGAAGCCGTTGACATTGCAAAAGGCAATCCTGAATTCGCCTTCAGCTCAACCGCAAAAATAGAGGTTCGGCCAATCAAGACAAAAGAGGAAAGTACCGCGTTTGTCTACCCCACCCAAGGCCAGGTTTAAAGCGCCTCTTCCCGCTTCTTCAATACCCGCCACATCCACACCCCGAACAGCGTCAGCATCGCCGCCCCCAGCCACAGCGGCCAGAGCACGGGCTGGTTCCACTCGCGGCGCAGCTGGTCGCGCTGTTTGGCATCCACGCGCCAGTATTTGAGTTTATTGAGTGCCATGATGTTGGATTTGACGTTGTGCAACCAGCCGTGTTGCAGCACGTAATTCTTGGGATGGAAGCCCCATAGCCAGGGGGAATCACGGCGCAGTATCTCCTGCATCTGGTCGATGATGGCCTGCCGTGCCGGGCCGTTGTCCATGTTCTTCATCTGTTCGAACAAGCGATCGAATTCCGGGTTGCTGTAATTGCTTGCGTTCTCGCCGCCGAATTTCACCTTGCCCTGCGGGCCGTGCAGCAGGAAGAAGAAGTTCTCCGGATCGGGATAGTCGGCGTTCCAGCCGTAGTAGTACATCTGCGTATCGCCGCGCCGGATCTTGTCCTGGAAGCGGTTGTAGTCGGTGCTGCGCACATCGAGCTGCACGCCGATCTTGTCGAACTGCTTGCGCATCCAGTCGAGGCGCGATTTGTTGCCGATGCCGCCGGGCGTGGTGTCGAGGTGGATCACCAGCGGCTGTTTGGTGCCGGCATCCACGCCGCCGGGATAGCCGGCTTCGGCCAGCAGCCGCTGCGCTTCTTCAACCGGTTTGCGTTTGGGCGCGTCATCCACCCAGTCATAAACATAACGGTTGATGCCTTCCTTGCCGTCGCGGTAGCCGAAGATGCCGGGCGGGATGGGCGATTGCGCCGAGATGCCGCGGCCGTTGGCGAAGATGGAGACGAACTCTTCATAGTCCACCGCGATGGAAATGGCCTGGCGCAACTTGCGCGCCCGCTCGCTCGATCCGCCAACCACCGGGTCGAGCCAGTTGAAGCCCATGTACATGGTGGAGGTGGCGACCGAAGTGGCAAGTGTGATGCCCTGCGCTTTCATTTCATCGCTGACATTGGTCTCGCCGCTGACGCTGACCTGCACCGCCTGGTCGAAACTGTCCGAGCTGATGCCGGAGGCATCGTAATAGCCCTGCAGGAATTTGTTCCAGTACGGGATGGTCTCTTTCTCCAGCGAGAATACGATCTGGTCGATCAGCGGCAGCGGTTTGCCCGCATCGGCCAGCAGCCCGGCTGCGGCGTCGCCCGGCTCGCCTTCGGCCGGATAGCTCTCGCTGTCGTAATACGGGTTCTTCGTCAGCACCATGCGCCGGTTCGGATCGTTTTCCGACAAGTAATACGGCCCGCTGCCGACCGGCCACCAGTCCAGCGAGAAATTGCGTTCGCGCATGCCATCCTGCGCATAGAAGCGCTCCACCTCTTGCGGCATCGGCGCGAAGAACGGCATTGCCAGCCAATAGGCGAACTGCGGGTATTTGCCGCGGATGGTGATGCGGTAGGTGGTGTCGTCCACCACTTCCACGCCCGGCAGCGGGTACTGGTTCAGGTCGAGGTATTCACCGGGATGCGCCTTGTCCGCCGCCTGCAGCATGGCGGCATAGTCCTTGAGGCCGATGATGTATTCACCCATCACGCCGGCGATCGGGGTATGCAGTTGCGGATGCACGAGACGCTTGATCTGGTAGGCATAGTCCGCCGCCGTCACGGTGCGCGTGGCAGTCCTGGGGAAATCGCCCAGCGTGTGGATACCGTCCAGGGCGCCCGCCTTGAGTGCAAGATTGCCCGGCACAAAGGCCGGATGCGGCTGGTAGCGCATGTTCGGCTTGATGTGTATCTCGTACACGCTGTAGGCGATCCTTGCCGCATCCGCCTTGTCGGGCAGGCGCTTGTGGTTCTTGTCCAGGTAAGTGACCGTGGGCATCTCGCTCGCGGCCAGCGGCACCAGCTGGTACGGGCGCTTCAGGTAATGGTATTGCAGCGGTGGCGCGTAGATCAGCGCGAGGAATTCGTACTCGTTCTCGCTGTATGCCTGCGCCGGGTCGAGGTGCTTGGGGCGTTCGGTGAACGCGGTATACAGGATGGGTTTGCCGTCATCCGCTGCCGGATAAGGGTTGTTCCACAGTCCGCCATCGCAGGCTGCAAGCAACAAACACGTGAGGACGGCGAACAGTGCTTTCATGGTCGCGAGAGTTTAGCCGAAACCCCGCGCTTCGCGGTAAGATTGCATAACAGTTACCGACGGACAAGAGCGATGAACCAAGATTGGCAAAACTTCCTGACCACGCAAGGCGCACAAATTCAGGACGGCGTCGTTCATCATTTCGGCAATGCCGCCGCCGAACGTGCTGCCGCGCGCGATGGCACCGTGCTGTGCGACTTGTCGCAATTCGGCGTGATCAAGGTCTCTGGTGACGAAGCGAAAGGTTTTCTGCATAACCTGTTCAGCAGCGATGTGAACGCCATGACTCCCGGCCTCGCCCAGTTAAGCAGTTTCAACACCGCCAAAGGACGCGCGCTGGCGACCTTCCTGATCTGGCAGACTGGCACGGACTACTTCCTGCAACTGCCGCAAAGCCTGCGCGCCGCCATTCAGAAGAAGCTCTCGATGTATGTGCTGCGCGCCAAGGTGAAGATCGAGGATGCGAGTGACAGCCTCGTTTGTCTCGGACTTTCCGGCCCGAGTGCGGCAGCCTTGCTGCAAGCCCGTTTTCCCGCCTTGCCGCAGAACCCGCTGGATGCCGTGCATCACGACGGCAGCAGCCTGATTCGCCTCGCGGCAGACCGCTTCCAGCTCAACACCACACCGCAACTGGCCCCCGCGTTGTGGCAACAGCTCTGTACTGCTGCCAAACCTGCCGGCTCCCCCTGCTGGGACTGGCTCAACATCCGCGCCGGCATCCCCGTCATCCTGCCGCAAACGCAGGAAGCCTTCGTGCCGCAGATGGCCAACCTCGATCTCATCGGCGCGGTGAATTTCAAGAAAGGCTGTTATCCGGGGCAGGAGATCGTGGCGCGTATGCAATACCTCGGCAAGACCAAACGCCGCATGTATCTCGCGCATGTCGATAGCGATGTCGTGCCGCAGGCGGGCAATGAATTGTTCAGCATGGAGGCGGAAGGCCAGGCATGCGGCATGATCGCCAACGCACAGGCGGCACCGGACGGCGGTTTCGATGTGTTGGCGGTCATCCAGATCGCCAGCCACGATGCCTTCCCGGTGCATCTCGGCGCGCTGACCGGCCCGCGCCTGCACTTCCAGCCGCTGCCTTACCCGCTGCCGTGAACCTGCCAGCCCAACTATTCAGCAGTGACTGGTTGTGGCTGACCAATTTCATATTTGGATTTCTTCTGTATCGCGCCGTGATCCAGGCCCCGTGGCGTACGCTGCTGAAAAACGGCGTCATGGTGAACGCGCTGGTCGGGCTGACGTTCGGCGCCTTCCTGTTGTGGCAATTCAACGCCGGCATCCGTCCCGGGATCAATTTCCATATCCTCGGTTCGACCCTGTTCATGCTGATGTTCGGCCGGCATATCGCCACCATCGCCATCGCGCTGGTCATGGTTGCGACCTGGATACGCGCGGATGCAGAAATGATCACGCTCGGCCTCAACGGCTTGCTGATGATCACCATCCCGGTGCTGTTCAGCGACTGGCTGCTGCAATTCAGCAAACGCAACCTGCCGAAGAACCTGTTCCTGTTCGTGCTGTGGAACGGTTTCGTCTGCGGCGCATTCGCCATCATGCTGAACGTCGTGGCGACCACCCTGCTGCTATTGGCCCTGAGCCGTTACACCTGGCCCCAGATAGAACACTATTACCTCGTTGCCGCCCCCATCATCATGCTCACCGAGGCCTTCACCACCGGCATGATGATCACCGCTTTCACGGTGTTCCAGCCGCAGGCGGTGATGAATTTCAGCGATGAGGAATATATCAACGGGAAGTAAGTTCAGCGCGGATCGAGTTTCAACTTCATCTTCTTGTGCGGCATGCCGGCATCCATGAATTCCTTGCCGTGCTCGACGAAACCGAAGTTGTGGTAGAACGGCATCGCCTGCACCTGCGCATCCACATCCACCTGTTTGAAGCCGCGCGCACGCGCTTCGTCGAGCAGCGCTTCCATGATCGCCGTACCCACCCTCATGTTGCGCCATTGCGGCAGCACGGCGATGCGCCCGATGTGGCCGTTCGGCAGCATGCGTCCGCAACCGATGGCATCGCCGTTCAGGCTCAAGGCCAGGGCATGACGGCTGCCGTCGTCCATCTCGTCCCACTCCAGCTCTTCGGGGACATTCTGCTCGCGGATGAATACCTCCTCGCGTATCGCACGCAGCAAGGGCTCGCCGTCGTGCCAGGAAACCAGACTGACTGTGAAAGGATGACTCATCCGGCTCTCCTCTCATGCAGCCTTCTGACGTGCAACGATATCGACTTCCGTCCCCGCCTTCACCAGATCGAACAATTCCACCAACTCCGCATTGCGCATGCGCACACAGCCGCGCGAACCCGGCTTGCCCAGCGGAGTGCTATCCGGCGTGCCGTGGATGTAGACGTATCGCCGCATGGTATCGCAAGAACCGCCGCGATTGAATCCGCTCTCGCACCCGGACAGCCACAGGATGCGCGTCAATATCCAGTCGCGCCCCGGCTGCTGCACTCCCAGTTCAGCCGTATAGACCTCGCCCGTCGGGCGTCGTTTCACAAATACTGCGTTCTCCGGCTGGCCTGCACCGATCTTGGCGCGGATGACATGCCTGCCGCGCGGTGTGCAGAAACTGCCGTTCTCTTCGCCAACGCCGTTGGCGCCGGTGGAAACCTGATAACGGCGCAGTAATTTTCCGCTGTCGTCGAACAGCTCCAGCGTCTGGGTGGGGATATGGATGATGATCTTCATTGGGCTTTCTGCTGTGCGCGCCGCGCGGCAAAGAAATCGCTCAACACCTTGCCGCACTCTTCCGCCAGAACGCCACCTTCGACTCGCGCATGGTGGTTCAAGCGCATCTCGGAGAATGGGTTGATCACACTGCCCGCCGCTCCCGTCTTCGGGTCGGTTGCACCGTACACCACGCGGGCGATGCGCGCATGGAACATCGCGCCGACACACATCACGCAAGGTTCGAGCGTAACGAACAGTTCACAATCCACCAGGCGATAATTGCCAAGATGTTGCGCCGCATCGCGAAGCGCGGCGATCTCGGCATGGGCAGTAGGGTCATGCCGCGAAATGGGGGCATTGCTGCCGCGCCCGATGATCTGACCATCCTTCACCACCACCGCGCCTACCGGCACCTCTCCGGCCTGCGCCGCCTGCCGCGCCAAGTCGAGCGCAACGCGCATGAAACTCTCATCTGCCTCGATTATGTGTATATCGGGTTGAGACGGAATAAGGTTTGTAGTGTTCATGCCCGACATTGTACGGGCAAATATTGGATTGCCAAACGATATGGCGCGGCACAAAATCCAGCGCACACAGAACGTATATCGACATGCGAGTACCCATGCAGAACCCTACAACCAAATCGCCAACAGCGCACGGACGCGAGCAATCGCGCGGTGAAGAGATCGCCAATAGCGTCAGCCATGGTGCAGGGCTGGTGGCTTCGGTGGTGGCGACGCCCTTTGTCATCGTGCACGCCATTGAGCTCGGAAAAACCGGCTACCTGATCGGGGTGAGCATCTTCGCCGCCACCATGATCATGCTGTACCTCGGCTCCACGCTTTACCATGCGCTCCGTCCGGGCAGGCTCAAGCATATCTTCCGCATCGTCGACCACTCGGCGGTCTATCTGCTCATCGCGGGAACCTACACGCCGTTCACGCTCGGCGTGCTGTACGGCGCCTGGGGCTGGACGCTGCTGGGACTGATCTGGGGACTTGGCGCTGATCGGGGTGGCATTGAAAGTGTTGAATCACATGCCCCATCCGATCATCTCCACCATCCTTTACCTGTTGATGGGGTGGCTCATCGTCATCGCGGTAGATCCGCTCTATACCCGCCTGCCCGCCGCCGGTCTGGCCTGGCTGGTGGCCGGGGGCCTGGCTTACACGGCAGGCACCATCTTCTTCGTTGCCGACTCGCGTTTGCGCTATGGCCATTTCATCTGGCACTGGTTCGTGCTGGCGGGCACCACCTGCCATTATTTCGCGGTGTACTGGTACGCCGCCTGAGCGCCCCTCCTGTCAGGCCGCCGCCAGACGGCGTGACGGGAACATGGAGATGCTGACCCCGCCCAGCACCAGCGCGCCCCCGGCCATTTGGGCTGCGGACGGCAGCGTGCCGAGGAATCCGCCCACCAGCATGGCGAATACCGGCACCAGATTGAGGAAGATCGCCGTGCGTGCCGCACCGAGGCGGGCGATACCAGCGCCCCAGAACAGATAGGCCAGCACCGTGCCGCCGATCACCATGACGGCCATCGCGATGCTCGCCCTGCCTTCGAGCGCGCTGACATGGGTGCCGCTGCCGAGCGCGGCCGCAAGCAGTAGGATCGCCCCGGCCGCCATGATCCAGCTGGTGTTCGCGATGGGCGATCCTTGCGGCATGTAACGGCGCACCAGCACGTTGTACATCGCCCAGCACAGGTTGGCGGCCAGCATCAGCAGATCGCCATGCGCGAAGCTCAGGGTGGCCAGCTTGTGCATGTTCCCCTGCGAGATCACCACCGCCACGCCGATCAAAGCGACCGGCAAGGCCAGCAGATGCCGCGGTGCCAGCCGCTCTCCGAGCAGCGCCACCGCGAGCAAGGCGGTCAGCAGCGGGTTGGTCGCCATGATGAGCGCGGCACTGTTGGCCGAGGTGGTTTGCAGCGCGTAGAAGAAAAACAGGTTGAACCCGGCAATGCCCACTGCGCCCAGCAGCAAATACTTGGCGGCATGAAGTTTCAGCATGCCGAACAGATTCTCGCTACGCACCCCGGCGATGACGAACATCAACACCGCACCCAGCATGAATCGCATGGCGGCCGCCCACAACGGCGGCAGGTCAGCCAGGATGGAGCCGGCCAGCACGAAGTTCGCGCCCCAAAAGAATGCAGAAGCGGTTACCAGCAGATAGACAGTAGAGATTCTCATGATCGTTTCCAGTAAGATAATTTCGATACGGGAAACTCTAAGCGCAGCATCTCTCCGTCACAAGCTAGACTTTGTTGAATCCGACTTAAGGAAAACTAATGGCGCGCCATCTACCTCCGCTCAACGCCCTACGCTTCTTTGAAGCAGCCGCGCGTCACCGCTCGTTCGTCCGCGCGGCAGAGGAATTGCACGTCACTCCGGCTGCCGTCAGCCAGCAGATCAAGCTGCTGGAGGATCATCTCGGCGTGGCCTTGTTCAAGCGCGGCAAGACGCTGGTGCTGAACGAGTCGGCCAAGGACACGCTGCATCTGGTTTCCGAAGCCTTCGACCAGCTTGAGCGCGCCATGCTGCGCGTGCGTTCGGGCAGCGTCGCCGGGCCGCTCACCGTTTCGACTCCGCCCGCATTCGCATCGCGCTGGCTGATTCCGCGCATGCATGATTTCTATGCGCGCTATCCCGATGTGGAAGTCCATCTGCTCGCCACACGGCGCCTCGTGGATTTTTCGATGGAAGAGGTCGATATGGCGATCCGCTTCGGCAGCGATGCGCATGCCGGGCTGAATATGGAGCGGCTGATGCCGGAAACGATCGTGCCGGTGGCGGCGCCCAGGCTGGCGAAATCCATCAAGTCCGTGGCCGATCTGGCCAAGGCCAAGCTGATCGAGGACGATTGGCATGTCATGCGCGGCGTCTTCCCGGAATGGAGAACCCTGCTTGCCGCTTCGGGAGTTGCCGATGTGCCCTTGGACATCCGGCGTTTCGGCGATGCCGAGCTGGCGATACAGGCTGCCGTCAACGGACTCGGCGTCACCCTCGCATGGCATACGCTGGTAGCGAACGACCTGGAAGCCGGAAGGCTGGCTACGGTGCTGAACCACAGCATCCCGACCGAACTCTGTTACCAGCTGGTCATGCCGAAGAACAAGACCATGCTGAACAAGGTGGCGGCCTTCCGGGCCTGGCTGTTCGAGCAGGCAGCTGCAGGCTGATGGCGTATCCGTAGCCCGGATGGAACGGAGTGGCATCCGGGGATTCCCGGATTACGCCTGCGGCTGCATCCGGGCTACCATCGCTGGGGCGAGGGTGAGAATTCAACGGGTTATCCCTCACCCTGCCCCTCTCCCGGTGGGAGAGGGAACTTAATCTGCGCGTCCTTAGCAATGATGCTTGCCTTGCCACCTGATTTTGACAACAATGGAGGCAAGTCAACGGAGTATTCAATGTCAAAAGAAGCTGTAGCCGATTTCACCCTGCCCGCCACCGGCGGCACCGATTTCACGCTATACCCCATCCGCAGCAAATCGTTGGTGATCTATTTCTATCCCAAGGACAGTACGCCCGGCTGCACCACCGAGGCGCAGCAGTTCCGCGACTTGTACGCCGAATACCAGCAGGCGGGCTGCGAGATCGTCGGCATCTCGCGCGACAGCATCAAGTCGCACGAGAACTTCAAATCCAGGTTCACCCTGCCGTTCACGCTGCTCTCCGATGCGGACGAGACGGTGTGCAACCTGTTCGGCGTGATGAAGCAGAAGATGATGTACGGCAAGCAGGTTCGCGGCATCGAGCGCAGCACCTTCGTGCTCGACGGTAAAGGCATCATCCGCAAGGAATGGCGCGGCCTCAAGGCGGACGGCCACGCTCAGGAAGTACTCGCCTTTGTTCAAACCCTGTAAGGAACGACATGAACGCACGCAAAGCAACAACGGACAAAGACACCAAACTTTTCGTACTGGACACCAACGTGCTGATGCACGACCCGACCAGCCTGTTCCGCTTCGAGGAACACGACGTCTATTTGCCGATGTTCGTGCTGGAAGAACTGGACAACAACAAGAAGGGCATGACCGAAGTCGCCCGCAACGCCCGCCAGGCCAGCCGTTTCGTCGACAACCTGATCAGCGAAAGCGAGGCGCATATTGCGGAAGGCGTGCCGCTGGATGCCTTGGGCAACAAGAACGCAACCGGAAGACTGTTCCTGCAGACCGAGTTCATCACCGCCCATCTGCCTGAGAACCTGGCCAGCGGCAAGGCGGACAACGCGATCCTCGGCGTGGTTGCCTACCTGCACAAGTCGTTTGCGAAACGCCAGGTGGCGCTGGTCAGTAAAGACATCAACATGCGCATCAAGGCGCGCGCGCTGGGACTGTCGGCGCAGGACTATTTCAACGACAAGGTACTGGAAGACACCGACCTGCTCTATACCGGCATCCGCGAACTGCATGCGGATTTCTGGGAGAAGAACGGCAAGGACATGGTGTCCGGCACGCAAGAAGGCCACACCTTCTACAACATCAAGGGGCCGGATTGCCGCGACCTGCTGGTGAACGAGTTCGTGTTCCAGGACGATGCCAGCAATCCGTTCTACGCCGTGGTCGCCGCGCAGGATGACAACACCGCCACGCTGCGCACGCTCACCGACTACACGCACAGCAAGAACGCCATCTGGGGCATCACCGCGCGCAACCGCGAACAGAATTTCGTGATGAACCTGCTGATGAATCCGGAGATCGATTTCGTCACGCTGCTGGGACAGGCCGGTACCGGCAAGACCCTGCTCACACTGGCGGCCGGACTGATGCAGACACTGGAAACCAAGCTTTATTCCGAGATCATCATGACCCGCGTCACCGTGTCGGTGGGCGAAGACATCGGCTTCCTGCCCGGTACCGAAGAAGAGAAGATGTCGCCGTGGATGGGTGCGCTGGACGACAACCTCGACGTGCTCAACCAGTCCACCGAAGAAGGCGGCGAATGGGGACGCGCCGCGACGCGCGACCTGATCCGCTCGCGCATCAAGATCAAGTCGCTCAACTTCATGCGTGGCCGCACCTTCCTCAACAAATACCTGATCATCGACGAGGCGCAGAACCTGACGCCCAAGCAGATGAAGACGCTGATCACCCGCGCCGGCCCCGGCACCAAGGTGGTGTGCCTGGGCAACATCGCGCAGATCGACACGCCCTACCTCACCGAAGGCAGCTCCGGCCTGACTTACGTGGTGGATCGCTTCAAGGGTTGGGGACACAGCGGCCACGTCACCCTGCAACGCGGCGAACGTTCCCGTCTGGCCGACCATGCGGGCGAGGTGCTGTGAACACAAATTATCCATTAGCCGAGAACCTCTTTGCCCTGAGCTTGTCACACGGCTTGAAATAAACGGCATTGGCAGACATCGACTAATGGGTATTCCGGCATGAAACTGATCGGCTCCAACACCAGCCCTTACGTGCGCAAGGCACGTCTGGTGCTGCTGGAAAAGAACATCCCGCATACTTACGTGCTCGATCCGCCCAGCGAACCGAACAGCCAGGTAACGCGCTACAACCCCCTGGGCCGCATCCCGGCACTCATTCTCGACGACGGCACCTGCGTGTTCGATTCGACCGTGATCACCGAATATGCCGACATGCTGAACGACACACCGATCCTGATCCCGCGCCACGATGCGCTGGCGAGGATGCGCGTCAGGCGCGGCGAAGCGCTGGCCGACGGCATCATGGATTCCGCCGTGGTCGTACGCATGGAAAGCCTGCGCCCGGCCGGCAAGCAGGAACAAGCCACACTCGACCTGCATAACGGCGCCATCACCCGCGCACTGGCTCATGCCGCCGAGCAGATCGGGCAGCGCGAATGGTGCGAAGGAAACGCTATCTCGCTGGCCGATCTGGCACTGACCAGCGCGCTGATTTACCTCGACCTGCGTCAACCGGATCGCGACTGGCGCAGCGCACACCCGAACCTGGCTGCATGGTTCAACCGACTCAATACACGCCGCAGCGTACAAGCGGCACTGGCAGGATGATCATGGACAAGACTGACGATGAATGGCGCGACGAACTGACGCCGGAGCAATACGAGATCTGCCGCGAGTGCGGCACGGAGCCGGCATTCACCGGCGAATACTGGGATTGCCACGACATCGGTATCTACCGCTGTGTGTGTTGCGGTGCACCGCTGTTCGATTCCGAGACCAAATACGAATCAGGCACCGGCTGGCCCAGTTTCTGGCAACCGATCACCGAATATTCGGTCGAGTATCGCGAAGGGGATGATACGTCGGGAATGGATCGGATCGAGGTCTGTTGCGCCCAATGCGACGCGCATCTCGGCCATGTATTCGAAGACGGCCCCGATCCGACCGGGCTGCGCTATTGCATCAACTCAACCTCACTTGCCCTGGATAGAAAATAGAAAGGTTCTCAAAATAATGAAACTGCTGTTCGACCTGTTCCCCGTCATCCTGTTTTTCCTCACCTTCAAGTTCGCCGGCGTATTCGCCGCCACGGCAGCGGCCATCGTTGCCACTTTCGCGCAAGTCGCTTGGGTGAAATATCACCACGGCAAGGTCGATACCATGCTGTGGGTCAGTCTGGGCATCATTACCCTGTTCGGTGGCGCGACACTGCTGCTGCACGACGAGACTTTTATCAAGTGGAAACCAACGGTGTTGTACTGGTTCTTCTCCGCCGCTTTGCTGCTTTCCCCCATCCTGTTCAAGAAGAACCTGATGCGTGCCTTGCTGCAGGAAAAACTCACCCTCCCCGATCCGGCATGGAATTCACTCAACCTGGCCTGGAGCGCCTTCTTCGCCGTGCTCGGCGTAGTCAACCTGTATGTCGCTTTCAATTACACCACCGATACCTGGGTCAATTTCAAACTGTTCGGCGCCACCGGCATGATGATGGCGTTCGTCTTGCTGCAAAGCCTGTGGCTGTCGAAATACATGGAAGAAGACAAGAAGGAAGGTCAGTGATGCTGTACGCCATTTTCGGAAACGATGTGCCGGACAGTCTGGAAAAACGCATGGCAGCACGACCTGCGCACGTGGCACGTCTGCAAGTGTTGCAGAACGAAGGCCGTTTGCTGCTCGCCGGCCCCTTCCCCGCTGTGGACGCTGTTGATCCCGGGCAGGCCGGGTTTAGCGGCAGCCTGATCGTCGCCGAATTCGCTTCGCTCGAAGCGGCCGAGGCCTGGGCTGCTGCCGATCCTTATGTCAGCGGCGGCGTTTACGCGCAGGTGGCGGTCAGACCGTTCAAGAAGGTCTTGCCAGCCTGAACAAAAGGCGTGCTATATTGCGCGTCGGAAATTAATTTACCTCCACAACTAATAAAGGAAAACACATGCTGAAATTTTCCAAACTCGCTCTGTTGTCGGCACTGCTGTCGATCACTGCATGCACACAGGCTGCCGATGAAAAAGCCGCCGCGATCGTGAACGGCGTCTCCATTCCCCAAGCGCGCCTGGATATGCGCGTCAAAGCTGCCGCTCAGCAAGGTCAACCGGACAGCCCGGAAATCCGCAAAGCGATCCGCGACGACCTCGTCAATCTGGAAGTCATCTCGCAAGCAGCCAGCAAGAATGGAATAGACAAGCAAGCAGATATTGCACAGCAACTCGAACTGGCCAGACAGTCCGTACTGGCTGGTGCTTTCGTGCAAGACTACGTGAAGAACCATCCTGTCACCGACGATGCACTGAAGCAGGAATATGAGAACCTGAAGAAGCGTGTGGGCAACAAGGAATACAAACTCTCCCATATCCTGGTCGCAACCGAAGACGACGCCAAGAAGGTCGAAGCCGAACTGAAGAAAGGCGGCAAGTTTGCCAAGATCGCCAAGAGCCAGAGCAAAGACCCCGGTTCTGCCGACAAGGGCGGCGATTTGGGCTGGTCGGTTCCTTCCAACTTCGTACAACCCTTCGGCGAAGCCGTGCTCAAGCTGAACAAGGGCCAGGTCAGCGATCCGGTACAGACTCAATTCGGCTGGCACGTCATCAAACTGGAAGACACCCGCGAACTGAAAGTGCCTACCTTCGAAGAAATGAAACCCAATCTGGAAAAACGCCTGCAACAGCAAGCCATCCAGAAAGAGATCGAGGACCTGCGCAGCAAAGCCAAGATCGAATAACCGGTTAGCTCATCTCCAATAGAAAAGGACATCCGCGCGATGTCCTTTTTTTTGCCTCGCGTTCGCTTCCGTCAGTACATGCGGTGCCGGAACAACCAGCCGGCAATGCTGAGCGCAACCACGCCGATCAGCGCCATCGGCCAGAACTGCTGAACCAGCAACGGGAACGGCAGGCCTTCGAGGAATACCCCGCGCAGCACCTGCATGAAATAACGCATCGGATTGATCAGCGTGATGTCCTGCACGACCACCGGCATGTTCCTGATCGGCGTGGCGAAGCCGGAGAGGATGATGGCCGGCACCATGAAGATGAATGCGCCCAGCAAGCCCTGCTGCTGCGTGGCGGCGAACGAGGAGATCATCAGACCCACGCCCACGCCCGACAGCAGGAACAGCACGATGCCGGTGTACAGCGTGAACAGATTGCCGAGCAGCGGCACCTTGAACCAGTACACTGCCGCCAGCGTGATCACGCTGGCTTCGACGAGCCCGATCAGGAAGCCCGGCAGCGTTTTGCCGATCAGTATCTCCACCGGACGCAATGGCGTGACCAGCAATTGGTCGAAGGTCCCCTGCTCGCGTTCGCGCGCAACGGAAAGCGCGGTGACCAGCATGGTCACCAGCAGGGTCAGGATGCCGACGATGCCGGGCAGGAAGAACCAGCGGCTTTCCAGATTCGGGTTGAACCAGGCGCGCATCTCGATATGCGACGGCGGCTGGCTGCCCTGGTGGCTCGCCACCCAGTCGAGGTTGAAGTCGTTGACCATGACGCGCACGTTATTGATCGCCAGCATCGCCGTGTTCGAATTGCGCCCGTCGACGATCACCTGCAACTCGGCCGGCTGTCCGCTGAGCAGGTCGGCGCTGAAGCGCGGTCCGGCATGCACGACCATCATCACCTGCTTGCTGTCGATGAGCGGTGCGATCTCGCTCTCGTGGGTCAGCTGCGCAACCCTGGTAAAACCGGTGGAACCTTCGAACGAGGCCAGCAGCTCGCGCGATGCCGCACCGCTGTCCTCGTTATAGACCGCGAACGGCACGTTCTTCAGGTCGAAGGTCGCCGCGTAGCCGAACACCATCAGCTGGATCAGCGGCGGCACGATCAGCACCAGCCGGCTGCGCTTGTCTTTCAGCAGCGCCAGGAATTCCTTGGTCACCAGTGCGAGGATGCGTCCGAACATATCGAGCTCCTATTCCAGACGTTTGCGCGCGTTGCGCCAGGTCAGGCCGAGAAACACCGTGGCCAGCACCACCAGCCCAAGCGCGTTGGGCAGGATGACGCTCCACACGTTTCCGGCGAGGAACACGGTCTGCAGGATGGCGACGTAGTAACGCGCCGCAATGACATGGGTGATGACCTGCACGAAACCGGGCATGCTGCCGATGTCAAAGATGAAACCGGACAGCAGGAACGCCGGCAGGAAGGTGGTGATCAGTGCCACCTGCCCGGCAACGAACTGGCTGCGTGCGATGGTAGAGATCAGCAGGCCCATGCCCAGCGCCGTGATCAGGAACAATGCCGATGCCGCGAACAGCACCCACAACGAGCCGCGCAACGGCACTTCGAACATCCACAGCGCCATGCCCACCGCCAGCACCAGTCCACCCATGCCCAGCAGGAAATAAGGGATCAGCTTGCCGAGGATCACTTCGCGCATCGACAGCGGCGTCACCAGCAGCGCTTCCATGGTGCCGCGCTCCCATTCGCGCGACATCACCATCGCCGTCAGCAATGCGCCGATCAGCGTCATGATCACGGCGATCAGGCCGGGCACCAGGAAATTGCGGCTGCGCAGTTCGCTGTTGAACCACACGCGCTGTTCCAGCTGCACCGGTATATCGAGCGTCTGGCCGCGCTTCTGCGCGGCATGCTCCAGCCATTTCCCCCATGCCCCTTCGACGTAACCTTCGATGATGCGCGCGGTGTTCGCATCCACGCCGTTGACGATCAGCTGGATCGGCGCACCGTCGTTCTGGCGCAGGCGCTGCGCAAAATCCTGGCGCAACACCATGATCGCATTGACGCGCCCCGCCATCAGGTCCTGTTCCGCCTCTTTGGTGTTGGCGTAATCGCGGGCATTGAAATAGCGCGATTGCCGGAACGCGGCGGTGAAATCTGCGGTATCCGTGCTCGGCTGTTCCACCACCAGCGCCAGCGGGATATGTTCGGAATCGAGCGACACGCCGTAACCGAACAGCAGCAACAGGAAGATCGGCATCAGGAACGCGATGGCGATGCTGCTGGGGTCGCGCACGATCTGCAGGAACTCCTTGCGGATCAGTCCGCGCAACCGTCATGCGACCGCTGCCGGGACGGGTGTCGCACGCTCATGCGTTCGCCTCCTGCTGTTCGTGCGCCCTGATCAAGCCGACGAATGCATCCTCCATGGTCGGCTCGGGCAGCGCTGCGGAGCGCGCCTGCGCCTTGATGCTGCCCGGCGTGCCCATGGTCAGTATCTCGCCCGCCGCCATGATGGCGAGCCGGTCGCAATATTCCGCTTCCTCCATGAAGTGGGTGGTGACCATGATGGTCACGCCCTGCCCGGCCAGCGCATTGATGCGCGACCAGAATTCGCGCCGTGCCAGCGGATCGACGCCGGAGGTGGGCTCGTCGAGGAACAATATCTCCGGTTCGTGCATCAGCGCACAGGCCAGCGCCAGGCGCTGTTTGTAGCCCAGCGAAAGATCGCCGCTGGTCATATCGGCCATGGCCGCCAGTTCGAACTCCTGCAACGCCCAGTCGATGCGGCTCGTGCGGCGCTGTCCCGTCAGGCCGTAGGCACTACTGAAGAAACGCAGGTTCTCGAACACGTTGAGGTGGCCATACAGCGAGAACTTCTGTGACATGTAACCGACGCGAGCCCGCGCATCGGCGGCGGCCACTCGCAGATCGACACCGGCCACGCGCAACCTGCCGCCGCTCGGCGGCAGCAACCCGCACAGCATGCGAAAGGTGGTGGACTTGCCAGCGCCGTTCGCCCCGAGCAGACCGAACACCTCGCCCCGCCTTCCACCGCGAAGCTGAGGTTCTTCACCGCATGGAAATCGCCGAAGCGGCGTTGCAGATCGTTCACCTCGATGACTGTCTTGCCTGCCTCTGCCGGGGTGATGGCGGTCTCGCTTCGCATGGATGAAGGTGACGTTTTCTCGCCGCCGGATTTCTGCTTGAGCAGGGCGACGAAGCTGTCCTCGAAACGCGGTGTCACCGGCGTGATCTCGATACCATGCGCATCGGGCAGCAAGGCTCCCGCATCGGGTGCTACCGTGCTCTTCCATCACCACGCGGACATGGTCGCCCAGGATCAGGCTGTCCACCACGCCCGGCGCGTGTGCCAGACTGGCCTGCAGCGCGCGTTTCTCCAGGACTGGCCGAGGCGACATCGTAGGTACGTCCGCGCATCGTCTCGCGCAGCTCGGCCGGCTTGCCTTGTGCCAGCAACCGGCCCTCGTGCAGCAGCACCACTTCGTCGCAGCGCTCCGCCTCGTCCAGATAGGCCGTGCTGAGCAACACGCTGGTGCCCTGCTCGCGCACCAGCCGGTAAACGATGTCCCACAGCTCGCGCCGCGACAGCGGGTCGACGCCGACTGTCGGCTCGTCGAGCAGCAGCAACGAAGGTTGCCGCACCAGTGCGCAGGCCAGGCCGAGTTTCTGCTTCATGCCGCCGGAAAGCTGTCCTGCCAGGCGCTTGGTGAACGGCGCCAAGGCCGGCCATATGCATCAGTTCGGCATAGCGTGCCGGACGCGCCGGTTCAGGCACACCCTGCAGGTCGGCATAGAGGTCGAGGTTCTCCTGCACGGTGAGGTCTTCGTAAAGGCCGAAGCGTTGCGGCATGTAGCCGATGCTGCCCTGCACTTGCAGCGATTGGGTTGCGGCATCCATGCCGAGTACGGAGATGCTTCCCGCGTCCGGCACCAGCAGGCCGGCAGCAAGCCGCATCAAGGTGGTCTTGCCGGCGGCATCGGGACCGACCAGTCCGGTGACCACGCCATGGCGGATGCGAAAGCTGACTTGCTGCAAGGCATCGATCTTGCGCTTGCCGATGTGGAAGGCCTTTGATACTTCATTGACTTCGAGCGCGATCTGGTCGACGGGAGAAGTTGCCGTCATGCGGTTGGCGGCATCCACGGCGAACTCAGGGATTCTGGCAGCGGCTGGATTCCGGTGCCGGTGGCTCGTTCAACGGGATGGTCACTGTTGCAGGCATGCCGAGACGCAGTTCGTCCTGCGGGTTGCACACAAAAACCCGAATCTGGTAGACCAGGCTGCTGCGCACTTCGGTGGTCTCCACCGATTTCGGAGTGAACTCTGCCGAGGGGGAGATATAGCCGACCCACGCCTGATAGCGTTTGCCGGGATAGCTGTCGGTGCCGATCTCGGCACGCATGCCCGGCTTGAGCTTGCCGAGGTCGCGGCCTTGCACGTAGGCACGCACCCAGATGGGATCGGTCAGCGCCAGCGTATAGACAGGACGTTGCGGCGATGCCATATCGCCGGGTTCGAGGATGCGCCCTTGGATAACGCCATTGTCCGGTGCAGACAACGATGCATCGGCCAGGGCCTTGCGCGCCACTTCCACCGCGGCCTGGTTAGCCTTGAGCATGGCCCGGGCAGCCGCGATGTCTTCCTTGCGCGGCCCCATCTGCACCAGTTTCAGCGTTTCCTGAACTGCATGGTATTTGGCCTGAGCCGCATCGGCAGCCGTACGCGCATTGTCTTCCTGCTGGATCGAAACGAAGTGCTGCGAGACCAGTTCCTTGACCCGCTTATAGCTGACCTCGGCATTCTCGGCATCGAAGCGCGCCGCTTCCAGGTCGGCCTGCGCCTTGCTGATCTCTTCGGGGCGGCTGCCTGCCTCCAGGCGGGAGACGACCTGCTGCTGCGATGCCAGCTGCGCTTCCTGCAGATCGACATTGTGTGCCAAGCGCACAGTATCCAGCTTTGCCAGCAACTGGCCTTTCCTGACCGTATCGCCCTCCCTGGCGTACATCTGGGCTATGCGCTCAGAGCCATTGAAAGCCAGCTGCACCTGACGGATATCCACGTTGCCATACAGGGTCAACACACTGGCGCTGTCGACGCGATGATTGCGGGAATACCAGGCAGCCGCGCCGGCTGCGCTCAAGGCCAGCACTGCGACAACCGGCAGGATTATTTTTCTTTTCACCGTCATATACCTTCGATGAACATCGTGGCTGCATCAGCAGCATGCTGACATGATAGCAGGAGTTATTTGTTATATGCCCCCGGCACAAAAGGCATGGCTAACGGCCTTGGCAAGGCATTCCATCCAGCTCGACCCACTCGCAATTATCAAGATGCCGGTGTGCCGCCACTGCAGGTTCATCGCTCGACAACGCCAGGGCCGCAACGATGGGATTCTCGTGCGACACCGCCAGCACCACGCCCTGCGGATGGCGCACGGCGATCTCGTCGAGGAAACTGCGCAGGCGCGCCATCTGCTCGACGAACGATTCGCCCTTGGGCGGTTTGATGTGCAGGTAATCGGCGCGGACATAATCGTTGAACGCATCCACATGCTGGCCGTCCATGCCCGACAGGCGTTCGTTCAGGCGCGCATCGACCACCGGTTGCAGCCCGTGAGGTTGCAGCAGGATGGCGATGGTCTGCTGCGCGCGCGGGAACTGCGACACATAGGCATGGGTGAACGGGATGTCGCGCAAACGCTCTGCCGTTGCGGCGGCCTGCTGCCTGCCGCGCTCGGTCAGGTTGACGATGCGGGCGGGATCGTCGTTGATCTCGTGCTTGACGTTGCCTTCGCTCTCGCCGTGGCGCACCAGGATGATCTTCATGCTCAGAGGTTGCGGCTCTTCTTGATCAGGTCGTAGGCGACCTGGATCTCTTTCGACTGCTCGGTCGCCATCGCCACCATGTCTTCCGGCATGCCCTGACCGATCAGCTTGTCCGGATGGTATTGGCTCATCAGCTTGCGGTAGGCGCGCTTGATCTCGGCATCGGTGCTCTCCTTGCTCACGCCCAGCGCCTTGTAGGCATCGTCCAGGGCCGCCGCTGTGGTGACCTGCCCGCCGCCGAAGTGCGCCTGGTTCATCACCATGTCCATCATGTGCCTGAACGTGGCCTGGTCATAGCCGAGATAAGCGGCGATGTCGGTGAGCAGCGCTTCCTCGGCCGGATGCAGATGGCCGTCCGCCACCGCCATCACGATCAGGTACACCAGCAGCACATCCTTCAGGTTCCTGGTATGCCCGCAAACTGACATGAACCGCGCATAGGTCGGCCTGATATCGAAGTCGGAGGCGGCGCCTTTCTTGAACAGCGCGATGGCCTGCAAGCGATGCTCGGCCGACATGCCCAGCTTCTGCATGAACTGCTCGACATGCGCGATCTCCTCCTCCGACACGCGCCCGTCCGCCTTGGCCAGCTTGCCCATCGAGATGAACACGGTTTCCAGGAACACCGCCTGGCGGATCGCCGCATTCAGCGGGTTTGCCCCGCCCGAACCATAGATCCTGATGCGATCAAGCACCGAGCCGATGAAGTAACCGAGGAGCACGCCCCAGAAACCGCCAAAGTAATAACCTGCAAAAATGCCAATGAGCTTGAACAAAACGACTCCAGAAGAAGTTTGTGGAAACCAGCGTGCAACAAGGCGCGCATTATACCTTTGACGAAACAGGCGGCAGCGCTCCACATCTGCAAAGATGGGCCGCCGGAAGCAAGATCGCCGCTCACTTAACATGCTGAATTTTATACATTTGCGCATATTGAAGGAGATGAAACTCCTGATTTGAGAGAGCGGACAATTGACCAACTTCCAGTCGAGATTATCGCCTCTAGGGAAATTCCTATTTCCTTCTAATCCTTTTCCTAGTCCAGAATCAGCATCAGCCGATTTGTTTGCCGTGCCCAACCTCCCATAATTCGTCCCCCCATAAGCACTTCGGCAGCCTGAATCAATTGCGTCATTGATCCTCACGCAATTTCTTTATCATCTTCGAAAGGAAATGCCATGAACCGCAAACTCACCCAGCCCGAGGAGATTGAACAAGTTCTAAAAGAAATGGCAGAAGAAGAAATGAAACCCCTTGCAGGCACCATGAGAAAGAATTGGAGCGGCGCCTACGTCTCTCCCTACCGGGCCGAATATATCAAATCTCACGATCTCCCTCCTCAGGCCGAACTTTTCCGATAGAAGAGCCGGAATGAGCTCTGAATTTGGATTCCCCGGGGAGCGCCTTCATGAAACTGGAAGATGTTCGTGGCATGGCCATTCAAGCCGCCTAAGGTGGTTGACGAAGCTCATGAACGTTTGATATCCAGCGAACGTACCCACACAACGGGTTCATGAGCCTTCGTCTGAGTGCAAGACCGCTGCTGGTGAAAGCCTCTTGAGTACACCCAGTCCGCCAGCAGCGATCACGACCGTTATTTCATGGTCGCTTCTTCAAGAAGTGTCTTATAGGAATAACCGGCACCAAAATCCTTATCGGTGCGAACGACTCCTTTGGCTGTTACAACCGCCCCAAGCTTGGTCTCGCTCATTGTCGTCACCAGAAGATCGTTCGACTCGTCTGCTGCCAAGCCGGTGCCATCGCGAAGATGGACCCAATTCTTGCCCATGATGCCCGGGTTGTATTTCACCACCTTGCCGCGAACCCGGACTGTCTTGCCCTTGAGCTGTTCACCCGTGGTCATGATCTCCGCAACAGTGTGCGCGTTCGCGCCGCTGGCCTTGGCGACATGTTCATCGACAGCCGCGGCGGCAGCAGCCGTCTTGGGAAGCGTGGCATAAGCGGTGCCCAAGGCGTGCCCGGTCGACGCGCTTGCGGCGGACCCCGCCAAGGTTCCGAACAGTATCGTCGGGAACGTCTGCTTCAGCGCTTTGCTGGTGAAGTTATTCATGACCATCGGGTTTTCAATCGAAACTGTGTCGCCCCGTTTGACCGGAGACTTGTTGACCGCAGCCCAGGTCTCGCCATTGCTGGTTTTGAGGCGCAGGTAGGTATAGCTCGCGACGTCCTTGACCTCAAGGACCTCTCCGCTGACAACCACCGTCGCAGGCGCGGCAGGAGCAGCGTTCTCGCCCGCCCAGGCAAATGTGGTAACCACAAACATGCATATTGCAAAAAAGGTTTTCATGCTCTGAATACTCCCTCCGGTATAGATATGTGAAGTGTAACAGGGAGTAATCCATATCCGACGATTCATGTTCATGAGCGAACCGGCGATATCCAAAAACCATCAGCCACCTTCGGGCAAGCTATTGAATATGCACGACCCGAGGCGTATGATTTTCACCAGAAGTAGAGAGAGGGGGTGGGGTCATGTCAATCCCGGCATCTATATCATCAGGATCTTCCGGTCCCAATGGCTTCTGGCTGCAGATCCAGTCGCAGCAAACTCAGCGGATAGCCGATCAGGCAACTCAGACAGCGCGGGCGCTGCGCGAAAAAGCCAGCGATGCCCGGGCCGAAGCGAGAGATGCGCAAACGCAAGCCGATCGCGCCCAGGAAGATGCTCGCTCGCTTGATATCAAGGCCGCTCAGGCGCAAGCAACCGCAAATCAAACCAACCAGAACTTGCAGTCAGCCGCATCGATCGGGGATATGCAGGCCAACGTGAAAAACTTCTACGCCAGCCTCCCTGAAACGATAGCGTTCCACGCCCAGGCAAGCGCGCCAACCTATGCGGCACCAACCGCCGCCAAAACGACCACGGCGGGCAACTCTCAAGCCGTCGGTTCCGTCATCAACACAACAGCCTGAACGCTCATTTGCCAGCCCCCTTGCATGCTGAAATTAGGTTATTCAAGGTATTTCATGAATAAGCGCAGCTGTGATGAAATTCAACCGAGCCCAGCGCAGTTTGGTAACATGAATGAAAACAACAAGTCGATTCACCAAAGACGCGATCAATAAAATCATTCAGGGAGACTGGCATGAAGACGATCAAGCAGATTCTGGCCGAAAAGACAAAACCCCTCACCACCGTTGCACCGCACGACACGGTCCAGATCGCTCTGGAACTGATGCGTGACCGCGACATCGGAGCAGTCATGGTCGTCGATGGTGGCAAACTGACCGGCATCTTCTCCGAACGCGACTGCCTGCATAAGGTCGCCTCCCTTGGCCACAACCCGCGCGACCTCATGGTGCGCGACGTGATGACCACAAAGGTGCGTTATGCGACGCTGGATATGGATGTTTCACAGGGACTGGCGCTGATGACCGAGCGCTTCTTGCGTCACCTGCCGGTACTCGACGAGCAACAGAACATCCTCGGCATCGTCTCGATCGGCGACCTGGTCAAGGCAAAGATATCCGATCAAAGCTTTACCATCGAACAGCTGGAACGCTATATCACTTCCTGACGATACCGCGACCGGCGGTCGTCTTTTCTTGTGGCATCCCCATCTTCCGCACATGACGCTGGCATACGAAGCCATAACCTTCATGCCAGCGTTGACATTGTCCGGGCAACTCCCATAAAGTTCGCCTCGCTTCTGTCTTCTATCGCAAAGGAGAAATGGCGTGGCAACGAATTCGGCTGTATTCCATTGAACAGGCCGCGATAAGAAACGGTCCTTCCGCAGTTAATTTCCTCGAGATCCCCAACCATGAATCCAGACGAACGGTTGTCCCAGATAGAAGCGCGGCTGACTGCAATAGAACGTTTTATCCGGCTATCCGCCCCGCAAACTGCCGCCCCCAAGCCGCCAGTCGATGCCGTGCCAGCGCCTGCCGCCTCCAAAGTCCAGCCGCTTCCACCCCCGGCTTTTTCCAGGCCGATGAGTGCTCGCGTATCGGAGCAACAGCAAGATTCGACCCGGGTCACCAATATCCTGGGCTGGGCTGGCGCGACTGCACTGGTGATGGCTTCGGTCTATCTGGTGGTGCTGGCGGTCGATGCGGGCTGGCTGACGCCGGTGCGCCAGGTGATGCTCGTCCATGCTGGGCGGCGTTGCGTGCATCGGCATCGGCTTGCTGCTGCGCAGCAAGGATATGCATTACGCCAGCCTGCTGCCCGGCGCGGGTATCGTGATCATGTTCCTGTCGATCTACGGCGCGCACAACTACTATCACCTGATCGACACGACCTTTGCCACGAGCGGCATCATCGCGGTCTGTCTGCTCTCGCTGTGGTTGAATCGCTTGTTCCTGAGCGAGCTGTATGCGCTGTTTGCCGTCGTGGGCTCGTACACGGCGCCGGTCTTGCTGGGCGGCACCAGCTTATTCCATCGCCGACCTGATCGTCTATTTCGCCTGCTGGAGCGTGGTGTTCTCGATCTTCTCGATCTGGGTGGGCAAGCGCAGCATCTACATGCTGGCGATGTATCTGGCCTCGTCATCTTCGACTTCAAGTGGCAAGACGCCATGCCGGATGCATGGGTGGAAGCACTGGTCTTCCAGACCGTCCATTTCCTGATCTTCGTCGCCGCCGCATCGGTGTTCAGCATCCGCATCGAGCCGATGTCGCAGGAGACTTCCATCCAGCACATCCCGGCGCTGGTGCTGTTCTATTTCGTCCAGTACCACATACTGAACCAACATCTGCCCGGAATGGGCACCGTGGATCGCGCGTCGCCAGCGCGGCCGTTCTGCTGGCGAGTTATTTCATCGCGCATCGCGTCGCTCAGGCAAGAACCTGGAAGGCGGGCAGACTGCTGCTAAGCTCCTATGTCGCCCTGGTGCTGGTGCATGCGGGCTACATCGAATCGGTCCCGCGCAGTGGGCGCCCTGGGTCGGACTGGTGGTCGTGCCGCTGGTCGGCCTCTATGCCTCGATGCGCGGCGACATCAAAGCACCCGGCTTGCCGTTGTGGCTGGCCGCCGCGCTGATCTTCGTCGCCAATTATCCTGAAGCTTTTCGCCGCGGCTCGACGTTGTCCTTGCCGACAGCGGTGTGCCCGGCGCATGACTTGCTGGCGCTGTGCTATGCGGCGGAGCTGTACGTTGCCTATTACTTCCTGCGCAAAGATGCCGGGAGATGGGCGACATCGGCATGATCGCGCTGTATGCCGGTCACATCGCCATCATGGCGTGGGCGATACAGATCTTCGACAGCCGCTTCGTCGTATCGCTGGTCTGGGCGACGCTGGCGCTGGGCTGCCTGCTGCTCGCATTGAAGAATACGCGACAAGGCGCTCGGACAATCTTCATTGCTGATCTTTGCCGCTTCCGTGTTCAAGGTCTTGCTGTATGACATCGCCATCGACCGCGCCGCTGATCCGCATCGCGAGTCTGCTGGTGCTGGGTGCCAGCCTGTATCTGGGCGGGTGGCTGTACAAGAAGGTAGGAAGCCTGGCGGAGGATTAGTCGTCTCGCATCACCCATGCCAATTTAACCATCGAAGCGGAGCGACTGAATGAAAAATATCACACTGCTGCTGGTGCTGATCTCCGGCCTGCTGGCCGGATACCTGATCGGCGACTACCGGGGCAAGGAAGCGCGTGCGGCGCTGGATCAGGCGGTCCGGACCGGGAAGTCGCTCGACACGGAACGCGAGGCCTCTATCGCCAGACTCAAGGCTGAACTGGATGGCATCGACGAAAAACATCATCAGGAACTTGCCGCGCTGCAACAAGACAACGAAGCCAGGGCGGCAGCATGGCGGCATAGCCGGGACAAGCTGAACGACCAGCTCAAACGCGCGACAGGCAAGCTCGCCGAATCCGACACCCAGCTTAAAACCCTCTCGACCCAGCGCGATGCCGCATCCGGCGACGAAAAAGCCAAACTGGAACTGGATATCCAGCACCTGAAGCAAGAGCAGGCCAAGCTGCGCCGGGAGATCGAAAGCAACGCCTGCTTGCAAGCCCAGGTGCCGCAAAGCGTCTTCGATGCGCTGCAGCTAGCCAACGCAGGGGAGAACAGGCGATGAAAAAAGCCGATCTGCAACTTGCCGCTATGGTGCTGGGCAGCCTGCTCGTCGCGGGATGCCGGACCCTGCCCGTTGTTCCGCACGCCATCAAATGCGAAGTCAGCGACCAGCTGCTGGCTGGCAAATGTGCGGCGCCCAAGCCGGTCAGCATCGACACCACCTATGCCAAGCTGGTCGAGACCATGCAGGCCGACCGCAAATCCTTGCAGGAGTGCGGCCTCTCTGCCGATGCATTGCGTGAAGCCATCAAGCGCTGCAATGCAGCGACCGACGAATACAACAGGAAGATCGATGCCATCAACGGCGCGAAATAGGAATCACGGCAGGCAGTTTGTCTTTCCTCACGCATCGGCATTGACACCCCCAGCGCAACTCCCATAAAGTTCCTGGCATACCCTCTTCACCCCGTTCCGCGATCCCATGGAAATGAAGAAAATGAATTCCGGCAAGTTGCGCGCCATCGGCTACGACGCACGCGCTCGCCTCCTGCAGGTCCAGCTCGATAACGGCAGCATGCTCCAATACAGCGGCGTCGGCGAAGATCTCTGGCGCAGGCTCAGCAGCTCCGGTTCGGCGTGGAGCTTTTACCGCGACAACATCGAAGAAGAATTCACGGCACAACGAGTTTCTGCCGCGCCAGCCGCCGGCAACAATCCGCTCGACGAACTGTTCAAGAAGCCCTGAGTGCGCCAGACCGCAAAATCGCTACTCGCCATCCTCACCCTGCTCGCTTTCCCGTTCCTGTGCGCGCGAGCCGACGATTTCGACCTGTGGAACGCACCTGGCACAGAAACCCTATCCTTTCATCCCCAGCCCGGCTTCCATGCGGTGGAGCGCCTGGGTATCACTGTGGGTGGAGATGCCATATCCAGGCTCACCCGCTCGGACGGCACGATCAGACAGATCAGTGCCGGCGGTCTGTACCAGGCCGGGCTGGGAGTGCTCTATCAATATCCGTCCATTCCATTCGCGGTCGCCCTCACCTTCAACTACCATGTCGACTCCGATTACAACGGCAACGACAACGCTTCTTTCCGGCGCAACCCGCTCGAAGCGCTGGCCTATTTCAATGTCTTTGACCGCTTCCGCATCGGCGGCGGCATGCGCTACGTGTATGCCGCCAGGGCGACCTCCACCATCAACGGCGTGACCGAAAGGTACACGTTCGACAACGCCAGGGGCAGCATCATCGAGATCGGCTATGAGGTGCAGCCCTACGGATGGATCAATCTGCGCTACGTGAAAGAGCATTACACGGTCGCAACCTACTCCTCGACCGGCACGGCACCGGGCCTGTCAGGCAACGTCCCCTACGACGGCTCTCATACCGGCCTGTTCATCAGTTATGAATATTGAAAAGCCACAAGCAGTTCGACCGCAATCCCGCCGCCCGCAACCATTGACATCCCCCGCACTACTCCCCTAAAGTGAAGGCACTTGCAACTCCGCCGGAAGCACATCGCACCGCAAACAAGGTGTGAGGCTCCCAACGGAATCCCCAGAACAGGAGGCTGGCGCAAGAAATCCCGCGAACGACGGGATGTTGCCGGCAGCTTGCTTGTTCCAATCAGGGGAGCCTCATGACACCAAATCTCACCGCATATCCAGACGATGCTCGTCCGGAAGTGAACGCTGTTTACGCCTCAGACATCATTTCGCGCATCTGACCCATGCCGATTTTCAGCCGCATCAGATGCCTTTTCCGCCCCGGCGAACTCTCGCGGGTGAACGAGTCATTGCGGGAGAGCGAAGAGAAATACCGCGAGCTGTTCGACAATGCCACGGACTTTGTCTACAGCATGAACACCGGCGGCGTATTAACCTCGGTCAACAAGTCGCTGATGAACCGGTTGGGCTACAGCAGCGAAGAGATCATCGGTGCGCACATCAGCCTGATCCTGAATCCGGAAAACCTGGCCATCGCCCAGCAAATGACCGCCAAGAAACTGGCCGGAGAAACGACCTCAACCCAATATGAACTTGAGATTTCCGCCAAGAATGGCGAGCTCATTCCGGTCGAGTTGAGCAGCCGGCTTATCTACAAGGACGGCAAGCCGGTCGGCGTGCAAGGCACCGGACGGGACATCACCGAGCGTGTACGCGCCGAACAGGAACAACGCCTTGCAGCAATGGTCTTCCAGAGCAGCAACGAAGCAATGATGATCACCGACGCAGATAACCGGATCATCACTGTCAACGCTTCCTTCACGCGGATGACCGGCTACGCAGCGGATGAAATCATCGGCAAGGATCCAAAGGTGTTGAGCTCAGGCCGGCAGAACAAGGCCTTTTATGAGCAGATGTGGCACACCTTAACCACGACCGGGCAATGGCAAGGGGAATTGTGGAACAAGCGCAAGGATGGGGAAATTTTCGCCGAATGGCTCTCCGTCAACACCATCTATAACGCAAGGGGTTGGGTGCACCGGCGTGTGGCGCTGTTCTCCGACATCACGCAGAAGAAAGAATTGGACGAAGAAGTTTGGAAGCACGCGAATTTCGATTCGCTGACCCAGCTGCCAAACCGCCGCCTGTTCCGAGATCGCCTCGAACAGGAGATCAAAAAATCCCATCGCGTCAGCCTGCCGATAGCGCTGATGTTCATAGACCTGGATCATTTCAAAGCAGTGAACGACACCTACGGGCATGATCATGGCGATATTTTGCTGGCCGAAAGCGCCCGGCGCATCGTTGAGTGCGTGCGCGAAGCAGACACGGTCGCCCGCATGGGCGGAGACGAATTCACCGTCATCCTCACGGAGATAGGCGAGAAAGACAGCATCAGGCGCATTGCTCAGGACATCATCGACAAACTGGCAATGCCGTTCCATTTGCCGGGCGGCAAAGCCAATGTCTCCGCCAGCATAGGCATCACCCTCTATCCGCAGGATGCGACCGACATCAACGAACTGCTCAAGAAGGCAGACCACGCCATGTATGCAGCCAAGAGACTGGGGCGCAATCAGTTCGCCTGCTTTCATGCGCACAGCACTCCGACACCGCACGCGGAATTTCAAGAACTGTCCGCAAGTAAATAAGGCGGCCTTCCGGTCGCCCCGTTTCAGTGAACAGCATCAGACAGGCTAAGCCTGTCCCCGGCTTCATTTTGCCGAGCGGCGATCTTTCTCCGACTGCAAGCGCGCCAGCTTTTCAGCCCTTTCCAGATTCAACGTCAGCGCCTTCTGCACCAAGGCATGGAAGGCCACCAGATCCTGCGCCGGATAATCATCCTGGACGCCGCAATCCTGAAAGAATTCCGCGATCCAGCGCGGGTCCAGCTCGGCCTTGCCCGTTTCCTGGAAAAATTCCGTTGCAGCCATCTCGATATATTCGTTCAGTTTGTGCATCAAATCTTCCACCGAGTTCCTTCAGTTGCCCCCTGGTAACTAAAATGCCGTTTCCCCAAAAATCCGTTCGGGCTGAGCCTGTCGAAGCCCATACTCCATTCGACAAGCTCAGGGCGAACGGCCTGCAAACTTCGTGCGGCAAAATCCCTAGCGCACCGTCAGCATGAAAATATTTTCCTGCATCCGGGTCACCCCGCGTTGCTGGAAGCGAGGATTCTGCGGCAGCGCATCATGCTGCGCCAGCAAGCGTATCTCGGCGTAATCACGATATAGCGCCTCCACCTCACCCACCGACACCGCAAACGGCGGCCCCGCCATTTCCTCTTGCGGATAGTCGAAGGTGATAAGCAATACCTGCGTCCCGCGCGGCAGGATGCTCGCCAGATGCCGTGCATAACGTTCGCGCATTTCCGGGGGCAACGCCACTAGCGAGGCCCGGTCGTACACTGCGCTTACCTGCGCCAGGTCTTTTTTGCTCAGGTCGAAGAAATCGCCGCACGAGAGACAGATACCATCCGCCACATAGCTATCGAACAGCTCGGTATGCACGAAATCAGGTGTCTGTCCTTTCTCCCGGAAGAAATCCTTCACCGCGATCGGGCTCAGCTCCACCCCCAGCACGAAATGTCCCTGCTGGCGCAGCCACACCATATCGAGGCTTTTACCGCACAGCGGCACGAACACCTCGCTGCCCTTGGCAAGCTTCAGGTCCTGCCAGAATTCAAGCAGATAGAGGTTGATCTCATCCTGATGGAAACCGGTCTCCGCCCTCTCCCAGCGCTCAAGCCAAAAATCTTTTTTCATCGTTGTCCTTTCGTGTTTCGATGGATCATTATCGCCGCGGCCGTCTAGTAACACAAAGTTTCCAGGTCATCACCCACGCAAGGGAAAGATGTTCGCCGGTCTGGAACCAAAGCGCATGCCCGCTATCCAACTGGGACTTTGCCGGCAATTGCCGGGGAGAACAGTTGCGCGTTTTTAACCTTGAATAATGTGAGGAGATTCCCATGATCAAGATTAGCCACCTCTGGACTGCATTGCTGTTCGCTTCCATTTCTGTCGCCCACGCGGCAACCGCAAACCAACCCGTTTCCCAAGGCGAAGCCAGCGTCAATAAGAACCTGGCCAGGGACCCGGACAACAAGGGGCTGCAAAATGCTGCGCAGCAGCTGGAAACAAACGAGGCCAGGATCGCAGAAAAGCGCGAAGCTGCGAGCAAGAAAAAAGAAACGCGACACACGGTGAAAAATAAAGAAGAGATAAGGGAAAGCTCGCGAGCCGAAAGGCGCGAGCATGAAATGGTTGAACGCCCCGAGAAACCCGAACGGCTCGAAAGACCCGAAAGACTGGAACGCCCAGGCAGATGAGCTGTTTGTCCTGAAGCAATCCAGCATATTCCTGCGGCGAGACCGCTGGTTCTAATTTCAAAGGTGAAAAAATGAAGAGACTGTTAACTACGCTGACCCTGCTTGCCATCGCCGCTCCAGCTATTGCTGAAGAACGATACAGCCTGACTACGGGCTTCGATTACAGCACAGGTAAATACGGCAATGCAGCATCGACAGACATTCTATATATCCCGGTCATCGGTAAATATGAAGCCGACAAGCTGATGTTGAAACTGACCGTCCCCTACATCAGCGTTACCGGGCCGGGTGGCGTCATCCAGGGCATGGGGCGGATCCGCGCTGCCAATAGCCGCACCACGACGACGAGCAATTCCGGCCTTGGCGACATCATCGCCTCCGCTGGTTACAACGTCTATTCCGTAAACGCATACACATTTGATGTCGTCGGCACCGTCAAATTGGGCACCGCGAATGAAACCCAGGGATTGGGTACGGGACAGAATGATTATTCCGCCCAGATCGATGGTTACTACGCATTCGACAGAAAGATCACCTTCTTTGCAACGGCGGGCTACAGGTTCTATGGTTCGCCAGCCGGTGTCGATCTGAATAGCGCGCCGTATGGAACGATAGGCATCAACCAGAAGCTTAGCGATGTAACCAGTGCCGGTGCCATGCTGGATGTAGCGCAAAGTCCCATCTCATCCGGTTCCGACAAACAAGAAGTGACGGCATTCATCACGCAGATGATCTCCCCCAGGTTCAAATTTCAGGCGAATGTCAGGAAAGGATTCTCGGACGGCAGCCCCGACTATGGTGGCGGGGTGATGATCACCGGCTATCTGTGAACGATCGATCCGCACGGCCAAGGGCGCCGGAGCCGGCCTGACTCCGGCGCTCGTATCAGGGATACAGCATCGAGGTATCCGCAAAGATCAGGTATTTGTCGATGTGTTGCGAGCCCATCTTTAATACGTTGGCAAACGGCACCGACAGGACAGAGCCATCCTTGCGCACATAGCTCACCTGTCCGTGGCAGATCACGCCATCAGGGACGTTCCACGTATCCCTTATCTCATGCGAGATGGATGCGATCGAATCCATTTTTCAAACAGCGTCGCATCTTGTCCGGACAGCTATCTGAAGCGCACACCATGCCGCTCGCTGTTACCGGTCAATAAGCTGAATACCCACCTTCAATGTTCGAACGATCAGGGGCAAACTGAACAGGCCCCAAGTGTTCTACGAACTTCTTTCGGAGAACCATCATGACCGATCAGGCCCCCACTCCCCCTCGCCCCAACAACCGCAGGCGCCGCAAGATCCTGCTGCTCATCGGCGGCACGGTGTTGTTTGTCCTGTTTTGCGTTTTCCTGTGGTGGTTTTTTATCGGGCAATGGCGCACCAGCACCGACGACGCCTATGTGGGCGGCGACATCGTCGCGGTGATGCCGCAGACCGGCGGCACGGTAACCGCCATTTATGCCGACGCCACACAGCCGGTGACCGAAGGACAATTGCTGGTACAGCTGGACGATAGCGATGCGCGCCTGCAGCTGGATGCGGCCGAGGCTGCGCTGGCGGCAGCGGTGCGCGAGGTGCGCGGCCTGTATGCGACCAGCCACGGCAGCCTGCAGCTGCTCGCGCAGCGACGCGCCGATCTGGCACGGGCGCAGGCAGAGCTGGCCAGCAGCGATGCGTCATTGGCACAGGCCGAATCCGAATACGAACGCCGGGTGGAACTGGCCAAACAAAATTTCGTCTCGCCGGAGAATGTGCAGGCCGCGCTGACAGCACGGGACGCGGCGCGGGCACAGCACGAAGCGGCCGCCAATGCGGTGAAAGCCGGCAGTGCCGCCATCGCCCAGTCCCTGGACCAGGCCAGCGTCTCGCGTGCACGTGTGGACAACCTCTCGCTGGAGAATCACCCCGATGTGCGCGCCGCGGCAGTGCGGGTGCGCGAGGCCGCGTTGGCATTGGCGCGTACCCGTGTGCTGGCTCCGGTCAGCGGGCAGATCGCCCGGCGCTCGGTGCAGATCGGCGAGCGGGTCGCGTCCGGCGATTCGCTGATGGCGATCGTGCCACTCAGCAAGGTGTGGCTGGATGCCAATTTCAAGGAGACGGAATTGCGTGATGTACGCCTCGGCCAGGCTGCCAGCCTCACCTCCGATTTCTATGGCAACGCGGTGGTATTCCACGGCAAGGTACTGGGTCTGGTGCCGGGCACTGGCTCGGCCTTTTCCTTGCTGCCCGCACAGAATGCCACCGGCAACTGGGTGAAGATCGTGCAACGCCTGCCGGTACGCATCGCTTTCGACAGCAATGAATTGCAGGCACACCCTTTGCGCATCGGCCTTTCGATGATCGCTACCATCGACACGCATGATCGCAATGGGCCAGTGCTGTCCACCCTGCCGGAAACCAAAGCGATCTCGGCGACGGCGATATATGCCCCGAACATCAAGGCCGCCGATGCGCGGGTGGCGCAGATCATTGCGGATAATCTGGGGCGGAGGTAACGGTGTAAAGGGACCACGAACGGGAAGAGACTGGCTGTGGGGAAAAAATGGATCCTGCCCAAGCAACCGTATTGAAAGGCTTCAGGCTGATCGCCGCGACGCTGGTACTCGGCCTGGGTTCGTTCATGAACATCCTCGATCTGACCATCGTCAATGTGGCGGTCCCCACGGTGGCGGGCGATTTCGCCGTCACGCCGACGCAGGGCACCTGGATCATCACCTCCTATTCGGTGGCCGAGGCCATCATGCTGCCGCTGGCCGGCTTCCTGGCCGGGCGCTTCGGCGAGGTGCGCACCTTCGTTGCGGCCACGCTGCTGTTCACGCTGGCGTCGCTGCTATGCGCAATGTCGGTCAGCTTCCCGATGCTGCTCGCCTCGCGCGTGCTGCAAGGCGTGTTCGGCGCCTCGATGATCCCGTTGTCGCAAACGCTGCTCACCACCATCTACCCGCCGCACCAGCGCGGACTGGCGCTGGGCATCTGGGCGATGACCACGGTGATCGCACCGATAGCGGGTCCGCTGTCGGGCGGCTGGCTAATCGATAACGCCTCGTGGCACTGGATATTCCTGATCAACCTGCCGGTCGGTCTGCTGGTTGGCCTTTCAGTGGCCGCACTGATGGCGGGGCGCGACGTGATCCAGCCGGGCAAGCGCGAACAGAAGATGGACTGGATCGGCTTGGGGCTGCTGGTCATCGGTATCGGCTCGCTGCAGATCATGCTCGACAAGGCCAACGAACTGGACTGGTTCAGCTCCGGCACCATCATCGCGCTGGCGGTGCTGGCAGCCGTGGCGCTGCTGGTGTTCGTGGTGTGGGAACTGGACGAGCCCGCACCGCTGGTCGACCTGCAGTTGTTCAGGCGGCGCAATTTCCTGGTGGGATCGCTTTGCCTGTTCTTCGGGATGATCGCCTTCTTCAGCGTGGTGGTGATCATCCCGCTGTGGCTGCAGACCTACCAGGGATACACCTCGCTGTGGGCGGGCAAATCCATCGCCTTCGGCGGCGTGCTGGCAGTCATCCTCGGGCCAGTCATCGGTGCCAACATCGGCCGCGTCGATGCGCGCGCTATCACCACGTTCGGCTTCATCGTGTTCGCGCTGGTGGGATACTGGAGCTCCAGCTTCACGCCCGACATTCGACTATTCGGTCGATCGCCTTTAGCCGTCTGTTCATGGGCATCGGCATCAGTTGCTTCTTTTTGCCGCTGGTCACCGTCAGTCTTTCCGGCTTGCCTGCCGAACCTGTCGCAGCCGCTTCCGGTCTGACCAATTTCATGCGCAATCTTGGCGCCAGCTTCGGCACCGCCATCACCGTCTGGGTGTGGACCAATCAGGCCAGCAGTTTCCATGCCATCCTGATGGAAAACATTCAGACCTACAATCCGCAGGCGACCGCTTATCTGCACCACTTGCACCAGCTCGGCATGTCCAAGGATGCCGCCTATGCCTTCCTGGAACGCATGATCACCACCCAGTCCTACACCTACGCCACCGACCGCATCCTGACCATTTCCGCCACACTCATGCTCATGTTGATCGCTTTGATCTGGTGGGCAAGACCACCGTTCGTCGCCAGCCGCAGCGGGCACTGAACCTTCAGCATCTACAGGGTTTGACCCATTGTGACGGTCATGCAGCAGCGCGAGAATGTTCACTACATCGCTGTAGAGTGGTGCGAATCCATCCTCTACTGTGCCATCAACAAGGAGGCTATCATGAAGCGGTCCATCGTTATTCTTTCCATGGCAGTCGCCGTGGCCCTGCTTTCAAATGCCGTGTATGCCGAGGACGAGTACGAGTGTCAGTTCAGATGTTCAAACGAAAAATACGATCGCAACATCAACTGCCCCTCACTCAGGCTTTTCAACCCAGAGCGCGAAACGGGATCAGTGCCTGAAGAACAGCCAGTTCTTCTTTGATGCATGTTTCAAAAGCTGCCCTCCCGCGCCGAAACAATTGCCCTGCGACATGCAGGCTGCCTCTGAAGGGAAACTTCTGAGTGGAATGCGAGGGGGCAATACCAGCGGCCGGGGTCAGGCGAATATGCAAACAGCAAGACGGCCTGCTGCCGTCTTGCTGTTTGTGATTTCAGAATGAGGGGGCGGTCACCCGACTCTTGCCCGGATCACTCGCAGAAATCCGGCTGCTTGATCACGGTGCAATGTTTGAATGCTTCCGCCTTGAGCCCGCCATCCGCCAGCCGGTAAGGTGCGAAGCATTCCTGGCTCGCCCGGTACCTCTTCCATTGTTCTTTGCACCGGCTTTTGCTATTTCCTGCGTCCATCACGCCCGGCGGTGTTTCCACGGCGGGAGATGAGGGTGTAACCGTCTGGCGAGGCATGCCCTCCTCGCCATACATGCCAGCACCACCAGCAACAGCCGGGCCCAGAAGCATTGCGAGCAGCACTGTCGTTCTGATCCACATGACCCGCTCCTTTGCGAGTAAGCGCGCTTGCCGGACTCTTCATTACTTGAGCCGGAATATGAGGTAAATGCTTCCCTCCTTGCGCTTGATCAAAAGCAATATCTGGTCTTTGTTCTTGCCTTTGAAAAGGATGGACTGAAACTCGCTGACAGCGGCAACCGGCTGATGGTCTGCCTCCACGATGAGGTCGCCAGGCTGCAGGCCGGAAAAAGCTGCAAGACCGCCTCGACGTCAGTGATCAGCACCCTTTTCTTCTCTTGCACATCAAATTGCTTTGCCAGTTCCGGGGTCAGCGTTTCCAGGCTCAGCCCGAGCGCCGCCAATTGGTTCTCCATCCTGGCGGTCTGCCTCGAGTTGATGCCACGGCTTCCGGGGGCATTTCTCCTATCGTCACGGTAAACGATTTTTCCTTGCCGTCGCGCATGACATCGATTCCGGCTTTGGCGCCCGGCGCCGTTGCTGCAACGAAATTGCGCAACTGGCTAGAATCATTTACCCCCCGGCCATTGAAGCGCACGATAACGTCTCCCGCCTTCAGGCCCGCCTTGTTCCGGCGAATCCTTGTTGACTTGCGAGATGAGCGCTCCCTTGTCGCCTGAAAGATCGAATGTTTCGGCCAGCTCTTTGGTGACATCCTGGATGGAGATGCCGAGCATGCCGCGCGTGATCTGCTTGCCCTTGATCAGGGTGGGCAGCATGCTTTTGATCATGTTCACGGGAATGGCAAAGCCCACCCCGAAGTCCCCCACGTCCGTCTCGATCGCGCTGTTCATGCCGATGACCTCGCCGCGCATATTGATCAGCGGCCCGCCCGAGTTACCCCGGGTTGATCGGCGCATCGGTCTGCAGGAAATCTTCATAGTCTGCGATCCCGACATCCGAACGTCCTTCGGCGCTGATGATGCCAGTGGTCACCGTTTGCGTCAGGCCGAACGGCGCGCCGATCGCCATCACCAGGTTTCCGTCCTCCATCGCATCGGAATCACCCAGTTCGACTGTCGCCAGGTCATCGATCTTTCCCAGCAATTAGAGGACCGCCACGTCCGTTTTCCAGTAGGCGCCAACGATCTCGCCTCGAATTTCCGCTTGTCGGCCAGCTGCACCTTGATCTCATCTACGTCTTGCACCACATGGTAATTGGTCAGGATGTGCCCCTGTTATTGAGCAGCATGCCGGTGCCCATCCCGCTCTGCGGCATATTGAATTCTTTCGGAGTACCGGGGGCAGCTTGTGATGCGGAAACTGGTTGCCGAAGAATTTGTTGAACAAGTCATCACCGAACGGAAACTCCGGCGAGTTCAGGCTTCACTTTCTTTTCTGAATACACGCTGACTACAGCGGGTTTGACGTGCGCCGCCACCGCCGCAAAGGCCTTCCCCAGCTGCTCTGCCGGGGCAGTGACGGATTCCGGGATGGAGCCGAGTGCAGACGTGCTTTTACCGTCAGCGGCTTTTGGGCTGCAATGGTCACGAACAAAACGGCCGCAATGAACAAGCCGAGCCCGATTGGATGCCTCTCGTTCTGGTTTTTCTGGATATCTCCATGATCAATCTCCCTAACCATACTCAATCTGCCAACACCCGAGAATGAAACACTTCTTAGAGCAACCCAAATGGAGTTAGTCTGAGCAATGCCCGGCAAGCATGGCGAGCTGATGCACAAGACCGCTGCCACAGCTACATGGTTTAACCTATTGCCGCTCGCGCACATCGAGACAAGAAGTAGTGCGGCTGCACAACCGCAGTGCGGTGTATATGCGTCTCCACTCCCAGGAATACAAGTGTCGGATGCGACCGATATATTTTCTGATCACAGCCTTGGCCATGATGCTGCTGTCCAGCATCAGCTTTGCCGGACCGCTACGAGTGCATATTGAAGTGCTCGGCCGAAAAAGATCCGCAACGTGGATTGCCCTTCGCCTTACGAGTCCTCGACATCAAACGAGGAGCGGGCCCGGTGCATGAAGAGGAGCCAGGACATCTACATTGATTGCTTCAATCACTGCCCGCCCCCTCAGTACGCGCCGCCCCCCGCAGAAGAGTCGCCTTCATCTCCTTATCCGTCCGGGTATTGAGGGAGGGCGGTAATGCCCGGCCGAGCTGGGGCGGTCTCAGATGCAGGAAAACCTTCCTGGCGGCAGGCCTTTTGCTTCCCGTTCAGTTCGCATCGCATGATCGTCCTGCATTGAACGTTCCCGTGCTTCTACAGGGTTTGACCCATTGAAGCGCCTCCGCACTCAGGAAAGAATTCGAACCATCCGGATCTGGCATGACTGTTCAGGCGAACCTGTTGAAAAGTGCGTGCACGCATTTTCACTCCGGAAGAACGGGGAGGTCATGATGCGTTCGATATATCTTCTGCTCATTGCCATGACGATGGGGATACAGCCAAATCCCGGCCATGCCAAGGACCGCTATGCCTGTTTGACAAAGTGCTTCGACAAGAACCATGCCCGCCGGATGAACTGCCCATCGCCCGACAATCCATCGAAGCCGAACAAGAAACCGGATCATCTGCATGAACGAAAGCCAGACCGATTACCTTGATTGTTTCGACCGCTGCCCAGCCAATCCGCACCCCACCTCTACTCACAAGAAAACGTTGTCCTCCTTGAGGATGTGATGCTGATGTGTAGATAGCCCGCCAACAACATGAACGAGGAGGTAAATGATGCAACTGCTCCCTGTTTTGTTCCTGTCCATTGCGATGCTCCTTCGATCCGGTGCCAGTGTTGCCGAAGACCGGTATGAGTGTGTAATAAGGTGCTCTTCTGAAAAAGAAACCCTCAACATGGACTGTCCCTCGCCATACGACTCTGCAAACTCCGGCCAGGATCGAAGCCGATGCCTGGAAAACAATCAGGCAGCCTTCCTCGCATGTTTCAACCGCTGCCCTCCCTCTCAACTCGATTCCCCGTCTTCAAGTGAGCGGACAGCCCCCGTCGCACAGCTGAGATACTGAACGGAGATTTCACATTCGCCGGTCCGCCCAAATGCCTCATTGACACTGCTCGACTCTCTCCCATAAAGTTCGCCCGCTCGCAGCCGGATTACCGTGCCGGGAAACGGAACCGCTTCACAACCTGTCGCCATAGGGGATGCACTTGAACGCTGAACTTGATGAAACCGTATTCGACAAACCCGCACGCAGCCGGCCCATAACCGCCTGCGCTCTGGCGATCTGCGCATTGCTGGCGTCGCTGCCCGCGGCGGCATCCCCCGCCGCGGCAAGCGCGGTCCTGCCCCTGCCTGCCGAGAGCCGCCTGAAATCGCTGCGACCCCGCCATCGCACTCGCTGCGGCAGAAGAGATCATCCACAACCCGGCCAGCCTGAAAGACCCCCTGTCGCTCTTCTCACCCGCGACGGTCATGTTCCTGAACGGGAAAAAAGATGAGGCGGTGTTCTGGTATTACGCCGCCCAATTGCGCACCCGGTACCAGCTCGCCTTCGAAAAAGAAGACCGCGGACAACTGCTTTCAGTCATCGCCCAAACCGATGGGCAACTCATCGGCAGCTATGCGCTGCTGGATACGGCGAAATTCATCAAGACACTCGACCATGTGCTCGAATGGGACAAGAAGACCGCCAACCCGTTCCGCGACCACCCAAAGACCGCAGACTCTGACGAGAACATCAAACAGCTCTACGCCGGCTTCAGAGAGTTGAAGAGCAAGCTGGCCGCCGACAAGGACAAGTACGAGACCCGCGCACGAAAGATGGTTCCCGGACTGGAACAAAAGTATATGGAACAATCCAGCGCGCTATGCGGCAAAGGCCAGATCGATCCGGCCTTTGCCGAACAGGAAACAAAAAACGAATGGGCCAAGGTGATCGACTTCGTCAAAAACAATAAAGATGTCGTTCGTGAAGCAGACAAGATAAAAGATGCCACCCCAGTTTCCAGCACGCGCAGCAGCAACGAAGTCATGCCCAACCGCTATGAAGTATCCGTGAGCGGAGAGAATGGGAAACCGGTCTATGCGATCATCGACGTGATCAGGCTGTCAGGAAAGACGTCGTTCTTCCTGACCTGCACCACACATACACCGCTGGGCAGCAGGAATCTCAGCAAGGATGCCTGCCTGCAGTAGGCAATCATGGAGAAGGCGGCCTGCTCCCGCATCACGCGAATTTCACGCTCGCCGCTTAACCCCAACCTCCTCATTGACACTACCCAAGCCTCTCCCCATAAAGTGCACCCCACTTGCAAGACCGCCACACGCACATCACACCGCATGCACGGTTGTGAGGCTCACAGCGGGATCCCCAGGATAGGAGCTGGCGCAAGAAAAGATTTCCCGCACCGTCGGGAAGCATCGCCAGCAACACATTTGTTCAGCACAGGGGAAGCAGTTGATTGCAAAATTCACCAAACATTCTTCGCTCAGCCCAGTTAAATCGGGCGCTATTCCTGTTGCTCAGAAATTCTCAGACCTATCACCAAACTCAGGGAGAAAACATGGCATCAATACCCAAGAAAGCCGCTGAAAGGCTAGTCGCAGGAATTAAGAAATATCAACCAATACTTGCTTCGGCAAAAGCACGAGATGTTGGTGAGGCTGATACTGTGACGATTGTGAAGGATATGCTCGCTGAAGTTTTTGGATACGACAAATATTCAGAAGTCACATCAGAGTACGCAATACGTGGAACTTATTGCGATTTAGCAATTAAGACAGACGGCACCCTGCAAACGCTAATTGAAGTAAAAGCAATTGGCCTTGAATTAAAAGACCCCCACGTAAAACAAGCTATCGACTATGCCGCCAACCAAGGGGTTGACTGGGTGTTGCCTGACGAATGGTATGTGTTGGCGAGTTTATCATCTGACATTTTCAAAGCCCATCGAACAGGAGCTTGTGGTTAGCATTGATTTTTCCACGCTGAATACTCGTTCCGAAAACGATATCGAATTGCTCTATCTTTGGTGCAAGGAAGGCTGGCAACGATCTGTTCTTGATGAATACAACACTCAAAAACAAGCACTATCCAGATTTTTTGTTGGCGCCATGCTGCAAACCGATCCTGTGCTTGAAGTCATTAGACGTGAACTGAGACGCATATCCCCGGATGTACGCATTGACATCGAACAAATCAAAGGAGTGCTTGCTGATGAAGTAATCAAACGAGACGTGCTGGAAGGTGAAAAAGCTGATGATGCTCGAAAGAAAATTGCTAGAGCAGCATCAAAGGCGCTACGTGCCACAACTCATCGAGATTCTTCAAAAGATGAATTGGCAGGTGGTGACTCCGCCATAACCGCACCAGTTAACTGATTAAAGGGGCCGTGTTCGAATTTGTTTTCGAAACTGCTTACTGGGTATTAACAATTAGCTCATGGCACAAAGCAATCACTCGAGCGATGGCATCCGTTGAATAGCTTTGGTGTAGAATCCTTGCCACGTAGCCTCTATCGTACCGGATATGCCTACCGTTCTACGTTTGCTGAATTGGCGCTTTCATTTTTATTCCGACGAAGGAATGGAGCCGCCGCATATCCATGTTGATACGGGTGATGGCGAGTGCAAGTATTGGCTTGAGCCAATTCGATTGGCTAGAAGCCGCAACATCAGCCCCATCGAGTTGCGCCGTATTGAGGCGGCGGTTTTCGAGCATCAAGATTTCTTCAAGGAGAAATGGCATGAGTTCTTCCATCACTGAATTGGAGCATTGCGCCACACGCGTTTGGGTGACGGGTCGAATCGTTTTTGTGGAACTTACCGATGGCCGCCAGATCGGCTTCCCCGCTGCTCGTTTCAAATTGCTGAGCACTGCAAGTGACAACCAGCTCAAGCAAGTTAAGCTACGGGCAAATGGCACTGCGCTGCGCTGGGAAGAGCTGGACGAAGATATTTCCGTGAGTGGCATTGTTGAAGGACATTTCCAGCTTCCGCTTCCGATGGCGGCTTAAACATCAGAGCAATCCAGCGTAAAAAAGGCGACCATCCGGTCGCCTTTTTATTTCCGCTTCAAACTACCTACTACCCCACCCACTTCCGCGCATTCTGGAACATGCGCAGCCATGCGCCGTTCTCTTGCCACTCCTTCGGATACCAGGAGTTCTGCACGGCACGGAACACGCGCTCGGGGTGCGGCATCATGATGCTGAAGCGGCCGTCCGGCGTGGTGAGGCCGGTGATGCCCTGCGGCGAGCCGTTGGGGTTGAGCGGATAGACTTCGGTCGGCTTGCCGTTGTTATCGACATAGCGCAGCGTGACGATATCCTGCGCGGCCTTGAGCTTCTTGCTGTCGCCGAAATCGGCATAGCCCTCGCCGTGCGCGACGACGATGGGCATGCGGCTGCCGGCCATGCCTTCGAACAGGATGGAGGGCGACTGCTGCACTTCCACCATCACGAAGCGTGCTTCGAACTGCTCGGACTGGTTGCGCGCAAAGTGCGCCCAGTGCTCCGCGCCGGGGATGATCTCGTGCAGGTTGCTCATCATCTGGCAGCCGTTGCACACGCCGAGCGCAAAGGTGTCGTTGCGCTTGAAGAAGGCCTCGAACTCATCGCGCGCCTTGGGGTTGAACAGGATGGACTTGGCCCAGCCTTCGCCCGCGCCCAGCACGTCGCCGTAAGAGAATCCGCCGCAGGCCGCAACGCCCTTGAAATCGGCCAGCTTCACGCGGCCGCTGATGATGTCGCTCATGTGCACGTCCACCGCGGCGAACCCGGCACGGTCGAATGCGGCGGCCATTTCCACCTGGCCGTTCACGCCCTGCTCGCGCAGGATGGCCATGCGGGGGCGGGATATGAGCAGATGCGGGAGCGACGTTCTCATTCAGGTCGTAAGTCAGCTTGGCATGCAGGCCGGGGTCTTTCGCATCCAGAGTGCGGTCGAATTCCTGCTGCGCACAGGCCGGGTTGTCGCGCAGCTTTTGCAGCTGGTAGGTGGTCTCGGACCAGATGCGGCGCAGCACGATGGCGTTGTCGCTGAACAGCGTGGTCTTGCCGCGCGTGATGTTGATGAGGCCGCTGGTGTTGAGGCGCGCCACTTCGTAGACGTTAAGCAGGCCAGCCTCTTCGCACTGCACGAAGATGTCGGCCAGGTCGGCACGGCGCACCTGCGCTACTGCGCCCAGTTCTTCGTTGAAGAGTGCGCTCAGGTCGTCGCCCTTGCATTCGTCGAGACGGATGTCGAGGCCGATGTGCGAAGCGAAACTCATCTCGCACAGCGCAGCCAGCATGCCGCCATCGGAACGGTCATGGTAGGCCAGCAGCTTGCCTTCGCGGTTGAAGCGCTGGATCAGCTCGAAGAAAGCGCGCAGCTTCTTCGGTTCATCCACGTCCGGCGCCACATCGCCCACCTGCTTGTACACCTGCGCCAGTGCCGAGCCGCCCATGCGGTTCTTGCCGCAGCCGAGATCGAACAGCAGCACGACGGTATCGGTGTCGGCCACCAGTTGCGGGGTGAGCGTCTTGCGCGCATCGCCGCAGGGAGCAAAGGCAGTGACGATGAGCGACAACGGTGCAGTGACCGACTTGTTCTCTGCACCTTCCTTCCAGGTGGTCTTCATGCTCATCGAGTCTTTGCCCACCGGGATGCTGATGCCGAGATGCGGGCACAGCTCCATGCCGACGGCTTTGACGGTGTCGAACAGTGCGGCGTCTTCGCCATGGTGGCCGGCGGCGGCCATCCAGTTGGCGGAAAGTTTGATGTCGCCGATCTTTTCAATTTGCGCAGCGGCGATGTTGGTGATCGCCTCGCCGATGGCCATGCGGCCGGATGCGGGTGCGTTGATCACGGCGATCGGCGTGCGCTCGCCCATGGCAAAGGCTTCGCCAAGATTGGTGTTGTAGCCCATCAGCGAAACGGCTACGTCGGCCACCGGCACCTGCCATGGGCCGACCATCTGGTCGCGCGCGGTCATGCCGCCCACGGTGCGGTCGCCGATGCTGATGAGGAAGGTCTTGTCCGCAACGGATGGCAGGCGCAGCACGCGCTCGATGGCGTCTTTCAGCACGATCTTGCTGGTGTCGAACTTCGGCAGCGCGATTTTTTCGCGCTGCACTTTGCGCGTCATCTTGGGCGGCTTGCCGAGCAGCACGGAAAGCGGCATGTCCACTGCGTTGTTGCTGAACTCTTCGTCGTGCACCACCAGGCGGTCTTCGCTGATGGCACGGCCCAGCACGGAGAACGGGCAACGCTCGCGTTCGCACAGGGCCCGGAATTCCATCAGCCGCTCGGCCGGGATCGCCAGCACGTAGCGCTCTTGCGCCTCGTTGCTCCAGATCTGCATCGGCGACATGCCGCGCTCTTCGGAAGGGATGGCGCGCAACTCGAAATGCGCGCCCTTGCCGCCGCCGTGCACCAGCTCCGGCAACGCATTGGACACGCCGCCCGCGCCGACGTCGTGAATGGAAAGGATGGGATTGTTGTCGCCCATCTGCCAGCAGCGGTCGATGACTTCCTGCGCGCGGCGCTGCATCTCGGGGTTGCCGCGCTGCACGGAATCGAAATCGAGGTTCTCGGCATTGGCGCCGGTATCCATGCTGGATGCCGCACCGCCGCCCAGGCCGATCAGCATGCCGGGGCCGCCGAGCTGGATCAGCAAGGCGCCTTCGGGCAAGTCGTGCTTGTGCGTATGGTCGGCGCGGATGTTGCCGACACCGCCCGCCAGCATGATGGGCTTGTGGTAGCCGCGCACTTCGCCGTTCACCTGCTCTTCGAAAGTGCGGAAATAGCCGGTCAGGTTGGGACGGCCGAATTCGTTGTTGAACGCGGCGCCGCCGAGCGGGCCGTCGATCATGATCTGCAGCGCTGAGGCGATGCGGGCTGGTTTGCCGTAGGTTGTTCCCCCACCCTGCCCTCCCCCGGTGGGAGAGGGTTCAATTGCTGCGCCCTTAACAGTCCCCTCTCCCTTCGGGGGAGGGTTAGGGAGGGGGTCGTCTTTCTCCCACGGCTGCACGAAGCCGGGAATGTACAGGTTGGAAACCGAGAACCCCGTCAGCCCCGCCTTGGGCTTGGAGCCGGTGCCGGTGGCGCCCTCGTCGCGGATCTCGCCGCCGGAACCGGTGGCCGCGCCGGCGAAAGGCGCAATGGCGGTCGGATGGTTGTGCGTCTCCACCTTCATCAGGGTGTGGGTGAGTTCCTTGCTGAAGGCATAGCTGCCGTCGGCACGCGGATAGAAGCGCTCGATCTCGGCGCCCTCGATGACGGAGGAGTTGTCGGAATACGCCACCACGGTGCCTGCGGGGTGCAGCGAGTGGGTGTTGCGAATCATGCCGAACAGCGAGATGCCCTGCTGCACGTCGTCGATGACCCAGTCGGCGTTGAAGATCTTGTGGCGGCAGTGTTCGGAGTTGGCCTGTGCGAACATCATCAGTTCGACATCGGTGGGGTTGCGGCCCAGCCGGGTGAAGTTCTCCACCAGGTAGTCGATCTCGTCCGGCGACAACGCCAGGCCCAGTTCGCGGTTGGCGGCTTCCAGTGCGGTGCGGCCAGCGCCGAGGATGTCCACGCTGGAAAGCGGCTGCGGCGTGCCGTGCTTGAAGATGCGCTCTTCGAGGCCGGTGACTTCGGCGATGACCGATTCGGTCATGCGGTCGTGCAGCAACGGCAGGATGGCTTTCTTGTCCGCCTCGGTGAGGTGCTTGCCGCCTTTGCCCTTGAGGTAGTACAGCACGCCGCGCTCGATGCGCGTGACCTGCGGCAATGCGCAATGGCGGGCGATGTCGGTGGCCTTGGACGACCACGGCGAGATGGTGCCCAGCCGCGGCACGACCAGCAGGGTCTGCGTCGCGATGGCGCATTCGGGTTCGCCGGAATCCTTGTCGATGCCGAGCAGACGGTCCAGCAGGATGACTTCGGCTGCAGACAGCGGTGAGGAAAGTTCGGTGAAATAGCAGTGGCGGGTGTCTTCGAGAATGACGCCGGTCTTGGTGGCGTCCAGCGCAGCGCGCAGCTTGTCGAGACGGAAGGAAGAGAGAGCGGCTTTACCTATCGAGGTGCGGAACATGGTATGTCACTTTAAGGCGTTGATAACAGGTTGCAATTATAATGCAGCCGACCTCACAAACTCAGGGAAAACAACATGGCCAGCACCCGCCCGACACCCATCACCCAAAAGCAAGTCGCCGCCTTCCTCAAGCCGCGCCCCAAGGACAGCCACAAAGGCTTGTTCGGCACGGTCACCGTCATCGGCGGCAGCACCGGCATGGTGGGTGCGGCGCTGCTGGCCGGACGTGCCGCGCTCAAGATGGGCGCGGGCTGCGTGCATGTCGGCATGCTGGCGGACAATGCCCCGGCCGTGGATGTGCTGCAGCCGGAATTGATGCTGCATGCGGCCAGCGCTGCCCTGAAATCGACCCGGCCGGACGTGCTGGCAGTCGGCTGCGGCCTGGGACATAGCCTTGCCGCGCAAAAACTGCTGTACGACGCGCTGCTGCTCGACGTGCCGCTGGTGCTGGATGCCGATGCGCTCAACATCCTCGCCCTGCGCCCCGACCTGCGCGGCATGCTGCATAGCCGCAAAGCCGCCGCCGTATTCACGCCGCATCCCGGCGAAGCCGCGCGCCTGCTGGCTTGCAGCACGGAAGACATCCAGAAAGATCGTGCCGGGCGGCGCGCGAACTGGCCAAACGGCTGGGTGGCAGCGTGGTGCTGAAAGGCGCCGGCAGCATTTGCGCCACGCGCGACGGCAAGCTGCATATCAACCAGACCGGCAACCCCGGCATGAGCAGCGCGGGCATGGGCGATGTGCTGGCCGGCATGATCGCCGCCTTCATCGCCCAGGGCCTGAGCGCGGACGAAGCCTTGCTGCTCGGCGTGCACCTGCACGGCGCGGCGGGCGACGAGCTGGCCAAGCAGCAGGCCACGCTCGGCATGAGCGCGACCGAAGTGACCGAGTGGGCGCGCTGGCTGCTGAACCGCATGGCACCACATTAACGCCATGACCGCCATCCTCTACCGCTATCTGATCGTCATCGTCGCCTGCATCGCGCTGCTGATCGGGTTGCAGGTGCCCAATTTCGTCGATCAATACCAGAAGCGCGTCGATGCGCATCTGCGCGAGGTGAGCATCAACCTGCAGCCGTTCCAGGAGATCGCCAACAAGTATTTCGGCGGCGACATGAACAAGCTGATCGAGCTGCATCGCAACAGCGGCGAGAAACCCTTCCAGGAAGAAGGCGCGGCCATCGAGAAGATGGTGCAGCGCAAGCTGCGCTTCGAGGCCGACCTGGCCGCGCTGCAGGTGAGCCTGCCGCTGAAGGCGCTGAACGTGCTGCTGCACGGCGACCGCGAGATGATCGACGAAGCGCTGGGACAATACAGCTACAACGTGCCGCTGAATCAGGATGCGCTGGCATTCGGCGCGGGCGCCGCCATCGTCATCCTGCTGCTGGTGGAACTGCTGCTGGCGCTGGCGCGCTACGCCAGCAAGAAATTATTCCGCTCGATACGCCGTACCTCACCCACCTGAACACCATGACTTACCCCATCGACATCAGCGAAGAAGGCGGCGTCCGCTTTCTGCATTTCGGTTCCCTCTGGATACAGGGCGCGATGCGCATCGCGCGGCCCTGGCATCTGGAACTCGAATACACCAAGGAGATGATGGCGAGCCTGCTGCTGCGCGACGATTCGCGCTTCCCGCGCAAGGTGCTGCTGATCGGTCTCGGCGCGGCCTCGCTGACCAAGTTCCTGTACCGCAACTTCCCGCTGGCGAAGCTGACCGTGGTGGAGATCGAGCCGCGCGTGGTGGCGGCAGCCCGGCAGTTCTTCAAGCTGCCGGAAGACCCGAAGCGGCTGAACATCGTGATCGGCGACGGCGCGCAGTTCATCGCCGAAAACGACAAGACTTACGACCTGATCCTGGTGGACGGTTTCGACGAGGACGCGCGCCCCGGCGAGCTGGACACGCTGCCGTTCTACCAGATGTGCCGCGCGCGGCTGAACGACAACGGCGTGATGGCGGTGAACCTGCTCGGGCGCAGCCGCGGTTATGCGGCCAGCCTGGAGCGGCTGCGCGATGCCTTCGACGCGCGTGCACTGGCCTTTCCTTCCTGCGAAAGCGGCAATGTGATCGCGCTGGCCGCAACCGGCGACCCCATCCGCATCGCGCTGGACGATCTCAAGGAACAAGCGGAGACATTGAAAGAGAAGACCGGCCTGAACCTGCTGCCGACCTTGTCGCGCATCGAGCAATCGCAGACCTGCCCGGGCGGCATGTTCTATCTTTGACACAAATCAGTCACATAACAACAGGGATTTGCGTTTAGAATTAGGCACGAGGGGGATGCATCCAATTACAAGTTTTAACTTCGTAAATCGATGAACTTCATTCTTGAAAGGGAGTAATCATGGCCACTGCAAAATCCACCACAACAAAGAAACCCGCCACCAAGAAAACCACGGCCGCCACCAGCAAGGCCACCGCCAAAACTGCAACTGCCAAGACTGCGACCACCAAGAAGGTTGCCGCAACCGCCAAGAAACCCGCTGCACCGGGCAGCAAGGCCGTTGCAGCGAAGAAACCCGCCGCCACCAAAGCCGCACCACGCAAGGCCGCAACCGCCATGCAAATGCCAACGCCTGAACAGCGCTACAAGATGGTTCAGGATGCGGCTTATTTCATCGCCGAGAGAAACGGCTTTGTGAGTGGTTCGATGGACTACTGGATCGCTGCCGAGGCCGAGATCGAGACGCTGCTGTCCGGCAAGAAGTAATCAGACTCCTGTCGTGCCGGCTTCTACCGCGTAACGCACGAAGTGCAGTTGAAGTTTTTCCGCAGAGACGGCCGCGATGAGCCGGTCGGCTTGCTGCGCATCGACGATGAATTCGACTGCCACGGCCAGTTCGCCCGCCAGTTCAAAAAAGGTCTCTTCATGCATGTGTCCATGCTTGCCGTACCCGGCGATGGCGCGGAATGCCGACCCGCCAGGAAGTTTCAGCTGTTGCCCCAAACGCAGCAACCACTCGTGCATCAGCTCGCTGTGGTGATGCTGCTTTTCGCTGACGTAAAACCTGATCACGACGCTTTGCATGTCAACCTCCCGCTTGTAGCCATTTGAACGTTTGTATCCCCAGCACCGTCATCAGCAGCGAGCCGCCGAGGTGTGCGACAATGATCGCCGTGCCCCACGCATATTGGCCGCGCAGCAGCAGCGTGACGGTCTCAGCCGAGAAAGTGGAAAAAGTCGTCAGCCCGCCAAGAAAGCCGGTGATGGCGAACAAGCGCCACTCCGGCGACAGGTTGGGATACTGCATGAAGAAAGCCACGGCGAGGCCGATGAGATAGCCGCCGATGAGGTTGGCGGCAAGCGTGCCCAGCGGCAGGTCGGGCAAGGCCGGATTGAGCCACAGGCCCAGGCCCCAGCGTATCCATGCACCGATGGCAGCACCCAATCCGATGGCAGTAAAGGTCAATAACATGGCTGGATTGTAGCAGGGGGAACGATGCCGCGCAGTTTGAAACAGCGCGTGTTGGGCGAGCCGTCCAGCTCGTACTCGTTGAACTCGCGGCAGGTGGTAGGACGGTTCTCGTAGATGGCGCAGGACACCTGCTTGCCCAATTCGCCGCGCAGCGCGGCACAGCGCGGCGGATAGTTGTTGGTGCCTTTCATGCACAGCATGTTGGGGTTCACTTGCTCGGTGTACTCGACCGGCACGAAGCCGCCGGGCGCGGCGGTGGACTCGCCCCAGTAAAAGGAGACGCGGTAGTGGGCGCAGCATGCGCCGCAACTCATGCAGGGGTTAGGCTGTTGCATATGACATTGTTCCGCGTGGGCAACAAGTTGCCCACCCTACATTGGCTCATTTCTTGACGACTTCCGCCCACAGGTCGTGTTCGTCCGAGTCGGTGATCTTCACGGTGACGAACTCGCCCACTTCCAGTTCTTCGCCGTTGATATACACCAGGCCGTCGATCTCCGGTGCGTCGGCCGCGCTGCGCGCAACCGAGCCTTCCTCATCCACATCGTCCACCAGCACGGTCATGGTCTGGCCGACCTTCTTCGCCAGCTTCGCGGTGCTGATCTCCTCCTGCAGGTACATCAGCCGCGCGAGGCGGTCTTCCTGCTCATGCGGGTCGACATGGTCCGGCAGCGCGTTGGCCGCAGCGCCTTCGATCGGCGAATAGGTGAATGCGCCGACGCGGTCCAGTTGCGCCTCTTCGATGAAGTCGAGCAGTTCCTCGAATTCCTGCTCCGTCTCGCCGGGAAAACCGACGATGAAGGTGCTGCGCAGCACGATGTCCGGGCATACCTTGCGCCATGCTTGTATCCGCTTCAGCACGTTTTCGCTGCTGGCCGGCCGCTTCATCAATTTGAGGATGCGCTCGTTGGCGTGCTGGAACGGGATATCGAGGTACGGCAATATCTTGCCTTCCGCCATCAGCGGGATGACTTCGTCCACGCTCGGATAGGGATAGACGTAGTGCAGGCGCGTCCACACGCCGAGGCTGCCCAGCGCGCCGGCCAGTTCGGTCATGCGCGTCTTCAGCGGCTTGCCGTTGCCAGAAACCGGTGCGGTACTTCACGTCCACGCCGTAGGCCGAGGTGTCTTGCGAGATGACCAGCAATTCCTTGACGCCGGATTCGACCAGTTTCTCCGCCTCGTTCATCACTTCGTGGATGGGACGGCTCACCAGGTCGCCGCGCAACGCCGGGATGATGCAGAAGCTGCAGCGATGGTTGCAGCCTTCGGAAATCTTCAAATAAGCGAAATGCTGCGGGGTGAGGCGCACGCCCTGCGGCGGCACCAGGTCGGTATAGGGGTCGTGCAATTTGGGCAGGTGCTGGTGCACCGCGTTCATCACCTCTTCGGTGGCGTGCGGGCCGGTGACGGCAAGCACCTTGGGATGCGTCTGCTGCACGATGTCGCCCTTGGCACCGAGGCAGCCGGTGACGATGACCTTGCCGTTCTCCTGGATCGCTTCGCCGATGGCTTCCAGCGATTCGGCCACGGCGCTGTCGATGAAGCCGCAGGTGTTGACCACGACCAGGTCCGCCTCCTGGTAGCTCGGGGTGATCTCGTACCCTTCGGCGCGCATGCGCGTGAGGATGTGTTCGGAATCGACGGTCGCCTTGGGACAGCCGAGCGAGACGAAGCCGATCTTGGGTGATGCCTTACTCATGATTCATTCCTTGGTTCATTCTTCTTGCCGCTCTAGCGACTCGTCCACAAGAGACAGCGGGTCTTCGATCGGTTCCAGATGGGTGGTCAGGTGGCTGAACGGCACCGCCGCCCGGATCTCGGCCTCGATCTGTTCCACCAGGTCATGGCCGCGTTGCACCGTCCAGTCGCCCGGCACCAGCACATGCATCGAGATGAATGCCTGCCTGCCCGCCTGACGGGTGCGCAGCGCATGAAAATCCAGCCCTTGGCGGCGATAGTTGGACAGCACTGCCTCAACGGCCTCGATCTGCTCCTTCGGGAGTGCCTCGTCCATCAAGCCCGAGGCCGAACGATGCAGCAGATGCCACCCCGTCCACACGATATTCAATGCCACCAGCAAGGCGATCAGCGGGTCCAGCCACAGCCAGCCGCTGAGCCACACCAGCGCCACGCCGGCGATGACGCCGACCGAGGTCCAGACATCGGTCATCAGGTGTTTGGCGTCCGCCTCCAGCGTGATCGAGTTATGCGCGCGCCCGGCTTTAAGCAGTTCGCGTGCGGCAAACAGGTTGATCAGCGAGGCGACGACCGACACCAGCAGGCCGACACCGACATCCTCCAGTGCCTGCGGATGAAGCAGGCGCAGGACTGCCGTATAGCCAATGCTGACTGCCGCCAGCAGGATCAGGAAACCTTCGAAGGCGCTGGAGAAATATTCCGCCTTGCCGTGGCCGTAGGCATGCTTGTCGTCTGCCGGGGCTGCCGCCAGCGACAACATCGCCAGCGCCATCAGCGCCCCCGCCAGATTGACGAACGATTCGAGCGCATCGGACAGCAGGCCGACCGAGCCGGTCAGCCACCAGGCCACGCCCTTGAGCAGGATGGTGGCAATGGCGGCTGCGATGGACAGCCATGCGTAGCGTTGCAGTTTATCCCTGGCCATCACTCGTTCTCCGGCAAGGTGATCAGCGCACTTTCCCCAGCAGCATCGACATGCCTGCAAACCAGCCGACACGGGGCGACTGCGCTGCTGATGCCGGCAGCCAGTCCGGTGTCGAGCACCAGACTGGGACTCCACTCGTAGCTGGTCGCCAGCAGCAACTTATTCTGCGGCAAGGCACCCTGGCGTGCAATGCCGGACAACTCGGCCATCACGCCCCACTTGCCGTTAACGGGATGGGAGACCGCACTCGCCCAACCGTATTGGTAGGCGCTACCGCCTGCCGAGGTATCGCCCAGCTTCGTCACGTTCAGATTGACGTCCAGGGAGTGTTTGCCGATAACCCGGCTATAGATGCCATTCAACACGAAGTCACTTTTGCCGCTGCCCAAGCCCGTTGCCGCAGTAGGTGACTTGAAACCATACTCGCATCCCAACGCAGCTGCCGGATCATCGCTCAGCGCAAACCTGTTCTTGAGCAGCAGGGTGGTATCGCCCCCGCCCGAAATGCGCGTGTTGTCCGGCGCGATTTGCGAAACGAAGGCATCGCCGCCCAGCAGCACGCCGAAATCGGATGTAAAGGCATACTTGAGCAGATACGGCAGGCTGCGCTGACGCGAGCCGTCTTTGCCATTCTGCGCCGCCACCCCGGTCTCCAGTTCGACCCAGCCCGGCTCGGACAAAGCCGCAGGATTGCTGACGGTAGGACGATAGGGGGTCACGCTGACTTCCTCGGCCAAGCCCGGAAAGGATGCAAACAGGAACATCGCCGATAGAACACCGGCGAAAATTACTGGCTTATTTGTCATGTGAACACGAGTCTCGTTCATCGGCATCTTCTCTCCGTCACTTCATCATCAAACTGCTTCAAGCGGGCGCGAGCCAGCCGAACAACGCGATCGTTCCCACGCCCAGCAGGATCAGCACCACCTGCTGCACGGTGTCGCGCAGGTGGGTGCGTTTGTGCAGGCCGGGGATCAGGTCGGCCACGGCGATGTAGATCATGCTGGCTGCAGCCATCGCCAGCAGATACGGCACCAGCGATTGCATGTCCTGCAAGGCGAAATAGCCCAGTACAGCGCCGACCAGCGTGGCGAAACTGGAGATGAGACGTTGAGCTGGAAAGGCGCGCACTTTGCTGTAACCGGAATGCAGCAGCACGGCAAAATCGCCGACTTCCTGCGGAATCTCGTGCGCGATGATGGCCAGCGCGGTGACGATACCCAGATGCACATCGGCCAGGAAAGCCGCCGCGATGATGATGCCGTCGATGAAGTTGTGAAAGGTGTCGCCGACGATGACCATCGTGCCGCTGCGCCCGTGGTCGTGCATGGTGTTCGTGCGGCTCGTGCGCTTCGCAATGTTCGTGGTGGCAATGGCGCCAGATCAGCACCTTCTCCAGCGTGAAGAACAGCAGAATGCCGAGCAGCACCGTGCCGAACACGGTAACCACATTGGACGTCAGATGGATCGCCTCGGGCAGGATGTCGAGGAACACCGCGCCCAGCAGCGCACCGATGGCATAAGCTCACCAGCCCGCCCAAGTGCTGCGGACGCACATTGAGCGCAAACAGCGCGGCCGCTGTCACGCTCAGGATGCCGCCCAGCAGGCTGGCAAGAATGATCCAGGTAAAAGTGCTCATATCCGGTGAAATGTCTTCAGGACGCGCATTGTAACTTATGCGTCAAGATTGACCTCTTTCGTCTCCGGCAGGAACAGCAAGCCGACCACGGAAGCAAAGGCCAGCATGCCCACCGGATACCACAGCCCGGCCAGCGCGTCGCCCGCCTGTACCGAAAGCAAGGTGACCATGAACGGCGACAGACCGCCGATCCAGCCGGCGCTGAGGTTGTGCGGCAGCGCGGCGGCGGTGTAGCGCGTGCGGGCAGAAAACAGTTCCGCCAGCACTGCGGTCTGCGGCCCGGTGATGAGCGCCACCGCAACGACCGGCACGATCAGCAGCAGGAACAGCATGAAACGGTCCACCTGCGCGCTGTCCGCCTTTTCCGCCCAGCCTTTTTTCTTCAGCTCATTCGTCAGCCCGTCCGGATGGAAGCCATAGACCTCGGTGTCGCCGCCGACGTTCACGGTGACATTGCCCCCGCCATCCTGCGCCTTGAGCTGATACGAGACGCCATTCTTGGTGAGGAATTCCTGGTTGCGCTCGCAATCGTTGGCCGCCTTGCGGAACGGGCTGTAGTTGCAATCCGTGCCGGACAATGTGACCACGACATCGTGATTGAAACGTTCCAGCGCCGGGTTGCCGTAATGCTGCAGGGCCTTGAACACGGGCAGGATGGTGACCGCCCCGAGGATCAGGCCCGCCAGCAGGATCGGCCGGCGCCCCATCTTGTCCGACAGCCAGCCGCAGAAGATGGTGAGCGGGAACAGCAGCAAGGTGCTGGTCATCACCAGCGTACTGGCGAGCTGCGCATCGATCCGCACCACGCTTTTCAGGAACACGTTGGCGTACACCTGCGAGGAGAAGAACAGCAACGAACCGCCTGCCGAGATGCAGAAGAACAGCAGCGCCATGCGGCCCAGGGTGTGACGGTCGCTCAGGCATTCGCGCAGCGGCGCCTTGGAAACCGTGCCCTCCGCCTGCAGTTCGCGGAACACCGGCGACTCTTCCAGGCTCATGCGCGTCTTGATCGAGATGAACAGCAACACGGCGGAAAACAGGAACGGCACGCGCCAGCCCCAGGCGCTGAATGCCGCATCGTCCACGAACAGGTGCAGCAGCACGATCTGGAAGGTGGAGACCATGATGCCCAGCGGCCCCATCAGTTGCAGTACGCTGGTGTACACGCCGCGCTTGCCGTGCGGCGCATGCTCGGTGAGGTATACCGCCACGCCGCCGATCTCGCCGCCCACCGCAAAGCCCTGCAGCAGGCGCAGCAGCAGCAACAGCAGCGGCGCGAAAATGCCGATCTGCGCATAGGTCGGCAACACGCCCACCAGAAAGGTGGTGACACCCATCAGCGAGATGGTCGCGATAAAGATCGGGCGGCGGCCGAACCTGTCGGCCAGGGTGCCAAACAACGCCGATCCCAGCGGCCGCACCACCATGCCCACACCGAAGGTGCCGAGGCTCATCAGCAATGCCGCCGTCGGGTTGTCCGGCGGGAAGAACAGCACGCTGAAATAGGTCGCCAGCGAAGCGAAAGTCAGGAAGTCATACCATTCGAGGAAGGTGCCGAAGCAGGCGGCAAGGACGACTCTGCGCTGGGTGGGGGTGATTTCGTGCATGAAGGATAGTCAGAAAAATAAATGGGATTTGCTGAATGAGGCTAGGCTGCTTTATGGCCGCCTAGCAGTATGGCTGAAATTGTTGCTAGCGTCAGCATCTCGGCCGAAGCGGACGCTCGCGGAAGGCGATTTTCCATTGGCAATGAACGTCTGCTTATCAGGTACATTGATCAGATGAACCAGCAAATCGCATAGGATAGTTTTCGGAATAACAATCTTCCAATCTTTGCACATACCCATCCAGCACCTTCGCCGCCTCACGATAATTCGGCATATGCCTCTTCATGTGTGACCAAAAGGATTTGGAATGATTGGGTATCTGGGTATGAAGCAGTTCATGCAGCGCGACGTAATATCCTGCGGACGGCGGCACCAATACCAAACGCCAATTCAGGGAAATATTTCCTTGCCGTGAGCAATTTCCCCATTTCGTACTTGAGTCGCGGACATACACGCGGCCATTAAACGGAAGGCCGTGCTCTTGCGCCAATTTCGCCACAAGATCATTCAGCACAATTTTGGCATAGCGCCTGTACCATTTCTGCACAGCAGCGTGCTCGTTAAGCGGCAAGCCCGATTCGATAACTTTCGATGCGTGATTAACCCGTGTTTTTATCCCGGCCCGGTAGAAGAAACCATAAGGTTCGCCATGCAGCAATATCGAATGGGGCGTCGGCATCAGGTTAACCGAGCGACGGACACGTTCGGAAAAATACGCCCGCTGCTCCTCGACCCATCCTGCCTTGCGAGCATAGAGATCGCTCACCTGATTCTGCGTTAACCCCTGCGGCACGATGAATCGCACCTGTCCGCTTTCGGAGACACGCAGACGGGCATGTTTCACTTTGCGTGGCTCGATGCTGACGAAGGAAGGCAGAGTCATCGCACCTTCACTCCAGTCCATAGTGCTGGATCAGCCGTTTGATCAATGTATCCAGCAATTCATCGCCGCCTCCAATTTCGGCACTCTCATACGCGTCGTCAAGCGCCAACACTTTGATGTCCGCCCGCAACCGCTTAAGCTCTTGCGGATTATCCTGCCAACCGGCATACGCTTTGCGCTTGGCCAGCTTGCTCAATTCGCCGGCAAACGCTCTTGCCATCGAATCGTCAAACTTATCGCCCAGCGCACGCTTGAGTTCCATATACAAATCGAACTCGCAGCGTTCGGCAAAACCCATGCGCTCGGGCAGGCTGGCGACTTCATCCAGCTCGCTATAAAGCCTGGCCAGTTCATCGAGAATCTGTTCAATCGACTTAGCGTGCTGCGCCTTCTCTTTAATCAGCCGTTCCAGCCTGTCCTGAAACTCGTAGTACACGGGGCTTTCTGCCTCATGAATGCGAATCACCGTCTCGATGTCGCGGATGATTTTCTCTGCTTTGTCGTCTGGAGAAAGATTGGACGATTCAAGGTTCTCGATATAGCGCGCATCAATCTGCACCTCCGGCAAATGCCCTCGGAACTTGATGAGCTTGATTGAATCGTGAATCAGCTTGCGCGTCTTGGCAGCATAGATTTCCGCATCGAAGTCGATACGTTTGAACTCTTCCAGGTAAATCTCATAAATCTCGCACAGCCACTGATAGCGGGTGCGATGGGGCAGCAGGCCGGGATGCGGCGAAATCGCCTCCCACAGTTGCAGCACATCGCGGAAGCCACCCTCGAATACACCCTGATCCAGCGTGGAAAGCACGCGCACTATGGCGATGCTGCATTCGTAGCTATCCTCCAGCTTGATGCCGTCAAACGGCTGCATCACTTCTTCCAGCACTTCCGGAAAATGCGCCACCAACTTCGCCACGTCCTCAAATTCGCCGATGTCTGCAGGATCGTAGGCCAGCGCCTCCATGTAATTCTGGAAGATGCCGACATAATCCACGATGCGGCCAAACTCCTTGGCCACACGAGTCACCTTGTCGTCGTATGGGCGATTGGTGCGCGCAACGGCCTGCAACAGGTTATGGTCGCGCAGCGGCGAATCGAGATACATGGTTTGCTCGATGGGCGCATCGAAGCCGGTCAGCAGCATGTTGCAGACAATCAGGAGTTTCAGGTTATTGCCGCGAGCCCGCTCTTCGTCCGTTAGCCGCTTCTTGAAATTCTGGATGACCTTCTTGCGTTCGGTATCTTCCAGGTAATGTGGGCTGTAGAGCTTGTATCGTTCTTCCTCGTCGTAATGGCTCTGCGAGAAAACAATGCACAACTCAGATGGATCAAAAAACTTTAAAAGCGCGTCGTAGTAACGCACGCAGGCCTCCTTGTCGCAGGCCACCACTTGCGCCTTGAGCCCCAACGGCTCCACCACTTCGCGGTAGTCCTTGGCGATATCTGCCGCCAGTACTTCGATACGATCAGGATTTTTCAGGAAAGTGCGCCACGGCCTCACCCGGCGTTGCACTGCTTCCTTCTGCTCTTCGTCCAGTTCCCCGGTGATGTCTTGCCAGCCCTGTTTGAGCTTGTCCTTGTCGAGTTGCTGATCAAGGGGTCCGAAGGTATAGCGGATCGGCTTGGTCGCGCCGTCCTCAATGGCGTCCTGAATACTGTAGCGGTCGAGGTAATGCTCCTGCTTGCCATCCGGGCTTTTGGCACCGAACTCCCGATGCGTTTTGGGTATCGGCGTTCCGGTAAAAGCGAAGCGGCGGGCATTGGGCAGCACCGCTTGCAGCTCCATCTGGTAATCGCCGTACTGGCTGCGGTGCGCCTCGTCGATCAGTACCACCGTGGTGTCGCGGTCGTCGCTCTTGATGTGCCCCGCCACTTCGTTGAATTTCTGGATGGTGGTAATAATCACCGCACCCGGCCGTTGCTCGATCAGCGCCTTCAATTGCGGAATGGACACCGGCACAATGGTGTTGGGGAATTCGCAATCGTCGAAAGTGCCACCCAATTGCTCGCGCAAATCCTTGCGATCCACCACGATATACACCGTCGGGTCGGCCAGTTTGGGGTTGGTGCGCAGCTTGTAAGCCGTGTACAGCATGGTCAGGCTCTTGCCTGAACCTTGCGTATGCCAGATCACGCCTTGCTTGAGGTCGGTGTTCGCCACCCGGTTCTGGATGCGGTTGGCAGCGCGCAATTGCTGGTAACGCGCCACCTTTTTGATCTTGCCTTCCTGCGTACGCTCGAACACCACAAAGTGCTGGAGCATATCCAGCACCCGCGAAGGTTGCAGCAAGCCCACCAGCGAGCGTTTCATGCGCTCGATTTCCTCGATGTCCAGCACCAGCACATCGGCAGCTTCGTCGCTGTACTTGGTGCCGCACAGCGCATTGGGCTTCATCAGCGGATTGTCCCAATTCGTATCCACCGTCAAATCTTTCCACTCGCCAAAATAGGCGGAGCAATGCCCCGGCACACCGTACTTCGCCACCCGCCCGTTGCAGGCCACACCGAACAGCGTCGCCGCCCACAGGCGCGGCGCTTTGGTCGCGTATAGCGAAAACTGTTTCACCCCTTCCTGATAATTGGTGCCCTTGCGCGAACGCTGCTTGGCCTCGATGGGCACAAGCGGAATGCCGTTCACCAGTAGCACGATGTCCGGCTTGATCAGCTCCACGCCCTGCACCCAGTATTGGCGGGTGACGGTAAAATCGTTGTTGGCAAGATTATCAAAATCGATCACGCGGTAAGTCGGCGCATCGTCGCCCACCGCCATGGTCACCCCCACGCGCAGCAGTTCGAGAAACTTCTCGTTGCCATCCATGCAGTCGGGGTGGTTAAGATGCTGGGTCAGCGTATCCGCCACCTGTTGCGCCAGCGCCCCAGGTATGCCATTGATCTGCGCGATGCGCTCAACCAGGATGCCCTCAATCACCGGATTGGCGAACGGGCGTTTGTGGCTCTTCAGCGCCTCGTTGTCGCAGTAATTCCAGCCCATGATCGACAGCCATTCGGTTACCGGTGTTTCCACTGCGCGAATTTCTGAGAGCTTGGGCATGGCGGTTTCTTTCTGCGAGTTTTCTTATTCGATCTTGAGGCCGGGCGGGATGCGCACCTTGCCGGTGAGCAGGTTTTGCATCAGTGATTTTTTTAAGCGAGCCTTCCGCTCTAATGCCACACTTTTTTCGTTAATCAATTCGTCAATTGAAAAAATCATTTCTGCGATGGAGGCCTGTTCATCAATATTCTGCGGGGCCAATACTCGAATATTGCCCATAACATTATTCATGAGCTTATTGTTTCCAACGACAGCTACATGTCGCATTGCAACCCGATCAATGGCGAGCGCAAAAAAAGCATGTGAAATTTTCGCTTTACCCTTTAAGGTTCCGCAAACATTTGTGCAGCAGAAACGACCATTTCTGTAGAAAACCTTACCGGCATTTGCTCCATCAGTTGTCCATGTAATGTATTCGCCCTCAAATTCAAAAAAGTTTGTTGTGCCAATAATTCCGTTGTTGGTTGTCTGTGATGAATAAACCGGATAGGGGCCGGGTGCTGCGGCCATGTCATCGTGATTTATGACTCGCCCTCGCCCGATAACGAACTTTTCCTTGATTCGCGTCATTTCCCACCCCTTCGGCACTCGCCCGAACTTGGGATCGATATCGAATTCATCCTCGCGCCGCCAACTGCCATCCGGCTTGAGCTTGCCGGTCAGCAGGTTTTGCATCAGGACGCGCTTGAGCTTCTGCGCGGCGGCGATGCTGGCGTATGTTGATTCGATAGCAGCATCAACCAAGGTCAGAGTACAGGAAATTCGTTTCTGTTCTTCAAGACCTGGCGCTAACAATCCAAGTCGCTTGAACTGCGATTCATTGATTGCCGGATAATTAGAGCCAGTTACCAAGGCATGTAACTGTCGCCTCCCGATATCGCTTAAAAGTTGATAAAAAAAGAAATCGCCACTCGTACCTGCTTTTGGGCGCGCAACTGCCAAGCCAGTTGAGCCAACCCAGATATCGTCAGTATCAGGTGGATTGAATTTGGCAAAACCTAGCAGGTTTGGTCTTACGGTGCAGAACAGGTAATCGCCTTCTTTCAGAGGACGTCTTGCGCGGCCAGGCGCTTCTGCAAAGGAGTAGGCAACTGCGTTCTCGTAGTCGATGTTCTGTGTGTCTACCAATTCAAGTTCAAGATATTTGAATCGAAAGTCAGGTGGAGTATTGGAACCCAGAACCTCATCGTTGACGGTATAAACATCCGCGACGAACTTCAGTTCCCAATCGGCGGGCACATGGGTGATAAAACGGCTCACAACGTACCTTTCAACTTGGCAAGGAAGCCAAGAAGTGCCCGTTCCTGTTTGTCCTCGAACTTGGCAGCCATGGAAAGCACGTCGATTGCCTCTTTCAGGTCAATCTCTTCCTCCGGCTCAAACGTGTCCACATAGCGCGGTATGTTCAGGTTGAATTCGTTCTCTTCCAGCTCTTCGCGCTCGACGATGGAAAAATAGCGCTTGCGCTCTTCGGGGTCGGCGAACATGGCGAGCAGTTCACCGGCTACATCATCGACCGACTGGCGCTCTTGAACGAAAGTACGGACCGCCTTAGGGATTCAGGCGGGTGATCTGGTTATCTTTTCTGTTGATGGGGAAAAGGCTATCTTAAAACCCTTTGTAAAAAAGTCGCTGCTCGATTTTTATGGGACTATGCCGGTTAAACGAAAATACCGCGGTTTTGAGGCCACTCGCCGGGAAGTGCATCAGAAAATTTCCGAAACAATTGTTGGAAAAACGAAAAAATGAAAACAGCCCTGGTCGATGCCAATGTCATTCTCCGTTTTATCACTAAAGATCCCCCGGATATGGCCGAGGCTGCCCGCAACCTATTTAAGCAGGCTGAAACCGGAAAAATCGGCCTGATTATCCTGACGATTACCGTGGCCGAGGTCGTCTGGGTCTTGGAATCGTTCTATGGCTACCCCAAAATCCAAGTAGCGGAAACATTCGGTGCGTTTCTTCGTTGCGACGGACTTCAAGTGGAGCAGGCTAACTTGATTCAGGAGGCTTTGAGCCTTTATCAGAAGAGCAACCTGGATTTTGCCGATGCCTTAATGGCCTCTACCGCGCTGCGGAAGGGACCCCTTTCAGTTTATTCCTTTGATCGCCACTTTGATCGTGTGGCAGGAATTGAACGTCTGGAACCCTCTACTCCAAAACCAGGTGGGAGAGAAGAATCTCAACAGTGACGATGCCGGTGAAGATCAGGAAGCAGAGGATCGAAGTCAGGGTCAATTTTTTCTGAATACCGGGCAGCGGTGCGGACAGGCTTTTGATTTTTTTAAAGGGCATCAGCACCCCGGTCCCGATCCCGGTAATGGCCCCTCCCAGAAGGGTCAGGTAGAGGGGGTAACCAATATAATGATACTCCTTTTGAAGCAGGCAGAAGGGGCAGGCGTGGGTCGGGAGTTCATAAATATAGAGGGAGATGAATGAAAAAATGGAGCCGATGGACACGAGTAAGGCCAGGGCGCTCAAACCCGAAAAAAGGAGGCCCCCCCGGCCTTTCAGAAAGAAATAAAACCCGGAGCCGATGGTCAGGGATAGGGTAACATAAAAGACCGCCTGGGCCGTGACCTTCGGAAAAAAATCCATCCCCGAAGGAAGAACGCTGCTCCCGGTGCTGAAAAGGGTCCCGCAGCAAGAAGTAATGATATCCGGCTTAAGACGAAGGAAGTAGTTGGCCTGCAGCACCGCCTCCAGGAGGATCAGGGGAACCAGGAGCAGAAAAAAAGTATACTTGATTCGAATCAACGGGTAATCCTCGCCCCGGTGGTCCGCATAATTAACAATCAGCCAGATTCCGGCGAGCAGAAAATTGACCAGTTTAACGATCAGCGTCGGGTAACCGTAGGGATTGACGTAGAGCGATCCCGCGGCGCACATGGCGCCCACAAAAAGCGGGTGGAGCTGCTCGGCCGTAAAAATATACAGGAAAAAGGACAGGAGTTCAAAACCGAAGGCATAGGCCAGCAGGGTAGAGATTAGATACGTTTTTCTCTCGATCGATAGTTGCAGCTCACTGCCGCTTTTAAGATCCCAGCGCCTCAAAATCTGCAGGGCCTGCGGCGCCGCGTAGAGGATCATAAAAGTCACCAGCAGGGAACCCGCGTAAAGGGCCAGGATGGTAGGATGGAAAAGCACTAATAACCTCTTGGGGGTTTACATACTTTGGTTGGAATTTTGAATTTTGGTCATTTGAATTTGTTTCGTGCTTCGAATTTCGGATTCCGAATTTCCAGCCAAAAATTCAAGAATTTTTGGCTGGTTCTATTCTTCCATCCCGCACATTGACCACCCGGTCCACCACCGGGGATTCGTACACCAGGGGGTCGTGGCTCGACAGGAGAAGGGTTTTCCCCTCGGCTTTCAGTCCCTGAAGGATTTCCATCAACTCCCGGGAATTGGCGGTATCCAGATGGGCGGTGGGTTCGTCGGCAATGATGATCGACGGATTGTTGATCAACGCCCGGGCAATGGTCACCCGCTGGGCCTCCCCCCCGGAGAGCCATTGGACCTTGGAATGGGCCTTGGAGGCGATATGCAGAAGTTCAAAAAGCTGCATCCCCCTTTTCTTCAGAGGAGCATAGGCCTCACCCAATGGATAAGCGGGCAATAAGGCATTTTCCAGGGCGGTGACACCCTGGATAAGATTCGGCTGCTGAAAGATGAACCCGAAGGTTTTTCTGCGGATCTCCGTCAGAAAGCGCTCGGGAAGGCTGGTGATCTCCCGGTCCTGAAGCCAAATCCGACCCTGGGTCGGCCGGGTCATGCAGCCGATCAGGCTTAACAGGGTCGTCTTGCCCGATCCGCTGGGACCTTTCAAGACGGTGGCCCGTCGATCTTCCAGGCACAGGCTGACCCCGCGAATCGCGGAAAACTCATTGGGCTTACCCGCGTTGAAGACTTTTGTGATTTCGACCAGTCTGATCATAATAGTTGCTCTCTAATTATTAAACGACCTCGGCGTTCGATGTTGGATGTTCGATGTTCGATGTTCATTTTGTCCTTCCCATTCCAACCCTTAAAAATCGGTCACTTAGGATGACGGACCTGGGAGTTTCATCACCGCATCACCGAATCCGGGTCAACGATGGCCGCCCTCCAGGAGGGGATAATCGTCGCCACCGTGTAGGGGACAACGATTAGAAAGAACAACGCCGCCACTTGGGCCCCATCGATGTAGGGGGTAATCGTAAAGCGGGGATAAAGGACGGACCAGCCTTTCAGCACCGGCTCGAAAAGGATGGCGGAGGCCAGGGAGACATGGGCGTAAGCCAGCAGGACCCCCGGGAGAAAGGCGGAGAGCGAAATGGCCATCCCTTCCCAGAATTTCATCAGGATCACGTCCGAGGTCTCCCAGCCGATGGCCTTGAGGATGCCGATCTCCCGCCGTTCCTCCATACTCGGGCCCGAGGCTTTATCCCAGGCAAAAATGATAAAAGCCAGCACGCTCCCTGAAAGGATGGCGATCAGAATACCCCCGCGCCAACTGAAAACGGCGTCGTAGGTCCTCAGGATTTCCTCTCGCAGGATCTGCCGGGTGTCGGGAAAGGTCTCCGCCACTTTTAAGGCAATAGTCGAAAGCTCCCGGGGGTTCTTGACCCGAACCGCCAGATCGGTCACCTGTTCTCCGGAGATTCCGAAAAGTCCGCGGAAGTCCCCCTCGGTGATCAGAATCAGATCGGAAGAAACCAGTCCCACCTCCGACGAGAAGATTTTGCTTATTTTCAGCTCCCTGATGACCCCGGCCGACGTCCTGAATTCGAGTTCATCCCCTTTCGAGGCCAGCCTCAGCCTGGCGACGCCTTCGCCGACGGCGATGCTGCCGGGAACCACCTCCGGGTCCTCCGAAACCAGAAGGGTGTAATTGGCGCCCACAATCGGATCGTAATAGTACCCCCACAACCTCCCCCGGGCTGATTGGACCCCCCGGATCTTTCCGATTTTTTCCAGGTAGCTCAAGGGGATCAATTCGTGGCGGCCCGCTACCAGCTTCTGGACGATCATTTCCGGCGCTTCCTTGAGCAGGATCGAGGCCTCTTCTTCGATAGAGCGCGTAAAAAATACCACCGAGGACAGCAGAAAGACTATCAGGGTGTAGACCAGGACCAGGGCCGCGTTCTTCCTTTTTCTTCGAAGCAACGCGGCCAGAGTAAAGTCGAGGATATTCTTCTGACGTTCAATCCAGGCGCGCATTTAACTAGGGATTTCCTTTCTGAGATCCATATACGCTAACGGAGATAGGCGTGTACGAGTAGGTGTACGAGTGCGGCGTCGCCACCACTGCTCCTCTATTTTCGTCCCAGCCGGGCCACGAATTCTATCGCCCCCTGGTAACCTCTCAGATGCTCACGATCAATCGGCTTGCTCATCCTATGCTTCCAAGCTCGTACACGTACTCGTACACGCCTATCTCCCCTGCTTCTTAATCAATTCCGCCTATTTGCTTTTTCCAACTTTATAAGGAGGGACCATCAGGGACCCTGACGGGAAATGTTCCAGCGACAGGGGGGAATCCTGAAAAGGGGAATGAAAATCCGCCTGGCTGGGATGTCGGGTGTAGCGGGCTTCGGTAAAGAGGCAGAGATCGGTCAGGCCGTGTTGCTTGACCAAATCGATTTTTCTCTGAAGTGCTGTAGACCCGGCCTTGGTATCGAAGGATGCTTGAAGAAAAACCAGACCGAGCAGCAGTAGCATAGACAGAGTATATAGAAGGAACAGGCTTGATTTTCGCATAAGGCTGGTTTTTCTTTTAGAGAAATAATATAATACCTAAATTGAAAAATTCAAATGCACTCGCTGTTGATTATTACGCCCCGAGGACCTGAACTCGATGAGCCGATTCGTTCCCTTCTTCCTGATCCTCTTTTCCCTAATCGCCGCCTCCCCCGTCCTGGCCGGGGACCTGCGGATGGCCAATAGACACGGCACCGATGTAGTCGAGATCGCCATCAACCGGAACCCTCCCATTGTGGGCGACAACGGGATCGAAATCTCCATCACCGACGGGAACGGTCGCCGAGTTTCGGAAGCCCAGGTCCTGGTCAATTATTATATGCCTCCCATGCCGCGCATGGTCCCCATGAACTACACCATCCCGGCCAAATTAAAGGGGAACACCTACCAGGCCACCTTGCATCTGATCATGGACGGGCCTTGGATCATCGCCCTGAAAATAACCCAAGGCGGAAAGATGTCCACCAGTAAATTCCATATCAATGCCCGCTAATGAAGGGTGATTCTGACGTCATCCTGAACCCGAAGCCGGCTTGTCACCCTGAGCCCTTCGCCTTCCTGTCACCCTGAGTGAAACGAAGGGTCTCGTCTTCGGCTCAGGGTAAATTCCACGAAGGATCCCGCTTTTCAGGCCTCGGGGGAAGCCCCACTAAAGACGAGATCCTTCGTTCCCTTCAGTCACTCAGGATGACTGCCCGAGAAAACCCGCTCAGCATGATAACTGAAAACGAACCTTTTATTTGTTTGGCGCCCCTTTTCCTCCCGAATAGGGCTTCCCGTCTATTTTATCAATGAACAGGGCATCCGCCCCCATGGGTAAACGTCCCTGGATGGTGACGGTCCGGCCGCTCTTGGCCAGATCGTCCAGGAGCTTGGCATCCGGATTCATGATCAGGAGCGAATCCTTGACCTCCGGGCTCGACAGAAAAAATTGCCCGCCTAAGTGTTTGATCGTCCCTTTGGCCGTGATAGCGGGACTTTCCTTTTTGGCGTCCCCCGAACCCCCCACAGGATATGGCCCCCGGGCGAAGCCGTTACCGGCCGCCATAGCCAGCAAAAACGTCATCCACAGGAAAAGACCGATTATTTTTATGCTTTTCATTTTCGCCTCCTAAACTTGAGGTTCAGACGGAACCTGTTTTTTCAGCTCAAAGTTCCATTTCCAGATCTGGTAAACGGCCGGGTAGACCAGTAACTCCAGGAGAAACGAGGTAAAAATCCCGCCTACCATCGGGGCGGCGATCCGTTTCATCACGTCGGCGCCGGTTCCCATGGACCACATGATCGGGATGAGGC
>CAVTMV010000005.1:0-238005 GCA_963735945.1 uncultured beta proteobacterium
CATCATGAACCGGCAGGCAATCTGAGCGCCGCCCAGATCATCAAGAAGAACGTGGCGGCCCGGGGCGGATTGAAGGCCTGGCAGGCGATCAACACCCTGACCCTGTCCGGACAACTTGAAGCGGGCGGCAAGAAGAATTCGGAATTGCCCTTTGTGATGAGGATGAAACGGCCGCACATGAGCCGGCTGGAAATACGTTTCGCGGGCCAAACAGCCGCGCAGGTTTACGACGGCAAACAAGGCTGGAAGGTAAGGCCTTTCCTGGGTCGTGATGATGCAGAGCCTTTCTCGCCTGCCGAAGCCAGGGCGGCGGCCGATTGGCAGGATCTGGACGGCCCTCTGGTGAACTATGCCAGCAAGGGCACCAAGGTCAGGTTGCAGGGCACGGAAGCCGTGGAAGGACATAAAGCCTACAAGCTCGAACTGACGATGAAAGACAACTCCATACGGCATGTATGGATTGATGCCTCGACATTCCTGGAACGCAAGATCGAAGGCGAGCCGCGCAAGCTCGATGGCAAGCTTCATAACGTTGCCATCTACTACCGGGACTACAAGACCGATAGCGGGCTGAAGATACCGCACACCTTTGAAACCGTGGTCGAGGGGGGCAAGCAGGGACACAAGATGCACATCGAACAGGTCAAGGTCAATCAACCGATGGAAGATGGATTATTCGCCAAGCCAAAACTGGCGGAGTTGGCTCAATCAACCGGCAGCTAGGGAGGCAATATGAGATGGCTGGTCATGCTTGCGTTAACCGCCTTTGCCTCAACATCGGATGCCGCGACCGACCCTCCTGCGGCACCGGGGTTGAGCGCCGACCAGATTGTCAGCAGGAACATCGCCGCCAGAGGCGGACTCGATGCCTGGCAGAAGATCCAAAGCATGACCTGGGCAGGGCATATCGAACAAGGGAACACCCCGGCCTCCAGCCTGCCGTTCATCCTCGAACAGAAACGCCCCAACAGGACACGCTTCGAAATCAGGGCGCAGAACCGGACGTTTGCGCGTTTGTACGACGGCAACCACGGCTGGAAGTTGCACCCCGGACGTAACGGTAGCCCGGAACTGAAACCGTACAGCGACGATGAACTGCGTTTCGCACGGGAAGGCCAGGGCATCGACGGACCGCTCATGGATCACCAGAGCAGAGGCATCGTCGTTGCGCTCGACGGTAGCGATGAGGTAGAGGGGCGCAAGGCCTATCGCCTGAACGTCACGCTTCCTTCCGGCGCCAGCCATCATGTGTGGATCGATGCGCAGTCCTTTCTGGACCTCAAGGAGGACCGCAAATCGAACAACGCCTTTGGCCAGTCCGGCACGGTGTCGGTCCTTTACCGCGACTACCGCACGGTAGACGGCCTGCAATTGCCATTTGTGATCGAGAGCGGGGCCGGCAGCGGCAAGCCGACGGACAGGATGGTGATCGACAAGATACAGTTGAACCCGCCATTGGACGATGCGCTGTTTGCCAGGCCGGAGGGGTACGTGGGGACCGCCGATGCCGGCCACTCCCCACCTTTCGGGGCAGTCCGGTCGCATGCGCCAGACATGGCATTCCGATCCGAGCCGAACCCGGGCGGCGTCAGACCGTGAGCGCGCCCGGCCAAATGCCAGCAGGTATTCCACCCCCCAAGTCATCGTACTTGCCTATGTCATACCGGATGGCTGCCGCGATCTTCCTGATCGTGGCATTGGCCATCCCTGCAGCCCGTGCCAGCGGCACAGCAAATGCCGGCCAAGCCATCTACCAGCAAGGCCTGCTTGGTTCGGGCGCCTTACTCGATGCTTTGCGGCCGGAAGGACCGCCCATGAAAGGTGCGGATGCGGCCTGCGTCAATTGTCACAGGCGGAGCGGTTTCGGCAGCAAGGAGGGACGCATCACCATTCCGCCGGTAACCGGCCGCTATCTCCTGCATTCAGACAGCGCGGGCAGCGGCATGTCGGACTTGCCCTATGTCGAGACCATGCGCCTGGATCACCCGCCCTCCTATACGGACGAAACCCTTGCCAGGGCGATACGCGACGGTGTCGATGCGGAAGGCAAGCAGTTGAATTACCTGATGCCGCATTATGCGTTGAACGACACCGACATGGCAGCACTGATCGGCTACCTGAAGAAACTCGATCAGCGCACCAACCCCGGCGTCACGGACACGGAGCTGCACTTTGCCACCATCATCACGCCGGATGCCGATCCCGCCAAGCGCAGCGGCATGCTCGACGTTCTCACGCACTATTTCGCCGACCGGAACGCGGCCCAGTTCGCCATGACGCCCCACTTGCGCGTCTCGCAGAAAATGGCCTGGGCGAACCGTATGTTCAGGGTGCACTACCACTGGCAGTTGCATGTCTGGCAACTGTCCGGCCCGGCGAGCACCTGGCAGGCGCAGCTGGAACGGGATTTCGCCCAACAACCCGTGCTGGCGGTCGTCTCCGGACTGGGCGGCAACAATTGGGCGCCGGTCCACGCGTTCTGCGAAAACAAGAAAGTGCCGTGCCTGTTTCCGAACATCGAGGCGCCCCCGGACTATGCGGACAACGATTTCTACTCAGTGTATTTCTCCCGCGGGGTGCTGCTGGAAGCCGGTTTGATCGCAGACAGGATACTCAAGCCGGACAACGGTGTAACGGCCAGGGTGGTGGAGCAGGTCTATCGCGCCGGCGACAGCGGCGAGCCTGCCGCCCGGATGCTCGCCGAGCTGCTCAAGCGTCACGGCATCGCGGTGCGCAACCATGTGCTGGCTCACGGCAAGGGCGGACAACATGTTGCCCGGGTGGTGCGCAGGACGTCACGCGCGGATGCGCTCGTGCTGTGGCTGCGTCCGGTGGACATCGCAGCGCTGGGCAAGGCGCCCGAATCGCCGCAAACCGTGTTCATGTCCGGCCTGATGGGCGGGCTGGAAGATGCGCCGCTACCGGCGAACTGGCGCAGCCGCACGGAACTGGCCTATCCCTTCGACCTGCCGGAACAGCGACGCGTGCCGGTGGACTATGCGCTGGGCTGGTTCAGGATCAAACACATCCCGGTCATCGCCGAACAGGTGCAGGCGGACACCTATCTTGCCTGCGGCCTGCTATCCGAGACCCTGAACCACCTGGCCGACGCCCTGGTTCCGGAATATCTCATCGAACGTATCCAGGACATGCTCGACCGCCGCATCATCACGGGCTACTACCCGCACCTGACGCTTGCGACGGGGCAGCGCTTTGCCTCCAAAGGAGGATATGTCGCCCACTTTGCCGAGCCTGAAAGCCGGCGTCTGGTCGCAGACTCCGCCTGGATCGTCCCCTGACCCCTCCCCCTGCCCATGGGGTGTTCCCCCCATTGAGCACTACGTACTCTACCCGACTGCATCGGGTTGCCACACGCCCTAGACTGCACAAGAAGCAGCCCGTGAACCGAAGGGAGTACGACCATGAAGACCTACCTGAACCTGCCTTTGCTGTGCATCGCCATGACCGTCTCTGCAGGCAGCGCTCTCGCCGACAACGCGCCGGAGCCGGACGCCCAGCCGCATGACACGATGATGCATGACATGGAGATGCAGGATACGAAAGACCCGCATGCCCTCCACCACATGATGATGGTCAAGGACAGTCACAAGATCGTCATCTCGACGGCCGACTATAGCGTTCCTGATGTCAAACTGGTGCGCGACGATGGCAAGCCGGTGTCGTTGCCCGACGAACTGAACGACGGCCGCCCGGTCGTCATGAACTTCATCTTCACCACTTGCACCGAGATATGTCCCATCACCAGCCATATTTTCGAACAATTGCAGGGCAAACTCGGCAATGACCGGGACAAGGTGCATATGGTCTCGATCACCATCGATCCCGAGCAGGACACGCCGGAACGATTGGCCGCCTATGGACGCAAATACGACGCGGGTCCGCAGTGGCGTTACTACACCGGCACGATCGAGGCCAGCGTGACCGCCCAGCGGGCATTCGACGTATACCGCGGCAACAAGATGAATCATTCTCCGGTGACGCTGCTGCGGGCGGCGCCCGGAAAATCATGGCTGCGCATAGAAGGATTCGCCTCGGCAGACGAGCTGTTGCGGGAGTACCGCTCACTGGTTTCTGCCCGGTAACAATTTGCCATGGGATTCGACACATTGCGAGCCTTGGTCGCCGCAAGGCCCGCGTGGATCAAATTTTGGCCGGCCGGCATGGCTGGCGTATAGTACATACGGCGGTTACAGCCAAGGCAGGTGGACAAACTCATGGAACTTGTTTTCAATATGAGCTGCGGGCGGCGCTAATGCGTCATCACTTTTCGGGGGAGGAAAGTCGTGTCACACAACCCAGTCAAGGTGGAGATCGTGGCGAGGGACATGTACCCTCCTCCCAATTGCCCTTTCAGTGACTGCCGCGCCAGCCGGCTGGAACAAGTTGAACAGGCGAAGCTGGAATGGGAGTTCACCGCCGATTCGATACCCCAGCTCATCTTCCTGCTGGATCGCGACGACCGCGTCTTGCGCGTCAACCGCACGTTGGAGAACTGGGGCCTGGGCCTGGTCGTCGATGCGCGCGGACGCCGGCTCCACGACCTGCTGCATCCCCGCTGCCACGACCCGGATTGCCATCTCGCCAATATCTGGCGCGCTTCAGCCGACCATATGGAGCAGGATTTTGCCGTCGAGTACCAGAGCGAGGATAAATTCCTGGGCCGCTACCTGAACCTGCATTTCCGCTTCCATCGCTCGCAGCAGGATACGGAAGCCGGTTTCGTCGTCGCCGTCATCAGCGACATCAGCGATCTCAAACAGACGGAAAAGATGCTGCAGAACTCGAACATCGAGCTCGAACGCCGCATCGAAGAAAGCACCTTCGCGCTGGTCAGCACCAATATCCGGCTGCAGCAGGAGATCGAGGAGCACAAGCGCATCGAGGAAAAACTGGAAAGCAGCCGCGAGGAATACCGGCAGCTGGTCGAGGCGATGAACGAAGGCATGGCCATTCTCGACAAGCAGGGAGAGTCCATCGGCAGCTTCGCCATTGTCATCGATGACGGCGAGCAACTGAATGTAAAACAGGTGCTGAACGAGTCGGCCAAAGAGATCGAAGAATTGTACGACAACGCGCCCTGCGGCTATCACACGCTGGACAGCAACGGCGTCTTCGTCAAGGTCAACAACACAAAGGCGAAATGGCTGGGATATACCAAGGACGAAATGATCGGCAACATGCGCTTCGCCGACATCCTCACCCCGGCCAGTGCGGAACTATACGAGCAACATCTCCTCCAGCTCGGTTCGACAGGCGACCTGGAGGTCGAACTGGTGTGCAAGGACGGCAGCATCCTGCCGGTATTACTCAGCGCCACAGCCGTTCGCAATGCCGAAGGACAGCTCGCGATGAGCCGGGCAACGATCTACGATATCTCCTATCGCAAGAATGCCGAACAGGCCCTGCGCGAGTCCGAGCACACCAAGCGGCTGCTGGCCTCGCAAGTCATGTCCGCGCAGGAAAAGGAGCGAAAAAGGATCGCCTCCGAACTGCACGACGGCATCGGCCAGACGCTCAGCGCGATCAAGTTCTACGTCGAGAACGCCATTCGCAGCCTGAACGAGAGCACCATAGAAAATAGTGCGCAGATGTTCCGCAACATCATCCCGAAACTGCAAAGTGCCATCGAGGAGGTCCGGCGCATCTCGATGGACCTGAGGCCGTCCCTGCTGGACGACATCGGCACACTCGCCACGCTTTCGTGGTTCTGCCGGGAGTTCCAGGCCATATACGAATCCATCCGCATCGAATTGCGGCTGGATATCAAGGAAACCGACATCCCCGCGCCGCTCAAGGTGGCGATCTTCAGGATCGTGCAGGAAGCCATGAACAACTGCGCCAAATACGGCCAGGCGAGTTGCATCCACATCAGCCTGACCAACACCGGCAAGGAAATAGAACTCGCCGTCGAAGACAACGGCCAGGGGTTCGACCGCACCGAGGTGAATGCGACGGATCAACGGGGCCGAGCGGAGGAATGGGGCTGGTCAGCATGCGGGAACGCGCGGAATATTCCGGTGGCACCTTCACACTCGAATCCGCCAAGGGCCGGGGAACCAGCATGCATGTGGTCTGGCCATACCAGAAGCTGCAGATGCACATCGCCACCGAGTGAAGCCGGATACGGCAGGGGTTTCCCCCTGCCTTACGACATCGAGACCATCCCCTTTTCAATGGCAAAGGACGTCAGCACGGCCGCATTGTGCAGATTGAGTTTGCGCATCAGGTTGGAACGGTGTTTCTCGACGGTCTTGACGCTCACGCACAGGTAGCTGGCGATGTGCTTGTTGCCCTGCCCTTCGGCGATCAGCTTGAGCACTTCACGCTCGCGCAGCGTCAGCGAGTCCCAGGCCGAGACCGGGTTGATGCCCTTGCCGCCGTCCAGGTAGCCGCTGACGACTTTTTCCGCGATGTCGGGGGTAAGGTAGGTCTTGCCGTTGAGGACGCTCTTGATCGCCAGTATCAGTTCGTCATGCGTGGCATGCTTGAGCACGTAGCCGTCGGTGCCGGCATGCAGCGCCTCACGGATGTATTCCTCGGCCTTGTGCACCGTGAGCACCAGTATCTTGATCTCGGGATAGCGTTTCTTGATCTCCCGGATCGACTCGGTGCCGTTGGTGCCCGGCATGGAAAGATCCATCAGGATCAGGTTGGGCGAAAGCGTCCCGGCCAGCCGGATCGCATCCTTGCCATTGTCCGCCTCGCCGACGACTTCCAGATTAGGGTCGGTTGACAGCAGGGAGCATAGCCCCTGCCGCAACAATGTGTGATCTTCCACCAAGAGTATGCGTTGTTTCTGGTTCATGGTTTTATCCTCCCCCACTTTGTTGCGTAAATGTACCCTTGTCTCCGTTTGAGTCAAGAGTTGACCTTCGAACCCCTGAATACTGGCGCGCCCGGTAGGTGAATACCCAGTCGGAATATTTGGCGGCGCCGTCGAAATTGTCGCGGGACGCATCGAAACCGGCGGTCTTGATGGGCGCCTTTTCCGACAGGCTATGCACGCCAGCGATACCGCCGTCTGCCATTCGCACCACCCCCCATTCGATTCCGCCCGTCATCGGGTCGTGAAATACCTTGCGCAAGTAGCGCCGTGGCGCCGGAGACTGCGGATCTTTGAGCAAGTCTGCCAGGTTGATGCGGGTACCTTCGGTGATCCATGTAATATGACCTGATCGCGTTGCGGAACTGGTTTCCCACGAACAGCAGTTCGCGTTCCTTTTCGCGCTGCACTGCGGTATGCCAGATCTCTGCCGTCGCTCCCATCACCACTCCCATCACGACGATCACCAGCAACAATGCCAGATAGGTGAATCCGCCATCTCGCCGCCTTGTGGACAGATGCCGCATCGCTACCACTCCTTGTATGGTGATCCGTCGGGCGCATTGCCGTCCGCCCCGCTATGCACGTCGTACACGCCGCCCTTGTCCGGATCCTCGGGCGGGACGATGATCCAGGTCGCCGTGCTTTCAGTCACCGGATCGCGCGGAATGTTGCGCAGATACTTGCGACTCACCAGATCGTCCAGCGTGGTGGGGTATTTATCGTTGTCTCCGTAAAATTTATCCAGCGCGTCGCGCATCAGGGTCAGATCCTCCCTCAGCACCGCATCCCTGGACTTCTGCACACTGCCGAAATACCGGGGCACAGCCAGCGATGCCAGCATGGCGATGATCAGCATCACCACGATCAATTCGATCAGCGTGAAACCCGGCGATTTGCGCGGCACCGATGTCATCTCACCACTCCTTGTAAGGGATGCCGTTTATTCCGGTTCCCGCAACCGGCGAGTAGACGTCATACACGTCATCGCCTTCCTGCGGCTCGTCCGCACTGCTGGCATAACTGCGCTTTCCCCAGGTATCCGCCGCCGGTATGTTGCTGTCGCGAACGAACGGGTTGCGCGGCAGGCGGCGCAGGAAATACATCTTGCGCTTGATCTGGCTTTGGGCATCGTCGACTCCCTGCACCAGGATATCCAGCGTCGGCGGAAAGCCCGTCTCACCCACCTTCTGGATGATGCGTCCTTCGTCATATGCCTGTTTGTAGGCATCGATGGCATCACGGATCAGCCTTAGATCGGCATGCAGTTCCTGCTCCTTGCCGCGCTGCACTGTCAACTCCGCCATCGGCAGCGCAATGGTGGAAAGCATGGCCAGGATCGCCAGCGTCACCACCAGCTCGATGAGGGTGAATCCTGCCGGCAAGAATCTGCGTGAGGGTTTCATGGCAGCAATGCGACATTGTGCGGTGCAGGCAAAGTGAGCGGCACGGCATCGCCCGCAGCATTCATGGCCGATCCCGACACCGTGATCGGCGCTTCCGGATTGGCCGCCGTCACCCGGAACGTCAGCACCGCCAGACCGCCCCGGCCGCCAACCCCCTCGTCTCCCGGCGGCTGGGATATATCGACTGAAACCACCCCGCCAGGCTGATCCACATTGCTTTTGAACACGGTCTGTGCGTTGTTCGCCTTGAGGAAATCGCCCTCGGACACATCCACGACCTCCAGTGCCGTCGAGTCATAGGCCACCTTGAGCGGTATGGAGGTGACCTTGCCGCCGCTCTGCGCGTAGATCGTAACCTTGAACTGATCCCCGACCTTGGCCTGGGTTGCCCCCTGCCACGAAAGCAGCAGCGGGGCGACAGCCGGTCTCACTCCCGGCAGCAGCTTGCCCGGCACGGGCGTTTGAGACGAAGCAAGCTGGGCCAACTGGGCCGGAGAGGTACCGATCTGGGGCGGCACGGCCGTCATTCCCTGCTGGCTGTACGCTCCGGGCTGCACCAGCGATTGCGGTGCAGTCAATGCCGCCGGCCCGCTATTCACCGTACCCACGGCCTGCAACGTGAGCGGCCTGTCTCGCAATGCATCCTCGGTGCCGGACCAGAATTCCGCCAGGTCGGCATCGGGGCGATGATTGTTGCGGATGATGTGCGGCGTGATGGACAGGATGATCTCGGTCTTGCTCTTGTCGTCGCCATGGCTGGAAAACAGCCGTCCGATGATCGGCAGATCACCCAATCCCGGAACGCCGGCCGCCGATTTGCGATCGTTATCATTGATCAGCCCGGCCAGCACCTGCGTCTCGCCATCCTTGAGGCGCAACACCGTATTCACGTTGCGCGTGCCGATCTGGTAGGCAACGCTGCCTGAGGCCGAGTTGGTTACCTGGTTGGCAATGGTGCTCACTTCAAGGAAGGTCTTGATGGCGACCTCGCCATCCATGTGGATATCCGGCTCGACTTCGAGTTTGAGACCCACGTCCAGATATTGCACGTTGCCGGTGACTACCGGCGTTCCCGTTGCCACCGGTGTCACCGAATTGGTGATGACCGGCACCCGGTCGCCGATCATGATCTTGGCTTTTTCATGCTGTTTGACGCGGATACGCGGGCTGGCCAGAAGATTGCTGTCGCCCAATTCCTTTCTCAGATCAATCGCCATGGAAAGCGGCGTGACGCTGATGGCGCTGCCGTTAATATGTTTCAACCCCTCCACCGTCAGCGGCGAAGCGGGGGTGTTCGTCGTCACCACTGCCCCGCCGGAAGTGGTGGTGGATGTGGAGATCGCCGGTGTGGCAGTCACCGCGAAACCGAGCTGGTTGGGCCACTTGACCCCCAACTGGGTCAACTTCGAATGCGATACTTCCATGACCTCGACTTCCAGCATCACCTCGGGATCATTGATGTCCTGTGAAGCGACCAGCTTCTCGGCCAACTCAACAGCCTGTGGCGTATCGCGCATGACCAGCGAATTGGTTTTCTCGTGGACGAAGAGATCCTTGGTCTTCAGCATCGTCTTGATCATGGTCTGCATCTGTTTGGCATCGGCATTGGTAAAGTGGAAAGTGCGGATGACCAGGTCCTGGTATTCCTTGATCTTGGACGGACTATTCTGGTAGATGAATACCGTGTTGTCGTTGAGCACCTTTTTTTCCAGCTGGTTCTGCATCAGGATCAGGTCGAGGGCGTCCTTGACCGAGGTATTGGTCACGAAGATGCTGGTCTTGAGATCGCTGCGCAGGTCGCGATCCAGCAGGATGTTGATGCCGCTGGTGCGCGAAAGCGCCTCGAACACCATCTTCAGGTTGGCGTCCCTGAATTGCAGCGTGACCGGCTGCTTGAACTTCGACTTCAGGGTCGGCACCAGCATCTGATTGTTCCTGGTCTTCGTATCTTCGATCTCGCGACGCAAGGAGAGCGCCTCGGCATGGGTGGGGTTTTCCTTGAAGATGGACTGCAGCTTGCTAAGCGCAGCATCCAGGTCTCCCTTGTCGAACAGGGCGTGCGCTGCCACCATCACATCGTCCTGGCGCTTGGCTGTCTCGATGGCGGCAATGCCTTCCCTGGCGTGCGCATTCTCCGGATCGATCGCCAGCACCCGCTGGAAATATTCGGTCGCCTCGGTACTGCGTCCCTGCTCGCGCATGCGGTCACCCAGCAACAGCAGGTAATCCACGGCCCGTTCGCGTTCGCGGATATAGTCGGCCCGTCGATCCAGATTGCTCGGCTCCTTCTGTGACACCTGCTGCAATCTGGCCAGACCTTCTTCGATATGCCCTTCGTCGGTCAGATTCAGCCGCACTGGCGGCTCGGCACAGCTGATGAGTATCGTGGCCATCGACAAGAACAGCATCCATTTATTATTTTTGAAATTGATCATCATGATGCCTCCCCGATGTTGATGGTTTGCTGGATGTTCAATGGCAGATAGATCAGGACAAGCTGGCCCGAAACGACCTCTCCTACACGGTAAATGCCATCAATCACATCGCCGGAAGAGACTGAGTACACCTTGTCCCCGCGGGTCAGGAAAAAGATCATCCGCCCGTCCTCCCCCTGGTAACTGCCCATGAACGCGTAAGGCATGGGCGGCGCGGTCGGAGGGGGCGGTGGCGGCGGGGGCGGCGGCGGTTTCGGCTTCGGTTTCGGCGGCGGCACATACCAGGATTTGCCCTTGAAGATATCAACCGCCTTGTGGTCCAGCGTGGCGCGCTTGCCGATCTTGTCCAGCCCGGAGAACGGCGCGGCGGCATCCGTCTTTTTTTCCGTCACCTGTTTTTCCGGCAAGGCCCGGGCACTGTCATCGCGGGCGAACGCATGGCTGATGAGCGGGATCAGCAACCCTGCCGCCAGCCACATCCGCAACATTGCTGGCGCGCTCATGATTCCCGCCCCAGATGCAAGGTGATCTGCAATCTGCCCACCAGATCCTCATCGCCGATCTTCTGGCGCTCGAACTTCACGTTATCGAGCGATGCAAAGGGCACGGCGGCCAGCACCCCTTCGATGAAACTGCGCAGGTCAGGGTAACTTCCCTTGACCGGCAGCGTGATCTGATAGAGCAGCAGCCTGCCGCTCTTGTCGCGGATGACCTGATACTCTGCCTGGCGCAGCTTCAACCTGTTGCCGGCGGCGATGGCGGAGATCTTTTCTATCCAGTCCGGGATGCTGCGTTCGGAAGGAAAGAATTGGTAGTACGCCACCAACTGGGCCGGTGTGACAAGTTGGGACAGCTTGTCCTTGTGGCTGTCGGCAAGGCGCGCCTCCTCCTGCAAGGCGCTCAGGTTGCGGCGCATCGATTCCAGCTCACTCTGCGCGGGATAGACCATCGAGAGATAGAACCCGGCAGCGAACGCCAGCAGGCCGCCGGCGGCCAGCCAGGGCCAGGTCATGCGTTCTTTCCAGATACGCAGATGCCACTTCGCCATTTTCAGCCGGGTCAGGTCCATGATGCATCCAATGTGAAACGTATCGGTTTTTCGGGATTCTGTTCCTGCACCTGCTGCTGCCGGAGGTAAACGGACGACATCGCCTTGTTCGCCTGCAACAGGCGGATGTATTCGAGCAAGGCCGCTGCATTCTTCGCTTCGCCGCTCAGTCGCACCACCCGCTTCCTGGAGTCGGGCTCTATACCCAGCAGCGCAATATCGCTGGTGTTCGTTTCTTCCAGTGCGTTGAACAGCTCGTTCCAGGGCAAGGTCAGTTGCATGATCACCTCGTTGGCAGCCTTGATCTCGACACCGGCCTGCTGCGCATCGGCTGCCGCCGGCATCGCCGCGCGCACGCCCCGCGATGCAGCTTCTGTCCGACCTTTGCAACCTGCAATTCGAGCCGCGCCGACTGCCCGGTCAGATTCCGGTAGTACCCCCCCATCGCCACGATAACCATCAGCGCCAGCGCCAGCACGCCCATGCCGATCCGGTGCTGGATAAGGCTGCCACGCCGGTAATCGAGGGACAGGGGGCGCATCGCGTTACTCCTCATCCTGGTTCAGAGTCAGATCGATTCTGCTGTGCGGCACGGAATCCTCGGGGACCTGCAGCTGGTAAACCCTCCAGCCCGGCAAGGCGGCTGCGCTGACGAGCTCCGGGCCGGAAAAGTAGACGATGCCGCGTTCCAGACCGGACTCCGAGACCAGCAATTCCCGCTCCAGCAATTTCCTCAGCGCCTGCTGCCAATCTTCGCCGACCTTCACTGTCCGCAGGCTGCTCCAGTGTCCCTGCTGCAATTGCGACACGCATAGCCTGCCCGGTTCGGCCACGACGAACCAGGGGGCCGGGTCAAGCAAACGATGGCGCCATTGGTTGAATGCCGTCATGAAATGCGGCTGCAGCGAAACCAGCCGCAAGCCATGCGTTGCGGCAACGCGTTCAAGACCGTCCAGCAGCCCCTGGTCGATTGCGCTGGCCACCTGCATCTCGCCGTAGCCGCCGGGGCTCATGCGGAATGCCCAGCCTTGGGCATGCTCGCCATAGGTCTGGGTGAAACAATGGCGGATGAATGCCTGCTCTTCATCCTGCCCGCTGATCTGCTCGCTCCACGGCACCAGCGCATAGCGCACGAAGTGATTGGATAGCACCACCGTCGCATCGACCTTGGCGCCTTCCAGCTTGCGCAGTCCCCACGCCAGGCTTTCCAGCGACTTTGCCCACGGCATCTCGTCGCTCGCGGGGATATCGCAGGGTACGGCGTGAGTGGTCACCGCGCCGCGCCGAATGCCGCCCCGCATGCGCTCCAGCCACACCCGCTCCGGGCCCAAGGTGATCCGTATCTCATCACGCGACAAAAGTGACACGATTGATCTCCTGTAAGGTGGTTTCGCCGCTGCGCACCAGGTCGAGCGCCGCTTCGCGCAGGAAGCGCGTGCCGTTGCGGCGCGCGAGTTCCTTCAGGCGGCGCACCGGTTCGCGCGCGACGATCATTTCGCGCAGTTCGTCGTTCAGGTACAACAGTTCGGCGATGGCCTTGCGCCCCTTGAAGCCGCTGCCGCGGCACTGGCCGCAGCCGCGGCCGATGCGAAAATCGAAGTCGTTCTCCAGGCTGATCTTTTCCGGATCGAGGCCGGAAGCGATCAGCAGCTGCTCATCCGGAGTGACCGCGATCGTGCAATGCGGGCAGTTGATGCGCACCAGCCGCTGCGCCAGGATGCCGTTGATCGCCGAGACGAAGCTGTAGAGATCGACGCCCATGTGCATGAAACGGCCGATCACGTCGAACACGTTGTTGGCGTGCACCGTGGTCAGCACCAGGTGGCCGGTGAGCGCGGACTGGATGGCGATCTGCGCGGTCTCCGGATCGCGGATCTCGCCGACCATGATCTTGTCCGGGTCGTGGCGCAGGATGGAGCGCAGCCCGCGCGCGAAGGTCAGCCCCTTCTTTTCGTTGACCGGGATCTGCAGCACGCCGGGCAGCTGGTATTCCACCGGGTCTTCGATGGTGACGATCTTGTCCTGGCCGTGGTTGATCTCGTTGATCGCGCCGTACAGCGTGGTGGTCTTGCCGGAACCGGTGGGGCCGGTGACCAGCATCATGCCGTAGGGCGCGTTCGCCAGCTGGCGCAGCATGGCGATGGCCTGGTCGTCGAAGCCCAGCGAATCCAGGCGCAGGCCGTTGGCCTGGTCGGACAGGGTCTTCTTGTCGAGGATGCGCAGCACCGCATCCTCGCCGAAGATGCAGGGCATGATGGACACGCGAAAATCGACCTCGCGCCCGCGGATCGTGACCTTGAAGCGGCCGTCCTGCGGCACGCGCCGCTCGGCGATGTCGAGTTCGGAAATGATCTTGATGCGCGAGATGACCTGCTCGGCCAGGTCCACGCCCTCCACCGTGTTCATGGTGTTGAGCACGCCGTCGATGCGGTATTTGATGATGAGGCCCGATGGGCCCGGTCTCCAGGTGGATGTCGCTGGCTTCCAGGTTCAGCGCGTCGTACAGGGTCGAGTGCACCAGCTTGACCACGGTGCTGGTCTCTTCGCCGATGCTCTTCAGCGACAGATCGTCGACGCGCTGGCCGTTGCGCGCGGTGCTGCCGCTGCTGGCGATCACGCTGTCCATCGCGCGCATGCTTTCCTCGTGCCGCGTCAGGAAGGCCGCGATGTCGGACGGAGTGCGCCAGATACCATTCGAAATGCTGCTGCACATGCTCCTCGACCCAGGCCTGCAGGCGCGTATCGAAAGGATCGCCGAACACCACCAGCAACTGCCCTTCGGCGTTGCGCAGCGCCAGGCATTCATGCTCCAGCGCATCGCCGAACGAGATGACGTCGAAAGTCGGGCTCCAGCCGGTACAGCGCCTCCATGCCCAGCACCGGGAAATGCAGCGTCGCCCCCAGCACCTCCATGAACTGTCCCGGCGGCAAGCGCCAGGCTCTCTTCCAGCACCTTGCACACCGGCTGGTGCGTCTTCGCCGATTCCACCCGTGCGGCACGTATCTGCTCCAGCGCGATGACCGACACTTCCAGTTGTTCCATCATGTTCATTGGATGCTCCCGGCAAGTTCAAAGATAGGGAAATACATCAGGATCACGATGACCCCGATCACCAGGCCGATGAACGCCATCAGCAGCGGTTCGAACAGGCGGGTGAACCAGTCCACCCAGCGCGCCATCTCTTCGTCGTAGAAAGTTGGCGATGCGCTCCGTCATCTCGCCCATGCCGCCGGTATGCTCGCCCACGCGCAGCAGGCGCAGCGCGACCGGCGTGGTCAGCCCGTAGGTTTCCATCGCATAGGAGATCGGCTGCCCCTCACGTATGCAGTCGGACGCCAGCGCGAGCTGGCTGCGCAGCGCCTGCTCCAGCAGGCCGGAGACCATCTCCAGCGCGGTGACGATGGGAATGCCGCCGCGCAGCAGCATGCCCAGCGTGCGGTAGAAGCGCGCCAGCTGGTACACGCGGATGCGCTCGCCGACCGCCGGGATGCGCCACAGCGTGCGCATCACCCATTGCCGGAAGCCCGGCCGCGTGACCATGTAGGCAATGCCCGCCGCGCACACCCGCGATCGCCGCGATCACCAGCGTGCGGTGCGTTTCCAGCATCTGCCCCCATTGCATCAGCATGCGCGACATGAACGGCAGGTCGCTGCCGATGTCCTCGTACACCTTGCTGAACCTGGGCACCACATACAGCATCAGGAACAGCGTCACCAGCCGCACCGGCGCCCAGCAGCAGCATGGGATAGATCGAGGCGCTGACGATCTTCTTGCGCACCACATCCATGCGCGACTGGTAGTCGATGTAGCGCGCGAGCGACTCGTCGAGGTCGCCGGTCTTCTCGCTGGCGTGGATGGTGGCGATGTACAGCGGCGGGAATATTTCCGGAAACTGTTGCAGGGCATACGACAGCGGATGTCCTTCATACAGGCTTCTCGATGATGCGCTGCAGGATGTTGCGGTTGTGCGGATGGCGCTCTTTCTCCACCATGGTCTCCAGCGCCTCGACCTGGGTCAGGCCGGCATCGAGCAAGGCGCGCAGTTCCTGGCTGAACAGCATCAGCGAGAATCTGGCGCCGCCTGCCGGCAGCCATTTCAGCCCGTGCCGGCGCGCCTTCACCGACAGCACGTCGTAACCCTGCGCCTGCGCCTGCCCGGCTGCATCGTCCGCATCGACCGCGTCGAACGACATGGCGACCACGTCTGCTCCCTGCCCGCACCACTTTCACCTCAAAACGCATGAGTGCCTCCTTGGCGGATATCAGTTGTAGATATCCGCCGCTTCGCCTTCACCGCCGGGTTGCCCGTCCTTGCCATAGGAGTACAGGTCGAACTCGCCGCCATGTTCGCTCGGGATCTTGTAGAGATAGGGATTGCCCCACGGGTCCATCGGCACCGCCTTCTTCAGGTAGGGACCGTCCCACTTGGGCTCGTTGGGCGGCGCTGCATTCAGCGCCGCCAGCCCCTGATCGGACGACGGGTAATGGCCGGTATCGAGACGGTACTGGTCCAGCGCCTTGTCCAGCGCGACCAACTGGGCCTTTGCCACCTTGATTTCCGATTTTCCGACCTGGGCGAAATACTTCGGTCCGACATAACCGGCCAGCAAGCCGATGATGACCATCACCACCAGCAGTTCCAGCAGGGTGAATCCGGTGACCGCTTCAGGAGCGGATATGGGTCTCTTTGTGCAGTGCCACATGACTGTCCTCCCTTGGTTGGAGCGAAGAATAGTCACGGGGACTGTAATGGGCTATGGGCAACTCACTGTATTCCCGCATGCAGGGGAACCTGTATTTTCGACTAGGGTGAACACTGTAGGAGAAAATCTACGGGGGCTTGCCTGCCACGCGATCAGCTCTGGCATGTATGGATAAACAAAAAATCCCGCTGACCAGTCCGGTCAACGGGATCATTGTCTGGTGCGGAAGACAGGACTCGAACCTGCACACCTTGCGGCGCTGGAACCTAAATCCAGTGCGTCTACCAATTCCGCCACTTCCGCGCGTGAAAGGGCGCGCATTATAACCGAGAGGTATTCAACTGCCAGCGATTTGTACCACGGTGCGGCCGCGTGCCTCACCGCGCAGCATGGCGGGGAAAACCTCCGGCAACTTTGCGAACGGAACGGTGTGCGCCAGCTGTTCCAGCTGGAGCGGTTTCAATTCGCCCGCCAGGCGTTGCCATATCTGTTTGCGCAAGGGCATGGCTGTCGCTGCGGAATCCACGCCCAGCAATTTCACCCCGCGCAGGATGAACGGGAACACTGTAGTGTGCAGTTCGGCGCCGCCGGCATTGCCGAAGCTGGCGATGGCGCCATCCTGCTGCATGGTGCGCAACAGCCAGGCCAGCGTGTCGCCACCGACCGCATCCAGCGCCCCCGCCCACTGTGCTTTTTCCAGCGGGCGCGTGCTGTTCAGGTCGATCCCGTCGCGCGGCAATATCTCGCTCGCACCCAGCGACTTTCAGGTAGTCGTGCTCGCCAGTCCTTGCCGGTCAGCGCGACCACACGGTAACCCGAGTTGCGACAGCATGCAGGATCGCCAGGCTGCCGACGCCGCCGGTGGCGCCGGTGACGATCACCTTGCCCTTGTCCGGCGACAGTTCGTTCTGTTCCAGCCGATGAATGGCGAGCGCCGCGGTGAATCCGGCCGTACCCAAGGCCATCGCCTCGAACAGCGTCAGGTTCAATGGCAGCGGCACCACCCAGTCCGCCGGGACCCGCACATATTCGGCAAAGCCGCCGTCATGCGCCACGCCCATGTCATAGCCGGTGACCAGCACCGAATCGCCGGCCTTGAAGCGTGAATCTGTCGAGCTCGCCACCACGCCGGATACATCGATGCCGCCCACGCAGGGAAAGCGGCGAATGACCTTGCCCGCGCCGGTCGCAGCAAGCGCATCCTTGTAGTTCACGCTGGAATAATGCGCGTGGATGACGACCTCGCCGTCATCGAGGTCGTCCAGCGCCATATCGACGAAATGCCCGGAAGACCGGCCGTCCTGCTGATCGATCCGGTATGACAAGAATCGCGAGTTCAATACTGTCTCCTATTGGCTCATTTTCCGGACCAGGGTTTCGAATTCCGCCACCGGCACCGGCTTGCCGAACAGGTAACCCTGATAGGCCATGCATTCGTTCTGCTTGAGGAAGGCCAGCTGCGCCTCGGTCTCCACGCCTTCGGCGATCACGTTCAGGCGGAAGTTCTGCGCCATGTCGATGATGGTCTTCACCATCACGGCATCGCTGGGATCGGTGATGACGTCACGCACGAAACTCTGGTCGATCTTGATCTGGTCGAGCGGCAGCTGCTTCAGGTAGGCCAGCGAGGAATAGCCGGTGCCGAAATCGTCCAGCGACAGTTTCACACCCAGTGCCTTCAAGCGCATGCATCTTGGTCGCCACGATCGGCGATATCTTCCAGCACCACGCTCTCGGTCAACTCCAGTTTCAGCCGTTCCGGAACGATGCTGTGCCTGGCGAGCGAGCCCTGCAACCGTCTCGACGAAGTCGTGCAGCCTGAACTGCTGTGCGCTGACGTTGACCGCCAGCCGCAGATGGCGCATCTGTTCGTCTTGCGCCCACAGCGGCAAGTTGGCGGCATGCCGTCTCGATCACCCAGTGTCCGATATCGAGGATCAGCGAACTCTCCTCCGCGACCGGGATGAACTGCACTGGCGACACCATGCCGCGCTCGGGATGTATCCAGCGGATCAGCGCCTCCGCGCCCGATCGGACGATGATCGGCATCGACCTGGATCTGGTAATACAGATGCAACTGCTGGTTCGGCAACGCACCGCGCAGATCCGCCTCGAGCTGCGAGCGCGCGTCTCGACCGCGTGCTGCATCGACCGGATCGAAGAACCGCACCGCGTTGCGCCCGGAATCCTTGGCCTGATACATCGCCATGTCCGCCTGTTTCATCAGCGTATCGACCGACTGCTGCATTGCCGTAATAGATGCTGACGCCGATGCTGGGCGAACTGTGGAACTCATGCCCCTTGATCTGATAGGGCTCGGCCAGCGCAACACGGATCTTCTCGGCGATCAATGCGACCTTTTGCGAGGCATCCTGCATGCTCGTGCCGACTTCTTCGAGCAGCACCACGAACTCGTCGCCGCCCAGCCGCGCCACCGTGTCGGTATCGCGCACGCAGGCCTGGATGCGCTGCGCCCACCTCGATCAGCATCAGGTCGCCGTAATCGTGTCCCAGCGTATCGTTCAGCGTCTTGAACTTGTCCATGTCGAGGAACAGCAGGGCGCCGCAATGATGGCTGCGCGCCGATACCGACAGCGCCAGCTGGAACCGGTCCAGCAGCAACCGCCGGTTCGGCAGTCCGGTCAGCGCATCGTAGAAGGCCAGGTTGCGTATCTCCTCCTCGGCCTGCTTGCGCGCGGTGATGTCGCTGAAGATGGCGACGTACTCGGTGACTTTCCCGCTCTCGTTCTTCACTGCCGTGATGGTCAGCCATTTCGGGTAGATCTCGCCGTTCTTGCGCCGGTCCCAGATCTCGCCGGACCATGTCCCTTGCGCGGTCAGCTGCTGCCACATCTCGGCATAGAACTCCTTGCTCTGCCGGCCCGAGCTGAGAATGCGCGGATTCTTGCCCAGCACTTCTTCTGCGCTGTAACCGGTGATCTCCTGGAAAGCGGTGTTGACGCGCAGGATATTGGCATGCGCATCGGTGACCATGATGCCCTCATGCGTCTCGAAGGTGGCCGCGGCGATGCGCAGACTCTCTTCCGAGAGCTATCTGCTCGGTGATGTCCTGCACCGCCCCCACCGAACGCAAGGGCTTGCCCGATTCGTCGAATTCGCTGTTGCAGTGCTCGCGCACCCACTTGATGCTGCCGTCCGGGAAGAAGCAGCCGGTGCGTCACATCGTAAGGACGGCGGTCTTGCAACGATTGCGTATAGGCCTGGTTCACCTTGTCCCGGTCATCCGGATGGATCACGTTCAGGAAGTTCTCGTAGGAAGGGCGTGAACTTCAACGGATCAAGTTCGAACATGCGGTATATCTCGTCCGACCAGCGCAGTTCACCCGTGACCAGGTTCAGTTCCCAGCTGCCCAGATGCCCCAGCCGTTGCGCTTCATTGAGCAGATCCTGGTTGCGCTGCAGTTCGACCTGGTTGTCGCGCAGCGCCGCCTCGGTGTGCTCGCGTTCGACGATCTCTTCCTGCAACTGCTCGTTGGTGACATTCAGCTCGCGCGTACGTTCCTCGACGCGGCTCTCCAGCGTGGCATACGATTCCTGCAATTCGCCGGCCATGTGATTGAACGCCGATGCGAGCAGACCCAGTTCGCCCGGCACTGCTTCATCCACCCGTTTCGCCAGATTGCCCTTGGCCACTTCGTTTGCTGCCCGCGCCAGCCCGTCGATCGCGGCACTGATCTGGCGCCCGAAGTAGTACGCCACGATGCCCGGCGAACAGCAGCAATCCGACCAGCACTTCCAGCATCAGCGATCCGCTGTCGTGCGATGGGTGCGAACACCTCGTTCGCATCCATCTTGACCACCATGCCCCAATCCAGTCCGGGCAGGTAGCGCCAGGCAGCGACCACCGGGATGCCGCGATAATCTTTGTCAACGCCGCTCCCGCTGGTGCCGGACAATGCGCTGACGCATGATGAACGGCACCTTGCCGAAGTCTCTCGGTTTCAGTAACTCCAATTCCGTCTCGCGCTTGAGCGGGGCGATATACATGGCATGTTGCTGGTCGATGCGCCGGGCCAGCACGGTTTCCCCGCTCTGCGCCCAGGCCGACCTGATCGCCGGCCACTTCGTATATCTTCGAGATCGTCAGTTGCACGGCCAACACTCACCGGCGAACACCCCGTTGTGCATGATCGGTGCGGTGATGAATGCTGCGGGCTGCCTGGAAGGGGCATAACTCTCAAAGCTGGAAAGGCCGCTGCCCAGCGTCATCAGGGTCTCGCGGAACACGTTTGCCAGCTGGGAATCACGGTACGGGCCGTTGAGCAGGTTGGTGGCGAAGTCCGCCTCGTGCTTGTGGGTATAGACGATCTCACCCTGCGGGGAGATCAGGAACACATCGTAGAACATCGAGCCATCGTCGATGAAGGCAGCGAATTCACGGTCGAATTGCCGTGTGATCGCTCCGTATTCCGCGGAGTCCGGCGATGATGTCAGCATAGGCTTGCGACAAGGTCGTCAATGCCTCTTCCGTCGATTTATTCTCCGCCAGAGCATGCCACATCGCGCCTCCGCTCAGCCAGATAGTCCTTTACCTGCACTGACCTTCTTGTCCGCCAGGTCGGACACGCTGCCCAGCGCTTCGCTGCGCAACGTCGCTTCGTTCTGTTGCAGGTTGAAATAGCCGAGCAGCGCCAGCGGCAGCACGGCCACTGCCAGGAACAACAGTAACAGGCGCGTCGAGATCTTCATGGCGCGCTCTCCCGTCAGTTCACCGCGCTCGGCATAGGGAATGAAGAACGGAAAAGGCGCGGGCGCGATGCTGTGCCCGGATTGCCAGACGATTTCGAACTGCCCGTCGGCACGCGCCTTGCCGATGCGCACCTGCTTCCACAGATGCCGCGTAGCGGCATCCACCGCCACGATGCCTTCCGGCGCATCCAGCGACTGCTGTGCCAGCACGGTCTTCACGGTGGTCATGTCCAGCGTCCCCGCCCTGCGCACGGCAGTTCACCCACAGTTGCACCCCGATATAGGCCGCCTCCATCGGGTCGTCCAGCACGCGTTGCTGGCCGAAGCGGCGGCGGAAGCGTTCGATGAAAGCGCGGTTCTCGTTCGCTCTGCACGCTCTGGAAATAATTCCACGCCGCATAATGTCCGGCCATCAGCTCCGGCCCCATCTCTGCCAGTTCCACTTCGGCGATGCTGGTGGAGAACACCGGGATATCTTCGGCGCGGACACCGGCCTTGCGCAGCGCGCGGAAGAAATAAAGATTGCTGTCGCCGTTCAGGGTGTTCAGCACGAAATCCGGATGCTGCGCTGCGATCTCGCGGGCGAACTTGTCCATGTTCGTGCTCGCCCAGCGGCACGTAGCGTTCCGCCACCAGTTGCCCGCCCTGGGCCCGCAACAGTTTCTTGACGATCTGGTTCGCCGTGCGCGGAAACACATAATCCGAACCGATCAGCTAGACGCGCTTGCCGCGATGCCGCAACGCCCAGGCCACCATCGGGATGATCTGCTGGTTGGGTACTGCTCCGGTATAGATGATGTCGGGCGACTGCTCCATCCCTTCGTATTGCACCGGGTAGAACAGCAGATGGTGATACCTTTCGACCACCGTCTTGACTGCTTTGCGGCAGGCGGAAGTCCAGCAGCCGAACAGTGCCTGCACCCCGTCATGCGTGATCAGTTGCTCGGCCTGTTGCGCACAATAGTCCGCATCCGAACGGCAGTCCGCTGACGACCATCTCGATCTGCGCGCCGTTCACGCCGCCCGATTGGTTGGCCTCTTCCACCGCCAGACGCACCGCATCCACCAGCGGCGTTTCGCTCGCCGCCATGGTCCCGCTGAGCGAATGCAGCACGCCGATCTTGATGACGGGCTTGTTTTCTATGCCCGCGCTGAACAGCCAGACGACGTACGACAGCACCACCAGCACCGTAACGGCCAGCACCAGATTGATCCTCCCCATGTGTGGACGATGTTTCAATTGGTCACCTGGCTGTCGCTGCGCAAAGATGTGGTTGCCTAGAGATCAAGCAACACCCGCCCCGGAAATTCCAGCGCTTCCTTGATCGTGACAAGGAACTGCACTGCCTCGCGCCCGTCGATGATGCGATGATCGTAAGACAAGGCGAGATAGTTCATCGGCCGGATGACCACCTGCCCGTTCTCGGCCACCGGCCGGTCCTTGGTGGCGTGAATGCCGAGAATGGCGCTCTGCGGCGGGTTGATGATGGGCGTGGACAGCATGGAGCCGAACACGCCGCCGTTGGTGATCGAGAAGGTGCCGCCGCTCAACTCTTCCATGGTGAGCTTGCCTTCCTTGGCGCGCGCGGCAAAGTCGGCGATACGCCTTTCGATGTCGGCAAAGGACATCTGGTCGGCATCGCGCAGGATGGGCACGACCAGGCCGCGCTCGCTACCGATGGCCACGCCGATGTCGAAGTAACCGTGATAGATGACGTCCGTGCCGTCGACCGATGCGTTGACGACGGGGAACTTCTGCAAGGCCAGCACCGCCGCCTTGACGAAGAACGAGGAGAAACCGAGCTTCACGCCATGCTTCTTCTCGAATGCATCCTTGTATTTGTTGCGCAGCTCGATCACCGGCTGCATGTTCACTTCGTTGAAGGTGGTCAGGATGGCCGCGTTGGCCTGCGACTGCAGCAGGCGTTCGGCGATGCGCTGGCGGATGCGGGTCATCGGCACGCGCTGCTCGGGACGGTCGCCAGCCGGCACGGCGACTGGCGCGACGGCGGGCGGGCTCACCGGGGCGGCTTGCTGCACGGCCCCCCGCACATCCTCCTTGGTCACCAGGCCGTGGCGGCCGCTGCCCTGCAGGCTGGCCGTATCCACATCGTTGGCATGCGCCAGTTTGCGCGCCGAAGGAGAGGCCGCGGCTGCTTGCGCCGCAGTCTTGGCTGGGCTCACGGCGGCGGGTGCCGCTGCCTGTGCGACGCCTTCCGTATCGATCTGGGCGATGACTTCGCCGCTGGTCACTTTCGCGCCATCTGCCTTGATGATCTTGGCCAGCACGCCGCTTTTGATCGCCGGCAATTCGAGCACCACCTTGTCGGTTTCGATATCGATCAGGTTCTCGCCTTCTTTCACCGCCTCGCCGGCCTTCCTGTTCCAGGTCAGCAGCGTCGCTTCGGACACCGATTCGGAAAGCTGCGGGACTTTGACTTCAATGATGCTCATGGTGTGCTCCTGGTGTGGGCTTGATATCAAGATCGGGACGGAAGGCAGCATCGATCACTGCCTTCTGCTGTTCGTTATGCACGGCAAGGTAACCCGCTGCAGGCGAGGCAGAGGACGGGCGCAAGGCATAGCCCAGTTTCATGCCGGGGCGCATGTGGCGCAGCAGGTAATGCTGGATGCGGTGCCACGCCCCCTGGTTGCCCGGTTCTTCCTGGCACCACAGCACTTCGCTGGCGTTCGGATAGGCGGCGATCTGTGCGGTGAAATCCTCATGCGGGAAGGGATAGAGTTGCTCCAGCCGGATGATGGCCATATCCGTGATGCCGCGCTCGCCCCGCGCCTTGAGCAGGTCGTAGTACACCTTGCCGCTGCAGGCGATGATGCGGCGCACCTTGTCCGCTTGCAGCGCATCCACCTCGCCGATGACCGATTGGAAGCCGCCCTGCGCAAGATCCGCAAGCTTCGATGCGGCATCCTTGCTGCGCAGCAGGCTCTTGGGCGTGAACACGATCAGCGGCTTGCGCGTCGGACGCAGCATCTGGCGGCGCAGCAAATGGAATATCTGTGCCGGATTGGACGGGATGCACACCTGGATGTTGTAGTCGGCGCACAGTTGCAGGTAGCGCTCGATACGCCCGGAAGAGTGCTCCGGCCCCTGTCCTTCGTAGCCGTGCGGCAACAGCATGGTGAGGCCGCACAGCCTGCCCCACTTGGCCTCGCCCGAGGTGATGAACTGGTCGATGACCACCTGCGCGCCGTTGGCAAAATCGCCGAACTGCGCCTCCCAGATGGTCAGCGTATCCGGCTCGGCGGTGGCGTAGCCATATTCGAATCGCCAGCACCGCTTCTTCCGACAGGATGGAATCGATGACGATGAAATCCGACTGGTCTGGCGCGATGTTCTGCAGCGGGATGTGGTAGCCCTGGTCGAACTGCACCCGGTTCTGGTCGTGCAGCACGGCATGGCGATGGAAGAACGTGCCGCGCCCGCAATCCTCGCCGGACAGTCGGATCGGGTAGCCCTCGGTCACCAGGCTGGCGTAGGCGAGGTTTTCGGCCATGCCCCAATCCAACGGCAGTTCGCCCTTGCCCATTGCGGCACGGTCGGCGATGATCTTCTCGACGCGAGCGTGCAGCTTGAAATTTGCCGGAATCGTCGTCAGGCGTTCGGCCAGCTGTTGCAGGCGCGGGAGCGGCACCGCGGTATCGACTGCGATGTTCCAGGGCACGTCGCCCTTGTATCTGGACCAGCTGACGCCGTATTCGAACCAGTAATTCTCAAGTGCGGAATGCAGCGGATCGCGCCCTTCATCCATCGCGCGGCGATAATCGGTGATCATCACATCTGGTTCGTCTGCCGACACCACCCCTTGCTCCACCAGCCGCTTGGCATACACGGCCCGCGTACCGGGATGCTGGTTGATGTAGCGGTACATGAACGGCTGCGTGACCAGCGGCTCGTCCTGTTCGTTGTGCCCCAGCTTGCGGAAGCACACCATGTCGATGATCACGTCCTTGCCGAACTGCATGCGGAAATCGAGCGCGAGCTCGGTGATGAACAGCACGGCTTCCGGATCGTCCGCATTCACATGGAATATCGGCGCATCGATCATCTTGGCCACGTCGGTGCAATACAGCGAGGAGCGGGTGTCGCGCGCATCCGAGGTGGTGAAGCCGATCTGGTTGTTGACCACGATATGCACGGTGCCGCCGGTGCGATAGCCGCGGGTCTGCGACAGGTTGAATGTTTCCTGATTCACGCCCTGCCCGGGGAAAGCGGCGTCTCCGTGCAGCAGTAGCGGCAGCACCTGCTTGCCTTCAATATCCTTGCGCCGGTGCTGGCGGGCGCGCACCGCCCCTTCCACCACCGGGTTGACGATCTCCAGATGCGACGGGTTGAAGGCCAGCGTGATGTGCATGGGGCCGCCCGGCGTGGAGATATCGGACGAGAATCCCTGGTGGTATTTCACGTCGCCGGAGACAAGATGCTTCTGGTGGATGCCCTCGAACTCGGCGAACAGCACCTTCGGCAGCTTGCCCAGGGTATTTACCAGCACGTTCAGGCGCCCGCGATGCGCCATGCCGATGACGGTCTCCTTCACGCCGTGTCCCCCTGCGCGCTGCAGCAGGTGGTGCAGCAGCGGGATCAGCGTCTCGCCGCCTTCCAGCGAGAAGCGTTTCTGTCCGACATATTTGGTGTGCAGGTAACGCTCCAGCGTCTCGGCCGCGGTCAGGCGTTCGAGGATGCGCCGTTTCGTTTCCGCCGGATATTCCTCTTCGCCGCGTTCACCCTCGAGCCGATTCTGTATCCAGCGTTTCTGGGCGATGTTGCTGATATACATGTACTCGGCACCGACGCTGCCGCAATAGATGCGCCGCAGCCGTTGCATGATCTCGCGCAGCGTCATGCGCGATCCGCCCACCAGCGAACCGGTATTGAAGCTGGTGTCGAAATCGGACTCTTCGAGGCTGTAATAAGCCGGATTCAGCTCGGCGATCTGCGGTTTGGCGTGACGATTGAGCGGATCGAGATTGGCGATGCGCACACCGAGGAAACGGTGGGCATTGATCAGTTGCAGCACGGAAGCCTGTTTGCGCGCGTCGTCGGCATGCACGACGGACTCGGCCTGCTGCCTGCCCAGTTCGAGGAAGCCACGCTGGATGGCACTGTGCGCCACATCCTGCCGGGCACTTGCGGCCTGCAGCTTGTCGAAATAGCTACGCCATTCCGCCGGAACGGAAGACGCATCGCGCAGATAGTCCTCGTACAGGCTTTCGACAAAGGCATTGTTGCCGCCGGATAACAGGGACGTGCTCTGCATCATCTGCAGATAGTTGCTGGACGGCGCATTCATGATCCACCTCGAATCGCTTATCGTTTGGAGAGCGGGACGAAATCGCGCCGTACCGCACCGCGATACAACTGGCGCGGACGACCGATCTTCTGTTCGACGTCGCCGATCATCTCGTTCCATTGCGACACCCAGCCGATGGTGCGTGCCAGCGCGAAGATCACGGTGAACATATTGGTCGGGATGCCCACCGCGCGCAGCACGATGCCGGAATAGAAGTCCACGTTCGGATACAGTTTGCGCTCGATGAAATACGGATCGCTCAGCGCGGTCTTTTCCAGTTCCATCGCCAGCTCGAACAGCCGTGTTGTTCTCCAGCTTGAGTTCCTTGAGCACTTCATAGCAGGTCTGGCGCATCACCGCGGCACGCGGGTCCATGTTCTTGTAGACGCGGTGACCGAAACCCATCAGCTTGTACTTCTTGTCCTTCACGCCCTGCACGTAGTCCTTCACGCGCGACACGTCGCCGATCTCTTCCAGCATCTTCAATGCGGCCTCGTTCGCACCGCCGTGAGCCGGCCCCCACAAGGCGGCGATGCCGGAAGCGATACAGGCGAACGGGTTGGCACCGGAAGAGCCGGCCAGACGCACGGTCGAGGTGGAGGCGTTCTGCTCGTGGTCGGCATGCAGGATGAAGATGCGTTCCAGCGCACGCACCAGCACCGGGTTCGGCTCGTATTCCTCGGCGGGGGTGGCGAACATCATGTACATGAAGTTCTCCACATAACCGAACTTGTTCTTCGGGTACATGAACGGTTCGCCGATGTTGTACTTGTAGGCCATTGCCGCGATGGTCGGCACCTTGGCCAGCAGGCGGTGGGCCGAGACCGTGCGATGCTGCGGATTACTGATATCCAGCGAATCGTGATAGAAAGCCGACAACGCGCCGACCACGCCGACCATCACCGCCATCGGGTGCGCATCGCGGCGGAAGCCGTTAAAGAAGCGCGCCAGCTGGTCATGCACCATGGTGTGGCGGCTGATGATCTGGCCGAATTCGGTCTTTTGCGATGCAGTGGGCAACTCGCCGTTCAGCAACAGGTAGCAGACTTCCAGGAAGTCGGATTGCTCGGCCAGCTGCTCGATGGGATAGCCGCGGTAATAAAGCAGGCCGGCATCGCCGTCGATGAAGGTGATGGCCGAGTTGCAACTGGCCGTGGCGAAGAACGCCGGGTCGTAGGTAAACACCCCCAGCTTGCTCAAGCCACGGATATCGATCACATCGGGCCCGAGCGTACCGGACAGGATCGGCAGCTCCACGGTGCGACCATCATCCAGGGTCAGTGTTGCGTTACGTTTGCTTTCCATTATTTTCAAACCTCGTTTCGTTCAAACTTCCTTCAACCACTCCAGCACCACGCGCTGATGCGCATGGGGCGGTTCCTTGTTGCCGGTGATCACGTCCCACAGTTCCGTGTCCGGCATATCCAGCAATTCATCGAAGACCACACGCTGCACATCATCCATCGCCGCATAGCGCTGCTCGATGAAACGCCCCAATACGATATCCAGTTCCAGCAGGCCGCGCCGGCAGCGCCAGCGCACGCGCTCAAGCAACTTAGTCCCTCTCCCCTCGTGGGAGAGGGGTTGGGGAGAGGGGGCTAATACTTCAATAATCTTTTCCATCACGGACTCCGCCTGCCCCAACACCTCATTATTCCAGAATCTGATCACCCGAAATCCCTGCCCGCAAAGCCACTCGTCACGCAGCTTGTCGTATCCACTTTCCAAATGCTGCCCGCCGTCTATCTCAATCACCAGTCTGGCTTCAAAACATACGAAATCAACAATGTAGCTTCCCAGTGGCTGCTGCCGTTTAAATTTCACTCCGGCAAATCGGTGGCCTCGCAAGTGATGCCAAAGCAATGTTTCGGCATCCGTCATATTGCGGCGGAGCTGCTTGGCAAACGCCAGTTGAGATGAAACCATCCCCTCTCCCTAACCCTCTCCCTCCAGGGGAGAGGGAATAAAAGTCATACCGCGCGCTTCACCATCATATCTTTAATCTTGCCGATTGCCTCGGTCGGATTCAGCCCTTTCGGGCAGACATCCACGCAATTCATGATGGTATGGCAGCGGAACAGCCGGTACGGGTCTTCCAGGTTATCCAGGCGCTCGGCCGTCGCCTGGTCGCGCGTATCGGCGATGAAGCGGTAGGCCTGCAGCAGGCCGGCCGGACCGACGAACTTGTCCGGATTCCACCAGAACGACGGGCAGGCGGTGGAACAACACGCGCACAGTATGCACTCGTACAGGCCATCCAGTTCCGCCCTGGCCTGCGGCGACTGCAGGCGCTCGGTCTCGGGCGGCGGGTCGTTGTTCACCAGATACGGCTTGATCGAGTGGTATTGCTTGAAGAACTGGCTCATGTCCACGATCAGGTCGCGAATCACCGGCAGCCCGGGCAACGGCCGGATCTCGATCGGCTGCTTCAGCGAAGACAGCGGTGTGATACAGGCCAGGCCGTTGCGGCCGTTGATGTTCATCGCATCCGAACCGCATACCCCCTCGCGGCAAGACTTGCGGAAACCGATGCTGTCGTCCTGCTCCTTCAGCAACATCAGTGCGTCCAGCAGCATGGCGTCGCCCGCCTGCATGCTCAACTCGTAGTCCTGCATGTAAGGCTTGGTGTCGGTGTCCGGATTGTAGCGGTAGATTTTGAATTTCATTCCATCGCTCCTAATACACCCGCGCCTTGAGCGGGAACGACTCGACACTCAGCGGCTTCAGTCGCACCGGTTTGTAATCCAGCCGCCCACCCTCGCTGTAGTACAACGAATGCTTCAACCAGTTCTTGTCGTCGCGTTCCGGGAAATCCTCGCGCGCATGAGCGCCGCGGCTTTCCTTGCGCGCTTCGGCGGCCGTCATGGTGGCTTGCGCGACCTCGATCAGGTTGTCCAGCTCCAGCGCCTCGACCCGCGCGGTATTGAACACTTTGCTCTTGTCTTTGATTTCGGTATGCCGTGCCCGTTCCGCGACTTCGCGCATCTTCTGCACGCCTTCCGCCAGCAGGTCGGGAAAGCGGAACACGCCGCAATGCGCCTGCATGGTGCGGCGCATCGCATCGCCCACCGCAGCGACGCTCTCGCCGTTCTTCTGCCCCTCCAGCCGCGCCAGCCGCGCCAGCGGCCTATCCGTTGCATCAGGCGGCAACGGTTTCGGATTGGGGTTGTTCTTCAGGTCTTCGATGATCTGCCGCGCCGCCGAACGACCGAACACGATCAGGTCGAGCAGAGAGTTGCAGCCCAGCCGGTTGGCGCCATGCACCGACACGCAAGCACACTCGCCCACAGCATAAAAACCCTGTACGACATCTTCCGGCGCGGTGCCGTGCGGCGTCACCACTTGGCCGTGATAATTGGTCGGAATGCCGCCCATCATGTAGTGCGCGGTCGGCACCACCGGGATCGGCGCCTTGGACGGGTCGACATGGGCGAACTTGAGAGCGATGTCGCGGATGCCGGGCAGGCGATGGCGGATCACCTCGTCACCCAGATGGTCGAGCTTGAGCAACACGTGGTCGCCATGCGGGCCACAGCCACGCCCTTCCTTGATCTCGGTGGCCATCGCGCGCGACACCACATCGCGGCTGGCCAAGTCCTTGGCGGTCGGCGCATAGCGCGGCATGAAACGCTCGCCGTCCTTGTTCACCAGGTAGCCGCCCTCACCGCGCACGCCTTCGGTGATCAGCACGCCGGAGCCGTGCACTCCGGTCGGGTGGAACTGGAAGAATTCCATGTCCTCCAGCGGGATGCCGGCACGCGCCGCCATGCCGAGACCGTCGCCGGTGTTGATATAGGCATTGGTGCTGGCGGAGAAGATGCGCCCGGCGCCACCGGTGGCGAACAGCGTGGCGCGCGCCTGCAGGATCATCACTTCGGACGTCTCGATCTCCATCGCCACCACGCCCAGCACGTCGCCGTCCTCGTCGCGGATCAGGTCGAGCGCCATCCACTCGACGAAGAAATTGGTGTTGGCCTTGACGTTCTGCTGGTACAGCGTGTGCAGCAGCGCGTGACCGGTGCGGTCGGCAGCGGCACAGGCGCGTGGCACCGGGTTCTTGCCGTAGTCCTGCATGTGGCCGCCGAACGGGCGCTGGTAGATCTTGCCGGTATCGAGCCGGTCGAACGGCATGCCGAAATGTTCCAGTTCATAGACCACTTCCGGCGCGGCACGGCACATGTATTCGATGGCATCCTGGTCGCCAAGGTAGTCCGATCCCTTCACGGTGTCGTACATGTGCCAGTGCCAGTTGTCCTCGTTGACGTTGCCCAGCGAGGCGGCGATGCCGCCCTGCGCGGCCACCGTGTGCGAACGGGTCGGAAACACCTTGGACAGCACCGCCACTTTAAGGCCCGCATGGGACAAGGTCAGTGCTGCGCGCATCCCGGCGCCGCCCGCCCCCACTACCACCACGTCGAAAGTTCGCTTATTGATCGTCATTAGAGACCCCAAAGGATTTGCACCGACCAGATCATGTACAAGATCAGCACCAGTATGACCAGCACATGCACCAGTAACCGGATGCCTGCCGGCTTCACATAATCCATCACGATATCGCGCACGCCGATCCAGGCGTGGTAGAACAGGCTCAGCAGGAACAGCAGCGAAAAGCTGCGCATGATGTTGCCGGAGAACAGTTCCAGCCAGACGTCATAACCGAAGGCCGGTTGCCGCAACAGCCAGCCAACGACGACGAGAGAATAGACCGCCATCACCGCTGCGGTGACTCGCTGCACCAGCCAGTCGCGCATGCCGTAATGCGCTCCGGTCACGACGCGGTTCACCATAGCTTCACTCCCAGCACGACCGTCAGCGTCAGACTGACCGCCAGCACCCACCAGCTGCTGGCACGGGCCGCAGCCAGGCTCGGCAGCAAATGCAGGTCAATGGCCAGATAACGCAGCCCGGCGCAGAAATGATGCAGAAAGGCCCACATCAGGCCGATCAACCCCAGTTTCAGAACGGGATTGGCCAGATGCTCGGTTAGATTGGTGTAAGTCTCGATGGAGCGCAGACTCTGATCGAGCAGCAACAGCAGAAAAGGCAGCGCCAGAAACAACACTGCACCACTTACGCGGTGCAGTATGGAGACATACCCCGGCAGGGGCAATTTGATCTTGTGCAGGGCGAGATGCTTTGGACGTTTTTTATTCATTGCTTTTTCGCATCCATTACCGAATGGTGCAATCGTACACCCAGCCTTGGCGCGAGAAAAGCAATAGGGCTATGATGCAGGTGAAAATTAATACTTCGCTGTCCGATTTCCTATAGTCCATCGCCTTAACCAAAGAGAGGCCACCATGAAAGCTCCCATCCGTGTCGCAATCACCGGTGCCGCAGGCCAGATTGGATACAGCTTGCTGTTCCGCATCGCCAACGGCGACATGCTCGGCCGCGAACAACCGGTCATCCTGCAACTGCTCGACATCCCGCAGGCGCAGCAGATGTTGCGCGGCGTGGCGATGGAACTGGAAGACTGCGCTTTCCCCAACCTGCAGCAGGTCATCACCACCGACGATCCGCGCATCGCCTTCCGCGATGCCGAGGTGGTGCTGCTGGTCGGTGCACGCCCGCGTAGCAAGGGCATGGAACGCAAGGACCTGCTGGAAGCCAATGGCGCCATCTTCTCGGAGCAGGGCCGCATCCTCAACGAGGTCGCCGCACGCCACGTGAAAGTGCTGGTGGTGGGCAACCCGGCCAACACCAACGCGCTGATCGCCATGAAGAACGCGCCCGACCTCGATCCGCGCAACTTCAGCGCCATGGTGCGCCTCGACCACAACCGCGCGATCACCCAGATTGCGCTGAAACTGTTCCAGCCGATCCAGGACATCAAGAAGATGGTGATCTGGGGTAACCATTCCGGCACCCAATATCCCGACCTCTCGCATGCCGAGATCCGCGGCCGCAAGGTAACGGACATCCTGCGCCAGAACGGCTGGGAAGACTGGAGCGAGAAAGAATTCATCCCCACCGTACAGAAGCGCGGTGCAGCCGTCATCGAAGCGCGCGGATTATCCAGCGCGGCAAGCGCCGCCAATGCTGCCATCGGCCACGTCCACGACTGGCTGCTGCATTCTCACCATAACGACTGGGTCACCATGAGCGTACCGTCCGACGGCAGCTACGGCATCCCCGAGGGCGTCATTTACGGCTTCCCGGTCACCTGCCGCAACGGCCATTACGCCATCGTGAAAGACCTGCCCATCAGCGAACTCGGGCGCAAACACATGATGGACAGCCACAAGGAGTTGCTGGAAGAACGCGATCATGTAAAACATCTTTTGGGCAGTTAGCCTGTTCGGCAGTGCGATTTTTCATGCCAGTTGAAACAGGCAGCCGTGCGTCCGCGCGATAACGCGCTGCTTTACCAGCCGGGAATGGTGGAAGCCTGGAAAGGTCGTCATGACCAGCAACTTTCCAGACCGGGTAGGTATCGAAGGTACTTGAATCTTTCCTGCATACGCTTATATTGGCCACATGAGAGGGGGATTTGCCATGTCAGCTATCCGATCACCTGCCGTTGCTGGAATGTTCTACCCGGGCGACCCGCGCCAACTTGAGCATGATGTGCGGGAATATCTGGCCGAAGCTCGCCCGCAGCCCCTGATTCCCAAAGCATTGATCGTACCGCATGCCGGTTACATCTATTCCGGCCCCATCGCCGCCAACGCCTATGCCACCCTGAAAGATGCCGCACCGCGCATCCGCCGCGTCGTGCTGCTCGGCCCCACGCACCGTGTCGCGGTCCGCGGGCTGGCCTTGCCGGACGCGGAGGCGTTCGATACCCCGCTGGGCCGGGTCATGCTCGATACCGAAGCGATGCGCGCCATCGCAGGCCTGCCGCAAGTCATCCATCAGCGACGAAGTGCATGAGCAAGAGCATTCGCTGGAAGTGCAGCTGCCCTTCCTGCAGTGCGTTCTGGATGACTTCACCCTGTTGCCGCTGGCAGTGGGCATGGCCAGCGCAGAAGACGTTTCAGAAGTGCTCGAGGCGGTGTGGGGCGGCGAAGAGACCCTGATCGTCATCAGTTCCGATCTGTCGCATTACCTGCCCTATGCCGCCGCCAAATACGCCGACGGGGAGACTGCCGACGAGATCGTCAAGCTGCACCAGCCCATCGGCCATGAGCAGGCATGCGGCGGCACCCCGATCAGCGGGTTGCTGTTGTCGGCCCGCAAGCATCATCTCCATCCCCACCTGCTCGACTTGCGCAATTCCGGCGACACTGCCGGCGACCGCGACCGGGTGGTCGGTTATGCCGCATTCGCCTTTACCGGGGAGAATGACCATGTTCGACACTGACAAAGGCCAAACACTTGTGCACCTGGCCCGTGCAGCCATCGGCAGCAAACTCGGTTTCGTATCGCACCATCTGCCGCGCACCGGCTGGCTGGAGGACCCCGGCGCGACTTTCGTCACGCTGACCTTGTACGATCAATTGCGCGGCTGTATCGGCAGTCTGGAGGCGCTCCGCCCGCTCGCTGAGGACGTGGAACACAACGCTATCGCTGCCGCCTTCCTCGACCCCCGCTTTGCCCCGCTCACCAAGGAAGAGTTCGCCGACGTCGTCGTCGAAGTCTCCCTGCTCAGCAAGCCGGAACAGATCCAGTTCAAGGACGAGCAGGATGCGCTCTCGCAACTCAACCCCGGCCTGGATGGCGTGATACTGGAATACGGCGCCCATCGTGCCACCTATCTGCCGCAAGTCTGGGCCCAATTGCCCACCCCGAGGATCTTCATCGAACAACTGAAGGACAAGGCCGGGCTGCCGGAAGATTTCTGGTCGGAAGACATAAAACTGTCGCATTACGTCGTGCAGAAATGGCGTGAGCAAAAAGGGGGAAATCATGGATGAGCCCATCGGCCCCAACGAGCGCTATCCCACCAAATACTGGCACAAGCTGGATGACGGACGCATCCAGTGCGATGTCTGCCCGCGCGACTGCAAATTGAAGGAAGGCCAGCGCGGCGCCTGTTTCGTGCGCGGCCGCGCCAACGATATGATCGTGCTCACCACGTATGGGCGCAGTTCCGGCTTCTGCATCGACCCCATCGAGAAAAAACCGCTCAATCATTTCTACCCGGGCAGCAGCATCTTTTCGTTCGGCACCGCAGGCTGCAACCTCGCCTGCAAGTTCTGCCAGAACTGGGACATCTCCAAGTCGCGCAGCTTCGACAAGCTCGCCGACCAGGCCAGCCCGGAAGAGATCGCCCGTACCACCGAAAAGCTGGGATGCCCGAGCGTGGCCTTCACCTACAACGACCCGGTGACCATTCCTCGAATACGCAATGGATACCGCCGATGCCTGCCATGCGCGCAACATCAAGACCGTGGCCGTCACCGCAGGCTACATGCACGACGCGGCTCGGCGCGACTTCTACGCCAAAATGGATGCTGCCAACGTCGACCTGAAAGGGTTTACCGAGGATTTCTATTTCAAGCTGTGCGTCGGCCACCTGCAGCCGGTGCTGGATACCTTGATTTACCTGCGCCACGAAACATCGGTATGGCTGGAAATAACGACCCTGCTGATCCCGGGGCACAACGATTCGGCGGAAGAGATCGGCCGGATGACCGAATGGATCGCCAAGGAGCTGGGCAACGATGTGCCGCTGCACTTCACCGCGTTCCACCCCGATTACAGGATGACCGATGTGCCGCCCACACCGCCCTCCAAGCTCACCGAGGCACGACAGATCGCCCGCGCAAACGGCTTGAAACATGTCTATACCGGCAACGTACACGATCCCGAGGGTGGCACCACGTTCTGCGCAAACTGCCAGGAACCGCTGATCGTGCGCGACTGGTACCAGATCCGGAAATATGCGGTCACCGAGGCGGGAGCCTGCCCGCATTGCGGGGCGAAACTGGCGGGACACTATGGAAAGTTCGAAGAGCAGACCGGCAGGGTGCAGATCCCGATTGCGATCCACCGGAATTGACCTGCCTGTGCCCTCCCCCACATCCTCAAGCCGGATGCGGGAAAGTTGCCGTCCGCTAGCGATCCTCCGCCCAGGCGGAGTATTGATGGTTGAACTTCACCAGACTCTGCTGAAATGCTTCCGATGAGTCGAAGAATACCTTTCCCGGCTGCATGGCTTCCTTGGCCAATTTGGAATAGCCGGTATAGGCCAGCAACACGGCATGGGTCGCCGCTTCGCGGAATTCCGTGCAACTCTTGCACAGCGAATCGACCAGATCGAGATCCCTGCAGTTCTTGCCATTCTCGCCATGCAGCCATTTGCCTACCGTGCAACTGCCGTGCAGCTGGTCGGCAAGCTGGGCATGTTCGTCGATTTGCCGTCCACGTAAACCTCAACCACCTTGCGCTGATCGAGATGCGCCTGCAACGCCGCGATGCCGTTGAACGGTTGATGCGCGGGTTGTTCGTTTGAAAAACTCAGGGAGTTTTCGAGCATGGGATTCACTCCTTCGATAGTTAACCTGGAACCCGGCTTTTGAAAACCGCCGGTTAACTGTGAAGTGATTCTGCAATAGCATTGCAGTGCCCACAATATGCCGAACTATCTAGGCAGCGGCCTATATACCCTCCGAGCCCGAATGATCTGGTCAGATCAACCCATCTCGCAAACCAGCGCAAAACCCCCACCCGGCGTGCGGAAATTTGTCGTCTGCCCCTGGTAGAGACGCGCGGCGACGAGCTGGATGTCGCCGTCATACACATAACAGCGCACATCGTACTTGAGCGATTGCGGCTCCAGCCCTTCCGCGCACACCTTGCGTTCACCCGGCTGCGCCATCCGCTGCGCGATGTAATCAGATTGCATGATCTCCTCGAACACGCGCTTGGTCACCTTGTCGCCGCGATACGCCCCCTTGCTGCCGTAGCCGCTCACCGGCTTGAAGAACCACTGCTTGCGATCCTCCCACCATTGCGCGGCATCTTCCGCGCGCACCAGCTTAGTTTGCGGAACGCCTTTCATGGAGCGCATCGATACCCGTCTTCGAAACACCGGCAGCGCGCAGTGCGCCCGCATCCGACAGCAATACCAGCTTGCGCTTGTCCGCATAACGCAGGTAATGCGCCGGATTCGGCGTCAGCACCGTCTGCTGCTTTTCCCAGGCGGCACGGATGTGCGGATACCGCTGCAGATCGAAGTCGGTGAGCCGGTTGTAGATCAGATCGACGCGATGGCCGTTGCAGTACAGGCCATCCTCATGCGCAACCAGCGCGGTGGGATCGACGACATAGGCAACCATGCCGGCGCGCTCGAACATCCGCTGCGCCAACAGGAATTCGGGATAGAGATACTGCGATTCCGGCTGCTCGTCGACGATCGCGATGGTCTTCAACGGCGCATCGCCGCGAGCCAGCCGCCATTCGTTGCGGAACATCGCGATGAATACCTGCTCCAGTTCTTCCTTGGCGACCGGCGCCCCGTACAAACTGGAATCGCGCTGACTGTCGATCAGCAGCGCATTCAGGAAAGCGCCGCCCGCATTGGTATTGATCTCGATCAGGTGCGCGCCCTGTTCGTTGAGGTGAAAATCGTAGCCGTAGAACACGCCGAGCGCCGCATCCGGCTCAGGCTTTCCCGCCACCTCCTCCACCGCCGCGATCACCGCACGCATCTGCTCCAGCAGCACCGCGCTGATAAAGACCGGTGCGGCAGCGAACGCATGGGGACAACGTTCCTTAATCAGACCATACCAACCCTCGCCTTGTGCCTGCAAAGCCTCCTGCAGCGCCTCGCCATCCATCCCGGCCCAGGCGATGCAGTCGCCGTTCAGGTGCGCGATGAAATCATGGTCCACATCGTAATGTTCTTTTGCCTCTTCAGGCGCTACCGAATCAACCACCCAGCAATCCTTTCTTCAAATCGTCCTGCACCGGCTTGTCACCGAGCCAAATCTTCAGCAACGCATGGTTGAACGCCGCGCCCGCGATCGTACCGCGCGCCATGCCGTTCACGCTGAAATGCGTGCCGCTGGCGGGCAGATAGTCGAGTGCAATGACATCCCCCCGCTGCACTTCCTTGATCGAATCGAATATCCGTCGCATCTCCTTCATGTCTGCCTCCAGCGCCGCCATCTCGGCTGGCGTATGGCACGCGGCAATCGCCTCGTCGAACCCATCGAACAACTGCTTGCTGCTCAGCCCATACAGTATATGCATCTCCATGCGGAGCTCGCGCTGTTCCGCCATGATCGACGCACCGGAAGTCTGTTTCTGCGGCAGGTACAGCGCGCCGACATAGATCTTGAAGAAATACTTGGTACGGATGCCCGCACCGTTCAACTGCAGACTCACATCGCCCACCTGCACCCTGTCGGCCAGTTGCACACCGGCAAGCTCCATAGCGTTCACACTCCAGCTCAGCAGCAAGGCAACAAATATCAAAAAGAGTTTATTCATTTCAAACGCTCTCAAGAAAACCTTGGTTGGAAAACGTAGCGAGCACCCTCAGGACAAGGCGCGAGACAGTGAGAAACCGGAATGTACAGCTAGTACATGAGGATTTCGAACTGTCGAGCAACGCAGTAATGTGGGCGCGCAGTAGTTTTACAACGCCTCGAAGACTCCCGCCGCCCCCATGCCCGTTCCTATACACATCGTCACCATGCCGTACTTCTGCTTGCGCCGGCGCAGGCCATGCATCAGCGTCGCAGTGCGGATCGCGCCGGTCGCGCCGAGCGGATGGCCCAACGCGATGGCGCCGCCGAGCGGGTTCACGATCTCCGGGTTCAAGCCCGACATCGTTGATCACCGCCAGCGATTGCGCGGCGAACGCCTCGTTCAGCTCGATCCAGCCCATGTCGTTCAGGCTCAGCCCCACCTGCTTCAGCACGCGCGGGATGGCTTCTTTCGGGCCGATGCCCATGATCTCCGGCGGCACGCCCGCCACGCTGAAGCCGAGAAACTTGCCGATGGGCGTGAGGTTGTAGCGTTTCAACGCCGCCTCGGAGCACAGCAGCACCGCGCGCCGCACCGTCCGACATCTGCGAACTGTTGCCCGCCGTCACCGTGCCTTTCTGCGCGAACACCGTCTTCAGCTTGCCCAACGCTTCCAGCGAAGTGTCGGCGCGCGGGCCTTCGTCCTGGCTCACCTCGCGCGTCGTGATCTTCACTTCGCGGCTGCCCAGGTCGGCCACACGCTCGGTGATCACATAGGGCGTGATCTCGTCCTCGAACTCGCCGTTGTTGATCGCCGCGATGGCGCGCAGGTGGCTCTGCAGTGCAAACTCGTCCTGCGCCTCGCGCGACACCTTCCAGCGTTGTGCCACCTTCTCCGCCGTCAGCCCCATGCCGTAAGCGATGCCGTAGCTCTCGTCCTTCTCGAAGATGGCCGGGTTGAACGCCACCTTGTTGCCCATCATCGGCACCATGCTCATGCTCTCGGTGCCCGCCGCGATCATCACGTCCGCCTCGCCGAGGCGGATGCGGTCCGCCGCCAGCGCCACCGCCTGCACACCGGAGGAGCAGAAGCGGTTGATGGTCATGCCCGGCACCGTGTTCGGGATGCCCGCCAGCAGCAGCGCGATGCGCGCCACGTTGATGCCCTGCTCCGCCTCCGGCATCGCGCAGCCCACGATCACGTCGCCGATACTGGCCGGGTCGAGCGACGGCGCCTGCGCCAGCACGCTCTGCAGCACATGCGCCAACAGGTCGTCGGGACGGGTGTTGCGGAACATGCCGCGCGGCGCCTTGCCGACCGGCGTGCGCGTTGCGGCAACGATGTAGGCTTCCTGGACTTGTTTGGTCATGACGTTCCTCCAATCAACTATTGCAGATTCTCATTTCAAGAATTGAGAATGACGCACTCCGTAGGTCGGGTTAGCGCAGCGTAACCCGACACCCGCCTCATTCATCCCCAACACCCTCAAAATCCATCCACCACCAGCCCCCAACCTGCCTCATAGATTCCGGCCTCGACATACCGCTGAAAACTGGAATGCGGCCACGCCATCGGAGAGCTCGCATATCCATGCTTCACCGGATTGTAATGGACATACTCCACATGTTCTCGAAATCCCGTTCGTCCCGCAGCATGTGCTCCCAATAACGATGCTGCCACAGCGCCTGTTCCCGCCGCCTCGCCTGGCTTGCGTTTGGCATGGGACGCAGAGCGGGATCGCAATGCTTGTAGTTCCATCAGCTTGTCGAACCATGAATGGAGTATCTGTGCCCATGTTCACCCTTCGACAAGCTCAGGACGAACGGCGTTCTTCATCAATTCAACGCACTCGCCAGCTTGCGCCGATAAGTCGAAACCAGCTCACCCTGCCCGCCCAGCAGATTGAACACATCGAGCAGCGTCTTGCGCCCGATGTCGTCCTTGAACTTGCGGTCGCGCTGCACGATCTCCAGCAACTGGTCCATGCCCTCGGCCACGCGGTTCGAGGCGATCAGCACATTGGCCAGCTTGAGCCGCGCTTCCAGGTCGTTGCCGTCCGCCGCCACCGCTGCGGCAAGTTCCGCCTCGCTCTCGCCGGTCGCGCTCATCTCGGCCAGCCGCGTCTGCGCCTTCAGCTGCAGCACACGCGCATCCTTCAGCACGTCCACATCCTTCAGGCTGTCGAGCAGGCGCTGCGCCTCGTGCATCTCGCCCTTGAGCAGCATGATCTCCGCCGCATCCACGCGCACCCATTCGTTGTTTGGTTCAAGCGCCGATGCTTCCGTCAGCTTCTGCATCGCGCCATCCAGGTCGCCCGCCGCCGCCAGCTGCTGCGCCGCCTGCTGCAGCTCTTCCGCCGGGCTGGGGATGATCTTGTCCAGCCAGTCGCGCACCTGGCTCTCCGGCAGCGCGCCGCTGAACTCGTTCACCACCTTGCCGTTCACCATCGCCTTCACCGAAGGAATCCCGCGCACGCCATAACGCACCGCCAGCTCCTGGTTCTCGTCCGAGTTCACCTTGGCCAGCAGGAACTTGCCGGCATATTCATCGGCCAGCTTTTCCAGAATCGGGCTTCAGCACCTTGCACGGCGCGCACCACGGCGCCCAGAAATCGATCACCACCGGCTGCTTGAACGAAGCGGCCACGATCTTCTCTTCAAAATCCTGCAGACTGACATCCATCGAATACATTGCCTTCAACTCCTTTGTTTCACTGTAGGATGGGTTGAGCGTAGCGATACCCATCAATCACTTCCCATTCTGCGATGGGTATCGCTACGCTCAACCCATCCTACGCTTGCTCAATCGTTCCGCGAGAGCACATTCGTTGCAATCGCGATCTCGCGCAAGAAGCATAACAGCCCCGCAATCAACGCCAGCATGGCGGCCGAAAACAGCACCGCGATGACCGCCGACGGGTCCTTGCCCAATTCGAACCCGATAAAAAGCGCCGCGATCACGATGCAAACCAGCAAGGCGCATACCGTGCACAGCGTGATGGCCCAGTGTATCCATTGCGACCTGCTCAACAGATTCCTGACCTCGACAGCATGTGCCGCGCGCTCATCCTCCTTCATCGCGGCAAGCACACGGTGGCGATCGATGACCCGCGCCAGCCGCGTCGACATCACGCTCAATATCGCCCCGATGCCGGTCAGCAGAAACACCGGCGCGACCGCCAGCTGAATCACATGCGCAACGGTTGCAATTTCGACTGGATCACTCATAGCAAATGCTTCCCATCAAACACCGTCGACTCCAGCGCGAACGTATCCACCCCATCCACGCAGCCCAGGTTCACCACATATTGCCCCGGCCGCCTCTGCGTCTCGCTGAACGGGAAGATGCCGCAATGCTTGCAGAAATAATGCTTCGCCGTCTTCGTACCGAACTGGTAGACATTCAGCGCATCGTCCTTCACGTCGATCTTGAACTTGTCCGCCGGCACCAAATGCATCATCGCTCCCCGCTTCGCGCAGAACGAGCAGTTGCAGCGCACCCCATTGGTGAAGGGCTCCGCTTCGAACGAGAAGTGGATCGCGCCGCAATGGCAACTGCCTTTATATGGTTGCATTGCCATGTTTCTTGCACCTCCATAAACGTCATAGGGAACTGCACCGTCATTGTTGACTCTCCAACCCTTCATCCGGCGCATTTTGCAAATAAAACTCATGCAGCTTGGCTTGCAGCAGCGCTTTATCCGGCAACTGCGTTTGATACTCCGCAATCAGCGCCGGAGAAAGGCTGCGGCTCAGCGCGTACTCCACCACCTCGTTATCCTTGCTCGCGCACAGCAGCACACCGATGGCAGGTTGCTCGTGCGGCTTCTTCACATCCCGGTCGAGCGCTTCGAGATAAAAACCCAGCTTGCCCAAGTACTCCGGCTCGAAACGCCCTACCTTCAATTCGATAGCGACAAGGCAATTCAGTCCACGGTGGAAGAACAGCAGATCAAGTGCAAAGTCACGCCCGCCCACTTGCAACGGATACTCGCTGCCCACAAAACAGAAATCGCGTCCCAGCTCGATCAAAAAATCCTTGAGCCGCTGCAACAAACCTTGGTGCAAATCCGCTTCGGCATGGCCTTGCGACAAGATCGAGGAATTCGACCAGATAGCTATCCTTGAACACACTCATGGCATCGGGATGAATTTGTGACACCAGTGGTGTCACTTTTACCGGATTAAGCACAGTGCGTTCGAACAGAGCGGTTTTAAGTTGCCTTTCCAGCTCGCGCTTGCTCCATTGCTCTCGGATAGCAAGGCGCAGATAAAACTCCCGTTCCTCCGGCCTTTTGCTCTGATTAAGAATGATGAGGTTATGCGTCCACGGCAATTGTGTCACCAGTGGTGAGACTTTTTCATCCCCTTGATACGCCTCGTAAAACTGCCGCATTCGAAACAGATTGCGCCCGGTAAACCCGCGCAACCCCGGCTGAGTACGCGCCAGATGTTCGGCCAATTGCGCCACCACCCCGTCGCCCCATTCCGCCTGCGCAATCTTGCGGCTGATGAACTGCCCCACCTGCCAATACAACTCAATCAACGCCGTATTCACCGCCTGCACCGCACGCTGCCGCGCGGCCTGGATCAGTTGCGTAATCTCGCTGAAATCGTTTTGTGGGTTAAGCGGTGTTGTCATGTTGTTTTCAAAAAATACCATTTCGTTTCTTCACGCACCTGCCCTGCAAGGCGCAAAAACTATTGCGATGCTGACCCCGTATCGCCGTCATTCCGCTCACATACGGCGCAATGCCCGTTGGTTATTGCGCCCTACCGCGCTGGTCATACCCAATTCTCTACAACTGCCTTTGTATGGTTGCATTGCCATGGCTCTTGCCTCCGCATCAGACTTTCGAGCGCTATGCGCTGCCGTTCAGAAACAAATTCGATGGTAGACCCCGTTTCACTTGATATCGATTCCGACGCCGCCCCATATCACCTAAGCTTTTCGTTTCCATCTAAGCTGAGCGGTGCCATGTTCTGGCATTTCAATCAAGGCACAAACAACTGCGTGTTTACGCTCAAAACTAGCACTAACCACTTCTTTCATGAATTCGCTTCCCTCTGCCGCCGTCCCGATCCAACCACCTTTAGCTACGGTAACAAATTCAGTGTTATTAAAATATCTATGGCAATTTTTGTAACCAATCCGAACACCTTCCTTCGGGCCACTTTTCGCTTGGGGCATCTTCAAGAACTCCTCAAGATGGATAGCATTCATCGACATCCCAGGAACGAGGCTTGCCTCCGCAGCATCTGGTTTTCTACGCTCACATAACTTGAAATAGAAAGGCTCATCGTTCAGTCGCTGTCCAGCAAGCGTAGGGGTTTGAGCTGCTCTCTGCGCATAGCCGTTCGAGCTGCTTCCATGGCGTTAAGCTGCAACTCAAGTTGAAAATCTGGGCGATAAAACCATCCGTCCTGACCATCTTTATTCATCGCTTTATATTGTATGAATATCAAACTGTTATATAGAGATTGATAAATCAGAAGATCAACTCCTAATGCGGTCTCCAAAGGTTCTTTATCTGTAATCCGTACCTTTACCTTCGCACGCTTTCTCCATCCTGGAATTGCATTTCACGATTTGCCTCGCTTACATAGTTGCTGCAACCAGTATTCATCGTGTTCGATAAGAGATCTCTCTTGGTACGGATGATTTGTTAATAAATCAAAGAAAACATCCGCCTCTTCCGACTTCTCCGCATCTACAGCTTTTAACATGGCGCTACGATCTAAACCGGCCAAGTCCAGCACCATCCCAACTGCATCGCGTTGCTCTGCCAAACGGTCAAGCCTGTTAGTACCGCCTAATAGCTGTGTATCGCGATTAACAAGAATGAGGAGCTGCGCTAAATCTTCAGCTTGTCCTGCACGCAACACACAGATTGTAGTAATCAATCTATTCCACAATTCCAAAGGTAGCCGCTGACCTTTTGATGAATTACTAATGAAACCCGAAAAATCAATTCCCGTATTGTTCAATTCATGAAAATTTATGGCTCCCTCAAATAGCTACTGGCCTAGTGAACTTATACTTAGGCTTGCGCGTTCCGCCAGTGCCATGCATACGCTCCGCATAAACCGCCGCCAACAATGTTTGGCTGCCGTAATCCAATTTTGGTGAAAGCACAAAAAATATTTCTTTTCGACGTAAACTCCAATCATCTGAAGAATATGAGCCTGAAAAATCATATCCGGCGGACATCCATTCTGCTAAGCGACTTGAACGCTCTGGCTCAAATTCAACAACAAAACCGGAGTAAGCCTCTTTATCATTTTGCCTAGCCATCACGCCCCTTCTTTAAAAATCCGCTGGAAGCACCTTAGTAGGTCGGGTTAGGCGCGTTTTTTTGCGCCGTAACCCGACCTACCATTTGTTTTAATTCCTCAACGGCTTCCCGTTCTTCAACATATGCTCGATCCGCGCCTGCGTCTTGTCGGTCGCCAGCAGCTCCATGAAGTTGCGTGCGCTCCAGGTCGAGCAGCCATTGCTCATCCACCATGCTGCCCGCTTCCACATCGCCGCCGCATAAGCGTCTCGGCGACGCGGCAGCCGATGTTGTAGTCGTGCTCGGAGATGAAGCCGCCTTCGCGCATGTTGACCATCGCGGCCTTCAGCGTGGCGATGCCGGTGCGGCCGGCGACGGCGATCTGGCGCTGGTGCAGCGGCGGACGGTAGGCGGTGGCGTTGAGCGCCTTGGCTTCTTCCTTGGCGATGTGCAGCAGCTCGAAGCGGTTCAGCACGATGCGGTCCGACCTTCTGAGGTAGCCCATCTCGCGCGCCAGCTCGGCGCTCTTGGCGACTTCGCCCAGGGCGATGTTCTGGAAGTAGCGGCGCACGAAGGGGAAGATGTCGACGCGGTTGTCGTTGGCGAAGCGCTGCGCTTCGGCCGCTGCGCGTTGCGCCATCTCCTTGCAGCCGCCGCCGGCGGGCAGCAGGCCGACGCCGACTTCGACCAGGCCGATGTAGCTTTCCAGCGTGGCGACGATGCGCGTGCAGTGGATGGAGAATTCGCAGCCGCCGCCGAGCGCCAGGCCATCCACCGCGGCGATGGTGGGCACTTGCGCGTACTTGAGGCGCATCGAGGTTTGCTGGAATTTGGCGACCACGGCTTCGACCTTGGGCACGTTGCCGGTGGCCGCGTTGAACAGGTCGCCCATGCTGCCGCCGCCCGCAGCGGTGTATTTGACGCGGTTCACCGCGCCCTTGAGCTTGCCGAACATGCCGGTGTCGGGCGTCTCCTGCACGCCCTGCATCAGTTGCAGCAGGTTGGCGCCGACGGAGAACGGCGGCTCGGTCTGCCACAGGATGAGCGCGCTGAAATGCTGCTTCGGCCTCGTGCACCGCACGCAGGATGCCGTCCAGCACTTCGTTGCTGACGGTGTGCATCTTGCTCTTGAAGCTGAGGATGGCGATGTTGTCGCCGGTGTGCCACAGGCGCACTTCGTCGGTCTCGAATACGGTTTCGCCGTAGTGGCGTTCTTCGCCGAGCAGGTGGTCGGGGTAGAGTTGGCGTTGGTAGACGGGGAGTGTGGAGCGGGATTGGTAGCTGCCGGGCTTGCTCAGAGGGTTCCCTCACCCCCAGCCCCTCTCCCGGGGGAGAGGGGAGTAGGAACCTTGCGTGCGCATGCACGCCGGTGCGGCTGGCATCGGTGGCCCAGGCGGGCAATGGTGTAGGTGCCATGGCCTTGCCGGCAGCGATGTCGGCGCTGATCCAGCCCGCCACTTGCTGCCAGCCAGCGGCCTGCCAGATCTCGAACGGGCCGCTGTCCCAGCCGAAGCCCCAGCGCACGGCGAAGTCGAGATCGCGCGCGTTGTTGGCGATCACTTCCAGATGCAGCGCGCAGTAATGGAACACGTCGCGGAACACCGCCCACAGGAACTGCGCCTGCGGATGCTGGCTGTTGCGCAGGCCGGCGAGTTTCTTGGCCCAGTCGCGTTCGCGCAGGATGTCCTTCACGCCGTCGTCCACCTTGGCGTCGGACAGGCGGTATTCGCGCGTGTGCAGGTCCAGCACGTGAATTTCCTTGCCGATCTTGTGGTAGATGCCGCGCTTGGTCTTCTGCCCCAGCGAGCCCTGATCGACCAGATACTGGAACCAGCCCGGCAGCTCGAAGTGCTGGTGCCACGGGTCGTCGGTGAGGTTCTCGCGCATGGTGTTGACCACGTGCGCGAACACGTCGAGGCCGACGATGTCCAGCGTGCGGAAGGTGGCGCTCTTGGGGCGGCCGAGATAGCGGCCGGTGAGCGCATCGACCATGTCGAAGCCGAGGTTGTACGCCGCCGCGTGGTGCTTGGTGGCGAGCATGGAGAACACGCCGACGCGGTTGGCGATGAAGTTGGGCGTGTCCTTGGCGCGCACCACGCCCTTGCCCAGCGTGGAGACGAGGAAGGTCTCCAGCTGGTCGAGCAAGGCGGCTTCGGTCTCGCGGCACGGGATCAGCTCGACCAGGTGCATGTAGCGCGGCGGGTTGAAGAAGTGGATGCCGCAGAAGCGGTGGCGCAGTGCGTCGGGGAAGGCTTCGGCGAGTGTGTTGATGGAAAGGCCGGAAGTGTTGCTGGCGAAGATGGCATGCTCGGCGACGAACGGCGCGACCTTGCGGTACAGGTCGGACTTCCAGTCCATGCGCTCGGCGATGGCCTCGATGATGAGGTCGCAGCCGCGCAGCTTGTCCAGGTGCTGGTCGTAGTTGGCAGCCTGGATATAGGTGACTTTGGACGGGCTGGCGATAGGCGCGGGGTCGAGCTTCTTCAGGCCGTCCAGCGCCTTGTTGACGTTGCCGTTCGGATCGCCTTCCTTGGCCGGCAACTCGAACAGCAGCGTCTCGACATTGGCATTGACCAGGTGCGCGGCGATCTGCGCGCCCATCACGCCTGCGCCCAGCACCGCGACCTTGCGTATCTTCAGATGATTGTCCATCGCCACCTCTCAACGTTGACTCGAGCTGCCACCAGGAGCCAAGCACCGCTAGCTCTCCTATCCGACATTCCGCGATAGATCGACTCCGTATCGTGGCGAGCATCCGCTTCGCGGCCGCTCCTGCTTCGACGCATCGAACTGTGACAGCCGGCCTGGGCGAACGGTCAGTTTATCACGAACCAGGCGAAGGTGCCAGTGTCGACTCCTAAAAATCATGCGCGAACTGCACGTTCAGGATGTCCACGCTGTTGCTGTACGTGCCCACCAGGTTGCCCGCGCCCGTCGCCGCCTGGTTGCTGGCGATGGAGGCATCCTTCATGAAGATGTGCGCATAGCTGAAATCGACCTTGCTCGCAGCCGACACCTTGTACTGACCACCAACCGTCAGCCAGGTGCGGTCGCTGTCGGGGATGCGCGCGGTGCGATAGGCATCGGACACCGGCGTCTGGTCGTAGGCCACGCCGGTGCGGGCGAGCCATTGCTCGTTGTAGTGATAGGTCGCGCCGAGCGCGACGCGCCAGGTGTCGCGCCAGTGCTCCTGCACGGTCTGCACGTTGGCGCCGTTGGTGCGCGTGATCTCCATCTGCTGCAGCACGCTCCAGCCGGTGCGGGTGGCGTCGGCCATCAGGTCCCACTTGCCCATCTGGTGGAAGCCGCTGATCGACCAGGAATCGGGCATGGTGATCGGCAGCGTCACCGCGCCGTTGGCCAGCGTGGGGCTGGCGCCATGGCGGCACGTTGCTGAAGCTGACGTTGCCGCTCAGGGTGTATTTCATCTTCGAACGATAGGCGAGACCGATGCGCGTGTCCGGCGTGACGTTGAACAGTGCACCGAGGTTGTAGCCCCAGGCCGAATCGCTGCCGGTGATGGTGCTGACGCCTTCCTTGTCCGGCACGGCCAATTGCCGCAGCCAGTCAGGCGCCGCCACCTGCGCAAGCTGCCGCGCTGTAGTTCACCGCGCTGGTCAGCTCGCCGCTGATGTGCTGGTAGCTGAGGCCAAGACCGAGGCTGACGCTGTCGTTCACCGTCGTAGGAAACGGATGGGTTCAGGTTGACGGTCTGGATCTTGGATTTGATCGCCTGGAAGCGGCCGATCCAGGTCGGGTCGTATTCGGTCTGCAAGCCGAACGGCGCGAAGATGCCGAGGCCGAAATGCAGTGCCGGATCGAACTCCGTCACCATGTAGACGTTGGGAACGAAGGCCAGGCTGCCGGCATCGCCGCCGTTGCCGCCCGCGGTCTGCAACGACGCGCCGGTCGAGCCGGTGTCGGAGAATTTCGCCGACGGCTGGATCGCACTCAGGCCCAGCGTCATCTGCGTGCCCTTGAGCCGCGACATGCCGGCCGGATTGAAGAAGATGATGCTGGCGTCTTCGGCCCCCGCAGCGCCGCCGGCAAAGGCATTGCCGGTGCCGCCCTGTTCCAGCAAGGCAAAAGCCGATGCGGCCGCATTTCCTGACATTGCCAGTAATGCGCTGGCTACCGACAAACCCAATATCGCCTGTTTCAACTTCATTCCCTATTCCCCCTTTTTTTCAAAAACGATTTCGCCCGAATTGATGCCGGGCTGGCTATTGTTCCTGCGGCGGCAACATCCGCGGCTTGCGGTCGTCGCCCACGGCCACGTAAGTCAGTGTCGCCTCGGTCACCTTCAGGCAGGTCGGATTCTCGGGATCGCGCTGCACATAGACCTCGACATCGACGGTGATCGAGGTGGTGCCGACCTTCACGATGCGGGCATAGAGGCTCACCACGTCGCCCACGAAGATGGGCTGCTTGAACACGAAGGAGTTCACCGCGATCGTCGCCACCCTGCCCCTGGCGCGATGCACGGCTGGGATGCTGCCCGCGATATCCACCTGCCCCATCAGCCAGCCGCCGAAGATGTCGCCGGTATAGTTGGCGTCGGACGGCATCGCCGCCACGCGCAGCGTGGGCTGTCTGTCGGGCAGGGAAACCGCCGCTCTTCCTGCATGTTAGTGTCCTTTGTAAAGGTCGTCTATCTGCTTGCCAAACATCGCCACCACCTTGTCGCGTTTCAGGCTCAGCTTGGGCGTGAGCAGGCCGTTGTCGATGTTCCACGGCGTGGTCAGCAGCAGCACGCGATGTACTTTGGCATAGCCGGGAAAGCCGCTGATGTTGCGCGCGATGCGCCGCAGCACCTTGGCTTCCACGCTGCTGTCGGTCAGCGATTCCGGCATGTCGGAACGCACGCCGACCTTGGCGGCGATCTGCGGCCACACCACGGGGTTGAGCACGGCCAGCGCCACCAGGTAGGGCTTGCCCTCGCCGCAGACCATCACCTGGTCGATCAGCGGGTCGTTCAGGATGGCGGCTTCCATGTCGGCCGGCGGTATCTTCTCGCCGTTGGAAAGCACGATGATCTCTTTCAGGCGGCCGGTGATGTAGATATGGCCGGTCTCGCTGATGCGCGCCACATCGCCAGTGTTCAGCCAGCCGTCGGCATCGATCATGGCGCTGGTCGCGGCCGGATTCTTCCAGTAGCCCATCATCACGTTCGGCCCCTTCACCAGCAGCGCGTTCTGCTCGCCCAGTTTCACCTGCACGTTGCGGATCGGCTGGCCGACGCTGTCGGGAAAGTTGTTGCCGAGCTTGTTGCCGCACACGATGGGACTGGTCTCGGTGAGCCCGTAACCCTGTACCACGGGCAGCCCCAGGCCAACGAACAAGTGCGAGATGTCGGCCGGCAGCGCCGCGCCGCCGCTGACGGCCGTGCGCAAGCGCCCGCCGAGCCGGTCGAGTATCTTCTGCGCCACCAGTTTGTGCAGCAGCGGCCACAGCAGGAACGAAAGCTTCCATCCGCCGCGGCCCTGCTGGTAAAGGAAGCGCGCCCAGCCGACATTCACGGCCAGTTTGAACAGCATGAGCTTGACCGGCGGGCCCTCATCCAGCTTGGCCTTGATCGCCGAGTTGATCCGCTCGTAGATGCGCGGCACCGAGATCAGCACGGTCGGGCGGATGGTCTTCAGGTCTTCCGACAGCAGCGAGATGGAGCGTGCATAGGCGACCGTGGCCCCGGTCATCACCTGCAGGTAATAGCCGCAGGTGCGCTCGAAGGTGTGCGACAGCGGCAGGAAGGACAGCATCAGGTCGTCGTCGTACATCGAGAATGTTTCCATCGCATCGTAGGCGTTGGAGAGCATGTTGTGGTGGCTGAGCATCACGCCTTTCGGCCTGCCGGTGGTGCCCGACGTGTAGATGATGCTGGCCAGTTCGTGGGTCTCGCAAGGAACCGCGGGCTGCAGTTCGGCAGAGCCCGGCAGGTATTTCGCGGCCGAAACCAGGCGCGGATCTTCAGCGGAGAGGTCGTCCAGCGCGATGAAGCGCTGCACGCAGCCGATCTGGCCGATCACACTGTTCAGCTCCTGCCACTGCATCGCCGTCTCGAACAGGATGACCTTGGCTTCGGCATCGTTGACGATATAAGCAATGTTGTCGGCACGGTCCACCGTGTAGAGCGGCACGACGATCAGCCCCAGCGACATCGCCGCCTGGTCGAACATCACCCACTGCGGGCAGTTGCGCAGCATGATCGCCACGCGGTCGCCCTTGACCAGCCCTTCCCTGGCCAAAGCGGCCTGCCAGCGCGCCACCTGTTCGTGCATCTGTTTCCAGCTCAGGTCGACCCATACCGAGCGCTGTATGTCGAAATAACGATAAGCGACCTTGTCCGGCGAGCGCCGCACCCGCTCCTTGAACATGCCGTACAGGGTCACTGCCTGTTGCGGTGAGATCACATCATCGTCTCTTGCTGCCGCCATGTCTCCTCCACTCATTCTCATGGTTGCCACACGAACAGGTCGTTATACAGCGAGGTTCCGGGACTGACCGCATATTGCTCGAAATCTTTCACGCCCGAGCCGCGCAGCACTTCCTCGTCGAGAAAGAAATGGCCGCTGAACGTCCTGCTGTCGCGCAACAGGATGGCATGCGCCGCATCCGCGACGATGGCCGGTTTGCGCGAGGCACGCAGGATCTCCGGCGGAAAATTGAATTCGATGGCGGAGGTGGCGATGGTGGTGCGCGGCCACAGGCAGTTCACCGCGATGCCATCGTCGGCGAACTCCTTCGCCAGCCCCAGCATGACCATGCTCATGCCGAACTTGGAGAGGGTATAGGCGATATGCGGCGCGAACCATTTCGCCTCGAGATTCAGCGGCGGCGACAGGGTGAGGATATGCGGATTGGCCGACTGCTTCAGGTGCGGGATGCAGGCTTGCGAGGCAAGGAAGGTCGCGCGCATGTTCACGTCCCACATCAGATCGAGGCGCTTGGCCGGGGTCTGCAGGGTCGGCGTGAGGCTGATGGCGCTGGCATTGTTGACCAGCACATCGATGCCGCCGAAGTGCGCCGCGGTCTGTTCGACGGCGGCATGGATGGCCTGCTCGTCGCGCACGTCCATCTGGATCGCCAGCGCCTGCCCGCCTGCCGCCCGCACCTCTTCCGCCACGGTGTGGATGGTGCCCGGCAACTTGGGATGCGGCTCAGCCGTCTTGCCGGTGATCACCACCCTGGCCCCGTCGCGTGCGCAGCGCAAAGCGATCTCCCGGCCGATACCGCGCGAGGCACCGGTGATGAAGATCACCTTGTCGCGCAGGCCTGTCATCCGTTCGCTCTCAGTTGTTCCGGCGCAAAGTCATCCACCATGATGACCTTGCGGCGCAGCGCATAGTCGCGCTCCAGCTGCAGCGCCTGCTCGGCGTCGATGAGGCCCAGTTCGCGCGCCTCGGCGATCTGTTTCAGTTCCTCGTGGGCCTTGAGCTTGCCCTCCTTGCGCGCCTTCTCCAGTCCGGCCTGCAACGGTTCGCATGCCAGCGTGCTGGCGAGTGCGGCCTCCAGCGCGCCGACCGCATCGTTCTCGTCGCGGGAGATGAACATGCCCGCCGTCAGGCGGTCGCGCGCCGCGCCGGGCTTGAGCAGCAGCGACGCGACCTGATGGCCGGTATGATCGCTGGGCGGCTTGCGGCATTGGCCGAGCGGAAAGATCATGGCGCGCAACAGCAGCGCGGCGAAACGGTTGGGGAAGTTCTGCAGCACGCCGTCGAACGCCATGCTGGATGCGGTACAGGCCGTCCTGCATGCCCCAGTGCAGCAGCGGCAGGTCATCCACGGGGCGACCATCGTCCTCGAAGCGTTTCAGCACGGCGGAACACAGGTACATCTGGCTCAGCACGTCACCAAGACGGGCGGACAGTTTTTCGCGACGCTTGAGGCCGCCGCCCAGCACCAGCATGGAGACATCCGCGGCGAACGCGAACGCGGCCGAGTAGCGCGTCAATGCCTGGTAATAGTGTTTGGTCGGCTGGCCGGTCGGCACGCCGATGATATGCCCGCCGGTGAGCCCATACACCAGGCTGCGCACCGCGTTGCTAAGGCTGAAGCTGATGTGCCCGAACAATGCTTCATCGAATTCATGCACCGCACGCTTGTTGTCCTGGTTGTGCGCCGCATGGATCTCCTTCAGCACGTAGGGATGTGAGCGCACCGCGCCCTGGCCGAAAATGATGAGGCTGCGGGTGAGGATGTTGGCGCCTTCCACGGTGATGCCGATCGGCGTCTGCTGGTAGGCACGGCCCAGATAGTTGTCCGGGCCGAGGCAGATGCCCTTGCCGCCATGCACATCCATCGCATCGTTGACGATCTGGCGGCCGCGTTCGGTGCAGTGATACTTCACGATGGCCGAGATCACCGAGGGCTTGCCGCCCATGTCCACCGCCTGCGCCGTCATGGTGCGGGCCGCATCGATCACGTACAGGTTGCCGCCGATGCGCGCGAGCGGCTCTTCCACGCCTTCGAACTTGCCCACCGGCACATGGAACTGTTTGCGCACACGGCCGTAGGCGCCGCTGGTGCGCGCCGCCAGTTTGCTGCCGCCCGTCGCGCTGGCCGGCAGCGAGATGGAGCGTCCGGCCGCCAGGCAATCCATCAGCATGCGCCAGCCGTGGCCGATGCGCATGGAACCGCCGATGATGTAATCCATCGGGATGAACACGTCCGTGCCGGTGGTCGGCCCGTTCAGGAACGCGGAGTTGAGCGGGAAGTGGCGGCGTCCGACTTTCACGCCCGGCGTATCGGTCGGGATCAGCGCCAGCGTGATGCCGCGCGAGACCTCCGCCCCCAGCAGGTTCTCCGGGTCATACAGTTTGAAGGCCAGGCCCAGCAGCGTCGCCACCGGCGCCAGCGTGATGTAGCGCTTCTCCCAAGTGACGCGCACGCCAAGCACCTTGTCGCGGCCGTTGAATTCGCCATAGCAGACGGTGCCGTAATCCGGTATCGCGCCCGCATCGGAGCCGGCGAACGGTCCGGTCAGCGCGAAGCAGGGAACCTCCTTGCCGGAGGCCAGGCCGCGCAGGTATTGATCCTTCTGTTCCTGCGTGCCGTAATGCAGCAACAATTCGGCCGGCCCCAGCGAGTTGGGCACCATCACGGTCACGGCGGCGGTGCCGCTGCGCGAAGCGATCTTGGTGATCACGGCCGATTGCGCCTGGGCGGAGAATTCCAGGCCGCCGTATTCCTTCGGGATGATCATGCCGAAGAAACCCTTGTCCTTGATGAATTGCCAGGCTTCGGGCGACAGGTCCTGGCGCTGTGTGGGTGATGTCCCAGTCGTCCAGCATCGCGCAAAGCTGTTCGACCTCGTTGTCGAGGAAGGCCTGCTCCTCGTCGCTCAGCCCGGTCTTGGGCAAGGCCAGCAACTGCTGCCAGTGCGGATTGCCGCTGAACAACTCGCCTTCCCAACCCACCGTACCGGCGTCCAGGGCTTCCTGTTCGGTCTGCGAGACCTGCGGCAATATCTTGCGGAAGATGCGGAGAATGAAGCTGCTGATGAGCAGGCGGCGCAACGCGGGGATGCCCAGTACCGCGAGGAAAATGCCGAGCACGATATACACCGTTTGCAGGGCTTCGCCGGAGATCCGGCTGACCATCGCCACGAGGGGCACCAGCACCGCAACAGCGATCAACCATCCCCGGATGGAGGCGCGAAAAAAGGCCAGCAACAAGGCTACCACCAGCACCACTATTATCAGTATCGCCATCGCTGCCAACTCCTTATTCTTATCTGTGGATGAGCCGAACTTTAACCTCAGCGCGTAGTGCTGACAATGGATATGTTCCGGAGCGGACACAAGGCCGGGCCTTTGGTCCATTGACTATCCCGCAGCGGTTTGCCACACTGCAGCGCATGTCCCGTTCAACCCGAAAATTCATTGCTGTTCTGATGCTGCTGTGGCTGCCGCTGTTCGGCGGAAGCGCGCTGGCGGCCAGCATTTCCATGCAGATGGGAAACGGCGGCTGCCATGAGGCCGCCCCGGCGCACACCATGCCCATGCATCACCACATGGGCATGCATATGAACATGAGTGACCATCATTACCACGCCGACGCGCCCGCGCCGGCAGACAAGCACTGCGACACCTGCGAGGTCTGCCATCTGGTGGCCACCGGTTACCTGACCATGCCTGGCGTCGCGCTGTTGCCGGCACCGGCAGACACGCGCGATATCACGCCCTATCTGGTTTCGTTCGATTCCTTCGTTTCCGCTCCGCTGGTCCCGCCCCCTCTCGTCCGTGCCTAGGCAGGACGAGTCTGTCTATTGATTTCGTAAGCAGCTTCTCGTCCTGCCCCGTGTGGTAGCCGTTTGCGGCTGCCCGTCCGTATCGCAACAACGGGATGGGAACATGAGACTTCCTTTAGCTATCTTCAGCATGACCTGCGCGCTGTGGCTTGCGCCCGCCGCAGCCGATGAACAGCTGGGCAGCAGCCTCGCCGGCCTGCTCGACTATGCGCGCGAACACAACCCGCAGCTGGCCGCGGCACGCTTCGACGCGAGCGCCGCGCAGCAGCGCACCGAGGCGGCCGGCGCCTTGCCCGACCCGGTGCTGCGTACCGAATTGATGGATATCACCAACCAGGGCAGCACCGGCCCGCGCCTGCTGCCCTCGCAAACCGGCAATACACGCTACCTGCTGATGCAGACCGTGCCCTGGTTCGGCCGGCGCGGCCTGCAGCGCGATGTCGCCGATGCGCAGGCTGTCCAGGCCGACGGGCAGGTCGCCGCCAGCTGGGCCGAGCTGGCCACGGGCATCAAGCAGACCTATGCGATGCACTATTTCGCCTCAGCGAGCGAGGAACTGGCGCAGCAGACGCTGGCACTGCTGGATGAATTGGAGCAGGTCGCGCAGACGCGCTATGCCAACGGCCTGGGCAGCCAGCAGGACGTGATCCGCGTGCAGCTGGAGAAGACCATGCTGCGCAGCGAACTGATCGAGCTGCAGAGCGAGGGCCACCACACCCATGCGCGGCTAAACGCACTGCTGTCGCGGCCGGTGAATGCGCCGCTGGCCGACCCGGTGCAGCCGCGCCCCATGCCTTCTGCCGCCAAGCTGGACGAAGCCACCCTGCTCGACCGGCTGCGCGCCCAGAATCCGCAGCTGCGCATCGCCGAGGCGAACATCCGTTCCTCGGAAAGAAGCCGTGACCTCGCCTACAACAACCGCTATCCCGGCTTCACGCTGGGCGTCGCCCCCAACCAGTATCGCGATTCGGTCAAAACCTGGGACCTGATGGTCGAGTTCAACATTCCGCTGCAGCAGGCGTCCCGCCGCGCGCAGGAGCATGAGGCCGAGGCGATGCTGGCCGCTTCGAACGCACGCAAGACGGCACTGCTCGACCAGATCGAATCCAGCCTGTCGGAGAACCTGTCCGCGCTGGAGACGGCGCGCAGCACCGAATCACTGATCGCCACGCGTCTGCTGCCGCAGGCCGAGCTCACTTACCAGTCCGCGCTGGCCGGTTACGAGACCGGCAAGGTGGATTTCGCCATGCTGATCGACGCACAGCGCCAGCGCCTGAAGGCAAGGCAACAACAACTGCAGGCCCAGATGGACATGCAACTGCGTCTGGCCGACATCGAGAAACTGCTGGGAGAAGAACTATGAACAAGTTCACCAAGATCATCCTGCTCGTGCTGCTCGTGCTGGGCATGGGCGCTGTCGATTACTGGCTGGCCACGCGGGCATCCGGTGCACCCGCCAAAAGCGAAGCTGCCAAAGCCGAGCGCAAGATCCTGTATTACCGCAACCCGATGGGCCTGCCGGATACCTCACCAGTGCCGAAAAAAGATGCGATGGGCATGGATTACGTGCCGGTTTATGCAGGCGATGCCGAGTCCGGCAGCCAGATCGGCATCAGCCCCGACAAGATCCAGAAGCTCGGAGTGAAGAGCGAAGCGGCGTCCCTGCGAGAACTGAAACGGACACTGCGCGTGACCGGACGCATCGAGATCGACGAGAGCCGCACCTATGCCATCTCGCCGAAGTTCGAAGGCTGGGTGGAACGCCTGTACGTGAACACGACCGGGCAGGCGGTCCGCAAAGGCCAGCCGCTGTTCGATGTGTACAGCCCGGAACTGGTCTCGGCCCGGCGGGAACTGGCGCTGGCGGAACAGGGTCTGGCCGCGCTGAAGGATGCCGATGACGAAGCCAAAGCGGGCATGCGTCAGCTCGCCGATGCCAGCCGCGCAAGGCTAAAGAACTGGGACATCACGGACGCGCAATCCGGCCCTGGCAACAGCAATTCGCGCATCACTTTCCGCGCCCCCGTCACCGGCGTCGTGCTGGAGAAGAAGGCCGTGCAGGGCATGCGCTTCATGCAAGGCGAGACGCTGTACCAGATCGCCGACCTGTCCTCGCTGTGGATCATCGCCGATGTCAACGAACAGGACATCGGGCAACTCCGCGTCGGTAGCCGGGCACAGGTCAGCGTCGAAGCCTGGCCGGATCGGACCTTTGACGGCAAGGTGAGCTTCATCTATCCGACATTGGACAGCGCGACGCGCACGGTGCAAGTCCGCATGGCGATCGCCAACCCGAAAGGCCTGCTCAAACCCGCCATGTTCGCCAGCGCGCAGATCGCCGTGGGCGGTAACGGCAAAGTGCTGACCGTACCAACCTCTGCCGTGATCGACAGTGGCACCAGACAGGTAGTGCTGGTGCGGCTGGCGGAAGGGCGTTTCGAGCCGCGCACCGTCACGCTCGGCAGTCGTAGTAATGATTACGTCGAAGTGCTGAGCGGCATCGCGGAAGGTGAGCAGGTGGTCACCTCGGCCAATTTCCTGCTCGATTCGGAAAGCAATCTGAAGGCGGCGTTGAGCGGCATGGGCGACACAAGCCGCCCCTGCCACCCCGGCTCCGGTGAAACAGCAGACACCGGTTCAACCGCAGCAAAAATCAGTCGGTCACCAGGCACAAGGCATGCTGAATTCCATCAACGACGACGGCACGGTCAGCATCACCCATGGGCCGATCAAGTCGCTCGGCTGGCCCGGCATGACCATGGACTTCGCGCTGGCGAATTCGTCGCTGGTCGCCGGCATCAAACCGGGCAGCGCAATCAGCTTCGAGATCGTCGAGCGCAAGCCGGGCGAATGGGTGATCACCAAGTTGCAAGCGCAGCACGGGGGGCACTGACATGCTGACCAAAATCATCGAGTGGTCGGCACGCAACCGCTTCCTGGTGCTGCTCGCCACCTTGTTCATCACGCTGGCGGGCATCTATGCGCTGGTCAAGACGCCGCTGGATGCGCTGCCCGACCTGTCCGACGTGCAGGTGATCGTCTACACCGAATATCCGGGGCAAGCGCCGCAGGTGGTGGAAGACCAGGTCACCTACCCGCTCACCACGGCGATGCTGTCGGTGCCGAAATCCAAGGTGGTGCGCGGCTTCTCGTTCTTCGGCGCCTCGTTCGTGTATGTGATCTTCGAGGACGGCACCGACATCTACTGGGCGCGTTCGCGCGTGCTGGAATACCTGAACAGCATCGCCGGGCGCCTGCCGCAAAGCGTCTCGCCGCAACTGGGGCCGGATGCCAGCGGCGTGGGCTGGGTGTACCAGTACGCCGTGCTCAGCGACAAACACAACCTCGCCGAACTGCGCACCATGCAGGACTGGTATCTGCGCTACCAGCTGACCAAGGCGCACGGCGTGGCCGAGGTCGCCTCCATCGGCGGCTTCGTGCAGCAGTACCAGGTGACGGTCGATCCGGTGAAGCTGCGCGCCTACGGCATCCCGCTGAGCAAGGTCTCGCAGGTGATCCGCGACTCGAACCGCGATGTCGGCGGACGCACCGTGGAGATGGCCGAGACCGAATACATGGTGCGCGGCAAAGGCTATCTGCACGGCAACAGCGACATCGAGAATCTGGTGGTGAAAGCCGAACGCGGCACGCCGGTGCTGCTGCGCGACATCGCCCGCGTCGAGCTCGGACCGGACGAGCGGCGCGGCATCGCCGAACTCAACGGCGACGGCGAAGTGGTGTCCGGCATCGCCATGGCGCGCTACGGCGCAGAACGCGCTGGAGGTGATCCAGAACATCAAGGACAAGATCGCCGAGATCACCCCCGGTCTGCCGGATGGCGTCAGCATCAAGGCGGTGTACGACCGCTCCGAGCTGATCCAGCGCGCCATCGCCACGCTGAAGGAGACGCTGCTCGAGGAAGGCCTGATCGTGGCGCTGGTGTGCATGGTGTTCCTGATGCATGCGAGCAGCGCGCTGGTCGCCATCGTGATGCTGCCGATCGGCGTGCTGATCGCCTTCATCGCCATGCATGCGCTCGGGCTGAACTCCAACATCATGAGCCTGGGCGGGATCGCGATTGCCATCGGCGCGATGGTGGATGCGGCGATTGTGATGATCGAGAATGCGCATAAGCATTTGGAGCGGCTGGCAATCACAACTCCGTTCTCCTCACCCTCAACCCGTTCGTCCTGAGCTGTCGAAGGAACGGACGGCGTCGACAAGTCAACCTCTCCCTGACAAGGCGCCGACAGGCTCGGGCGAGGGGATTAGATTTGAGCGAACGCGCCGCCGCCATCCTCGCCGCCTGCAAGGAAGTCGGCCCCTCGCTGTTCTTCTCCCTGCTCATCATCACCGTCTCGTTCCTGCCGGTGTTCACGCTGGAAGCGCAGGAAGGCCGGCTGTTCGCGCCGCTGGCCTACACCAAGACCTTCGCCATGGCCGGTGCCGCGTTGCTCTCGGTCACGCTGGTGCCGGTGCTGATGCTGCTGTTCATCCGCGGCCACATCAAGCCGGAAGCGAAGAATCCGCTGAACCGCTGGCTGATCGCAGGCTACCGCCCGCTCATCGCCGCGGTGCTGCAGCACGCAAGAAGACCACCATCGCAGTCGCCGCTGCTGGCACTGCTGCTGAGCATCTACCCGGCGATGAAACTGGGCAGCGAGTTCATGCCGACGCTGAACGAAGGCACGCTGTTCTACATGCCCACCGCGCTGCCCGGCATGTCGGTGACCAAGGCGGCCGAACTGTTGCAGACGCAGGACAAGATCATCAAGAGCTTCCCCGAGGTCGCGTCGGTGTATGGCAAGGCCGGACGCGCGCAGACCGCCACCGACCCGGCGCCGCTGGAGATGTTCGAGACGGTGATCAACCTCAAGCCGCAGGAGGAATGGCGCCCCGGCATGACCACCGACAAGCTGATCGCCGAGATGGACAAGGCGCTGCAATTCCCCGGCGTGGCCAACTCGTGGACCATGCCGATCAAGGCGCGCATCGACATGCTCTCCACCGGCATCCGCACGCCCATCGGCATCAAGGTGTTCGGCAAGAACCTGGACGAGATGGAGCGGCTGGCCGAAGCAGATCGAGGCCGTGGTGCAGCAAGGTGCCGGGCACCAGCAGCGCCTACGCCGAGCGCATCACCGGCGGCTACTACCTCAACATCGAGCCGGACCGGCTGGCGCTGGCGCGCTACGGCCTGACGGTCGGCGAAGTGCAGGATGTGATCGCCACCGCGCTGGGCGGCGAGATCGTCACCACCACGGTGGAAGGGCTGGAGCGCTTCGGCGTCAGCGTGCGTTATCCGCGCGAGCTGCGCAGCACGCCGGAACAGATCGCACGCGAGGTGCTGGTGCCCACCATGACATGGCGCGATGATCCCGCTCGGCCAGGTCGCCAGGGTGAGCCTCAGCAAGGGCGCACCGTCCATCCGCACCGAGAACGCGCTGCTCTCCGCCTACATCTACGTGGACATCCGCGACCGCGACATCGGCTCCTATGTGGCCGAGGCGCGCAAGGCGGTGGCCGAGCAGGTGAAATTCCCGCCCGGCTACTACGCCACCTGGAGCGGGCAGTTCGAGTACATGGAACGCGCCGCCGCGAAGATGAAGATCGTGATCCCGATCACCGTGCTGCTGATCTTCCTGCTGCTGTACCTCAATTTCCGGCGCGTCACCGAATCGCTGATGGTGATGCTGTCGGTGCCGTTCGCGCTGGTCGGCGGCGTGTGGCTGCTGTGGCTGCTCGGCTACAACCTGTCCGTGGCCGTGGCGGTCGGCTTCATCGCGCTGGCCGGCGTGGCGGCGGAGACCGGCGTGGTGATGCTGATCTACCTGGAACACGCCTGGCAGGACGTGCAGGCGCGCTGCGCCAGCGAAGGCCGCTTGCCGTCGCCTGCCGATCTGCACGCCGCCATCATGCACGGCGCGGTGGAACGCGTGCGCCCGAAGATGATGACGGTGGTGGCGATCATGGCCGGCCTGCTGCCCATCCTGTGGAGCAGCGGCACCGGCTCGGAAGTGATGCGCCGCATCGCCGCGCCGATGGTCGGCGGCATGGTTTCCTCGGCCGTGCTGACGCTGCTGGTGATCCCGGTGATCTATGCGCTGATCAAACACAAACAAATTTCATCTACACGCAATTGATATGAAAGGAAGCAACATGAAAACGCATCAATCTCTCCTCGCAACCGTCGCCGCCTTGATCCTGGCGAGCATCACCAGCATGGTGCTGGCCGAACCCGTTCCGCACGATCACGCCACGATGCAGATCGCCGGGAACCAGACTATCCATGAAGGCCATGGTGTCCTGAAAGCGATCAATCTCAAGGACGGCAAGGTGCAGATCGCCCACGAAGCCATCGCCTCGCTGAACTGGCCTCCCATGACCATGTGGTTCAGCCTGCATACCCAGCTGCCGAAGGATCTGAAAGCCGGAGATGCGGTGCGTTTCGAGCTGCAGCAGTCGGCGGGAAACAAGCTGGAGATCACCAGGATAGAACGCAGGTGATTGCCTGCGTACGGCCTGAACCTCGCGTCCAGGCTTCCGCCTGAAATCACCGCCGCAAATACAGGAAACACCGTATTCCCAAGTCCCGACCGCCTGTTTAACCTTCAGTCCGTGTGCCACAAGCATGAGGCGGGCAGGCTTGTGCGCTGCGCCGGACTTTCAGACCGGCTTGGTCATACCCTCCCGCCCTGATCTGCTTACGAGCCCCGGAACCGGGTGCTGCTGTTGTTACTCGAACGACAACGCAAAGGAGGTGCCGCATGGACATGAACAGTACTCCCGCCACCGATGCATTCAGGATGAAGCAGATTCTGGAACGGATGTTCCAGGATTACACCGGCTGCCTTGGCGTGCGCTTCTGGAATGGGGAGAGCATCACGCTGGGGCACGGCTCGCCTCCCGCCACCATCGTGTTCAAGACAGTGCAGTCATTCTGCAATTTTGTATTGCGGCGCGATCCCATCCAGTTCGTCGAAGCGCATTTCAACGGTGCGATCGATATCGAAGGCGATCTCTATGCCGTGTTGATGCAACGCACGCAACTTCCGTCGCTGACGCCCTCGCTACGCGACCTCTGCTCGCTGTTTCTTGCCGCCCTCATGTTCAGGAACACCGCGGCTCGCAACGAGGGCCAAGGCAACCCGATAAAATGGTCGAAACCCTTACAAGCCCTGTTCTCGCGTTCGTCATCGAAGAAACTCGACCGCGAAGCCATTTCCTTCCACTACGATGTGTCGAACGCGTTCTACCGCTTATGGCTCGACGACCAGATGCTGTATTCGTGCGCCTACTTCAACCGTCCCGATGAAAGCCTGGAACAGGCGCAGTGCAACAAGCTCGATCACATCTGCCGCAAGCTCCGCCTCCAGCCCGGCGAACGATTGCTCGATATCGGCTGCGGCTGGGGGGCGCTCATTTGCTGGGCAGCCCGCAACTATGGAGTTTCCGCTCACGGCATCACACTGAGCCGCCAGCAATTCAAACTTGCCCAGGCCAGGATACGCAATGCCGGGCTGGAGGGGCAAGTCAGCGTCGAATTGCGCGACTACCGCGACCTGCCCGCAGACGGCTCTTACGACAAGGTATCGAGCGTCGGCATGTTCGAGCATGTCGGGATCAGGAACCTGCCGGTCTATTTCCGCGCCGTGCAAGGCGCGCTCAAACCGGGCGGCCTGTTCCTCAATCACGGCATCACCAACGACGAGGAAGGCATGCGCAAGACCGCCGGCTTCGAACTCATCCAGCGTTATGTCTTTCCCGAAAGCGAACTCGAGACCGTGAGCAATGTGCAACGGGTGATGGAGCAGACCCGTTTCGAGATACTGGATGTCGAAGCATTGCGTCCCCACTACGCGCTGACTTTGCGGCACTGGGTGCAGAGGCTGGAAGCTCACCGGGAGCAGGCGATCGCCGAGGTGGGAGAAGCAAGGTACCGCGTATGGCGGGTGTACATGGCCGGGTGCGCTTCGCAGTTCGAACTCGGGGACATCGGCGTCTACCAGATCCTTGCGGCAAACCGGCGCACCGGGTTGGCCGAAGTGCCGCTGACCCGGCGCGATCTCTATCAGTGAATCCGCTCTCCTTCCGGTAGTCCTGCATGACAAAAACTCGACGGCCTGCCTCGGCGCAGGGTCTTTGAGGTATCATACCCGCCTGAATTTCTTGGTCTTTCCCTGGAGTAGCTCTCGTGCAGCACCTCTGTTGCCCGCAACAGTGCCAATGGGATCGGCCCCTGAGCGAACACATACAGGACTACATAGTGAACAACAGGTTGCCGCGGCTTTTGGAAATCAAGAGAAGTCATGTGGTTTATTGGATGGCGTTGTTGCTGGTCTTATGGGTAGCAATGGCATGGTATGTCGCCCAGCAACGCTTCACTCATGAACTCCAATCACTGATCGACACGGAACAGCAGCGCTCCCAGGAGATGTCTGTCGAAGTGGCCGACAGCTTCCGTCGGAACCTTCACTTTGTCGCCGGCGTTCCGGGCACGTTCCAGCATGCACTGCGGGTGTGGAGCGCGGTCAACCAGTTCGGGGCGCATCCCGCCCCCACCCGATTGCCAGTTGAAGTTGCAATCAAGCGCTGGACTGCCGACCCGGTACTCGGCGATCTGAACAGCTACTTGAAGCTGATCCAGGGATCGCTGGGGGTTGACGGGATCTTCGTGGTCAACGCTGCCGGGGATTGCATCTCTTCCAACCACGGCAGCAACCCCGGCACACCGATCGGAACGAACTACGCCGACCGCCAGTGGTTTGCCGATGCGCGTAGCGGGCGTCACGGCATGCAATACGCCATGGGCAGGACCACCCATGTCCCGGGACTGTTTTTCGCGGCACCGATCATGATAAACGGCCAGTTCAAGGGTGCCATCGTATCCAAGGTCGACTTGTCCACGCTGTCATTCCTGACGCGCGAGGTCGATGCCTATGTAACCGATTCGAATGGCGTCATCATCTTCGCGCATGACCCGAATCTGTTAATGACATCCATCCCGGACGCCGCAGTAGCCCGGATGAGCACACAGGACAAGTTGGCGCTTTACCAAAAGAGCGACATACCCAGGCTTGAGATCGCATCCTGGCAGATCGTGCCTGGCAGTGTGTTGAAACAGAACAAGGGCGAGGCCTTTCCGCACGTCCTGTCCTCTACCAAACTACCGGAATACGGGCTGACTGTTTATACCGAAAGCGATCTGACCATCATTGCCACTGCTCGAACGCGAACGGCGCAGCTACTTCGTGCTCATCGCCTTGCTGGGCAGCGTCGTCATCCTGGTCGTCGGAGCTGTTTACTTCTATTTACGTTCCCTGCGCCAGACCAAGAAGACGATCGAGGACAATGAGGAACACCTGAGATTGCTGCTGGGCTCGGTCAGCAATGGGATCTGGGGATTGGACAACAAAGGGAACACCACCTTCGTCAATCAAGCCGCAGCCAGCATGGTTGGCTACACGCCGGAAGAGCTGATCGGCAAGAACATGCACGACACCGTGCATCACTCCCATGCGGACGGCAGCCATTACCCGCATGAACTGTGCCCCATGTTTGCCACCCTGGTCGACGGCAGACACCGCGAGAGTCTCGATGAAGCATTGTGGCGCAAGGATGGCAGCTATTTCTTCGTCAACTATTCGGCACATCCCATCCTGCGCCGGGGCAAGCTGCAGGGCGCAGTGGTCGTGTTTGAAGACATCACCGAACGGAAACAGAAGGAAGAAGAGCTGAAACTGGCTTCTTCGGTCTATCAATCCAGCATGAACGGCATCGTGGTGACCGATGAGAACAATCTCATCCTGGACATCAATCCGGCGTTCACGCTCATCACCGGTTATACGCTGCATGAGGTGCGCGGCAAGAACCCGAGCATCTTCAAGTCAGGAAAACACGACCAGCAGTTTTACCAGCAGATGTGGCGGTCGATCCTGGAGGATGGCCACTGGCAGGGCGAGATATGGGATTTCCTGAAGAATGGCGAGCTGCACGCCAAGTGGCTCAGCATCAGCGTCATCCGCCGTCCCGACGGCCGTATCTTCAGGTATGTGGGACAGTTCTCCGATATCACGGAGAAGAAGCGCAAGGACGACCTGATCTGGGCGCAAGCCAATTTCGACACGCTGACCAATCTGCCGAACCGCCGCCTGTTTGCAGACCGCCTGCGCCAGTCGATGGCTACCAGCGCGCGTAGCGGGCGCTATGTCGCACTCCTGTCACTCGACCTGGACCAGTTCAAACGGCTGAACGATACCTTCGGACACAGCATGGGCGACAGCCTGCTGGTCGAGGTGGCCAATCGTCTGAGCGCATGCGTGCGCGAAGAAGATACGGTCGCCCGCATGGGCGGCGACGAATTCCTGGTCGTTCTGAACAACCTGAGCAGCGACCAGCAAGAAGCGGCAATCCAGGCCGAGTTGATCGCGGAAAAGATCCGCGGCGAGTTGTGCAAACCCTACCTGCTCGAGAATACCGACCAGTTCACCAGCTCCAGCATCGGGATCATTCTCTTCCTCGGTCATTCTGACACCCAGGAAAGGTTGTTGGCCCACGTGGATACCGCCATGTATCAGGCCAAGACAAAGGGACGCAATACCATCTGTTTCTTCGATTCGTCCATGCAGGACATTCTGGAAAAGCGCGGCCAGTTGGAAAATGCATTGCGCACCGCGCTTGAGCGCAACGAACTCATGCTCCACTATCAGTTGCAGATGAACAGTGCCGGCCGGCCGGTCGGCGCGGAAGCGTTGCTGCGCTGGACTCATCCGCAACTGGGCTTCGTCTCGCCCGCACAGTTCATTCCGGTGGCGGAAGAATCGGGACTGATCCTGCCCATCGGCCGCTGGGTGCTTGAGACGGCCTGCGCGCAGCTGGCCCGCTGGCAGACCGACCCGCTTCTGCGCAACCTCAGCATCGCGGTCAACGTCAGCGCCCGGCAGTTCCGCGAAGCAGATTTCGCCGACCAGGTGCGCGATGCACTGGATAAATACGGCATCAAGCCGGAGCTGTTGAAACTGGAACTGACCGAGAGCCTGGTGCTGGACAATATCGACGAAAGCATACGCAAGATGGAAGAGCTGAAAGGCTCGGGCATCAAGTTCGCGATGGACGACTTTGGCACCGGATATTCCTCCCTGGCCTATCTCAGCCGGCTACCGATCGACCAGCTCAAGATCGACCAGTCTTTCGTGCGCGACATCACCACCGACCAGCACGATGCCGCCATCGTTCAAACCATCATTTCCATGGCACACAGTCTTGGATGGATGTGATCGCGGAAGGGGTGGAAACAGAAGAACAACGCGAGTTCCTGGAATTGCGCGACTGCCTGCTCTATCAGGGCTATCTCTATGCCAAACCGTTGCCGGTCGACGCCCTGGAAAACAAGCTGAAACAGCTGCTCGCTTCCTGACGCCACACAGGCGGACTCAGGACTCTTGCGCCTTGAAACTGGAAATCAGCTTGGCGATATCGATGGGTTTGTGCAGTACCGTCCAGCTGCTCTCTGCCGCTTCGCGAATGAACGATGAAGAAGTATCGCCGGTCATCACCACCGCTTTGATGGGCTTGTCCAGTTTGTGGCGGATCCGGTTCAGGAGTTGGATACCATTGAGTTCGCCGCCCAGCATGTAATCGACGATGAAGTAATCGGCATTCCCCACCGCCGCATGCTGCAAGGCATCTTCTGCGTGATGACAATGGGTCACTTCAGCGCCCATGATTTTCAGCAGGCTGGTCATGGCATTCGCAACCAGCTCGTCATCTTCGACCACGACAAAACGCTTGCCTCGCGCATAGTCGTCCTTGCCGTCACCGCCCTGCGACTCGGCAAGGGCAGCAGACCGAACCGGATCGCCCTGGGTGGCGTCCAGTGGCAGGCGGAACTCGAAAACGGTCCCGCGACCGCTCTGCGAACGGCAGTTGATCTCCCCTCCCAGCAGCGACAGCGCACGTCTCGCGATCGACAAGCCGAGCCCCAGCCCCTGGGTCCGGTCGCGTTGCGGATTGTGTGATCTGGTAGAACTCATCGAAGATCTTGGTGAGGTATTCTTTCGGAATGCCCATGCCGGTGTCCCACACCTGGAACAGGACATCGTTACCGCGTCGTCGGGCGCTGATCAGGATGGCGCCAGACGATGTGAACTTGATCGCGTTGGAAACAAGATTCATCAACACCGACTTGAGCAGACCGACATCGCCGCGAACGACCAGCCTTTCGCTGCAACGGGAAATGCAGCCGGAACCCCAGATGCTTCCCCACGGCTAACGGCTCGAAATTCTGTTCCAGCCATCGGAACAACGCTACCACGTCGATCGGGGCATATTCCGGCTTGATCACTCCAGCCTCCAGCTTCGAGACATTCAGCAAGGTATCGAGCATGTCCTTGAAGGTGTCTATCGACTGATCCAGACGCAGGATGATCGATTCTTGCTTGGGTGTCGCAGCCGTCAGTTTAAGGGCATCGATGAACAAGTTGGCCGCAGCCAGCGGTTGCCGAAGATCGTGCCCCGCAGCAGCCAGGAAGCGGGTCTTGGCCAGTTCCTTCTCTTCGATCTGGCGCATCGATGAGACGAGCGATTTCTGCAGCAGCACGCGGTCCATGATGTCGGTGATCATCAGGACCAGGTGCGGCTTGCCCTGGATGGCGAATCGGGGAAAAAGCGAACTCGAAGAACACCTTCTTTGCCGAACGTCGTCTTCCCTTCGAAATCGCCCTTGATGTCCTGGCCCGTTTCCAGCGCCTTGAGCGCCACGTCAAGGATGCCGGTGTCTCTGCCATGACGAGATGGTGCGAAAATCCTGCGCCAGCACTTGCTCGATCGTCCCGCCGACACTCCGGGCATAGGCCTCGTTGGCCATGATGCAGGGGCCGTCGGCGCTGAACACCGCAATACCGTACGGGGATTTGTTCAGGATGGTCTGGTTGAAATGCAGCGAATCGTTGAGCTGCTGCTCCATCATCTGGCGCTCGGTGATGTCTCTTGCAAAACCGACCGTACCCAGCACATTGTCCTGTTCGTCGATGATCGGGGTCTTGAAGGTTTCCACCCAGTGAGTTTTATCGCCGTCAAACGACAACTCCCAGGCATGCTTTTGCTTGCGCGTCGCCATCACTTCTGCATCATCGGCACGGTATTTTTCCGCCATGTCCTTCGGCTGCAGATCCAGATCGGTCTTGCCTGCCGCCTGCAATGGATCATCCAGCCGGAGATAGTCCGCAAACACCTTGTTGATCGTGATGTAGCGCCCTTCGGCATCTTTCAGCCAGGTCAAGAAAGGCGAGTTATCCAGCATGGCGCGCAGATTGGCTTCGCTCTTGAGCAGCGCCGCTTCTACCTGCTTGCGTTCGGTGATGTCGCGGATGATGCTGAGGATGCTTTGCTGGCCGTTAAGCTCGACGGTCCTGGTGTTGATCTCGACCGGCATCACCGTGCCGTCCTTGCGCACATGGGCCGACTCGAAGACGGCATAGCCTTTGCTCTGGATCTGTTCGAGCCGGTTATCCACATGCAGCGCAAACTCGGGCGGATCGAATTGCCTGATGTGCTTCCCGACCATCTCATCCTTGGTATAGCCCAGACGTTCGTAGCCGGTGTGATTGATATCCGCAATGCGCCCTTCCAGGTCGAGTATCAGAATGCAATCGCTTGCCGATTCGAACAGGATCTGGAATTTGTTTTCACTGTCGCGCAGCTCGCCCTTGACCCTCTCGCGCTCCGCGATGTCTTGCTGTAACTGCTTGTTGGTGTTTTCCAGTTCCGTTGCCATGCGCGTTTGCTGGGCAATAAGCTGGCGCAAGGGCTTGAACTGCAGGAAATAGAGGATGGGGAAAAGCGTTAAAACCAGCAGGAAGGAATCCAGAACATCTTCAAGCCTCTGCGGGAGCGGAGGCAACCAGGAAAACAACTCCATGATCGACAATTCGACAGCAAACACTGCCGCGATCAGTAAGGCCAGTAATCTGATTGGGCCGTTCATTTAGTAGTTATGGCTCCCGATGTGCCTGTTTCCTGCAGCAAACAGGCAAGCTCCCTGATTTTTTCGCATTTCTGCTGCTCAGTGCCCACTCTGCCAGTTTTTGGCTGTCCCGGCCAGTCCTCGTGACAGCTTGCCCCCAGGGACAGTGCGGAAGACGCATCACTCTTGCCGCATCTTCTCCACCGCCTCGTCCACCCGCTCCACCGCAATGATCTCCATCCCTTCGACCCGGTGCTTGGGCGCATTGGCTTTGGGAATGATGGCGCGGGTAAAACCGAGTTTGGCCGCTTCTTTCAAACGCTCCTGGCCGCGTTGCACCGGCCGCACTTCTCCCGCCAGCCCGACTTCGCCGAATACCACCAGCTTTTCCGGCAGCGGCTTGTTGCGCAACGAGGAAACGATGGCCAGCAGCACGGCCAGGTCGGCGCCCGGCTCGGTGATCTTCACCCCGCCCACGGCATTGATGAACACATCCTGATCGAAACAGGCGATGCCCGCATGGCGGTGCAGCACGGCCAGCAGCATCGCCAGCCGGTTCTGTTCCAGCCCCAGCGACAGGCGGCGCGGGGTGGGCGAATGCGCGTCGTCCAGCAGCGCCTGGATCTCCACCAGCAAGCGGGCGCGTGCCTTCCTGCGTCACCATCACGCAGGAGCCCGGCACCTGCGCGCCATGCTGCGACAGGAACAGCGCGGACGGGTTGCTCACTTCGCGCAGGCCCTTTTCGGTCATGGCGAACACGCCCAGCTCGTTCACCGCGCCGAAGCGGTTCTTGAACGCGCGGATCAGGCGGAAGCTGGAATGGGTGTCGCCCTCGAAATACAGCACGGTATCGACGATATGCTCCAGCACGCGCGGCCCGGCCAGCGCGCCTTCCTTGGTGACATGGCCGACCAGGATCATGGTGACCGCGCTGCTCTTGGCCAGCCGGGTGAGCTGTGCCGCGCATTCGCGCACCTGCGCCACCGAGCCGGGTGCGGAAGTGAGCTGTTCGGAATACACGGTCTGGATCGAGTCGATCACCACCACATCCGGTTTTTCATGGGCGACGGCGGCCTGGATCTTTTCCAGCTGGATCTCCGGCAGCAGGTGCACCTCGCGCGCATCCAGCGCCAGGCGCTTGGCGCGCAGCGCGATCTGCTGCGCCGATTCCTCGCCGCTGACGTAGAGCACCTTTTTGGTCGTTGAGAGATGCGCCAGGGCCTGCAACAGCAAGGTGGATTTGCCGATGCCGGGATCGCCGCCGATCAGCACCACCCCGCCTTCCACCAGCCCGCCGCCCAGCACGCGGTCGAACTCGGCGATGCCGGTCGGCGTCCGCGACACCTCGCTCGCTTCCACCTCGGCCAGTTGCTGCAACTTGCCGGATGCCGCCAGGGCGCTGTAACGGTTCTTGCCCGCCGTGGGCAGCGCTTCCGCCACCGTTTCCACCAGCGTGTTCCACTCGCCGCAATGCGGGCATTGGCCTTGCCATTTGGGGGATTGTCCGCCGCACTCGGTGCAGCTATAGATCGTTTTTGCTTTTGCCATAAATATTTTCTCTTATCCCAAGGCACCCCTGGAAATTCTGTTGTCGGGATGAAGTACAAGGCGCACGGAACGCAGCAACCGGAATGTACGATTGGTACATGAGGATTGCGAGTACCGCGCTGACAACTCTGCATCCGACTTGTCGGATAGCAGATTGCGTACCTTTGGTGCAACGCCGTAATTCGCCCGACAACTGAATTTACAGCGGTGCCTCAAGGATAACGTAGTTCTCATCGGGTAGAATAGCGACATGCTACGTCTTACCGAAATCCGCCTCCCGCTCGACCATCCCGCAGACGATCTCAAGACCGCGATACTCAAGCGGCTGGGCATCAGCGCTGCCGACCTGCTCGGCTTCACCATCTTCCGGCGCGGTTACGATGCGCGCAAACGCAACGCCATCGTGCTGGCCTATACCGTGGACGTGGAGGTAAAGAACGAAGCGGCGCTGCTGAAGAAAAACATCCCGCATGTCGCCATCGCACCGGACATGAGCTACCACGTCGTGGCACAAGCGCCGCAAGGACTGAGCGAGCGCCCGGTCGTCATCGGCACCGGCCCCTGCGGCATCTTCGCCGGGCTGCTGCTGGCGCAGATGGGCTTCCGCCCGATCATCCTGGAGCGCGGCAAGGAAGTGCGCGAACGCACCAAGGACACCTGGGGCCTGTGGCGCAAAGGCAAGCTCGACCCCGAATCCAACGTGCAGTTCGGCGAAGGCGGCGCAGGCACCTTCTCCGACGGCAAGCTGCACAGCCGGCATCAAGGACCCGAAATTCTACGGGCGCAAGGTGCTCACCGAGTTCGTCAAGGCCGGCGCGCCGGAAGAGATCATGTACGTGAGCAAGCCGCACATCGGCACCTTCCGCCTGGTCGGCATGGTGGAAGAGATGCGCCACGAGATGGAACAGCTGGGCGCGGAGATCCGCTTCCAGAGCCGGGTGGCGGACATCGAGATCGACAACGGGCAAGTGCGCGGCGTGGTGCTGGCCAGCGGCGAACGCATCGCCACCAATCATGTGGTGCTCGCCGTCGGACACAGCGCGCGCGACACCTTCGAGATGCTGCACAAGCGCGGCGTGTACATGGAAGCCAAGCCCTTCTCCATCGGCTTCCGCATCGAGCATCCGCAGGCGGTGATCGACCGCGCGCGCCTCGGCCCCAACGCCGGCAACCCGCTGCTGGGCGCGGCCGACTACAAGCTGGTGCACCATGCGCAGAACGGCCGCTCGGTGTACAGCTTCTGCATGTGTCCCGGCGGCACGGTGGTGGCGGCGACGTCCGAGGAAGGCCGCGTGGTGACCAACGGCATGAGCCAGTACTCGCGCAACGAACGCAACGCCAACAGCGGCATCGTGGTCGGCATCACCCCGGCGGACTATCCCGGCGATGTGCTGGCGGGCATGGAGTTCCAGCGCAAGTGGGAAACCCGCGCCTTCGAACTGGGCGGCCGCAGCTATAACGCCCCGGCGCAGCGCGTCGGCGATTTCCTCGCCGGACGTCCATCGACGCACCTCGGCGAAGTCGCCCCCTCGTACACCCCCGGCGTAACGCCCACCGACCTTTCCACCGCCCTGCCCGACTACGCCATCGCCGCCATCCGCGAGGCGCTGCCCGCGTTCGACAAACAGATCAAGGGCTTTGCCATGGAAGATGCCGTGCTGACCGGCGTGGAGACGCGCACCTCGTCGCCGGTGCGCATCAAGCGCGGCGACGATTTCCAGAGCATCAACATCAAGGGGTTGTATCCGGCGGGCGAAGGTGCGGGCTATGCCGGCGGGATACTCTCGGCGGCGGTGGACGGCATCGAAGTGGCCGAGGCGGTGGCGCTGGATATGACTAACCAGTTTTTACCGGCCCAGCGTTAGGCCCCACTCCCGCCCCATGTCTGTTGAAGCTCCCGCCCGCGCCTGCGGCATCGATTTCGGTACGTCAAATTCTACGGCAGGCTGGCTGCGTCCCGGCCAACCTCCCTTGCTGGCCTTGGAAGATGGCAAGCCCACCTTGCCCTCCGTGATCTTTTTCAATGCCGACGAAAACACCGTCAGCGTCGGTCAGGCCGGCCTGAACGAATATCTGGAAGGCTACGAAGGCCGGCTGATGCGCGCCTTGAAGAGCCTCTTGGGCAGCAATCTGATGGAAGGCAAAACCGAGGTCCAGGGGCGCTCACTACCCTACAAGGAATTGCTGACCCAGTTCATCGCGGAACTCAAGCGCCGCGCCGAAACGGCGGCGGATCGGTCTTTCGATCAGGCCGTGTTTGGTCGCCCGGTGTTCTTTGTGGACGACGATACGGCGGCTGATCGCAAGGCGGAGGAGACGCTCGAAGCCATCGCCCGCGCCACCGGCTTCCGCGAGGTGAGCTTCCAGTACGAACCCATCGCCGCGGCCTATCACTACGAACGCCAGATCGACCGCGAGGAACTGGTGCTGATCGCCGACATCGGCGGCGGCACCTCGGACTTTTCGCTGATCCGGCTCTCGCCGCAACGGGCACGGGTCGCGGATCGGCGCGACGATCTGCTGGCTAACGGCGGCGTGCACATCGGCGGCACCAACTTCGACCGGCAACTGAGCCTGGAAGGAGTGATGCCGCTGCTGGGCTATGGCAGCAAGCTCAAGCGCGGCCTGGAAATGCCTTCCAGCTACTACATGAACCTGGCCACCTGGCACACCATCAACCAGGCCTATACCCGCCGAACCTGGGCCGATCTGCAGGAGCTGTATCTGGACACCCAGGCACCAGAAGCCATGGACCGGCTGCTCAAGCTGATCCGCGATCGCGCTGGCCATTGGCTGGCTGTACAGGTAGAGGAAGCCAAGATCGCCTTGTCCGCAGGCGATAGCGCAACCCTGCATCTGGATCGGCTGGCACCAGACCTGCGCCACACACTGACCCGCATCGAGTTTGAACAGGCTTCAGCGCAGCTGGTGGAAAAGATCGGCAACACACTGAGCACGTTGCTGGCAACCGCCAACGTGCGCTGCGAGGCGGTGGACACGGTGTTTTTCACCGGCGGCGCCAGCGGTGTGCCGATGCTGCGCGAACGCATTGCAGCTCTGCTGCCTCAGGCCAAGCGCATGGAGGGGGACTTGTTCGGCAGCATCGGCGCCGGCCTCGCAGTAGAGGCGCAACGCCGCTTTGGTTGAAAACTTTGCGAGGCCCGATTGGTTGCAAACAGCGGCCGCGTGGATTCAAGATGCCTATTGGGCGCGGCCTTTCCGATGGTTCCAGTTCGGCCAGAGACGACATTGAAGTTTATCGCCTGCTACGTCAGCAATATGGTGGACTGCTGACGGCTCTGGCCGAATTGCAGATAACCATTTGCACTGGTTTCTAGCAAACGCCAATCACTATACTGTTGGCGTGTCGGGTTGCATTGTTACCCGATATTTGGCCTTTTCAATCTCATCAACCAATTTCGGAATTCTTACGGAGAGGAACTTCCTGTTTTTTATGGCGTTCACTATTTCCTGCGGTCTGATCGCATCGTAAATCTCGACACCATTTTGGCGCGCATAGCTACCTGCTGCGCTCCTCGCCGTTTCCGCGATCTTTTCGATCGCTTTGATCGCAGTCGTTTCATCTTGCGATGACAAATCGAAGATATATTGCCTGGCAACTTCTATTGCTAGCTGCATCTGACGAAGTCCGTTGCTGGTTTGCTTGTCTGGAATTCCACGAAAATTCTCGATGCGGCTAATCAGAACATCAAGCGGGTGCATAACAAAAAACTCTTTACCCAACAGTTCAACCTTGACCGCCCGGCGTCGTACGGCTTCTGAATCCATGTTTCCGATCCGGTGAATGACGTCGATATTCATGAACGTATTCTCATCTTTATTCACGATAAATATCTGTCCGCACAGAATTGTCATTGCTTTCCTGGATGGGTACTCTGCGGTGCCGGATAACACATCTGCCAGCATCTTCACGTGCTCCCTGCGCCCCAGAAAATCCGCGTCGCGACTGACAAACACTTCATCATCGTCATTGACGACAGGATTGATATTGAAGTGCTCAACCCAGAAGGCCAAGGCTTGCCCGCCAACCAATACGACATCCGAGGGGATGCTCGCCAGCAGGTCGTTCATTACTTCCTTACTGATGGGCACTTCCTGCAGTTTGCTCAGATTGACCTGCACCCCCTAGACCGTACCAACTAGAAGTTAGTAAAGTCCGCTTTTGAAGAGAGGCGGAAATGAAGAAGAGTCGATTTAGCGAAGAACAGATCATTGGATTCATCAAGGAAGCAGAAGCCGGAATGCCAGTTGCGGCGATCTGCCGCAAACACGGATTTAGCGATGCCAGTTTTTACAAATGGCGCGCCAAGTTCGGCGGAATGGACGTGAGCGAAGCGCGACGATTGCGCGACCTGGAAGGCGAGAACAACAAGCTGAAGAAGCTGCTGGCTGAAGCCCATCTGGATATTGAAGCGCTCAAGACGGCCTTCGGCGTAAAACGCTAGCCCCACAAGTCAAACGCCAGGCGATAAGCGTGATGATCGAGCAATGCCAACTGTCAGAACGACGCGCATGCCGACTTGTGGGGCTATCCAGAACGAGCTGGCGGGTGCCGCCAACGACTGATGCCGAGACACTGGCGTTGTCAGCACGCATCGTTGAGCTGGCTTATCAGCGGCGCCGCTTTGGATACCGACGCATCCACGATTTGCTGCGCGCCGAAGGCCGTCACGAGAACCACAAGCGCGTGTGGCGGTTGTATAGCGAAGCAAAGTTATCGGTTAAACGGCGCAAGAAGGCAACGCGGCCGATGGGTGAACGCACGAAGCTATCGCAAGCATCGCGACCGAATGAAGTGTGGAGCATAGATTTTGTGATGGATAGTTTGGCCAATGCCAGACGGCTAAAGTGTCTGACCGTGGCTGACGATTTCACCCATGAGAGCGTCGACATCACGGTGGATCACGGCATCTCTGGCGGCTACGTGGTGCGCGTACTCGAACAGGCAGCTCGATTTCGAGGTTATCCTCGGGCGATCCGAACCGACGGCGGACCTGAATTCACCAGCCGGGCCTTTCTGGGATGGGCGCACGCGAGGGGCATCGAACATTTATTGATAGAACCAGGGAAGCCGACACAGAACGCCTACATCGAGAGCTTCAATGGCAAGTTCCGGGACGAATGCCTGAATGAACATTGGTTTGAGACGCTGGCGCAGGCGCGGGTTGAGATTGCGGCGTGGCGACGCGACTATAACGAAGTGCGGCCGCATAGCAGTTGTAAGAGGATGCCGCCAGCCAAATTCGCGGCACTGCACCGGCAGAACAAAGATGCTGAAACGCAACCGAGCGGCGAAATAGTTTAAGCTCGCAACCCAAGGGCTTTGCTACTGATTGATGGTAGGGCTACGGGGGGCAGGTCAAGATCAATACTCATCACTCAGATACTGGACTTTGCTTTTGGCGGCCAATCCATGAAACATGGACGCGTCAGTTGAACGTGCAAAACCACTTTTGACTTGCCTGGAAAACTCACTCCTTTGGACGTTCTTTTTCGCCTGCAGATCATCACGTATGAAGCCTTGGGCGCCGGCCAACTGGTAAAACTTATCCGCCGACACCATGACGACAGACTCGCGCCCGTTCTTGGTGATCATGACAACACCTTCGGACAGCGTGGCATCAATAACTTTCCCGAGGCGATTCTTTGCTTCTTTTGCAGTAAAGGTTTTCATAAGCCGAATGGTAGCCAAAGTAGCTACTTTATACAACCACAGAAGAGAAGATGGCTGGGATTCGCCCTTATGCAAAGCTTTACATAAGGCCGATGACCTGCCTGTCACAACCTATTTGCTAAACGACGCATATGGACACGAAGGAGTTTCTTCCTGACACATTCTCAAGATGTCCACTTGCAAACTACAACTGCCCTTCAAGAAATATCAATGCAGGGTCTTGTTGGCCGTCACCGACATGATGTCGGCAAACACCGCATCGGCATCCACACGGTCGAACACATAGCGCTGATTGCAAAACTCGCAATGCACCTCGACATCGCCGCGCTCGGCGATGATTGAATCCACCTCTTCCCGCCCCAGCATGCGCAACATGCGCGCCACGTTCTCGCGCGAGCAGGTGCAACGGAACATGACCGGCTGGGCTTCGAACAGGCGGATGTCTTCTTCGTGATACAGCAGATGCACCAGTTCGTTGGCTGGCACGTTCAGCAGCTCTTCCGGCTTGAGCGTTTCGGCGATCGCGACCGCCCGCTCCCATGGCTCTTCATCCGGAACCTCGTGAGGTGCCGGCAATTTCTGCAGCAGCATGCCGCCGGCAAACTTCCCGTCGGCAGCCAGCCACAAGCGGGTGTCCAGCTGTTCCGAGCGGGTCATGTAGTTTTGCAGTATCTCGGCGATGCTGTCGCCTTCCAGCGCGACAATACCTTGATACGCCTGATTGCCGTCCTTGGGATCGAGCGTGATGACGAAGCGCCCGTCGCCGACCAGGTCCTGCAATGTGCCGTGCGTCAATTCGCCTTCCCATTTCGCGGTGGCGCGCAGCTCCAGATCGCCGGAGCATTCCACCACCAGCAGTTTCACTGCGCCCTTGCCGTGTATCTGCAGCACCATGGCGCCCTGCAGCTTGAGCGTCGCCGCCAGCAGCACCGCCGCGGCGCATAGCTCGCCCATCAGGTCGCGCAGCACCGGCGGGTAGTTGTGGCGCTCGATCACGGATTGCCAGGCTGCATCGAGGCGCACGATCTCGCCACGGATGGGCGCATGTTCAAACAGGAAACGACGCAGGGAATCGGAAGAACTTTTCATGGGGCGCGATGATAGCACGCAGCCTCACTGCGATGATTTTGCCGGACACATCAAGCCGATGCGTTCCCGCGTCGCCGGATGGCTGGACAGGTAATCCATCGCCTGGTTTCGTTTGCCCGCCCCGGCTTCGGGTTGCCTTTCCTTGGCCTTGGCGAGGTTGCGAAGCCTCGATCTTTTCCAGTATCGAAGCCAGCAGGCAGGGCGACATGCCGTTGGCCTGCAAGGTCCGCTCGGCATATTCGTCGGCCTCGCGCTCCATGTCGCGCGAGTACTTGGCTTGCGCGATGATCGCGGGGGCGGTCGCCAGCAATCCGCTGACATCGCCCACATACCAGGCCAGCACCAGGCCGACCACCGAGCTTTGCAGCACCATGCGCATGGCATGGCGGCGCTCGACGTGGCCGAGCTCATGCGCCAGCACGGCGATGATCTCGTTGTCGTCGCTGGTCAGGTCGACCAGTTCGTCCAGCATCACGATGCTCCCGTCCGGCAGCGCAAAGGCGTTCGCCCCCATCGCAGGCGAACTGCGGAACACGATGCGATATTTCAGGCGGGCATCGGGCAAAAGGGTGAGCCGTGCGAAGGCATCGTTCAATTCCTGTTGGCGCGCCGCATCCAGCTTGCTCGGCTTCAAGGCATATTTGTCCAGCGTCTCCAGGGTGGAGCTGCCCATCTTCTGCAGCACCGCGTCCGGCACACGCATGGCGAGGACTTCCGCCCCCCACGGCAGCAGGTAACGGTAGGCGCCGGCGAAGGCGGCAACGATCAGCACCATGGCAGCCAGCGCCCAAGGCAGGCTGTGCTGCATGCGGTCCAGCCAGTCTCGTTGCCCGCCAGCCAGGGTCAGCAGTTTTTCCAGTCCGGCATGGTCGCTCACTTCGCAATGCCCGCCACCGGAGTAGGTCAACAGGCGCGGCGTGCTGCCCAGCCGTTCGGAAACATGCACGTCAGACAGGGGCCAGCGCAATTGGCCCGCGCCTCCATGCAACAGCAGTTCGCCGCCCTCGACCGACAGCATCACCGCCTTGCTCGCGGCGGTCTGCCCGTCGTAATAGGCGGCGGATACCAGAACGTCAGAAGGAGATGTCGACATCGAACATTTCGGCGGTCTCTTCGCCGGTGGCACTGGCTTGCAGCTGCTGTCCGGAGACGAAATCGGACAGGTCGCCGCTGGACACCACCCCCATCGATTCCAGTTTGAAGCGCAGCATGCGTATGGTCGCGAACGGCATGTACAACCCCAGCGTCAGCACGACGCCGAGGAAATTGGTCACCCGTATCCACATCAAGCGGCGCGCCGATACGTAGCAGGAGATGCGGTGCTGCGCCCAATGTGGTGTTGTCCCACACCAGGTTCTGCATATAGGCGCTGAACAGGCTGCTCACGATCAGGATGGAGGCCACCATGATCAGCATCATGATCGGCCCGGCAGCGATCAGGCCGGTAACGAGGGCTTTGGCACCGGCGCCCGTGCCGGACATCATCGCCAGCGCGATGACCAGCAACAGCGTGCCGGCCATCACGGCCAGCGCGGACAGGTACAGCAGATAGAAACCTTTCACTGTCGCGGCGAATTTGAACGGGGTGCTGCCGAAACGGCTGTTGTCGAACTGGTATTTCTTGATGCGCTGGTGCGCCAGTGGCGCCGCCAGATAAAGCGTCAGGCCGGCCAGCATGGGGTATTTGAGGAAGGCATCGTAAGCGCCGCGCCTGTCGCCGGCGAAACCGAAGCGCAAGCCGCGATAACTGCTGTTGTAGAGCTTGAAGCGCAGCGAGCGCATCAGCAGCCAGGGCATGACCAGACCGAGCAGTAGCGCAACCACCATACCCAATATCGGGTTGAACTTGAACGAGGCGTTATAGGCGATCAGCAACGCAAACGCGATGATGCGTCCCTTCAGGATCGCTTTGGGTGTGCCGTGATAGTCGAAGCTCGCATCGGCCAGGCGCGTGTTGCGATAGAAATACTGCATGCGCCTGACTTTGGCCCACGCGCTATAGATGCCCAGCGTAACGATCGTCAGCAACAGGTTGACGATCCATATCCGGAAATACTCCCAGCCTTTGCCGGTGAATTCAAAACGCTGGTTTTGCTGCCCGCTCTGATCTTGCATGGTTACCCCTTTGATGTGTTGGCGCCAATGCGAAATTTGATACCACTCCTCCCAGAGTGGTCGAACTGTAGCAGCCCGCTGTCTGCGCAGCAATTAAAAAGGGCAGCCTCGGCCGCCCTGTTTGTCGAACCCTCAATGCAGACTATCAGTCGTAGTCCGGATAATTCGGGATGGACACGGTGTCGCTGTCGAAAATGCCTTGCTCCGCCTTGGTATGGCAGGCGTTGCAATAGCTCAGCGACTTCACATCCTTGTTGCCCTTGATCATCTTCTCGGGAATGTCGTGATGCTTGCGCTTGATGTAACGCACCTCGGTGATGCGCAATGGCGCCTCGCCCTCTTCGGTGGCCAGGGCGATCTTGCGCGAACGCTTGTACCGGGACTTCTCTGCCGCATTTTCCATCGCGTAGTCGTAGATGGTCTTCAGCGTATCCTTGTCCAGGCTGGCGTTCTCGCCGAAATGGTCGCTCAGCGCCTTCTCGCCCAGCAGCTTTGCCCACGATTTGCCCGGCAACAGGCCGGGCGGATAGGCGAAGTGGCACGAACCGCATTCCTCGGCATAAGTCTTGTTGGTAACGGGCTGCACTTCCTTCTGGCGCGAGAACGTGGCCAGCCAGGACCAGAAGCTCTCTCCAGCCACAGCGCTCCCGCTGCCCACCAGCAGCAGGGCTGCCAGCAGCGGTGCCCGGAGTCTGGCTGGCTTCATCGTCGACCCCTTCCTCACTTGCTCAACAGGAATTTGAGGATATCGCCCTTTTCCTGCGCCGTGCATTCGCGGCCACGGACATCATTGCAATTGCGTTTGAACCATTTCTCGATCTTTTTTGCATCGGTGAAACGTTCCTTGTTGATGCTGGGGGCCATCGGCTCGATGACCTTGCCGGTTTTGCGATGTTTGCCCGTCTTGCCCAGGTCGTTGCCATGGCAGGCGGTACAGGAAATCATCTCGCCGTTCTCGGCCTTGAACTCACTGGTCCAGTTCTTCCGGCCGCGCTCCGCATCGAAGCTTTTCGCCCCTGCGGCCCTGTAATGGGCAAACAACTCATCGGTTGCCGTAGTGGCAGAAGCATTGAAGGACGCGGACAAAGCACCGACCAGCATCATCATCGAGACATACAGTTTTTTCATTTTTGGTTTCCTCACCAGGTTATCTTGATTGCTGCGACCATACCCAAAGCACCCATGAACTTCATGCCCTTCATTCATTGCCCTCAATGTCATTCTGATCCGGGCCGGATGGCGATCTCTTCCTCCCGGTGAGCATCGCTCTTGCCAGGTTCTCCTTGTGCTGGAAACTGCCCACCAGCACCCCCAGCAGATGCAGCAACACCAGGCCGAGCGCCACCGGCGGCAGGAACTTGTGGAGATGCCGGAATACATAACTCGCATCATCGCTCACCCGATTCGCCAGAAAGAGCAGCGGCCCATCGAAATCGATCGTGCCCAGCGTCAGCAAGCCGGAGACAAAGATCACCCCCAGCAAACCGAACATGGTGAATACCATCAATGCACCCGCCGGGTTATGCCCGACATAGTGCCTGGGGTTGCCTTTGAGCATGGAGCGCAGATAGGCAAGCGCTTCGCTGAGCGGGTATATGAAAGAGCGGAAACGCGCGTATTCGCTCCCTTTGAAGCCCCAATACACCCTGGCTGCCAGCAGCACGCACAGCACATACCCCACCAGTACGTGGATCGTGGAAGCATGCAGCTCGCCGGAAATAAATGAAGCCGCGAAGCACAGCGCCAGCGTCCAATGAAAGAACCTCAGGAACCTGTCCCACACCTTCACACTGTCCGTTTCGATCTGGATATTGCGCTTCTCTAGCGACATGCGACTCTCGATGGATGGATAAGACTGAACGACGCTTCGGCACCTGACAACCGGCTCCTGGCGCTATCCGACTACGGCAATTTGATTTGGTTCGATGGCGGACCGGATTTCTTCGGATCACGGTTTAAAGCGGGGCTGATTCTACCCGAGAATCGCCCATTGATTGGCAACGCCCACTTTGCACGGCCCTGAATCAAGCCCCCCCGAATCCCGCTTTACGGCTGAACGAACTGCCTGCCAAACCCTCTAAGTTGAGAGTGTGAATATGCATTAACAATAAAGGAGGTGCGCCATGACTACCCGCCCTCGCCCTGCTCTTGTGGCCGAAAGGATCTCTTGCGATGTATGCCATAAGGAGATCCCGCTTTCCGAAGCAAAACGCTTTGAGGCTGCGGACTATGTTGCGCATTTCTGCGGGCTGGACTGCTATGCGACGTGGAAACATCGCAGCGAGGTGCTGAACCCGCAATACAAGAATTCCAAGCCCAAACCGGGTTAGGGAGCCTCTGATTAAGTCCGTTCGCCCTGAGCCTGTCGAAGGGTGAACACGGCAAGTCGATGATTTGTTGTGCATCGCCGTTCATGGTTCGACCAGGCCTTTAGTCCTGAGCAAGGCCGAAGGATCACCACGAACGGGGGACTTAATCAGAGCCTCCTTAGTTCAATTCGATACGGCTGCAGGCCGCCAGGCTAAAGCGATCCCGGCAAGCACGCAGAAAACCACGCCGGCATAAAAAGTGAAGGATGCCCCGAGGCGTTCCCACAACAGCCCCGCCAGCACGCTGGCAATCAGCATCGCCAATCCGCTCAGCAGATTGAAAAAACCATACGCCGTGCCGCGCAGATCGGCGGGCGTCGCGTCGGCAACCATCCGCGCCAGCAACCCCTGCGTGATGCCCATATGTACCCCCCATAGTGCAACGCCTGCCAGCACTGTCGGCCAATGATCGTTGGCGGCTAGCACCAGATCGGCTGCTATCAATACGACCAGGCCGATCGCCAGCAGCCTGGTATGGCTCATGCCGTCGGAGAGCTTGCCGAACGGATAGGCCGTCGCGGCGTAGATCACATTCATCGCCACCATCACCAGCGGCACCAGCGCCACCGGAATGCCGCCCTGCGCAGCACGCAGCACCAGGAACGCCTCGCTGAAACGCGCCAGCGTGAATACGGCACCGATGCCAACCACCCACCAGTAGGCATTGCCCAGCCGAAGCAGGTTCTCGCGGCTGATCGGGTTGTGCGGCCGGTGCGCTTCCGTCCTTTCCGGCTCATGCACGCCGAACATCAGCAGCGCCACCGCCAGCAATCCCGGGATCACTGCCACCCAGAACACCGCGCGAAAATCATTGGCCCACAGCAGCATCAAACCGGCCCCCAGCAATGGTCCAAGGAATGCCCCCACCGTATCCAGCGATTGCCGCAAGCCGAATGCCGCACCGCGTATCGCCACCGGCGTGATCTCGGCGATCAGGGCATCGCGCGGCGCGCCGCGAACGCCCTTGCCTACTCGGTCCATGAAGCGTGCCGTCAGTACCATGCCCACGCCCGAGGCCACCGCGAACATCGGTTTGGTCAGCGCACCCAGGGCATAGCCGAACACGGCCAGCCCCTTGCGCTTGCCGAGGTAATCGCTCAACACCCCGGAAAAGACCTTGACCAGCAAGGCGGTGGATTCGGCGATGCCTTCGATGACGCCAACCGTCAAGGCGCTGGCCCCCAGCACCGAGACCATGAACAGCGGCAACAGGCTGTGGATCATTTCCGAGGAAACGTCCATCAGCAAACTGACGAAGCCCAGTACCCATACGCCACGGGGTATCTTGCTCCACACATCTTTAGCGATCTCGGCCATTGTTTATTTCTTCCTGTCCGGTTCAGCCACTGTGCCTTGCCAGAAACCTGTCCAGCTGGTTCGCAAACGCCTGGCGGTCGCCCTGATTCAGCGACGGCGGCCCGCCAGTCTCTACGCCGCTGCTGCGCAGGCCCTCCATGAAGTTGCGCATGGTCAGGCGCTCCTGGATCGTATCCGTGGTATAGAACTCGCCGCGCGGGTTCAGGGCATGCGCGCCGCGCTTGATCACATCCGCGGCAAGCGGAATGTCGGCGGTGACCACCAGGTCGCCCGGCTCGACCAATTGCGCGATCTTGTTATCCGCCACATCGAAACCGGCCGGCACCTGCATGGCGCGGATATGTTTCGAGGGCGGACAATGCAACAGCTTGTTCGCAACCAGCGTCAACTGGATCTGCAGCCTTTCTGCCGCCCGGAACAATATCTCCTTGATGACCTTGGGACACGCATCGGCATCCACCCAAATCTGCATCGCTACCACTCCCCTATCTCGTTACGCAACATCGATCACGCCATTCTGGAAGGCAGCTTGATCGTGTCGCCGTCTACCGCGAAAACACCCTTTCCTTGATGATGCAGCGTGCGCGGGTGCTTCATGGCGGGGTCGATCCATGCTTGCACCACTTCCAGCACGAAAAAGTTGTACTTGTTCACCATCCGGGTATCGGCTACCCGGCATTCGAGATTGGCAAAACACTCGGCGATCAACGGCGGCACCACCTGCGCTGCGGGCAAAGCCGTCAATTTGAACTTCCTGAACTTGTCCACCTTGCTGCCCGAACAGTTGCCCACGCCCACCACCTGTTTTGCCAATTCCACTGCAGGGATATTGAGTACACATTCCTTGGTTGCCGTCAGCGCATCAAAACTGTGATTGCGCCCGCTGATCACGCACCCCACCAGCGGGGGTTCGAACTCCATCATCGTCTGCCAGGACATGGTCATGATGTTCGCCTTGCCTTTGCGTGCGGTCGTCACCAGCAGCACCGGGCCCGGCTCAAGCAATCGATAGACCTTGGATAGCGGGAAAATTTTCTTGGTCATCGCAGCCCCCTTCCGTCAGGAAAACCATGTTTCCACCCAGTACTATGGAAAACATGAATTGAACGCCGCCGTGCGCGGCATCCGGAATACTTCGATGACATTGTGCGCCGGGAACCGGCCGCATGGAACCACCGGTGAGGATTAGCCGTGTTTTTCCTTCACCATGCTGCCGACCAGCCGCACGACTTCTGCGCTGGATTTCTCTGCGCTCTCCAGTGCATTGACCAGCTCGTCGCGCACGGACAGATCGTTTACCCAGTCCTGGCGCGACAGACCGAACGCACGGTGAACCCCATCGTGAACCTCGGAATGCGGCTTTTCAACCTGCGCAAAGGAAGGCGTCTTTCCGAACAGCTCTTTGCCCTGCCCTTCGTAATACCATTTCCCCAGGCGGCAGTTATGGTGATTGACCTGGATGGCCTTGGACTCGTCGCAATCCTGCTGCAGGTCGATCGCCCGGTAGGCATTCTGCATATAGATGATGTGATCCATCTTGACCAGCGAGCCGAACGACCAGTCCTTGGTCCGGGAAATGGTTCTGATGGTGTTTTCGGCAGCGGCGGAGAATTCGGTGAAGCGTCCTTTGAACTCGCCCATCTGTCCGTGCACTGCACCGGTGACTTCGCGTGCCGACTCGGATTCGCCGACCATTTTCTCGACATGCCCCTTGAACTTCTCGATGATCGCGTTGATCTCCTGGGTCGCGCCCTTGGTACGTTCGGCCAGTTTGCGCACCTCGTCGGCGACCACGGCGAACCCCCGCCCGGCCTCGCCCGCACGCGCCGCCTCGATGGCGGCATTCAGCGCCAGCAGGTTGGTCTGGTCGGCGATCTCGGCGATGATGTGCACGGCAGAATTGATCGCAGCGCTTTCATTACCCAGGGTTCCCGCCGCCAACGCCATTTCCTGCACCCTCTCGTTCATGCCATCCAGTGCATCGCTGATCTTCTCGACCATTTCCAGGCTGTTCTTCGCGGCTTCCCGATTGGTTTGCGCGATCTTCTCGACGTCATCCATCTCTTTGCTCATGCCGAGCAGAGTCCTGCTGGTTGATCTTCAGATTGGTCAGCAGCTTGCTCGAATTGATCGTATGGATGCGCGAAGTCAGCTCGTTCTTGCTGATCAGCATGCCATTCGATTCCATCGCCTGGATCGCAAGATTGATCTTTTCCAGCGACTCGGCGAACTGCCCGGGCAGCCCCGTCGAGAATGCCTTGCGGTGGTAGACACCTTCGGCCACCAGTTTGAAACAGGTGTTGACCTCCTTGAAATAGATCTCGATCAGATCGAGGAAATCGTTCAATTCCCACGCTGCCTTGCCGACCTCCCCCAACCCTGCAGTATGCAAGACACGCTGATGCAACTGCCCTTCTCGGGAATTGCGCAGTACTTCCTGTATCTTGGTCACCACATGTTTAGCCCGGCTGAAATGCGTATAGGCATAGATCGAGAACCCGATACTCAACAGCGGAAAAATCCAGGTAACGACATCGAACCCATGATCTTCGATCGCATCCCATGTCGCCATGCCAATAGTAAGCAGGATGTATACCAGACAGACCAACAAGAACTGCCCCCCCATCATGGGGCGGGGCAACAAGTGTGATTTTCGATTCGCAGGCATGGTCAGCTCTTTCAAAGGGAAAGGATGAATTTATCGTAGGTCGTACCCAGCGACTTCAGCTTGTCAGTCAGCATGGCAATCGATGCCTCCGGAGCCCTTGCGGGTCCCGCCTGGCGTTCGACCGCGAGCATTTCCTGATAGATGGGCTGGATGATTGCGACAGCCTCGGGTTTGGGTTTTCTTCTCACGGAGAAATATCCGACGACTTTGCCCTGGACATCGTAGTCAGGCGTGATATTTGCGAACACCCAGTAATAATCTCCCGTAGAAGTCAGGTTTTTGACATAACCGAAGAACTCTTTACCTTCCTTCAAGGTATCCCAAAGCAGCTTGAACGCGCCCCGCGGCATATCCGGATGGCGCACGATGTTGTGTTGAACGTTCAGGACCTGGCTTTCCGAATAGTCCGCGATCCTCATGAAACAGCGGTTGATATAGGTGATCCGGCCGGTGGTATCCGTTTTGGAAACAATGATGTCACGCGCATCGAGCACCACTTCATGCTGGGTCGGTGTTATTGCTGGCTTCATGCTTTCTCCCTGCTACTTGAGGTTATTTTTCATCCGTATGCCTACCCTATCGGCAGCAGGATACGATACTTAAGCCCTGTTATTCGGAGGTCTATTGAAATATACGCAAATATTCCCGCTGTATGCCATGGATCGCATGCGAGATGGCGTTCTGGCGCCCGCAATCTCGCGTAAAATCGCCATTGTGTCATTTCCGGTTTTTTCTGTGCCTGCCGAAGTAGAACGCTTTTTCTCCGATCAGAGTCCGCTTGCCTCCGAGGTGGCCTCGTTCCGCCCTCGCCCCCAGCAACGCGATATGGCTCTGGCCGTGGCGGAAGCGATACGCGACAACGCCATCCTCGTGGCGGAGGCCGGCACCGGCACCGGCAAGACCTTCGCCTACCTGGTGCCCGCGCTGCTGGCGGGCGGCAAGGTGGTGATCTCCACCGGCACCAAGAACCTGCAGGACCAGCTGTTCCAGAAAGACCTGCCGATGGTGCGCGATGCGCTGAAGGCGCCGGTTACGGTGGCGCTGCTCAAGGGGCGCGCCAATTACGTGTGCCACTACCACCTGGAGCGGGCGCAATCGAACGGCGCTTCAAGACGCGCGAGGATGTGAAGCATCTGGCGAAGATCGTGCAAGTACGCCAAGGTCACGCAAAGCGGCGACAAGAGCGGCCTGGCCGATGTGCCGGAGAACGCGCCGATCTGGATGCATGTCACCTCGACGCGCGACAACTGCCTGGGCCAGGAATGCCCGCACCACAAGGAATGCTTCGTGCTCAAGGCGCGCAAGGAGGCGATGGAGGCGGATGTGGTGGTGGTCAACCATCACCTGTTCTTCGCCGACGTGATGCTGCGCGACGAGGGCGTGGCCGAGCTGCTGCCCGCCTGCAACACGGTGATCTTCGACGAGGCGCACCAGTTGCCGGAAACCGCCAGCCTGTTCTTCGGCGAGAGCCTGTCCACCTCGCAGCTGTTCGACCTGGCGCGCGATACGCGCATCGAGGCGCTGTCTGCCGCCAAGGATTTCGCCGCACTGCCGGTGGCGTGCGACGCACTGGAGAAAGCCGCGCGCGACCTGCGCCTGGTGTTCAAGCAGGAAGGCCGCATGCCCGCGGAACCGCACCGGCCATCAAGGAATTCGCGCCTGCGCTCAAGGTGCTGAACGAAAAGCTGAGCGACCTTACCGGCCTGCTGGAGAAGCCAGGCGGAGCGCAGCGAGGGGCTGGAGAATTGCTGGCAGCGCGCGCAGGCTCTGGAGCGGAGCTCAAGCACTGGCGGGATGGCGAGGTCCCGGAGACGGTGCGCTGGCTGGAAGTCTTCCACCATTCGGTGCAGCTCAATACCACGCCGCTGTCCATTGCCGACATCTTCGCCAAACAGCTCAGCGGCCATCCGCGCGCCTGGATCTTCACCTCGGCCACGCTGGCGGTGAAACAGAATTTCAGCCACTACCAAGCCGAGATGGGCCTGCTGGAGGCGCGCACCGCGTGCTGGGACAGCCCGTTCAATTACCCCGAACAGGCGCTGCTGTATGTGCCGCAGAACCTGCCCGAACCGAATAGCGAAGGCTATACCGACGCCGTGGTGCAGGCCGCCTTGCCGCTGATCGAGGCCAGCCGGGGCCGCGCCTTCCTGCTGTTCACCAGCCTGCGCGCGATGCAGCGCGCCTACGAAATATTGCAGGCCGAGTTCGACCGCAAGAAGCTGAAATATCCGCTGCTGATGCAGGGCGAAGGTTCGCGCAATGAACTGCTCACCCGCTTCCGCGAGCACGGCAACGCGGTGCTGCTCGGCAGCCAGTCGTTCTGGGAAGGCGTGGACGTGCGCGGCGAGGCGCTGTCGCTGGTCGTCATCGACAAGCTGCCGTTCGCCCCACCCGACGATCCGGTACTGGCGGCGCGCATCGCCGAGCTGAACAGGCAGGGACGCAACGCCTTCATGGAATACCAGTTGCCGCGCACCATCATCAATCTCAAGCAAGGCGCCGGGCGCCTGATCCGCGACGAGAACGACCACGGCGTACTGATGATCTGCGACCCGCGCCTGATCTCGAAGCATTACGGCAAGCGCATCTGGCAAAGCCTGCCGCCGTTCAAGCGCACGCGCAACGAGGCGGAAGCGGTTGGCTTCTTTTCCGGGCATCGCGACGAATCACCACAGCCTGAATGATTGACTAGCACCGCCGTTTGTTGTCCACTGCCATAATACAAAACCGGTATCGACCTGCAACAATGACTGCGCCCGGCACTTTCTTCAACGATCTGAGATTCCATATCGACGAGTACAACCTGCCTGTCCGGGCAGAGCAACTGCGCGCGCGTTTGAAACTACTGCCCCTGATGGTGGTCGTACAGGTGCTGATCGAGCCGCTTTTCGTATGGCTGATGTGGGGCTTCGCTTCGCACCGGCAACTGCTGATCTGGCTGGCCGTCGCCTGGCTGCTGCATCTGGCGGAGACGATGGAATGGTTCAAGAGCCGGGATGTTCTCGACAACGTCGAGGAGTGCCAGCAATGGAGCATGGATCTGTTCAATTTCGCCCTGGTCTTCGGCATGATGTGGGGGGTCGGCACGCTGTTCTTCTTCCCGGGCGTCCTGCTCACCCAGGTGTTGCTGGTGTGCATCCTGATGGGCCTCACCGCCGGCGCGGCCACCATGAATTCGATGCACCCGCCTGCTTTCCATGCCTATGTGCTCGGCCTGATGGTGCCGCTGATCTTTCGCGTGATGGTGGAACAGGACGAGACACATGTCGGACTGGGGGCCATGTTGCTGCTGTTCCTGCTGGTGATGCTGGGTTCCGGGCATTTTCTGGGAAAGTTCATCATGTTGTCGCTGCGCCAGCGTTTTGAGAACGAGTCGCTTGCCCTCCAGCTCGCCTCGATGAACGACGAACTGGAACACAAGGTCGCAGAACGTACGGCGCAGTTGCAGCACAAAACCGAGGAGGTATCGCAGATACGCGATGTCACCATCATGGCAATGGCATCCCTCGCCGAAACACGCGACAACGAGACGGGGAATCACCTCAAGCGCACGCAGAAATACATCCGCGCGCTCAGCATGAAATTGCGCGAACATCCCCGTTTCAGCGACTTTCTCACTGACGACAACATAGAATCGCTCTACAAACTCTCTCCCCTGCACGACATCGGCAAGGTCGGCATTCCGGATGCCATCCTGCTCAAGCAGGGCAAGCTCACGCAAGAAGAGTTCGCGATCATGAAGACGCATCCGCAGCTCGGCGGCAATGCCATCGCGACAGCAGAGAGCGGTCTGCCGACACCAAACCGCTTCCTGCACATCGCGCGCGAAATCGCCAACGGCCATCACGAGAAATGGGATGGCAGCGGCTATCCGCTGGGCCTTCAGGGCGATGCGATCCCCATCTCCGCGCGCCTCATGGCACTTTCGGACGTTTATGACGCCCTCATCAGCCGCCGCATCTACAAACAGCCGTTCACTCACGAAGAAGCGGTGGCATATATATTGCAGGAGCAAGGTACGCATTTCGATCCCGATGTGGCGGATGCGTTCAGGGAAATACAGGAGGAGTTCCGGCAAATCGCCGGACAGTATCAAGATTAAAAAAGGCGAAAAGCCATGAATGAAAGATTGCTAGGCCTTCTCAACGGAAACGAGGACATTTATCCGCGTTTCCTGGAAGAGCGTTTTCCGCGAGTGTTCGGCAAGCTGCTGGAGCTGTGGCAGACGCCGCACATCGATGGCTATCTGCAGGACCTGATGGTGGACAAACGCGCCGGGGACCGGCAGGGATTTCCTCCCGAAGCGGCAATGGAGATCATCCGCCTCAGCAATTACCTCCATGAGTTGCGCAGCGCAGGCAAGGAAGTGCAAGCGTGGGAGGATATCCCGGAATACAAGCGCCATGAACTGATGCGGTTCGGCTACGAATTCTCCCCGAACGGGCTGTTGAAATCGGTCGAGGACAACAACCAGAATGCGATCCAGGTATTCCTGTCCTGCGGCGTAGACCTGGAAGTGCGCGACGAGCGCAACTGGACGCCGCTGATGGTCGCCGCGTTCAACGGCAATCTGCAATTCGCCCAGCTACTGATCAAGTGCGGAGCGCGCGTCACCACCCGCGACAAGAACGGCTATACCCCTTTGCACTGGGCCGCTTACAACGGGCATGTCGACGTGGTGAAGCTGCTGATCGAAAAAGGAGCGGAGCCGGACAATCCCAGCCAGTTCGGCTGGACGGCCTTGATGCAGGCCGCGACGCGCGGACATTTACTCGCCTGCGCCTACCTGATCTTCCACGGCGCTGATGTGAATTCGGCAGCCACTGACGGCTGGACGTCGTTGCACAAGGCAGCCAACAACGGCCATGCCGAGATCGTCAAATTGCTCCTCAGCAAGGGAGCGAACCGTTTTGCGCAATATCAGGACGGCACCACGCCGATCGATCTGGCCCTCAAGGCCGGACATCTGGATATCGTCGAAATGCTGAACAAGCATGTCGACATCAAGAAGCCGGATGGTTCCGAACCGCTTTCCCTCGACTAGCCGGCTACTGCGCTCAAACGACCTTGACGCGCGCCTTTCCGGCGACCGTCTTGCCGATCACGCTTGCCGCTGCGAACCCCTGCTCGCGGAATAAGGCCAGCACCTTGTCCGCGTCGTTCGCCGCACACGCCACCAGCAAACCGCCGCTGGTCTGCGGATCGCACAGCAGCTTGCGCTGCCATTCCGGGAACCCCGGCGGCAGGTCCACCTCGGCGCCATAGCTCGTCCAGTTGCGATCCGCCGCCCCGGTGCTGTAGCCTTGCTCCGCCAGCCTGAGCGCAACCGGCAGGACCGGCAGTGCGGAGAAATTCACTTCCGCGCCCAGTTTTGAGCCGCGGCACATTTCCAGCAGATGGCCCAGCAATGCAAAGCCGGTAACGTCGGTCATCGCATGCACGCCGCTCATCCCGCCCAGGGTCGCGCCGACGCGATTGAGCTGCGTGGCCGTATCCACCATCTGCCGGTAGCCTTCGGCATCGAGTTCGCCTTTCTTCAACGCGGCGCTCAGGATACCCACGCCAAGCGGCTTGCCGAGGATCAGCACATCGCCCTCCTGCGCACGGTCATTGCGTTTGAGGTGATCGGGGTGAACGACACCGACGCCGACCAGTCCGTAGATCGGTTCCGGCGCATCGATGGAATGGCCGCCCGCAACCGGGATGCCCGCCGCTGTGCATACCGACTCGCCGCCGGCCAGGATGTCGCGGATGGTATCCAGCGGCAGCTTGTTGATCGGCATGCCCACCACCGCCAACGCGAGGATCGGGGTCGCCGCCCATGGCATACACGTCGGACAGCGCGTTGGTCGCGGCGATGCGACCGAAGTCGCGCGCATCGTCCACGATGGGCATGAAGAAGTCGGTGGTGACGACAACGGCCTGTGACTCGTTGAGTTTATAGACTGCCGCATCGTCGCTGCTCTCGGTGCCGACCAGCAGGTTCGGGTAAGATGGCGGGCGCGGCAACGCCGCGAGCATTTCGTGCAACACGGCGGGCGCGATCTTGCAGCCGCAGCCGCCGCCGTGGGAATACTGGGTCAATTTGATCGTGTCGTTCATACAAAAAGCATCTATGCAAAATCCAAGGGTCGCCACCGTATCACAACTTTCCGATTACGACGAAATCATCGACGTGCGTTCGCCTGCGGAGTACGCGGAAGACCATATCCCCGGCGCGATTAGCGCCCCGGTGCTGGACGACGAGCAGCGCGCCGAGGTCGGCACGCTCTACGCGCAAGTGTCGCCATTCGTGGCAAAAAAACGCGGTGCTGCACTGATTGCACGCAATGTCGCGCATCATCTTGAAACCCTGTTCAGCGAGAAACCCAAACATTGGAAACCGCTGGTCTACTGCTGGCGCGGCGGCCAGCGCAGCGGCGCGATGGCGCACATCCTCGCCCAGGTCGGCTGGTCGGTCGCCAGGCTGGACGGCGGCTACAAAACCTATCGCCGCCAGGTGCTTGCCGATCTGGATACCCTGCCCGGGGAACTCCAATTCCGGGTGATTTGCGGTCCGACCGGTTCCGGCAAGAGCCGGCTGCTTCGCGTGTTGCATGAGCAAGGCAGGCAAGTCCTCGACCTGGAAGCGCTGGCACAGCATCGCGGCTCATTGCTCGGCAACTTGCCGGGGGAGCCGCAGCCCGCACAAAAGATGTTCGAGAGCCGCATCTGGGATGTGCTGCGCCGTTTCGATCCGCAACATCCGGTGTTCGTGGAAGCCGAAAGCAAGAAGATCGGCCTGCTCAGCGCGCCGGATGCCTTGCTGACGAAGATGCGGGCATCGGCTTGCCTGCTGATCGAGGCGCCTGTCGAGGCCCGCGTGCAACTGCTCAAGGAGGACTATGCGCATTTCCTGAGCGACCCGGCACTGCTCATCCAGCGTCTCACCCCGCTGCTGCCGCTGCATGGCCGTCAGGTGCTCGATCACTGGCAGATGCTGGCGGAACAGGGAAACTGGGACGAGCTGGTCGCAAAACTGCTGGCCCAACATTACGATCCCGCCTACCTGCGCTCCACCTCCAACAACTTCATCCACCTGGGCGATGCGCAGCTCCTGCGTGTCGAGCATCTGGATGATGACACGCTGCGCTCGCTGGTAACCACTTAGCAAACATAGCTTCTCGACAAAGAGGGATACTTGTAAGAGAATACTTAGCATGCTAACTATTAGCTCGCAAACAATTCATGAAAACACTGGACGAACAATTCGCCGAATCGCTGCACATGGTCGCGCATGCCTGGCGCACCGAGCTGGATCGGCGTTTGCGCCCGCTGGGCTTTTCGCATTCGCGCTGGCTGCTGCTGTTGCACCTGTCTCGCCATGATGGCTGCACCCATTGCGAACTGGCCCAACACATGGGCATCGAAGCCGCGACACTGGTCAAGCAGGTCGACCACATGGAACAGGAAGGATTGCTCAAACGCTGCGTCAGCGAAACCGACCGGCGCGTCAAGCATCTGTACCTGTCCGCCGCCGGCAAAAAAGCAGTAGAGCTCATCCGCAGCAATGCCGCCGAGTTGCGCAAGGAAATCCTGGCCGGATCGAGCGATGAAGACATCCAAACCGCACTGGACGTATTGCAGAACATCCGCAGCAAACTGGCGCCGTAGCAAAGGAACGCACATGGAACGCATCAAGGCCCACAAACAGAAGATCGCCATCGCACTGGCGCTCATGGCGCTGGTCGCCATCCTCGGCTTCACCTATCTTTACGGGCGTTCGCGCAGCACCGAGAATGCCTACATCAATGCCGACGTGGTGAACGTGGCCGCCCAGGTCAGCGGACGCGTCATTGCCGTGCACGTCAAGGACAACCAGCATGTGCACAAAGGCGATGCGCTGTTCGATATCGATCCGCAACCGTTCAACATCGCGCTGGAGCGCGCGCAGGCCGACCTGGCGCAGGCCCGGCAAACCGCGCGCCAGGACAATGCCGAAGTCGCCGCAGCACGCGCCCAGGTCGAGCAGACCGAGACCGACCTGGCCAATGCCCGCAACACCTACACTCGCGACAAGGAACTGGTGGCGCAGCATTTCCTGTCGCAACAAGCGCTCGACGATGCGCAGACCCGCATGCAGGCCTTGCAGGCCGCGCTGGAGCAGGCGCGCGCCAAATTGACCAAGGCGCTTTCCGCGCCGGTGAAGACCGATGAACGCGGCGATGTGCTGAAAGCGCAGGCCGCCATCGACCAGGCCAAACTCGATCTGGAACACACCCATGTCATCGCCGCGCAGGACGGGCAGATCAGCAATCTCACCCTCACGGCAGGTTCGCTGGTCGGCGTCGGCGCTCCGCTGTTCGCGCTGATCGCGGACAACAGCTTCCATATCGACGCCAACTACAAGGAGACCGAACTGCCCGGCATCCATCCCGGCCAGGACGTGGACATCCAGATCGACATGTATCCGGGCCAGCATTTCAAAGGCACGGTGGAAAGCATCAGCGGCGGCACCGGCACCGCCTTCTCGCTGCTGCCGCCGCAGAACGCCACCGGCAACTGGGTGAAGATCGCACAGCGCGTGCCGGTGCGCATCAAGCTCGCCCCGACCGATGCCGAGCATCCGCTGCGCATCGGCGCCACGGCGACGGTGAGTGTGCAACTGAAGTAAACCCAAAAACCCAAATTCAGCCACAGAGAACACAGAGGAAACACGGACGAAAATCAAAACCATCCGCCATCTCTACTCTGTGATCTCTGTGTTCTCTGTGGCCAATTGTCTTTGTCCGTGGCAAATTTATTCAGATGAACAGCAACCGCGTACTCACCGGCATCGCCGTGATGGCTGCGACCATCATGCAGGTGCTGGACACCACCATCATCAACGTCGCGCTGCCCAACATGGCCGGGCAGCTCGATGCCACGCCGGACAACATCAGCTGGGTGCTCACTTCCTACCTGATCGCCTCGGCCATCATCATGCCGCTCACCGGCTTCATCACCGACCGCATCGGGCAGAAACGCTTCCTGCTGATCAGCATCGCCGGTTTCGTCATCACCTCCATGCTGTGCGGCATGGCGACCTCGCTGTGCGCAGATGGTGCTGTTCCGCTTCCTGCAGGGCGTGTTCGGCGCGGCGCTGGTGCCGCTGTCGCAATCCATCATGCTGCAGATCTTCCCCGGCGAGCAGCGCGGCAAGGCGATGGCGATCTGGAGCATGGGCGTGATGGTCGCGCCGATCATGGGACCGACGCTGGGCGGCTGGCTCACCGAAGCGATCAGCTGGCGCTGGACGTTCTACATCAACCTGCCGGTCGGCATCCTGTCCTTCATGCTCGCCATGCGCCATGTGCATGACACGCCCACCAAAGAGCGGCGCATGGACTGGCTGGGCTTCGCCTCGCTGGCCATCGGCATCGGCGCACTGCAACTGATGCTGGACCGCGGCAACCAGGACGACTGGTTCAGTTCGCAGACGCTGATGTTCGCCGCCATCGTCTCGCGTGCTCTCATTCGTCTTCTTCATCGTCTACACGCTCACCGGCAAGCACCATCCGCTGTTCGACCTGCGCATCTTCAAGGACCGCAACTACCTGGTCGCCAGCCTGATCATGACCACCATCGGCATCGGCTTCTTCGGCGGCATGCTGCTGCAATCGCTGTTCCTGCAGAACTTCCTCGGCTACCCCACCTTCGAGGCCGGGCTGTACATGGCGCCGCGCGGGCTGGCCTCGTTCCTGGTGATGATCTTCGTCGGCAAATTCGTCGGCAAGATACCGCCGCGCAACTTCATCCTCGCCGGCATCTGTGCCAGCATCGCCGGCAACTACCTGATGACGCGCTTCACCGGCGACATCACCGCGCACGACCTGATCCTGCCGATGATGCTGCAGGGCATGGGCATGGGGCTGATCTTCGTGCCGATCTCCACGCTCGCCTTCACCACCCTGCCCAAGAAGGCTGCCGCCGAAGCGGCCGGCATCTACAGCCTGATCCGCTCGGTCGGCTCCTCGTTCGGCATCGCCATCCTCGCCACCTATTTCTCGCGCAGCACGCAGCAGACCTGGAGCCTGCTGCGCGGCGACATCACGCCGTACAACGAAGCGCTGCGCGATTACCTCGCCCCGCTCCATCTCGGCGCCCAGGATCCGCAAGGCATCGCGCTCGCCGCCAAGGCCGTGCTGCATCAGGCGCAGAACATCGGCTACATCGACAGCTTCTGGTTCGCCACGCTCAACTTCGTGATGATGCTGCCGTTGCTGTTGCTGGTGCGCACGCCGAAGAAGGACGCTGCAACGGCCGCGCCAATCACAAACCCGGAGTAGGAAGTCTTCAGAAGGTGCTTTGGACGGCGGATGGATCAGGCAGCGAGCGCATATCCGCGCACCCGGAACAACCGGACGCAGGCATCCACCACGGCCGGGTCGTATAGCACGCACTCTTGGCAGTGATTTCCGCCAGCACCTTATCGACATCTATTGCCGTCCGGTAGGGGCGATGCGAGAGCATGGCTTCGACCACATCGGCAACCGCGATGATGCGTGCTTCCAGCAGGATCTCATCCCCTTTGAGCCCGAGCGGATAACCCGAGCCATCCAGCCGCTCATGGTGCTGCCGGACGATCTGTGCGATAGGCCAGGGAAAATCGATCTCGCGCAAGATCTCGAAACCGGCCACCGCATGGACCTTGATGAAACCGTATTCAGTCTCGTCCAGCTTTCCCGGTTTGCTCAATATCTCCGCCGGAATCTGGATCTTGCCGATCTCGTAGATCAGCGCCGCCAGATTCAGGGTGTGTAACTGCTCGCCGTTGAGTCCCATTTCCAGCGCAATGGCATTGGCAAGGTGGGCGGCCCGCTTCTGGTGGCCGGCGGTATAGGGATCGCGCATTTCGATGACCGTCGCCATGGCGCTGATGGTCTGGATCAGAGTCCGCTCCAGCTTCTCGCTCATTTTTCCGGCCAATTTGATCGCGCGGATATTCGTCGTGGTCAGCAACCGGACTACCCAGGCGAGCAACAGGCTGATGACGATACCGCCAATGGCGGTGATGCGCGCCTGGGCTGTCCTCATCTTCGCCTCGAATGCTGGCAGGGAGCGCACCACAACGGTCCAGGTGCGGCCGTAATGCTGTTCCTGATGACTCGTTGCAAATCGTGACAGATTGCCCATATGTGACGGAGCGGAATCGAACATGAGATTTTGCGCACTGGCACTGTCGCCATCGTATATTTCGACGCCCAGCTCGTCCCTGATCGTGGCCAGATATTTCCCCAGCACGCCCTGATTCATCAGGTTGCTCATGCGAAAAGGGGCATACACCCAGCCGAGCAGGTTGCCGCGCCGCTGCTGGGCGGTTTCATGCAGAAGCTTGTTGCGATAGACCGGTCGGTACATCAGGAACCCGCTCTGTACCTCCGCACCCGTTTCCTGCACCAGCACCACCTTGCCGGACAGTGCCGTGCTGCCGAGATCGCGAGCCCGATCCATCGCCTCACGGCGGATCGGCTCGGAATACATGTCGTAACCGAACGCACGCTGGTTGCGCCAATCGAAGGGCTCAAGGTAGATGATGGCCGAATAGGGATCGCGCATCCCCTCGGGTTTGATGGAGAATTGCGGAAAACCCTCCTTGCGGATCGCCTCGATCTGGCGAGCCTTATCGCGTGCCGGGACCAGCTGCGCAAACCCCAAGCCTTGAATGCCGGGAAAAGCCCGATCCAGATGCAGGCTGTCCACATAGTCATGAAACTCACGCCGCTCGACAATACGGCTGGCGGCAAACAGGCCCGCCGTCCCGCTCAGGAGCGCGTTGTAATCGTCAAGGCGCTCGTCGATTCTGCTATGGACAATTTGTACGTCACTATCGAATTCTTTTTGCTGCTCGTCGAGCGCATGTTTCCGGACCGTATCCCACACCAGCCAGGTGAGCATCAGGCCAAGCGCCAGCACGGCAAAAGGCGCCAACCTGAGGAAAATCCCGAATCTGCCGTAATCTTTCGTCATCACCCGCCCAAATCCAACATTCTTTCCGTGAATCACGCGATGCGGGAGGACGATACCACAGATGGTTGGCGCCGGCATGTGGCAGACGCCCCTCGGGAGGCCTGACTCGGCCTGCCAGCAGCCTGCATGCCGCGCTATAATCCTGGACTCTTTTCGTTTCGCACTTCGGAGCCATTCGCCATGTCGCACAACCTGTTCAACACCCGTCAAACCTTCAAACTCGCCAGCGGCAAACAAGCCACGCTGTATTCGCTGCCCGCGCTGGAAGCCGCCGGTGTCGGCAAGATCTCGCGCCTGCCCGTTTCCATCCGCATCGTGCTGGAATCGGTGCTGCGCAACTGCGACGGCAAGAAGGTGACCGAAGCGCATGTGCGCGAACTGGCGAACTGGAAACCGAATGCGCCGCGCACCGAAGAGATCCCTTTCGTCGTCGCCCGTATCGTGCTGCAGGACTTCACCGGCGTGCCGCTGCTGGCCGACCTCGCCGCCATGCGCGATGCCGCCGCGAAGCAGGGCAAAGACCCGAAGGTCATCGAGCCGCTGGTGCCGGTGAACCTGGTGGTCGACCACTCGGTGCAGATCGACAGCTACAACAACCCGGATGCGCTGAAGATCAACATGGAGATGGAATTCGAGCGCAACACCGAGCGCTACCGCTTCATGAAATGGGGCATGCAGGCGTTCGACACCTTCAAGGTCGTGCCGCCCGGCATCGGCATCGTGCACCAGGTCAACCTGGAATACCTGGCGCGCGGCGTGCTGCAAAAAGACGGCGTGACCTATCCCGACACTCTGGTCGGCACTGACACCCACACCACCATGATCAACGGCATCGGCGTGGTCGGCTGGGGCGTGGGCGGCATCGAGGCGGAAGCCGGCATGCTGGGCCAGCCGGTGTATTTCCTGACACCGGACGTGGTCGGCGTGCATCTGAAAGGCAAGCTGCGCGAAGGCGTGACCGCGACCGACCTGGTGCTGACCGTCACCGAACTGCTGCGCAAGCACAAGGTGGTCGGCAAGTTCGTCGAGTTCTTCGGCGAAGGCACTGCCGCCCTCACCCTGCCCGACCGCGCCACGATCGCCAACATGGCGCCGGAATACGGCGCGACCATGGGCTTCTTCCCGGTCGACGACGTGACCGTGCAGTTCATGAAGAACACCGGCCGCACCGCCGACGAAGTGGATGCCTTCGAGTCCTACTTCAAGGCGCAGGGCCTGTTCGGCATCCCCAAGGCTGGCAGCATCGACTACAGCAGCGTGGTGGAACTCGACCTCGACAGCATCGTGCCTTCGCTGGCCGGACCGAAGCGTCCGCAAGACCGCATCGCGCTGCCCGCGATGAAGGAGACCTTCAACACCCTGTTCAGCAAACCCGTCGCCGAGAACGGCTTCAACCAGCCCGCCGACAAGCTGAACACGCGCTACGCCACCGGCAAGGACGATCTCAAGATCGGCAACGGCGACGTGCTGATCGCCGCGATCACCTCCTGCACCAACACCTCCAACCCCGGCGTGCTGCTGGCCGCCGGCCTGCTGGCGAAGAAGGCCGTGGCGAAAGGCCTGAAGGTCGCGCCGCACATCAAGACCTCGCTGGCTCCCGGATCGCGCGTGGTGACCGAATACCTGACCAATGCCGGTCTGCTGCAATCGCTGGCACAACTGGGCTTCAGCGTCGCCGCCTACGGCTGCACCACCTGCATCGGCAACGCCGGCCCGCTGCGCGAAGACATCGACAAGACCATCACCGACAACGACCTGATCTGCGCGGCCGTGCTCTCCGGCAACCGCAACTTCGAGGCGCGCATCCACCCCAACCTCAAGGCCAACTTCCTCGCCTCGCCGCCGCTGGTGGTCGCCTACGCCATCGCGGGCAAGATGAACATCAACCTCGACACCGAACCGCTCGGCACCGGCAAGGACGGCCAGCCGGTGTACCTGAAGGACATCTGGCCGAACAGCGCCGAAGTGCAGACCGTGATGAAGTTCGCCGCCGACCCGGCGGTGTACCAGCGCCTGTATACCGACCTGACCAAGGACCTGCCGCTGTGGAACGCCATCCCCGCGCCCACCGGCAACCAGTACCAGTGGGACGATTCCACCTACATCGCGCGTCCGCCGTTCTTCGATGCCGCCACGCCCAAGGTCGGCGACATCAAGGGCGCGAAGGCGCTGGCGCTGTTCGGCGATTCCGTCACCACCGACCACATCAGCCCGGCCGGCAGCTTCAAGCCCACCACACCGGCAGGCAAGTATCTGCAAGGCACACAAGGTCGAGGTGAAGGACTTCAACAGCTACGGCTCGCGCCGCGGCAACCACGAAGTGATGATGCGCGGCACCTTCGCCAACGTGCGCATCAAGAACCTGATGCTGCCGCCAACGCCGACGGCAGCCGCGTCGAAGGCGGCTACACCCTGTACAAGGGCGAACAGATGGCGATCTACGACGCCGCGATGAAACACATCGCCGACGGCACACCGACCGTGATCTTCGCCGGTGAGGAATACGGCACCGGCTCCAGCCGCGACTGGGCCGCCAAAGGCACGCAGCTGCTGGGCGTGAAGGCCGTCATCGCCAAGAGCTACGAGCGCATCCACCGCAGCAACCTGGTCGGCATGGGCGTGCTGCCGCTGCAGTTCAAGGGCAGCGACACGCTGGCCGCGCTCAACCTGAGCGGCGACGAGACCTTCGACATCAGCGGCATCGACGGCGACCTGAAGCCGCAACAGGACGTGACGCTGACCATCACGCGCAAGGATGGCAGCAAGCAGAACGTCGCCCTGCTGCTGCGCATCGATACGCCGATCGAAGTGGACTACTACCGCAACGGCGGCATCCTGCCGTTTGTGTTGAAGGAGCTGGTGAGCAAGTAACTGCTATAACACATCCACGCTGCAACAAGAATGAAGCCCGCAAAATGCGGGCTTCGTTTTTTGTGGCGGCCGGATAGCATCCGCAGGCACAGTGCATGCCGGGGAACGATTCAGGTTTGTAGTACGTCGTAGCCGCGATTACGGATAAGATCGACACAAGCGTCGACTACCTCCTTGTCATAGCGGCTGCCACGGTTGCTTTCAATCTCCTCCAAAGCCACATCGATGCCCAGTCCCGGCCGGTAGGGGCGATGCGACGAAATGGCCTCCACCACGTCGGCAACTGCAATGATGCGCGCTTCAAGAATGATGGCCTCACCGGCCAGCCCGCTCGGATAACCGGTCCCGTCCATGCGCTCATGATGCTGCATCACCATCTGTGCGATAGGCCAGGGAAAATCGATCTCTTTCAGGATGTCATAGCCGGATCGCGAATGGGCCTTGATCAGCGAATATTCAAGATCGCTCAGCTTGGAGGGTTTCGACAATATCTCGGCCGGGATCGAGATCTTGCCGATGTCGTGGATCATGGCACCGAAGTGGATGCCTTTTACCATCTCTTCGGCAAGTTTCAATTCCTGGGCAATTGCCGTCGCAAGCCGGGCCACCCGTTGCTGGTGCCCTGAGGTATAGGGGTCGCGCATCTCGGTAATGGATGCGGCGATCTGGATGCTGCTCTCCAGGGAGACCTGCAGCTTGTCCAGCGCGGTCTCTCGTTCCTCTTCCGCTTTCCGGCGCAGGGCTTCGCGCTCAAGGCCATCCAGCGCAAACGAGATATCCATCGTCATTTCTTCGAGCAACTCGAGTTGCTCGGCATCGAAGAAATTCAGCTCCGCGGAATACAACGTCAGCGCACCGATCGCCTTGCCATTGAACCTGAGCGGGATGCTGGCTGCGCCGTTGAAGCCACGCGCTATCGCCGCCGCACGCCAGGGCTGCACCCGTTCATCATGGCCATAGTCGTTTACATAACTCACCCGGTTCTCGCGAATCGCCACACCGGTCGGACCTCGTCCACTGGGTACGTCATCAATGGAGATCTCGATGCCGGTCAGGTAGTCTGTTTCACCACCATATTGGTAAAGGGGTGTGACCATCCCGGTCGCTTCGTCAGCAAAGCCTACCCAGGCCAGAATGAATTTCCCGTGCTCGACCGCCCCCTGACAGATGTTGTGAAACAGCTCCTCGCGGCTTCTGGCCCTGACGATGGTGGTATTGGTGTGGCTGAGCATGGCATACAGCCGCGTCAGGTTGATGATCTTTTGTTCGGAATGTTTGCGCTCGGTGATGTCATCCATCAGGTGCAACGAGAACAGGTAGCTGCCATCCTTGTCCAGCACCGGGAAGGAACGCGAAACGAAAATCTCCCCGCTTGGCAGCCGAATCTCCTCGGCCTCCTCTTCCTTTTCCAGATGCATGGCCTTGAGGCAATGTGCCATTGGGCCACCCAGCCTGGGGAAGACCTCCCAGTAAACACGGCCGATGATCTCCTTGAAGGGCAATCCGGCACGCTCGGCATAGGCTCGATTGCAGCGTGTTATCCGGAACTCCTGATCGTGAAGGAATATCGGGGAATGCACGGCATCGAAAGCACTGTTCCACTCGTCGCGCGCCAGTTCGGCCTGCCGGTAGCTCTCGATCAGGGCCTTTTCCGCTTCCTTGCGCGCATGGGTGGCCTGATCCGCCGACAACACCCGCTGCACGGCGGGCGCCAGCCGTGCCAGACGATCTTTCAGCACATAATCCCTGGCACCCGCATGGATCAGTTCCACCGCTTCGATATCCGGCAGCGCGCCGGTGACCATGATCACCGGCACATCGGGATGGTCATGCTGCATGATTTGCAACACCTCCATACCGTCGATGTCCGGCAGGTGGTAATCGGAAAGGATGAGGTCGGGCCGGAAATCATCGAACGCATGGATGAACGCCTCTCGCCTGTCCACCCGTTTCGAAACGAAAGATATACCTCCCTTGCGCAGCTGATACTCCATGAGCTCTGCGTCGGTAGGCGTATCTTCCAGTATCAGGATACGCAATTCATTCTGAGTAACTGCCTGATCCACGTTTGTCAGTCCTCTGATGCAGGGTGATTCACCAGTAGCCAGTAGAGCCCCAACTCGGTGACCGTCTTGGAAAACTCATCGAAGCTGACCGGTTTGCTGATGAAGCTGTTGACGCCCAGCTGGTAGCTTTCCACTATGTCGCGATCTTCCTTGGATGAGGTCAGCACCACCACCGGGATCATCCGGGTGCGCGGGTCTTCCTTGACACGGCGCAACACCTCCATGCCGTCCACCTTGGGCAGGCGCAGATCCAGCAGGACAACCTTGGGACTGTCTTCGACTTTGCGCCCGGAATAGGCTCCAGTCGCAAAGATGAAATCCAGCGCTTCCGCACCATCCTTTACCCATACCAGCTGGTTGGCGAGATTCTGTTTCTTCAACGCGCGGATCGTCAGCTCGGCGTCGGTTGGATTGTCTTCCACCAGCAGGATTTCCACATGTTCAGTCATGATCTGGCCTCTTTGCCGGTAAAGTGAAATATATCGTCGCGCCCTCGTTAAGCCTGCCTTCGGCCCACACCCTGCCGCCATGCCTGGCGATGATGCGCTTGACGATAGCCAGTCCGATCCCCGTTCCCTCGAACTCGTTCACGGTATGCAGGCGTTGAAACACACCGAACAGTTTGTCAACGTACTGCATATCGAAACCGGCTCCGTTGTCCTTCACATAATATACCGTTTCATCACCCTCGACCGAGCTGCCAACCTTGATCATCGGAGCCTGGTTTTTGCTGCTGTATTTGATGGCGTTGGACAGCAGGTTGACGAGAACTTGATGCAACAGTGCGGGATCGCCCTTGGCCTGCGGGAGGTGCTCGATCTCGATCCGAGACTTGCTGATGTCAACGGAAAGCGCGAGTTCGTCGATAACCGTGTGGGCCAATTTCTCCATGTCGACTTCGGCGAAAGTCAAAGCCGCCCTGCCGGTGCGGGAAAACTTCAGGATGTCGTCAATCAAGCGCCCCATCTGGATGGCATTTTCCCGTACCACATCGAGCAAGCGCCGCCCCTCATCGTCCAGCTTGCTGGTGTAGTCCTCAACCAGGATGCGGGAGAATCCATCTATGGCGCGCAACGGGGAACGCAGATCGTGGGATATCGAGTAGGAGAAGGCTTCGAGTTCCTTGTTGGCGCTCTCCAGTTCAACGGCTTTTTCCTTTACTGCCTTTTCAGAACGCTGGCGGCGCACCATATTCCACAGGTCGTTGGCGATCATCTGCAACAGACGCATATCGGCCTGGTCGTAGTCGCCGCTCTTGTTGCCAACGCCCAGGATCAGGCGGACCTTATCGCCTTCCAGCACGGGAACGCTCAGGTGGCGGACCAGGTGGGCATGGCCTTCAGGGTAGCCATGCTTGTTGACTGGCGCCTGATAATCGTTGTGCATCACCGGCTGCCGGGTCCGCACGCAATCAGCCCACAGTCCGGCTTCGGTATCGTCGAACAGCGCCGTGCAATTTTCCAGGGTATGTTTCGACCATGCCTTCAGCTCGATAGTCTGCTGATCGTCATTGATGAAATGCAGACAGGCGATCTGGCTTGATGTCAGGCGTTCCGCGATTTCCAGCCCTTCTTGCATCAATGATTTCTCATCCAGCTCTCCCGCCATGCCATCCAGCTTCAGCATGGCCAGCGCGCGTTGCTCGTTGCGGCGTATTTCGCCCAGATCATGTTCGCGCTCTATCGTTCTCAACTCCACGCGCCTCGCCGACACACCGATCCCGATCAGGCCGACCAGCCAGACCAGCCCATGAGTGATTCCCAGCCCCTTGATCACGTTCGCCGACGCCTTCTCAAGCGGCCGCATGTTCACCATGGTGCTGATGCCACCGCGAATATCCCCGACCTTGTAGCCCATGTTGCCGTGACATTTGAGGCATCCCGGTTCCACATAGAACGGGCGCATATAACGAAACTGATCTTGACCATCTGCCGCTGTTACCACTGCGGTCCTTTCCTTTTCGCCACGCTCGAATGCCAGCAGCGCCTCGCGCTCCCACTCATCCGGCGCATTGCCCGGATTCAGCAATTTAAGGCTGGTGATATGGCCTTTTATGTCATCTTTCGGGGAGGCTCTCTGATATAACTGGCGCATCATGTAGGCAGGATTGATCAGGGTGAGTTTCATGCCCTTGGTGGTGACGACATCCCGGTCTGGCACCTTCAGATAGGGATTGGGCGGGGATTTTTCGGTTGGCTTGACGTAGACACCGCCATGCGAGGTGGCCCAGCTGCGGAAGCTGATATCCTTCTCGATGGCAACGGTGGCCTGAATATACGAGTTGGCAACGACCCCTTGCCGCTGCTCATAAATATTCCAGGCAAGTGAGGCTGTCAGCAAGGCTGTCCAGAACAAGCCAAGCAAAATCACGTTAATCCTGAGAGGCGACATTTCAGTTTCCTCCGATCATTATTGTCCCGCACAAATCCGGCAGTCTCGCCCTATCCCCGGGTGAGAATCGTGCGCTTTACCGTGCCGCACGTGGCAGTGAAAAATTGAAAGTCGCGCCGGTTCCAATATCGCCTTGCGCCCACACCTTACCGCCGTGCCGGCTGATGATGCGCTTGACGATGGCAAGACCGATAGCGGCACCTTCATACTGCCCAGTCGGGTGGACGCGTTCGAACACCTTGAACAGCTTGTCGACATACCGCATGTCGAATCCGACTCCATAGTCCTTCACCGCATAAACATTTTCCATCGCTTCCGCTTTGCCGCTCAACTCGATCACCGCCTCCCTGTCCGGCGGGGAGAACTTGACCGCATTCGACAGCAGGCTAAACAGCACATATCGCACCATCTCCCGGTCACCCCAGGCGACAGGTAGTTCGTCTGTGACCAGACGCAGGCGGCGCGCCGGATTGGCTGCCTGCAATTCTGCAAACGTATCGCGTGCCAGCTTGCTGATATCGATAGGGGCATATTCCATTGTCAGCTTGCCCATGCGAATGAAACTCAGGATGCCATCGACCTGGCTTGCCATCTGCTTCGCATTGTCGCGCACCACCCCCAGCATGCGTTTGCCATTAGTGTCGAGCTTCTCGCCATATTCCTCCAGCAACATTTTCGAGAAGCCGTCGATCGCGCGCAACGGGATATACATGCTGTGCGACATCGAATAGGAAAACTCCTCAAGTTCCTTGTTGGCCGCTTCGAGCAGCGCCGTTCGCTGCTCCACACGCTGTTCGAGTTCCTCATTGAGAAGGCGTACTGCGTGCTCAGCCTGTTTGCGCTCTGTGATATCGCGGTTGCTGGTGCGGCGTCCCATGTATTCGCCCTCGCGCCCGAATACCGCTCTGCAACCATGAGCTATCCAGCGAACCTCGCCATCCCGCTTCACAATGCGAAAATCCAGCCCCGCAGTATCCACATGGACGGCATCATGCAGATGGTCATCCATCAGGTGCCGATCGTCAGGATGGATGATGCGGTGCAGCAGATCCGGAGCGGCCTTGAACTCGTCCGGGCCATATCCGGTTATCCGTTCGCACGATGGCGACATGAACAATATCTCGTGATTGGCTCCCTCCCAGTATTCCCAATCATAGGTATAGTCCGCCATCGTATGGAACTTCTTCTCCTCGCGCTCCAGCTTCGCCAGCATCAATTCCTTTTCGGTCAGGTTGCGGCGTAACGTGCGCAACATCAGAAGCACAACAATCGCGAGTGTAAGGCTCGTCAATACATAGATCTTGATGTGCGTCCGCCATTCCGACAGGTAATCTTCATCGGCGACTCCCGCAAAAACATACAGGCCGAAATCCCCGACCCGGCGAAAACTGTAAAGTCGCATGACGCCGTCCACCGATCCTGCCGCATGGTAAACGGCATGGTCCTGTCCTTGACGCAGATACTTCATGGCGGGGTGATCCGTAACCGGTTTTCCGATCTCACTGCCTGCGGCGGGCGAACGCGCCATCAGGCGCATCTCGCTGTCGCGCATATTCACGACACCATGCCCCATCACGTTCAGCGAGGTGAAGAAGGATTCTAGACCGTCCAGATTGATGATGAAATTGATGATACCGGCGAAACTGCCATCTTCGAAATTGAGGCGACGGCTGACCACAAACGCCCACTTGCCTGTGGTGCGCGAAATGAGCGGGGCCGAAATCACCAGACCGGCATCCGCATCTTCCTTTTGCCGGAAAAAGTGGTAGCGATCGGCGACATTGATCTTCGGAACCACGGCGAGCGAGCTGTAGATATGGTCGCCGTTGGCATTACTCAGATGCATGACGCTTCCTTCGGGTATCGCATCCAGCTTGCGCGCCAGCATGCGGTGGATCTCTTCCGCCCGCCGCGGGTTCTCACCGCGCCTTGCCCGCATGTCCGCGGGCCTGATATGTTCCTGCACATCCAGCGTCACCATATCGATCTTCTGAATGGTTTGCAGCATGTAACCTGCAATAAGCTGTGAGGTGTTCTCCGCCTGGTCTCTGGCAGCCTCGATACGGTTCTCGCGTTCCTGAACAAGCGCGGAAGCGATCAGCACAAAAGCCCCGATGATTGCGACAGAAACGGCAACCGCAGCTGTACGAAACACTTTGGGTGTTGAAGGACTGCGTGCTGGCAAGATGCCCCCCTTTTGAGTCGGCGAATCTTCGATAACCTGGAGCTCAACTCGGCAATACAAAAATCAGCATTGCTGCAAGCCCCATCTTACTCCTTTGCAAGGTTAGTCAACATCGCGGGAAATGGTCACCGGCTTTCAGTGCCGGCAGAGAAATCCCGGCCTCCGGGTTCATTGAAGTCATCTCTACCGAATGTGCATCCCTGCGCTTCATTGCGCTACACTAACCGCACCCTCTTCAAGCCATCCATCAGCCTTATGCCACAGACCCAGCATATCGAACGGCACTTCCGGGCATCGCTGACGATACGCGATATCGTCATCGGCATGGCAGACGGGTTGACGGTGCCGTTTGCACTGGCGGCAGGTTTGTCCGGTGCAGTGACATCCAGTCATCTCATCACCACGGCAGGCATCGCGGAGATCGCCGCCGGATCGGTGGCAATGGGGCTGGGGGGCTATCTTGCCGCACGCGGCGATGCCGAACATTACGCCAGACGAATTGCACAGGGAATGGCAAGAGGTGCAAGCCATGCCGGAACAGGAAGCCGCCGAGATCGTCGATGTATTCAAGGCTTACGGCGTGTCGGCAGAACAGTCCGCGCCTGTCGTGGAGGCCTTGCGCTCGGATCGCGATGCCTGGGTGCGCTTCATGATGCGTTTCGAACTCGGGCTGGAGCAACCCGAAGCGGGGCGGGCCAAGCGCAGTGCGGCAACGATCGCCGGAGCTTATGTTGCAGGCGGGATGATACCGATCGCTCCTTATTTCATGATAGGCAGCGTGGACGATGCGCTGCTCGCCTCCAGCGCGGTCACTTTGGGCGCATTGGCCCTGTTCGGATTCATCAAGGGCAGTTTTACCGGCATCCCGCGCCTGCGCAGCGCACTGCAAACCTTGCTGATCGGAGGCACTGCTGCGGCCGCGGCTTATATTCTGGCCAAGGCTGTTTCCTGACCACTGTGGCACCGGAAAACGACGTTCCCGCTATTTATCCGCGCGGATGGCTCTTGCTGTGGTGATGAATGAGATTGCAGGCATGCCACCCCGAACATCCGCATGAACCGCCTCCACCACAGGGGGATTGGTCGGCGTAGCCGAATCCCATTGAATGATGAAGTTCGCCCCCGAGCCGCCGGCGCTTTCCTTGCGCTCGACAAACAGTTCGAGCGTTCCCATGGCGCCGATCTCGGCCGGCTTGGGTAGATATTCCCTGAGCAGCTTGCCATCGGTACTGTAATAGCGTGCCGAAATGACCCGAATCGGCGTCTTGAGGCTGGTGTTGCGGATGCTGACCAGGGCCGACACCTGGGCGCTGACCGGATATTTATTCTCGATCACCTTGTCGCCGTGCCAGATGTTGGAATAGATCGGCAGATAGAGCGTCTGTCCGCCGGAAAGACCTTCTTCCGCGATCGCTGGCGATATCAAGCCGAGAACCAGTAGCAACAGCGCCAGCAGCCGATTTTTCATTTGATCTCTCCTGCGTATAAGGTAACTTGTCAAAACTGCCGCAGCTAGTCGATACCCTGTATCAGCTGCTCCAGCCGTGCGCGTCCTTGCGGTGTAGTCATCACCATCAGCACATCGTCGCCTTGGAGGGTATAGCTAGCCGGAGGATTGAACTGCCATGCACCGAAACGCTGGATGGCCAGCACCATGCAGTCTCCCTGGTACAACACGCTCAGCGGCTTATTGGACAAGCTGTCCGGAATAACGATTTCTTCCATGCGCAAATTGCTGTCGGATTTGAACATCTCGTCGAGGAAATTCATCACATTCGGACGCACCATGGCGGAGACGATGCGCAAGCCGCCACTGAAATCCGGCGAGATGACCTCGTCTGCGCCCGCACGACGGGTTTTTTCGGCATTCTTCAGGGCATGGCAGCGCGCCACCACGCGTAACTTCGGATTCAGCTGTTTTGAACTCAGACTGATGACCAGGTTGGCGCTGTCGTCGTGCGCCACGGCAAACACGCCCTTGGCGTGCATCACACCTGCCGCCAGCAGCACATCATTGTCGGTCGCATCGCCATGCAGATAGAGTTGCGAGGGATGCGATTCAAGATAGCGGTGGAGGTTCTTCGAATCGCTGTCGACGATGACCGACATTCTCCCTGTCATCTCCAGATCGTGTGCCACATTGGTACCGACCAGCCCCACCCCGCACACGATATAGTGATCCTTCAATTGCCCTATTTTCTTTATCATCTTCTTTCTCCGCCAAGAGACATTAAGGTCGCTTTCCAGCATGAAAGCCGTCACGGTGGATAGCACATAACCCAGCACACCGATGCCCGAAATGCCGATGAACACGGTGAACATCCGCCCATATTCATATCCGGTGACATCGACCACCTCGTGATAGCCGATGGTGGCGATGGTAATGAACGTCATATAGAAGCAGTCTTGCCAGGAATACTGCGGCCCGCCAAGGATGCGGTAGCCGATCGTGCCAATGAGGAATACCACCACCAGCGCCAGCAGGGCGATCAGCAGATTGCGGACCACTTTGGAATCATGCGGCTGTTCGATCACGCTATTCGTCCTGCACTTCGGCTTCCGGGAACAGCACGTCGCTGAAACCGAAATATCTCAAATCGGGCATGCGCATCGGATACAGGATACCGTCGAGATGGTCGCACTCATGCTGAACCACGCGTGCATGAAACCCGCTCACGGTACGGTCGATCAGCGCACCGTATTCATCACATCCCTGATAGCGCAAGTGCGTATATCTCGGCACCAGTCCGCGCATGCCGGGTACGCTGAGGCAGCCTTCCCAGCCGTCCTCCATCGCGTCGGACAGCGGGGTGATGACAGGATTGATCAGGACGGTCTGCGGCACCGCCTCCGCCTCGGGATAGCGCGGATTGCCGCTCACTTCGAAAATGACCACGCGCAGGTTCACGCCGATCTGCGGTGCGGCCAGCCCGACACCACTCAGTGCGTGCATGGTGTCGCGCATATCGGTCAGCAAAGCGTGCAGCTCGGGCGTGCCGAACTTACGTACCTCCTCGGCCTGACGCAGCAGGCGTGCATCCCCCATGCGCAATACGTCCCTAATCGACATCGCCAGCCACCGCAAAATCAAGAACTGTCTTTACTCTTTCCATGGCCGGATTGATCACCGCGCCTATCGTTTCAAGCGGGATAGCGTCGCGGCTGTTTCCGCGGCCGGCGGCATAATTCACCACAACCGCAATCGTGGCGTAAGCCAGCCCCAACTCTTTTGCCAAGGCAGCTTCCGGCATGCCGGTCATACCGACCATGTCGGCACCGTCACGCTCTAGACGATTGACCTCTGCCGCCGTTTCCAGTCTCGGCCCCTGCGTGACTGCGTGCACGCCGCCATCCACACATTTCTCTCCCGCCGACTTTACCGCCGCCAGTATCTGCTGGCGGAGCTTCTCGTCATACGGGCGGGTAAAGTCGATGTGCGTGACCGGCTTGTCCTTGCTGTCGAAAAAGGTGAAATCGCGGCCAAAGGTGTAATCGATGAGCTGGTCCGGTACGGCCAGCGTTCCCGGAACCAGATCGGAACGGATACCGCCGACCGAAGTCACCGCAATGACCCGCTTTGCCCCCTGGTCGCGCAACGCCCACAGGTTGGCCCGGTAGTTCACCTGGTGCGGCGGAATGGTGTGGCCGTAACCGTGACGCGCCAGGAACAGCACCTCGTGCTCATTGACCGTACCGAAGGTCATCGGTCCGGAAGGTTCCCCGTAGGGCGTACGCATCACTTGCCGGTGGGTGATCTTCAGATTGGTCAGTTGTGTGAGTCCGGTGCCGCCGATGATTGCCAACATTTCAGTTTTCCTTTGATGAAACTACTGATGTAACTACTAGCCCCCCACTAAACAACCAGAATACGGTTGCAAGTGGCTGGTTATACCGCGTAGATCGCGGGCAGATTGCGCCACGCACCATGAATATCCATCCCGAAACCGAACACAAAACGGTCCGGCAATGCCATGCCGACAAAATCGGCACGGATGGGTTTGTCTTTGCCGTTTTCCTTGTCGGTAAACACTGCGCTATAGAATTTGCTCGCACCCAATTCCATCACGCGCTGCCTGATCGCATACAGCGTCTCGCCTTCGTCGAGAATGTCGTCCACCACCAGCACGACCCTGCCCCTGACGTTCTCGCGCGGCGCGACCTTCCAGTTCAGTTCGCCGCCCTGCTGCTCGTTGCCATAGCGCGAGACATGCAGGTAGTCGAAATCCAGCGGAAAATCGAGCAGCGGCAGCAATTGGCCTGTGAACACCACCGCGCCGCCCATCACCGACAATACCAGCGGATGCTGATCCGCCAATGCCGAGTTGATCGCAACAGCTACGCGTCGCACGGCAGCCTGCACCTCATCCGCCGAGCGGATCATCTCGGCGTCTTGCAGGATGGTGCGCGCTTGCTGGTTGTCGAGGGTCACGACACGGTCTTCAGGTACGCGGCGAATTCTTCGCGCAGATCTTCATGCCTTAACCCGTACGCAACCTGTGCCTGCAAATAGCCCAGCTTGGAACCGCAGTCGTAGCGGATGCCATTAAAGCGATAGGCCAGCAATTTTTCATCTCTCATCAAAGCATCGATGCCGTCGGTAAGTTGTATCTCGCCGCCCGCGCCAGGTCTGACGTGTTCAAGATGATGGAAGATGCGCGGAGTCAAAATGTAACGACCGACCACCGCCAGCGTGGATGGCGCGTCTTCGGGCGCGGGCTTTTCCACGATGCCATGAACCTTCTCGATATCCTTGTCCAGGTTGGTACTGCTGACAATGCCGTATTGTTTGGTGTGCTCGCGCGGCACGTCCTGCACGCCGAGGATGGAACATTGGTATTGCGCAAACACATCCACCATCTGCCTGACGATGGGCGGTTCGCCGTCGATCAAATCGTCGGCCAGAATCACCGCAAACGGCTCGTCCTGTATCACCGGCTTGGCGCACAGCACCGCATGCCCCAAGCCCAGCGGCTGGGCCTGGCGGATGTAAATGCAGTTCACGTTTTTCGGCACCACGGATTGCACCACACGCAGCAACTCCATCTTGCCTTGCTCTTCCAGCGTCGCTTCCAGTTCGTAAGCTTTGTCGAAATGGTCCTCGATGGCGCGCTTGTTGCGACCGGTGATGAACACCATATCGGTGATGCCCGCCGCTACCGCCTCCTCCACCGCGTACTGGATCAACGGCTTGTCGACGACCGGCAGCATCTCCTTGGCGGTCGCCTTGGTCGCTGGCAGGAAGCGGCTACCCAGGCCGGCTACCGGAAATACAGCTTTGGTTATTCTTTTCCTCATGATTTATTTACCTGATTTTCGAGTTCGTCCAACAACTGCTGCTCATCCCATACCGGCACATTCAGCTCGCGCGCCTTATCCAGTTTGCTGCCTGCTTCCGTTCCCGCCACCACACAATCGGTCTTCTTCGACACCGAGCCAGCCACTTTCGCGCCCAACGCTTCCAGACGTGATTTTGCCTCATCGCGGCTCATGCTGGCGAGCGTTCCGGTAAGAACGAAGGTCTTGCCGGACAGCGGCAGGGGTTCCATGCTTACGCCAGCGGTTTCATCCAGCTTGAGTCCGCATTCCCCAAGCAAATCGTTAATCACTTCAACGTTATGCTTTTCCCGGAAAAAATCATAAACGCTCTGCGCCACAATCGGCCCCACATCACCAACCTGCTGCAATTGGGCCATGTCGGCTTCCTGCAGATTAATCAGTTTGCCAAAGTGGCGTGCCAAATCCTTTGCCGTAGTCTCTCCGACATTTCTTATTCCCAGTGCAAAGATGAAGCGGGCCAATGTTTTGTGCTTGCTCTTCTCCAGCGCGTCGACGATGTTCTGCGCGCTCTTTTCGGCCATGCGCTCCAAGCGCCGCCAGCGTTGCCACATCCAGCCGATACAGATCGGGCAGCGAATGGATGATGTTTTCGTCCACCAGTTGCTCGACCAGCTTGTCGCCCAGCCCTTCGATATCCATCGCGCGCCGGCCGGCGAAATGCAGGATGGCCTGCTTGCGTTGCGCGGCGCAGAACAAGCCGCCGGTGCAGCGCCAGTCTGCCCCCCCCTCTTCGCGTGCAATTGCGCTCCCGCATACCGGACACTTCCCATTCAACTTCTTGTACATGTCGAAGCGTTCATGACGATACGGTACGTAATTGTCACGTACAGAAAAGCCCGTTTCTGCATTTAAAGTATCGTTTCTGGGCACCACTCCTACCACTTCAGGAATCACATCGCCCGCACGGCGAACGATTACGGTATCGCCGATATGCACGTCTTTGCGCCGAATCTCGCCCTCGTTGTGCAGGGTGGCATTGCTGACCGTGGTGCCGCCGACAAATACCGGCTCCAGCTTGGCCACCGGCGTGAGCTTGCCGGTGCGGCCGACTTGTATCTCGATGTCGCGCAGCACGGTGAGCTGCTCTTCCGCCGGATATTTGTGCGCTACCGCCCAGCGCGGCTCGCGCGAGACGAAGCCCAACTCCTGTTGCAGCGCCAGGCTGTTGACCTTGTACACCACGCCGTCGATATCGAATGACAATGCATCGCGCTTGGCCGCGATACGGCGATGGAACTCGGCCAGCGCCTGCGCTCCCTTCACCACCGCGCGTTCAGCGCATACGGGAAGGCCAAATTTTGCTAGCTCATCAAGAATACTGCTGTGCGTGTCAGGAACATTCCATCCCTTCACTTCACCCAAACCGTAAGCGAAGAACGACAGCGGTCGTTTTGCTGTCAATTTGGGATCAAGTTGGCGGAGACTTCCTGCCGCGCCATTGCGCGGATTGACTAGTGTCGGCAGATCCTGTGCGCGCTGCTTATCGTTGTAGCGATTAAAGTCCTTGCGCGACATATAGACTTCGCCGCGCACTTCGAGAACGGATGCTTTGCATCCTTCGAGTCGCAATGGAATCTGCTTGATGGTCAGCACATTCTGCGTCACATCCTCGCCAGTCTCGCCATCGCCACGTGTGGCAGCACGAAACAGCAGCCCATTTTCATAACGCAAGTTGATGGCAAGGCCGTCAAATTTGAGTTCACATGAATACTCAATTTCGTCAGTCGTATTCAGAGCGTTGCGCACGCGGGTGTCGAAATTGAGCGCACCAGTGGATTCGGTATCAGTCTCGGTACGGATGGACAGCATAGGAACAACATGGCGCACCGCTTCAAATCCCTCTCGGCGAGCAAGAGCACTATCGCCAACACGCCGAGTTGGCGAATCCAGTGTCACCAAGTCAGGATTTTGTACTTCGAGCTCTTGCAGCTCTCGAAACAGTTTGTCATATTCCGCGTCGGGAATAGTCGGCGCGTCCAGCACATAGTAGTTGTAACTATGCCGCTCGATCTCGGCACGCAGCTGTGCGATGCGTTGAGCCGCCATCATCAGGAGAACAGTCTGAGCGCCTGCGCACTGCCCGGCGTAATGTGTCCTGCGAGCATGAGGTCTGCCGTAGCCGCCACCTGCGCGCGTATCTGCGCGATCGCCCCATCGTTCAATGCCACGCGCTGGTCGTCGGTCATGATCAGGCGCAATGCTTTCTCAAGTTCGCGAGCCAGCGTCACCATCTCATCGAAACGCCGCGCCGGTTCGCTCACGCGCGGAATATCCAGCAGCAGCGTCAAACTATCCACTTTCGACTGGTTCAGAGTGTGGTGCTGGAAAAGCGAGCCATCGGACGCGCTCAGGTTGAACAGGGTCACGCCGTATTCATCCGGCAAATGAAATGTGCCGTCGGCCTGCAAGCTCATGCCCAGCGCTTCCGCCGCACTGGCCACCTCGGTTCCGAACAGCTTACGGTCACCGCCGGCCATCAGGTTGATGCCGATCATCTGATCCACATCGGCGCAAAAACGATCCAGCTGTTGCGCACGCTGCAGCGTTTCTTCCACCGGAGGAAGCTTGAGCTCGACCTGCAACTGTTCTGCGATCTGGCCGAGCAGATCGCGAAAACTGGCCAAGCGCATTTCGCTGACCGAGCCGGTCCTGTCTACCAACTGCAGGCCGATCCGGAATGCGCGGTAGCTTTGTTCGCTTTCCGGGATCAGCCGCTCCCACAGACCGCTGACCGTGTTCAGCCCGCAGGTGTGCACGTTCTTGCCGAAATCGAAACGGCGCTGCCACAAGGCCTCCAGCACATCGGGAGTTTGTGGCGTTTTCAGCAGGAAAGTAGCGAAATAGTCCGTGGCCTCGTTGAGCAAGCCGCATACCTCGTCGGCAACGCTATCGCCGGATTCAGGGGCGGCAACTTGAGCAATCAGCGGCTGCTCCGCTTTTTCCGGAGTGCTCTCGGCAGCCTTCGGGGTGGCCTTCGGGGTTGGAGCGACAGGTTCGATAGAGTGCGCCTTGAGTGTCTCCTGCATGCTGCGGCGGTAGCGCCATTGTTGCCAGAAGCCGTAGAGGTAGACTCCGGCCACGACGACAAGGCCGATGCCCAACAGACTTAACTGAAATTCACTCATGTCGTTTACCGAAATTATTAGGTTTGAACGGCAGCAATTATCGCAAATTGACTATACCAGCGGTAGTTCGCCTTCGCGCATGCCGATGCCGGCAACCTCATGCAATGCCTTGATGAACCCGGCATCCTCATGCAGCTGCGTCAGCGTTCTGGGATGGGCATGCCCATGCATCTGCGCCAGGCGCGCCTTGCTCTGCGGCGGCATGACCCACTTCAAACCGGCCAGCAGTTCATCCGCGGAATCAGGCCGGTTGCACACCAGCACCATGTCGCATCCGGCATTCAGCGCCGCTTCTGCACGCTGCACGATGCCGCCGGCAACGGTCGCTCCTTCCATGCTCAAGTCATCGCTGAAGATGCACCCCTCGAAACCCAGCTCGCCACGCAGGATGTCTTTCAGCCAGACCCGGGAGAAACCCGCCGGGTGCGAATCGACCTTGGGATAAATGACATGTGCCGGCATCACTGCAGTCAGGCCAAAGTTGACCATCTGGCGGAACGGGATGAGGTCGCACAGTTCGATGTCGGTATAGCTGCGCTCATCCACCGGGATATCCACGTGCGAATCGGCGCAAACAAAACCATGCCCGGGGAAGTGCTTGCCCACGGTCGGCATCCCGCCCTGCCTGAGGCCCAATAACAGGCTGTGCGCCAGTTCGGCGACGGCTTGAGGGTCGGCATGGAACGCACGGTCGCCGATCACGCTGCTTGCGCCGTAATCCACATCCAGTACCGGCGTGAAACTGAAATCCACACCGCACGCCCGCAATTCCGAGGCCAGCACAAGACCCACTTGCTGCGCCAGATGCTTTGCGCGTTTGGGATGGGTATCCCACTCCTTGCCCAGTTCACGCATCGGCGGAAGGCGCGTGAAGCCTTCGCGAAAGCGCTGCACCCTGCCCCCTTCATGATCCACGGCAATCAGCAACGGAGGAGTGCGCAGCGCATGGATGCTGGCAGTCAGCTCGGCGAGCTGGCCAGGAGACTCGTAGTTCCGTGCAAAAAGAATCACGCCGCCGACCAGCGGATGGCGCAACCGCGCCTCGTCTTCGGGAGTCAGTTGCTTGCCCAGCACATCCAGCATTACCGGTCCATTGCCCATCAGTCTTTTCCTTCCAGAATCACGAATGCCACAGCCGTATCCCGCTCGTCACTCAAACTCAGGTGATGCCGCGCCACACCGAGCCCGGACAAGAAAGCGGAAAGTTCTTCATCGAACAGGAACCCGGGCTTGCCGAGTTCGTCATGACCAACGGTGATGCGTTGCAGGCTTACCGGATGGCGAAGGCCATGCCCCGTCGCTTTGGCAAGCGCTTCTTTGGCTGCGAACCGCTTGCTCAGGAAGCGTGCCGGATGGGCCTGGTTGGCGTACTCGGACATTTCCTGCTCACTCAGGATGCGTGCAGCAAATGCAGCGCCATGGCGGGCACTGGCCGCCTCGATGCGCGCCACAGCGACGATATCGGTGCCGATGCCGAGGATCATGCAGCCAGCAATGCCTTCATGTTTCTCACTGCCTGCGCCAGACCGATGAACACGGCTTCGGAAATGATGGCATGACCGATGTTGAGTTCGGCAATATGGGGGATCGCCACGACAGGCTGCACGTTGTGATAGTTCAGGCCATGCCCGGCATTGACCTGCAATCCCAGACCATGCGCATGCAATGCGGCGCGCTGCAAGCGTGCCAGCTCTTCCTCCCGCGCGGGAACGCTGTCAGCATCGGCATATTTACCGGTATGCAGCTCGACTACGGGGGCGCCTGCCGCCTTGGCTGCATCGAGTTGCTTCTCGCTGGGGTCGATGAATAGCGAAACACGGATGCCTGCCTCGGCACACCGTTGCGTTGCCCGTTTTACCTGATCGAAGTACTTCACCACATCCAGCCCGCCCTCGGTGGTCAGTTCTTCACGGCGCTCCGGCACCAGGCAGATATCGTGCGGCTTGACGCGCAGTGCGTTGGAAATCATTTCGTCGGTCACGGCGCATTCGAGGTTCATGCGTGTCTGCAACATGCCCCGCAGCACATCCACATCCGCATCCTGAATGTGGCGGCGATCTTCGCGCAGATGGATGGTGATGGCATCCGCGCCGGCTTCTTCGCAAATCAGCGCGGCACGCACCAGATTCGGGTAGCGAGCCCCGCGCGCCTGGCGCAGGGTGGCGACGTGGTCGATGTTCAGTCCGAGTTTGATCATAGGGCACCTCTTAAAGTTCTGATTTCATCCCAACTGCGGCGTTGCTCATAAAATTCCTTGCTTACATATGCCCAATATGCCGCGCTGCGAAGTTGGGTAAGCAGGCAATCCGCGCAGCGGATGCTCGCAAATTTTATTCGCGCCTTGCATTTGGGCAAACTGCAAAACTTTTAGAGACGCCCTATAGTTTTTGCAAATCCCTCATCAATTCGCGTGTGTGCAGCGTCTTTCCGGCAAGGTGGTGATCGAGCAGCATGCGCATCAGTTGCTTGCTCTGGCGCGCGCTGTTCACGTCGCGATAATCGTCAGCCTCCATGTCGAGCAAGGTCTTGCCCGTTACCGGCATCCCCTGGGTGGCATCGGCGCTTTCCGCCACCGCCCCGCGCTCAAGTATATAGCGGTAATTCAAGGTCGGCACGATGGGCTTGCCGCTGTCCGCCTCGGTTTTCAGCAGTAACGCATACCCCAGTTCCTGCAGCATGTGTTTTTCGAAACAGCGCAAGGTAAATGCATGATCATCTTCCTGCGCCAATCGCAGCAGGGTCTGCTGGTAGTAATCGAACAGCCCCTCGTGCGGGTCGTCTCGCGCCATCAGGTTGAGCAGCAGTTCATTCAGGTAGAAACCGCACAGCAGTGCCGTCCCTTGCAGCTGCGGTTGCCCGCCCTGCCATTCCGCACTATGCAGCGTGCGCAACTCGTGCTTGCCGAACCAGCTCAAGTGCAAGGGCTGGAAGCTCATCAGCAAACCGCGCATCGCCGACCTTGGACGCCGCGCCCCGCGCGCCACCAGAGGCACACGCCCATGCTGGCGGCTGAACACCTCCAGAACCAGGCTGGTCTCGCGAAAGGGATAACTGTGCAGTACGAAAGCGGGTTCGTCCTGGATGCGCTGTTTGGAGGCGGCGTTACTCATACCCCAGCGATTTCAGCATCTGCGCACTGTCCGCCCAGCCGCTACGGACCTTGATGAACACTTCGAGGAACACCTTGCCATCGAACAGCTTTTCCATATCGAGGCGTGCTTGCGTGGCGATCTCCTTGAGCTTCTCGCCCTTGCTGCCGATGAGCATGGCCTTGTGCGCTTCCTTGTCCACCAGGATGGCCGCATGGATACGGCGCAGCTTCCCTTCAAGCTTGAACTGCTCGATGACGACGCTCACCGAATAGGGCAATTCTTCGCCGGTGAGGCGGAATACCTTTTCGCGCAGGATCTCGGCCGCCAGGAATCGTTCGTTGCGGTCGGTGATCTCGTCATCGGCATAGATACGCTCGCCTTCCGGCAGGAAGGGGCGCACGGCATCCAGCAAGGTATCGAGCTGTTTGTTCTGGCGCGCGCTGATCGGAACGATGGCGGCGAAATGGCGTTCGGTGGCGATCTTCTCGATGAAAGGCAGCAGCTCGGATTTGTCCTGCATCAGGTCGGCCTTGTTGATGACCAGGATCACCGGTTGATCCTGCGGCAGCAACTTCAGCACTTCCCGGTCGCGCTCATCGAAATGGCGCGCCTCGATGACAAACAGGATGACGCTCACTTCGCGCATGCTGTTGGTCACCACGCGATTCATGCCGCGATTGAGCGCATTCATATGCTGCGTCTGGAAGCCCGGCGTATCGACGAATACGAACTGCGTATTCTCCTCGGTCAGGATACCGGTGATGCGATGACGGGTCGTCTGCGCCTTGCGCGAGGTGATACTGATCTTTTGTCCGATCAGGTGGTTGAGCAGAGGTCGATTTGCCCACATTGGGGCGCCCGACGATGGCAACGAAGCCGCTGTGGAAATTTTGGGATTCGGTCATGGTTTGGCCTTGATTTGTTGATAGGCGCGTTCCGCGGCGATTTGCTCGGCGATGCGGCGACTGGCCCCTTCGCCCTGCGTCGTCACCCCAAGCCGTGCAATTTCGCATGCGACCACAAATGTCTGCGCATGCGCTTCGCCCTTGATCTCAAGCACATTGTACTGCGGCAAGGGCAATTTGTTCCCTTGCAGGTGTTCTTGCAGCAAGGTCTTGGCATCCTTGCCCAGCGTCTGCAGATCGGTTTGTGCGATGAACGGGACATACAACTTCAGCACGACCGTCTCCGCAGCCGCAAATCCCGCATCCAGCAATACTGCACCAAACAGGGCTTCCAGCGCATCGGCAAGAATGGAGGGACGGCGAAATCCGGCAGTCTTGCGCTCCCCCTCGCCTAGCAGCAGTTGCTCGCCCAGATTCAAATCTTGCGCCAAGGCGGCCAGAGTCTGCTGATTGACCAGATTGGAGCGCAGCCGGGAAAGGTCGCCTTCCGGCAGGTCGGGATAGGTTTCGTACAGATACCTGGCTATGCTGCAATTCAGCACGCTATCACCGAGGAATTCCAGGCGTTCGTTATGTGCGGCACTGTAGCTGCGGTGAGTCAGCGCGCGCTGCAGCAATTGCGGCTGCACAAACTCATGACCGAGCCGTTGACACAGTACCTTGTGTTTCATCGACCGGTTTTACGAACTGCTCGGGTTGAATTCGAGCAACAACGTGATATTGCCGGCCACGGGAATCTTGACAGAGTAGTTGGCACTCAGGGTCAACTGACCATCGCCCTTGCTGATCTCGATATCCTCCGCCGTAATGTCAGTGATGTAGTCAATATCGGCACGCTTGCTGTATGAGTCCTTGATTTGCGCGATCGTTGCGTCCCGCATCGCCGGGTCGGCAGCAATCGTCTTGAATATCTGCGCAATCTGCGCACTATGGATGTATGACGGAACCAGCTTCATGCCCAGTATCGCCACAAAGATCACGCCTGCAGCAATCCCGATGAAGCCAAAGAAACTCATGCCGCGCTGTCTGCCTGCCATTGCTTTCATCTTCACTCCTTTCTATGCCTGCCGCCTAATTAATGGTTAAACCGATTCGTTTCAAGTCACTGAAATTCATCCAGATCAGGAACGCCTTGCCGACGATCAGGTCGTCCGACACGAATCCCCAGTAGCGGCTGTCGCGACTGTTATCGCGATTGTCGCCCATCATGAAATAATGCCCGGCAGGAACGGTACAGCGCACCTCTTCCTCGCTATAACTGCACTGGTCATGCTGCGGAAAATCCGCCACGTTAGCCAGATGCACCTGCGGCATTTCCGGATTCAGCAATATCGGGTGCTTATGTCCGCTCAGATTCTCGTTATAGCGTTCGGTATGCACAAAGCGCAATTCGCCTTCGACGTAGTTGTAGTCGCCGTCGCGCTGCAGTACCTGCTCCTTGCCGTTGATCCAGAGCGTCTTGTTGCGATAGACCAGCACATCTCCCGGCACCCCGATCACGCGCTTAATATAATCGGTGGAGGGATCTTCCGGATAGTGGAACACCATCACATCGCCCCGCTGCGGCTGGTTGATCTCGACGAACTTCTTGTTGATGATGGGCAGACGCAAGCCGTAGGTATAGCGATTGACCAGGATGAAATCGCCGACATGCAGTGTCGGGATCATCGAACCGGACGGTATCTTGAACGGCTCGACCAGAAAGGAGCGCAGCAGGAACACGATCAGGATCACCGGAAAGAAGCTCTTGGCATACTCCACCCACCATGGTTCATTGACGCCTGCCAGACGTTTTGCGCGCAACATGAACCGATCCAGCAACCAGATCAGCACCGGTCAGCAGCAGCAACGAGAACAGGATCAGAGGCAAAGGTCATTCTTCTTCCTATCCAGTTATTTGTCGTCCACACGCAAGATGGCCAGGAATGCTTCCTGCGGAATCTCCACACTACCCACCTGCTTCATGCGCTTCTTGCCCGCTTTCTGCTTCTCCAGCAATTTCTTCTTGCGCGAGATGTCGCCGCCGTAGCACTTGGCCAGCACATTCTTGCGCAAGGCCTTTACGTTCTCGCGCGAGATGATGTTGGCACCGATGGCCGCCTGGATCGCGACATCGAACATCTGGCGCGGGATCAGCTCGCGCATCTTGGCCGCCACTTCACGCCCGCGATACTGGCTATTGGCGCGGTGCACGATGATGGACAGTGCGTCGACTTTCTCGCCGTTGATCAGCATATCCACCTTCACCACATCGGCCGGGCGATATTCCTTGAACTCGTAGTCCATCGAGGCATAGCCGCGCGACACCGATTTCAGCTTGTCGAAGAAATCCAGCACGATCTCGCCCATCGGCATCTCGTATTTCAGCAGCACTTGTTTGCCGTGGTAGGTCATGTCGATCTGCACACCGCGCTTCTGCGTGCACAGCGTGATGACTGCGCCCACATATTCCTGCGGCATGTACAGATTGACGTTGACGATGGGTTCGCGGATCTCTTCGACCTTGGACAGGTCCGGCAGCTTGGACGGATTGTCCACCATCAGCACCGTGCCGTCGCGCTGCACCACTTCGTAGATCACCGTGGGAGCGGTGGTGATCAGATCCATGTCGAACTCGCGCTCCAGCCGTTCCTGCACGATCTCCATGTGCAGCAGAGCCGAGGAAGCCGCAGCGGAAGCCGAAGCCCAGCGCCTGCGACACTTCCGGCTCATATTGCAGCGCGGCATCGTTGAGCTTCAGTTTTTCCAGCGAATCGCGCAGCGCTTCGTACTGGTTGGACTCCACCGGAAACAATCCGGCGAACACCTGCGGCTGAATTTCCTTGAAGCCCGGCAACGCACTGGCGGCCGGCTTGGACACCAGGGTGACGGTATCGCCCACCTTGGCATCCTTCAATTCCTTGATACCGGCAATCACGAAACCCACCTGCCCGGCAGACAGCGAATCACGATCCTGCGATTTCGGCGTAAACACCCCGACATGCTCGGTCAGGTGCTGCGCCCCCGTCGCCATGAACAGTATCTTGTCCTTGGGCTTGAGCGTGCCGTTCACGATGCGCACCAGCATCACCACGCCGACATAGTTGTCGAACCACGAGTCGATGATCAGCGCCTGCAACGGCGCATCGACATCGCCTTTGGGCGGCGGCACTTTGACGATCAGCGCCTCCAGCACATCTTCCACACCCATGCCGGTCTTGGCCGAACAACGCACGGCATCCTGCGCGCCGATGCCGATCACATCTTCGATTTCGGCAATCGCGTTTTCCGGATTGGCGGAGGGCAGGTCGATCTTGTTCAGCACCGGCACCACCTCGACGCCCAGGTCCAGCGCGGTGTAGCAATTGGCCACGGTCTGCGCCTCGACCCCTTGCGAAGCATCCACCACCAGCAACGCGCCTTCGCAGGCAGAAAGCGAACGCGAAACTTCATACGAGAAATCCACATGCCCCGGCGTGTCGATGAGGTTAAGGTTGTACACCTGCCCGTCGCGCGCCTTGTAGCTCAGCGCGGCAGTCTGCGCCTTGATGGTGATGCCACGCTCGCGCTCGATGTCCATCGAGTCCAGCACTTGCTCTTCCATCTCGCGATCGGACAAGCCGCCGCACAAATGGATGATGCGGTCTGCCAGTGTGGATTTGCCGTGGTCGATGTGGGCGATGATGGAGAAATTACGGATATGCTGCATGAGGCTCAAAATTAAATCCCGTCCCTCATCCCAACCTTCTCCCACAGGAAGAAGGAGCAACAGCATCCTCTCCCGCTTGCGGGAGAGGATTGAGGAGAGGGTGCGGCTGTTTCGCAAAGCGCGAATTCTAGCCGATTTTGACGGGATACGCTGAGCAACGGAAGGCTGCTTACTTCTCGTCCATCTTGATTGGCACATACACCGTGCCTTCGCTACGGCGCACCAGCAAGGCGATGTTGCGCCCGTGCGGAACCTTTTTCAGCACTTCGTTGAACTGCTCGACGCTGTGGATCTCGACATTGCCGACTGCAAGAATCACATCGCCGCGCTGCAACTGGCTGCGCGCCGCCGGACCTTTCATATCTTCCACGATCAAGCCGCCTTCGACCTGCAGTTCGGCTTTTTGCTGGTCATTCAATTCGCTCACGACCAGCCCGAGACGGGTTTCGCTTTCCGAAGATCCTTCCGCACCGCCGCGGCTGCCACCGCGCTGCGCAACGACATTTTCATCCTTGATCTCGCCGACCACCAGGGAAACATCCAGCGTACTGCCCTTGCGCCACAATTGCACGCCGACCTTGCTGCCCGGTTTGGTCGCCGCAACGATACGCGGCAGATCTGCCGATGAATTAACCACCTTGCCATCGAACTTAAGGATCACATCGCTGGGGCGCACACCGGCCTTGTCTGCCGGACCGCCTTTGTCCACAGCCGGAGATCAGCGCCCCACCGACTTTGGGCAAACCGAACGAATCAGCCAGTTCACGCGTCACTTCCTGAATGGTCACACCGATGCGTCCGCGCGTGACCTTGCCTGTGGTGCGCAGCTGGTTGACCACATCCATCGCCACATCAATGGGGATGGAGAATGACAGCCCCATGTAGCCGCCGGAACGGCTGTATATCTGCGAATTGATACCGACCACCTCGCCCTTCATGTTGAACAGCGGGCCGCCCGAATTGCCGGGATTGATCGCCACATCGGTCTGGATGAAGGGCACGAAATTCTCTTGCGGCAATGAACGCCCCTTGGCGCTGACGATACCTGCAGTCACGCTGCTGTCGAAGCCGAAGGGCGAACCGATCGCCAGCACCCATTCCCCCACCTTGACCTGGTCGGGATTTCCAACCACAACTTTGGGCAGGCCGGTCGCATCGATCTTGAGCAAGGCCACATCGGTGCGTTTGTCGGCACCGATCACCTTGGCCTTGAATTCGCGCTTATCGGTCAGGCGGATGGTGATCTTTTCCGCATGATCCACCACATGCGCGTTGGTCAGGATGTAACCATCGGAACTGATGATGAAGCCGGAACCAAGCGATTGGGACTCCTGTTCGCGCGGGACCTGCGGGGCAAAACGGTGGAAGAATTCGTAGAACGGGTCATTCTCCGGCAGATCGGGCATACCCTGCATCTGCGGCATGCGGATCATTTGCGTGGTGCTCACGTTCACCACGGCGGGCCCTTGTTTTTCCACCAGCTCGGTGAAGTCGGGCAGGTTGTTGGCAACAGCCAAATGTGAGAACAATCCAAACAATGCAAAAAGAGCTAATTTTTTCAGCATAACGCTTAGCCTCCCGATGAATTGATGATTAAGAACCAGATCGCGATGAAATGATGGATGAGGCGACAGCCAGGCCAGCCCCTGAGGAAAACCTGGCCAAGACAAAACCCAGCAGCACCCCGATGACCGCACCGGCAACCGCATAGGCATCATGCAACGGTCCCTTATCCGCAAGGCTGCTCCCAACGATGCCGCCAGCCAGGAGCAGGATCAATGGCAGCACATACATCTTCATGGCGCCGCGCAACAACACGCCATCAGGCAAGGATACCTGCACCTCGTCGCCGACCTTGGCGCGGGCAATGTTTCGAACCTTGAATTGACGCGGTTTGCTGCTGCAAAAAAGCTTCGACAAGGTGCCGCTGCCGCAACCTCCTTCGCTGTCACAATTACCGCATCCGCCGCCCAGTGGCTGCACCGAGGCTTCTTCGCCTTCAACCTGAATGATGATGGCACGCATTTCCAGCATATCAATGCCCCGCATATCGAACGGAATCGCCCACCTGCATGACGGCTCGCGGCGGCACTTCGCCGACTACCGTAACCAGATTTTCACCGACGATCCGGTTGTAAACGTTTGCCACACCGCGCCCGGACAGGCCGGGATGAATGTGGGTGGCATCCTTGATTTTCTCGATGAATACCGAAATTCCCGCCAAGCCGTCGGAAAACACGATCTGAGTGACCGGCTCCTCGCTCCCCCGGAAGGGACGGCGTATTTCCAGTATCTTCTTGAACCCGGAAGGAAGCGCATCCACCTGCCAGCCGCACGGTTTTTCAAGCAGTTCGACCTTGGGCAAAAGCGAAAGGCGTTGTGCCTCTGCAATGGCGGAAGAGGAAGAGTCTTCCGGAAGGATCCATTTGCGATTGATGTTGCCGCCGATATCCAACTGCATGAAGGCATACTGCTCGATGATGCCCCCCCGATCATCCAGCACGACAGCCTTGAGCAGCAATCCGGAATCGCTGTGCGCCCACATCTTGCGTGCATAACGCAAATTGTCCTTGGGCAGGAATACGACGCCACGCGTGTGATAACCGGCCACATCATCCTCCTCCACCTGCCTGACCGAATAATTCTCTTTCAATTCGGATATCTGTTCCGGCAACAACGCCGGGAATGCGCGCTTGATTTGGCGTTTTTCGATACGCACCTTGTGTCCATCCGCGAATAGCCAGACCTGGTCGTTGTCACGAATGAGTTCGCGCTTTCTGCCGCCGACTTCTTCCAGGCGTTCATGCTCGCCATTCTTGTCGACAACATGCGTGATTCGCGACATTTCCACGCTGCCACCCGATTGATAGACGAACACACCGCTGTAATCGAGCTGATGCGCAGCGAGCGCCATGTCGTTCAGCCAACCCGGCTCGTCCCCTTGCACGGAATCGGCGAAGGCCGGAGCAACAACGAGCTGCAACAGCAGGAAGAACGAATAGCCGGATTGTCGCATCGCGTCCCGCACTATCGACCTGCCACCGCGCGGATATAGGAAGCCGCGCCATGCACATCGGCACTGGGAGAAAACTCCTGATGCGCCATCAGATAATCATCGGCCTGGGCAGAAGCCGGCCTGATTGCGTTGTCCATGGGGATTTGTGCGGATGCGATCTGCGGCGCGGGTTCGCTGCCAACTTGCAACGACAGCCATGCCACCAACGCCAGCGCCATGACAGAAGCGACCGCGGAAAGAGCGAAATTACGGACACGCTGGGAGGAACGGCTATAGGGAGCGAATACGGTCGGTTCGGCTTGCAGTCTTTCATGGAAAGATGCTCCGAAGGTTTTGCAGAGATGGTCGGGCTGCCGCAAAGCATCTCCGATCAAATGATAGCGTTCCCATTCCTGGCGGGCCTCGGGATGGCGTTTGAGCTTATCGAGGAACACATCCGCCTGATCCTCGAACATCTCCCCATCCATCAACGCCGAAATATTCTCTTTCATCTTTACCACCTTTTATCTTCGCTTGTGCCCAACAAAGGGCGCAGATTTGCTGCAATCGCCTCGCGGGCCCTGAAAATCCTCGACCGCACCGTGCCTATCGGGCAATCCATCACCGCTGCGATCTCTTCATAACTCAATCCTTCGATCTCGCGCAGCGTCAGCGCGGTACGCAAATCGTCAGGCAGTTCCTGGAGCGAGGCGTTCACCACTTCAACCACCTGCTTGCTCATCAGTTCGTTCTCGGGCGTCGCCACCTCATGCAACAGCGCCGCATCCTCGAAATCTTCGGCATCATCCGAATCGAACGGCGTGCTTGTCGGCGCCCTGCGCCCCTGCGCAACCAAATGATTCTTGGCGGTATTGATGCCGATCCGGTACAGCCAGGTGTAAAACGCGCTATCGCCGCGAAACGCCGGCAAGGCACGATAGGCCTTGATGAACGCATCCTGCGTCACATCCTCGACCTCGGCCGCATTTCGCACGAAACGCGAGATCAAGCGACCCAGCCGACGCTGATATTTCGCAACCAGCAACTCGAACGCATGCTTGTCGCCGCGTTGAGCACGCTCTACCAGTTGCTGATCGACCTCCCTGTCACCCATTCCCGTTTCCCGGCTTATTGATTTGAACCGCCCATAATAAGGCGGTTCGCTAGTATAACCGGACGGATACTCAAACGTCAGCCTTGCCTCTAGCCGGCAGATTGACCGCAAGCCTTGAATTAAGTTCACTCCACGGACATCGGTACCCTACAAGTTTGCTATAGTTCGCCAGGTAGACAACCCGATTGGACTAACAGCTTGTTGCGTTTCGATACTCTCATCATTGGTAGCGGCCTGGCGGGCCTGTCGCTGGCACTCAAACTGGCAGACCAGCAAAAGGTCGCCGTTATCACCAAAAAATCACTGCTGGACGGCGCCAGCGCGTGGGCGCAAGGCGGGATCGCTGCCGTACTTTCACACGACGACACGCTGGACGAACACATCAAGGACACCATGATCGCCGGTGTCGGGCTGTGCGACCCGCAAACCACCCGCTTTGTCGTTGAGCGCGGCGCCGCAGCCATCGACTGGCTGATCTCGCAAGGCGTGCCGTTCACCCGCGATGCCGGTTCGGACAGCGGCTACCATCTCACGCGCGAAGGCGGACACAGCCACCGCCGCATCATTCATGCGGCCGACGCCACCGGCCAAGCGGTGCAGGAGACCCTCGCGGCAAAAGTACTCGCCCACCCGAACATCACCTTGCTGGAACGCCATATCGCCATCGACCTCATCACCGCCAGAAAGCTGCGGCAAGCCGACAATCGCTGCTATGGCGCTTACGCGCTGAATACCCTGAGCGGCGACGTCATCACCATCGCAGCACAAAACACCGTGCTGGCCACCGGCGGCGCGGGCAAAGTCTACCTTTACACCACCAACCCCGACACCGCGACGGGCGACGGCATCGCCATGGGGTGGCGCGCAGGCTGCCGCGTTTCCAACATGGAGTTCATGCAGTTCCATCCGACCTGCCTGTACCACCCGCATGCCAAGTCTTTCCTGATCAGCGAGGCGGTGCGCGGCGAGGGCGGCATATTGAAGCTGCCCGACGGCACGCCCTTCATGCCATGGCACGATGAACGCGCCGACCTGGCGCCGCGCGACGTCGTGGCGCGCGCGATCGACTTCGAAATGAAGAAGCGCGGTCTGGACTGCGTTTTCCTGGACATCTCGCATCAGCCCGTCGAATTCCTGCAGGAACATTTTCCGACCATTTACTCGCGCTGCCTGGCGCTGGGGATCGACATTGCCAAACAGCCGATCCCGGTCGTTCCTGCAGTACATTTCACCTGCGGGGGCGTCATGACCGACCTGCACGGGCGTACCGACGTGAACGGGCTTTATGCGATAGGCGAAACCGCCTGCACCGGACTGCACGGCGCCAACCGCCTGGCCAGCAATTCCCTGCTGGAATGCCTGGTCTTTTCCGAGGCCGCCTCGCAGGACATCCTGAACGGCGCCCCGCAGCAATTGCCCGAGCTTCCGCAATGGGATGAAAGCCGCGTGACGGATGCGGACGAAGCCGTGGTGATCTCGCACAACTGGGACGAACTGCGGCGCTTCATGTGGGACTATGTCGGCATCGTGCGCACCACCAAACGGCTGCAGCGTGCACAGCATCGCATCCAGCTATTGCATGAAGAGATCAACGAGTACTACAGCAACTTCCATGTCAGCGCCGACTTGCTGGAACTGCGCAACCTGGTCCTCACCGCCGACCTGATCGTGCAAAGTGCGCTGTCCCGCCATGAAAGTCGCGGCTTGCACTACAGCAAGGATTATCCGCAAATGCTGCCGGAAGCCGAGCCGACGGTAATGAACCCGCGGGACTATATCGCTGCCTGATCTTGCCTGACGTTCCACCGCAGCGCGACTCGCAAACGGCGAAAACTATCAGCCCCCATGGCATCGGGTAATATCCGCAGACTGCGGCGCCCGCCTTGTTCGTTCAGGACAACATTCAAAATGACCAGGTAGGGAGTCACCAGGCTATCGGTAGACACCCGGCCTGGCAAATGCAGGCCGTTGCGCAGCACCAGCACGATTCCATCCCCATCTTCCAGCCGAAAGGCAACGCAAGAACTCCTCCTGCGCAAACGCGTATCCAGCAACAGGCTGACTGCCACGCTACATGCCATGACCAGAGTCAGCACGACGATAACCAGCTTCGCCAATGGCAACAACCATAGCGAAACCAGCGAAGCAGAAAAGAGAAAGAAAAGCAGCAGCCCCAGAACACGGGAGGGACGCAACTTGAAGTATCGCTGCATTCCCGTCACGTCTTTGGGCAAACTAGAACAACAACGCGGAGATCAGCCCGATCAGGATCAAGGCGATAATCGCCATCAACAAATACCCGCCGCCTTTTGTGGATCTGGTTTCTTCCACAGGGCGCACATCTTTCCTGGCAGGAGCATGCTTGGTGAACAATGGAGCCTGCTGCGCAGAGCTGTTGATCTCCTCGATGCTGGGACGCGCCATCTTGAAGGTCTTGGACAATTCCTCCACATCTTTCTGGCTGGCTGTCATCGCGGCCAGCCGCATCGTGGCGCCAACGGAATCAAAAGATGTGGATAGCCTCATCGTCACCGCCGGATCGGATTCGTCGCCCGGATTCACGTCCTCAAGTTGCGCTTCAGGCTGGGCTGTCACCCGTATCGTCTTGGCCATATCAACATCGGCAACAACAGTCTTGCGCGGCATATTCCCCAAGCTGGCCCGCAGATCGTTCGCCAACTCCTTGGCGTTCTGGTAGCGGTGTTCCAGGTCTTTCGCCAGCGCCTTGGCCACGATGAAGTTAAGCATGTCCGGCACGGTCCCATTCAACGAACTCGGCGGCTGCGGGATTGCATTCAGGGTCTGATACATGATGGCATTGACATTCTCCCCCATGAACGGTGCCTGTCCGGTCAGCATTTCATAGAGCATCACCCCCAGCGAGAAGATATCGGAGCGCTGGTCGGTCAGCTTCCCCATCACCTGTTCAGGAGACATGTATTTCGGCGAGCCGAGCACCATGCCGGTCTGTGTTCGCACCCCGGCAGAAGCCATGCGCGCAATGCCGAAATCGGTGATTTTCACATGGCCGTCTCGCCCCACCATGATGTTGGATGGCTTGATATCCCGGTGGACGACGCCGTGCTCATGCGCATAATCCAATCCCAGCGCCACTTGGGCCACGATATCGATCACCTGATCGACTGGCAGCAGCTTCGCGTCATTGAGGATGTCGCGCAACTCCCTGCCTTGCAGGAATTCCATCGCGATATAGGCGACGTCGCCAGTGCGGCCCACGTCGAAGATGGTAACGATATTGGGATGACTTAACCGTCCGGCAGCCTTGGCCTCCTGGTAGAAACGCGCCTCGTATTCATCGCGTTCCTCCTGGGCGAGGCTCAAGGTAATGGTCTTGATTGCAACCATGCGGTCGATCAACGGGTCAGTTGCCTTGTAAACGACCCCCATCGCCCCCTGACCGAGTTCGCCGACTATCTCGTAACGCCCCAAATGACTGATCATATTTCCCGCAAGGAATGGTTATTTGACGTATCTGGCCTTTGCACTGCGAAACACCGGCCCCCATACCGGATGACCCGCTTCGGCACGGGTCAGTTCAAACTTCGGGTCCAGCATCAACGCCTTTTTGAAGGACTCGTAACACAGCTTCTCCCTCCCGGAGACGCAATGTATAAACGCAAGATACTTATATGCATTCACTTTATCGTCCTTGCTGGCGGATTCCGTTTGCACCACCTCGTTCAATGCAGACATCGAGGCGATATAGTTACCCATCTCATAGCTCTCGATACCCTTGTCCAGCCTGTGGCTGGCCGTCTTGTTGAACCACCAGCATTCGTCGCAGGAGTTCAGCGCGCTGCAGCCTGTCAGCGCCCATGCCAATACCACCCCCAGCAAAGCACTACGGCAACCAAACATCCAAGCACTCCTATTCTTCACAACCACAAGATTACTAATTGCCGAATTTGTGCTTTATCGTTATTTTCTCTCCCGATTTCACCGTAATGACCTTGGTGACTACCGGAAATGTCGTGTTTTTGATCTTGATCACATGCTTGCCTTGCACGACCTGCAATTCCATCAAAGGCGGGCTGGCTCCCTGCATTCTACCATCCAGATATACGTCGCCCCATGGCAGAATGTTCAGACTCACCACTGCCGGCGCGCCAAGCGTTTGCTCCAATGTTCTCACGCGCGCGCTCTTCTTGACGCCTTGCACCTTTTTCTCGGCAATGTCGCTTTTCTTTGCCTTTGGCGCTGTCTTCTCGTTTTTTTCCGGGCCACTCACTGTTTTCTGCGGCCCCGCAACCGCAGGTGCCACCTGCATTTTATCTGCGTTGACTTTCTCAGTGGCAGCAACCTGCGCAGTCTTCGCCGGCTGGTGGTGAAGGGTGATTTTGACCATCAACGCCACCAGCGCTATCAGTACGGCTGAAGAAATCCCAATGATCGCGGCACGCTGCTTACTTGAGGCATTGCGGAAAGTCTCGACGGCGAATCGCTCCCACCGGGCCATGGTTTCAACAAACGAGTCCCAGTAAGCTTCCAATTTGAACCGAACGGCATTTGCCCCGGTCGCGCCGGCATGGCGGGATTGTTTGGACAGCTTGCGCTGGGTTGAAGTGAAATCGCCCGGGTAGCCGATCGCATAGACTTCGTGCTCGCGCACATGCTTGTCGGTTCGCGACCCTTGATAGTGGAACATGCCCGCATATTCCTGGGACAGGCGCGACACCGCGTCGTAGTAGGAGCGCGAGACCAGGATCTGCCCCGGATCGGAGAAACTCATCACGCGCTGCGCCACATTGATCCCGTCGCCGACGATATTCGGCTGTCCGTTGATGTCCTTGACCAGGCGTACCGGCCCGAGATTGATACCGATACGCACCAGCAAAGGCGGCTCCATGCGGACGGCATCGTTCAGCAAACTGTTGCGCATGCTCAGGGCGGCATGCAATGCATCGCTGATATCGCCCAGAAAACTGATTGCTGCGCCGTCACCCGTGTCGAGGATGATGCGATCGTTGGCCGGCACATCGCGGATGGCAATGGACAAAAAGGCGTTGAACCGCTCTTTCAGCGATATTTGACCCGACACGGATTTTTTTGAATATTCAACGATATCCAAAAAGAACACGCTACAGATGATGGTCTTGTTTTCCCGCTCTTCCATTATTCCCGCACGTTATCCGCGCCCAATTTTCCATAGTCCGACATTAAGAACCCTATTAGCCATTGAATTTTAACGACAGATTCGCCTATCTCGCCAGCTTTAATTTTTCCGTGGACGAACCCGTTGCGGCTTGTTGCGCTTTTCATCATCGCTCACTTGTCTGGCCACACCTGCCGGCAAACCCACCCATTCGAGGATCTTCCTCACTTCACCATCGCCCAGCTCGGCCATCATGCCGCGCTTGATCCGCGGCGGCAGATTGATGATACCGAAACGGACGCGCATCAGACGGCTCACCGGCAGCCCCAATGCCTCGAAAGTGCGGCGCACCACACGGTTACGCCCCTCCTTGAGCACCAGACGATACCAATGGTTGAATCCCTCGCCACCTTCGTCACTGAGTTTGTCGAAGCGCACCACCCCGTCTTCCAGTTCGACGCCCTCCTTGGTCACCTGGTGCATTTGCTCCTGCGTCATTTCCCCCTGGATGCGGACCGCATATTCGCGCTCGACCTCGAAGCGCGGGTGCATCAGGCGATTCGCCAACTCGCCGGAGGTGGTGAAAATGAGCAAGCCGCTGGTATTGAAATCCAGACGGCCGATCGCGATCCATTTCTGTCCGCGCAGTTTCGGCAAGGCGTCGAAAACACTGGCGCGGCCATCGGGATCATCGCGGCTGACGATCTCGCCTTCCTGCTTGTGATACAGCAAGACGCGCGGCATGGTCGGCTCTTCCTGCAGCTGCAGCCGCACCGGGCGGCCATCCACCAGCACCCTGTCCCCCTCGGAAACGCGCATCCCCAGCCTTGCCACTACACCGTTGACCATCACCCGCCCGGCAGTGATCCACTCCTCCATCTCGCGACGCGAACCGATACCAGCCTGCGCCAGCACCTTTTGCAGCCGCTCGCCCTGCTGGGTTGTTTCAGGTTGTTCAGTCATTCCGTCACTGTCCGTCTTTCCAGCACCGCCTGTGCCAAAGTACCGCTATCCACATGTTCCAGTTCACCGCCCACAGGCAACCCGCGGGCGATCCGCGAAACCTTGATACCCTGTGCGCGCAACAAGGTCGCCAGATAGTGCGCGGTTGCTTCGCCTTCGACCGTGAAGTTGGTCGCCAGGATCACCTCGCAGTCCAGTTCCTGGGCGCGTTTGAGCAAGCGCTCCAGCGGCAGTTCACGCGCCCCCAGCCCGTCCAGCGGCGAGAGGCGCCCCATCAGCACGAAATACATGCCGCGGTAGCACTGCGCCTGTTCCATCATCAGCAAGTCGGCGGGCATCTCCACCACGCAAAGCATATCCGTTTCGCGCCGCGACGAATTGCACAAACCGCACACCTCCTCCTCGGAGAAGTTGTTGCACTTGATGCAATGCTTGACGCTTGCCACCGCATGATCGAGAGAACGGGCGAGATGCAATGCCCCCGGCCTGTCGCGCTGCAGCAGGTGGTAAGCCATGCGTTGTGCCGACTTCGGCCCGACGCCCGGCAGACAGCGCAGCGCCTTGATCAGCTCTTCCAGGCTGGAAGGTGTATTCATCAGAACGGCAGGCTCATTCCCGGCGGCAGATTTGGCCGTGAATCCGCTCATGCGCTTCTGGGTCGTCTCCGTGACTTTCTTGTTGGCATCGCTGAAGGCCGCCACGATCAGGTCTTCCAGCATCTCCTTGTCGTCCATCACGCTCTGGTCCAGGTTCACGCGACGCACTTCATGCGCACAGGTCATGGTCACCTTGACCATGCCGGAACCGGCCTGACCTTCCACCTCGATGGTGGCCAGCTCGTCCTGCGCCTTCTTCATGTTCGCCTGCATCTGTTGCGCCTGCTTCATCAGCCCGGCCAATCCGCCCTTCATCATTTCTACTTCCTCCGAAAAATTCAAAATCTCGCATCGCGACTTACTGTACCCCTCGCCCGCCCGCCGGGAGAGGGGGAACGGGGGTGAGGGAAACGATGATGGTGCAGAACCTGCACCATCATCGTTAAACGGGTCTGACGGACCCTTCGATCAATTGTGCGCCCAAATTGGCTTGCGCTTCGCGTACGAACGCATCCTGCTTGATGGCATCTTCTGCCTGTTGCTGCCGTGTCTGCTTCTCATGTTGTTCGACCGCGGCCGGGGTCGCGGCATCTCTGCTTGCCCCCAGCTCAACGACCAGCCTGATCGGCTTGCACGAAATACTCGCTCAGCGCCGCCTGCAGCTTGTCCTGTGCGATCTTGTTGCTCTGCAGATGCTTGTGCTGCGGCGCCAGGTTCAGCACCACGCGCCCGTCGGCAAAGCTCGCCAGCACACTGTTCTTCGCCAGCTCGCGTGCCATGCCTTGCAGGTTGAGCTGCGACAGCAGCGTGTTCCAGTCCAGCGCCGCCCCCATGTCCTGTGCAGCCGGCTGCAACGCGGCTGCAGGAGACGGCTGCGGAGCAACTGCGGGAGCGGGTTGCGGTGCCGCGGGGTGAGCAGCAGGTGCGGCATAGGCCGGGCTGGGCGTGGCCCTCGCCACCGGCGCACGCGCCTCGGTGGCAGCGCCGGCCGCCTGCGGCGCAAACGCCAGCATGCGCAGCAGCGTCATGGTGAAACCGGCATATTCGTCCGGCGCCAGGTCGATCTCGTTGCGGCCGTGGATGGCGATCTGGTAGTTCAGCTGAATCTCTTCGGCGAGAAAATTGCTGCGCCAGTTCCAGCAGGCGCGCGCGCTCCGGCTCATCGTCGGCAATCGCCTGCGGAATGGTCTGCGCCAGCGCAATGCGGTGCAGCAGCGTCGCCAGGTCCTGCAACGCAGCCTCGAACGCCACGCTGCGCGTAGCCATGCTGTCGGCGATGCGCAGCAGCCCGGCGCCGTCGCCTGCGCGCAAGGTCTGCAGCAGGTCGAACAGGTAACCCTGGTCGATCGCGCCCAGCATGGTGCGCACCAGCGCCTCATCCACCTTGCCGGAGGAATAGGCGATGGCCTGGTCCATCAGGCTCAAGGCGTCGCGCATGCTGCCCTGGGCGGCACGCGCCACCAGGTTCAAGCGCGCCTTGCTCGAACGGGATGCCCTCCTCGCCCAGCACGTATTGCAGGCGCGAGACGATCAACGCGGGCGGCATCTGCTTCAGGTTGAACTGCAGGCAGCGCGACAGCACGGTGACGGGGATCTTCTGCGGGTCGGTGGTGGCGAGGATGAACTTCACGTGCGCGGGCGGCTCTTCCAGCGTCTTCAGCATCGCGTTGAACGCCGACTTCGACAGCATGTGCACTTCGTCGATGATGTAGACCTTGAAGCGCCCGGAAGTCGGCGCATACAGCGCACTCTCCAGCAGCTCGCGCATGTTGTCGACCTGCGTGTTGGACGCCGCGTCCAGCTCGATCAGGTCGACGAAACGACCGCTGTCGATCTCGGTGCAGGCACCGCACACGCCGCATGGCGTGGCCGTGATGCCGGTTTCGCAATTCAGGGATTTGGCGAAGATGCGCGCGATGGTGGTCTTGCCCACGCCGCGCGTGCCGGTGAAGAGGTAGGCGTGGTGCAGGCGGTTCTGCGTCAGCGCGTTGGTCAGCGCCTGCACAACGTGCTCCTGCCCTGCCAGCTGGGCGAAGCTCTTGGGGCGCCATTTGCGCGCTAGAACTGAAGTCGCTGACATAACGCCCTACCCTCCGCCTGTCGAGTGCAACACCCTCGATAAATAAGGAGGCGAGCCTTACCCCCGGCACTTGCAACGATTGGCTGTGGCTGCTTCCTTCCGGACCTGACCAGGTTCACCATGCTGCAATGCGGGGAGACCCGCCAATTCGTGAAATCTGAGTTTTGCGGGCCTGAAACCGCCCGAAAACAGGCTGCCATGATAGTCGAAAAGCGGGGATAAATCCATGAAAGGATGCTCTATGGGCCACTCAACCACTGTGCGCCATTAAGTCCGTTCGTGCTGAGCTTGTCGAAGCATGAATGGACTTAACCAAAACCGTCGGGGGTAGCCCCTCTCAACCGCCAGGTTATGTTTCGGGTGGTAGCCCAAGCCCTTTCCTTATGAACGCTTGAACCTTGGCAGCCTGTTCATATTCGGTAGTGTTCGAGAAACCAATTAGATGTTTTGCAGCTTCTTCCGGCGCCCATTTTTTAAGCTTGAGATAGCGGCGATACCAAAATGGCAGGCTTTGAGTTGCTGCAAATAGTTGTGCCGAAGCCTTACGATTGGCGAGCACGCGCTCACGATATAGATTTTGCATTTCATCGTTAAGTCCGACGGCATTTACCACTTGCGCGTAATAAATAAAATCCATTAGCACTTGATTTCTAACGTCGTCAAACCGCAGGATCGGTTGAATATGGAAAGTAGAGAGCCAATAACCCAATGCACCGGCAGTAACACCAATCAATGCTGAAACAAGATTTATGTCCATGCGCAGTCTCTCCAAAAAACATAACGTAATTTAGACGACATATCAAACCACCCTCACCGGTATCCCCGCAATCCTCCCCTTCCACTCCGTCGGCCCCGTCTCATGCACCGACCTCCCCTGCGCATCCACCGCCACCGTCACCGGCATGTCCTGCACCTCGAACTCGTAGATGGCCTCCATACCAAGGTCGGCGAAGGCCAGCACCTTGGATGCCTTGATCGCCTTGGAAACCAGGTAGGCCGCGCCACCCACGGCCATCAGGTACACCGCGCCATGCTTCTTGATCGCCTCGATGCCGGCCTTGCCGCGCTCGGCCTTGCCCACCATGCCGATCAGGCCGGTCTGCGCCAGCATGGTCTCGGTGAACTTGTCCATGCGCGTGGCGGTGGTCGGGCCGGCGGGGCCGACCACTTCATCGCGCACCGGGTCGACCGGGCCGACGTAGTAGATGAAACGGCCGTTGAAATCCACCGGCAGCTTCTCTCCCTTCGCCAGCATGTCCACCATGCGCTTGTGCGCGGCGTCGCGGCCGGTGAGCAGCTTGCCGGACAGCAGCAATGTCTCGCCCGGCTGCCATTGCGCGATGTCGGCGCGCGTCACGCTGTCCAGGTTCACGCGCCGCGCATCCGCCGCGGGTTGCCATTGCACCGTCGGGATAGTCCTCGATCTTCGGCGGCGTGAACGTGGCCGCGCCGCTGCCATCCAGCTCGAAATGCACATGCCGCGTCGCCGCGCAGTTGGGGATGATGGCGACCGGCTTGGAGGCCGCGTGCGTGGGGTAATCGAGTATCTTCACATCCAGCACGGTGGTGAGGCCACCCAGCCCCTGCGCGCCGATGCCCAGCGCGTTGACCTTGTCGAAGATCTCGATGCGCAGTTCCTCGATGCGGTTCTGCGCGCCGCGCGCCTTCAGCTCGGCCATGTCGATGTGTTCCATCAGCGCCTCCTTCGCCAGCAGCACCGCCTTCTCCGCCGTGCCGCCGATGCCGATGCCCAGCATGCCCGGCGGACACCAGCCCGCGCCCATGTGCGGCAACTGGTTCACCACCCATTCCACGACGTCGTCGCTGGGGTTCAGCATCGCCATCTTGGCCTTGTTCTCGGAACCGCCGCCCTTGGCCGCGATGCGCACATCCACCTTGTCGCCGGGCACGATCTCGAAATGCACCACCGCCGGCGTGTTGTCGCCGGTGTTCTTGCGCTTGCCGGCCGGATCGGCCACCACGGAAGCGCGCAGCACGTTGTCCGGCAACTGGTAGGCTCTGCGCACGCCCTCATTCACCATCTCGGCGACGCCCATCGTGGCGCCGTCCCAGCGCACATCCATGCCCACGCGCACGAACGCCACCACGATGCCGGTGTCCTGGCAGATCGGGCGCTTGCCCACGGCACACATGCGCGAGTTGGTCAGTATTTGCGCCATCGCATCCTTGGCGGCGGGCGATTCCTCGCGCTCGATAGGCCGCGGCCATGGCCTGCACGAAGTCTTGCGGGTGGTAGTAGGAGATGAATTGCAGCGCGTCGGCGATGCTGTCGATGAAATCTTGCTGGCGGATGGTGGTCATGTTGAAGCTCCGATGAGGATGCCGGATTATGGGAGGGCGGGCTAGTCAGCGTCAATTAACGGTTAGAATGCGCGCCTCATTTTCAAGGACTTCACTCCAAATGGCGATTCAATGGTTCCCCGGTCACATGACCTCGGCAAAGAAGAAGGCGACCGAGACCATGGAGCGCATCGATGTCGTCATCGAGGTGCTGGATGCGCGCGTGCCGGAAGCGGGCAGCAACCCGATGATCCGCGAGATGCGCGAACACCGCCAGCGCCCGTGCCTCAAGGTGCTGAACAAGGCCGACCTCGCCGACCCCGCCGCCACCAAGGCCTGGCTGGATCACTTCAACAGCCAGAAGAACGTGAAGGCCATCGCCATCTCGTGCAAGAAACCCGGTGAAGCCGCGAAGATACCCAAGCTGTGCCTGCCGCTGGCGCCGCATCGCGGCACCGTGCTCAAGCCCTTGCGCATGATGGTGATGGGCATCCCCAACGTCGGCAAATCCACCTTCATCAACTCGCTGCTCAAGCGCCGCACCGCCGCGGTCGGCGACGAACCGGCCATCACCAAGAACCTGCAGCACTTCGACCTCAGCGACACCATGCAGCTGATCGACACGCCGGGCATGATGTGGCCGAAGATCGCCTATGAGAGCGACGGCTACCTGCTCGCCGCCAGCAACCTGATCGGCCGCAACGCCTATCACGAAAGCGAAGTCGCTTCCTTCCTCGGCGACCTGCTGATGGCGCGTTACCCGGCGCTGGTCAAGCAGCGCTACAAATCGGTCACTGATGATATGGATGGCGTCGCGCTGATCGAAGCCATCGCCAAACAGCGCGGCTTCCGCATCCGGGGACAGGAATTCGATCTGGAAAAAGCGGCGATGACCTTGCTGCAGGATTACCGCAGCGGCACGCTGGGGCGCATCAGCCTGGAGACGCCGGCGACGCGCGCCGAGATGATGAAGAACTCGACACCGCAGCCAGACGCCGAACAGGACGAGGATCAGTCCGGCTCGGACTGATTGCGCATGAAATCGGCCACCTTGATGAAGGCCACCCGAGTTCGTTGCGCAGCTGCTTCTTCTTCCACCACCTCTTCCAGCGCCTGACCCATGCACAATCAGCCATTGATCGCGCTCCTCCTTGCCGATGGAGAACGGCATGTGGCGCTGGCGCAGCATGGGATGGCCGAATTTCTCCACGAACAGCTGCGGCCCGCCCATCCAGCCGGACAGGAACATGAACAGCTTGTCTTCGGAGTTCTTCAGGTCGGCTGCGTGCATCTTGCGCACGCCATGCACCTCGGGCAGTTCGTCCATCAGCTGATAGAAATGCTGCACCAGTTCGCGTACCTTTGCTTCGCCGCCGATGCGCTCGTAATGCGAACGCTTGTCATTGCTGATCTGCATCGTCTTACTCCGTAAAGAATCTGTCCTTCATCTCTTCCAGCCCCACACTGTGGAGCACCTCATTCAAGCGCTCCGCCGCACGCTTGCGCGGCAGGTCCTTGTAACTGGCAATGATCAGTTCGTTCTTCATCGAATGCTCCCATCCCACCAACTCGGTGACCGTGACCTGATAACCGTGCGCCTCCAGTTGCAGGCAGCGCAGCACATTGGTGAGGTGGCTGCCGAATTCGCGCGTATGGATAGGATGCCGCCACAATTCGACCAGCGCATCCTTGGCCAGTTGCTTGCCCTTGTTCTTGCGCAACACCGCCGCCACCTCGGCCTGGCAGCATGGCACCAGCACGATATGCCTGGCCTGCTTCGCCAGCGCGAAACGGATCGCATCGTCGGTCGCCGTGTTGCAGGCATGCAGCGCCGTCACCACATCCACCTTGGCCGGCAACTTGTCCGAGACGATGGATTCCGCCACCGACAGGTTCAGGAACGACATGCCGCCGAAACCCAGCTGCTGCGCCAGTTCGCGCGAATGCGTCACCAGCTCCTCGCGCGTCTCGATGCCGTAGATGTGCGAAGCATCATCAGCGCCTTGAAGAACAGGTCGTACAGAATGAAACCCAGATACGACTTGCCCGCACCGTGGTCCACCAATGTCAGCGCGCCGCGCTCATTGCGCACTTCCTGCAGCAACGGCTCGATGAACTGGTACAGGTGATACACCTGCTTCAGCTTGCGCCGCGAATCCTGGTTCATCTTGCCGTCGCGCGTCAGGATGTGCAGCGCCTTCAGCAGCTCGATGGATTGACCTGCGCGGATTTCGGGATATTCGGGGGGCGGTGTTTTTTTCATGCTGCGCATTGTCCTTTATTTTTCACTCTTGGCAACGGTGCCAGCGCCTCGCATGCTGAGCCGCTGGCAAGTCACATATCGCCCGCCAGCAACCCGCCGAATGAGCAGTCCGCAGTCCCGTGAGCATGGTCTTAAAACAACTCCGGCGGGATAAACCCGCCGGAGTTGACTGCTTAAACTAATTCAGATTACTTCTTGGCATCCGCTTCGCACTTCTTGATGGATGCTGCCTTGGCAGCACCAGCCAAAGGCTTGCCATCCTTGCTCACCGCCTTGGATTCGCAAGAAGGAGCAGCCGGAGCTGCGCAGCAGCATCTTTTTCGCATTTCTTGATGGATGCAGCCTTGGCAGCACCAACCAGAGGCTTGCCGTCTTTGCTGACGGCTTTTGCTTCGCAGGAAGCATCGGCGAAAGCAACATTGGCAACAAACAACGAGGCAATAGCAGCAATGATCAGATTACGCATGTTTCTCACTCTCCAGATTTTATTGACGATCTCGATAACGAACGATGTCGTTATCTGTGGCAATTATACCGCCAGAGGCTCTCTCCTTAGTTGCAAGGTATATCCCCTTGTCTAGAACCATGAGCTATCCGGCTAGGCTGTTTGGCATATTGACACCATGTTGTTAGCAGGGATAATTCACCATACTCGCGAATCAACTATGGTTTTTTCTGCACATAGCTCCATACAAACAGGCAACAACGCAGCAAATCCGGGAATTGCATACAGAGGTAAGACATGTTTTCAACGACTAATGTCATCGTTTTGGGTTTAGGAATGCTTTTCGGGGTGGAAGCTTTCACAATTTGCCTGACCATCGGTGAAAGTATCGGATCGGCAGCACTCCAGGCCTCCGGATGGTGGGGAGCATTTTCAGTCTCGCATGTACTGGCCTATCGGGCAGCCAAACCTCGCACAGCCAAGGCATCAGAAAATGATGCCCAAGCATCGGAATCGACGCTTGGGCATTGAGAAGCCAAATCATCCTTCCTGTTTCACCACCAGCTCTTATCCAACGCTCTCCCCACCGATGCAGGCCCAAACCGAGCACGATGCTCGCCGTGCCAAGCCACACCTGGGGTAACACGGCTTCGTTATTCAGTCCATGCCCCAGCAGCAAGGCCAGCACTGGCGTGATCAGCGTGATCAGTGCGATACGGCCGGCTTCCATATGCTTGATGAGGTAGTAGTAAAGCGCAAAGCCCAGTACCGAGCCGAATGTACCGAGATACACCGTCGCCGCCACCGCCTTCTCGGGAATGGAGGCAGGCACATGACCATCGACCAGCCACCACGCGGCAAAGAACAGCGGCAGCGCCACCACCAGAATGCCCAGCGTCATCGCCAGCGGCGGGCTGTCGTCGCCGATGCGCTTGAGCCACACCAGTCCCAGCGATTGCGACACCACACCCAGGAACAATGCAAACAAACCGGCCATCGAACCTTCCCCAATCCCAGCCCGCCATGGAATACCAGAAACAGGCCGAGCACCCCCATCAGCATCCCCAGCAGCTTGCTCGGCGTGATCGACTCCTCTTCCAGCCACATCGCCGCACCCAGGCTGGTGATGAGCGGCGACAAACCGATACAGCACCGCGATCATGCCGGAACTGACGAACTGCGACGACCAGTAGGTCAGCGCCATCGCGCCGAACATGCTCAAGCCGCCCGCCAGATAGGCCTGCAACGCCTTGCGGTGCAGCGGCACGCGCACGCGGAACGCCGCCAGCAGCACCGCACACAGCAGCATCCCGATGGCCATACGCGAAAACACCGCGAAGCTGAAACCGACTCCCAGCGCGCTCCACTTGATGGCGAGCGGCGTGGTGGACCAGATCAGGATGACCGTGACGAATGCTGCTGGTAGCGACATGATTTTCTCCAAGGCTCAAGTCATACAGCTCCGTTCGCCCTGAGCCTGACGGGAAACGAACGGCCGAAAAACAAAAAGGCCACAGAGCGATCTGTGGCCTTTTGAAAGTGCTGCTGCAAAAACTGAACGCTAACTCTCCAGACCACCCTGCGTGCGATGCCACGCCTTGCGCAGGAATGCGCATGGGACGGCTCGGACGTGACGAATGGAATGCATGGAGTTCATGGGCTGGATTATGCGGGTGTCGGATGAAACGCCGTCAACGTTAATTTGCAGCCACCACTCCAGCAAGGCGAGATGCCACAGCTTGCTGCCCTGGATGCGGGTGAGGTACGCTTCCGGATCGGCCAGCAGCTTCTCCACATAGTCGCGCCGGTACAGGCCGCGCTTGATGCAGGCTTCCGAATTCAATATCTCGCGCATCTTCTCCAGGAATTCGCCGCGCACGTATTTGAGTGCGGGCACCGGGAAAGTAGCCCTTGGGCCGGTCGATCACCGCATCCGGAATCACGCCGCGCGCGATGGCCTTGAGCGGAAACTTGCCGCCTTCCTTGAGCTTGAGCGAGGGCGGCATGTGCGCGGCCAGCTCCACCAGCTCGTGGTCGAGGAACGGCACGCGCGCTTCCAGCCCCCACGCCATGGTCATGTTGTCCACGCGCTTGACCGGGTCGTCCACCATCAGCGCGGTCACATCCAGGCGGAACACTTCGTCGAGGAATTCATCCGCCTGCGGCAGCGACAGTTCGTGATCCACCCACTCGGCGGTCACATCCGGCACGTGCATAGGCGATCCGTCATCATCGCCAGATATTCGTCGTGGTCGCGGTCGAAATAATGCTGCGAGAAGCGCGCCAGCGGCGAGCCGTCTGCCGCATCCATGCGCGGATACCAGAAGTAGCCGCCGAACACCTCGTCCGCGCCCTGCCCGGCCAGCACCACCTTCACCTCTTCCGAGCACCTGCTCGCCCCAGCAGGTAGAACGCGGTCACGTCGTAGCTGGGCATCGGTTCGCTCATCTGCGCGATGGCTTCCGGCAGGCGCTTCAGCACTTCGTGTTGGGGATGGCGAACTTGTGATGGCGCGTGTTGAAATGTTCCGCCATCAGATCGGAATACTCGAACTCGTTGGCCGTTCGCCCGCCACATCCTCGAAGCCGATGGAGAAGGTAGTTCAGGTCGTCCACATGATCGGCCAGCAGCCCGACCAGCAGGCTCGAATCCAGCCCGCCGGAAAGCAGCACGCCGACCGGCACATCGGAAGCCAGACGATGCCGTTCCACTGCACGCGTCATCACGGTGCGCGTCGCCGCGATCCAGTCCTGTTCGGACAGTGTGACCTGCCGGGCGTGTCGCATCCAGTGACCAGTAGCGCTGCAGCTCACCTCGCCGGACGCGGTGAATTTCATCGTATGTGCAGGCGGCAGTTTCTTGATGCCTTCCAGCATGGTGTGCGGCGCGGGCACCACGCTGTGCAGAGTGAAGTGGTGATGCAACGCGACCGGATCGATGCTGGTATCGACCCCGCCCGCCTGCCAGCAAGGCCTGCATGGTGGAAGCGAAACGCAGACGCACGCCGTCCAGCGCGTAATACAGCGGCTTGATGCCGAAGCGGTCGCGCGCCAGGAACAGCGACTTGTCGCGCATATCCCACAGGGCAAAGGCGAACATGCCGTAGAAGCGCTGCACGCAATTCTCGCCCCAGGCGTGGTAGGCCTTGAGGATCACCTCGGTGTCGCCGTCGGAGAAGAACTCGTAGCCCATCTCCATCAGCTCGGCGCGCAGTTCCTTGTAGTTGTAGATGGTGCCGTTGAACACCAGCGCCAGGCGCAGGTCGTCGTCCACCATCGGCTGGTCGGCATGCGAGGACAGGTCGATGATCGACAGGCGGCGATGGCCGAACGCCAGCGCACCGCCGTTGAAGAACCCCTCGTGATCCGGCCCGCGCCGCGCCAGCTTCGCCGTCATGCGCTTCAACGCTTCCATATCGGGGACTGCCTGATCGAAACGCAACTCACCACAGATGCCGCACATGCAAAACTCCAATCGATTCGGATGCCGGATTATCGCCTACCGCCGCGACGTTTGCTTGCAGGCAACCTGATAAAATTGCGCCAATGCACACTCAGCTCACCCCGCAACGCGAAAAGTATTTCCTGCTCACCCTTGCCGGCATCCAGTTCAGCCACGTCCTCGACTTCATGATCATGATGCCGCTCGGGCCGATCCTGATGCGCGAGTTCGGCATCGGCACGCATGAATTCGGCCTGCTGGTCGCCTCATACAGTTTCAGCGCCGCCATCTCCGGCCTGCTCGGCGCCACCTTCATCGACCGTTTCGAACGCAAACGCCTGCTGCTCGTCGATGTTCGCCCTGTTCGGCCTGGCGACACTGGCCTGCGCCCTCGCGCCCGGCTTCGTCACGCTGCTCGTCGCGCGCGGACTGGCCGGCGTATTCGGCGGCGTGATGGGCGCGCTGGTGCAGACCATGGTGGGCGACATCATCCCGTTTGCGCGCCGCGCCCGGGCCAGCGGCATCGTATCGACGGCATTCTCCCTCTCCACGGTCGCCGGGGTGCCGCTGTCGCTGTGGCTGGCCAACCACCTGCAATGGCGCGCGCCGTTCATCTTCATCGCCGTGCTGGTCATGCTGTTCATTTTCGTCGGCATCCGCGTCCTGCCCGAATTGCGCCATCACATCAGCGCCGAGAAACAGGCCCATCCGTTCTCCGCGCATGTTCGCCGTGCTGCGCGACGCCAACCATCTGCGCGCGTTGCTGTTCTCGTCGCTGATCATCTTTTCCGGCTTCACCGTGATCCCCTACATCACCGTGTACGCGGTGAACAACGTCGGCATCTCGCAACAGCGACATCCCCTTCGTTTATCTCGTCGGCGGTGCAGCGACGTTCTTCACCGCGCGCCTGATCGGACATTGGGCCGACCTGCACGGCAAGGTCAAGGTCTATCGCCTGATCGCCATCGCCGCCATGATTCCCCTGCTCGTCGTGACGCATATCGGCGCCGCGCCGCTGTGGATGTGGCTGCTCGCCACCACCGCCTTCTTCGTGCTGGTCTCGGGCCGCTTCATCCCGGCGATGGCGATCATCACTTCGGCCGCGCAGCCCAGGCTGCGCGGCACCTTCATGTCGCTCAATGCCACCATGCAATCGCTCGCCATGGGGCTCGCCACCACGCTGGGCGGCTTCATCATCACGCAGGACAGCGCAGGCATGATCGTCGGCTATCCCAAGGTGGGCTACGTGGCGGTGGCGGCGAACCTGCTGGCGATCTGGTTCGTTTCGCGCATCGTGATGCACGACCAGCACGCCAACCTGCCGGATGTCGTACCCAAGTAAATACGGCGCAGTTTTCGTTTAGACTATCCGCATCGTTTCCATCCAACATCTCACAGGAGTTCATCATGTCAGGCACACCGTTGACCCCAGCCGCATTCGACCAACTGTTTCTCCAGGCCCACACCCACAACGCATGGCAGGACAAGCCGGTTGCGGATGAGTTGCTGCATCGCCTCTACGACACCCTGCGCATGGCCCCCACTTCGATGAACTGCAGCCCGGCACGCATCGTGTTCGTCAAATCCAAAGCGGCGAAAGAAAAACTCATTCCGGCCCTGATGGAAGGCAACCGCGCCAAGACCATGGCCGCACCGGTCACCGCCATCATCGGCTACGACACGCACTTCTACGACAACCTGCCCAAGCTGTTCCCGACCATCCCCAGGCGCACGCGACATGTTCGCCAGCAACACCGCACTTGTCCGACATCACCGCCTTCCGCAACGGCACGCTGCAAGGCGCTTACCTCATCCTCGCCGCACGCGCGCTGGGTCTCGATTGCGGCCCGATGTCCGGCTTCGACAACGCCGCCGTGGACCAGCTGTTCTTCGCGGGAACGAGCGTGAAATCCAATTTCATCTGCAACCTCGGCTACGGCGACCCGAAAGGCGTCTATCCGCGCAATGCTGCGCCTGGACTTTGCCGAAGCCTGCAGCATCGCCTGACAGATCGGCCGCAATGAGCAAGCTCCCCCTCGACCGCATCCTGCAATCGCAAGGCTTCGGCACGCGCAAGTGGTGCCGCGAACTGATCGAAGACGGCGAGGTGAGTATCGGCGGCGAGACCGTCACCGACTACCGCGCAGCACCTTCGAGACCGACGGCCTCGAATTCAGCGTGTATGGCGAGCCGTGGAAATATCGCGAGCATGTGTACATCGCGCTGAACAAACCCGCCGACTACGAATGCTCGCGCAAGCCCAGCCATCATCCCGGCGTGCTTTCGCTGCTGCCGGAACAGTTCGCGCTGCGCGACGTGCAGCCGGTCGGCCGCCTCGACCATGACACCACCGGCCTGCTGCTGATGTCGGATGACGGCTCGTTCATCCACGCGCAGTCCTCGCCCAAGCGCCACATCCCCAAGGTCTATGTCGCCACCACGCACGATCCGGTGACGCCGCAACTCGTCGAACAACTGTTGGGCGGGGTGAAGCTGCACGACGAACCCGCACCGCTGGCTGCAGTCGTCTGCAAGATGCTGGATACGCACCAACTGGAGATCGTGCTGGAACAGGGCAAATACCATCAGGTGAAACGCATGCTGGCCGCCGCCGGAAACCACTGCACGGCATTGCGCCGCACCGAGATCGGCAAACTCAAACTGGATGCAGCTGGGACTGGCGGAAGGCGAATGGTGCTATCTGGACGAAGAACAGCGGGCGCTGCTGGCGGGCGATAGCTCGAACTATTCCAGCGGCAAGGCAATGATCGCCTTCATCACCCAGGTATCGGCCTCATTCACAAACCCGCGCCCGATACCGAAGTTCACATCGTAGCCGCCCTTCTCGACATCGGCCACGGCATACACCGAGTGCGCACGCTGATTGCTGGGCAACGGATGACTCAACGAACCGTAAGCACCGTAATACTCGAAACCGCCGCGCAGCCCCTCGCCCATGCTGTGCGTCAGTTTCAACGCCGGCTCGAACTGCGGCTGATGGCTTACATTGGCGGCCAGCCCCATGGTCAGGATGGGATTGAAGCTCACCAGCCACTGCGCATCGCGATAGCCGATGATCGGCCTGATCTCCATCGCCGGAGATGCTGTCCGAAGTGCGCACGGTATCGCGACCGATCTCCACGTTCAAACCATAGAAGGCATTCTCGTCGACTCTGCCGCGGCGCAATATATTTCAGCCGCACACGCAGACCGTTCAGAAAGGAATCGCCGGCAGGTGCAAAGGCAAAAGGCACATACAGCCCCGCTTCCAGATTCTTGGTGAGGCCGTAAGAAAATTCCGGGGTGATTTGCGGACATGATGCGACGTCATCTGCCCCGGATAGTCCGGGTCTGTGTCCCCTGGATGGTGTAGTTGAGATGCTGCTCCAGCCCGAACTGGCCGGGATCGTTCAATTCCTCGGTGTACACCTGTATTTCGTCCGGCGCAGCAAAAGCGCTGGCTCCGCACATCATGCAGATCGCCAGCACACCGAAGAGCCAAGAAAGCGGCGCACGCATGCTCAAACGCAACCAGTCGGCTTGGGCATGCCGCCGTATTTGGTGATCGGCTTCATCGGGCCGGTCATCCACAGATCGAACACTTCCTTCTGGTCTTGCTCGATGTATTTGGCGAATTTGCGTATCGGCGGCACCGAGGCGAATTCCTCGAAGAATTCGCGCGCCTTCATGATCTGTTCCCACTTCTTGTCGTTCAATTCGTAGCCATCCGCTTCGGCCATCGCACGACCAATTTCTTCCGTCCAGTCGCTCATATCGACGAGATATCCATCACCATCACGTTTCGGGATTTGCATGTTCGAACACCTTTCTTACTGTTGTGAGAATGGTTTCTATTTAACTATACCCGATGGTTACAGTCAACTACTGAAAGTAAAATAGTCGACTATTGGCGGCAACTATCTTACAAACAATTATTAATCAGTTAGTTGGATTGATTCGACACCACGTATTGGCACCTGGTTTCGCGGATAAAGAAGGTGGCGACCAGCCCCATCAACGTGAATCCCAGCATGATTGCGATACCGGCCCGGTAATCGCCCAGACCGAGTTGAGCATCGATGGCACCGGCATGCGCATGGTCAATGGCCCATCCCACCAGCGGCTGCATGATGGCAGTGCCAAGGAAAGCGCCGACATTCACCACACTGGTCGCCATGCCGGAAAGCGCCGGCGGATTCACCTCCTTGGCGCATGCCCAGCTCAAGGTGAAACTCGCCGCGCTCAGCCCCATCGCCAGAAACAGCAAGTAGCCCGCAAGGCCGTCCATCGCCCAGCCCAGCAGCATGGGCAACCAGCTCAGGCAATACACCAAGCGCCGCGACGATCATCACCGGCTTGCGCCGGCCGATGCGATCCGACAGCGTGCCGATGAAAAAGGCGCCGATGGCGAAACCCGCCAACAGCAAAGTGGTGTGGCCGGTGGCCGCCGCGCGGTCCATGCCGTACGCATCGCGCAGGAACGGCACCGCCCACAGTCCGGCGAAGGCGAACAGCGAACCGGCGATGCCCATGTTCACCCACAGCCCGGGCCAGGTGGCGCGGTTCTTCAGCACGATCAGCAGTCCGTCGTACCAGTGCCCCTCGTGCGGCGGATGCGCCGTCTTGCCGTCGAGTTCGCGCAGGCTCGGCAGGCCCGCTTCGCCCGGATGGTTGCGCACCAGCCACCACGACAGCACGGCCAACCCCAGCGACAAGCACGCCCACCGCAACAAACACGGTGCGCCAGGAAACGTAGCCCAATGCCCAGGCCAGCGGCGCCGCCGCCAGCAATGAACCGGCATTGCCGAGCAGCAGCGTCACCCCCGTCATGGTGGCGAAATGCCGGTCATGGAACCATGCCGCATTGAGCTTGAGCAGCGAAATGAAAGTGACCGACACGCCCAGCCCGACCAGCAAACGCCCGACCGAAGCCAGCAGTGAGCGTATCCGCCATGCCGAACAGCAGCGAACCGATGCCCGCGATCACACCGCCGATGGCCACCACCCGGCGCGGCCCCAGGGTATCGACCAGGATGCCGGTGGGGATCTGCATCACCATGTACACATAGAAATACGTCGCCGCCAGGCCGCCCAACTGCGCGGCATTGGCATGGAAGGTCTGCTGCAGATCAGCCGAGATCGCCGCCGGGGCGAAGCGATGGAAGAACGACAACACATAAGCCAAAGCAACGATGACGAAGGCGGTCCAACGCAGACTAACGAGTTGGCGGGACTGGTGGGTGTTCAACATGGGAATGGTGCGCAGAAAAAGCGGATAATCGCGGGATTTCGGCATGATGAATCATGTCTTGCCGATACTCAACAGCTCACAGCACAGCACAGGAAACTCATGGCAATCAAGGCAACCATCTTCAAGGCCAATCTGCAGATCGCGGACATGGAACGTCACTACTACCAGGACCACGCACTCACCCTGGCGCGCCATCCGTCGGAAACCGACGAACGCACTTATGGTGCGTTTGCTGGCATTTGCCCTGCACGCGCATGAGTACCTGGAATTCGGCCAGGGCATGACCGACGATGACGAAGCCGACCTGTGGCAGAAGGACCTGACCGGCGCGATCGATCTATGGATCGACGTCGGCATCCCCGACGAGAAGCTGATCCGCAAAGCCTGCGGCCGCGCCAACAGGGTGGTGGTGTATTGCTACGGCGGGCGCGTGGCCGACATGTGGTTCGCGCAGAACAGCGCGCAGTTCGACCGGCAGAAGAATCTCAGCATCATCAACCTGCCGGTCGCCAGCACGCAAGCGCTGGCCAAGCTGGCGCAACGCACGATGAACCTGCAATGCACCATACAGGATGGGCAGGTGTGGTTGAGCGATGGCGAGGCAAGCGTGCAGGTGGAGCGGACGGTGCTGAAGTAGTTTCGTAGGTGGGCACGCTTTTGTGCCCACCCTACTCGACTTGAGCTGCCTGAAAGCGGACGGTGGCGACCGGCAGAAAGTAACCCAATTGAGTCATTCAATGTTGTAATTAGGTTGCCCCAAAGCAGACATCCCTACTAGGCAACGTCCGATATATCGCAATTAGCTCAACTACGAATATTGAGCTGACATTCGATAGTAGTCATTAAAAACAAGCGAATTTATTAGTTAGAAATTCTCTGGCTAAACCTTTATCAATTACTTAGTTTCAAGCACCCACACACCGTTCCAGCCACCGTTGGCATGGGCTTTTCGACATGTGTCTGCGTAAAGGCTGCTTAAGGGATCATCTGGCATGGTGGAAAATCGTACACCGGCTTCAGCCCAGTGACCACCGTGGTATAGGGCTATCGCTTCATTGTAAGCGGTCAAATCGTAGTGCGTAGCCGAACCAGTTTGGCTTATCAGTTCAAACACGCGCACCGGGGCGTTACGCCCTGCCACCTTTATTACACCGACTTCCCGTCCTGGAAATTCATTACCAATTTCATCCCAAGTGTTTTCGGAAACCATGATCTGGGTGCCAAAGGTCTTGTTTGCGCTTTCAAGTCGCGATGCCAAATTGACCGCATCGCCTATCATCGAATAATCGAAACGTGTTTTGCTGCCCATATTGCCGACGATAACCTCGCCGGTATGCAAGCCGATTCGTGCTTTCAGCGCGGTCCCGATTTGCGCCTGGTATTCGCGCGCTCGCACTTCCAAGCGCCGCTGGCAACGCAGCGCAGCGTGGCAGGCACGGACAGCATGATCGGGCTGATCCAGCGGAGCGTTCCAGAAAGCCACAATTGCGTCACCCAGATATTTATCCAGGGTGCCTCCTTCGTCCATGATGATGTCAGTCATGTCGCTCAGGTAATCGTTGAGGAGTGCGGTGAGTTGCTCGGGTTCCAGACGTTCGGCCAATAGCGAAAAGTTTTCCAGATCGGAAAAAAATATCGTCAGCGTCTTGCGTTCGCCGCCCAACTGCAAGCGCGAGGGATCGGCCAGGATCTGGTCGACCACTTTGCCGCTGACATAACATCCCAGCGCAGTGGTGACCAGTTGCTTCTGCCGCTCGGTCACCAGGCTCTCCAGCGCCCTCACCACGGTAAGGCGCAACATTTCAGGCTCCCATGGTTTGGGGAGATATTTGTAGATTTGCGCATCGTTGATGCAGCGCACCAACGCTTCCATATCAGCGTATCCGGTGAGCAAAATACGGATGGCTTTGGGCTGATGCTCCAATGCGAATTTAAGTACCTGATCTCCGGTGATGCCGGACATGCGCTGGTCGCAAATGATGAGATCCAGTGTTTCGCGCCCGATAATCTCTATTGCTTCAGCCCCGGAGGTCGCCCTCAGCGTACGGTAACCTTTGCGAAAGGTCCGCTCCAAACTATCCACGATATCGGGTTCATCATCAACAAATAGCAGGGTGTGCACGGGCATGTGGAATCAACCTTTTAAAATATCTTGCTCGTCGTATCGGGAGCTTCTTTGAATGTTATCGCAAATCGAACTGTTCCAAATCGCCTTTGTTGCCAACAACCAGACACACAAGGTAAATTGATGGCAGAATTGGCATTGGCCGATTGGGTATTCGCGGCAACGCCACCATAATTTTTCTTGCTCGACTCATGCAAAACAAGCTGCTTGTATTACTGTTCCTTCTTTCCGGCCTGACAGCACAAGCACCATGTCATGCCGACGAATACCATTTTGGGCAAGGCTTGCTTGTCGGGAAAGATTTCTTTTTCTCCGGGTACGGCAACTTCTTATACGAAGCACCAAAAGACGCGCCCGCTGCCGTATCAATCGACGATTTGAGCCTGTTCGTCAGCGGACGAGTCAACCAATGGATCAACCCGTTTTTCGAGATCGAAGTTTCCGGCACTACGCTGTGGCAGCAAGGAAATGGGTCGCGCTCCAATGGCTATGTAATCCCGGAGCGCATCTACGACGATGTGCGCATCACCGAATCGGATGCTGTGCGGGTCGGCAAAATCCTCAGCCCGGTCGGCGACTGGAATCTGATCCATGCCGCACCGCTGGTTCCTACCACCACTCGTCCGCTCACCACCTATTGGGGCTTTAGCGAATATGCCACCGGTATATCCTGGTTACATGAAAATCTCCAGGGCAGCGGCGCCGACTGGCAACTGTATTCGCAGCCTGGCAACGAATGGTTCCCGCGCCCGAACGACATTGCGCCACGGCACTACTCCAACGTATGGGGCGGCCACATCAATTGGCCGATGGGGCTGGTGGACAAGATCGGCCTCTCCTTCCAGCACGGCGAGCTCACTGCAACCGGCGGCAACTACTCTTTGTTCGGAATCAATGCCAGAAAAACCTTCGGCAAGCTGAAGCTGGAAAGCGAGGCGGTTACCTCGCAAAGATCTGGGAACGCTGCGCTCGCCCATGGCAACGAATGGGGTATCTACGGTTTGGCTGACTACGCCATTACGCCTCGCTGGCACGGCCTGTTCGAATGGGAGCACTACCAGGATCACCTCGTAGACCAGCATTCCAGAAACACACTGTTGGGGATCGCCTACAAGCCGGAATCCTCCGTGGTATGGAAACTGGAATACGTGCACCAATACGGAATTTCGCAGGACATTCCAACCGGCTGGAAAGCCAGTCTCTCGGCGCTCTTTTGATCATGCGCTTTTTCCTTTCTGTGATTTGCTTGCTCTTTCCTGCACTGGTTCTGGCCGAAGACCTGCTCATCATCGCCAATCCGCAAGTATCGGCAAGCAGCATTTCCACCCAGGATCTGGCCGCGATATATCTGATCAAAAAAACCGCATGGCCAGACGGCCTCTCCATCGTGCCGGTCAACCGCGAGGCCGCCAGTGATGTACGCGAGCAGTTTTCCGAGATTGTGCTCGAACATTCGCCGCGGGAACTGGCAGAATATTGGAATCGCCTGCGATTCCAGGGCAAACAGCCGCCGCTGGTGCAAACGTCGGATCAGGCCGTGATCGGGTTCGTGCGCAACGTGCCCGGTGCCATCGGCTATATCTTCGCCGACCAACGCCCTGCCGGGGTCAAGGTGCTGGTGAGGTTGCCGTGAAATTTCGGGCTTCCAGCATTCGCGACTGGTTCACCCATACCATCTCGCGCCAACTGCTAGGGGCGTTCTTCCTGGTTTTTCTGGTCACCTATCTGGCCACTGCGCTCGTGGTGCTGAGTGCCGTGCGCGCTGCCGTTACCGATGCGGAACTGGGTACCCTTGCACAGTTGGCGAACCGCAATCTGAGCAGTCTGGATACGCGCTTCGATCAACTCGCCACCAATTTGCGGGCATGGTCTAAGCTGGACGTGATGAACGACCTGGCCTCCGGCGATGTCGACAAGCGAGTGGAACTTGCCCTGGAAAACCTGAAAAGCGATTATTCCTTGCAGGGCGATATCTACGCCTTCGACGCTGCCGGTCGTCTGCTGGCCAGCAGCGCTCAGCGCCATGGCAAAGCGTCCCTTCCCGACATCTGGAAACCCGAGGGACAACTCAGCTTCGTCGACAAACATGCCAATCCACTAGGTGGAGGGAACGTCGTGGTATTGAGCACCCCGGTGAAATCGGGTTTCTCAGCTGGATTCAATCTGGGCACGCTGGTACTGGCCTACCCCTGGTCTGAAGTGGAAGCCGCCTTGTCCGAACAAACTCTGTTGATGCGACAGCAAGCGAAGCCCGTGCTGCTGGCATCATCGTTGAAAGCTGTCAGCGAGGCGGATGTGCTGACTGCACTGGCCCATGCCAAACCAGATGGCAGGATACAGATCGGCAGCAAGCGCTACCTTGCTAACAGCGTGCAAAATGGAAAAGGATTGACGCCGGGATGGCAAATCATCGCCTTGCGCGAACCGGTATCGCTCGATCACACGCTTAACATAGTGGCGCTGAAGTTGCTCGGTCTGTGCGCGTTGCTGGCCATTCCGCTGACGATGGTCATCCGCATGCTGGCGCAACGTCTGACCGCGCCGTTGCGCGAGCTGACTCAGTTCGTATTCAGCATCACCGAAACCGGTGACTTGTCGCGGCGCGTCACCTTGCATACCCGCGACGAGACCAGCACCCTTGCTACCGCTTTCAACCACATGACGGCCAGGCTGGACAGTGCGGCCAATGAACGCGAGCTGTTTGTCAGTAAACTCAAATTGTTCGCGGAAGAGCTGGAGGACAAGGTCAAGGAACGCACGCAAGAACTGACCGCGACCAACGCCAATTTGACCGGTGCGCTGGAAGAACTCAAGTCTGCCCAAAGCCAGCTCATCCAGCAGGAAAAAATGGCGTCGCTGGGCCAGTTGGTGGCCGGTGTGGCGCATGAACTCAACAATCCCATCGGCTTTATCTACGCCAACTTCCCCCACCTGCAAGAGTACGCTCAGACGCTGCTCTCGCTCATCGACGAATTGCGCAATATGCCGATGTCCGAAGAAGACCACAGCAAACTGGAAGTGCGACTGGAAGAAGCGGACCTTGGCTTTCTGCGCGAAGACCTGATGAAGATCATCCGTAGCGGACAATCCGGCGCCACGCGGATCAAGGAGATCATTTCATCCCTGCGCAGTTTTTCGCGTCTGGACGAAGCCGTGGAAAAGCCGGCCCGTCTGGAAGAAGGGCTGGACGACACACTGGCGCTACTGCAACACCAGCTCAAGAAGCGTATTGAAATCGTGCGGGACTACCGGTTGAACCAGTCAGTTCATTGCTACCCCAGCCAGCTCAACCAGGTGTTCATGAATATTTTGTACAACGCTATCCAGGCGATCGAGGGCACAGGCGTCATCACGGTGAGTACCAGCCGCGAGGACGACTGGGCCGTCGTGGAGATTTCCGATAATGGCCCCGGCATTCCTCCCGAAGTCCAGAAACACATTTTCGATCCGTTCTTCACCACCAAAAAAGTGGGCGAAGGCACCGGTCTGGGTCTGTCGATTTCCTACGGCATCATCAAGAAGCACGGCGGCAACATCAGCGTGGAGAGTGAAATGGGGCGCGGCAGCAAATTCATTCTGCGCATTCCCCTGCAACATACTGTGTCAACTTCCGGCATAGAGGACAGCAGCCATGAACAATGATCAACGTTCCGCCTCCGGTACCGCCAGCACCGGTTTCACGCTGCTGTGCGTGGATGACGAGCCCGACATCGTCGACAACCTGTTCCGCACATTCCGCAAAAACTATACCGTACTCACCGCCACCTCCGGCGAGGAAGCGGTGGAACTGCTCAGGGTTAAGCCGGTGGACCTGATCATCTCCGACCAGCGCATGCCCGGCCTTACCGGCGACGAAGTATTGAAAGCGGCGAAGACCCTGCAACCCGAGGCCATCCGTATCCTGCTGACCGGCTACTCCGACCTCGAGTCGCTGGTGAAATGCGTTAATGAAGCGGCGATCTACAAATACATCACCAAACCGTGGGAGCCAGAGTATCTGAAGCTGACCGTCAATCGCGCCATCCAGCACCTCGACGTGGAACGCCAGCTTAAGCATGCGGCCGAGCAATTGAAGGATGCCTATCACGGCGCCGTCACCATGTTATCCATTGCCTGCGAAGGTAAAGACGAAGACACCGGATTCCATGTCAACCGCGTGCAGCATTTAACCGAAGCACTGGCGCTTGAAATGGGGCTGGGGGAAGAGGAAGCGCGCCACATGGGGGTGATGAGCATCCTGCACGACGTCGGCAAACTGAACATACCCGATGCCATCTTGAAGAAGCCCGCCAAGCTCACCCCGGATGAACGGGCCGTGATACAAACCCATGTCGAGCACGGTGTGCGCATCCTCGGCGCAAACCCTTTTTATGAGATGGCCCGTGAGATCGCCATTAGCCACCACGAAAGCTGGGACGGCAGCGGTTATCCTAACAAGCTGTCAAATGAAGCCATTCCCTTGTCCGGGCGGATCGTCAAGGTGGCAGACGTCTTCGATGCACTTACTAGTCGTCGCCCCTACAAGGAACCTTGGTTGGCGGAACGAGCTCTGGAACTCCTGCAAGCAGAGTCTCGGAAGCAATTCGATCCGGAAGTGGTGGAAGCCTTTATCCGTTTGCATGCTTCTGGCGTGATCGGGAGTATCTTGAAGGAATTCCAAGGGAAATCATAGTCTTACTGTGTCATAAACGTAGCTTTGGGCTGATCCAATTGCAATGGGGGTAATGCCCCAGAGCACTGACGAGCGCCACACTCATGCGCAAACGCAACGAGGTGATCGAATCTTGTACGTGGCGTTGCGCGCGCAGGGCTGTACTACTCTAAACTCCCCATTAAGTTTATGGCATAGCTGCCGATGAGGTGTAGGCATGCAATTCAATTATCGTTGGAGATCCCATGAAATCATCCCTACTTAACAAGTTGTTATTGATCTGCGGCGGCGGCACCATGCTTGTGTTATTGGCAACCGGCATAGGAGTCTTACTGTTGTGGAACAGCATCAATATCTACGAAGAGAAAGTAGTGGTGCTTCACTCAGATGCTGAAGCCGTATTGACGGTGCAATCCAATTTCAAGAAACAAGTACAGGAATGGAAAGATGCCCTATTGCGTGGCGGCGACCCCCAAGCACTGGATAAGTACTGGAGTGGATTCAAGAAGATGGAAAGTAAGGTCCAGAACCAGACGAATGAATTGATCGCCCGCACAAGCGACTCCAAAGCACACGAATTGCTCGTCAATTTCGCCAACGCGCATAAGGAAATGGGAGAGAAATACAGTGCCGGACTAGAAGCTTTCAAGAACAGTAATTTTGTAAGCAAGGTGGGTGACACCGCAGTAAAAGGTATGGATCGAGCTCCTACGGATTTACTGAGTGATGCTGCGTCCAGGATGCAGGAGCTTGCCAATAGCGCGTCAAAAGAAGCCATTGCTCAAAGTCGCCAAGCGATCTTGATTAGTGTTGTCGCAGTGTCGGTATCACTGGTGGTTGCTTTCGTCGCATTTCTTTGGCTGGTTCGTCGATCCATTCTCCATCCTACACATCAACTCTTGAGAGATTTGGAGCGCTTGGCCAACGGAGATTTCTCTGACATTGTGAAGAGCTCGTCTAATGATGAACTTGGACAAGTTGCAGCCAGCTCAGAGAAGGTTCGATCCAACTTGGGCAATATCCTTGTGGAAATTAACAACTCATCAGATGCAGTGTCATCGTCGTCGGTTCAGCTATCGGCGACATCAGAACAAGTGGCATTAAATGGGCAAAGACAAAGCGAAGCCGCTGCCGGAGTGGCCGCAGCGATAGAAGAAATGACTGTCAGCATAACCTCAGTATCAGATTCTGCAGAAGAGGGGCGCCGTCTTACCTCAAAGGCACTTGAAGACACACAAAATGGCAACCAGAAACTATTGGAACTCGTCGCGTGCATTGGTCTGGTGGAAGAAGCGGTCAAGAAGATATCTCTATCTATTGGCGAATTTGTAACAAGTACCAAGGCTATTTCCGGCATGACCAAGCAGGTACGAGAAATTGCCGAACAGACAAATCTGTTAGCGCTCAATGCCGCCATCGAGGCGGCACGAGCAGGTGAACAGGGAAGAGGTTTCGCAGTTGTGGCCGATGAGGTCAGGAAACTTGCAGAGAATTCAACCAAATCGGTGACTGAAATCGACAAAATCACGCAGACATTGAACAATCAATCAATCATGGTTTCGGACTCAATAAAACTGGGAGAAACTTCCTTATCTGGAAGTCTCGCATTGACAAAGATTGTTGAAGACTTGCTGGCAGTTGCCACGAAATCAGTTTCACTCGCTAGCGGTGAGATGTACAACATCGCCCACTCAACGAAAGAGCAGACCGAAGCAAGCAACGAGATCGCAAAGAATATGGAGAGGATTGCTCAGATGGTTGAAGAAAGTTCCGGTGCCGTTAAGGAAGTATCCGTTGCCGCGGGTAACTTGGAGATATTGGCGACGCGAATGCAGAACTCTACCAGAAGATTTAAATTGGCATAGCTGTCGGCGCGTATGCCATTTGATTCTGGTTTGCTTGAAGTGTTGGCCGACAATACGACTGGCAGCAATGTGGCTGTAGAGCGGACATTGTTTTTCCCACTTCGAAGTCACGTTGTCACGGCACACAGCAGAATTCTATTTTAGGTGCCGCAAAGCAGACATTCGCCAACGACCGTAGCTGGCCGACAGCGTCTTTATTCATCTTACCAGCGGCTGACCGCTGTTCTACCCTTAACAGACAAAGTTGCTGCTCCAAAGCAGACGCTCACGCCGATTACTGCAATGTTTTGTTTGTGACGCTAGTTCTGCGCTGATATACATCGAGCCCCCCTACGTTATTTGTATCGTTATCATCATAATCCGCAGTAGGGATATAGATCATTTGTTCATCATCCGAAACGTAAAATTGGAAAGTTTGTGAGGGCTTGGGGATGCGAATTATCCCAATAAGAGAAATCTTCGCTGGCACAGATACATCCAAAACTATTACACCGCGGTCAGATGTCATGACATAGAGGTGGCTATCTCCCGCTCTTAAAAACATAGGCGCAATTGTTGTTATTTCGCTGTCGTAAATTGAGTTTATTGGTTTGGGTGAATGTGGATCACTGACATCAACTGCTGTAACTGCCCCATAAGATGAGACATAAGCAATCCTATTGGTTGAAGATGCTACAACCGAACCAGCTCCTGGAATATCACGTCCTCCGACTACAACCGGATTGCGTGGGTTCGTAACATCCACTATCTGTAATCCAATATCGTCAGTAGTTAGGAATGCAAATTGAGATTCCTTCGATGCCAATATTGATCGAATTTGTCCGATTGTCTTAACTCTTCCGAGTTCAATCGGGTTGACTGGATTGGTAACATCCAGAATAACTAGCGAGGCATTTCCCTCAATCCCTTCGTCACCAAAGAACAATATTTTCTCATCGCTTGAAAGTGCTATTGCTGTAACCCCCTGACCTCCATATTCAGCTTGAACTCGCGCATGTAGAGGAGATTGTGTGTCAATGATTACAATTCCGCCGCAGCCCATTTTCTCATAGCGACATTCGTTTCCCACATAAAGCAAACTACCTTTGTTGTTAAAAAACATATTAAAAGCATTTCGATTATCCTCATCATCTAGCGGACCAGCAATGTGCATAACCTTGTTAGAATCAGAAGACTTTAAAAGAACTGGTGCTTCGTAAGTATTGGCGATTGCGATCAATCCACTTGCCTTGTTCACCGTTACAGCTCTAATGGAGCGCGAGGGATAATGGGCAACAACCGTGTAATCTAAATCCAAATTAGCGGCTTCGATCCTTGGTTGCTTGATAACTTCTTTTGAAAGCCTAGAAGATCCTACTAAGGTTTGCGTCTCAGCTTGCTTGGTTGACGGGGACGAAAGTGCCTTCTTGTCGGTGGGCGCGCTCAGAATCACTATACCAAATGACGACATCAAGCCAACTTCCTTGATTCTCGTTTCATACGCCTTTTTAAGGCATTCAGAACTCTCACATGTATTTCGTCTATCTCTAAGCCATTCTCTTTGGCTTTGCACTGCTTTCTGCTTCACATCGCTTCGCTGAAGTGATAACAGGTATGCTTTGCTTAAATCCTCATCTAGCTTTGACAGTTCGACATTGTCGCAAATTAGCTTTTCAATTTTTGTGCTTGCCTTAAGGCAATCAAAACTCGCTGCTTGTGACGTTGTTACCAGTGCGAGCCAGCTCAGAATATTCCATGCGATCAGCTTCATTCTGGTCCCTATTTACGATGAAATTTAATAGCGAATGTCCGAATTGGAGGTTGCCCTCGAACGGCCGCTTGTGGCCGGCAAGCGAAGTCTACCCATAGTTTTTCACCGCCGCAAAGCAGCCATTCGCGACCATCTCCCGGCCAACTTCATCAGCCTATTCCTTCGGCCAGTAAGCCGTCGCAATCCCCTCGCCCAGATCGGCCTCGATCAGACGGCGGCGCACTTCCAGCAAGCGCGCGATCAGCGCAGGCTCCTGCTGCCCATAGGCATCCGCATCCGGCGTACGGTTCACCACCACGCCGAGCAGTTCGGTGATCGCGTTGCCGATGGAATTCTGGCTGATGGTCACGATCAGTTTGCCCGCATCGTTGCGGTAGATGAGCTGCTTGAACGCGGGCTGCCAGCGGATGGCATTGGCGTATTTCGCATCCACGATGCAGTGGTCGCGCACCTTCTTCGCCGTCTTCATGAAATCGTTGTTGAACAGCAGCACGCTTTCCACCTGTTCGGGGAAATACACATCCGGCAGCATCGGCGCATTGCGCGAGGACACTTGCGAGAAGAAGGTGCGGTAGAAATCGATGAAGCCTTTCAGCACCTCGTCGTATTCTTTCCAGAAATGCACATCCTTCAGCGCCGCCGCGCCGCCCTGTATCTCCCAGCTGGGCAAGCCCTGCGGGTAGCCGGTCAGCTCGATGCGCGCATCGGCCTCGCTCGCCGGTTTCAGTATTTTCAGGTCCAGCGCCTTGTCGAAGAACTCGCGGTACACATCGCGCATATAGGCCTGGAACAGGCTGTGCTGGCCGCCGTCGGTCAGGTTGGGATTGTTGGCATCGGCCAGCTTGGCGTTGCGCAGCTCGGCCTTGGGAAACACGATGAAGTGGTTGTGCAGCATGCGGATGCTGGGCACGCCGGGCGAGGTCAGCGGCCAGGTCGCATCCAGGCTCGCCTCGCCCGCCAGGATCAGCGCCTCGTCCGGATCGGGATACTGCTCCAGCATGTAGTCGATGATGATCTGGTTCATCCGGTTCCACACATGCTTCACATTCTCCGCCACCTGCGTGCGCCGCACCGGCCGCCCCAGCGGATTGAGGATGGTCTTGGAAGTGTTGTAGATGATCGAGCAATCGAACTCGGTGCTGTGCCCCAGCGCCTTGCGGTACAGCAGCAGGTTTTCCGGGTTCATCAGCAGGCCGTTGTTGTTCACCAGATCGTTCAGGTTTTCGGTGCTGTTGAAGAATTCGTTGTGCTTCATGCCCTCCGGCACCGTCAGCGGAATGGAGCGGAAAGGGGTGACGATTTCGCGTGGTCCGGATTGCATCTTGTCGTTCCTCGATAATTGGTTTTAAGATTATCTGCTCACAAAACCGAGAAGCTGTTCCCGCAGATACACAGATAACGCCGATCAAGCTACAAGGCAGGATTGCCCATTATTCCATGTGTTGCAACGCCCTCACCAGCACTCAGAATCCCGTTAATCTGTGGAATCTGCCGGGATGCCGTCATGCAGTCACTTCGGCTTGAAGTCGACACGCTCGACCCGATAGCCGCGCTTCGCCATCAGCACCGGCAAGCCCACGGCCCCGAACATATGCAAACTGCCGACCGCGGCAAACACCTGTTTGCCGCTCTCGTGCAGCGCATCGATATGCTCGGCCAGATCCGGATTGCGATCGTCGAGCAGGCGCTTCATCATCGCGCGCTCGATCTCTGTATTGAGGCATTCGCACCATTCGTTGAAGTGCTCCATCATCGGCATAGTCGGCATTGGCCCATACCTTGGCGATACGCTAGAGCATGGAACGCGAACGGCCGCTTTCCAGTTCGTCCAGGCTATCCTCGAACGAAAGAGATGGTTTCCTGCGTGTCCTGCATTTGCAGCAGCTGCAGTCTGCATCTCGGGCGTTTCCAGCGACACCATGTTCTTCTTCGCGCCGTGCCCGATCCCGGCCAGCACCGCATCGATGGCATACGAAGCATCCAGCCCCTCCCGGCGCCCCACCATCATCGTCAATGTGGTGACCTGCATTTCCGGCGAGCAACTTGGCGATCGCATCGTAAGGAGACACATTCGGCTTCCGCCTGTTGCCGCATGCGTTTCACCAGCGGCTCGGCAGCGCGTCGCTGCTGCAGCGCAGCCATCCCCATCAGCAGGCGGCTCTGGATGTCCGCATCCAGCATATCGAGCTCGAGCGCCACGGTATCTGTCGCGCGTATCGCCTGCATCACGTTCGGCCCGGGAAATCGCCCAGTCGAACTTGCCGACATGCATGGTGCCGTAAAGATATGAAGTGCGCCCATCCTTGCTGATGCGCCACAAGAAGCCGTGGTCGCGCGCGTTGCGCGCTGCAGCCTGCACCATCTCTGCTGTAGGTTTTTCGCGGCAGGCGGACAAGCGGTTTCGGCGGAATATCCGGGGATCGCGATCAGCAGGATCGACAGCGCAGAGTGCGATACGGATCAAGGCTGGCAGGCTGGCCGAAGCTATTTGAGTGATAGACATGCTTATCGGCTTCCCATCTGACCAGGCTCAGCGTATGAACTCGGGCACTTCGAAGGACCAGTCGAGACTGCCTTCGTCATTGAAGAAGCACCTTCTCCTGCGCAAAGCCCTGTTCGCGCAACTTGATCCTGAGTTCGGCAGCAGCCAGTTTTCTTGAAATTCGAAGACTCCATTGAAAGCAACCATGGTGCGCACCAGCGTATCGCCCACGACCTCCTTGATCTCGCAGTGGATGCCTTCGCCGCTCTTCTTCCGCACTTCGAGCAGATACTCGATCTCTTGCTGCAATGCCTCTATCCGCTTGAGCATTGCTCCTGCTTCTCGGCATTCAGCTTGGCCATCGCACTATTGGACTTGGCAAACCTGGCCGTCATCTTTTGCCAGCTTGTCCTGCTGCGCCGCATTCAGCTTGACCGCCCCCTGCTGGATGCTCGCCGCCAGCGCCAGATATTTGGCAACTTCCTCGTCGCCTTGATTTGCGTCAGCTCGTGCTCTTTGGTTTCGATGATCTGTCTTGCATTCGTCTATCGCCTTGTGCGCTTGATTGATCTGCGCATCCATGGCTGACAAGCTCGGCACCAGCATGGAAACGATCGTCTCCTTGTCGCGGCAGGTTGCGGACGAATCGACCCGGACGATCTTGCCCGCGATCCCGCAGCCCTCCGCGACTGCCGACCTGAACATTCTTGGCGATGATCTCGCAATTCACCGCACGCTCGACCACGACCGACTCGCCCATGATCAGGCAGCCCTCGGCATATTTCACCGAGACCTTGTCCTTCCCATGCCTCGATGACGGAATTGAGCGCACGACCATTCGACGTGACGTCGCCGCCTATGCTTCTTGCACTGCCGCTCGACAGGTTCCTTTCCAGCAGGATCAGACCGCCGTGCGAAATGATCTTCGCCATAGACATCGGAACGGAAGGTCATGTTCTTGCCTTCGACGACGCGCCCCTCCTGCACCTCGCCGTGTTCGATGAACTCGTCCCCGGCCAGACTCGAGATCGCCCGTCGTCTTGACGCTGACCCCGCTCTTGTTCTCGATCTTCTCGGTGACGGCAATGTGATTGGTCTCGACATCGAGCGAAAGGAACCCGTCCCGGGTTGCCACGATGAATTCGTTCACCCCCTGGTTCTCCACCCGCGTTCCTTCTCCCGCCAGCGCCTGCAGATCGAAGTCTTCAGGCAGCGGCGGCTCGATCATCACCCCGCTCACCTTGAATCCCGGCTTGCCGAGTACGCGCTTTTTCTTCTTCAGCAGGCGCGCGCCCTTCGCGATCTGCGGAAAACGATTCTGGAATTTGCGCAGATCCGCCTGGCCGTTGGGCAATTTCTTCGGGGAGTTGTCACGGCGCAGCACCTAGGTCGCCTCTTCGACTTCGGCATCACTGCCCGATATCGGCATCCCGCATGAACGCAACATCCATGCGCACTGTCTCGCCGCGCGAAATCACCTGCGCCACTTTCTCTGTCTCGATGCCAAAACGCACGCCTTTCAGCCACATGTCGGCGATGAACTCATCCAGATCGAGCTGCGTCGGCTGCATCTCCGATTTGCGTGCCGAACCGACGATCGGCGCCACGCCATCGTCGCCCGGTTCGCCATACACCGGCACTTCCGTGACCACTTCAATCATGGCCGGCTCAAAGAAATATTCGGCGCGCGAACCCGCTCCGTCGACTTTCACCGCCTTGTACAGGGCTTTGCGCGCGGATGGAAAGTCGACGATATCCTGCGGCCAGCTTTACTTTCGAATCGATGCCGTGCGCATCCAGAATGGCGTCGAAGTCGTACAGCAACCCCGTCAGCACGCGATAGTCCAAACCTCGGAACCGCGCGTCCTTCGCCGAACAAGCGATCGAGGTATTCAGCAAAGCCGCCGCCGACCGGGAAAAGGGACAGATCGACGAAGATGCCATCCTGCCGCCTGAGCAAGTAGCCCGGCAGCAGAACCTCCTTCCCAGTCTGGTCATCCATCCTGTCCACTCCCGTTTCCGCTTTGCGGTTTGAATTTTTTCTGGCAACAAGATCATTGCCGGGGCGCCCGAATCACTGCTGAAAGACCGGCCTGTGCCCGAATATCTATTGATTATTCTTCGTCAACGCAATCAGCTGCGCATCCTCAAGACGGATATGATCGACCAGCCAGTTGCGCATATAGGAAAGCACATCGAACTGCGCCACCAAGGGGTTGGCATGCAGCTCCTCATAAAACTCGGCGATCTTTTCCTCGAAAGCATGATGCTGCTGGAGCTGGCGGTCGAGGCCGGCAAATCCGTAATGAGTCATCATCTGTTCTTCAGCGCGGAAATGGACCTTGGCATAGGCATCCAGCGCCTTGATCAGTCTGGCCACCTCGCGTGCGCCCAATTTGTTGACGACCACGTTATAAAGGTCGTTGATCAGATCTAGCAGGTAGCGGTGATGTTCGTCGATGACACTGATACCCACGCTCAGACTCTCGTCCCAGCTTATCCAGCCATCCTGGCGATGTGCGATAGGCGGAAGCGTGAGGACTTGTTTGGGGTCGATAATATCGTCCCGGTAAAGCTGGCGGATGCGCAACAGCTCCGGCATCGCCTGATCGAAAGCTTGCGCCACGGCTGGATCGAAATTCTTGCCCGACATGGACATGATCCAGGCATGGGCGTCTTCAACCGTCCACGGTTCCTTGTACGGTCGCGTCGACGTCAGCGCATCGAACACGTCGGCAACCGCACAGACCCTTGCCAGCAGCGGGATCTGTTCCTCCTTCAGCCCTTCCGGGTAACCGGAACCGTCCCAGTGTTCGTGATGCGAACCGGCTATTTCGCGTGCCGCGGCGATCAGGGCATCGCTTCCCGTCAGGATGCTGACGCCGATATTGGTATGCGTCTTCATGACCTCGAATTCTTCATCGGTCAGCTTGCCCGGCTTGAGCAGAACCGTATCGGCGATACCGATCTTGCCCACATCGTGCATGGGCGCAGCGATATACAACAGTTCGCGCTGAGCCTCGGACAGGCCCATCGCCTTGGCGATGGCCTGGGCGAAATTGCTCATGCGCATGATGTGCCAGCCGGTATCGTTGTCGCGGTATTCCGAGGCCACTCCCAGGCTGCGCAGCGCATCAGCACGCGCCTCTTCCAGCTCAAGTTCGCGGATACGCAAGGTTTCGTTGGTCAGCGCACGCTGAACAAGCCCGGACAGCACCCGTGCAAGGTCATCCATGAATGCCATGTGCACCACACCCATCACCGTGTTGGGTGGAACAAACAGCACCGCATAGCCCACTCCACTGCCATCGACATGCAAAGGCAGCAGCACTATACGGGCGGAAACCGTAACTGACGATTGGCCGGAACTATCCAGGAAGGAGATATCCTGGACCTGGCACTGCGTGCTGACGGCAGGATGGGAAAATGCCGCCGACGCCCATTTGAACCGGGATTTCCACGCCGGCTCCATGCCGAATTGCGCAACCTGGAAATAGCTCCCGCGCGGGTTGAGAAGGAGGATGGCGCCGCGCGATTCAAGTTGCAGATCACGGAAGCTCTTCAATATGCCGAACAAGCGTTCCAGCAATACATCCAGATCCGGAGTCAGGTTACTGGCGACTGTCAGATCGAAGACCAGCTTGCTGATGGCCAGCATCTCTTCTTCTTTGTTCATGAGTGAGCTTTTTTGCATGCAAACCCGACGACGTTAATTACCGGCTGGCTTAAGCCGAAATCCTGGAGTGGCGGCTAATCATGATTGCGAGGTGGCGCTCGCGATCAATTTCTGCAACTCGCCCTGTTCGTACATCGCCGCCATGATGTCGGAACCGCCGATCAGCTCGCCCTTGATGTAAAGCTGCGGAAAGGTCGGGAAATCGGCGTAGAACTTCAGGTAATCCCAGGCGCCCTTGTCTTCGAGCACGTTCACCGCGACATACTTGGTCACACCGCATGCCTTGAGCACTTGCGCTGCGCGGCCGGAGAAGCCGCATTGGGGGAACTGGGGTGTGCCTTTCATGTAAAGCACGATGGGGTTTTCGGTAACGGTCTTCCTGATCTGTTCCAGTGCGATCTGTTTTTCGTCCATGTTGCCTCCTGGTCTTACTTGAGTTGAGCCCACTGACTTGGGGTAAACGTCTTCATCGACAAGGCATGGATCTTTTCCATCTTGTCGCCCAGCACCTGATAGACGAGACGATGCTGCTGCAACATCCCCTTGCCCTCGAATGCCTTGCTCACGATCACCGCCTCGAAATGGCGGCCGTCGCCTTCCACCTGGATATGTTCGCACTCCAGCCCTTGCTGGATGTAATCCCTGACGTTATCCGGCGTAACTTTCATTTCAATCTCCAATCTGTCGCAACGGGGGTTGCCGTTGATCTTGTTGCCTTTTCCGTCCCGGCACGCATACTAACCCAGCCCACTCAACAGAAACAGTACACCTGGTTGCGGCCGCCATCCTTGGCGTTATAAAGCGCCTCGTCGGCCTCTGCCAGCACCTCTTTCAGCTCGCGCATGATGTTGGCCGGGCATACCGACATGCCTATGCTCACGGTAACCGACAGATCGCCGGATTCGGTCGCCAGCGTATGGGAGGCAATCGTCTCCCGTAACGAGTTGGCCAGCTGTTTGGCCCCGGCGGCGTCGGTATCCATGGCCACCACGCAGAATTCCTCGCCGCCGTAGCGGCCCAGCATGTCGCAGGCCCGCAACCGCTGCGACAGCAAGCCGGCCACCTGCCGCAGCACCTCGTCTCCGGCCGGATGGCCGTGTGTGTCGTTGATGCGCTTGAAATGATCCACATCGATCATGAGCAGCGCAATGTGCCGGCCGCCGCGCAACGCCAGCGCCCGTTCGGCAAAATCCATCAAGGCCCGTCTGTTCGGCACGCCCGTGAGACTGTCGGTCATGGCAAGGTGCATGATTTCCCGGTCTGCATGCTCCTTGATCATGAGTACGAACCCGATCGAGCCGAGCAGTGAAGTGGTCATCACCGCAATGAAAGTGACGATCTGCACCCAATTGGGGGTGCCGCCCAGCTGCGGCTGGGCGAGAATGTCCTGGCCGGACAGTACAACGATGGCGCGCATTCCCAGCACCAGCCCGATCACGCCGATCCCGCCGAGCAGCAACCGCCACGCCTTTCCGGACTGCGTCTCGGGATGGGTCAGCAAGAGTCGGGCAATCAATGCCATCTGCAAGCCATAGATCAGCCCGCCCCAGACGAATCGGCTGCGCGCATCGTCAAGCAGGACGATGGCCATCAACAACGTCAGCGCGACCGGCACGAAGAACTGCCAGCGCGGCAGCGCGCGCTGCTGGAATTCTGCTATGGCTGCCAGCATCAGCGCAAAGGTCCCGGCCAGCAGACCGTTCGCGACAACGATCGAAAACAGATCCGGGATATGCCCGCGCGCAGCGATCAGGGTCCAGGCCACTGTTTCCAGCAATAATCCATACGCCCACTTGCTGATACCGTCCCCCGGCCCTCGCTTCCGGCTGGCGGCGGTGGCGAACAGGCTCAGCACCATCAAGGCGTTGATCATGATCAGCGAAAACAGCAGGGTTCGTGCATCCAGATTCATAGAGCTTTCTTACTTAATATCGGTCAAATACGAGCGCATCCTTCAGTCACTTGCCAACAGCGATACTGTCGCAACTGCCGTCGCCATATCGATATCCAACTGCACTTCGCAATGCTCGTCGATCTCGTTGTCGGGTGTCGGATCGCCTGCACAACCGCATCCTCCGATCACCCCCTGATACAGGATGGCCACCTTCACGCGGATCACTCCACCCTGTTCGGCCGCGCCATGCATCACTACTGTGAACGGCGTATCGGCCACGGAACTGCTCAATGACAATCCCTGCTGCAGCGGCAGTTGATCTGCGCCTGCCTGTTCGATTTCCTGCTTGAGGACATTCGCAAACTCCGCCGTTCCCCAAGCCTGCAAGGCTTTTTCGAGTCGCATCATAAAACGGGGTCCCAGCCTGAAATCCCACAAAATCTGCTGTGATCATCAGCAGTTACACAAGAGCGGCATGCATCATCTTCACCCACGCCCGGCAACGCAAGCGGCTTCATGCCGAACTATACCTGCTTCCCCGCTGGTATCGAAGAGGAATGGGCTACCCCGCTTTGCCTAGGCCGAAGCCAACGCCGCCAGCACTGCCTTCAGCAACTGCCAGCAATGGGCCACCGATTCGATCTCGACCCGCTCGCCCGGCGCGTGGGCACCGCGTATGTCGGGACCGAACGAGATCATGTCCAGGTGCGGATGGCTGGCTGCGAGCAAGCCGCATTCCAGTCCTGCATGGATCACCTGCAACGATGCCGGCTGGCCGAATTGCACCGTGTAGACCTGCTGGCACAGCGCAAGCAGGCGGGATGAGGGGTTCGGCGTCCAGCCCGGATAAGCTCCGTCCTTCCATGCCCGCAGCGCATAACCGGCGGCGTGGGAGATCAATTTATCGGCCAGCTCAATCGCCCGTCCGTCATGCAGCGAACGCACCTTGAAGGTGGCGCGAAACACTCCCTGTACCAGATTCACCACGCCGAGGTTATCCGAGGTATCCACCACGCCGGGGAAGGCGTCGCTCATGCGCGCGACGCCATTCAGGGCAACATCGAGAAAAGTGAGGAGGCGGTCGCGTTCTGCATGGTGAATGGCCCGCCCCACCGGCATCTCGTCCAGCTCGTAGCGGAACGACACATTTGCATCCGCCTCGGCGAAGCGTTGCCGCCACGCCGCCAGCCTGTGCTCTACCCATTCGTCCATCCCGGATACTGCTGCGGCAGGCAGTGCACACACCGCGAACGCCTCGCGCGGGATGGCATTGCGCGCCGTACCGCCTTTCAGCTCGATCAGGCGGATATCGGTATGTGCCGACAGATCCCGCAGCGCCTCGGCCAACAGCTTGATCGCATTGCCGCGGCCGAGATGGATATCGATGCCGGAGTGGCCGCCGCGCAGCCCGGAGACATCGAAGCGCAGGATCGCATAGTCCGGCGGCAGCGCCTGCTGTTCGCATTCGTGGTGCAGCTCCACATCGACGCCCCCCGCGCAGCCCAGGTAGAAATGCCCCCACTCCTCGGTGTCCAGATTGATCAGTGCCTTGCCGTGCAGGGTGCCAGACGCCAGTCCGCGTGCGCCATCCATGCCGGATTCCTCGTTGATGGTGAGCAGCACTTCCAGCGGTGGGTGTACCAGGCCGGGTTCATCCAGCGCGGCCAAGGCAAGCGCAACGCCGATTCCGTTATCAGCCCCCAGCGTGGTGCCCTCCGCCGCCACCCAGCCGTCGCGCACCACGGCATCGATCGGGTCGCGCTCGAAATCATGTACGGTCCCGGCATTGGCCTGGCATACCATGTCGAGATGACCTTGCAGGATCACAGCGTGGCTCGCCTCACAGCCAGCGCTGGCCGCCTTCTTCAGAATCAGGTTGCCGGCTTCATCCGCGGCATGTTCGATGCCCCGCGCATCCGCCCACTCGATCAGATGCTGGCGCAACGCCGCCTCGTGCAGCGACGAACGCGGGATCTCGCATAGCGTGGCAAAGTGCGCCCAGACAGGGTGCGGTTGCAAATTCAGCAGTTCACTACTCATAGACACGACCTGATCTTTGAATCTTTCCCGGATAAAACCGGATCTCGCTCTCAGTATAACTTCGCCTGCCGCTTTCAGTAGAACCCTGACGTCACCCAAACGGGCGGCCCGGCGGGTTAAACCTCGCCGGGCAGAAAGAACGATCAGGTGAATGTCCAGGACTACGTGCAATGCCTGCAAGGGACAACCCTCGACAGGGCGTGATTCGCAAGGCTCACCAGGACTTGTTAAGTGACGCTCGAGACCCTACAGCATCTCGATGACCCACTTTGTCACCGTCCCGGTGGCATGGGCGCATTGCTGGCCGCGGGCATTGTCGAACGCCTTGTATTCCTCGGCATTCCACATGTCATAGGTGCGGCCAGTAAACTGCTGCTGCAGCTGCTGGCAAGTCACGCCGCCGAATTCCTTGCGGAATCGCTCGGTGAGTTCCTTCGCCTTTTTGAAATTGTTGATGTGACGCCCGCTATCCAGCTTGTCGCGGTCGCGGCCGTATTTCGCGCTCAACGCCAGCAGGCCTCCGGAAAGCGCACCGCACACCCCCTCGCCCAGCAGGCCACCACCACCGGAAAGTCCGTGACTGGCCTTGACCGTCTGGTCGTCGACGATGCCGATGGTTTCCTGCACGGTAGCCAGGACGCACTGCGGGCAACAACCGTAGTCCAGCTCGTACTTGAGTGCCTTCGCATAAGCCTGCTCGCCAAGTGCTTTCTTCTGCTCGATGTCCATGCTGTGCTCCTCATATATTAGAGATTCCTAATGCATCATACTCTTGCCCGTTGAATCTGCAATGGTATGGGTGGGCGCTGCCCCATTGGTTTCTTTCCACAGACTCAAGGTGTTTTCGATCCGGGCGATCTCGGCGGCGACGCCTTCATTGTCGCCTCTTGCCTGGCAATCGCGCAGCCGCGTTGACGCCTGGTGCAGCAAATCAATGTCGGTTTTGAACGTACTGACGGCCTTGTCGATCGAAACGGCCAACTCGCCGAGCTGGTCGTCGGGACGAATGCGCAGCAGGGATTCGAACCGGTGCTGTGCCAGAGATTCCAGCACGGTGCTGAAGCGGTATAGAGGCCCCGCGATCTTGTGGCTGGTCATGACGACGAAGCCGGTGACCAGCACGATAGAGAGCGTGATGCTAAATACGGCAAGCACCACGACGATAGGCAACAGCATCTGGCTCAACGACTGGTAGCTGGCGTGAGCGGAAGCGAGGTCGGCATGGACCTCGCTGTCCATGAAGATATAGAGCCCCGTGGCGAATATCGCGGTCAGCAGGACATGCAACGCGACGAATTCGGCAGCCATGCGCAACTGGAAGCGCTGGTCGATCAGGACAATGCGGCGTTTTTTGGGTTGGCTCATGTCGGCTCCTCAATGGCAGGAAAGGCAAAGTTGCCCGTGGTCGTTGCGCTGGGTCAGGAAGTAGGTCTTGTATCGATCCTCGTTGCGGAAGAGGCGATCGAACAGGCTGGTCGCTTTCCAGCGCACGGTGTCGTAGCGAGGGCGTGAAAGGTCATGGCAAGTGAAACAGGCATTCCTCATTCCTACCGCGAGGCGCAGTCCATTCTCGGGCGCCTTGGGCAGAATGATCCCGATCTTGTGGTGCCGCACCATCTGCTCCCGATGACAGGTCATACAATAAGGCGTGCAGGCCCAGTAGCGGTTCGACGCCCAGCGCTTCTCGCCATCCTCGTGGCAGGCAACGCAGGAAGGAGCCTGCTGCAGGCAACCTGTGGTGCGCGCGTCTTCCACTTCCGGCGTAGCCACGCTTAGCGTCACCATCAAACCGAGCAGGCCGGTGATGCCTGCAAAAACATATCGCAGCTTCATAGCAGCAACACCAGTTGGGTGAACCAGAGGATGTCGTGTGCGTAGCCCGGCAGGGCGCGCGTGGTCGGCGTGGCCGCGCGATAGTGTTGTGCCTCGACTTTCCATAGCACCAGATCGCGCCTACCCAAGTTCGTGCTGAATCCGGCCGCGACACGCACGTCGCGCGCATCGCCGGCCTCCGCGCCCAGCGTGACGATCTCGGCGGGCTGCACAGCGTCCTGTTCGTAACGCGCAAACAGCGTCGTCGGCCATGCGACCATCTCTCCCAACGCGTATTCCTGGGTGAAATGCCAGCCGCGCAACACCGTGACATCACCGGGCACCGGCTCCTTCCGGCGCACCATGTATTCGAAGCGGCCATCCCAGTTGCCGTGGCGCACTTCGGCATCGGTCGCCCAGCCCGCTTCCTTCTTTTGCCAGCTGGAGGAGGCGTCATAGAAATAGGACAACCCCAGTTCGACTCCCTTGGGTTCGCGTGCTTCAGCGAACGAGAACAGCGCGCTGAACGGCGTCAGACCAAGGCGCCCGCCGATCAAGCGTCCCGAGTTGAAGCCACGCAGCAGGAAGGCGTTGAAATTGGTGCTGCCATTGTTGCCGAGCACCCGGATGCCGGTGTCGTTGTAGCCGCCGCCCATGACCAGATCGGTGGTGAGCGGGCGCGAGATGGAGACGCTGTCCTTGCTAGCGAAGAACTGCCAATCGTTGCCGAACGGCACGTCGAACCGGCCGACCTGGACATGCAGGCCTGTTCCGGCCCACAAGCGGCCGCGTGGCGCGATGCGTCCTCCGAAGGTGTGATAATCCAGGAAGCCGACGGCAATCGTCGTTCCCTCCGGCGTATTCACGGCGGCCATCGCCCCTTGCAGATCGTGGCTGAAGTCGCCCGCTGCATCCAGCTCAAACGAACCCCAATTCATTTTTTGCCCGCCGCTATCGCCGTAGCTGCTTTGTACGTCGCCGAACGCGGATAACTGCACACCGAACAACGATGCCGCCAGATCTTCGCGCGCCTTGTCCACCGATTCGCGCCATGTCGGCGCAGCAGCGGGCGCAGCTTGCTCAGCCGCCGGACATGGCGCGCTCCCCGTACAGTCGGCTTCAGCCGCATGGGCTGCGCCATTCAGGCACGCAGATAGCGCAAGCGGAATAAGCAGCTGGAATAGTTTGGAGGTTCGTTCCACCCTGTACCCCGTTCCCCTTTGTGGATCACACCGGCACATTCGTGTCGGACCTGTCACTCAATTGAGAATGCATCGCAAAGCTGGTGCATCATACGTTCTTCGTCGGCCTTGATGATGAAAACCGGCCTGGAGGCATCGTCTGAAATGAGGCTGGCACCCGCTTCATTGGCTGCCTGATCGAGCGTCACGCCCATGAAGCCCAAGGTATGGCATATCTTCCGGCGTATCACGGCGCTGTTCTCGCCGATGCCGCCGGTGAAAACCAGGGCGTCGATGCCGCCCTCCCTGGCTGCCAGGCAGCCGATCGCGCCGCTCACCTGGCGGCAGAAATATTCCACCGCAAAACGCGCCGCTTGCGCATCGCTGGCAAGCAGGTCGCTCATTTCGCTGCTTTCGCCGTTCGACAGCGCCAGCAAGCCCATTTTGTGGAACACGATGTCGCGCAGCGTAGCGGCATCGTGCCGTTGTGCCAGTTCCACCATCACACCGGGATCGATGTCGCCGCTGCGCGTCCCCATCACGACACCGCCTGCCGGGGTATAACCCATCGTCGTGTCCTGCGAGCGCAGTTCGCGCATCAGGCAGAGGCTGGCGCCGCTGCCGAGATGTGCAACCACTACATTGCCGAACGCTTGGTCTCCAAGCAACTCGGGGAGCACGGAAGCGACGTGCGCATAGTTCAGACCATGAAACCCATAGCGGCGCAGGCCATACGATGCGGGAAGCGGAAGCCGTCTGGCCAGTTCCGGCATGGTGGCGTGGAATGCGGTGTCGAAACACGCCACCTGCGGCACAGCAAAGCGTTCGCGGCAGAGTTCCAGCCCCATCAGGTTGCCGGGCAAGTGCAAGGGGGCGAGATCCACGATGCCCTTCAACCTGGCGAGCTCGGCCTCATCCACCAGGCGCGCCGCGTCGGGAATGTCGCCGCCATGCACGAAGCGATGCCCGACAATGTCCGGCGCATGCTTTCCCAGTTCGCGCATCAGCTCGTCGAACGCGGAACGATGGTCGCGCAAATGGCCAAAGCGGAAATCGCGCCGCGAGCCGTCCGCGTTGAACAGGCTGGCTTTGACCGAAGACGAGCCGCTGTTGATGGTCAGGATGGTCTTCATGCTCAATACGGCCACGTCCAGTCGGCGGCTTCCGGCAGGTCGATGCCGTTCTCGTACGCATAGTTGCGGCACTCGATCTGCATGTTCAGCATCTTTTCTTTCACATGCGCACCCGCCACATGCAGTTCGGGAATGCGGTCGATCACGTCGATCACCAGGCTGTAGCGGTCGATCTGGTTGCGTATCGCCAGCTCCAGCGGCGTGTTGATGCTGCCTTTCTCCTTGTAGCCGCGCACATGGAAATTCTTGTGGTTGTTGCGGCGGTAGGCCAGTCGGTGGATCAGCCAGGGGTAGCCATGGAAGTTGAACATCACCAGCTTGTCCAGCGTGAACAGGCTGTCGAAATCGCGGTCGCTCAGGCCGTGCGGATGCTCATCGGAGGGCACGAGCTTGTACAGGTCGACCACGTTGATGAACCGTATCCTGAGGGAGGGAAAATGCTCACGCAACAGCACGACCGCGGCCAGCGCCTCCTTGGTGGGCACATCGCCTGCACTCGCCATCACCACGTCCGGCTCCCTGCCCTGGTCGTTGCTGGCCCAATCCCAGATACCGATGCCTTTGGTGCAATGTTTGATGGCGGCATCCATATCGAGGAATTGCAGGTGCGCCTGCTTGTCGCAGACGATCACGTTGACGTAGTCGGTGCTTTTCAGACAATGGTCGGCCACCGACAGCAGGCAGTTCACATCGGGCGGCATATAGATGCGTGTCACCGCCGGGCTCTTGTTCACCACCACATCGAGGAAGCCGGGGTCCTGGTGGGTGAAACCGTTGTGGTCCTGCCGCCACACGGTGGAGGTGATGAGCAGGTTGAGCGACGATACCGGCGCGCGCCAGGGCACCGCTTTCGACATGTCCAGCCATTTTGCGTGCTGGTTGAACATCGAGTCGATGACGTGGACGAAAGCTTCGTAGGTCGAGAAGAAGCCGTGGCGGCCGGTGAGCAGATAGCCTTCCAGCCAGCCTTCCAGCGTATGCTCGGAGAGCATCTCCATCACGCGCCCGTCCGGCGACAGCTCGCCACCGCCCGCGTCTTCCGGCAGCATATCGGCCAGCCAGGTCTTCTTGCTGACTTCATAAACGTTGTCGAGCTTGTTTGACGTATTCTCGTCCGGACCGAACACGCGGAAATTGTGCATGTTGTCGCGCATGATGTCGCGCAGGAACTTGCCCAGCGGACGGGTGTTCTCGGCTTTGAACGTGGCCGGCTTGGCCACGGCTATCGCATAGCCCTTGCAGTCCGGCATGTGCAGCGCCTTGCGCAACAGGCCGCCGTTGGCATGCTGATTCCGGCTCATGCGGCGATTGCCTTTGGGCGCGAGCGCCTTCAATTCGGGACGCAGCGTGCCGGTCTCGTCGAACAGTTCCTGCGGCTTGTAGCTGCGCAGCCACTCTTCCAGCCTGGCTAAATGATCCGGATTCCGCATGTCGCCGAGCGGCACCTGGTGCGCACGCCAGAAACCCTCCACCTTCTTTCCATCCACCTCACTGGGGCCGGTCCAGCCCTTGGGTGAGCGCAGCACGATCATCGGCCAGCGCGGTCGCACTGCCTTGCCGCTGCTGCGTGCTTCCTGCTGGATGCGCCGTATCTCCAGCACGCACTGCTCCATCGTGGCAGCCATCGCCTGATGCATGGTGTCCGGATCGCTGCCTTCGACGAAGTACGGCGTCCAGCCATAGCCCTTGAACAAATCCTCCAGCTCTTCGTGCGAGACGCGCGACAGGATGGTGGGATTGTTGATCTTGTAGCCATTGAGATGCAGCACCGGCAACACGGCGCCATCGCGGACCGGATTGAGGAACTTGTTCGAATGCCATGATGTCGCCAGCGGCGCGGTCTCGGATTCGCCATCGCCCACCACCACCGTCACGATCAGGTCGGGGTTGTCATACGCGGCGCCGAACGCATGCGACACGCTATAGCCGAGCTCGCCGCCTTCGTGGATGGAGCCCGGCGTTTCCGGCGTGCAATGGCTGCCGATGCCGCCGGGGAAGGAGAACTCCTTGAAGAACTGGCGCATGCCCTCTTCGTTCTCGCCCTTGTTGGGATACACCTCGCTGTATGTCCCTTCCAGATAGACCGGGCCGAGCACGCCGGGCGCCCCGTGCCCCGGACCGGCCATGAAGATCGCATTCAGATCGTATTTGCTGATCAGTCGATTCATGTGGATGTAGATGAAAGCCAGTCCCGGGCTCGATCCCCAGTGGCCAAGCAGGCGGTTCTTGATATGTTCGAGGCGGAGCGGTTCCTTGAGCAAGGGATTGTCGCGCAGGTAGATCATGCCGGCCGCGAGGTAGTTGGCGGCACGCCAATAGGCGTGGATGCGTTGCAGTTCTTCGGAAGTTAGGGGGGCGGGAGTATTGGCCATGATATTCATCCCTGACGTTGAGTTATGAAACAGGTTGTTGAAATGAGCGCTGGCTCGTCATGCACAACTGAATCGTTACGCGGGTATCACTCTAGCTGGCGAAGATTATGCTCCCGTGACTGCAAATACAACCTTGACGCTGCTGCGCCCTTCCCGCCTCCCGGCTACGGAGCGCCCCAGCCCTCTGTTATCATCGCGCCCATGCTCAATATCCAGAACCTGACCTACCTGCAAGGCGGCATCCCGCTACTCCAGAACGTGAATCTGCAGGCCTTCGCCGACCAGCGCATCGGCCTGGTCGGCAAGAACGGCTGCGGCAAATCCACGCTGTTCCGCCTGATACGCGGCGAGATCAAGCCCGACGGCGGCGAGGTCTCCATGCAGTCCGGCAAGACCATCGCCTTCGTCGAACAGGAGATCGCCAACTCCGACCAGCCCGCGCTGGAGTTCGTGCTCGACGGCGATGCCGAGCTGCGCCTGCTGGAAAAAACCCTGGCGCAAGGAAAATCACGACAGCGCCTGGTTCGACGCGCAGCACCGCTACGAGGCCATCGACGGCTACGGCGCCAAGGCGCGCGCCGCGCAACTGCTGAACGGGCTGGGCTTCGCCAACGACACGCTGGAACGCACCGGTCACCAGCTTCTCCGGCGGCTGGCGCATGCGCCTGAACCTGGCGCGCGCGCTGATGCACCGCGCCGACCTGCTGCTGCTCGACGAGCCCACCAACCACCTCGACCTCGAAGCCATCCTCTGGCTGGAACAATATCTGGCGCGCTATCCCGGCAGCATCCTGCTGGTCTCGCACGACCGCGAATTCCTCAACGCCTGCGTCAACCGCATCGCGCATGTGCACGACAAGACCATCGACACCTACACCGGCGACTACGACGACTTCGAGCGCGCCCGCGCCGAGCGCATCGCGCAGCAGAACCAGGCGTTCGACAAGCAGCAGGACAAGATCGCGCACCTGGAAGACTTCGTGCGCCGCTTCCGCGCCAAGGCCACCAAGGCCAAGCAGGCGCAGAGCCGCATCAAGGCGCTGGACCGCATCACGCGCATCGCCCCGGTGCATGTCAGCGACGGCCATTTCGAACTGGAGATCGAAGCGCCGGAACGCAGCCCCGACCTGCTGCTGCGCGCGGAGAAGATGGGCTTCGCCTATGGCGACAAGACGCTGTTCAAGAACATCGAACTGGTGCTGCGCGCCGGCGCGCGCATCGCGCTGCTCGGCCCCAACGGCGCGGGCAAATCCACGCTGATCAAACTGCTGGTGGGCGAGCTGCAGCCCACCACGGGCAAGCTGGAGATTCACGCCCGACATCCGCATCGGCTACTTCGCCCAGCACCAGCTGGAAAATCTCGACAGCACCGCCACGCCGCTGCAGCACATGGAACGGCTGGCGCCCAAGGAAACCACGCTGGCGCTGCGCAACTTCCTCGGCCGCTTCGGCCTGGCCGGCGACAGCGAAGACCGCCCGGTGGCCAGCTTCTCCGGCGGCGAGAAAAGCCGCCTCGCACTGGCGCTGCTGGCCTGGCAGAAGCCGCACCTGCTGCTGCTCGACGAGCCCACCAACCACCTCGACCTCGACATGCGCGACGCGCTCACCATCGCGCTGGAGGAATACACCGGCGCCGTGGTGATCGTGTCGCACGACCGCAGCCTGATCCGCGCCGTGGCCGACGAGCTGTGGCTGGTGGCCGACGGCGAAGCCAAGCTGTTCGACGGCGACCTGGAAGACTACAAGAGCTGGATCGAGACCCGCCGCCCGCGCGAAGCCGCCGCGCAGCCGCAGCCGGAAAAACCGCGCCCAGCAGAACGCGCCCAAGCCCAACCGCAAGGCGCTGCAATCGAAACAGAACAAGCTCGAAACCGCGCTGGCCGCGGCGCAGACCGAACTCGCCGCCATCGACCAGCAACTCGCCGATCCCGCCACCTATGCCAATCCCGACCGCGCGAAAGTGAACCAGCTGAATGCGCGAGCATGCACGGCTGGCCGCGAAAGTGGCGGAGCTGGAAGAAGGCTGGCTGGAGCTGGAGATGGCGAAGGAAGAAGCGGGCTGATTTTCGCGGCTGCGACCCCACAAAACCACGGGCAGCTACTGGTTATAGTCGTGTGGAAACTTTAATTTCACAGGAGTATTCTAATCAGCTACGAGCGAGCCGTTCGGCTCACCCGCGAACTTTCATAGTTTTGTCGGGAGATCGTCATGGATCCTTTACTGGGCATCAATGCCAATTCCACTCTTGCCAGTATCAGCAATACCAGCAGCGTCAATCCGCTAGATCGGGCTGCTGACCGCTGGTTTGGGTTATCCGGCGCAAGGTGCGTTCGGTGGTTCTTCTTCTGTTGTCGGGCTTTCCGGGCTGGGGCAGTTGTTGTCGGCTGCTTCCACATTTCAGGATAGATTGCAGGCCCTGAAACCCGGTACTGCAACGAGTGGTGGCGGGCAGAATTTCGGCACTGACTTCGCCAGCCTTGCCGCGGAAGCACAGAGCTTTGTCGATACCTTCAATAACTTGCAAAGCTCCATTACCAACATCAACGGCACCAGCAATCAGCTGGGAGGTAGCGTTGCCGGGGCCACCGGCTTGGCTCAGTCACTCAACACCCAGGCGCTGGCCAATATCAGCAACGGCAACTCGACGCTGACCAAGCTGTCGCAACTGGGGATCGAGTTCACCCCCTCGACGACAGGTGGAGGCGGTACGCTGAGCCTTAACTTGACCACGCTGCAATCGGCTTTCAATACCGAGAGAGGCGGGAGCGTTTTCACTGCTCTCAAACGCTGCAAGTTCGTTCGGCGAAGTGGCAGGTGGCTTTATCAACCAATCCAGCAAACAGTACTCCACGCTTTCTGCGCTGGCCCAGTCTTCAGCCGGCATTGCCGCGCTGACCGGCAGCCTGTCGCCTGCGGCACAAACCAACAGCAATCTTTTCAATTTCCTGACGACCCAATCGCTGACTGGCGGCGTTGGCTTGCAGCAGGTCGTTCTCGCCTTGAACCAGTATTCGCTGGTGGCCGGCTTGCTGGGTTAGTTTCCCGCAGGTTAAAGGGGGCTCGCAAGATTTTCGAGCCCCCCATTCATCTGGCTCTTGTTAGGCCTCGTTTCCTTTTCCTCGCCTCTTGAGCTCAACTCAGGATTGAACGAGCGTGTTTCCAGCTCATTCAGCCTGTCAGCCCAAACTGTGTACAATCACGCCAGATATGCGATTGCAGCATAATCCTCGGGCTTGCATGGCCGCCTGAAAATACAGTTCTGACCCAAACTTGGTGAAACAAATAACAAGGAGAAGGAGCCAATGATGACGAAATTCACTCAGACAGAGCGTGCGGTAATAGTGGCAACCCTGATCGCCGGGTTGTTCGGTTGCGGCGAGAAAGAAAAGGCAGCTCCCCCGCCGCCGCCCCTGCCTCCCGCTCTCACCGTTGGCGGTACCGCCTCCGGGCTTGCCGGCGGTGAACTGGTGCTTCAGCTCAACGGCGCGGACGACCTGAGCGTCAAGGCCAACGGCAAATTCAAATTCTCCAAGCCATTGAAGAAAGGCGCCACTTACACCGTCACCGTCAAATCCTCGCCCGCCATGCCGGTCAAGCAGACCTGCACCGTCAGCCAGGGCAGCGGCAGCATCGCGGGCGCTGCAATCAGCAATGTCGCGGTCAACTGTACGACCAATAGCTATGCCGTCGGCGGAACCGTCAGCGGACTCGCCGCCAAGAGCAAAGGGCTGGTGCTTGAGCTCAAGGGCATGAAAGAAGTCGAGGTCACCAAGAACGGCAACTTCGTCTTCCCTGACACCCGCTTGCCAGATGGCAGCGACTACAACGTCGCCATCAAGAAGACACCGGCAGGGCAGACTTGCCAGATCGAAGCCATCGCCGTTGCCCCCGACAGCGATACCTTGAACATCGTCGCCGTCACCTGCAAAAAAGGCCGCAAATAAACTAGTAGCCGAAAAAATGAGCCTCTGATCACCCCACAAGGGAATCGATCAGAGGCTCATTTGTTTACTGCACTCAGGCTGGCCGGTACCGCCGCCAGGTTGCAGTCTCCTTGCTTAGTCTCGACCGCGTCCGTTACCCCTGCGGTCCCCATCTTCACGGTCATCATCCCTGCGCCCGTGTCCGCGTCCTTCATCGCCGCGGCCTTCATCGCGACGCCCTTCATCGCGACGCCCTTCGTCACGGCGGCCTTCGTCGCGACGCCCGCCATCCCTGCGGTCGCGGTAGCCAGGCTCGTACTCCGCCGATTTCACAAAATAGACCGGCCTGTTGCAAGCGTTGTATTCGCGGCAATGACGAGCCCAGTGCTTCGCATGCCCGGGCGGCACATGCAAGTAGATGGGCCTGCCTTCATCCGGCTGCTGGGTAACGACGATGGGCTGCGCATAGACGACTGGGGGCGGAGGCGCATTGCCGACCTCGACTCTGCCATAGACTCCCGGGCTGATCTCGCCGCCGACAGTGACATGGATGACAGGGTCTCCTGCATGGGCCGCCAAACTGCCCAACAGGAGGGATGCAAATGCGGCTACTTGTAGGGTTTTCATTACTTTTCCTTTCCGAATTGGTATTCCAGTAACGCGGCAATCTGTTCCGCCGCTGACACGACTTTCAAAAATCATCCCACCGCCGTAGAAGGCGGACTCCTGAAGTGGGTATGAGGGATGAGCCGGGATCCTTACGGCCAAATGAACTTCCAGGCCCGTGCGCTTTACCAGAAAGCTTGCAGGAACGTCGGGCTGGCCACCTTGATACCAACAGTGTAACGGCCCGATTCTTCGGAATTTTTCGAATCGCCGGGAGAATCCGCGCCCCAGACCACGGTCCCATTCAACTTGAGGTCGACCCCATCCGCCTGGTACCTGATCAGCACGTTCTTCCCGGTGTCCAGCGGTGCATTGGTCAGCAGCCGGATGCCCATCTGCGACATGTCGATCACCGCAAAAACATAGATGCAACGGCTCCCATCGAGGATCTGGAGCTTGCCCTTCGGTTGGCGTGTGATGACCGACCTGTCTTCCTTGCGTTTCTCTTGCTTCACAAACTCCCCCTGTTTGCTCTGCTCACGAATCTGGCAGTGATTATGATTATTGTGACGACACCAAAAGGCAAAGCCCCCAGGCCCGCCTGAACATCCTAGCCGGCCGAAACGCCCAGCTCCTTGTAGAGCTTGTCCACCAGCGTACGCAGTTCGCCCACCTCTGTTTCCAGCTTGGCGACATTGGCCTTGAGCGCTGCGATCTCGCCTACCGTCACATCGCCTGACTGGCCGACGGATGCCGATGCAACCTGTGCTTCGATGGCCGGCGCACCGGAGAGCAGATGCGCCCAGCGGTTTTCGCGCGAGCCGGGCTGGCGTGGCAGTTCCACCACCAGGGCGCCTGCTTCGCGTTCTGCCAGCTCCAGCCAGGAAACTCTCCACCGAAGAGATATCGGCAAACTTGTGCAGGCGTTCGCTGTTGATGCGCAACTCGCCCGCCGTCTGCGGCCCGCGCAGCATCAGCGTGGTCAACAGGGCGGTGGACTGGGCGGGAATATGCAGCACCTTCTCGGTATTGTGCGCATAGCGCGCCACCCGCCCGCCGCTTGTCTCCATCACCAGCGACAGGAACTTCAGGCTATCCACCGCCGCCTGCACCTCGGACTCGGACGCCTCGATGATCGGGTCGCGGCTGGTCTTCTGGTTGCACCCCGACACCAGCGCATTCAGCGTCATCGGATAGGTATCCGGCACCGTCCGCTGCTTCTCGGCCAGCACACCCAGCACGCGGGTTTCAAGGAGGGAAAGGACGGGAAGTGTGGTTGTCATGTTTATATGGAATACCAGACAGGTTTTTATTGGTGCCCCAAGTTTATCCTAAGCGGCAGGATATCCTGAAACAGTCCGCGCAAGTTCAAACATACAAACCGGCACTGGCTACCAGGTGAGCCAGCGTTGCACAAAGCGATTTTCCCGCCGGATCATCCAGCGCCGGAATTCGTCCCCCAGCAGGATCGCAGCGGCGAATGGCAAGCCGAGCGACACTTCGAACCAGCCTATCGGCGCCGTTCCGAAAAATGGCTGCAGCAACGGGACATGAGAAATCGCGGCCACCAGTGCGAGTTCCGACGGCGATGCCCGCCCAGATCAGCTTGTTGGCAAAGATGCCGGCGGAGAGGATGCTTTGCCGCCGGGTGCGGCAGATCAGCACATTGGCAATCTGGCAGATCACGACCGCGGCGAAGAACGAAGTGACCGCGGTTTTGTAGAGCGTCCCGACTACCGGCAGCGCGTCGCCCCATTCCCAGCCGCCCTGATGCAGCACGACGAAGAAGGCGAAGAATCCGGCGGCCGCCTGCAGCATGCCGATGATGCCGTAACTCATGCCCAGCAGCGGCCAGCTGAGCAGCCGCTCGTCGCGGCTGCGCGGCGGCTGTTTCATCACGTCGTGTTCCGGCGGCTCCGCCCCAGCCCCAGGGCTGGCAGCAGATCGGTGCCCAGGTCGATCTGACAGGATCAGCACCACGGTCAGCGCCAGCGGCGCTCCGAGACGCGATGAAAGCGATGAACGGCAGCATCTCGGGCACTGTTGCTGGACAGGATATAGGCGATGAATTTCTTGATGTTGGCAAAGATGGTGCGGCCTTCTTCGACGGCATTGACGATGGTGGCGAAATTGTCGTCCATCAGCACCATGTCGGCGGCCTCCTTGGCGACATCGGTGCCCGACAGCGCCCATCGCCACACCCATGTCCGCATTCTTCAAGGCGGGTGCGTCGTTGACGCCATCGCCGGTGACCGTGACGATCTCCCGCTTTCTTCTGCAATGCCTTGACGATGCGCAGCTTCTGCATCGGGGATGAGCGAGCGAAGACCAGCTCGCGGCTATCCAGCAACAGCCGAGAGATGCTCATCGCTCATGTCCTGCAATTCTCCCGTCGACGATCACCTGCCCGTCACCGGTGAACAGCCCGACCTGCCGTGCGATGGATTCGGCGGTGACATGGTAGTCGCCGGTGATCATGAACACCCGGATGCCTGCGGCGCGGCACTTGTCGATGGCATCCGCGATCTCCGGGCGCGGCGGATCCAGCATGCCGACCAGTCCCAGATAGATGAAATCCATCCTCATCGGCTTCGAGCGCTGTCCGGTGGATTTGAATGCCAGCGCGAGTACGCGTTCGCCTCTCGCGGCCAGCACGTTCATAGGTTTCCAGCGCATGTTGCCGGGCTGCCGTATCGAATTCGACCAGCACTCCCTGCCGCAACTATGCGTGCATTTGCCGAACACGACTTCCGGCGCGCCCTTCATGTAAGCCAGATTGGGCTGCCCGGCCTGTGTCGTGTGCGTGGTGATCATGCGTTTGGTGGCGGAATCGAAAGGATTTTCGTGGATACGCGGAAAACGGGCTTGCAGATCCGCCGATCGGTTTCATCCGCTGCGCAAAAACCAGCAGCGCCCCTTCGGTCGGATCGCCCAGGATAAGTCTGGTCGGACAAGACGCGCGTTGTTGCACAAAGCGATCGCGGCCCATGCCTCGTCAAAACCCGGCGCCTGTGCGAGCCCGTGCTGATAGGCCGACCATGCACGCTCACCGATCACCAGCGTGGACACCTTCATCCGGTTCTGGGTGATGGTGCCGGTCTTGTCGGTGCAGATCACCGTGGTCGAACCCAGCGTCTCGACCGCCTCCAGGTTCCTGATCAGCGCATTTTTCCTGGCCATCCGTTGTCGAGGCCATGGTCAACGCCAGCGTCACGGTGGGCAACAGGCCTTCCGGCACATTGGCCACGATGATGCCGATCGCAAAGATCAGGCTGCCGATGAAGCGGATTGCCGAGCAGGATGCTGAGCGCGAAGAACAGCGCGCCCAGGCCGATGGCGATCCCGGAAATGATCCGGATGAAATGCTGCAGCTCTTTGCGTATCGGCGTCTCGACCGCGACGGTTTCCTTGGTAAGCTGGACGATCCGGCCGATCTGCGTGTTCATGCCCGTGCCATAGACCAGCGCCCTGCCGTTGCCGCTTTGCACCAGCGTGCCGGAGAACACCATGTTGCGGCTTTCCAGCAGGTTGTCGTGCGTGCAGGCCAGCTTGCGCAGTTGCGGTTCGCTCTCGCCGGTCAGTGAGGAGTGATCGACCTTGAGCTGATTGACTTCGATCAATCGCCCGTCTGCGGGGACACGGTCGCCTTCTTCCAGCAGGATCACATCGCCCGGCACCAGCAGCCTCGCTTCGATGCGCGACACCTGTCCGTCGCGCAACACGGAGATCATGTGCGGCAGCATGTTGCGGAAGCTTTCCATGATCCGGTCGCTTTCGTGCTCCTGGACGTAGGTGAACAGCGCATTGAGCAGCACGACCACCAGCAATGCGACGCCGATGTGGAAATTGCCTTCGCCCGGTTTCAGATAGTCGGCGAGGAAAGCCAGTGCGGCACCGGCGATCAGCAGGAGGGCGAAGAAATTGGTGAACTGGCGGAGGAACTTGACGATCTCGGGCGTCTCTTTGCGCGCCTTCAGCTCGTTGCTGCCGTATTCGGCCAGGCGGCGCGAGGCTTCTGCACTGCTCAGTCCCGCGCTCGTGCAGCCCAGCCGCTGCTCCAGCTCGGACAGGGGGATGCGATGCTGGTCTGCAGCCTCTTTGCGGCTCACGGCAACTCCTCCCGGTATGATGCGCGAGGCCGGATCGTTCGTTCACAACCCGCGCGACTGCGCCCATCAGAATTTCCGGTCATTCTATATCAAGCAGCATGCCCCCATCCGGCGCCACCGGCAGACAGGGATCGCCTCGCACGACCCTCTCGGCCAGAAAGAACGCAGATACAGGATGATCTTCGCAGCATGCCGTCAGTCAGTTCCTGATGATTTCAGCAGGTCCCGATCCCACAACGGGACCGGCGATCAAGAAAATCGGGGGTTGGGGACTTGGGATGCAGACAGCGGCCGAAAAGGCGGCGCCCTGACGCTGGTTCGTATTGACGCTACGACGCCGAAACTTGACGCCGCAGCCCGCAATCGGCAAATACAAAGCCGTCGCGTTCAATCACCTCGCCCATCTCGATATCGAGCGGCTGAGTGAACATCGGTCCAGCGAACACAAAGGAATGGAATTCGCCGTTCTCGCCGCACGGATCGACATTGTCCGGCATGCGCGCCACCAACCCGGCCGTCAGCTCCTGTCCGGCGAACCCGGCAGGCAACACCCGCGGATCGACACAGGTAAGGCAGGCACGCAAACCGCCCGCGAGCATCTCCAGCAGCAATTGGCGCGTCGGCATTCCCCACAACGGGAACACCGGCTCGATGCCGGTGCCCTGCATGCGCTCCTCGCGGTAACGCCGCACATCCTGCAGATACAGATCGCCGAACGCCATGCATTGCACCCCCTCGCTGCGGGCGCGCGCCACCAGGTCTGTCATGGCGGCGGCATATTGTTCATTGGAACAGGGATAGGGGATCTCGACCAGGAATAACGGCAAACCGGCCGCCTGGGCCTGCAAGCGCAACAGCTCGACACGCACGGCATGCATGGCAACTCGATCGAATGCCGTGTTGATCGTGGTGAACAATCCGGTCGACTTCGTATTCGCCGGACTGGCGCAACACATGCAGCGCCCATGCGCTGTCCTTGCCGCTGCTCCAACTGAGCCAGGTCTTCTTGCGCATGGCGGTGATTGAGATGGACTGACTTCGTTCCGTTCGGATCCGGATTCAGCTGTGCATCAGATTCAACTGCCTGGCGATGATGTCGTGGTTCAGCCACAGCACCGGCCCGCTTGGGTTCGATGTCTCGTGGAACATCAACGGTCCGGTCCCTTCCAGCACCAGCGCGCTCAGGATATCCGTCACCAGGGCTTTCCGGTCCTTGTGTATCTGGGTGATCCCGTCCGACGTACCTATCATCAGGTCCGCCAGCTCCACCGAGTTATCCATCGGCCATGCGGCGAAATTGCGGAAATGTTCGGACACGCTGCTCAGGTTGTATTCCTCGATCTGCTGCAGCAGCGTTTCGATCGTATGGCCTTCCTGCAACAGGTCGTTGCAGGCTTGCCACTGCGTCTTTGCCCATGCTCCGTCGCCCTCTTTCATCAACGCCTTGAGCAGCGGGAACAGCGACAGCTCCACGCCCACAAAGATGTCGGAAGAATTGGTGCGGATCTCCGGGCAGTTATACACCGTCGCCTTGATGCCCTGGGCCCAGGCCGCCTCGGCATGGCGCTCGAGCCGCATCTTGGCCTGGCCTTGGGTGTAATTGGTATAGGTCTGCCACTGATACTGGCCGCCGATCAGGATCTCGGTGCCGTGGTAGCCATAGGCCGTATAACGCACCTGCCCGCCGGTCTTTTCCAGACGCGCACGGATGGCTGCGCTGCCCTCGATCAGGTACTGGAAGGTGTTGGCGGTGACTTCGTCGAAGTTCATCAGGATCAGCTTGCCCAGATCGCTGTCGAGCAGCGCGCGGGAAGACATGAAGCGCTCGCCCCGGCCCTTGTAGATGCGGTTGGCGATCGCCAGGAACACCTTGACCTTGGGAATGCCGCCCGCCATGGTGTGCGCGAAGAATGCATTGCTGCCATCGGGGATCATGCCATCCAGCTCGGCCATCACCCTGGCGACGGAATCCTTGAACCGTTTGACACCGACCTCGCGGCATTTTTCGATGTGGGCGAAGTCCAGTTTGTCGTCCTGCCAGCTCTTGAGCGTCATCTCGCCCAGCATGTCGGTCGGGGTCGGCGTCCCGGCGGGGGCATCCAGGTCGAAGCCCGCCATCAGCGGCACATTGATGATGCGCCCGCCCAGATTGGCTTCGGCCGCCACCAGCTCCTCATCGGTCAGTGCGCGCAAGGCATTGTGCTCATCCCGGCGCCCGACGGTGACGCCGACGATGGTCATGCCCGCCTTGCGTGCTTCATTGATCAAACCATTGGCATAACCACGACCGAACAGCTCACCGAAGAGAACAAAAACATCACCTTTGCGAAACATGTTGGACTTTGGGATGACTCGCAGGGGCACAGGTTGCTTCATGTAGCTGACTCCAGAGTGATTGACAGTTGATCAAGCTGCGGATGGTACCCGAATTGGGCCCCTTTATAAAAACCAAAGGTAAAAAACCGCTTGCTGACAAAGAAAGAAGGGAGTAGTTCGGCCTGTCCTGCATTTTTTGGTTCATGACCGGAACGATTTGAGCCACCGGCTTTATTCCCGCGCGCTCTCATGTAACAATCCCGCCCGGAAGCCTACCCCCCCATATCGAACCATGAATAATCTGATCGAAGTCAACGACCTGCATTTCTCGTATGGCCCGCGCAAGGTGCTGAACGGCATCAACCTCACCATTCCGCGCGGCAAGATCGTCGGTATCATGGGTGCCAGCGGCAGCGGAAAATCCACGCTGCTGCGCCTCTTCACCGGCCAGCTGCGCCCGGCGCAAGGCAGCGTGAAATTCCTGGACCGGGTCGTCCACGAACTCAGTAACGACGAGTTGTACAAATTGCGCCTGCAGATGGGCATGATGTTCCAGGTCAGCGGCCTGTTCACCGACTTGTCGGTTTACGACAATATGGCTTTCCCGCTACGGGAGAACACCAACCTGCCGGAAGAGGTCATCCGCGACCTGGTATTGATGAAGTTGCAGGCCGTCGGCTTGCGCAACGCCCACAAGCTGATGCCGAGCGAACTTTCCGGCGGCATGGAACGCCGCGTGGCGCTGGCCCGGGCGATCGCCACCGACCCCGCACTGATCATCTACGACGAGCCGTTCGCCGGACTCGACCCGATCTCGCTCAGCACCATCGCCAACCTGATCCGCAAGCTGAACGATGCCCTCGGCGTGTCCTCCGTCGTGGTGACCTACGACCTGTCGGAATCGCTCAAGATCGTCGATTACGTCTATTTCATCCACGAAGGCATCGTGGTGGCAAAAGGCGAAGTGGCCGAAATGATCGACTCGAACGACCCCTTCGTCAGGCAGTTCGTCCACTCCGAGCCGGATGGCCCGATCGCCTTCCACTACCCCAGCAAACCGTATCCGCAAGCGCTGCTCCGCCCGGTCTGAAACCCGGCCTGCGCGGCTCAGTTCGTGAACGGCAACTTGTCTTTGTTCGCTTCCGCCTGCTCGATGTCCGTGGCCTGCTTGAACGCCTGCTCGGCCTTGGCAGAGTCGCCCTGCGCGACACGGGCATTGCCGATCAGGCGCCAATTCAGGGCCTGCAAGCGGCGCTCACGCCCGGCAAAGGTGGTCGATTTCTGGGCGAACGATATCGCCTGCGCATAGTGGCCCTGGGTGAGGCGCAATTGCCCGAGCTCGTGCCACAACCAGGGGTTGCGCGGTTCGATGCGCAGCGCGCGCTCCAGCGATGCGCCAGCCGCCTCGCTCCGCCCCGACTCGTTGTCGCGTTGCGCCAGGTCCAGCAAGGCGATGACCGCATGGTTCTCCGACATGACCGGCTTCGGCTCCGGTGCCGGCGGCGCAACGATGATGCCTTCACTCGGTGGCTGAGGGATCGGCGGCACCACTTCAGGGATCGGCAGCTGCACTGAGGGCTGCGCTGCCGGGGGCGGTGTGGGGACGCTGGCACATCCGGCCAGCAGCAATGCGGGAATGAGGAATAAGCTGTAATGTTTTATCAATTGAATATCCTCTGCAGCCAGTTCTTCTTCTCCGGCTCCTGTTTGGCCCCGGGCTTCGCTTCAGTCTTGGCATCGGCAGGTTTCACCTCAGGCTTGGTGGCAGACCGGCAGCTCGCCGGTCTTCGTTGCCTCGGCGGCCGGGAACGCGCACGCCGCGACATCCTTCGGTGCGGAGCCCTTGATGAAAGGCAGCATGATACCGGTCTTGCAGTCGTCGTTATAACGCGCCCCGGTGACCGGGTCGACGTTCGCCATCTCGATGTCATCGGGCACCACAGGCTGCAGCGGCTCCGGCTGGATGTTCTTCATCATCTCGCCCCAGACGGTCATGGCACCCGAAGCACCGGTCAATCCCGAGGGTTTGTTGTCGTCCCGGCCGACCCACACCACGGCCACGCGGTCGCCGGTGTATCCGGCGAACCAGCTGTCATGCAGATCGTTGGTGGTGCCGGTCTTGCCTGCCACATTCAGGTCGGCCGGCAGCCAGTTGATCATCGGCTGCGCGGTCCCCTCGCGCACCACGCCCTGCATGGCCGTCGTCAGCAGATAGACCGGCGCCGCCGCGGCAACCTGTTCGACGTTCAGCGGGTAACGCTGCAGCGTCTTGCCGTCTGCCGTGACGACTGCGCGAATGGCACGCAACGGCGTGCGGAAACCGCCGTCGGCGAACGTCTGGTAAAGCTGCGCCACTTCGATCGGCGACAGTTCGAAGGCGCCGATGAGGGACGAGGCAAAAGGCGGCGGACGCCGGTCGATGCCGTACAGCGGCAGCTGGTCGAGGACATGCCCGATCCCCAGGTCGATACCCATGCGTGCGGTGGCCACGTTATAGGAATGGGCCAGCGCGGTGCGCAACTGCACCTGTCCGTGGAACTCTCGATCGTAATTCTGCGGCTTCCAGTCGGTCGTGCCGGGCTGCTTCCACACCAGCGGACTGTCATCCAGCGGCGTGATCAGCGTGTAGCGATCCGGCTGTTCGAGCGCCGCGAGATAGACGATGGGCTTGGCCAGCGAACCGATCTGGCGTTGCGCATCGATGGCACGGTTGTATCCGGCATAACGAGCATCGCGCCCGCCCACCATCGCCTGCAACTCGCCGGTCTGCGTGCTGCTCACCACCACCGCACCTTCCAGCGTGTTGGCGGCGTTCTTGCGCCCCTTCTCGATCGCCGCCAGGCGCGATCTTCAGCGCCTCCTCGGCTTGCTGCTGCACGAACGGATCCAGCGTGGTGAATATCCGCAAGCCTTCGCTGCGCAGGTCTTCCTCACGGTAATCGGTCTGCAGCTGGCGCTGCACGAATTGCATGAAAGCCGGATACGGCGAAGTACCGGTGGGTGCGCGCTGCACCACACCCAGCGACTTCTGGCGCGCCTCGACGAACTGCCGCTGGCTGATGACATCCAGGCTCACCATCTCCTGCAGCACGACGTTGCGCCGCTTCAGCGCCAGCTCCGGATTCTTGCGCGGGTCATACACCGACGGCCCCTTGACCATGCCGACCAGCATCGCGACCTGCTGCGGCTCCAGCTGTTCGAGCGGGCGGTCGAAATAGAAATGGCTGGCCAGGCCGAAACCGTGGATAGCGCGGTTGGCGTCCTGCCCCAGGAACACTTCATTGAGATATGTCTCGAGGATCTCGTCCTTGCTGTAGTGCATCTCGAGCAGCATCGCCATCAGCACTTCGGTGCCCTTGCGCGCCAGCGTGCGCTCGGAAGACAGGAAGAAGTTCTTCACCAGTTGCTGGGTGATCGTGCTGCCGCCCTCGATGCGCTGCCCGGTGACGGTCTTGTACAGGGCTCGCGCGATGCCGCGCGGATCGATACCCCAGTGCGTATAGTATTTGCGGTCTTCGGTGGCAATCAGCGAATCGATCAGCAGCTTGGGCACCTGGTTGAGCCGCAATAGCTCGCGGTCTTCGTTGTGGCCGGGATAGATGCCGCCGATCAGCGGCGGTTCCATGCGCAGGATGGGCAGATCGGGACTGGCGCTGGTGACGGCACCAACCCCGCTGGCGGCGTTGGTGTCGACGTTGGCGACGGGATTGGCGTTGACGCTTGCGCCGTTACGCACTTGCAGCAGGGACACCTTGCCGTCAGCAAACTCGATGCGCAGGCGCTGCGAAGATTGCGGTCCGTCCCCGAACACGAAGTCGCGTGTCGTGAAATCGACCCCGTTCAAGGTGTGGCGATAGGTCGCCGGATCGTTCGGCTGCGGGTTCTCGTGATAACCGATCCGTTTCAGCTCATCGACGAACTGCACGGATGTCAGCTTCAGCCCCGGATACACCTCCAGCGAGCGGCCGTAGACACGCGCCGGCAAGGCGAACTTGCGGCCCTCGAATGCGGCAGCGGATGGTGGCGTCGAGGTAGTAGATGTAGCCGGACAATCCCAGCAAAAGCAGCAGCACGATGATGCGCAACACCACGCCATGCGACTTGAAATTGAAGTTGAAAGGGAATCTGTTCCAGGACCAGGAAGGAAACTTCATTAAGGATTACCTGCAAAGAGACGGCTGTCGGCCAATTGTATCTTGGCTGTCGCAGAGCCGTCGAGGCGCATATTCCCCCGCCATCTAGAACGTCACCCGGTCTTCCGGGCATATCTCCGAACCCTCCAGCCGGTTCAGTGTGGGCATCAGCGCCAGGCCGCTACGCCCTTCCAGCGCCAACGCCCGCAGCCTCAGCTCGTTCAACGAGAGGTCGATACTCTCCCCGGTCGCGGCGAAAGCGATGGTGTTGCCGCTCTTGCAGCGCGGGAACCGAACTGCGCGATGATCGAAGGCCTGGTCGATATAGGCAAAACCGCCCAGCACGCTATCGCTCAGGCCGATGAGATTGGTCACCAGCAGCCCCTGCTCGCTCAGCCGAGCACGGCATAGCTGATAGAACGGCAAGGTATTGAGATCGCCGGGATGCCCATGCTCGTTGAAACCATCCACCATGATCAGGTCGAATGTCTTGCCGGTGGAACGCACATATTCGCCACCATCGCCGATCACCATCTCGATGCGAGCCGCATCGTCCGGCAGCTCGAAATGCACCCGCGCCACTTCCACTACGCGCGGCGCGATCTCCACCACCGTCAGGTGCGCTGCCGGGCAATAGCGGTACAGGAACTTGGTCAACGATCCGGCCCCGAGTCCGATCAGCAACACCTGGCGCGGGAAACGGCCGGCATCGCGCATCAGCAGGCAGGCCATCATCACGCGCGTGTATTCCAGCGCCAATTCCCAGGGATGACCGATGCGCATCGCGCCCTGCGTGCTGCCCGATTCGAAGTGCAGCGTGCGCAGGCCGTCTTTCTCGCGAATGTCGATTGAAAAACTCATGTGACAGTTAAAGCAAGTGAACAAGATGAGATGCGAACCGAGCCTAGCACTTTTGACTATCGCCGGCAGGGCAATCGCGGGCTACGGCATTCTGAGTGTTGGCAACGATATCCAAATCGCTCATGCTAGCGCCATGGCTCCAACCTAAAACAGGGGCAATGCCGCCCCATCAGCCATCCGGGGCCGTCCATTCAACAGTGAACGAATGGACGCCAGCTTAATCCAACCGGACGCAAATCAGGTCTTTCACTCTAGAATCCTTACGGAATTTGGGCGAATTTCCTGTTAATAATTTCGAACAGCGCCTCGTGAAGTTACAATGGCGTTTTATGGAGACCATCGTGAACATCGACACAACACGCATCAGCACATTCGGCATTTTGATCATGATCGGCACGCTTGCATTCAGCGGCTGCTCGCAAAAACCTTCCAGCGAAGAAATCGCAGCTCAAGTCAAAGCTGCCATGGCAGAAGAAAAGGCCAAGGAACAGGCTGCTGCAACTCCTGCCGCCGCACCGGTTGCCGAGGCCGCCAAACCGGCGGAAAAGCACAAAGTCGTGGCACACGCCAAACCCTCTCACGCCAAGCCTGCCGCCCCCGTACAAAAAGCCCCCTGCGACAATTGCGGCGTAGTCGTTTCCGTCAAGGAAGTCGAGCAGGCAGGTAAAGGTTCAGGCCTGGGCGTGATCGCCGGCGGCGTCGCGGGTGGCGTCATCGGCAATCAAGTGGGCCAAGGCACGGGACGCGATCTGGCCACCATCGCGGGCGTGGTTGGCGGTGCGATCGCCGGCAACAAGATCGAGGAAAAGATCAAGAAGACCATGGTCTACGATGTGACCGTGAAGATGGAGAATGGTGAAGAACGCGTCCTGCGTTACGACACCCTGCCCGGCGTCAGTGCCGGCGACAAGGTCAAAGTCGAAAACGAACGTGTCGTCAAAGAGTGATCACGGCTGACTGACTGCCGCGGCGCTTCCCTGCTTCGTGAAGCGCCGCTCCCTTGCGGCAGCCCAAGGACAAGACATCCGGCGATATCCTTCAGCGGCTTCAGATCACTTGATTCCAAGCCTTGCCGCCAGCTCTTTCATCGAGCCGTTCCAGAACCATACCAGGCCGCACATCCAGTACAGGCACAACGAAGCAGGCGCATTCACCTCGCGCATCGCCGCCAGCGCTGCCGGATCATTGAAATACCAATAGAGCGAGTAGCAGCCATCCACCGTCCACCAGGTCGCCACCAGCATCAGCGGAAAGTCGCGCCACCGCCTCTCCACCATCACGTGCATGGACCAGCCAGCCGACAGATATGCGAACAACGCCATGATCAGGCTGATCGGGATATCCCAGTCCGGGGCGCGGTAATAGAACGAGCCCCAGACCAGCAGGCCGACGCCGGCAGCAAGAGTGACCAACTTCCAGGGGCGGGCGAGCTCTTCAAGCAGGGGTGACATGGCGGGGATCAAGTCGAAGCAGCCATCAATCCACCGGAACTTCATCCTTGCCGAAGCTGTTTTTCCGGATAGCGAAGCGCGCCAGGGCGATCAAGGCTCTTGCAGCCACGAAAACGAGTGGCAGGTAGATCAGCACGAACATCTGGCGCATCCCCCTGGTGATCCAGAGCTGGCTGAGTGGTTCGACCATGTTGCCGGTTACCCGATACCGGGTGACAAGGCTATCCGAGTTGTAATAAGTCTCGGTCTCGATCATCTGTGCATTCACTTCGCCGGGAATCACCTTGTACGCATTCCAGTCATCCGGATCGTCCTTGTCATAGGGCAGGCGCCCGGCCGACAAGGGCATCACCAGCGTGCTGATCTTCGAATTCTCCGGCATGCATTGCAGCCGATCCAGCTGCACCGCATGTGCTGCCCCCCGGTCAAAATGGCAGAAGACAAGCTGCCGGCCTGCACTGCCTCCCATGGCGGCGATATTGAAAGGCCGGTAATCGGCCTGTCCGCGTATATCCCTGGGCAGGAACATATAAAAATAGATAGCCGAGGCAGCAACGAAAAAAAGAATGAGCATGTCCCAACCGCCCAGGATGGATTTGAACAAGCCGGCCTTGTCTGTTTTTGTTCGCATATTAAGCGGTTAATCGGGGCTGGCTGCGGGCCCGGCCCCTTTAACTCTCGCACTTCCCCAATCAGTTTTCGACTTTGACTTCAGTAATCTTGTATGTGCTCTTGCCCGTTGCAGTCGCCGATTCGATAACAATCGGAACTCCATAGTTCTCGAGAACCAACCACGTTGTGCGCCCGCTCACCGAGCCCGCATCACCATTTGTGAACTCGCAACCGACTTCAATGGCCTGGCCTTTCAATTTCGGGTCTATTGTATTGGCAGGGCTCACCTTGTTTGTCTTGCATGCCCATCGAGAGGTGGGCTGGGGGCTCGCGCGTTGTGCATAGCCGGAAGAAAATCCAAGGTTGAATTCCTGCCCCGCGCGGGCAGGGATCGGATCAAGTCTGGAAATCTGCTTTGTTTCAAGCATGGGATTCGCAACGCTGCCCTGCAGAGGCACGCTTTGCCACTTCAAAGAAAGTACCCCGTACTTGATGGCGTAAAACAAATTGATCGGGATGCCATTTGCAGAATACTCGGTCATTTGCTGAACGGCGCCATTTCCCAATGGGTAAAAAGTATTCGAACCATCCACCAAGGCTTTCTTTCCATCTATCTGCACCGACTCCATGCTGAAAGTGGTTTTCAGCTCCCGGAAGTTCTCAGCGGGCATGACATTGCCGGATAACTTCTTGGCCACTTCAGCATTGATGGATTGAAGCGAGAAGTTCGTAGTCATGTACCCCCTCTTATCGGCAGTGACATCTTTCACCTTTGTCGTTGATGCACAAGCCGTAACGGACAAAACAGACGCAATACAGCACAAACGCATGACACCATGTCCAAACATACCGATTTCCTTTAGTGATATTGCAAACAAAACCCATCGAACAGCGCGGGATTATCGTACAGCTGCCAGCGATTCACCAGCAGACTGGGAAGAAAGACCAACTGCGCAGGAATAATGATGGCTGCTGCCTGCGATGGTCGATCGCCACCAGGTACTCGCGAACGCGGTGGGTGTCAGGCCGTTTTAACCTGATCCCGGCCCGCCTCCTTGGCCGCATACATCGCCGTGTCGGCATCGAGCAGCAGGCGTTCCTCGTCGAAGCCGCGGGCAACGCCCGCACTGATGGTGACATTCAGCTGCTGGCCATCGATCTCAAGCGGCGTATTGCGCACGGCATCGCAGATCTTCCCGGCAACGCGCAAGCCTTCGTTCGGAGGTGCAATTCTTGATCACCACCAGGAACTCCTCGCCGCCCCAGCGGCACACGATGTCCGACTGGCGCAGCATGGAGCGGATGACGGTGGCGACATGCTGGATCACCTTGTCGCCCACCAGATGGCCGTAGCTGTCGTTGAATTTCTTGAAGTGGTCGATGTCGATCAGCAGCGCGGTCAGCGGCTTCTTGCTGCGCCCGGATTCCGGCAACATCTTCCCGATCAGGATCTCGAACGCCTGGCGGTTGGACAGGCCGGTGAGTTTGTCGGTGGTCGCCATCACCTCGAGGTGCCCCTGATAACGGCTGATGGTCAGGTTGGTCAGCAGCAACACAATGACTGTCACGAGCAGCGCCAGCGCCAGGTTCGAATACAGCGTGTGGCGGATACCGTCCAGCATCGCATCTTCGTTCTTCGAGGCGAACAGATACCAGTTCAGCTCCGGTATGTAGCGGACATTCAGCAGGTTGCTCCGCCCGTGGTCCTCGTACTGGAACGAGCCGCCCTCTTTCTGCAATATACGGTCCGCCTGCGCGCCGATGCCGGGTAGCGAGCGGATGTCCTTCCCGCGCAGGCTGGAGCCATCCCCTGCCATCACCACCTTGCCCTGCGGATCGACGAAATAAATGGTGCGCGCATAGCGCTGCTGGTAGGTGTTGAGCAGGATGCGCACGGCATCCACCGTCAGCCCGACACCCGCCGCGCCGAGGAAACGACCGTTGTAGTCCAGCACGCGATAATTGACGAAAATGGTCAACGCATCCTTGTTGGCCAGGTCCGGATCGAGATTGATCTCATAGGGCTTGTCCATGTCGCGCACCCGGTAGTACCACTTGTCGCGCGGCTCGTCCGGACGCACAGTCTTCAGCACGCCGTCGGCATGGTAATAAGTGCGCGTGCGGTCGGACACAAAAAAGCTGGTGAACGTGTTGTAGCGCCCCATGACCTCATGCAGGTACCGGGTCATGCGCCCCACATCCTTCTCGCCCGAGATCACCCAGTCGCGCAGGAAAGTATCGCTGGACATCATGGAAGAAATGAAAACCGGGCGGATGAGATCCTTCTGCAACTCCGAGTAGATGTTGTCGGAAGTCAGCGGCAGCTCGTTGGCGACAATGGATTCGCGGATGGCCGCCTTGGAAACGTAGTAATTGACCAGCTCAACGACCGCAAAGCCCACGCTCAGCAGCAGGGACAGGATGATAATCAGCTTGCGCTTGGCGCCGGAAAGCGGCTTCACCTGTCCCACATTACCCGCCTCAAAATCCATTCCCTCGTTTTTTTCCATTACATGTTCCGTTGATTTGCGCCCCAAACCGGCGGGCGACATTTTATACGATTCGGAAAGTCCAGCATCGTTACTGCCGGCTGCGGATTGCGGAACGCATGGCCGAGCCTAAATACTTTGAAAAGAAATTGCGCTGCCGCCCCATTAACCGGCCACAAAAACTGGTAGCATCGCTCCCCTCAAAACCGAACTTGAAACAACCTCACCCGAATCAACCATCAACGTAGCAAACATGAAGCACACACCGGAAAACAAATGCGCGTCCTGCAAAGGCGCAACCTGCTGCACCTACGTCACGCAACCGATAGCCACCCCGCGCTCCAAAGAGGATTTTTCCAACCTGCTCTGGCAAGTGTCGCACCAGGGCGTCCATGCCTTCAGGGATGAAGGCACCTGGTACCTGCTGTTCGAAGGCCGCTGCACCCATCTGCAGCCCGACGGCCGCTGCGGCATCTACGAGACCCGCCCGCAAGCCTGCCGCGATCACAGCAACGACTATTGCGAACTCGACGCCCCGCGCGAAGAAGGCTTCGAGCTGCACTTCAAGAATTACGAAGAGTTGCTGGAATACTGCAGGAAGAAATTCAAGAGCTGGGATAAACCCAAGGGCAAGAAGCAGCATTAAAGGGGACTTCGTTCAAGCTGTCGAATTCGTCCAGCTTGAACGCTGCAAGGGCACTGCACCTTAGCGGAGATCGAACTCAGCCCCCAGAGAAGTGCTCGCGACTTCGAAATCACCCATGATCTTTTTCCAGTCGCCCCCCAGGTGAGTGCCGATATAGTCCATGAACGAAGCGTCCGGGTCGTTCATGAGAATGGCGACAGCGTAACCATCGTCGTTTTCCCTGAGCTTCATGATCACATCGTATTTGGTGCCGCTGGCAAGCGGGTCTTCAAGCACCACAGGAGCCTGATCGAAGAACACCTTGGGGATATCGTTGCGAAGCGCCGGGGTAAAGTCGGATTTGAAAGCCGACTTCGCCTCGTCGAAGCTGCGGAATTCGGCGAAATGTCCGTAGGGATGGATCTCGAAAAACTGCTGCACCGGAGCCGGCTTGTCTTGTTCCAGCGCGGCCTCGAAAGCCTCATCGATCTCTGTCCGATCCCCCGCCCGGCGATGTATCTGGATGATGAGTGCTTCGGTGATGCCCTTGAATCCTTGAGCCTGGAAATGCCTTACGATGCGTTCGGCTGCAGCATGTGCGGCCTGGGTAGAAGAGTCGTTCATTGAATAGGTCCGTGTTTCGAGAAGCCGCAGTTTACATAAACCCGCAGTGGAGCGCCAAGCCCAACGAGAAACAACCGCGCCTTTACGGTTATAGCCATTCGCACAACCGTCCCGCTGCCGGATATATTTGACCACGGTACGGCGTGCAGAGATAATTCCGGCCGAAATTTCGGACTGCAGACCTCGCAAATCAACCAATCGGGCGGCAAAATCGATATCGGCACCATCCAAACTTACGCAGCCCAGCCATTAGTCCAGCTCGCCATCTTCATCGTTGCCAATGCAGTAATGATCTGGCGGCTCCATGCCATGGAGAGCAAGGGCTTTGAAGGGACAGTGCTCGGCACGCTCATCATGCCCTACTGTTCAGGCTTCCCGAATCTCGTCTTCGCCTTGGTCATGAGCAAGTCAGCCAGCAATGGCGGATTGGTGATCGATAACTGCATCGTCAACAATGCCACCAACCTGACCTTCATCCTCGGGATGTCTGCGCTGTTTGGCTCCGCCGCGGCTCTGCCAAAGACAAAAGCCCTGAAAAAGAAGCATGCGGAATTCTCCCGCATCAACCGGCTCAACCTGCTGTTCACCCTGATCGCCCTGTTCCTGTTCACCGGAACGCTCTGGGCCCTGGCCAACGACAAGAAACTGAACTTCTACGACGGCCTGATCCTGATCGGCCTGTTCCTGTTCTGGCAGATATTGCACGTATTTGAAGTGCTGAAGGACAACATCAGGAAAGAAAAGTCGGTTCATTGGTCGATCGCCATCGACCTGCTGCTCATCGCTGCATGCGCCTACGGCATCTATTTTTCCGTCGACCACCTGGTGGACTGGGTGTCCAAAACGAACAGCCCGTTCATCAGCTTCGCCAAGATCGGCTGGATCAGCGGCTTTCTCATGGTCATGCCCAACGCGTTCATTGCGCTTTATTACGCCTACATCGGCAGACCCGACATCGTCATCAGCTCCCAGATCGGCGATGGACATATCAGCATCCCGATGTGCATCGGCCTGTTCTCAGTCATCAACACGATCCAGATTCCCAGCTCTTTCCTGATTGGCACCTACATCATTCTGGGGGCCGGGGCGGTTATTTTCCTGTCAATCGCGGCGCTGGGGCGCATCCCCCGTTTTGTCGGCGGCGGGCTCATCGGCGCCTACGCATTCTTCCTGTACAACGGGCTCATCCAGTAAACCGCTGCAGATGATGGGGCGAAGTCGCGCGCCCTAATTGAAAGGGCAGCGGGCATTCACGGCGGTACAGAAGCCCTGGACTTCAGCGCCTTTTTCTCAGTCTGCGAGGAGCAGGACTGGGTTCATGCCCGCTCCATGCCGAATGCACCTGATGCATATCGACCAAGCCCTCGTTCTCCAGTGACTGCAGACAATTCATCACTTGCATCGAGTGCGTTGAAAGCTCGCGCAGGTGCGGGGTCAGTTCGTCCAGCACGGCCCCGCCGGCCACCATCTCCACCAGCCTCCAGCCCACCTCGTGAAACGCATGATGCGGCTCATCCAGCGCGCGGAATGAAGGGCGTTCGTTGAAGGCCCGCCCTGCCCCGTGAAACCATTTGCCCAGTTTGCATTCATGCACCGAGAGCGGCGGACTGTTCAGGCAGCGGCGGTTCGCCGCATCCTTGGGCAGCATCGCCAGGCGGGTCACTTCGCTCACCAGCTGTTTACGCCATTGCACATGATCGATGATGGCCATATGGATCAGGCCGATGGGCAGGCCGGACCAGCGCATGTCCTGCCTGACGAAGGTGATGAACTTGTCCAGCGGCATCGGCTTGCCGATCCAGTAGCCCTGCACCTTGGTGCAGCCGGATTGCAGCAGATGCTTGTATTGCTCCTTGCTCTCCACCCCTTCCGCCACCACGTTGATGTTCAACTCATGGGCCATGCGCGCTGCCGACTCCACGATGGTGGAATTCTTCTCCGACTCCAGCATGCGCCCGATGATGCCCCTGTCCAGCTTGATGGTCGTAAATGGCCACTTGCTCAGCACATCCAGCGAAGAATAGCCGATGCCGAAATCATCCATCGCCAGCGGAATGCCGCTCTCATGCAGCGACAGCAGACGCGCATGAACCAGTTCGTCCGCTTCCAGTGTCACCGTTTCCGTCAGCTCCAGTTGCAGACTTTTCTCGGGCAGCTTCGCCTGCGCATGATGATGCAGCACCATGCGCGTGAAGTGATCATCCATGAAGTCCCTGGCAGAAGCATTGAACGACAGCATCAGGTGCTCGTCGACATCGAGCATCACCAGCAGGTCTTTCACCAGCTTGGGGAACATATGACGCGTGATGGAACAGATCAGGTTCGATTGCTCCGCCACGGGAATGAAATCGTCCGGCAGCACCACGGAACCATCCGGCTTGACCCAGCGTATCAGCGCCTCGGCACCGATCACATTGCCGGTGATCAGCGAAACCACCGGCTGATAGTAAAAAGTGAATTCGTCCTTCCTGAGCCCCTCGAGAATCTTCTCTACCATGACTCCATCCACCTTCACCTTGCTATGAGTAATGTCTTGGAGTGTAGCGAAATGGATTCGACCGCAATGTGATTTTTGCGTTAACAAAGGGGAGTACCCGACTTGCTTGCTCCCCTATGACGGAGAAGCTGCCGCCTCTCTGGTTGCCCAACCTAGATCTCCCACGGATAACCGATGAAGATGGCGGTGGCCACCCCGTCAAAACCATCCGCGACATCACCCCGACCCCGCAGGATTTGCGCCATACCTTGTCCACACCCTCGCGCAGGTCGGCAGCGCCGCCCATTTCTTAAAAGGCCGCGAACTGCAATGAAGTGCGCACATCCTTCATGATGAACAGATCGAACGGCTTGGCCTCGTCAGGCGATGATGACGATGCGCTGATTGCTGGACGATGATGTCATGGTCACTCAGAAAACGGGGGCTGCCCCGATTATTCACAACGGGCTCACCCAGTGAACCGCTGCAGATGATGGGGCGAATCGCCGGAATGGGCGATGCCAGCCCATCACCCCCAGACGTCGATGTAATCCACCAGCCGGCCACTGACGGAACGCAGCCGCGCAGACAGGATGCGCGCCACGAGACACAGCAGGCGCACGCCGAAAGCCGGATTCTGGTTCACGCACTGCTGGAAATTCTCGCGACTCATGTCCACGATGACCACATCGGACTCGGCCACCAGGCTCGCCGAGGTGGGGAAATTGTCGATCACGGAGATCTCCCCGAAGATGCTTCCCGGGGGAATCACATTGAGGAATTTGACCTGGCTATCGCTGTCCTCCTTGTAGACAGAGATACGCCCTTCGATCAGCACGCTGAAATAGCCACCCTTGTCACCTTCGTGATAGATCGTCCCGTCCGCCGGCACTTGGTAGGCCCGCATGTGATTGGCAAGGTACATGAGCTCAGACTTCTCGAAACCTTCGAAGACCTTGGCGGTTTGCAGCATGCTGAAAATCGCCTCGTGAAAGGTCGGGCCTTCGCCAAGCACTTCCTTCTTGCTCTGCATCGGTACAGAAAAAGCCACTTTGTTTCCCATAGTCATTCCCTCGATCAAATGAGTGTGAATCAATTACAAGAACAGAAAAGTGGCAGCTTCGCGTTGCCTCTGAGGCGTGGCGCGAAACCGCCCTTCCCTATGTAGACTCCATCCTCCGGTACCGCTTTTTTATTATTCCAGCAACAGCTTGCTCGACTCTTGTGTCAGCCTACAGCATCGGCGCCCGATCATTTCCCCGCTGGCACCGGTTTGGGTTGTGGCTTCTTGCCCTTCGATTCTTTTCTCTTGTCTTTGCTGCCCATGATGCCCCCTCTGGTTATTGAATGTGGTTCTCTGCAAACAATTCGATCCCGACTCCGCTAACTGCAATATTTTTCGATAAGGCGAATGGTACGTCACTTCAATGCCAGACAACAAATACCCAGGACGAGGCAGCCTCTTAGCCCCTTCAGCCCGGCGCATTGAATTCCACAAGGTGCCCATCGCTCGGTGCGGACACTGCAGCCACCGCAACAGCCGGCTAGTCTTTTGCAGATCGACGGGGAAAGTTTAAAACGTGGCCCCCGATTGTCCGAAACCTTAAACAAAATTGGCGGGGCGCCAATCAGCTATCTGCAACAGCCTCTTCCTGATCACGCGCTGCCGGTTGAGGCCGGGCAACAGGCAGGCTGAACCAGAAGCTCGAACCTTTCCCCGGTTCGCTTTGCGCGCCGATGGCGCCGCCGTTCTTCTCGATAAACTCCTTGCACAATACCAATCCCAGGCCAGTCCCGGGTTCAACATTGCTTGAAGTAACGCGGGTCTTGGCGGTCAGGCTGAACACGTTGTTGAGCATCTCTTCGCTCATGCCCACCCCGGTATCGATAATGGCAATCCGGCAACTATCCTCGCCTTTGGTCAGGCGGGCATGCACCGAGCCTCCGCTCTTGCTGAACTTCAAGGCGTTATGCGTCAGATTGCGCAGCACGGTGCGGATCATGGCTTGGTCGGCGAAGACCCATGCTTCATCGATATTGAGATCCAGGTGGATGTCCTTGGCCTGCGCTTGGGTAGAAAACAGCTCCTGGATTTCCCACGCAGCCTTGCTCACGTCAAAGGCAACCGGATGGCAGTTGATTTCCCCCTGCTGGGTGCGGGCCCAAGTCAACAACTCCTCCAGCAGATCGCGAGTGCTTTCGATTGTGATGCGGACTTTTTTCAATCCCTCGTTGGTGAACTTATCTACCGACTCGACCATTTCAAAATACATCGCCATGCTACCGATCGGCCCGCGCAGATCGTGGGCAACAATGGAAAAGAACCGATCCTTGATGGCGTTGGCATTGCGCAATTCCAGCGTGCGTTCGGCAACTTCATTTTCCAGTTGTTGGGTATACAAGCGGGTCGCCTCGATCAGCCGCGCTCTTGCCTGCTCCGTTTCCATGCGCGATATTCTGAGCCGATCCGCCAGCGCCAGAGAGAGCAGCAATGCATCCAGCAGCATCCCGATATCTATCGCTCGATAGCCATAAAGTGAATACGGTATGATTCCGGACACGCTCGCAGCGGTGATGAAGGTGCCGACAAATCCTGCTGTCGTTGCAGTCAGGAAATAACGGGCGGCCCGGTTCCCTTTCAGGAGAGACCAGATTCCGAACAGCAGCACGAAGGGCGTATAGGCGACAACCCATACAATCACGTGGACACGTGCAGACCATAGCCCCCGAACGCGGTTACGACAACGACGCAAGACATCGCCAGGGTCAACCACTTTGCTAGCGATATGCACGGTCAACTGGGTGCGTAGCTCCAGAAACTGAATCGCGAAAACAGCCCGGCCAGCTCGAATAGGTAGATGAAGATCGAGTACGCCCAGTTGCTCCACTGCGGGAGAATTCGGCCACAACCACGGGAACAGATGCCCGGTGTAGGTGGCTTGCATGAGCCAGAAAAGAAGAACAGATAGACAACGTATGCGCGATAGATCTGTCTCTCGTACCGAGAAAAACAACATCAGGTTGAAGATCAGCAATGCCGCCAGCGCGCCGTAAATCAGCCCGTAATACTGCGCTGCGCTGCTGTCCGCTGCGAGAAAGGCACTCTTCTCCCACAACGTCATCGCAACCAGAAGTGAGGGACTCCACGGCTCGCGTGATTGCGTGCGAACCAGCAGGCTGCTCCGCCCCGGTGGCAAGGTCAATTCAAAATTGGCTTCAGGTGGGGGATTGCGCGATGCTCGAAGTTCAAGCTGGTCTCCGCCTTTGAACTCCTGCCGTGGTACCATCGGGCTGCATCAGAGTGACCTGAACATCGTCCAGCCAGGGCGGCTCGACCACCAGCAGCCGTTGCAGCGGAACTGAACCTGGATTGTCGAGATAAAGCGAGAACAAGTAGCTCGCATCGCTAAAACCGAAACTGACAACTTTGCTGCCGGGTACGTGCGTCGTGAGCGGCAGTCTCCAGCAGCTCCTTGTGTTCGCATTGTTGCCGGGAACCCTGACGATCTTTGCCCACGGAACCAGCGGCACCTCATTCAGGCTGGCATTGGCAGCGGCGCTTCCGTCGTTACGTGTTGCGGCATCTGCACTGGCCAATAGCGACCAGCCCAGCATTATTCCGATAACGACGGCACGAAATGATAGGGATGCAATCCTTGAATTCGACATTAATCTTGATCAGGCCAAGCCGATGCAGGCACATCGGCTTTGGGGCCACGCCTCAATAGCGCCCCTGAGTCTTGGAGATGTAATTGGTCAGCTCGGCACTCTCTTGATTCATGCGCGCAAGGTTGGCATGGGTGACGCGGAACAGCGCGCTCATTACATCTGCCACTATAGTATTTATCGGCAGGGTTAATAGTAATTCACTTCAATATTGGTCAACAATCACCCGTTGGAGTGCCATTTCCTCACAATCCCTTGATGTTCATGCCTGCGCCGTTAGCGGCTCGCCGATGCATTGCCTGCCGAAACTATTGCAATGCGGCCCCCGATGGTCAGATCTGCCGCTTCACCCGGATGGCGATCGTGCCGACAGCCAGGAACGCGATGCCCATGAGCACGAGCGTGACGGGCCAGCCCAGGGAATTGGCGAAATGCTTGGCGGTGAAATAGCCGATGAAGCCGAGCATGGCGATGACCGTGGTGAACAGCAGCGCCCGGCTTTGCAGTACCACACAAACATAGAGCATGGACGCAGCCACCGCGAGGAAGACAAGTTCGAATGACGTGTTGTGCACGAGGTCGAACAGCCCGACGTAGGCCATGATCGATCCGATGAAATAGCCGAGGCCGGTCAGGCGCGGATAGCGCCCCGCCTTGTGCAGGCCAAATGCTGCCGACATCACGCACACGCCGGTGATCAGGCTCGCCCAACTGGCGGAGGTGGCAACCACGATGCGGTCGAACAGGCCGCTGTTCATCCAGAAGGTGGCGATCAGCAAAGCGGGCTCGGCGAGCACGCGCTGTGGCATCTTTTCCAGCGCGGCGGCCACCAGAAACAACGAGGCGCCCAGAGCAATGGCGATGTAATCGAGCGGGACACCGAGCATATCCAGGCCCACCTGCATGAACCCGTAAACAAAGAACAGTGTCGTGAACGCCAGCACGGTGAGCCGGTATTTGCCGAGCAACACGCCCTGGTGCAGCGCCATCACGCCGAATACGGCGAGCACCGCCGCACGCCAGTTGTCGCCGTGCGGATAGACCTCATGGATCAGCACGAACCAGCCGCCGGTCATCATGAACACGGAGGCCAGCGCCAGCGGCAGGATGAGGCGCGGATATTTGTCCTTCATGCAGCGCGGAAACCTGCACGATGAGCAGGATGTAGCCCACGCCCAGCGTCATGATGACCCGCATCGCACTGCCCATGCTCTCCCAGAACGTGCCCACATAGGTGCCGATGCCCGCGAGGATGAAGATCGCACCGAGATAGATGAACAGCGTCTTGGCGATATCGCCCCTGCTGCGCCGGACAGGCACAGGCTGCGCAGCGGCAGGCGCATGAAAGGCAGCTTCCACTTCGGCAGGCGTGATGTCGTAGTTGCGCATGAGCTGCGCGATGTTCTCCAGCGCGCTGGGCTTGTCCGTCACCGCTGGACGCACCCAGTATCCCGGCCAGCAGCGGCCAGCCCCACATGCCGCCGCCAAGCAGCACGACGACGACGATCAGCAGCAACAGCCAGATCATGGGGTCACCACCCAGCCGATGAAGCGCGTGTTATTCATGTAATACGTGTTGCCGGCATTCGGCAGGCGGATGCTTCGCCCTTTCTTCGTCAGCACCGCCTCGTTGCGGTAGCGTCCGGAATAGAACAGTCCGGTGAAGACATCGCCCGAATAGCCATTCGTTCCCGAGCTGAATTCATATCCGTCCGGTGCAACGCTGGAAGAATCGATCGTCAGCCCCGCAAGATCGGGGACGTCGATCGGCGTGATCTTTGCCGCATCCTCTGGAGCGATGGGTCGTTGTCCGGGCGGCGTCAGACCGGGCGGCAACATGATGGAAATCTCCTTGCACCCCGCCAGACCTCGGGCTGTAACGCCACAGACGCGGTTTCTGGTAACCCATCGCACTGCCCTGGTAGATCGACTTGAACCTTATGGTCCACGACCGATATCTGCACACCATTCGGGTAATTGTTGTATTCGGTAGCATAGATCACATCGTATTGCGGAGGATCGACCAGCAGAGCGGGGATGCCCGAAACCAGCAGGAACGCAACAACGAGCAGCAGCGGCAAACCCAGACCAAAAGCGATGGTGGGGTTCTCGCGGAGGAACGATTTCATGCAGGCATCTCCTTTATGATGAGGCTTGGTGCAATGATCTGTTTCGATTATCTCACTAGCGCTTCTGTTTCAACACCGACTTCACCATCTTCCCGAACGCCTTGTCCTTCTTGCCGCTTGTCCACATACGACATCTCGTTGAAATCGGACTCGGCCTTGAGCTTCAGGTAGCTCTGGTAATGCTCCGCGTTCAGCTCGCCGTTTTCGATGGCCTTGCGGATCGCGCAGCCCGGCTCGTTGCCGTGGCTGCAATCGGCGAAGCGGCATTGCGAGGCGAGCGCCTTGATGTCGGCAAAGCTGTCGTCCAGCCCTTCGCCCGCCCCCAAGCACAAGCATGCCCAGCTCGCGCATGCCCGGCATGTCGATCAGCAGCGCGCCATTGTCGAGCACGACCAGGTGGCGGCGCGTGGTGGTGTGCCTGCCCTCGCCGGTGCCGCTGACCGCGCCGCGTCTCCAGCGCATCACGGCCCAGCAGCTGGTTGATCAGCGTCGTCTTGCCCACACCCGAAGAGCCGAGCAGGCAATAGGTCTTGCCCGGCGCCATGAGCTGCTTCACCTGCTCCACGCCCTCGCCCGTCACGTTGCTGAGCGTGATGATGCGGGCCGTGATGCCCGCCGCGCGGATATGATCGAGCATGCGCTCCAGCTCCGCCGCGCTCACCAGGTCCGTCTTGGTCAGCAGCAGCACCGGCTCGATATGCCCCTCGTTGACCATCACCAGGTAGCGCTCCAGCCTGCGCACATTGAAATCGAAATGGCACGACTGCACGATGAACGCCACATCGATGTTCGCCGCGATCATCTGGAAATCGATGTTCTTGCCGGGAGACTTGCGCCGCAGGAAAGACCTCCTGGGCACCACGTCATGGATGCTCGCAGCCGTATCCGCATCGTGATACTGCACGCACACCCAATCGCCCACACAAGGCATGTCCACCGAGGATGCGGCGGTGTAAAGGAACTTGCCGGTCAGCTCGGCTGGCACTTCGCCATGTTCATCGCGCACGACATAGCGCCCGCGGTCGACCGCAGTCACCCGCACCAGGCGCCGGCCTGCTCCACACACCTTGCTTGCCTGCTGCTCAAGCCCGCTATCCAAACCGAGTTCGGCCAACTCCATGGCACGCCCCTTTGTTTCAGAAAAGAACATCGCCCTTGCGGGCGATGAATAAAACCATTGCGATGCTAACCCCATTAACTATCTCGAAATTATTTCGAGCCTGGCCCCTTTAATTGATGCGCCGAAAATGGTCAGGAGCAACCCCTTTAGTTGATGATATATACACTGACAAGCTAGTTTTTTTATTCCGCCTGCAGCGCAATAATATACTCCTTCATCCAGGCCATGCGTCACCTGAATGGCAGATCACGGCCAAGCCTGGCGCATAACTTAGTCATGCTGAAACGCATGCACATCTCACATCGGGCAGATTGCACGCTGCCCACCACTCGTGGCGCAATGTCGGCCAAGCCTGAGCGGTCGCACATCGCATTCTCAACCAAATTTGTAAGGAGACGAAAATGACTTCCTTAACTCATGCAGGCGTGACTACGATCCTCCCGGTAATGAACATGGATCGGGCGCGCAGATTCTATGAAGGAAAGCTGGGGCTGGAGCCGGAAGGCTTTGCTGCCGATGGCAATTACATGTTCGCCTGCGGCAAAGGCGACCATATCGCGCTTATTCCCAAGCCCGAAGGCACAAAGTCGGATTACACGGCGATGAGCTTCGAGGTGCAAAGCATCGAGAAGGTCATTACAGAACTCGAAGGTGAAGGCATCAGCTTCGAAGACTACGACATGCCCAACCTCAAGACGGCCAACCACATCTGCGTATTAGGATCGGAAAAGGCAGCGTGGTTCAAAGACACCGAGGGCAACTACCTGTGCCTGCACGAACAACTGCACTGACCCGGCAGACAGACGATCAGTGAGGGTGGGGGCAGTCCCGATTTCCCCCACCCTGTTTAATGCTCCAGATACTATTGCGATGCCGCCCCCATTAGCTCTCTGCTTTGCGTCATTTGAGTCGTCGTATTCTAAAACTGTTTTTCGCCCAGCCGCACAATTTTGCATACCAGTTCGCGCGCGCCTGGCTATTCGAGGCACCCGCAGGCAAAGGCTTGCTGGGCGAGTCCGCGCCGGAAAGGTCGAGCGCCCGAAACACCTTGAGCGCCGCCCAGGCATCGTTCGCCGCGTAGAGCAATTGCTGCGAGGTGAGCTGGGGCTGCGCCCAGTTGGAAGTGGTGGCCGACCGCGACTTGGCGAAACGCTGCCGGAACACCAGCGCCACCGCCGTCCGCACGCCCATCTCTCGCTGGTAGCCTGCCTTGTGGAACACCGTATTGAGATCCACCAGGCCGCCCGGCTTCACCCCCAGCTTCCGCAGGATATGCCCGCCATCCGACTTGAGGCCGAAGCCCGCCTTGATAAGCTGTTCCGATCGCAGCAACTCGACCAGGAACGGATGCCCCGCCGTGTGATGCAGTTGAAACAGGTAGGCCTTGTCGGGCAAGGCGAACTGAACCAGATGCGGCCCTTCACTCACCTCGCCCACGGCAAACGTCGGCTTCGATTCAGTGTCGAACCCGACCATGCCCGCCGCCTTGATCTCGGCAGCGGCGGACGCGAACTCCTCGCGGCTAGTCGGCACATGGATACGTTCCAGCGTAAGGCCCACGAAGGGCTCCATCAAGGCGATCTCGGCTTTGCTTGGGGCGGATTTTTTCATTTGAGGCGAGGGCCGATGTTGAGATGCCGGATGTGAGAAGAAATAGGACGGTTCGATTTGATTTCAATCACCGCAAAAACAATTCGAGCCTAGTCCGCGGTGTTTTCCACTTCAAAACTATTCCGATGCTGACCCCATTAGCTTTCTTTGAAAGCTATTTTGATGCTGACCCTTTTGATTCTTAGTAGATTTGCTCATTGCTCTTGCCTATCAGAACTATTGTGATGCACGTCCATTGGCACGGTATATCTCGCAAGCAAAGACGCACGCAGTAAATCAAACACTTTTTCTTGCGCAATAAGCTGGCTATTTTGTACATCCAACTCGCTTTGAGCCAAGTGTTGTAGACAGAGCTTGTAAAATTCGCTCATCGCAAAACCTCATGCAGCTAATGGCTCAAAGCGATGAATCTGCGCCAGCACGCCGCCCAATTCCTTTGCCGCTTCTTCGGTATCGTAATCCGCCTGCAAGCCCAGCCAGAAACCGCTCGAAGTGCCGAAGAACGCAGCCAAACGCAACGCCGTGTCCGCCGTGATCGCACGCTTTCCGGAGCAGATCGCTGAAATGCGCGCTTCGGTCACGCCGATCTCTTTTGCCAAACGATATTGGGTAACACCCAGCGGGATCAGGAATTCTTCGCGCAGCACTTCGCCGGGGTGGATGTTGCGCAGCTTGGTTGTTTTGCTCATTGTTTTCCCCATTTGGTTCCGAGCCTACACCTTCTTTACGCCCTCGCCATATTTCGCCACCATCTTGTCCGCCGTCAACAGCATCAGCCCCTCAACACGAGCTTGTGCTACGAGGATGCGGTCGAACGGGTCTTTATGCAAAGGAGGCAGATCGTTCACTGCAACAGTGTGTTCGCTGGTAACAGACAATTCGCGGTAGCCATTAACCAGCAACATACGCCATAGGCGACGCGGATCGACGTTGAAATCCGAACGCTCAAGTCCGTTCTTGATCGTGATCTCCCACAAGCTGGCTGAACTGAATACGAGTTGATTGGCGGGATCGAGCAGCAGGTTGCGCGCCTTGGTGGAAAGTTTTTGCGGCTCACTCGCCGCCCACAGCAACAGATGCGTGTCGAGCAATAGGTTCAAGCCTTGCGCCCCATAAACAGACTTTCGATCTCACCGCTGCCCATCTGGTCGAAATCATCCGGCACGGAAAATTCGCCCACCATGAAACCAAGGCGGTTACTGGTTCCCGCTTCTGCCTTGCCCAAAGGGATAACCTTCACCATCGGCTTGCCCGCCTTGGCAATGATGAATGCCTCGCCTTGTGCAGCCTGATCTACCAGCTTGGAAAGCTGGGTCTTGGCATCGTGGATATTGACGGTGATCATATTGACCTCGCAGTGAACTAATGCAGGTTAGTTTACACGAATAACGCGAATTGACAACAGGAACCCTTGCCAACAATTCGACTCCAGCACCCTTTATTCGCCTTTAATTCGAGCCAAGCCCCTTTAGCTAATTGCAGCGCCCCTATTGCGATACGAACACCAGCCCCCGCGCCTTGTTGCTGGTGGTATCCAGCGTGTCTATCGCCTTGCGCAGCGTATGGATAGTGACCCACTCCGGAGCGTACATATACTTCGACACATCGAGGATCAGCACCCGATCCGATTGCGCATCATAGGCCGCCAACACCGACCAATGTCCCCCGCCTGCCTGCCCCAACGACTCGCGCAAAAAGTTCACCAGCACAAACTGCCCGTCATCGCCCATCGCCTTCTGCACCAGCGCACGCAGTGCAGACTCATCCACGCTATCGCCCGCAACAGTCGTCGCCTTGACGCCATGCCGCATCAGCGTCTTCACCATCTCATCGCGGGTCATGCCCTGATTGCGCACCGTCTGCGGACTGATGACCTTCACCACCTCCGGCGTAAAGAAATTGCTTTGCGTGAAATAGGCATGCGGCGCATAGATGGGATCGACCGGCTTCTTGATCGGCATCGCATTCAGCACCGTCACCGCGCTGGCCACACCGCAATAGGTCTGGTTCACCTGCTCCGTGAACCAGGGAATGAGCTGCCAGTAATCTTCATCGGGCGCTATCCTGGCGCGCAACGCCTTGCCCGCATCCGAGTTCCAGTAGATCACCTCGGGCTCTGCCGCAGCCACGGTGAGCGGGAGCGCAGCAAGCAGTATGAGAAAGAGGAAGGAGGATTGAAATTTTCATTCTGGTTCTTTAACAAATTATTGCGATGCTGCCCCCATTAGCCCATCTTTATACGGTAGCGAGTTGCCAAGACTCTAGGTAGTCCCGTGTCTGCAGTGCAGGCGGCTTAGCGCCAACCTGCAAAATATCCTTCTCTCTACCAGGCGGCAAAGTCACCAAGACTTGAAATTCCTCTTTTCCAAGTGCTTTCAGCAATTTTTCGAAATTACCGGAATCAAAATTTATCGCTAAACTTTCAATAAGCAAGAGGGTCAGCCGTTGCTTACTGATTTCACGAGCTTTAGTGATAAGTAGATCAAGAATGAGCCTGCCTTGCTCACTCCCAGAAAGCAATTCATAGGGAAGGAAATCCTTCATAGGTGCCATCTTAAATAACAGTTCGTAGTACGGCCGCCCATCATCTTTTAATGCGGGATGCGAGCCCTCGCCATCATCATCGTCAGCCATTGCCTGCTCAATCTTGATTTGGCCGGGTATGAGCGTGTTGGTACCGATCTTGGCGAGTGCAAAAAGAGCACTCTTGTCGACACTAAGAACTCTCATCATAAAATCGATATCGTCCTCATCAGGTAGCCTATAACGATCATTCTCGGAGCAATATATTACTTCTAGATCCCCGGGCGGCAATAAGCATGGTACGGCCCCCTCACGCCTAGTTATTTCGACACCCGCGATATCCAGATTCAACACTTTGCTCAGCGTGTCGACAGTCGAATAGGTGACCATTGCGCGAAAGACCGCAGCCTCGTATTCGCCCCGAGCATTGCTTATGCGCGTACCGTTAAACCTCTCTGCATATCTGGAGTGAGAGAGTGACGCTGCCGCTTCCAAAAGAGAGGTTTTTCCACTTCCGTTTGCACCCCATAGAAGCGTTCGGCGTGAAAGAGTCACTTTCGGGAGCGCTCTGAGTACCGGAAATTCTGTAAATTCGATGGACTCAACCCACCCCAATGGAGATGGGCTATCGTTCATTTTTTTCAACTGTCGTGCTTCAGCCAAGGCTTTCCAAGCAAACAAGACAGTTGCGGGATAGTCGCAGCCTTTAGCTTTGTCAATTAAACTGCCATGATATGCGCAACACCATATCCCATTCTTTTCGCTGCTAATGAAGTCAGCATCTTTTCCACCCCACCCACGAGGGCCATTTTCCGCTGCGCTGTATATATGACAGGCAACTCCCATGTTTACCGCCCCTGCGCGGTCATGAAATGGCCCCATCGTCGGATTCTTGCATCGAGGAACAGAACACAGCCCTCCTGCTTGCCTATATAAGATTTCGGGCACATCGGCCTTGAAATCAATTCTCTTGCCGGTCGGGCTTGTGGTTGTTTGGCTCATACCATTTCTTTCGAAATTCCTGAACTGTTGAACATTTCGACGTGCCAACACTACTGAAAGATTGTTGATGCATTGGCGAATTAAACGGGAGGAATCAAAGGGGCCAGGCTCTATATAATCAAAGGGGTCAGGCTGAACTGACCCGGGTCAGTTCATGCTGACCCCATTAGCTCCATTACGATGCTGACCCACTTGATTCGCAGGGCTGGTGTTCGCCCAACTACTCGGCCAAGTAAAGGATCGATGGAGCCCCCCCTTCGATCCTCTGCAAATACTATTGCAACACGCCCCCTTTAATTAGAGCTTATCTTGTAGCAACAACCAGCCGCCACCGAACGGCGCCTTGCTGTGGCGTATGCTGATGATGGTTTTGCGGAGGAAGGGGATGATTGTGTGTGGATACCTCATTTAATCCGCAACCTTCGCAGCGATAAATTCCACTGAATGGAGTTAGCGTCCCCGGAGCGTAGGCCTGATCAAACGCTTCATGATTAGATTGCGTAAGAAATTGGGCGTATTTGTAAATTGCCATATTGTTACTTTAAGCCTGAGTGATGTTTAATTTCTAATACTGCAGCCATTATAGCTACTTTGAAAGCGACTCTATCTAGCATGCAACATTTTGCCAATGAGCCATACCCATCCACCTGATGCAATGTCTACTGATTTCTCGATCAATTAGCCCGATCATTCCTTGCATTTTTGAAAGATGCCCCTGTATATCCGCCGCATTCATTGTTGGGCCTAAACCGGTATGGGCAAGCGCTGTTCTTAGACTATTGAACGAATCCAATTCCAGTTTCACGTCCCTTTTGCCAATCTTGTTTAGATTAGCAAAAATATTTGGAATTCCCAACCTGTTGTATAGCAACTCTATATTCTCTGGAGATGGGTATTTCTTTTTTCCGCATATTTGATTGCCAGATACTCTTGGTATCGCACTGTGGTGATTTGAAAAACTGGCAACGGTCGAAGTACTTAAATAGTTACCCATAGATTTCAAGAATGCCTTCTCTTCGCCAAACGCAACATGTCTTTTATATGCCGAGGTGATTGGATCGTTACATCCAAACAAGTAGGTGCGCAACTCCAAGGGTAACTTGTGCACTTTTATCGTGCTGGTGGATAGGGCATCGGCTATCTTGTCGAAAATATCTTCCGTGTAGCTTTCGATTTTTGCACTGCACAATAACACTGAGCTAGATAACACGAGTTCTAGAACGTCAGGTTGAATCCCACTTGTGCTGGCAACCCTAAGTGTCGTTGAGATATGGGTGAGGCCGTTGTCAAAATCTTGACGTGGCCTACTTTTCTTATAAGCCATTTATAGTTTCTGAATTATTTTCTTAACAACCGCAATTCGGCGCTTAATGTGGAGATCGTCGCTGGTTGAGGCAGTGATAGACTTTACGAATAGACTGTTAGTCTCAAACTCCTTTGCTAATAGCGCCAAAGCCTTTTCCCTCATTTGCGGGGAAATCTTTTTTGATATCTTGGTTGTGCTTACAGCAACCATCTCTGCGTCAAATAACGCGGCATTAAAGCGGCTCGCAATGTCTTTGCGGGAATCAAAAATCTTAAAGGCATAGCTGCCGAATAGTTGGTGAATATTAGAAACCGTCTTTTGGAATACATCCGCCATCTCTGCTTCCGGTATGGAATTCAAATTTCTGTTTTCTTCGCAAAATTGATTAAGAAACCCGGCCATTGGTTTTTCATATTGATTTTGCTTAAAGTGTAAGGCCAGAAAACGAATTGCCAATTCTTCTGCCTTCATTCGTTTGTCCTGCCGCAAGTCAAGTAACTTAACAAACTCTGACGTCATAGACAGCTTTTCAATCAGTTGAAAGAACTTTCCGTAGTACGTACCGTGTCGTAACTCTTGCGGAGTTAGTTTTGCAGCTCCTGTGTTCAATCGCTCAAAAACGTCGAACTTAACTTGTGGGTGTGTTTCCTTTGATATAACGATACAGCGCAGTGCTCTGTTCTCTATGTGGCGCTGAAAACGCTTATCAAGTTGATCATAATAAAGGGACTCCAGTTCTGGATACGTAGTTAGCCCACGTAGAGGATATTCATTATTAGTGAATCGCATTAGCGAATTAAGGCGCTGGTTGCCGTCGATGACGGCCAATTTTTCATCCTTTTCCTGATTTAGGTAAATGACAGGAATTGGGCATTGAATAATAAGTGATTCGATAAGCCTGGAGGCTTGCGTATCATTCCATACATACTTCCGCTGATATCTCGGTATAAAGATATCCCCCGACTTCAATTTTTCTATTAGCGTGGACACACTAAAGTCATAGACCTCAGTGATTAATTTTCTCTGTTCAGGGAGGATGTTTAAAATTGACTCAGATCGCTCCTCGTCTTCCCACGTAGGAAATAATAGGTCTGCCAGTTGATTGCCAGTCTTAGTGTTCATATTTCACCGCCATCCAGTCAAAACAAGGTTAATTGGAATCAATTAGACCACCCACAGAGTCCCTGCGCCTCAACTCACCGACTAATCGGCTTATACCGAATCCGCTTAGGCTTCGCGCCCTCTTCACCCAAACGCTTCCGCTTGTCCGCCTCATATTCCTGATAGTTGCCATCAAAGAACGTCCACTTGGAATCGCCTTCGCAGGCGAGGATGTGGGTGGCGATGCGGTCGAGGAACCAGCGGTCGTGGGAGATGACGGCGACGCAGCCGGCGAATTCGAGCAGCGCATCTTCGAGCGCGCGCAGGGTTTCCACGTCGAGGTCGTTGGAGGGTTCGTCGAGCAGCAGCACGTTGCCGCCGGAGATGAGGGTCTGCGCCAGGTGCAGGCGGCCGCGTTCACCGCCGGAGAGTTGGCCGACGATCTTGGCCTGGTCCGCGCCCTTGAAGTTGAAGCGGCCGATGTAGGCGCGCGCCGGGGTTTCGTATTTGCCCACGGTCAGAATGTCGTTGCCGCCGGAGATGGCGTCGAACACGGTCTTGTCGTTCTCCAGCCCTTCGCGCGATTGGTCGACGAAGGCGATCTTCACGGTCTGGCCGATCTTCACTTCGCCGCTGTCCGGTTTTTCCTTGCCGGTGATCATGCGGAACAGGGTGGATTTACCCGCGCCGTTGGGGCCGATGATGCCGACGATGGCGCCGGGCGGAATCTTGAAGCTGAGGTTGTCGATCAGCAGGCGGTCGCCATAGGCTTTGCTCACGCCGTTGAATTCGATGACTTCGTTACCCAGACGTTCGCCGACGGGGATGAAGATTTCCTGCGTTTCGTTGCGGGCCTGGTGTTCCTGCGAATTGAGTTCTTCAAAGCGGGCGATACGCGCCTTGGATTTGGCCTGGCGCGCCTTGGGGTTCTGGCGCACCCATTCCAGTTCCTGCTTCATCGCTTTTGAATGCGCGTCGAGTTGCTTCTGCTCCTGCGCCAGTCGCTCGCCCTTTTGCTCCAGCCAGCTTGAGTAGTTGCCCTTCCAGGGGATGCCGTGGCCGCGGTCGAGTTCGAGGATCCATTCGGCGGCGTTGTCGAGGAAGTAGCGATCGTGGGTGACGGCGACCACGGTGCCGGGGAAGCGCACGAGGAATTGTTCCAGCCATTCCACCGATTCGGCATCCAGGTGGTTGGTGGGTTCGTCCAGCAGCAGCATGTCGGGCTTTTCCAGCAGCAGCTTGCACAGCGCCACGCGGCGCTTCTCACCGCCGGAAAGGTTCTTGATCACGGCATCCCATTCCGGCAGGCGCAGCGCATCGGCGGCGATCTCCATCTGGTGCGAGGCATCGCTACCGCTTGCTGCGATGATGTTTTCCAGGCGGGCCTGCTCGGCGGCGAGCGCGTCGAAGTCGGCATCCGGCTCGGCATAGGCGGCATACACCGCATCCAGCTTGGATTGCGCTTCCATCACTTCGCCCAGGGCGGACTCCACTTCCTGGCGCACGGTCTTGGCCGGATCGAGCACGGGCTCTTGCGGCAGGTAGCCGATCTTCATGTTGGGCAGGTGCTGCACCTCGCCGTCGTATTCCTTGTCCTGCAACGCCATGATGCGCAGCACGGTGGATTTACCCGAGCCGTTCAGACCCAGCAGGCCGATCTTGGCGCCGGGGAAGAAGCTGAGGGAGATATCCTTGATGATCTGACGCTTGGGGGGAACGATCTTGCTCACGCGGAGCATGGACATTACATATTGACCTTGTGCCATTTTATTGCGCTTTCTTGGGTGGGAGACATGAAGGGGCGTAGCTTACCGTAAAGCGGGGGGAACTAAAAACCGCAAAACATCCGTTCGCCCTGAGCCTGATGGAACTACTAGCCATCCGACTAAGCTGGCCAACTACGCCAGCCAAGTCGTTGGTTATGTCGAAGGGTGAACATCCTACGAGTTGAGCGCCGTCCGTTCCTTCGACAGGCTCAGGACGAACGGGGTTGGGGTTTTCCTTGGTCCACTAAAACCCGTTCGTGGTGAGCCTGTCGAACCATCCTGTCCTTGGACAGGGGCACGTCGCAGGGTCAATGTCCTCAGATTGGAGCGCCATTCAATCCTTCGACATAACCAACGACTTGGCTGGCGTTGTTTGCCAGATTAGTCGGATGGCTAGTAGTTTCACCAGTAGTTCCATCAGGCTCAGGACTAAAGGCAAGTCGAAGGGTGAACATCCTTGGAGCTGAGCGCCGTCCGTTCCTTCGACTTGCCTTTAGTCCTGAGCCCGTCGAAGGGGCAGGACGAACGGGGACAGGTTGGTTGATGCGAAGGGGGAATGATTACAACCAAACTGTTCGCCCTGAGCCGAAAAACGCCACATCCCAATCCCGTTCGTCCTGAGCCTGATGCACCTCCGATCCGTTCGCCCTGAGCCTGATGCACCTCCGATCCCTTCGTCCTGAGCCTGATGCACCTCCGATCCGTTCGCCCTGAGCTTGTCGAAGGGAGGTAGCCATTGGTGCGGTGCGCCGTTCAATCCTTCGACTTGCCTTTAGTCCTGAGCCTGTCGAAGGGGCAGGACGAACGGAATTGGGGTGCGGCGACATTTCGGCTCAGGGCGAACGGTTCGGAGGGGCATGAAGCAGGACGAACGGAGATCAAGACCCCACGTCCCCAAAAGAAAGCCCCTGACTGAATTATTGGTTATTATTCGCCCGTTACTTGAGGCGCAGGGAGCAGTTCGTTTCGGGCTGGGCGGGATAAGTGATGAATAAGAAAAACGCAGCAAAGAATGTAGCGGAAATCATCGGCGGCAAGCAGGCGGCCAGCGAGAGCGAATACATCCGCTTCGACACCCTGTCGGCGCTGGTCATCGACGACATGGGTGCGATGCGCCATGCGCTGCGCTCGCAGCTGCAATGGATGGGGATGAACTCAGGTCAAATGCGTCGGCCGATGCCGAGGAGGCGCTGGAGCAGATCGAGAACCATTACTACGACCTGATCCTGTGCGACTACAACCTCAACAAGGCCAGTTCCGGCCAGCACTTCCTCGAGTATCTGCGCCATGAGCAGCTGCTCAGCGCCAAGACGATCTTCGTGATGGTGACGGCGGAAGCCGAATACGCCTATGTCGCCAATGCCGCCGAGTTCGCGCCGGACGATTACATCCTCAAGCCCTGCCCGGAGAAGAAGCTGCGCACCCGGCTGGAACGGCTGTTCGACCGCCGCAACTTCCTGCTGCCCGCACTCGCGGCGATGGACGAGAAGAACTACCTGCTGGTGGTCAGCGAGTGCGAGCGGCTGATGACGCTGGTGACGAACGAGCGCTGGCTGCTGGCCGCGCTCAAGCTGAAGGCGGAAGCGCTAGCTCGCCCTGAACGACACCGACCGACCTGATCAAGACCTATGAGCAAGCCCTGGCCCTGCGCGACAACGTGCCGTGGATAAAGATGGGCTTCGCGCGCGTGCGCATGCTGCTGAACGAGCCGCAGGCAGCCGAAGAGATGGCGAAGCAGATCATCGCCGAGAACCCGAGCTACGTCGCGGCTTACGAGTTGCTGGCCGAGATCAGGCGCAGCAGACAGGATGAGGAAGGCGCCTACCAGCTGATGGAGCAATCGGCAAAGATATTGCCCACCGCGAAGCGCTTCCGCTCCACCGCGGAATCGGCCTTCCTGCTCGGCAAGCTGGACGAGGCGAAGAAATTCTCCGAATCGGCGATCAAGCTGTCGGGCGGCTCGATGACCGAGCGCCCCGAGGATTACCTGTCGCTGGCGCAGATACAGACCGACCTGGGCGATCCGCAGGCGGCCATCCACACGCTGGAGAAGAGCGCGCGCAAGTTCGAGGAGAAAGGCTCGTTCGGCATCTCCAAGAACGCCATCCTGGCGCAGGCCTATTTCGATACGGGCGACGAAGCGGCGGCGAAGACGCTTGCTGGAGCGCTCGCAACGGCTGCTGACGCCGGAGAGCAGCAGTTCCGCGATGAACTCGCTCGGCAAGGCCGCCTTCAAGATGGGCGATTCCATCCTCGGCCTGAAGATGCTGACCCAGGCGGTGCAGTCCAGCGGCCAGGAGCAGGAGCGCATCACGCGCCATGTCACCAAGTCGATGATCGACACCGGCCAGCACGACAAGATCGACGATGTCATCGACGCCGGACAGCAAGCGGGTACTGGCGCTGGTCGAGGAGGCGCAAGAAGTTCGATGCACGTGGCGCAATTCGACGAGGCCTACCGCAAAGTGCTCGATGCGCTGGCCATCCAGAACGACAACATCGAGGCCTTGCTCGCGGCGGCGCAATTGCACCTGCTGTGGCTGAAGCAGGAAGGCATGAACACCGAGGTACAGGAACGCGCCAAGAGCGTATCTGGCGACGCTGGACAAACTGGTGCCGCACAACGAAAAGGTGATGGGCTTTTACCGCTTCTACGATCAATTGACGGGGGCATGAGGGTGCCTCCAATAATTCAAATTTGCGAGCATCCGTTTTGCGGATTGCCTGCTTACCCCACTTCGTCGCGATAATTATTGGAGGCACCCTTATGCATCAGGCCTTGTCTACGCTGGTAATACACGACATCAAGAACTCGCTGGCACTGCTGGAAGCCGACCTGGAGCAGCTTAACCATCGTCCCGCATGCGCCGGAAGAGGCGCGCAAGGCCTACCAGCGCTGCATCGAACTGAAGAACCGCCTGATCAGTTTCCTCACCCTCTACAAGCACGAACATGCCGGTCTGAAACCCAACCTCGCCGAGGTGGAGTTGCACGATTTCCTCGAGGACATGATCGCCGGCAGCCAGTCGGTGGCGATGGGCGGCAAGCATGGCCATGCCATCGAGGTGAATGTCGCCGAGGACAAGATCAGGATCGCTCCGGCGGTAAAGCACAAGGGCGCGGCCTCGTTCGACGAATATCTGGTCGATCTGGCGCTCGAATCGGCGCTGAACAATGCCGTCCGCTATGCCGCGAGCCGCGTGGACATCTGGTTCGAACAGGATGCGGAGCAATTGACGTTCTTCGTGCTCGACGATGGCCCCGGATTGACTCTGCCGAATCCGCGCACGAAACATCTGCCGAGAAGCCCGCCTCGACTGGCGTGGGCTTGTCCTTGTGCAAAGCGGTCACCGAGGCGCACGGCGGCGGCAGTGTGAGCCTGGCCAATGCACCGGGGGGCGGGGCGTTGTTCATGCTGGAGTTGCGGCTGGCGGAATGATGCGGCGGGGCGGCTGTCGTTCCCCTGAGCCAAAAATAACACCATACCGTTCGTCCTGAGCCGCCCTTTAATTCCGCTCGTCCTACCCCTTCGACAAGCTCAGGACTAAAGGCAAGTCGAAGGGAGGTGGCCATAAATTTGGCGCGCCGTTCAATCCTTCGACAGGCTCAGGACGAACGGAGGAAAGAGAATCGCCCAACCCCAAACCCGTTCGTCCTGAGCTTGTCGAAGGAACGGACGGCACGCCGAGCCAAGAATGTTCACCCTTCGACATAACCAGCGACTTGCCCGCTTGTGGGCTTGGTCGGATGGCTATAACCAATGACTTGGCAGCTTTCTGCCTTAGTCAGATGGCTAGTAGTTTCACCAGTGGTTCCATCAGGCTCAGGACGAACGGAGGAAAGAAAATCGCCAATCCCCAAACCCGTTCGCCCTGAGCTTGTCGAAGGGTTGAACGGCGTGCCGAACTGAAGTGCTTACGGCTCAGGGCGAACGGATCTTTAAATTGGAGAAGCATAATGTTCTGGGTCTACATCCTTCGCTGCGTTGACGGCAGCTATTACACTGGGCATACCGACAACCTGGAAGCGCGCATCGGCTCACATCAGTCAGGAGCATGCGACGGATATACCGCATCACGCCTTCCAGTCGAACTGGTCTGGTCACAGGACTGCACCACGCGAGAAGAGGCGTTGTCGGCCGAGATGCAGATCAAGGGCTGGGGCCGTAAGAAGAAGGAAGCCTTGATGCAGGGCGATTGGGGGGAAGTTTCTCGCTTGGCGGCAAGCAAATCTTCCAACAATCAGTTCTGAACAACTCTAATTCCATCCTTCCTGAGCCAGCCCAATAACCACCGTTCGCCCTGCCCCTTCGACAAGCTCAGGACTAAAGGCAAGTCGAAGGGTGACTTCTTAGAACGGAGCGCCGTTCAATCCTTCGACAAGCTCAGGACGAACGGGTTTGAGGAATGGCTCAGGACGAACGGAGTATTTATTCACGGCACGCAGCAGAATTCTTCACCGGCACCTCTTCCTTAACCAGTTCCAACCTCGACAACCTTCACCGGATCGAACGCTGGATTCTCCACACCGCGGGACGATATATATCCCCTCGGATTGCAGACCACGCGCGTGCCGTTCGCCACATAGTCGAAGCAATCATGCGTGTGGCCGTGTATCCACAAGTCCATCTTGCCGAACAGGTAGTCCAGATGGCTGACGAAGCAGGTGGACAAGGGGGTGTCCATGAAGCGTTCGGGTACGCTCTTCGATGATGGCAGGTGATGCGTCACCACCACGGTCGGACCGTCGAAAGGCTCATCCAGCCTGGCTTGCAGCCATGCCAGCGAGTGTTTGTGCAGTTCTATGGAATGGGCTGGGGTAAATAGGCCCTGCTGGCCGAACCGGATGAGTTTGAAATCGGTCAGGCGGCGCTGCCCTTCCTCCATCGCGCCGGCCTGCTTCCCGGCACCGAAATATTCGAAATCGGTCCACAACGTTGCACCCAGAAAGCGCACGCCATCGATGATGGCTTCGTTCTCTTCCAGCAGACGGATATCCAATGCCTGCGCGGTCTGCCGCAACAGGGGCAGCGTCTCGGTGTAATCGCGGTTGTAGTATTCGTGGTTGCCGATCACGTAAATGATCTTGCGATCGGGCCAAGTCCTGCGCGCCCATTTGAGCCCTGCATCGCCGTTGTCGATATCGCCGGCAAGCACGATCACATCCGCACCGGTCTCGGTCGGGGCGAACTCGGTGAACTCGTTATGCAGGTCACTCAGGATAAGGAGCTTCATAGTACTGGCCCTTCCGGGAAGCTCAGGGCCTTCAGCGTTTCAGCGTGGTCTTGAGCGCTTCAGCGATCTGGTCGAAGCCCTTGTTGTAGGCTTCCGCCCAGTGCTTGATCGTCCCGACATTGACCACCGTCACATACGGCCCGCCGACAACGGCATCGCTCATTTCGTCGACGCGCTTGTTGAAGATCAGGTCGCCGTTGCGATCCCACACCGACACCACATCCTTGGCGAGGGCGCGCCGGGTCGGCACGAAATGTCCCTGCGCCACCGCCCATTCGGAATACACCACAACCACCGCATCCACATGCAGGTCAGCGCATAGCTTCCGGGCCACCTCGGGATCGAGTTTTGCGGCGATCACGTCATCGTTGCTTTTGGAGAAGACCTCGATGGGCATGCCGTTCACCTTGGGCACCATCAGGCCCAGTTCGTTCCTTACACCGAGGCTGCGATAACCGGCATTGCCGATGAATCCGGATATCCTGGTGACGTGCACGAAGCTGGAGAGTTTGGTCTCGGTGATGACGACCAGACCGGCCAGTGTGCCGTTGATCAATTGTTCCGCCCTGGCATCCCCCGCCGTTCCCGATACCATGCCGCGCCAATTGCTTACGGACAGGGAAACCAGCGCCACCTTGTTGATCGGGGCCTCCGGCTTTTTGGTCGCCGCCGCGGTGACGCAACCCGCCAGCAATGCAACGAGCACCGAACCAAGAAACAAAGCTGCCGACTTGTTACCCATGCTGAAGGTCCTCCATTTAAAGAAAACTCAGGGTGCAGCCATGCGGAGCTGGTGTGGTCAGGCCAGTTCCAGCAGGGCTTGGAATTGCTCGATCTTCACCGGCTTGCTGAACAGGTAGCCCTGGAAGACATGGCAGCCGTGCCGGTCGAGGAACTCGAGCTGCGCATCGTTCTCGACGCCTTCAGCGATCACGTTCAATCCGAACGCCAGCCCCATGGTGATGATGGCCTTGACGATGGCGGCATCGTTGGGATCGGCCACGACATCGCGCACGAACGACTGGTCGATCTTCAGCTGGTCCAGCGGGAATTGCTTGAGGTAGGCCAGCGACGAATAGCCGGTGCCGAAGTCGTCCATCGACAGGCCGATGCCCATGGCCTTGAGCGCGCGCATCTTGGCGATGCTGTCGTTCACGTTGTCGAGCACGAGACTTTCGGTCAGCTCGATCTTCAGGTTCTTCGGGGTGATGCCGGTGTCACTGAGCACCTGCCCCACCTGCTGAATGAAATCCGACTGGCGGAACTGGCGCGCACTGACGTTGACGGCGATCTGCAGGTTACTGGTCGCCGGATCGGCCGACCATGCCTTGATCTGCATGCAAACGGTGTGCAGCACCCACAAGCCGATCGGCACGATCAGCCCGCTCTCTTCCGCCAGCGGGATGAACTGGGCGGGGGAGACTGCGCCGTGCTCCGGCGATTCCCAGCGCAACAGGGCTTCGGCACCGACGATCTTGCGCGCGGTGTTCACCTGGATCTGGTAATGCAGGTGGAACTGGTTCTGTTCGAGCGCGCGGCGCAGGTTGCCCATCATCTCGGTGCGCGCTTCCAGGTCGGCCTGCATGTCCGGATCGAAGAAACGGATGGTGTTACGGCCGCCCGATTTGGCCTGGTACAACGCGGTGTCGGCGTGTTTGAGCAAATCTTCGACGCGTTGCTGATAGCCCTTGAACAGGACGACGCCGATGCTGGCGGCCGAATGGTATTCCTGCTCGTTGAGCTGGTAGGGCTGATGCAGCGCGACACGAAGTTTTTCCGCCACCAGTGCGGCATGCGTTGCCGCCTCGTCTGCGTCGATGTTCAGCGATTCGAGCACCACCACGAATTCGTCGCCGCCCAGCCGGGCCACGGTGTCGCCGTCGCGCACCCCGTCCTGCAGGCGCTGCGCGACTTTCTGCAGCAGCAGGTCGCCCAGGTCGTGCCCCTTGGTATCGTTGAGCGTCTTGAAATGGTCCAGGTCGAGGAACACCACCGCGCCGTAATAGCCGTCGCGCGCGCTGGCGGCCTGCGCCTGCTGCAGGCGGTCATGCAGCAAACGCCGGTTGGGCAATTTGGTCAGCGGATCGTAGAACGCGAGGATGTGGATCTCTTCGATGGCGCGAACGCGGTCGGTGATGTCGCGCGACAGCACGATGTAACGCTGCAACTCGCCCGGCGCAACCGCCTTCTTGGCCACCGAGAGCTCGAACCATTTGCGGCCATCTTCCAGCGTCAGCTCGATCTCCTGGCCATAGGCGCTGCCGTTCTGCTCCGCCAGCTTCAGCGCATCCATCACGGAATTGGCCGCCTTTTCCGGCAACACTTCCCTGACCGTGCGCCCCAGCAGCAATTCCCTCGGGGCAGCCAGCAGCCTTTCGCGCGTCGCCATGACATTGTGGTAACGACCGTCTTCATCCAGTTCGAACATCAGGTCGGGGATGGCCTGCAGCGTTGCCGAAAGGTCGTTGGCCAGATGGATGACCGGGCGGCCGAAACGCTGGCTGATCAGGCGCGTCACGCCGATGCCGATCAGCATCAGCATCAGCACCAGGGTGCCGATGAAGATCAGTCCTTGCCGCTGAATATCGGAATGCTGGTGATCGAACAGGCCGACCTGAATGACGCCGGAGACATCATTATCCAGCCCGCTGAGATAAGGCACGGTGATCTCGCGGATCGCCTCGCCATTGATTTCCAGTTTCCTGATCTGCTGCGGCCGTCCCGACAGCACCGTTCTGGCGGCCTCGAATGCGCCCCGGTCCAGTTGCGTGTCATTGCGTGCGGACTCGCTGCTTGCCAGCACGTTGCCCTGTTTGTCGGCCACATGGATGTAGAGGATACCCGGCTCGTCCTGCGCGATCTCTTCCAGCAGCAATCGCGCATGGTACTTGCCCGAGAAACTGATGCGATTCACCGATCTGGACAGGATCTGGCTGACGAGGGTGGACAGTTTCTCCTGTTCGCGCTTTGCGATATCGCGGTAGTAAAGTCCGCCGGCAAGCAGCACGATCACCATCAGCGCCAGGATCAGCACGCCGAAAGACAAGGCGATGCGCCGGTCGAAATCGGCGAACGACGGCTGCCCGGCTTGGGCGCCTTTCAGGGGAATTTGCGCTGGGTTCATCTGCCGGGACCGCTCATTTGACTGCCTTTACCGCTCCGTCCCAAACCGGGTCGCGCGCATGCCAGGGCTTGGTGAATGATTCGGGGATCGGCCCGCCCCAGCCGGGATAATGCGCCAGCGTTTCGAGCGTGACGGGGAACACCGGCACCAGTGCCTGTTTCGGCGCCGCTTGTCCGGTGGCGATCGCATAGGCAGCCTTGAGCGCTTCCGCGCCGAGCGGGCCGCAGAATTGCGCCGAGTCGATCTGCGTCAGGCGATGCGCGCGGATGTTGGCGACGGATTTGGGATCGCCGTCGATGCTGGCAGCCATGATCTCGCTGCGTCCCGCCTTCGCCAGCGCATCCACCACGCTGAGGCCGCCGCCGTCATTGACGCTGAACAGCACATCGATGCTGCCCTTGGCGGGAAAGTCATGCAGGATCTGTTCGCCGGCCAGCTTGCCGCCCGCCGGTTCCACCGCTTCGTAGGTCTTGAGTATCTGATAGGCCTGGCCGTGATCGCGCAGCGCATCGAGAAAACCGTTGAGCCGCTCCACCGTCGAAGAGACCCGCGGGTATTCCACCAGGATCAGCCTGATGACTTGCTTGTCCGGAAACTGCGCAGCCACATATTCGCCGTCGAGATAACCGGCCTGCTGGTTATCCGAAGTGATGTAGGCGGCCAGCGTTCCGCCGCTGATGTATTGATCGTAGGCCACCACGGGGATGCCGGCCTGATTGGCGGCACGCAAGGGCCCGGCCAGGGCGGCGTTGTCGGTGGGCTGGACGATGATGATGTCGGGCTTCTGCTTCACCATCTCGAACATCTGTGCGATCTGGTGATCGACGCCGGCAGCGCCGTCACCGGCAACCTGCGGGATCAGCTGCACTGCGGCAGGCCCTGCTGTTTCGCGCCTGGTTGATGCGCCCGGCTTCCGCTTCAAGCCCCTTGCGCATGGCGACCTGGCCGGGGATGTTCATCGACCAGTAGAGCACGCCGACATGCAGGACCTTGGGAGGGGTGGCGGCCGAACCCGCCTGGGAAATCAGCATTCCTGCAGTGAGCAGGAGGACGGTAGCGATGAATGGCAAAGTGCGCAAACTGTAAATCACTCAATAAGTAGATAAATTTTGCAGCGTTTCTGAAGTATTAGTGACAGCGGTAATGAAGTCAACGGCCATTTGCGTTATGAGAACGTGAAAGCGCGCACAACCGTGAGCGCGATGCCCTATCGTCTTATTCACGGAGCGTTAACGCAAGACACTGCAAAGGCCTGTATCCTCTCTCACCAGCAGTTGCCCGAGTTTTGCCAACGACAGGAGGCACAGCATGCGCGCAATGATTCTGGATACTCCCGCACTCTCCCCTGCGGCTCGCCGAATTGCCGCCGCCCGACTACAGCGATGACGAGGTGCTGATCAAGGTCAGTGCCTGCGGCGTGTGCCGCACCGACCTGCATATCCTGGACGGCGAACTTCCCAAACCGCGGTTGCCGCTGATACCCGGCCACGAGATCGTCGGCAGCGTGATCGCCAAGGGCAAGCATGTCGAGCGCTTTGCCATCGGGCAAAGAGTGGGGGTGCCCTGGCTGGGCCACACCTGCGGACATTGCCGTTACTGCGCGAGCGGGCGCGAGAACCTGTGCGACAGAGGCGCTCTTCACCGGCTACACCCTGAATGGCGGCTATGCGGAATATACGGTGGCCGACCAGCGTTACTGTTTCCCGATCCCGGAAGGTTACGGCGATGCCGAGGCGGCTCCGCTGCTGTGCGCGGGACTGATCGGCTATCGTGCACTGGTTGCCGCGGGCGATGCGGAACATATCGGCATCTACGGCTTCGGCGCGGCGGCACACATCATCGCCCAGGTGGCGCATTGGCAGGGACGCAAGGTGTTCGCCTTCACCCGTCCCGGCGATGTGGAGGGGCAGCGTTTCGCGCGCGAGCTGGGCGCAGACTGGGCGGGCGATTCCGATGCCGCGCCGCCGCAGGAGATGGATGCCGCGATCCTGTTCGCGCCGGTCGGCGCGCTGATCCCGCAGGCATTGCGCCACACCGCGAAGGGCGGCACGGTGGTGTGCGGCGGCATCCACATGAGCGACGTGCCAGCCTTCCCGTACTCCATCCTGTGGGGCGAACGCAGCATCCGCTCCATCGCCAACCTCACCCGCCGCGACGGCGAGGAATTCCTGGCGCTCGCGCCCAAGGCTGGCGTGCAGTACCGAGGTGGAGACGTTCAGGCTGGAACAGGCGAACGAGGCACTGGAACGACTGCGCAGCGGCAAGGTGCGCGGCGCAGCGGTGCTGGTGATGTCCTGAATTGCATAAAACGGCTAACCATTCCCCGTGAGCGGCACAAACCGCACCGGCTCGATGTTCTTGCGCTGGAATACTCCCTCGCGCTCCTTGGTGATCAGAATCAATTGCTGGATATCCAGCCAGCCGCCCACCGGGATCACCATGCGCCCACCGATCTTGAGCTGATCGAGCAGCGCCTGTGGCACATGGGTTGCCGCTGCAGTGACGATGATGCCGTCATAAGGCGCATGTTCCGGCCACCCTGCGGAACCGTCATCCGCCTTCACTTCGACATTGCCATAACCCAGTTCGCCCAGCACCTTGGCAGCGGCGGCGGCAAGCGGCTCGACGATCTCCATGCTGTAGACCCTGCCCGCCATTTCTGACAGCACGGCGGCCTGATAGCCGGACCCCGTGCCGACCTCCAGCACGTTCTTCTGCTTGTCCAGCGCCAGCAGGTCGGTCATCAGCGCCACGATGTAAGGCTGCGAGATCGTCTGGCCGTGCCCGATGGGCAAAGGGTGATTGTGTAGGCGCTGTACATCTCGCCGTCCGGAACGAAGCGGTGACGCGGCACGCGCGCCATGATGTCCAGCACACCTTCCGAGATCGGCCGTGCCTCATACTCCTGTGCCATCAGGCGGATGGTCTCGACCATATCGAGGCGCGCTTCGACGTAGGGATCGCTGTCTGCGCTATATGGAGTGTCCGCCATGATTCACTCCTTCTGCCACCAATGGCTTGCATGCGTGACCGGTGCCTTGTCGCCGAGTGCACGCAGACGCTCATACAGTTCGCGCTCTTCGCCCGAGAGTTTCTCGGGGATCTGCACTTCGATGCGCAGATAAAGTTCGCCATGCCGGCCTGTACCGAACTCCGGCAGGCCCTTGCCCTTGACGCGCAATACCGCACCTGGCTGGATGCCGGGCGGGATGGTCACCCGCGCCGAACCGTCCAGCGTCGGCACATCCAGCGTGGTACCGAGCACGGCATCGGTCAGGGCTATGGTTTCCCGGCGCAACAGGTCGGCACCATCCCGCTCGAAACGCGGATCAGGTTTGCTGCGTATGACCACATACAGATCGCCGCCGACACCGCCTGGTTCGGGACTCGGCATGCCCTTGCCGGGAATGCGCAGCGCCATGCCTTCCTCGGCCCCCTGCGGGATCTTTACGGTCAGCGCTTCTTCCTGCTCCTCATGGCCGCTGCCACGGCACACAGGGCACGGATGTTCGATGATGCTGCCGCGGCCGTGACAGGCCGGGCAGGTGCTGATCTGCTGGATCAATACATGTTCTTTTTCCTGGCGGCTGCTGCGAGTGATGCGCCCGCTGCCTTTGCATGTCGCGCAGGTCTTCGGCGCCACACCGCCTTCCGAGCCTGTGCCGTGACAGGCGTGGCAGGGTGCCGGACGGCCGAGACGGACCTTCTCTTCGCCGCCGCTGGCAACCCGCTCCAGTGGAATGATCAGATCAACCTCGATGTTCGCACCGCGTGCCAGACCGGCAGGACGGCGACGGTGAAAGAAACCTTCGAACGGGCTGCCGCCGCCGAAATCGAAATTGAGCCCGCCGAAGATATCCTCGAAGTTGATGCCGCCAAACAGGTCTTCCTGGCTGAATCCTTCCACCCCGGCGAATCCGCGCGCATCGTATTCGGCACGTTTCTTCGGATCGGACAGGATGGCATAGGCTTCGGCGATCTCCTTGAAACGCTCTTCGGCCCCCGCCTCCTTGTTGCGATCCGGGTGATATTTCATCGCAAGGGTGCGAAACGCATCCTTGATCGCCTGCTGGTCGGCTTCCTTGGCGACGCCGAGCACTTCGTAATAATCGCGTTGGGTGGAAATGTTGATTCGCCTTGAAGGTATTGCACAAACCTGAAAACTGCAATTCAACCCGGATTGTCCGTTAGCGCCGAGTACACTCCTTCCCCCCTGCAAGGGGGAGGGTGCGAGGTGGCTAATGAACTATTCGAGCTTATAGCCCAGCACTCAATCCGTTTTCTTCTTCGCAGTTGCGCGCTTTCTGCGCCTGTCGCGCAAACGATTTCCTGATCTTGGTCAGCTCTGCCAGCCGCGCCGCGACCTTGCGATTGACGCTATCCGCCGGATAGACGCCCTTGGCATCCGCCTCGCCGGCCGGCAATCCGGTCAGCAGCGAGATGGCCTGATCGACATTCTCGAATGCATAGATGTTGAATTTGCCGGCTTTGGCAGCGGCAACCACATCGTGGCGCAACATCAGGTGTTTGATGTTGGCGGCGGGGATCAGCACGCCCTGTTCGCCGGTCAGTCCGCGCGCCTTGCAGATATCGAAGAAGCCCTCGATCTTTTCGTTGACGCCGCCGATCGCCTGCGCCTGGCCATGCTGGTTCACCGAGCCGGTGATGGCCAGCGATTGCTTGATCGGCACGTTGGCCAGGTTGGAAAGCAGCACACACAGCTCCGCCATCGAGGCGCTGTCGCCGTCGACCATGCCGTAGGACTGTTCGAACACCAGGCTGGCCGAGAATGACAGCGGCTGGTTCTTCGCATAGCGCGAGGCGAGGAACGAGGACATGATCAGCACACCTTTGGAGTGGATCGCGCCGGAGAGTTTTACCTCGCGCTCGATATTGATCATCTCGCCATCGCCAAGCCGGGTGTTCGCGGTGATGCGCGTCGGCTGCCCGAACGCGAATTCGCCCAAGGAAAGCACGGAGAGCCCGTTGATCTGGCCGACCACTTCGCCCTGCGTATCGATCACCAGCGTATCGCGCAGGATCGCTTCATACAGCCGGTCGCGCAGCCGGTCCTGGCGGCGGATCTGCGCGTCGATGGCGCACTGCACGTCGGCTGCCGTCACCACGTCGTGGCTGGCTTCACGCGAACAGTAATCGGCCTCGCGCAACAGGTCGACGATGCTGCGCATATGGGTGGAAAGCCGTTCCGAGTCCTCGACCATGCGCGCGCCCTGCTCGATCACCCGGGCCACGGCACTGCGGTCGAACGGCTGCAGCTTTTCCTTGCGTGCCAGCGTCGAGATCAGCCGGGCATAAAGCTGGTGGGTGTCGGCATTGCGCTCGATGCGCTCCTCGAAATCCGCCGCCACCTTGAACAGTTCGGCGAATTCGGGATCGTATTGCTGCAACAGGTAGTAGAACAGGCGGTCGCCGAACAGGATCACCTTGGTGTCCAGCGGGATGGGCTCCGGCTCCAGCGATACGGTGCTGATCAGACTATATAGCTGTCCCAGCGATTCGATGCGGATCTCGCGCGATTGCAGCGCGCGTTTCAGCCCTTCCCAGGCAAACGGCTGAGTCAGCACCTTGCGGACATCCAGCAACAGATAACCGCCGTTCGCCCGGTGCAGCGCACCCGATTTGATCAGTGTGAAATCCGTGACCAGCGCGCCGAACTGGGAGCGGTGCTCCACCCGCCCGACCAGGTTGCTGTAGGTCGGGCTGTCTTCGCTGACGATGGGGGCGCCCGGATGTTTGCTGTTGCCCACCAGCACGTTCACCTTGTATTGGTGAAAGCTCTGGTGGGCGACCATGGTCATGCCGCCGAGCGTCGCCGTTTCCTCCGGTTTGCGAAAATCGTCCGCACTGTCGACCATGACCTGCCTGACCTGATCGAGGTAGTTCAACACTTCAGGCAGCTCGGCAAAGGGCTCCTTGAGCTCGTTCACCAGATGATCGACGACCGACAGGGTGGTTTCGCGGTCAAGCTGCTTGATGCGGTCGTGATGTTCCCTGCGCCACTGCGGCATCTGCCGCATGAGCTTTTCCAGCCGCTCCTGCAGCACAACGATCTTCTCGTCCACCTGCCGCTTATCCTCGTCCGGCAATTTCTCATATTCCTCGGGCGGCATCACTTCGTCGCCCTTCATCGGCGCAAAGCCGAAACCCTCGGGGGAACGCAGCAACGCGATCTGCTGCTCCAATGCCGATGCCCCCAGTTCACTGAACGCCTTTTCCTGCCGCTTGCGGAATTCTTCCTGGATCGCGCTGACCTTGGCATGGTATTCGTCGGTCTCGAACAGTGCCGGGATCGCGCTGCTCAGATATTCGACCAGCTGATCCATGCGCGAACGCAATTCATCCCCCTTGCCGGAAGGCAGCCTCAGCACATGGGGTTTATGCGGCTGCGCAAAGTTGTTGATATAGCACCAGTCGTCCGGCTGGCGCTCGCCGCCTGCCTTCTGTTCGAGGAAGCGCTTCACCATACTGCTCTTGCCGATGCCGGAGGGGCCGAGCACGAACAGGTTGTAGCCTTCGTGCCGGATGCCGGTGCCGAAGCGGATCGCGTCCATGGCGCGCATCTGGCCGATGATCTCGGTCAGGTCTTCCAGCTCGGCCGTGGTCTGGAATTTGAATTGTCCGTGGTCGCACGGATGGTAAAGCTGGTGCGATTGCAGAACGAGCGGGTTGTTGGTTTTTTTCTGCATGGCTGTTGTCCCCTTGTTCTTGTCCCGGGTGTTACCAACCGCTTTGCCCTGAAGGTTAAGACGGCAACCTCGCCGATTGGTTCGAAACGGTCTGCTCTGGCGGATAACGCCATTCCGCCGCGAGGTTATTTGTTTTCCTTGTACTCCGCATCGACCACCTTGCCGCGCGGTCCCGACCCGCTCGGACGCGGCTCGCCCGAGGGCGCCCCTACATCAGGAGCCGGTTCCGGCCCTTCCCAGCGCGTCTGGGCATAGGGCCCGCTCTTTGGCGCCTGCGCCGACTGCGCGTACAGCACCGCCCCGGCCTCTTGCAGCACTTTCCTCAACGCGTCCGCTCGTGTGGTGGCAAGCGGAACATCCTTCTTCAACAGCGCCTCCTTGGTCTCGCGCAGGGCCATTTCGATGCGCTTCTTCAACTCGTCGGTGAACTTGTCGGCGAAGTTGGCCAGCAGCTTCTCGGCCTCGTAACAGCTGGCATCGGCAGTATTGAGCTTCTCTGCGTCGTCGCGCCGCTTCTTGTCGGCATCGGCGTACTTCGCGGCATCGCCCACCATGCGTTTCTTGTCGTCTTCCGATAGCCGCGTGGAACCCGTGATGCTGATGGACTGGGTCTTGCCGCTGGCAGTGTCCTTGGCGGTCACACTGAGAATGCCGTTGGAATCGATGTCGAAAGTCACTTCGACCTTGGGAATACCGCGCGGCGCAGGCGGCAAGCCGCTGAGGTTGAATTCGCCGAGGCTGGTGTTGTCACCCGCCATTGGCCGCTCGCCCTGGAACACGTGGATGGTGACGCTGGTCTGCATGTCTGCCGCGGTGGTAAACGTCTCGCTGCGCTTGACCGGGACCGGCGTATTGCGCGCGATCAACGCCGTGGCGATGCCACCCAGCGTTTCGACACCCAGCGTCAGCGGCGTCACATCTACCAATACGATGCCACCCACCTCGCCCGCCAGCACACCAGCCTGGATCGCCGCACCGGCAGCCACGCACTCCATCGGATCCACGCCCATTTCGGCCTTGCGCCCGAACAGGTCTTCAAAGAAGGCGCGCACTACCGGCATGCGCGTCGGCCCGCCGACGAACACCACCCGGTCCACATCCTTGGGGGTGATGCCCGCATCGTGCAAGGCCTGCTCCACCGGGCCGCGGCAACGCTCGATCACCGAGCGCACCAGTCGCTCCAGCTCGGTGCGGTTGAGATCCAGCTCAAGGTGGCGCGGCTCGCCGTTGACAGCCGCCAGATACGGCAGGCTGATATGGGCAGTGACACTAGTGGAGAGTTCGATCTTGGCCGTCTCGGCAGCCTCGATCAAACGCGCTGCCGCCTTCGCATCGTTGCGCACATCCACCCCCGTGGACATCTGGAAGCGCTCGACCAGATGCTCATAGATGCGCTGATTCATGTCGGTGCCACCGAGCTGGGTGTCGCCGCTGGTGGCCTTGACCTCGAACACGCCCTTGCCGAATTCCATGATGGTCACGTCGAGCGTGCCGCCGCCCAGGTCGATCACCGCGATGCGCAACTCCTGCCCCAACCGATCGAGGCCATAAGCCAGCGAGGCGGCGGTGGGTTCGTTGACCAGCCGCACCACTTCGAGCCCGGCGATGCGGCAGGCATCCTTGGTAGCCGCGCGCTGGTTGTCATCGAAATACGCCGGCACCGTGACCACGGCTTTTTCCACTGGCTCGCCGAGGAAGGCCTCGGCATCGCGCTTGATCTTTTGCAGCAGGAATGCCGAGAGTTGCTCGGGAGAATAATCCTTGTCGCGCAGGCGATAGTTCTCGCGCCGGCCCATCTTGCGCTTGAACGCACTGGCCGTGCCCTCAGGATTCGAGGTCGCCTGGCGCCGCGCCGGTTCGCCCACCAGCACCTGGCCATCGGCGGTGAGCGCGACATAACTGGGGAAAGCCTTGCCGCCGATGCTGATGCCCTCGGCGCTGGGGATGATGACGGGGCGTCCGCCGCGCAGCACGGCGGCAGCCGAGTTGGAAGTGCCTAGATCAATACCGATGATGGCCATGAAGTCCTCCCGATACATTTTCCATTTGGAGCAGCGCCTGGCGCTCCGGACACGCTGCACTCATTCTACTGCCAACTGAAAACTTTTCATCGCTTTCTGCTTTTCAATTCATCGCAGCTTGATTTCGGTCCAGATGCGCGACAGCACGCGGCGCTGGTTCCGGTCCAGATCGCGCAGCATCTCCAGCCGCGCCCGCTGCTTGCGATCGGGGAACACCGCCGGGCTCTGTGCGATCTCGGGCTGGATGTACTGGCGCGCGGCGAGGTTGGGATTGCCGGAGCCGATCAGGTTGGTCAGCTCGGAAGAATTCTTGCCGTCGAGCATGAAATTGATGAAACGATGGGCCAGGTCGGGACGCGGCCCGCTCTCGTGCAGCACCATCGAATCCAATGCCAGTACCGCGCCTTCCTTCGGGATGCTGGCGAGGATGCGGAAGCCGCGATGGGCCTTGCGTGCGTCGAGGTCGGCCTGGAAGATGTCGTTGGAATAGCCGTGCACCAGCCAGATGTTGCCGATGGTGAGTTCCTTGATGTAGCTGGAGGCGTTGAATGCCGCCCAATAGGGCTTGGCACGGATGATCAGGTCGCGCGCCTGTTTCCAGTGCGCCTCGTCGGTGTCGTTGACCGAATAACCGAGATACTTCAGCGCCGCCGCCAGCAGCTCGCGCTGACTGTCGAGCACGGTGACGCGCCCCTTCAACTTCTCCAGGTAACGCGGCTCGAACAGCACCGCCCAGCTGTCCACCGGCAAGCCCAGCTCGCGTATCTTCTCGTCGTTGTAGCCAATCAGCGTGATGGTATAGGCATAGGGCACCGAATATTTGTTGCCGGGATCGAACCATGTGTTCAGGTAGGCCGGATCGAGGTTCTTGAAGTTGGGCAGCATGCTCTTGTCGAGCGGACGCAATGCATGCTGGCGGATCAGCGCCTCTACCGCATTGCCGGTCGGCACGATGAGGTCATAGCCGGTGGCGCCGGCAGCGAGCTTGGCCAGCATCTCCTCGTTGTCCGAGTAATAGTCCTGCTCCACATGGCATTTACACTCGGCCTCGAAGCGCGCAATGGTGGCATCGGAGATGTAGTTGTTCCAGTTGTAGAGGTGCAAAACGTCGGCGGCATGTATCGGTGCAGAAACAAAGGCAAAACATAAGCCACAGAGCACACAGAGAAAACCGCTATTCGTTCCACTTTCTCTGTGGTCTCTGTGGCTAAATTGTTTTTGATTTTTTGACTTCATGCCTTCCCCTTCAGCACATCCGGCGCAAACCGCGAAGCCAGCACGATCAACGTCAGCGTCAGCAGCATCAGCAGCGTGGACACCGCGTTCACCTCCGGCGTCACCGCAATCTTGATCATCGAGTAGATGCGCAACGGCAGGGTCTGCACGCCGACGCCGGCAGTGAAGAAAGTGACCACGAAATCGTCGAGGGACAGCGTGAACGCCATCAACCCGCCCGCAATCACCGCGGGCAGGATCAGCGGAAAGGTGACGAAACGGAACGTCTCCCACGGCGAGGCGCCAAGGTCGCGCGCCGCCTCGAACAGGCTTTCGTCGATACTCGTCAGTTGCGCCCGCACGATCACCGCAACGAAGCCGATGGAAAAGGTGATGTGGGCCAACACAATCGAGAGCATGCCGAGTGTGAGGTTGAGCACCTGGATAAAGAACAGCAGCAGCGACACGCCGAGCAGTATCTCCGGCATCGCCACCGGGGCCAGCACCATGAAGTTCAGCAGCTTGAGGTCGTAGCGATGAATGGCGAGCCCCGCCATGGTGCCGAGCAGGGTGGCCGACAGGCTGGCGGTCAGTGCGACGAATAGCGAGTTCCCCGCCGCGATCAGCATATCCTCGTCGTGCAGCAACACGCCATACCAGTGCCAGGTAAAGCCGACCCACTCGGCATTCAAGCGCGAGTCGTTGAACGAGTAAGCGACAACGATGGTGAGCGGCAGATACAAAAATGCATACGCCGCCAGTGCTGCCATCCAGAGCCAGGGCCCCCGCCTACGCATAACGCCCTCCCCGTGCAGACAGCCTTGCCGTGAGCCAGACCACCAGCAACACCGCAAGAGTCAGCAGGATGGATAGCGTGGAGCCGAAAGGCCAGTCGCGCGTACCGAGGAACTGCTCCTTGATCAGGTTGCCGATCATGATGTCACCGGTGCCACCGAGCAACTCCGGCACGGCGAACATGCCGATCGCCGGAATGAACACCAGCGCAGAGCCGGCGAAGATGCCGGGCCGCGACAGCGGAAAAGTCACCCGCCAGAAACGCTGCCAGGCGTTCGCGCCGAGATCCTGCGCCGCATCGAGCAGCACGGGGTCGTGTTTCTCCAGGTTGGTATAGAGCGGCAGCACCATGAACGGCAAGTACACATACACCATGGCAACCAGCACCGCGAACGACGAGAACAGCAGCTGCACCGGCGCTGCGCCGAACGTCCCGAGCATCACGTTGATGATGCGGTTAAGCGCGGCCTGTGGTCCGAGGATGATCATCCAGGCATAGATGCCGATCAGGAAATTGGTGGTGAACGGCAGGATCACCAGCAGCATCATCAGGCTGCGGCTCTTTTTCGGACTGCGCGCGATCAGCAGCGCCAGCGGATAGGCCATGATCAGGCAGATCAGGGTCGTCGCGAGGGCCATGAGGAACGACTTGATGAATATCGCGGTGTAAACGAAGTCGCTGAAGAAGAACCGGTAGGTCTCGGTGGTGATCCCCTGCAAGGTCTGCGGATCGCTGGCCGCGAGTGGCGCCAATCCGCCGAATTCGCCGGGATAGCGGAACGAGGCGAACACCATGATCACGCTGGGGAGTGCGACCAGCAGCAACAGGAACAACAGCGGCGGGCCACTCACCAGCCAGCGGGTGATGCGTAAGGCATGCGACTGTTTGTGATCTTTACCCATCGATAGGCTCCAATTCACGCACGTAGGGTGGCACGTTTTCTGTGCCCACCCTACCGACTGTTGTTCATCCGTGGCTCAATTACGTTATTAAGGATTCATGCAGGAACCCTCCCGCATCATGGCGCCAGCCTACCCTGACCTCGGCCCCCACCTTGAACAGTTCGGCGCGCCCCGGTGACGCGTTGGGCAGCAGCGCTTCGATCATGGTTCCATTGTCTAGCCGCACCCGATACACGCTGACATCGCCCTGATACAGCAGGCTGTGCACCGTTCCCGCAAAGTGGTTCTTCAGTTCGGCCAGTTCGACCTGCACGCCGATGCGCACCTGCTCGGGACGGATGGCGAACACGCCCTTGTCGCCGGCTGCCACGCCCGGCTGCAACGGCGTCACGATCTCGCCCAGGCCCTCCACCCGCAGATGCAAGTGGCCGCGTCCGACCTGCTCCACCAGCGCCGTCATCATGCTGATATGGCCGATGAAATCGGCGACGAAGCGGTTGCGCGGGTAGCCGTATAACCTCGACGGCTCATCCACCTGCTCCACCCTGCCCTGGTTCATCACCGCGATACGATGCGACAGCGCCAGTGCTTCTACCTGCGCATGGGTCACGAACACGAAGGTGATACCGACATCGCGCTGCAGGTTGATCAGTTCGACCTGCATCTCCTCGCGCAGCTTGGCATCCAGCGCGGACAGCGATTCGTCGAGCAGCAGCAGGCGCGGCCGGTTGACCAGCGCCCTCGCCAACGCCACGCGCTGTTGCTGCCCGCCGGAAAGTTCATGCGGATATTTGTCGGCCTTGCCGCTCAAGCGCACCTGCTCCAGCGCACCCTGCAAGCGTTGCCGGATCTCTTCCGGACGATGGCGCGCCATGCGCAATGGAAAGGAGATGTTCTCCGCGACCGTCAGGTGCGGGAACAGCGCGTAGCTCTGGAACACGGTGTGAATCGGGCGTTTCTCGGCGGGGGTATCGGCCAGGTCCTGGCCGTCGAGCAGGATCTGGCCAGCATCCGGCAGATCGAAGCCGGCGATCATGCGCAGGATGGTGGTCTTGCCGCTGCCGGATGGGCCAAGCAGGGTGAAGAACTCTCCGGACTCTATCGTCAGGCTGACATCGTCCACGGCGGTAAATTCACCGAAGCGGCGGGTCACGTTCCTGAGTTCAAGTCGAGCCATGTCGATTCAGCCGGGAATTGCCTGCGCAAAGTTTACTGCATCAGCGCGTACCTTGGGCAGAAGCGCTGCCCGGCCACGGC
>CAVTMV010000006.1:0-486493 GCA_963735945.1 uncultured beta proteobacterium
TCCTGCAAGAAGGCCGCGAAGTAGCCGTAGGTCCGCCCCCGCCGGCGCGATTCCACTTCAGGTCCGAGCCCTCGAGCCTCGCCTCGAGGGCGGTCACCAACCGGTTGTGGGCCGGCAGCACGGCCGTGTAGAGCGCCCGCGCCAGGGCGACCTCCTCGTTGATGGAAATGGAACGTTGGCAGCAAACCGTCGTAGGGGATTTCGATGAATTGGCTGCGGTAGCGCAGGTAGGCGCGCAGGCTCAGCTGGTCGTCCTCGGCGAGCAGGCGGCGCACTTGAAGCTCGGCGTCCACGTGCCCCTCGAAGCCCTGCGACAGGCCCGGGCCGAAGGAGACGAAGGGGCCCTCGTAGCCCGCTCCGGCGGCGGTCACCACCAGCGAGCTGTCGGGACCGGGCTCGGCCTCGACCCGCAAGTTCCCGAGGACGCGCTGGCCGGCCGGCTGCGGCGTCAGGCGACCGTCGCGGTAGAAAGGCGCGTCGTCCCACGGTCCGAGCCGTTCGTAGCCGCCGGCGGCGCGCAGCCGCACCGGGCCGAGGTGGAGCGTGCCCTGGGCGTGGGCGAGGAGATTGCCGAAGCGGGCGGCTCGATCGGCGCCGTAGGTTCCGCCGGTGACGAGCCGCACCTCGGCGCCGGGCTCGCCGGCGCGGCGGGTGATGAAGTTGATCACCCCGTAGATCGCTTGCGAGCCGTGGGCCGCGCACGACGGACCGAGCACCACCTCGATGCGCTCGATGTCGGCCGGAGCGTAGGGGATCTGCCACCTCTCGATGACGCTGCCGAAGACCGAGGCGACCGTGCGGCCGTCCACCATGATCAGGACGAAGCTGGTGTAGAGCGGCATCACCTCGCCGTAGACGCCGACGGACCACTGGGAGGGCGCCGCCGTCCCGACCAGGACGCCCGGCATGTGACGCAAGAGGTCCGCGAGGTTGAGGGCCGGCAGCCGCTCGATCTCCTCGCGGGTGACGACGTAGACCGCCTGCGGCACCTCGGTGAGCTTCGACTTCAGCAGGCTCGCGCTGGTGACCTCGATCTCGTCCTCGAGGAAACGGAAGAGGTCGTCCTCGGTGTAGGCGGCGGCGCCCTGGCCGGCCGGGGTGGTACCGGCGGCGCCGCGGCGGCCGCGGTGGCCGGCAGTGCGCAGGCGAGCCACAACGCGAGGCTCAGGGGGCGCATGGACCCGGCCATCCTAACAAGGGGTCACGCGGCATGATACCCTCGGCCATGCTCAGCCTCGGGTTTGCCCTCGCGTTGTCGATTACCGCCCCGCCCGCGGAGGCCGACCTCGTGGGCGTGTGGGCGCGCGCCGAGGCGCTCGAGGCGCTCGCCTGCGTCAAGGCGTGGGAGCAGCTCTGCGCGGTCGCCGACGCGGATTTTCCCGAGGTCACGATTGAGCGGGCAAGGTCGTGGTGCGGCCGTTCATGGACGACGACGCGGTGGTCTTCGCGCTCGAGCGCCAGGACGAGAAGCGCTTCGAGCTGCGCGCGACCCACGACGGCGAGGCGGTGACCGCGACCTTTATCCGCGAGGGCGAGCGCCTGCGCTGGAATGGCGTCGACGTCGCCGCGCTGTTGCGGGAACGCGCCTCCGCACCCAGATGCGCCTGGTCAAGCGCGCGCGCGTCACCGTTAGCTTGAGGCCGCCCTCGTCGCGCGCCTGGTGCCCGGCGGCAGGTGCGAGGGGCTCACGGTAAACGCGACCCGGGGCCGCAGGCCCGGTGCCTCAACACGGTCGATGGCCAGCCTCAGCAATCAGGCCTTCATCTCCAAATAGAAGATGTGCGGATACGACCCGTACTCGCTCCTGAGCACCGCTCCGGTGGCAAAGTCGAGGGTCGGGCGGTCACCGAAGGCGATCAGGGCGCCGGCGAGGACGTCGATCTCGTCGGCGGCGGAGTAGACGAGTCCCGGCTGCACGATCGCCGAGGGGTGGTCCGAGATCGCCAACAGGCTGCACCACTGAGGCGCGCAAGAGCGGCGTCAGCTCGTAGGAGGCCATGGCGCCCACCACGTGCTCGCTCGCCTGCCAGCGCAAGCCCTTCGCCACCAGAGTGAGCGCGTCGGCGAGGGGCAAGCCGTTGGCAGCGCGGTTGAACAGGTACTCGCCTTGCAGGATCAGCGTCCGGTCCAGGAGGGCAAAGCTGCGACCGACGCCGACCACGGCCGTGATCCCTTCGGGGATGGCGATCGCATCGTCGGGCCGCAGGCCGGGCAGCGGCCAGAAGTAGGCGGCCTCGATCGGCGCCTCGATGGGACCGAGCTCGCCGGCGGCGCCGAGGCCCGTGTGAAAGCCGCCGTAGACCTTGCCCGCCTGCACGGCGAAGTCCCAGTCGAGGAAGTTGGTGAAGAGGCGCGCGAGGCCCGCGGAGCGGTAGTCGGCGTGGCCGCCGTCGGGCCGGCCGAGCACGCCGACGAGGGTGACGCCCGAGAAGTCGCCGATTGGGATGTCGACGCGCAGAGCGTCGACGCCGCGCTTGTAGTCGCGGTCGAAGGAGGTCGGATCGAAGGAGAGGAAGACGTCGAGGGGATTCCAGAAGTAGGCCTTGCCGAAGGTGATCGCCCTGCGACCGAGGGTGATGTCGGCGAAGGGGAGGGCGAGCTTTACATTGAAGCGATCCCAGGTGAGCCAGGCGCGAACGGTGTTGCTGTCGTGCCAGCGCCAGCGGCCGTCGAAGGCCTGGTAGCGCAGGCCGGGATTGGAGCCGGCCGGAGCGCCGAGGGTCAGGGCGCGCGTCTCGTACAGCGTCACGCTCTGCACGGCGTGGACCTCGTATTTATTTCTTCATGGTCGGCCGGCCGGCGAGGACCAGGCGCAGCACGGTCTGGGATTGGCCGTCGGAGTGGGCGCCGATCCTCTCGCCGGAGACGACGTAGTTGGAGGTGGCGGCGCCGATTGTGCGCAGCGAGCCGTCGACGCCGAGGGGCCCCTCGGCGTCGCCGACGATTGCCGTGGCCGGCAGCGGCGACAACCAGAGGGCGAGGGCCGCTGCCCATCGTCCGATTCTCCGACTCCGTGGTGGTGCGCGCGCATCGCTCCGCGGTCCTATCGCTCGAGGTTGCGCAGGGTGAAGAGGTCGTCGGCGAGCGGCACGTCGTAGCGGAGCTCCTGGGAGCTGACCTCGGTGAACTCGCCGGCGTCGGCCGGGACGACACGCATCACGGCGGGGACGCGCCGCGCGCCGAAGGTCTTCACGTCCGAGAAGGTCATGGTCCGCGCCAGAACCTGGTCCTCGTCGAAGTAGAGCACGCGCGTGGGCAGGAGGTCGGGGGTGACCTCGACCACGATCTTCCCCCAGACCACGGTTGCGTCGGGTCGCGGCACGCAGGTGACCTCGATCACCTCGCGCCCGTCGCGCGCGCCGGTGAAGGTGACGGCGTAGGTGAAGTCCTCGGCCATGCGGCTGTCCGCACCAGGTCGTCGTTGGTGAAGTGGCTGCCCATCCAGGAGCCGCCCATCATCGACGAGGGGACCTTGATGGTGCGGTCGACCTTGGGCAGGTAGTTCCAGATGTTCTTGTCGACCTTCAGGGTGGCGGTGCCGGCCTCTTTCTTGGGCTCCAGGATGCGCATCAGTGGCTCTGCTCCCCTTTGCTCCAGAACTTCACTCGAGGGTCCGGGTCTAGTTCGCGGTGTTGACGGCATCGACCCTTCCTTGCGGGACTTGCCTCGGTGCACGTCGTCGACGTCGAGGATCTGCTTGCCGTCCGGGGCGGCCGCCGTGACCGCCAACGCCGCCGCCAATATGCAACTCATCGACATGGTCAGCTCCGTTGCTCCCTGGTTTCGTCCCGATCGACGCGACCATCGACCATCCGAACGACGCGCCGCGCGCGCTCCATGACGCGCGGGTCGTGCGTGGAGAAGATGAAGGTGACGCCACGCTCGCCGTTCAGCCGTTCCATGATGCCGAGCAGCTTTCCGCGGTGTCGGAGTCGACGTTGGCGGTGGGCTCGTCGGCGAGCACCACCGCCGGGTCGGCGGCGATGGCGCGGGCGATCGCCACGCGCTGCTGCTGGCCGCCGGAGAGCTGGTCGGGCCGGCGGTGCTCGAGCCCCTCGAGCCCCACCTCGGCGAGCAGCGCCATCACCCGCTCGCCGGCGCTCGGCGGCGGCACACCCTGCAGGGCGAGCACGACCTCGGCGTTCTCGTAGGCCGTCAGGACCGGGATCAGGTTGTAGGCCTGGAACACGAAGCCGATCCGGTCGCGGCGCAGCGTGCGACAGCGCGCCGCGGCGACAAGACGCCGAGGTCGCGTCCTTCGAGCGTGACCGTCCCGATGGTGGGGTGGTCGAGCGCGCCGATGAGGTTGAGCGTCGTGGTCTTGCCGGAGCCCGACGGCCCGCAGACGGCGGGAACTCCCCGCGCCGACGGCGCAGGTCGAGGCCGCGCAGCGCCGGCACCTCGACCGCCCTGCCGGTAGACCTTGGTCACGCGCTCGAGCTCGACGGACCGGTTCTTCATCGCCGCCTCACGGCTCACACCGAGCTTGATCGAATCGACCGGCGCGACCCGCCCGGCGCGCCAGGCCGGGTACAGCCCGGCAGCAGGGTCGCCGCCACGAGCGCGCACGGCGATGACCACGGCGTTCTCGGGGAAGATCGCCGACGCGCAGCACCGGCTTCAGCCGACGCCGGCGACCTCGGTGCCGCTGCCGCCGAGCACGTGCGCCGATGTTCAGGCCGTAGTGCGGCGAGGGCACGGTAGGGCCCGGCGGTGACCAGCCGCGCCGGCGACCAGGCCCACGAGCGCCGAGCCACAGGCTCTCCCACATGACCAGCGCCGAAGAGCTGTCCCGGGCGCGAAGCCGATGGCCATCATGATCCCGAACTCGCGCAGTGCGCTCCATGACGCTGACGAAGAGCGTGTTGAAGATCGCCGGCGGCGACCAGCACCACGATGACCAGCTCCATGAAGCGCGAGCCGCCGACCTTCATCGCGATGAAGGCGGCGAGCTCGGGCTGAGGTCTCGCTCCAGGTCAGGGCCGCGGCGCGGTCTCCGACCTGCGCCTGCAGGCCGGCGGCCACCAGGGCGGCGCTCGCGGTGGTCGTCGGACGAAGATCGCGACCAGGGTGGCCTCGTCCGGCGGCGTAGCCCAGCGCCGGCGCATCGTGTCGATCGGCAGCAGGCAGAGGCCGCCGTCGACGCTGGGGCTCCCCGTGCGCAGGATGCCGGTGACGCGCGCCAGGCCCGAGACGATCTCGCCGCTGCTTGTCGGTCATCGTGTAGACGACCTTGCTCGCCGAGCGTCACGCCGAGGTTCTCGGCCAGGCGCGCGCCGAGGACGATCCCGTTGCTCGTGGCTGTCGGCCAGCGAGGCGCCGTCCGCCGGCCCCTTGACGACAGCCTCGAGGAGGTTGAAGGTCGTAGCGCTCCTCGGCCGCGGGGTCGTAGGCGATGAAGCCCGACGCCGTAGCTGTTGGTGGCCGTGGCCAGCATGATCGCGCCGGTGATGCGGCTGACCGCGCGCACGCACCGTCCGGATCGCGGCGAGCGCCAGCTCGCGACAGCTCGGCGATCCCCGGCACGCGTGCGCGAGCAAGGCCGGAGTGTCGAGGTAGGCTCGGGTGCTGCACGCGTGACGTGGCCGCCGCCCAGGCGCGCCGCGTAGTCGATCACATCGGCGTAGCCCGCGTCGGCGATGCCGGTGAAGACCATGGCGAGCAGCAGTGCCGAAGGCCATCCCGGCCACCGTGATCAGGGTGCGGCGCCGGTGTCGCCACAGGTTGCGCCAGGCCCAGCGCGTCAAGGTGCGACGTGTTCAGTCGCTGGCGGCTCCTCACGGTGGTGCATCGCCTCGACCGGCCTGATCAACGCCGCCTTGAGCGCGGGGTAGAGGACCGCGATCCCGACCACGACCACCAAGGCGATGACCGGGCGGCTCACGGTGGCCGCAGTGACCACGCCCTTCCACATCGGGCTCATCGCCACGCCGCCGACCGAGCCGCCGCTGCCCAGGGTCAGGTCGACGCCGTGGGTGGCGAGGACGTAGAGGCCAGGGATACTCAATATAGTACCGACGACGATGGCGATCAGGGCCTGGATGGCGGACTCGGCCAAGATCAGGGCGAGGATTTGCCCGGGGCCGACGCCGAGGGCCTTCAAGAGGCCGAGCTCGCGGATACGCTCGAACACTGCCATCAGCATCGAGTTGAGCAAGAGCAGGCCCACGGCGGCGAAGATCACGAAGAAGGCCACCCATACCGTGCCGGCCTGGGCGTCGAACATCGAGGCGAGCTCGGGCAAGAGCTCGCGCCAGCTCTCGACCCGCAGGCCCGGGGCGAGGCGGCGCACCTCGGCGGTGGCGGCGGCGAGCTCCGACCGCGGCGGCCGGCGCACGATGATTCTGGTGCGCGCCGGTCGGCACGGCCAATAGCTGGCGGAAGGCCGGCCTCGACCATGAAGACGCCGGCGCGGTCGCTGGCATCGCTGATCCCGAGCAAGACGCCCCGCACGCGAAAGAGATCGTTGGCCATGCCGCCGTCGGCGGCCTGGGACAGGAGCACCAGCTCGGAGCCGGGCGCCACGCCGAGATTCTTGGCCAGGCGCCGGCCGATCACCACCTCGTTGGGCACGGCCGGGTCGAGCCAACGGCCGGCGTCGACTACCTCCTGCAAGCGGCCGATGCTCGGGTCGCGCGTGGTGTCGATCCCGATCAGCATCACCCCGGCCGAGGACTCGCCCGCGGCCGCCAGGCCCGCGCCCAAGAGGCGCGGCGCGGCGCGAAAGCCGGCGGCATCGAGGGCGGCCAAGAGCGGGCCGGTCTCGTCGACCCGATGGTACAACGACGGGTCGTGCTGGTAGGCGGGCGCGGTGATTTGCACGTCGCCGTAGGCGAGGTCGAGGATGTTGTTCTCCATCCCGACCATGTAGCCGGTGAAGAGGCTCGACAGCAGGATGAGCACCCACAAGGCGAAGGTCATGGCGGCGATGGCGATGAAGCTGCGGCGGCGGCTGCGGCCGACGTTGCGCCAAGCCATGCCCAGAACGTTCATCTCCGCCTCGCGTCGCCCCGGCTCGGGCGCGACCTCGCCAGTCAACCCCGATTCCAGGCCGGGCTCAAGGTGCCGCCTTGGCCAAAAAGCTGCTAGGGGTGAGGCATGGAGACGGCGGCGTGGAGCGGGAGGACGACCGGCACGGCGCGGCGGGTTGCGGCCGCGCTCGGGCTCGGGCTCGCGCTCGGGCTGCCGCCGCCGCCGGCCGCGGTCGCCGCGCCGACCGGGCGGTCGCCCCGATCCGGCCCGCGGTCCTCGGCAGCAGGCCGCACGACCCGCGCGCCTACACGCAGGGTTTGCTCCTATATAAAGGTAGGCTGTTCGAGAGCACGGGCCTCTACGGCGGCTCGAGCCTGCGCGAGGTCGACGCGAAGAGCGGCCGGGCGCCGCGCCAGGTCGACCTCGGCGTCGGCCTCTTTGCGGAAGGGTTGGCAGTCGTGCCCAACATCTACGGCGGCGAAGGGGACCATCTGGTCCAGCTCACCTGGCAAGAGCGCGAGGCGCTGGTGTACGACCCCGGGACCTTCGCAGCCGTCGGCTCCTTCGCCTACACCGGTGAGGGCTGGGGGCTCTGCTTTGACGGCCGCCGCCTGGTGATGAGCGACGGATCGAGCCGGTCTGACCTTCCGCGATCCGACCACCTTCGCCGTCGTTGGCAGCGTGCCGGTGACGCTCGGCGGGCGACCGCGCGATCGGCTCAACGAGCTCGAGTGCGCCAACGGCGCCCTGTGGGCGAACGTGTGGATGACGGACCTCGTCCTGCGCATCGATCCCACGAGCGGGGAAGTCTACTGCGGCGTTCGATCTCGCGCCTGCTCACGCCCACCGAGGCCGCGGCCGCCGAGGTGTTGAACGGCATCGCGCACCTGGGCGGCGACCGCTTCCTGATCACCGGCAAGAATTGGCCCAAGATGTTCGAGGTCGAGTTGGTCGCGCGCTGAGGTCGCGGAATGGCGCCCACTCCCGAATGATACGTTTGGCCGTCAGCGTCTTTTGGCTCGGCGGTTGTGCGGCCCTGCTGCCGCCCGCCGAGTGCACGCTCCATGGCGGCTCCGAGTGGCTGCGCTTGAGCTCCGACCATTTCGTGCTGACCACCGATGCAGACGCGGCCGTGGCGCACGAGACGATCGTGCGCCTCGAGCGTATCCGCGGCGGCCTGTTGCGCTTCTGGGGCACTGAGCTGGATCCGCCGGCCGCGGTCGACGTCATCTTGTTGCGCAACCAGCGCGAGTGGGTGGAGTTCGTCGACCGCTCGGTGGGCGGCTTCATGCTGCAAGGGGCCCGGCGCCCGCTCATCGTGCTCGTCGGGCGTCTGTCCCTCGCCGACCGGGGAGCCGCCTTCGAGGCGGTCGCACACGAGTCGCGCACTTCTTCGCCTCGTATGTCTTCTTGCGGCCTCCGCTCTGGTTCAACGAGGGGCTCGCGGGCTACTTGCAGACCCTCCAGCAGAGCGAGGACGGCCAGGCGTTGGTCCTGGGGCGTCCTCGCGCCGACGCTTTGAAGTATTTTCAATATATGCCGCCGGTGGCGATCGATGCGCTCTGGACCTGGGGCGAGCGGCGGCTCGAGCCGGAGACCGTCTACGCCTACTACGCCTCGGCCTGGTTGTGGTTTCATTTCCTGCGCAACCGCCACCACGAGCGGTTCGCGGCCTTCTGGTCGGCGCTGGTCGGTGACCACGAGGCGCGGGAGGCGTGGGCGGCGTCGTTCGGCGACCTGCCGCCAGAGCGCCTGGCCGAGGAGCTGAAGCACTACCTGGACGGCGGCGAGTACGTCGCCCTGTTCTACCCGACCGTCGAGCGCGGCCCCGCGGTCCGCGAGGAGACCCTGACGCCAGCGGCGGTCCATCTCGCGCGGGCGCAGTTGTTCGCCTTCGCGCCCAAGGATCGCACCGCCCAAGAGCGCGCGACGTTGATGCGTGCCGAGCTGAGGCCGCCCTCGCCATCGACCCCGACCAGGTCGAGGCGCGCAGCTGGCTCGTCGGTCTGGAGTCTGACCCGGCGCGCCGCCTCGCTGCGGCCAAGGAGTGAGCGCGCCCACCCAAAGAGCGTCGACGCTTGGGTGGCCTTGGCTGCGGCGCTGCGCGTGAACGGTGAGGGCGACGGGCTGGAGGAGGCGCTGCAAAGGGCCCGCGCGCTCGGCGCCGACGACCCCTACGTGCTCAGGGAGCTGGCGAGAGCGCAGGCCGTCGGGGGCGAGCCGAGGAAGCGCTCGCCACCATCCGCCAGGCGGCGACACTCGCGCCGTGGGACCCCTGGGTGTCGGCGGGCGCGCGCGGCGGCGGAGGCCGGCACGGGCGACTGCCGGCAGGCTTTGGTCTGGGAGCGCCAGGCGCTCAACGCCCTCGAGCAGACGCCCTCCTCTTCGAGCCGGGAGGAGCTGGGGGCGTTTCTCGCCGACCACCTGCGCGATTGCCGCTGACGGCGCGACCCTGCGCACGGCACCGACGCCGCTTCCCAGGCTCGGCCGCGCATGCTAGCCAGCGCGCGTGGCACCTTCACCCACGCGCCAGAGCCCGCCAGCGCTCCGCCCGACAGCGGAGCCAGGAGTCGACATGCCGCCATCCCGACCGTCCATGTCCCGCCGTGACTTCCTCGTCGCCTCGAGCGCGACCTGCGTCGTCGCCGGTGGATTCCTCGCCGACTGCGGCCCGGCGCTCAGCGCGCCGCCCGCGGCCGCAGCCGCAGTCGCAGCCGCCACCGGCGGCGGCTTCTTCGCCGGCCTCGGCATCGACGCGAAGCTGGCGCGCGAGAGTCCTCGGCCGCGCCCTCGGCCGGGGCGGCGACTTCGCCGATCTCTTCTTCCAGCACCGGGCGCGCAACTAGCGTGGCGCTCGAGGACGGCAAGGTCAACCGCGCCCAGTCGTCGATCGAGCTCGGCTGCGGCGTGCGCGTCCTGCGCGGCGACCAGACCGGGTTCGCCTTCACCGAGGATCTGTCGCCCGCCGCGCTCTTGGTCGCGGCCGACACCGCCGCGGCGATCGCCGATGGCCCGGCGCGGGCCCTGACCGCGGCCATCGCGCGCGTGTCGCCGCCGTCGCTTCTACCGCGCCGAGCAGCCCTGGGCCGGCGTCGCCATCGACGCCAAGGTCGCCGCTCTTGTCACGCGCGCATCATACGACCATGGCCTTCGACCCGCGGATCATCAAGGTCCGGTGATGGTCTCGTCGACGTGACCGACCACGTGCTGTTGTCGCCAGCGACGGGCGCGTCGTCGAGGACGCTCAGCCGATGACGGAGGCCTCCCTGACGTGCGTCGCCGAGGAGAACGGTCGACGCGAGGAGAATTGGTTCAGCGTCAGCCAGCGGCGCGGGCTTCGAGTTCTTACACCGACGCAACGCTCGACGCCCTGGCGGCCGAGGCGGCGGCAACGCACCGTGCTGCTGTTCGACGCGGCGCCGCCGCCGGCGGGCGAGTTCCCGGTCGTGCTCGCCGCCGGGCATCTCCGGCATCCTGCTGCACGAGGCGATCGGCCACGGCATGGAGGCCGACTTCAACCGCAAGGGGATCTCGATCTACGCCGGCCGCATCGGCCAGCGCATCGCCCCGAAGGGCGTCACCATCGTCGACGACGGCACGAACCCGCACCTGCGCGGCTCGATCAACATCGACGACGAGGGCGCGCCGGCGCAGCGCACGGTGCTGGTCGAGAACGGCATCCTGCGCTCGTACCTGCACGACCGCATCTCGGCGCGCGCACTACAAGGTCGCGGCGGACCGGCTCCGGCCGGCGCGAGTCGTTCCGCTTCCCGCCCGTGCCGCGCATGCGCAACACCTACATGCTCAACGGCCCGCACACGCCCGAGGAGATCATCGCCTCGGTGAAGAAGGGCCTCTACGCCGAGAAGTTCTCCAACGGCCAGGTCAACATCGGCGCCGGCGACTTCACCTTCTACCTGAAGCACGGCCGCCTCATCGAGAACGGCAAGCTGACCGCGCGGGTCAAGGACGCCAACCTGATCGGCAACGGGCCGAAGGTGCTCGAGCGGTCGACCTGGTCGCCAACGACCTGGCGCATGGACCGCGGCGGCGGCTCCTGCGGCAAGGACGGCCAGAGCGTGCCGGTGGGCTTCGGCCTGCCGACCGTCAAGTGCGGCGGCCATCACGGTCGGAGGGAAGCGCTCATGAGCACCGTCCTGCTCGAGCGCGCCAAGGCGGCGGTAGCCGCGGCCCGCAAGCGCGGGGCGCAGGGCGTGCGCGCGTCGGCGTCCGCGCTCGCGCGAGTCGACCGTCGAGTGGCGCGACGGCAAGCTCGACCGCCTCCGCGAGTCGACCCAGCTCTCGCTCAACGTCACGCTCTTCGTCGACGGGCGCTACTCGAAAACTCGACGCCGGACCTGCGACCCGACGCGCTCGCGCGCTCCTCGCGCCGGTCGGTCGCGCGCGACGCGGCTGCTCGCCGCGGATCCGCACCGCCACCTGCCCGATCCGGCGCGCTACGCCGGCGGCTCACCGCCGACCTGCAGCTCGAGGACCCGGCGCGTGGCGGCCGTGACGCCGCAGGAGGCGGCGTCGAGCAGGCGCGCGCGCTCGAGGAGGCGGTGCGCGCCGGCTCCGGCGCCGAGCGCATCATCTCGGTGACGACCTGGGCCGGCGACACGACCACCGAGAGCGGCTGCGTCACCACCAACGGCCTGGCGGCCGAGCGCCGACACACGTCGGCGATCCACGGCGTCGAGGTCGCGGTCACGCGACGAGGGCGACCGCAAGCCGTCCGACTACGGCTACGGCGCCGCGCGCTTCCTCGCCGACCTGCCGCCGATCGCCGCGGTCGGCCGCCGAGGGGTTGGCGCGCGCGCTGGCGCAGCTCGGCTCCGCGCAAGAGGCGACCGGCCGCTACCGTGGTGATCGAGAACCGCGTCGTGCCGCGGCTGCTCACCCACCTCTTGCGCGCGCTGCAGGGCGATGCGGTGCAGCAGCGCCGGTCCTTCTTGGAGCAGTGGCTGCGGCAAGAGCGCTGGGGATCCAAGGTGCTCACCTTCACCGACGACCTTGCGCATAGATCGCAATGTGCGGTGATCAGCATATCGCTCTGCTCGGTCTCCACCCCTTCAGCAACCACCTTCAGCCCCAGCTTGTGCGCCATCACGATAATGGCTTCGGACAAGGCGAGATCGTTCGGGTCGGTCGCAAGGTCGCGCACGAAGGAGCGGTCGATCTTGAGGTAATCGATGTCGAATTTTTTCAGGTAGGACAGCGAAGAATAGCCGGTGCCGAAATCGTCAATCGCCACCTGGATTCCCGCGTCGCGGAAATTCAGCAGGCTTTTCATCACTTCAGCCCGGGCGTCGAGCAACAGGCCCTCGGTGATTTCGATGACCATGCATCCGCCGGGCAGTCCGATCTTGCGCAGATGGGTTATCCAGTTTTCATGCTTGTTCCCCTGCGCGAATTGGCTGGGGGACTTGTTTACGCTGACCTGGGTGCAGGAGTAGTGCAAGTCGTGCCACCGCTTCATCCAGCCGTGCCGCTTCGCGGAACACCCAGTTGCCGATGTCGTTGATCAGGCCGATCTCCTCGGCGATCGGAATGAATGCCATCGGGTCAACCAGGCCGCGTTCGGGATGCTGCCAGCGGATCAGCGCCTCGGCTTTGACAATATGGCCGTTGCGCGGATCGACGATGGGCTGGAAATACAGACGGAACCGGTTCTCCGGCAGGGCGTTGCGCAGATCCTTGATCAGGAACAAACGCTGTTGCGCATGTTCCTGCATCTGGCTGGTGAAGTAACTGAAACAGTTGCGGCCGTTATTCTTGGCGACATACATCGCCTGATCGGCATTCTTGATCAGGCTTTCCGCATTGTCGGCATCGTTGGGGTAGAGCGTGATGCCGATGCTGCCCGAGACAAAGACTGCGTCATCGTTGAACCGGAACGGCAGGGCGAGAACTTCATTGATTTTTTCGGCGACATGCTCGACGCGGCCGATGTCATCGAGTTGCGGCAGGATGACGGTAAATTCGTCGCCGCCGATGCGCGCCACCGTATCGGTTTCGCGCACGCAATTACGGATGCGTTGCGCGGCTTCGATCAGCAATTTGTCGCCGATGTCGTGGCCGAGCGTATCGTTCACTTCCTTGAAGCGATCCAGGTCGATGAACATCAATGCCAGCATCGAGCTATTGCGCTGCGTCTTGTGCAGCTCCTGCTCCAGGCGATCGCGGAACAGGCGGCGGTTGGGCAGGTTGGTGACCGCGTCGTAGTTGGCTTGCCGCCAGATCAGGTCTTCTGCGCGCTTGCGCTCGATGGCGATGCTGGCCAGATTGGTGGCCTGCTGGATCAGCTTGATGTCGGCCGCGTCCGGCGCGCCCTTCTGCTTGCGGTAGATGGCGAAAGTCCCCAGCACTTCGCCTTTGCTGGAACGTATCGGTTCGGACCAGCACGAAGCCAGCCCGGCCTGTTTTGCCAGCGCGAGGATTCCGGGATAAGGCGTCCAGAAGCGGTGGCTGTGGATGTCTGCAACGATCACGCGCTCGTTGCGGAACGCGGCGGTGCCACACGAGCCGACTCCTGTCACCGATGGGCAAGCCATGCACAGCCTGGTTGTAGTAGTCGGGCAGGTTGGGCGCGGCGCCCAGCAGCAGGTTTCTGCTCTTCTCGTCCAGCAGCAGGATGGAGCAATGCAAACCGTTACAGGATTGTTCGACGTAATCGACAATCTGGGTAAGGATGTCCGTAATCTCGGCGCCGCTGGCGAGCAATTCAAAGATGCGGTTGCGCACACGTTCGAGTTCAAGGCCGTGATAACGCTCGGTGACATCGCGGCCGATGCCGATCAGGCCGATCGGTTCGCCCTGTCCGCCATACAGCGGCGTTTTGATCATCTCCAAGCAGGACGTTCCTGCCGTCGGCGGCCTGCATCCATTCCTCGTCACGATGCGGCTTGCCATCGGCACGCACCACTTCATCCTGCTCGCGGATCGAATATCGCTTTCTCTTCCGGCACCAGATCGAAATCGCTCATGCCGATGAGCTCGTTTTCGCTGCGCCCGGTCAGCGTCTCGAAAGCCTTGTTGCAGCCGAGGAAGAGGCCGTGCTTGTCTTTGTAAAAGACGATGTCTGGAATGACGCCCATCATCACGTCGAGCCGCTGCCCTATCGTCGTGATCAATTTTGCCTGGGTTGAGTCGCGCTCGCGGCGTATCACGTTGATACGGTCGGCCAGCGCGAAGGAAAGCAGCAGCATCTCCAGCGACGAGCCGATCTGGATGGCATGCAGCGAAAACAGGTTGGTCGGCAGCCAGCCCATGTTGCGTGCGCCCTGCACCGATACGCCGACCATCAGCAGCGTCCATGCCAGCAGGAAATAGCGTGCGCCGGGATGGCCGTTGCGCAAGCCGATGATGCCGCTGCTGATGACCACGAATGGCGTGATCGCGCCGAGCAGCGAGATGGCCTGCTGCGGACCAGTAGTAGGGCAGCGTGATGAGGCAACGGCGACCGAGCGTGAACAGCCAGCCGAGGATGACCAGTGCCTGGTCGTGTCGCGGTACGGTCTTGGCCGGTGTCAGGAAGATCGCGCGTGAACAGCGTGCCGAACAGACCGGCCAGGCAGAAACCGAAAGGCAGCGCCACGTTGCCCCACATGCGGCCATTCCGGCCACAGGAACTGGTTGCCCAAGCCGCTCAGCGACAGCAGTCCGACCGCGAGGGTGGCAGACGAAAACGACATAGACCAGATAGGCACGTTCGCGCAGCGAGAAGATACAGCAACAGGTTGTACGCCATCAGCGCCAGCAGCATGCCGAAATACACGCGCCAGAGCGACGTAGCTATCCTGGTTGTGCTGATCGAAGTCATCGGGTTGCCACAGTTGCAGCGGGATGGTCAGCGTGCCGTACGACTGCACGCGCAGATAGAACGTTTGCGTGCCGCCAGCCAGCTGACCGGGAACACGAAATTGCGGTGCGGTATCGGACGCCGCGCGAACGGCACCAGGTCGCCCGCTGCTTGAAGCTGCCAGCCGTTGGTTGCCGGCGTGTAGAAGTCGACATGGTCGAGCGAGGGAAAGGCGACTTCCAGCAACATCCTGCCCGTGGCGGCCTGCGGCGTATCGATAGTCAGGCGCAGCCAGAAGGCGGAGGCGGAATAGCCGAAATTCAGCGCACTATCGGCACCGGTCGAGATCGGCTGCGCCGGGGCATGGAACTGGCTGGCATAGGAAACGCTCGCGACGTCCTGGATGGTCAGCTTGGTGCCGGGGTCCTCCAGCACATCGACATGGCTGGCGAGCTGGTAGGAGGGCACGGACAGGATCGATGACCAGCGGATCGGCACTCGCGGCAAGCGCGAGCAAGGACACGCACAGCGCAGCAAAGCGGGAAAAATACCGAACCGGCCCGGGTCCTGGAATGGTGATGCAAGGTCTTCATAAGGAAAGCAACTTTACCAGAAACGCGGGTGCTTCTCGCTGCCGGAATACTATCGCGATCTTAACGTTTTTGACGTGGCACGGAGGACGGTCAGCTGCCTCCCGCCAGGCTGGGAACGGGGCGTTGCCGAAACGAGGGCATGCTCAGCGTTTTTTGGCCAGCGCGGGGTCGGCCTTGCCGAGGAAGAATCCGAGCGTCAATCGCTGCAGCAGGTTGCCATAGGGTGGATAGAACCAGTGCGATGGAAAGAATCGCTGCCGCTTGAACACGGTCTTGGCGTGCGACAGCGCGCGGAACCCTTCTTCGCCGTGATAGCTGCCCATGCCTGAATTGCCGATGCCGCCGAACGGCGCATCGTGATTCACCACATGCCAGCCCAATTACCCCTGTCGCTCGATGCACGGCCCGCGCGCATGGTCATGCGAGGTGCTGGATGCCGGTGATTTTAGCCTGCGCGACGGCTTGCGCCAGCGCGTCGATGGCCTGGGTGCGCGCGTAGCTCTTGCGCCATGCGAGTGCGATGCGCCGCGACGGTGCCGGCCTGGTGAACGGGATCACGTGCAGCAGCTTGCTGCGGTAGCGCGCACTGTTGGCCGAGGCGGGCAGCACGGTGATGCCGAGCCCGGAGGCCACCATGTTGCGGATGGTCTCCAGCGAGGTGCCCTGCTGAATCTCGGCGCCCTTGCGGCTGAGGTCGGGACAGGCTTCGGCCACCTGGTTGCTGAAACAGTGGCCGGAGTTGAGCAGCAGCACTTTCTCCTCCGCCAGTTCCGGCGCCTTGATGCTGCGCCGCCCGGCCCAGCGATGCTCAGCATCCACCACCACCTCGAACGGTTCGTCGTACAGCGCTCGGGTGACGATGCCGGCATCGCCGAACGGCAGTGCGATGACGATCACATCCAGCTTGCCGTTGCGCAGCAGCGTATCGAGGTTGGCGGTGATGTTCTCCTCCACTTCCAGCGGCATGTGCGGCGCGACCTTCTTCAGTGCGGGGATCAAGTCGGGCAGCAGGTAGGGGCCGACGCTGTGGATGACGCCCACGCGCAATGGCGCGGTCAGCTGGTTGCGGCCCTGGGCGGCGATCTCGCGGATGCGCTCGGCCTCTTCCAGCACGCGCTGCGCCTGCTCCACGATGGCCGTGCCGACCGGCGTGAGCGTGACATCGCTCTTGCCGCGCTCGAAGATCTTCAGGCCCAGTTCTTCTTCCAGCTTTTGTATCGCCAGCGACAGCGCTGGCTGGCTGATGAAGGCTTTCTCCGCGGCGCGGCGGAAGTTGCGTTCCTGGGCGACGGCGACGATGAAGCGCAGTTCGTTGAGGGTCATGGTTGCCTCCTGTGTGATTTGCATAATAAATCACCTCGGTTAAAACAATCAATTGGATTGATCATTGGTGCAAGCCTACAGTGCGGGCCGTGGACAGCGAACATCCCATCAACCAACCACACAGGAGAACGACATGTTACGACCCGAGATCAAGACCCGTGCCAATCTGGAAGCCGCCCTGGCGGGCGAATCGATGGCGCACACCAAGTACCGCTACTTCGCCGCCATCGCCCGCGCCGAGGGCCACGAGGAAGTGGCGCGCGTGTTCGAGGAGACCGCCGCGCAGGAAGTGCAGCACGCGCTGGGCCACCTCGACCTGCTGTATCCGAAAGCGGAAATGACCACGCAGCGCTGCCTGCAGATGGCGATCGAGGGCGAGACCTACGAGTACACCGAGATGTACCCCGGCTTCCTCAAGACCGCGCAGCAGGAAGGCCATGCCGCAGCGGCATCGGAGATCAGGGAGCAGATCGCCGAATCGAAGGAGCACGCCGAAATGTTCAAGGCCACGCTGGAAAAGGCGGCCAAACGTTTTGCCGCGCTGGCGAGAGTGGAAGAGCGCCACGCCAACCAGTACCGCGCCACCTTGGCGAAGGTCGCAGCTTGATATCGATGACGAAAAAGGAGAACGACATGAAGACATGGCAATGCGTGGTTTGCGGATTCATCTACAACGAGAAGGCTGGTTTGCCAGAAGAGGGCATCGCCCCCGGCACGGCCTGGGCAGACATCCCGGAGAACTGGGCTTGTCCGGACTGCGGGGTGGCGAAAGCCGATTTCGAGATGATCGAGGTCGCTGCGGCCTGACGAAGGGGGAGCATGGATATGGATACCAAACGCATCGTGGTGCTGGGCAGCGGACTGGCGGGTTATACGGCAGTTCGCGAGCTGCGCAAACTGGATCGCGACATTCCGGTCACGCTGATCACGCGCGACAACGGCGATTACTACTCCAAGCCCATGCTCTCCAATGCGCTGGCGCAGGGCAAGGATGCTGCCGGGCTGGTGCTGACACAAGCGGCCGGGATGGCGCGGCAGCTGGGCATCAGCTTGCTGGTCGAAACGGAAGTCCATGCCATCGACCGCGAGCGGCAGGTGCTGGACACCTCGTCGGGGCCGATAGCGTACGGCCGGCTCGTGCTGGCGCTGGGGGCCGACCCGATCCGCATCCCGGTGCAGGGCGATGCGGCGGATGCGGTGCTGGCGGTGAACGACCTCGGCGACTATGCACGCTTCCGCAAAGAGTTGGATGGAAAGCGGCAGGTGGCGATCATGGGAGGCGGACTCATTGGCTGCGAATTCGCCAACGACCTCGCGGCGGCGGGATACGCCGTCACGGTCATCGACCCGGCCCCATACCCGCTGGCCAGCCTGCTGCCGGAACAAGCCGGCGAGCAGTTGCTGCAACCCTTGGCCCTGCAGGGAGTGGAATGGCGCTTCGGCAATTCGGTCGGCAGCGTGAATCGTTCGGCGGACGGCTACCTGCTGACGCTTGCGAGCGGCGAGCAGCTGCACTGTGACCATGTGCTTTCCGCCGTCGGGCTGCGGCCGCGCATTTCACTGGCGCAGGCGGCCGGGCTGGCGGTGGGACGCGGCATCAAGGTGGATGCCTGGCTGCGCAGCAGCGACCCGGCGATCTTCGCGCTGGGCGATTGCGCCGAGATCGAGGGCAAGGTGCAGCCTTTCGTGCTGCCCATCATGCATGCAGCAAGAGCGCTGGCGAAGATGCTGGCGGGCCATGAAATGCGGACCGAATTCCCCGCCATGCCCGTGGTGGTGAAAACGCCGGCGCATCCGGTCGCGGTGCTGCCGGTGGCGCGCGATGCGCAAGGCCGCTGGCAGACACTGGCAACGGGCGACGGCGTGAAGATGGCCTTCTACGATACCGAAGACCGGCTGCGCGGCTTCGCGCTCACCGGGCGCTTCGCCATGGAACGCAGCGAGATGGCAAAACAGGTCGGGCAGCAAACGACGGTGGTAACATGAGCGGTGTGGAAACACAGTCGCATGACGCAATCGCCTGACCAACAACGTAAAGGAGAACGATCATGAGCAAGACATCCAGCATCAACATCGGAATCGCCGAGAAGGACCGCAAGAAGATCGCCGAAGGCCTGGAGCGCATGCTGGCGGATACCTACACGCTGTACCTCAAGACTCACAACTACCACTGGAACGTCACCGGCCCCATGTTCCAGACCCTGCACCTGATGTTCATGACCCAGTACAACGAAATCTGGCTGGCCGTGGACCTGGTGGCCGAACGCATCCGCTCGCTGGGCTTCCCCGCGCCGGGCAGCTACAAGGAATTCGCCGCGCTCACCAGCATCAAGGACAGCAGCGGCACGCCGAATGCCAAAGAGATGATCAAGCAGCTCGTCGCTGGGCAGGAAGCCGTGGTGCGCACGGCGCGCGAAGTGCTGCCGATTGCGGAGAAGGCGGGCGATCAGCCAACTGTAGACCTGCTGTCAGCGCGCATGGAGGTGCATGAGAAGAATGCGTGGATGCTGCGGAGTTTGCTGGAAGAGTAATTGCTTTGTAGTTTAACGCCGCCCCTTCACATTTTGTGTTCACTGGTAAATATGTGAGTGAGAGGAATGAGGTGGCAAAGAGGCTTGCGGTGTAGGAGGGGTTGGGCGGTAGAATCTGACTACTTCTTCAAATTTTTCCGCCTTCAATATGTGGGAGTTCTTTTCTAATTTACTCGACCAGTCGGTGACCACGTCCAATAACAAGGCGGATCAGGCTATTCGAGCGCAGAACGCACAGCTTTCACCTGCATTGACGGGAACGCCGCTTAGCCTTCTCTGGTCGAAGGTTGCCCACCTTTCACATACTGAGTACCCCTTTCTGCATCAGACCTACTCGCCTAGTTCCCGCGTGCCGTGCGCCGACTTTACGCCCTTCATCATTGATCGACTTAGCAGTAACGATGTCACTTCTGTTCGACAGCTCATGAGGGCAGTTATTGCAGGTAATCCCGGGCTTGGGATTGGCCAAGAATGGATTGATACATCAGTGGATGAGATTGTTTCAATTGATTTTGCCTCCTATTGCCATAGCGAGAATCCGAACTTCTTCCTCGAATTGAAGTCGCTTTTCATTCTTGGTGCAAAAGAAGGTGGCGGCCGCGAGTTTTGGCTTGCCGATGAAAAGCCGTTGTTGTTCGCATTAGCACTGTGTTGTCATGAAGTGCAGTGGCTTGATGGTTTGGAACAACTGCGGGGAAAGGCAAACCGCTTCATTCTGGAAATGAGGAAAGACACCCCATTCTGGGAGGATTTTCCATTGTTTCGTGCATCTGAAATCGAGTACCGCCCTGCTATGGATTCGGGCGTCACTTCAATCTTAAGCAATCTTCCCCTTTTGACTCGCCTGCAGCTACTGTCTTTCGCAGAACGTGGGTCTGCACCTCTGATGCAGGCTACCACATACAATATGCGTAGCTTAGGCTTGAACCCACTTGAGTCAGCGCCACTATTACTTGCTTCTGGAATTTGTGAATTAACAACAGAATTGGAGGCAGTCTCAGACGTTTTTTCAAAGAGTGATCTTGTTTCTATCTTGGACGAAAAAGGTGTGCCCTATCGAAAATCATGGAAAAGATCGCAGCTATTGGAGGTGCTTGGCTCTCACGCGCCCGATGTTATTGCCCAAGTTGCCGGACGAGAAAAAACTGTCCGAATTAGATCCGACGTCCTGTCTGATCTTTGTTTACTTAGAAAGTACGCCGATGCTATGCAAGAAAATATTAAGCTCCTCTGCTTCGCTGACTCCACAACCTAACATTGCGGTCCAGGAAGGGCGTTCCGTAAACGGGCTTCACCTGCCTGTTCTGCGCCCTTCATCTTCAAGGTTAGATGTCATTTAGCAAGCGTAGGATGGGTGGAGCAACGCGATACCCATCGTTTGTTCATGTTGGGTATCGCTACGCTCCACCCAACCTACATGTTCATCGCAGCCAATAATCTCCCACCACCCCCGCAAACACCGCCGCCCCGAACCAGTTGTTGTGCAGGAAGGCGACAAAGCATTTTTCGCGGCTGCGGTCCTTGATGAGTGTGTAGTGATGCAGCGCGATGCCTGCCGCTGCAATCAGTCCGACGAAGTAAACAATTCCCAAGCCTGCCATCAGTCCGGCCAGCGCCAGCAGCACCAGGGTGATGGCGTAACAAGCCATCACCGCGACCACATCGTACTTGCCGAAGAACAGCGCCGAGGAGTGGATGCCGAGGTGGATGTCGTCGTCGCGGTCCACCATCGCGTATTCGGTGTCGTAGGCGACGGCCCAGAACACGTTGGCGAGCAGCAGCACCCACGCCACCGGCGGCACGCTGCCATGCGTGGCGGCGAAGGCCATCGGGATGCCGAAGCCGAAGGCGATGCCGAGGTAGGCTTGCGGGATGGCGAAGAAGCGTTTGGTGAACGGGTAGCTGGCGGCGAGGAACAGCGCGGGGAAGGCCATCAGCCAGGTGAGCGGGTTCAGCGGCAGGATGAGCGCGAAGGAGATGAGTGCCAGCACGACGGCGACCCACAGCGCTTCGCGTTCGCTGATCTTGCCGCTGGTGAGCGGGCGGTCCTGCGTGCGCTTCACATGCTTGTCGATGTGGCGGTCGGCGTAGTCGTTCACGGCGCAGCCGGAGGAGCGCATCAGCACGGTGCCGAGCGTGAAGATGAGCAGGATGAGCCAGGAGGGATGTCCGTCGGCGGCGATCCACACGGCCCACAGCGTCGGCCATAGCAACAGCAGGATGCCGATGGGGCGGTGCAGGCGGGTGAGCTGGATGTAGAGGTGCAGGCGTTCGGAGAGGTTCATGGAGGTGGATTTTACGCTACTCATGCGGCGGAGGCTGATAACTCCACCCGTTCGACACTGAGCCTGTCGAAGCGAATGAACGGCGCTCGGACCGGCATTCGAGTAAAGCACTGGCATTCAGGCTTTCGACCGGCTCAACACGAACGGATGATTGTTTAGGTGCGCAGGTAATCCGGCTCGTTCGCCATCCACCGTTGCAGATGCGCCTGCGCCGCCTCGGGAAAATCGCGCAGCATCTCGTCGGCGATGTCGCGCGCCTTGTCCAGCAGTTTGTCGTCCTCGCCCAGGTCGGCGAAGCGCAGCATCGGCACGCCGCTCTGGCGCGCGCCGAGCAATTCGCCGGGGCCGCGCAGGCGCAGGTCCTGTTGCGCGATCTCGAAGCCGTCGGTGTTCTCGTAGATGATCTTCAGCCGTGCGCGGGCGAGTTCGGACAGCGGTTGCTGGAACAGCAGCACGCACATGCTTTCCGCCGCGCCGCGCCCGACGCGGCCGCGCAGCTGGTGCAGTTGCGCCAGCCCCATGCGTTCGGCGTGGTCGATCACCATCAGGCTGGCGTTGGGCACGTCCACGCCGACTTCGATGACGGTGGTGGCGACCAGCAGTTGCAATTCGCCGGCCTTGAACGCGGCCATGGTCTCGGCTTTTTCGGCGCTGCTCAGTTTGCCGTGGGCGAGGCCGATGCGCAGTTCGGGGAAGATCTGCGTGAGCGTGGCATGGGTCTCCAGCGCGGTCTGCAATTGCAGCGCTTCCGATTCGTCGATCAGCGGACACACCCAATAGGCCTGGCGGCCTTCGAGGCAGGCGACGCGCACGCGCTCGAACACTTCCTCGCGCCGCGCATCGCTGACCAGCTTGGTGACGATGGGCGTGCGGCCCGGCGGCAGTTCGTCGATGACCGACACGTCGAGGTCGGCGTAGTAGCTCATCGCCAGGGTGCGGGGAATGGGGGTGGCGCTCATCATGAGTTGGTGGGGTTCTTGCGTAACAACAGGCCGTTCGCCCTGATAACCAGCGACTTGGTTGTCGTCGTTTGACAACCTAGTCGAATGGCTAGTAGTTCCATCAGTCTGTCGAAGGGCATTTAAGTTCGGAGCGCCGTTCGATCCTTCGACAGGCTCAGGACGAACGGGGTTGGAAGTTGTGCCTTTGCCGCGTAATGCCAGCCGCTGCTGCACGCCGAACTTGTGTTGCTCGTCGACGATGACCAGCCCCAGCTTCTTGAATTCGACCGAGCTCTGGAACAGCGCATGCGTGCCGATGGCGAGCATGGTGTCGCCCTGCGCGATGCGCTCGGCGGCGGCGGTCTTGTCCTTCTTCTTCAGGCTGCCGGAGAGCCACACCGGTTCGATGCCGAGCGGCATGAGCCAGTCGCGCAGTTTCAGATAATGCTGTTCGGCGAGGATCTCGGTCGGCGCCATGAAGGCGACCTGGTAGCCGTTCTCGATGGCCTGCAATGCGGCGAGCGCGGCGACCACGGTCTTGCCGCTGCCGACGTCGCCCTGCAGCAGGCGCTGCATCGGGTGCGGACGGGCGAGGTCGGCGCTGATCTCGTGCCAGACTTTCTTCTGCGCGCCGGTGAGCGCGAACGGCAGGTCCTTCAGCAGCGCATCGGTGAGCTTGTTGTGGGCGGCGAGTTTGGGCGCGATGCGCCGGCTGCGTTCGCGGTAATGCACGCGCATCGACAGTTGCTGCGCCAGCAGCTCGTCGAACTTGATGCGCATCCAGGCGGGATGCGCGCGTTCGAGCAAGGCGTCTTCGTCGATGTCGGGCGGCGGCTGGTGCAGCAGTTTCACGCTGGCGTCGAAATCCGGCAGCTGCAGCCGCTGCTTGATGGTCTCCGGCAGCGTGTCGTCCAGCGCCAGTTCGCTCAGCGCGGCATGGATGTGCTTGGTCAGCGTGGCCTGCGGCAGGCCGGCGGTGGTCGGGTAGATGGGCGTGAGCGCCTGTTTCAGCGGCACGGATTCGCCGGCGACACGGCATTTCGGATGCACCATCTCGTCGCCGAAGAAACCCATGCGCGGTTCGCCCAGCGCGCGGATGCGCTTGCCGACGGCGAGCTGCTTCTGCTGGCTGGGATAGAAATTGAGGAAGCGCAGGTAGAGGATGTCGCCGCTGTCGTCCTGCAGCTGGCACACCAAACTGCGGCGCGGGCGGTACATCACTTCGCTGTGGATGATCTCGCCTTCCACTTGCGCCGTCGTCGCCGGGCACGAGGTCGGCGATGCGGGTGATCTGCGTCTCGTCCTCGTAGCGCAGCGGCAGGTGCAGCACCAGATCGAACGGGGTGTGGATGCCGAGCTTGGCGAACTTGCCCTGCGTGGCTGGGGGGATCTTCAGCGGCACTGGCCCGGCATCCTGTGAAGCGAGTGCTGCGGCTGTTAACTCGCCGACATGGCGACGCGCTCGTCCGCGATGCGCAGCCGGTCGGACAGCGTGTACAGGAATGCCTGGTTGAAGTGCAGCTGGCAGCGGTCGGAGAGCTGGGCCAGCTGGGAATGCAGGATCTTCATCACCGTGATCTCGGTATTGGCGGTGATGCTGGCGGAACGCGGCAGTTTCTTGCGGTTGAAGTAGGCCATCTCGCCGATGCAGTCGCCGCTGGATAGGGTGTTGAGCAGGCGGTTGTTGCGCGTCACGCTGACGCCGCCCTCGATCAGGATGTAGATCGCGTCACCCATCTCGCCTTCGCGCAGCAGCACGGTCCTTGGCCGGCTGCTTCTGCCATTCGCCGACGCGCATGATCTCCCACAACTCGATATCGGGGAATTCCTCGAACAATTCCAGCTTGCGCAAGGTCTTGAATTTCACGTTCTCGTTGATCTCCAGATCGCCTTTCTCGAAGTGGCCGAGCGCCGCCAGTTCGTTGCCGAAATCGCGCCAGGTGGCGAAGCGCTCCGAGAGGTCTTTCTTCAGCGCCAGCATCACGATGCGTTCCAGTTGCGGCGGCAGGTCCTTGCGCAGTTTCGTCGGCGGGATCGGGACTTCGTGCAGGATCTGCTGGTACAGGTGCGCCAGGCTCTTCGGCGTGTAAGGCGAACGTCCGGTGAGCAGGCGATACATCACCACGCCCAGCGAATAGATGTCGGTCTGGTGGGTGAGCTCGTCGCCGCGTACCTGCTCCGGCGACATGTAATTGGGCGAGCCGACGCTGTTGTGCGTTTGCTCCAGATCCAGCCTGATGGCCGCGCCCAGGTCGGCGATCTTGATCTCGTTGGGGTTGGCCAGCAGCAGGTTGGCGGGTTTGATGTCGCGGTGGATGACGCCGTTGAACTGCGCGTAGTTGAGTGCGCGGCAGCACTTGAACATGTACTCGACCACACGGTCGAGCGGCAGCAGATTGTCCGAGCGGATGTGTTTTTCCAGGGTGCCGCCGGGCACATATTCCATCACGATATAACTGCCCTCGTCGCTGATGACCGCTTCGTAGGTCGTGACGATGTTCGGATGGACCAGCTTGCCGGCCAGCGCAGCCTCGATCTCCATCTGTTTGCGGTTCTGTTTGCCGTTGCGCGGGTCGTCGAGGAATTCCTGCTTGATCACCTTGAGCACGACCTCGCGGTCGTGAATCGGGTCGTGACCAAGGTAGATGACGCTGGTCGCGCCCTGCCCCAGCTTCTTGATCAGGCGATACTTGCCGAGATGTGTAGGATGAGTCATTGGATGAAGTGCCAGAGACAAATGTTATTCCTGCAGGAACAATACGCCGTCGGCTTCCACCAGCGCATTGCGCGGCAAGGAAGCGACGCCCACGGCAGCACGCGCCGGATAAGGCTGGTGGAAATAGTTCGCCATGATCTCGTTCACCTTGGCGAAATGCGCCAGGTCGGTCAGGTAGATGTTGAGCTTCACCATGTCGTCCAGGCTGCCGCCTGCCGCATCGGCCACGGCGCGCAGGTTCTGGAACACGCGGTTGATCTGGGCTTCGATGCCGTCGACCATCTGCATGGTGTTGGGGTCGAGGCCGATCTGGCCGGACAGGTAGACGGTGTGGTCCACGCGCACCGCCTGCGAATAGGTGCCGATGGCGGCGGGGGCGTCGGGGGTCTGGATCACGTATTTGTTCGACATGATGTTCTCCTTGTTTAGTTCGCGAGTTTGGCGAAGCGGGTGTCCGCCATTCTGAGCCGGTCTGCCATGACGCGCAAAAATGCCTGGTTGAAGTGCAGCTGGCAATGGTCGGAAAGTTTTGCGAGCAATTGCGGGGATATCTTCAATACCGTGACCTCGGTGCTGGCCGTCACGGTGGCGGAACGCGGCACGATCTTGCCGCTGATATAGGCCATCTCGCCGAAACAGTCGTCGCTGCGGATCACGTTGAGCAGGCGGCCGTTCTTGGTTACGCTCACGCTGCCTTCGACCATGATGTAGAAGGCATCGCCCATCTCGTCTTCGCGCATCATCACGGTCTGCGGCGGCTGCTTCTGCCATTCGCCGACGCGCAGTATCTCCCACAGCTCGATATCGGTGAAGTCCGCGAACAGCGACATCTCGCGCAGCGTGGTGAACTTCTCGGTCTGGTTGATCTCCAGTGTCGTTTGCTCGAAACGACCCAGCGCGGCGAGGTCGCTGCCGAAATCCTTCCAGTTCTGGTAGCGATCCTGCCTGTCCCGGTGCATGGCCTTCAGCACGACGCGTTCGAGTTGCGGCGGGATGTCGGGACGCAGGCTGCGCAAGGTCGGCGGCGTGTCGTGCAGTATCTTCTGGCACAGCGCCGCCAGGTTCTCCGCCTTGAACGGGGCATGCCCGGTGAGCAGGCGGTACATCACCACGCCCAGCGAGTAGATGTCGGTCTGGTGCGTCAGCACTTCGCCGCGCAGCTGCTCGGGCGACATGTAGCCGGGCGAGCCGATGTTGCTGATCTGCGTTTGCTCGATGTCCAGCAACAGCGCCGCGCCCATGTCGGAGATCTTGATGTCGCCGTCCTCGGTGAGCAGCATGTTGGCGGGTTTGATGTCGCGGTGGATGACGCCGTTGAACTGCGCATAGTTCAGCGCGCGGCAGCACTTGAACATGTACTCGACCACGCGATCCATGGGCAGCAGGTTGTTCGGCTCGGCATATTTCTCCAGCGTGCCGCCGCTGACATATTCCATCACGATATAGCTGGAATCGTCGCTGATCACCGCATCGTAGATCGCCACAATATGCGGGTGCGACAGCTTGCCGGCCAGCGAAGCCTCGTTGTCCAGCTGGCGCTGGTACAGTTTGCCCATCTTGGGGTCGTTCAATATCTCCTGCTTCAATAGCTTGATCGCCACTTCGCGCTTGGCGAACGGATCGAAGCCGAGGTACACCGTACTGGTCGCGCCCTGACCGAGTTTCCTTTTGATGATGTATTTGCCCAGTGTTGCGGAAGGTTGCATTTTGGCGAGGCGCTCGGTGAGAAAGTTCCCGGAATCTACACGAACAAGCCCCTGTTCCACAACTGCCGGATGGCGGTGCGGGAGTACGCTGGCTTGTTCAAAGGGCGGCTTTCGCCGATAATGCCGCGGCCTTGCTAGCGTCCCAAACCCACAACCGGACACTCTCCTTTGAATATTAAATTCCAACGCGCAGTCGACCATTGGGCCGGGGTGCCGATTTGCTGGATACTTTCGTTGTTCGAGCGAATACGCGGCCTGTTCTTCGGCCAGCCAGCCATTGCCAGGCCCAAGCGTATCCTGATCGTGTTGTTGTCCGAGATGGGCAGCCTGGTGCTGGCGCAGCCAATGTTTGCCGAATTGAAGCGCCGCTATCCCGATGCCGAGCTGCACATGCTGATGTTCGCCAAGAACCGCGAGGTGCTCGATCTGCTCGGCGTGATGCCCAAGGAAAACGTCATCACGCTCAACGACAAGGCGCTGGGTTCGTTCGCAGGGGGCAGCCTGAAGGCCATAGCCAGAATGCGCTCGCTCGATTTCGACGTGGTGATCGACTGCGAACTGTTCTCGCGGGTGAGCAGCATCTTTTCCTGGTTGTCGGGCGCGCGCGTCCATGTCGGTTTCCACGCGCACACGCAGGAAGGTCTGTATCGCGGTTCGTTCATGAGCCGCAAGGTGATGTACAACCCCTACCGCCACTTGTCGCAACAGTTCCTGACCATGGTGGATGCCATCGAATCCGAGGGACGTCCGCTGGCCAAGGCGGTTGCGCACGAGGTGAGCGCACCGCCGCTGCTGCAGTTCGCCGAGGGCGAAGTGGCGGGCATCATCGCGCAGTTGCACCGGGACTTTTCGATCCTGGATGGCAAGAAGCTGGTGCTGGTCTATCCCGACGGCGGCATCCTGCCGATCCGCGCCTGGCCGCCGGCTTATTACAAACAGTTGTGCGACGCGCTGCTGCAGGAAGGCTACGCGGTCGGCCTGATCGGCCTGCCCGATGCCAAGCCGCTGGCCTGGAGATCGTGGCGCACTGCAAGCATGAGTTGTGCATCGACCTCACCGGCTACACCAGATCGGTGCGCCACCTGTTGGCGATCTTCCAGCACGCTTCGCTGCTGGTGACCAACGACGGCGGTCCCGGACAGTTCGCCGCGCTGACGCCGCTGCCGACGCTGGTGTTCTTCGGGCCGGAGACGCCTGCGCTGTACAGCCCGCTGGCGCCCAATATCCATTGCCTGTACACCGCGCTGTCCTGCTCGCCCTGCCTGACCGCCTATAACCACCGCAACTCGCCGTGCGACGGAAACAACCGCTGCTTGCAGCTGATCACGCCGGAGCAGGTGCTGGCCAAGGCGCGTGACCTGCTGAAAACAGGAAGTGCCGCATGAGCACGCTGCTGAACCTGCACCTTTCGATCGCCTCGCTGTTCCGCCGCATCTTTTCGCGCCGCTTCCTCAAGTTCGGCACCGTCGGCGCGTCCGGTACGGTGGTCAATCTGGGCATCCTGTATCTGGGGCAGGAGCATTTTTTCAGCACCGTGCAGCCGACCCAGCTCAAGCTCAACCTGTCACTGGCGTTGGCCATCTTCCTGGCCACGGTGAACAACTTCTTCTGGAACCGCCTGTGGACCTGGGCGGATCGCCAGCATCTGCACCATAAATCCCTGCCGTCCCAGTTCTGGCAGTACACGCTATCGTGCGGCGTGAGCATCGTCTTGCAGATCCTGTTCACCAACCTGCTGGCGCCGCATTTCTATTACCAGGTCGCCAACCTGATCGCCATTGCGGTGACCAGTGTCGTGAACTTCCTGCTTAACGACATCTGGACGTTTGGCCGATTGAAATTCATGCGGCACGATCAGCCGCCGCATAACGATTAACCGTGATGAGGCGGCTGAGCGGGCTACTTTTCCTTTGGTATCTCCTGGCGGTGGCGCTGGCCGTAGTCACCTATTTCTATGGCCTGGACAGCCAGCATATCCCGAAGAACGGCGACGAATACCCGTATGAGCACATCACGCGATTGACCGCGGCGAGCGGGCATCTGCTGCCGTTGCAGTCCGAGCTCGATGGCATGCGCAACACCAAGCCGCCCTTGCTGTTCTGGCAGGGCATCGCCTCGACCCACTGGGGGCAGGATTGGGACCTGTGGCACCTGCGTTATCCCAGCGTGATCTACACGCTGCTCACCGCATTGCTGGTGTTTATGTTGGCCAAGCGGTTGTCGGGACAAACGGAGAGCGGTTTCATCGCCGTACTGACTTATCTTGCGTTCTTCAGCACCTACCGTTATGGCCGGCCGTTCCTGATCAACCCGGCCGAGGTGTTCTGGTTCTTCCTGCCTTTCTTCACACTATTGTATTGGCGCCCGTTCAGTTTCGAATCCAGGCTGGCCGTTCCGCTGCTGCTTGGAGCGGAGATCGGCATCGGCCTGTTGTACAAATCTTTTGCCTTGCTGGCGCCGATGGGCCTGGTATTGGTGTGGTGGTATCTGCATCAGCGCCGTTACCGGTGGCGCGAGTTCCTGACGCAGGACGCTTACAAGCCGGTACTGGCGGGCATCCTGGCGCTGTCCCTGTTTGCGCTGTGGTTCGTGTTCGATCCCGATCCGCAATCGGTGTGGCGCGAATTCGTGGTCGGCGAGAATGCCGGCAAGTTCGAGGCGCATGACGGCGGTTATCTGGCGAAGCTGTTGTGGGGCGGCAGCAGCATCTGGAGCCTGATGCTGGGCTATCCCCTGAATGCCGGGCTGTTGGCGTTCCCGGTGGCGGCCCTGTTCTTCATTGCCTACCGGCAGCGGCACCGGCTACGCCGATGACGAAAAGATGCTGTGGATATGGATGGCCGTCTTGTTCATCGTGTTTGCCGTTCCCAGCCAGCGCTCGGCTCGTTACCTGCTGGAAGCCATGCCGGGCGTCGCCATATTGTGCGCGCTGAACTGGCAGCGCATCCCGCGCTGGGCATTCAATGCCGCGCTGGTTGCGGCGGGCGCCATGCTGGCGCTGCTGGCTTTTCTGGCCTTGAGTTTGCAACATGAAGCGGCAGGGATGTACGGCTGGGGCTATTGGCTGCTGCTGGGCCTGTCTCTGGCGCTGGCATTGCTGGCATTGTTCGTCCCGAGGTTCACCCGGGGCGCGGTCAATGTGGTGGTGCTGCTCACTTTTCTTTCGCTTGCGGCCTTCCTGCGCCCGTTCGATGGGGCGATGGGGACCTATAACGAGTCGGCGGTGCAGTATGTCCAGGGCAAGGATATATGGGTGCCCTGCAACTTCCGTGCGCATGACGAAGGAGATCGTTTCATGCTCCCCAATACACATGTGCACGGTTATGACGAGAGCTGGAACCTGAAGCCTGCCGATCTGGCGGCGCGCTATCGCCTGTTTACGCTGCAACTGCCGTTCGAAGCAGAGGCCTGTGCGGGCTGCAAGGTGATCGGTCAGAGGTTCGAGATACGCGGGCGGCAAAGCCCCGAAGAGTTGCAGGCGATGCTACGGGGGGATGTGTTCAGGCATCTTTTCGTGAAAGAATTGCTGGTCGAATCGTCACAGGTGGATCCCAATATGCTGAATACGAACAAGGAAGGGTGCCGTTGATGGTGGAAATTAAGCGCGCAATTTCGCTTGGCATCGTGTTGGCGGCTTTCGGTTTCGGCATGCACAAGGCATGGCAACAGCCGGCCCCAGCATTCGGGTTCCGGCTCCCGGTCATCGACCCTCCCGCAGCGCAGGCGGCCGTGCAGAAAAAACCGCCGGTACGCAAAAGAGGCAGGCATCGTTTCCGTCGCGATGAAGAACCGGCGGTCGTTACCGGCAAGTACGAAAGCCATTTCGCGTCTTCGCGTCTGCATGTGCAGACCCATGCGGCTTCACTCGTCGAACTCCGGGACGGACGCATCCGGGCTTTCTGGTTCTCCGGCAGCCGCGAAGGCGCTTCGGATGTGACCGTCAACAGTTCGGTATTCGACCCGGTTCGAAGCGAATGGGGGGCCGAGCAGGTCATTGCCAGCCGTGCGGGCACGCAACGCGGACTGCACCGGTTTATCAGCAAATTGGGCAATCCGGTGGTGGGCCGGGCGGCAGATGGCACGCTGCGCCTGTTCTATGTGACGGTGTCGCTGGGCGGCTGGGCGGGCAGCTCTATCACGACCATGTCATCGAATGATGACGGCGAGACCTGGAGCGCGCCGCGCCGCCTGATCACTTCCCCGTTCATCAACATCAGCACCCTGGCCAAAGGCACGCCGTTCCTGTATGCCGACGGTTCGATGGGCGTGCCGGTGTATCACGAGTTCTTCGGCAAGTTTGCCGAGATATTGCATCTGGACGCGGCCGGCAAGGTGATCGATCTGCAGCGCCTGGCCAAGGCTGGACAAGGGACGTTGCAGCCGGTGGTGCTGGTGAAGAGCGTGAACGAGGCGCTGGTGCTGACGCGGTATGCGGGCAGCGATAATCCGCATTTGGCGCGCAGCATCTCCACCGAGGACGGCGGGCAACATTGGGGGGCGGTGGAAAAGTCGTCCTTCCCCAATCCGGATGCGGCGTTGTCGGGCATCGCAATGCCGAACGGCGACTTGCTGGCGGTGTTGAACCATCAGGAGCAGGGGCGCGACAGCCTGTCGTTGATGATGTCTGTGGATGGCGGACACAACTGGAAGGAATTGCACCGCCTGGAAGAAATGCGCGCGGCGCGCGACAAGAAGCTGGATGAGAATCAGTGTCTGCATATCGTGCAGGGCCTGTTGCTGAATTCCGACACGAGGCTGGAGCAGGCCCCAGCCGGGATGCTGGAAGAGTATGTCGATTCTGCCAAGCCCAGGGTTCTTGCCAATGGCGGCTGCAATTTCGAGTTCTCTTATCCCTATATGATCCAGGCGCGCAACGGCGACGTTCACCTTGCCTATACCTGGAACCGGGTGTTCATCAAACATGTCACGTTCGACCGGACCTGGCTGAGCCGTCATTTGAAGAAGGGCGCAAATGCAAATTGACACCGATATGACCGGACTGTTCGGGATCACGCTGGCCATCGTCGCACTGCTGCTGCGGTTGCCGCGGGTAAAGGCTTTGCCGGTGCGCCAGCGAGGTGTACTGCTGGCTGGCGCGATCATTGTGCTCTCGATCCCGTTGTGGGGCTTGTCGCTGGCCGGTTTTGTGCGCGGCATCACCGGCGACCTGAGCATCGGCAGTCTGGTGTTGCTGGCGGCATCCCTGTGGTATTCGCTTTCCGGCAAGGCAGTGGTCGAAGCGCATAACCGGCTGGCGATGCTGAAAGCGGCCATGCTTGTTGCGCTCTTGTTCTATCCCCTCGCCTTGGGTATCAGCATGTTCGATCCCTATCGGCTGGGATATGGCAATCTGTGGTTCATGGCTGCATTGCTGGGGGTGTCGGTCTGGGCAAGCTTGCGCTATTCGACGCTGCTGGCGGTGTGTGTCGCGCTGGCTGTGGCGGCTTGGGGTGCCGGCTGGTATGAATCGACCAATCTTTGGGATTACCTGCTCGACCCGTGGCTGGCGATCTATGCCTTCGCGGTACACATCAAATATTGGCTGTCGCACTGGAGAGCGAGGAAGCATGTCTAGCCTGAGTCGCAACGATTACCGCACGTTATTGCTGGCAGCGCTGGGCGGTACGCTGGAGTTTTACGATTTCGTCATCTTCGTGTTCTTTGCGGCAGTCATCGCGCAGTTGTTCTTCCCGCCCGATATGCCGGAATGGCTGCGCCAGTTGCAGACCTTTGGCATCTTTGCCGCGGGTTATCTGGCGCGTCCCCTCGGCGGGATCATCATGGCGCATTTCGGCGACCTGTTCGGGCGTAAGCGCATGTTCATGTTGAGCATCCTGCTGATGGCGCTGCCGACGCTGTGTATCGGCCTGTTGCCGACCTATGCGGCGATCGGCATCTGGGCGCCGCTGCTGTTGCTGGTTTTGCGCGTGTTCCAGGGCGCGGCCATCGGTGGCGAAGTGCCGGGTGCGTGGGTATTCGTCGCCGAGCATGTGCCCCCGCGCCATGTCGGTTTCGCCTGCGGTACGCTGACGGCCGGGCTGACCGGCGGAATCCTGCTGGGCTCTCTGGTGGCAGGCGTGGTGACGCGCAGTTATGCGCCTGCCGACCTGCTGGCGGAAGGCTGGCGCGTGCCTTTCATCCTGGGCGGCGTGTTCGGGCTGGTGTCGGTGTGGTTGCGCCAGTATCTGCATGAGACGCCGGTGTTCAAGGAGATGCAGGAGCGTCAGCAGCTGGCTGACGAGTTGCCGCTGAAAAAAGTGGTGCGCGAGCATCGCCCGGAAATCGTGCTGACCATGCTGATGACCTGGCTGCTTTCTGCCGCCATCGTGGTGATGATCCTGATGACACCGGTTTTGGTGCAGAAGCTGTTCAGTATTCCTGCTGCGGTTGCCCTGCAGGCAAACAGCATCGCGACCCTGTTCCTGAGTCTCGGTTGCATCGTGTTCGGCGCGCTGGCCGACCGCTTTGGGGCGGGACGTGTGCTGGCGGCAGGGTGCGTGGCATTGGGCGCGACCTCGTGGCTGTTCTATCAGCAAATGGCGGTCGCGCCGGAACATATCTATTCGTTGTATGCGCTGAGCGGTTTCTTCGTCGGCGTGATCGGGGTGGTTCCGAGTGCGGCGGTGCGGGCTTTCCCGCCGGTCGTGCGCTTTTCGGGATTGTCCTTCGCCTATAACGTGGCCTATGCCGTGTTTGGCGGATTGACTCCGGTGCTGGTGAGCCTGCTGTTGCGCTTCGATGCCATGGCTCCGGCGCAGTATGTGGTCGCTCTCAGCGTGGTCGGCGTGGCGATAGGTGTTTACCTGCGGCGGCGTGAAGTGGTTATCAGATAGCGCCTCTTTATGCGACAATGCGCGCCCCAAAAGAGCGCAAGAACGCGCCTGCAGTGCCCAACTATTTGAATAGGAAGCTTCTTTGGACAACCTCAAGCGATTGATCGCATCGGATATGGCGGCGGTGGATGCGGTGATCCGCACCCGTCTGCATTCCGAAGTCGCGCTGGTCAACCAGGTCGGCGAATACATCATCAGCAGCGGCGGCAAGCGCCTGCGCCCGGCGCTGGTGCTGCTTTCCGCACAAGCCTTCGGTTATGCGGGCAAACACCATTACGATCTGGCGGCAGTCGTGGAGTTCATCCACACCGCCACCCTGCTGCACGACGACGTGGTGGATGAATCCGAGTTGCGCCGCGGGCGCGAGACCGCCAATGCCCTGTTCGGCAATGCCGCCAGCGTGCTGGTCGGCGATTTCCTGTATTCGCGCTCGTTCCAGATGATGGTCGAGGTGGGCGAGATGCGCGTGATGCAGACGCTGGCCGATGCGACCAACGTCATCGCCGAGGGCGAGGTGCTGCAACTGCTGAATTGCCACGATGCCGATGTCGATGTGGCCAACTACATGCGCGTCATCCATTACAAGACTGCCAAGCTGTTCGAGGCCGCGATGCGCCTGGGCGCGATCCTCGGCAAGGCCTCGGCGGCCGACGAGGAGGCGGCCTCGAAGTACGGCATGCACCTCGGCACCGCATTCCAGCTGGTGGACGACGTACTCGATTATTCCGCCGACGAGACCCAGACCGGCAAGCATCTGGGCGATGACCTGGCCGAGGGCAAGCCCACGCTGCCGCTGATCCACGCCATGCAGCACGGAACGAAGGAGCAGGCTGCGGTGGTGCGTGGTGCTATCGAGCAGGGCGATGTGGATAAATTCGCCGAAGTATTGGCGATCATCCGCGCTACCGGCGCACTGGAGTTCACGCGCCAGCAGGCTTTGCGCGAAGCGGAAGCAGCCTGTGCAGCAATCGCATCATTGGCCGATTCTAAATACAAGCAGTCTCTGTTAGAATTGGCCCACTTTGCCGCGACGCGGCAATTTTAGTTTCACCGCAGACCGTCCGGTCTGCATGAGCGGGGTGTAGCTCAGCCTGGTAGAGTACTGCGTTCGGGACGCAGGAGTCGGAGGTTCGAATCCTCTCACCCCGACCAATCAAGATTGGTTTTCCATCATTCCCGTTACGGCGCTATTGGCGGCGGCAGCCCTGATGAATCGGGGCATGGCCGGCGGCGATGACGGATTTTGCCGTTCCCACTGAGCGCGGATGCAACAAGCATCCGGTTTGTTAGCCATGCCCATTGCCTTTACAATGCGCAACATTGGCATCTGCCGCCGGTGCGCGGCGTTTTATGGAGCTGTGCATGAGTCGCTTACTATTTCTGTTGGCTGTCGCTATCGTCGTCTATCTGCTGTTGAAGTCCTATCGCAGACAGGCGCCCGGCCAGGACGCATCTGCTTCTTCGCCGGATCCAGCCTCGGAAGAGATGGTGCGTTGCGTACAATGCGGTGTGCATCTGCCCAGAAGCGAAAGCATCATGGCGGGCGGCAATTTCTTTTGCTGTGATGAGCATCGCCGCGAATATAAACCCAAGTAATTCCAATGCGGGATAGCCTGTCCCTCAAAGGTTTCTTCCCTGCCTTGCAAGCGGCGGCCCCGTTATCGCAAGAGAGTCAGTGGCATTCCATCAGCGTTTTCAACCTCTACCGGCTGATACTCGGCGGCGTGTTGCTGCTTTTGCCGACGCTGTTTGGCGAGATGTTCTCGCTGAATGCACATTACAAGGCGCTATTTTTCTGGGTGGCCGTCGCCTATACCGTGCTGGTATTGGTTTCCGTGTTGACGGTCGTGTTGCGCAAGCCGACCAGCACCTGGCAGCTGGCTTTTCAGATATGCACGGATATCGCCGCAGTTGCCTCATTGACGTATATCGGCGGCGGCATTCAAAGCAACCTCGGCATGTTGCTGCTGGTGTCGCTGGCGCTCGCCGGGATGATCGGCCGTGGACGCATCACGCTATCTGTTTGCGGCGCTTGCCAGTATCGCGATGCTGCTGGAGCATGGCTATGCCGTTCTGACGCGCGACGCAGATGTAGCGCAGTTCCTTCAGGCCGGCATCCTGAGCACGTCATATTTTGCAGTGGCCTGGCTGGCTCATACGCTTTCAAAATACGCTGTTGCCAGCGAAAAACTGGCATTTTTGCGCGGTGTGGATTTGTCCAACATGGCCGAAGCCAATCGCCTGATGATTCAGGATATGCCGGATGGCGTGCTGGTGGTGGATGAGCGGGGGCTGGTTCGCCAATCGAACCCGGGGGCGGAGAGATTGCTGGGCTTTACTTTTACCGCGAGCAACAAGGTCCACTTGGCCGAGTGTTCGCCCGTGCTCGATGCGATGTTTGCCGCCTGGCGCCAGAACAAGGCGCTTGGGCATGAGGTGCTGCATCTCCCGGGGGCGAGCCATCCGGTGCGGGTACGTTTCCTGGCGGTCCAGCGCGAAGGTTTCTGGGGGGCGGTGGTTGTGCTGGAAGATATGCAGCGTATGCAGGAGCAGGCGCAACAGGTCAAACTTGCGGCGCTGGGGAGATTGACGGCGAATATCGCGCATGAAGTGCGCAATCCGCTGTCGTCCATCAGTTATGCGACCGAACTGCTGAAGGAACAGGCGCACGACGCAGCACAGGCGCGTTTGTTGCAGATCATCCTGGATAACACCACCCGCCTGAATCGCATCGTTCAGGATGTGATGCAGGTCAATCGCCGCGATCGCGTGCAGGCGGAGAACCTGAATTTGCAGCTGCGGCTGGAAGAGTTGATCGATGGTTTGTGCCAGGTCGAAAAAGTGCCGCGGACGGTATTCGAAATACAGGTTGACCCGGCATGCAAAGCCCGCTTCGACCGGGGGCATTTCGAGCAAGTGCTTTGGAATCTGTGCCGCAACGCTTTCCGATACAGCCAGAAACAGCCCGGCAGTGTTCGATTGAAGGGATTCGTTTCCGAAGAGGGCAGGACGGTGCTGGAAATAATGGATGACGGCCCGGGCGTGTCGGACGATGCTTTGCAGAAGTTATTCGAGCCTTTCTTTACCACTGATGCGGGCGGAACGGGGTTGGGGCTGTATATTGCGCGTGAACTTTGCGACGCAAACGGTGCAGTGATCGAATACAAGCGCGCTCCCTACGGCGGGGCGTGTTTCCGCATTTCATTTGGGGGAAGTGATGAGTCCTGAAACAAAAGCCCTCCCGCGAGTGCTGATCGTAGATGATGAGGCGGATATCCTGGAGTTGCTGGAATTGGCGCTGATCCGCATGGGGCTGGAAGTAGTGCGCGCGAATTGCGTACAGCAAGCTAGGCAGCGCCTGGATGAGCAAAGTTTCGACTTGTGCCTGACTGACATGCGCATGCCGGACGGCGATGGGCTGGAAGTGGTGCGGCATATCGGCGAGCGGCGCTTGGATGTGCCGGTGGCCGTGATCACGGCGCACGGCAATCTGGAAAATGCTGTGGCTGTACTCAAGGCGGGCGCATTCGACTATTTGTCCAAACCTGTAGCGCTGGATCAATTGCGTACACTGGTCACGTCGGCGCTCAGGTTGCCAGGCGCCAATGCGTTAATAAAGGAGAGCGAACGCTCCCTGCTGGGGAATTCACCGGCAATGGCGCATGTGCGCGAACTGATCGGGCGTGTGGCCCGCAGCCAGGCGCCAGTTCATATCAGTGGCGAATCGGGTAGCGGCAAGGAGCTGGCGGCACGTCTGATTGTGGAGAAAAGCGCACGGCGTGAGCAGCCTTTCATCGCAGTGAACTGCGGGGCGATCCCCGAGAATCTGATGGAGAGTGAATTCTTCGGTTACCGCAAAGGAGCCTTTACCGGCGCGGACAAGGATCGGGAGGGCTTCTTCCAGGCGGCGAACCAGGGAACGCTGTTGCTGGATGAGGTGGCCGATCTGCCGCTGGCGATGCAAGTCAAGCTATTGCGGGCGATCCAGGAAAAGAAGGTGCGCCGCGTCGGCTCTACTCAAGAGGAGCCGGTGGATGTGCGCATCCTCAGCGCCACTCATCATGATCTGGCAAAACGCGTCCAGCAAGGTACGTTCCGGCAAGACTTGTATTACCGGCTGAACGTCATTTCACTTCAAATGCCGTCTTTGCGCGAGATGCGCGAGGATGTGCCCGATATCGCCAAGCGAATATTGGAGCGGTTACGCGGTAATTCGGCGGCTGAATTCTCTGCAGAAACCTTGCGCGAACTGGCACGTTACGAATTTCCCGGAAATGTGCGCGAATTGGAGAACATTGTCGAACGCTCACTGGCATTGTGCCAAGAAGGAATCATTACACCAGCCGACTTGCAATTGATGCCGATGCAGTCAGAGGAAGCGGAACAACGAGCGGGGGCGGTAGGCAAGTACCCGCTAACGGACTATCTTGACCGGGTCGAACGCGAGGCCATTCTGGAAGCGCTCCATCAAACACAGTTCAATCGCACTGCGGCCGCCAAGATACTGGGGGTGACATTTCGAGCACTACGTTACCGGATGGAGAGACTGTCCATCACCGACAAGGACAAGGACGATTGAAGCTGGATGCCAAAGGCTGGTTGAGTGGCGTGCGGCAGGTTATCTCGCCCAACCATGATTCCCGGCCGCCGGATACCCCCATCGAACTGTTGGTCATCCATAACATCAGCCTGCCGCCCAATCAATATGGCGGGGATGCCATCGAGCGATTCTTTACCAATACGCTAGACCATTCGGAGCACCCCTACTACGAACAGCTCAGGGGCGTCAGGGTGTCGTCTCATTTTCTGGTGAGACGCGACGGGCAGATTCTTCAGTTCGTTCCCTGTAACAAGCGCGCCTGGCATGCCGGGGTTTCAAACTGGCGCGGGCGCACCCGCTGCAATGATTTTTCCATCGGCATCGAGCTTGAGGGCAGCGACTACGAGCCGTTCACCGAGCGCCAGTACGATTCCCTGGTCAGGCTGACTCGCCGTCTCCAACGGCTATTTCCCCTCGGTGATATCGCCGGCCATTCCGATATCGCCCCGGAACGCAAGACGGATCCCGGGCCATTTTTTGACTGGGATGAGTATAAAAAACGCCTGAAATGACTGCCGGTTTTAACGGATATTTCACCTGGCGAAAAATAAAGAAGATATAGAACCAGAAGATAAAGATATAGGCCGAAATTCTTCTTGCATAAATTTCTTCATCCACTAGAATTAGTCAAAATTAATAAGCCGACCACTAGATGTAGTGGTTTTTGTTTTCTAGCGGGATCGGGCGTAAATGGCCGGTCTGGCTCAAGCAATTAAAGGGGAGATATATGTTGCTTGCTTCTGAAAGTGTTTCTTCTTCTGTTTCACCCATGTTGGCGCATCAAAATTCCGAATCAGTCTCATCTTCCTCCGCTGGCCTTCCGCTAGATCAATACAAAGTGATTCGCCGTAACGGCTCGGTGGTGTCGTTCGAGCCCAGCAAGATATCCATTGCCGTGACCAAGGCTTTCATCGCCGTTAATGGCGGGCAGGGGGCGGCATCCGCGCGCGTGCGCGAGCTGGTCGAGCAATTGACCGCGAACGTGGTGAATGCGCTGATCCGTCGCCAGCCGCATGGCGGCACATTGCATATCGAGGATATCCAGGACCAGGTCGAGCTGTCGCTGATGCGTTCCGGCGAACACGACGTGGCGCGTTCCTATGTGCTGTATCGCGAACAACGCACCCGCGAGCGCAGCAAGGCCAAGAAGGAAACCGGGACGACGCATGCGTTGAACGTGAAAGTGGGGGATGCGCTCCGTCCGCTGGACGAGGCGGAACTGGCTGGACAGATCCAGGCTGCCTGCGCTGGATTGGGATCGGCGGTCGACGCGGAGCAGGTCTTCAAGCTGACTTTGAAGGATCTGTATGATGGCGTCGCAATCGAGGAAGTGCGCAAGTGCTCCATTCTTTCCGCCCGTACGCTGATCGAGCAGGATCCGGCCTACAGCTTCGTTACGGCCCGCCTGCTGCTGAACAACATCTTTTGCGAGATCCTGGGCGAAGAGGTGCATCAGGCCGATATGGCGGCCCGCTATGTCGAATATTTCCCGAAGTTCATCAAGCAAGGCATCGAAGCCGAATTGCTGAACGAGGAGCTGGGGCACTTTGATCTGGACCGTCTGGCCCAGGCGCTGGATGCCAGCCGCGACCTGCAATTCAATTATCTCGGCCTGCAGACGCTGTATGACCGTTACTTCCTGCATGTGAACGACAAGCGCATCGAGTTGCCGCAGGCATTCTTCATGCGCGTGGCGATGGGCTTGAGTCTGAACGAGATCAACCGCGAAGAGCGCGCCATCGAGTTCTACCGCCTGCTGTCCAGCTTCGATTTCATGAGTTCGACGCCGACGCTGTTCAACTCGGGCACCCGCCGCTCGCAGCTGTCTTCCTGCTACCTGACTACGGTGGCGGACGATCTGGATGGCATTTACGAGGCGCTGAAAGAGAATGCGCTGCTGTCCAAGTTCGCTGGCGGCCTGGGCAACGACTGGACCAATGTGCGCGCCTGGGCAGCCACATCAAGGGCACCAACGGCAAATCGCAAGGCGTGGTGCCGTTCCTGAAAGTGGTGAACGACACCGCCGTGGCGGTGAATCAGGGCGGCAAGCGCAAGGGCGCGGTGTGCGCCTATCTGGAGACCTGGCACCTCGACATCGAGGAGTTCCTGGAGCTGCGCAAGAACACTGGCGACGACCGTCGCCGTACCCACGACATGAACACGTCGAACTGGATTCCCGACCTGTTCATGAAGCGCGTGATGGAAGGTGGCGAATGGACACTGTTCTCGCCCTCGAACTGTCCCGACCTGCACGACAAGTTCGGTACCGAATTCGAAAAGGCCTATCTGACTTATGAAGCCAAGGCCGCCAACGGCGAATTGAAGCTGTTCAAGAAGGTGCCGGCACAATCGCTGTGGCGCAAGATGCTGACCATGCTGTTCGAGACCGGCCATCCCTGGATCACCTTCAAGGACCCCTGCAACATCCGCAGCCCGCAGCAGCACGTGGGCGTGGTGCACAGCTCCAATCTGTGTACCGAGATCACGCTGAACACCTCGGACAGCGAAATCGCGGTATGCAACCTCGGCTCGGTCAACCTGACGGCGCATATCTTCCCCAAAGGGCATGCCAAGGCAGGCCAGATCGACCACGACAAGCTGAAACGCACTGTCGGCACCGCCATGCGTATGCTCGACAACGTGGTCGACATTAACTATTACGCGGTGGCCAAGGCGCGCAATTCCAACCTCAAGCACCGTCCGGTCGGCTTGGGCGTCATGGGTTTTCAGGATTGCCTGCATGAGCTGCGTATCCCGTACTCGTCCGAAGCTGCGGTCGAGTTCGCCGATCGCTCCATGGAGGCTGTGTGTTACTACGCCTATTGGGCATCCACCGAGTTGGCGGCAGAGCGCGGCCGTTATGCCACTTACCGCGGTAGCCTGTGGGATCGCGGCATCTTGCCGCAGGACGGCCTGAATCTGCTGCGCGAGCAGCGCGGCGGCTTTGTCGAGGTGGACACCTCGACCAGCCTGGATTGGGACGCACTGCGTGCACGCATCCAGCAAAACGGCATGCGCAACTCCAACTGCGTGGCCATCGCGCCGACGGCGACCATTTCCAACATTATCGGGGTGTCGCAGAGCATCGAGCCGACCTACCAGAACCTGTTCGTGAAATCGAACCTGTCCGGAGAGTTCACTGTGATCAACGATCATCTGGTGAATGACCTGAAGGCGCTAGGGCTGTGGGACGAGGTAATGATCGCCGATTTGAAGTATTTCGACGGCAGCCTGTCCAAGATCGACCGCATCCCTGCCGAGTTGCGCGAACTGTATGCAACCGCCTTCGAGGTCGAGCCGAGATGGCTGATCGAAGCAGCCTCCCGCCGGCAGAAGTGGATCGACCAGTCGCAATCTCTCAATATCTATATGGCGGGCGTTTCCGGTCGCAAGCTGGATGACACCTACAAGCTGGCGTGGTTGCGCGGCCTGAAGACCACCTACTACCTGCGCTCGATGGGGGCGACCTCGGCGGAGAAGTCCACTTCACGCGCTGGATCATTGAATGCAGTTTCCAGCGATGCAGGTGCGGGCGGCATGTCTGCGGCTCCGGCAGAAGAAACGAAGTTCTGCTCGATTGACAACCCCGAATGTGAGGCTTGCCAGTAGGCAAGCCGAATATCGGGGTTGCGGTGAAGGCTCATATGCGCGCAGCGCATGTGAAGCCCGCAAAGCGGGTGGCCGAAACCATAACCCCGAGTGCGAAGCCTGCCAGTAAGAACCAACTTTCGCCGCATCGTGCGGCGAATATAAAGTAGCAAAGGAACGATATGCTGAATTTTGACGAAGATTTGACACCATCCGCTCAGGCGGGATTGCGTATGGCAACGATGGAGAAGGGGGCGGCAATAGCCGACAAGAAGGCCGAGCAGGATTACTCCATCGCTTCGAAATCCTTCACCCGCATCCGCGTGGAAGACAAGCGCATCATCAACAGCAGCTGCGACGTGAACCAGCTGGTGCCGTTCAAGTACAAATGGGCGTGGGAAAAATACCTGGCCGGCAATGCCAACCACTGGATGCCGCAAGAGATCAACATGTCGGCCGATATCGCCCTGTGGAAGAACCCGAACGGGCTGACCGACGACGAGCGCCGCATCGTGATGCGCAATCTGGGATTTTTCAGCACCGCCGACAGCCTGGCTGCCAACAATATCGTTCTGGGTACCTACCGTCACATCACGGCGCCGGAGTGCCGTCAGTACCTGCTCCGCCAGGCCTACGACGAAGGCATCCATACCCATGCCTACCAGTACATCGTCGAGTCGCTCGGCATGGACGAAGGTGAAGTCTTCAATATGTACCACGAAGTTGACTCGATCCGTGCCAAGGACGAGTTCCTGCTGCCGTTCATCGATACGCTGACCAACCCGGAGTTCAAGACCGGCACCCCGGAGAACGACCAGAAACTGCTGAAGAGCCTGATCGTGTTCGCCTGCATCATGGAAGGCATGTTCTTCTACGTCGGCTTCGTGCAGATTCTGGCTATGGGGCGCCAGAACAAGATGACTGGTGCGGCGGAGCAGTTCCAGTACATCCTGCGCGACGAATCGTTGCACCTGAACTTCGGCGTCGATATGGCCAACCAGATCAAGATGGAGAATCCACATCTGTGGACGTCCGAGTTCAAGGCGGAACTTTCCGGCTTGTTCCGCAAGGCGGCCGAGCTGGAATCGGCCTATGCGGATGACACCATGCCGCGCGGAATCCTGGGCCTGAATGCAGGCATGTTCAAGGAATACATGCGCTTCATCGCCAACCGCCGCTGCCAGCAGATCGGCTTGGACGTGATTTTCCCGGGGGCGACCAATCCGTTCCCCTGGATGTCCGAGATGATCGACCTCAAGAAAGAGAAAAACTTCTTCGAGACTCGTGTGACTGAGTACCAGACCGGCGGTGCATTGTCCTGGGATTGATGAGACCGGACGGACTGGGCGGGCGGATTGTCAGCCCTGCCGCCAGAGCTGGGAATACGCAGATCGCTCCCCAAGTGGGAGCGTTTTCTTTTGCCCGGAGCGGACGGTCATACCGTCAATCAGCGGTCTCATGGTCCCCGCAAACCTCGCGCGCCAGGCGCTTTCGCAGGAACACAAAAATGAAATCGGGGAGAAGAAGCTTGCGCGACAGAAGCGATCCTGTGCATTCGATTTCTGGATACGAGCGGTGAGGAGGGGGCGAAACATATTTGTGAAGACGGCTGCAAAAGTGATGTGAGCGTCGCTGATTTGAAAAAATTGCTGAAGGCATAACAAAAAAATGCAAAAAACTCAATTTATATATTGACAGCAAACATATTTAAGATAAAGTTGCAACCGCAAGATGTAGTGAAAAAATTCTTCGCCAAACACTAGCTATAGTGTTTAAAAAGGCAGAAAAAAGGGGATTTCGCTTGCGCGAACTTGAAGCTCGGGATCTAACTTACATAGCGCCAGCAGCGCAAACAAAAAGCGAGATACTTTCTCAGGGGTTTCCCTCCCTCCAAATTTCTAGGTCGTTTTCGGCATCGCCAAGCCGGCTTGAGCGGCCTTCTTCTTCGATCATCCATTCCAGCGACTATGAAATATAGCCGCTTGATGGTTCCAGATATGGATTCAATTCAAGCCAAGATTGCTTCAGGACTAGGCTATGTGCCGCTGATGAGTATTGCTGCTCAACGTGCGGCTGCTAAGGCTCGATCTTTTACGAGTCAGGCGGGCGTTGTCTTGTCTTTGGTTTAGATTTTCAGGGGCTGCTTCGGCGGCCCCTGTTACAAGGGCTTCATTCATGCCGCTCGCGGCATGTTGGAGGTGTAGTAGTTGTCTAGTTGAAGTGTTGTTTTTTGTTAACTTTCACCACTAAGGAGGTTGAAATGGTAGCAGCAAAGAAAGCTAAACCAGCAGCGAAAAAGGCAGCTGCAAAGAAGCCGGCAGCTAAAAAGGTAGCAGCCAAGAAGCCAGCAGCTAAAAAGGTAGCAGCCAAGAAGCCAGCAGCTAAAAAGGTAGCAGCCAAGAAGCCAGCAGCTAAAAAGCCAGCAGCTAAAAAGGCAGCAGCCAAGAAGCCAGCAGCTAAAAAGGTAGCAGCCAAGAAGCCAGCAGCTAAAAAGGTAGCAGCCAAGAAGCCAGCAGCTAAAAAGGCAGCAGCCAAGAAGCCAGCAGCTAAAAAGGCAGCAGCCAAGAAGCCTGCAGCTAAAAAGGCAGCAGCCAAGAAGCCAGCAGCTAAAAAGGCAGCAGCCAAGAAGCCAGTAGCTAAAAAGGCAGCAGCCAAGAAGCCTGCAGCTAAAAAGGCAGCAGCCAAGAAGCCTGCAGCTAAAAAGGCAGCAGCCAAGAAGCCTGCAGCTAAAAAGGCAGCAGCCAAGAAGCCAGCAGCAGTAGTGGCTAAGCCAGCAGCTTCGGCCGCAACTACATTGGCACCATCTGCACCGGCACCTGTTCGCCCGGCTGCGACTTGGCCTTTTCCCACACCCGGCATCAGCAAGCCGAACTAAGGTGATGGAAGGCTGTGAAGGCAGCCCCGATCTGGTTGTAGACGGGCTGGGGCTGATTCACGCTGTCGGATAGCGAGTCGGACATGCTCGAAGGCGGTTCTCGTGCCTGAATAAGGTGCGCTGGGTGTTGTCTCCTCTAGGAAACGTTCAGCAGTAAAGCTTGGCGTATCGTAGTTGGTCTGCGTAGTGCAAAGGCTCGCCCGCTATCTGACGACAAGTTAGAAAATTTCGCCACGGCTCGTGGAGGGGGTTGCTTCCTCTGGCGAACCGAGAGCCAGAATAAATCCAAATTACTGGAGGGGTGCGCTTCCCCTAAAAAAGTAGACTCGATTTCTTTGGCTTTTCAATCCTGAGAAATATAAAAAACTCTCTCAAGCCAATTTCACTTTATACAAGGTGATCGGCGCATCGCTGTTTTTGTCGAATGCAATTCCTGTTTCTACACCGATGCGAGCGATGTCCGCTGCATCATCCATGCGCGAGTATGCTTGATGCATGGCACCAAGAGCGAATTCATGACCAGAGCCGATTCCCCAGAACTGCGTGTATTCGAATACTTCGCGCATGGAGTAAATGGCAAAGATTCCGCTGGCATTGGCGATCAATGCGGTGATTTGGCTTGATTCGTATGGGTCTTCTTCGTCCTCTTTGGGGTTCAGAAAACATTCTTCCTTCAGGATCGGGTGCAACTTGCGGAAGGTTTCAAATATTGCCGCCTTGCTGTTAAGCTGCACATCGGACGTCCTGGCAAGCAGGCTGGATAGCGCCAAATGGTGTGCAGCGCTGCCGCACACGCCAACGAAACTTTCGCCGATATGGAGAATCTTGTCGTGCGACGCATCAAGAGAGGCTGGTAAGCGGGTATTGCCAAATGTGGTCAGGGTATCGGCCGCAATAGCAGCGTAACCGTTCTTTCTGACTGCGACGATGGTGGTCATGGGTAATTTCTCTTAATAGTTCAGGCTTGATTTTATCATCGATGCTGTTTAGCTCGCCGTTTCCATACCAGTCAGATGCCAGCGCATACTTTGGCGCTATCCGGGATTTGCCTTGGGCCGCTTGGCTGGATAGCGGAGCTGGAGGGCGTTTTGACATTCTTGTCGCACAACCGGTGGCGACGTTGGTTACGCAAGGCGAGCAGACGGAGATCAATGAGCCATCCGGTATATCAATCTCGGCAGAAGATCCATTCACCCTGCTGCGCAGGCAGTTGGGTGATCCGCTTGCTCCCATAGCTGACATTCCATTCGCCGGGGGGGGCTTGGGTTACTGGAGCTATGACCTGGCACGTGCCAAGTGCCGCATTCATTCAATCGCGCAGGACAACGAACATCTGCCCTTGATGGCCATCGGTATTTACGACTGGGCGATAGTGATTGATCATCGCGAACAAAGTGCAAGATTGGTGTCAAGACAGCGCTATCCCGAGACCGCACAGGTATTGCCGCAGATCATGGAACGGCTGGGCAAGGCTGCGGCATCAGATCAGGGCGCGAAGACGGTGTCTTTCGAGGTGCAGGGCAGGCCGGTTTCAAATCTTTCGCCGGCGGCCTATCGAAAAGCGTTCGAAACCGTGCAGGAATATTTGCACGAAGGCGACTGCTATCAGGTCAACCTTGCGCAACGCTACTCGGCTCAGGCTACAGGAGATGCTTATGTCGCTTACCTTGAATTGCGGCGCCTGAGCCCGGCGCCTTATTCGGCATTTCTTGATTGGCCGCAAGGCCAGATTCTGTGCGCCTCCCCGGAATGCTTCCTGAAAGTTCAGCAGGGTAAAGTGGAGACAAGACCCATCAAAGGGACGCGGCCACGCAGCGCGGATGTGGCAGAGGATAAGCGGTTGGCAGATGAATTGCGCCAACATCCTAAAGACCTCGCCGAAAATCTGATGATCGTCGATTTATTGCGCAACGATCTGAGCAAAAGTTGTGAACCCGGCTCGGTGCGCACCCCCAAATTGTTCGAGATTGAGAGTTTTTCCAATGTTCATCATCTGGTCAGCACGGTCGTGGGGAAATTGAGAGCCGGATGCGATGCACTCGACCTGCTGCAAAACTGTTTTCCCGGCGGATCGATCACGGGGGCGCCGAAACAGAGAGCGATGGAGATCATCGAGCAACTGGAGCCGAGCAGGCGCGGCGTCTACTGCGGGGCGATCGGGTATGTCGGGGCCGACGGGAATATGGATACCAATATTGCGATCCGGACACTGGTCTATTCCGGAAATGAGATACGTTGTTGGGCAGGCGGAGGGATCGTTGCCGATTCGCAATGCGACGCTGAATATCAGGAAACACTGGATAAAGCTGCGGCAATGCTGGAATTGCTGAAGAGGTTTGGCGGAACGGTCCGATAAGCAAACTTGCGCCTGGATGAATCAGGCAGGGATATTCTTTACGCGGGTGATGCGTATAACTTCTTGGATGCTGCGCAGTCCGCGCATGACGTGGGCAAGGTGTTGCCTGTTGTTCACTTGCAGTGTGAAGTAGAGCGCAGTGTATTCGCCCTCGTTGGTGAAGTGGACGTTCTCGATGTTGGAGTTGGCATCGGCTATGGCGGATGCCACCTTGGCCAGCACCCCCCGCTGGTTGGCGACGATCAGCTTGATGCTGACATCGAACAGCTTGTTGATGTTTTTGTCCCATGCCACGTCAAGCCATTCCTCACTGTTGCTCCGGCCCTTCCGTAGAGTGGGGCAATCATGCGTATGCACTATGAGCCCCTGACCGCTCTTGATGACGCCGATGATGGGGTCGCCCGGGATGGGGCGGCAGCACCGGGCGTATTGAACGGCCATGCCTTCCGTGCCCAGTAGTGTAATGATGCCGCTGGTGTTGGCCTCTGCCCGAATGTTCTCATCCGCATTCATCTTGGCAAGATGGCGTGCGATGACCATGTTCAGGCGGCGTCCAAGTCCGATGTCGGCGTAGATCTCCTGCCTGGATTTGGCGCTGGTTTCCTTCAAGACGCGCTCCCAACACATCTCCGGAATGTCATGCAGCTTGATACCCAGCGAGCTGAGCGCCTGACTCAGCAGACGCTCGCCCAGCTTGGCCGATTCTTCAAGATGCATGGTCTTCAGTGCGTGGCGGATCTCTCCTCGCGCCTTGCTGGTGACGACATAACTCAACCACGAGGGATTGGGATGCGCCAGGGTGGCGGTGACGATCTCGACGCGGTCACCGTTATTCAATTCTGTGCGCAATGGCACGAGTTCAGAATTGACCTTGGCGGCGACACAGCGGTTGCCGATGTCGGTATGCACGCTGTAAGCGAAATCGACAGTGGTGGCCCCGCGCGGCAGGGCATAAATCTTCCCCTTGGGTGAGAAGACATAGACTTCATCAGGGAACAGATCGACCTTCAGGTGTTCAAGAAATTCGACCGAATCTCCGCTCTGGGCAAGACTTTCCAGCAGGGTTTGCAACCATTGGTGCGTTTTCTGATGGAGCTCGTTGATCTGCGCTTCCGACGACTTGTACAACCAGTGCGAGGCTACACCGCTCTCGGCTAGTCTGTTCATCTCATGGGTGCGGATCTGTATCTCGATCGGCGTACCAAATGGCCCGAATAGCGCGGTATGCAGCGATTGGTAGCCGTTCGCCTTGGGAATGGCGATGTAATCCTTGAATCTGCCGGGGAATGGCTTGTACAAACCATGCAGAACCCCCAGGGCGAGATAACACGAGGGAATATCGTTGACCAGCACGCGGAAGCCGTAGATATCCAGCACCTGCGCGAAGGCCAGCGATTTGGATTGCATCTTCTGGTAGATGCCATACAGGTGTTTCTCGCGACCGCGGACCTCGGCCTTGATCTTGTTTTCATCCAGACGCTGACGTATGGCTTCCAGTATCTTGCTCACCACCTCGCGCCGATTGCCGCGAGCAACCTTGAGTGCCTTCGACAATACGGCATAGCGATTCGGATGGAGATACTTGAAGCTAAGGTCTTCCAGTTCCTGGTAGACATTGTTGAGACCGAGCCGATTGGCAATCGGCGCATAAATATCCATTGTTTCATGCGCAATGCGTTCGCTCTTTTCCTTGGAGACGGAACCAAGTGTGCGCATATTGTGCAAACGGTCCGCGAGCTTGATGAGGATGACGCGAACATCGCGGGCCATGGCCATCAGCATCTTGCGGAAATTCTCTGCCTGCGCGTCCTGCAGGGTTTCGAACTTCAGCTTGTCCAGTTTGCTCAGACCATCAACCAGTTCGGCAACAGGCTTGCCGAACTGCTCGCCTATCTGTTCGATGGTGATGCCGGTATCTTCAGCTACGTCATGCAACAGGGCGGCGGTAATTGCCTGTGCGTCCAGATGCAGCGGGGTAAGGATGCGTGCAACGGCGATGGGGTGGGTGATGTAAGGTTCGCCGGATTGGCGCAACTGTCCCTGGTGGGCGGCACTGCTGAAGGCGAGCGCGGATTCGATCTGCGCCACATCCTTGGGCTTCAGATAGGCGGAAACTTCCTGGAGAAGAATTTCAGCATCGGTCTGCGGCATGGGGCATGTGATGAGAAGGCCGCCGGGGTAGTCCGGCGGCACGCGGTCAGGCCATGCCGCGATTCAGGATTTCGATGCCGACTTTCCCTTCGCTGATCTCGCGCAGGGCAACAACGGTGGCCTTGTCCTTGGTGTTCTCAACCAGATACCCGGCGCCATTGGCCAGCTGGCGAGCGCGATAGGCGGCGGCTAGCGTCAGCTCAAAACGGTTGGGGATATACTTCATGCAATCTTCGACGGTGATGCGTGCCATGGTGTGCTCCTAATTCTGCAATTGATTAATGAGTGTTGCGTGACGTGATAGCTGGCTGTCGCGGCGCAAGCCGATGGCAATAACCACCGCATCCAGCTGCCGTAAAGCCTCGTCCAGCTTGTCGTTGATAATAACATAGTCGAACTCGGCGACATGCGAGATGTCTTCCTGGGCGGCTTGCAGGCGGCGCGCAATCACCTCGGCGCTGTCCTGGCCGCGTCCTTTAAGGCGGGTCTGCAGCGCCTCCAGCGAAGGCGGCAGGATGAAGATGGAGATGGCATGCGGCATCAGTTTGCGCACCTGCGCAGCGCCCTGCCAATCGATTTCCAGCAGAATGTCACGCCCGGCAGCAAGTTCCTTTTCTATCCAGGGTTGCGAAGTGCCATACAGGTTGCCGTAAACCTCGGCGCTCTCGAGAAAGTCTCCCTGTTGCGCCATCTGCAGAAATTTTTCGCGGCTGACGAAATGATACTCTTTGCCATCGGTCTCGCCTGGGCGGGGAGCGCGGGTGGTATAGGAGATGGACAGGGAAATCTGCTTGTTGCTGTTGAGCAGGGCACCCACCAGGGTGGTCTTGCCTGCACCGGATGGTGCGCTGACGATGAAAAGACTGCCGGACATATAATTCTCCTATTCGATGTTCTGTACCTGTTCGCGCATCTGCTCGATGAGTATCTTGATATCCATTGCCGCACGCGAGACCTCGGCATCCACGGATTTCGAACCCAGCGTATTGGCCTCACGATGCAGTTCCTGCATCAGGAAATCCAGGCGTTTGCCGACAACGCCGCCCTTGTCCAGTACGCGTCGAACTTCGGCAAGATGGGTCTGCAGGCGCGAGAGCTCTTCATCCACATCGATCTTGCTGGCGTAAAGCGTGATTTCCTGGCGGACACGTTCATCATCTTCGCTGCCCAGTGCTTCAAGCAGGCGGGTGCGCAACTTGGCCTCGTAGGCCGCAATGGCGCCGGGGATGCGCGGCGCAACGGCGATGCGCAAGGAGTCGATCTGATTTACACGCTCAAGCAGGAAGGACTTGAGTTTCTCACCTTCGCGCTGGCGGGCGGCGGCGAAATCGTCCAATGCCTGCCTCAACAAGGCTTGCAGGGTGCTTTGCAGGGTTTCGGCAGAAAGCGCCGGGTTTTCCAGCACGCCGTTCCAGCGCAACACATCGGCAACGGACAGTTCGCGCGCATCCGGCAACATCTCGCGCACCTGGGCGCTCCAGGCGGACAATTGTTTTACCATGGCCTGATTCAGGCGCGCCGGATCGAGGGTGCTTGCCCGTGCGGCATGATTGATGCGGCATTCCACCTTGCCTCGGCTCATTTGGGCGGAGATGGCTTCACGCAGGGCGGGTTCCTGCGCGCGCAATTCGTCCGGCATGCGCAGTTGCAGATCGAGGTAACGATGGTTGACCGAGCGCAGCTCCAGCGTGAGCGAACTGGCCTCCAGTTCGGCGGCGGCGGCGGCAAAGCCGGTCATGCTGTAGATCATTACGGACTCCAGGGGGAAGAAAAAAATTCAACTGAACGCGGCGCATTATATTACGATTGGGCATTGCATCTGTTCGCGAACAAGGTCATACAAGAAAATCACAGGGAAATGATGAGGTTCGCCGTTCATCAGGCCAGCAAGATCGGGGGCCGCAAATACAATCAGGACCGCGTGGGCTACGCCTATACCAACGAGTCATTGTTGCTGGTGTTGGCGGATGGCATGGGCGGCCACATGCATGGGGAAATTGCGGCGCAGATCGCCGTTCATACCTTCATGCGCGCGTTCGGACGCCTCGAGCATGCACGAGTGAAAGAGCCGGAGGTGTTTCTGCGCGCAACCATGAGGGCTGGGCATGACGCGATCTTCACCTATGCGCGAGAAGAACAGCTGGGAGGCAATCCGGGCACGACCTGCGTGGCGGCCCTGGTTCAGGACGGGCAAATGTGGTGGGCACATGCGGGCGATTCACGCTTCTACCTGCTGCGCAAAGATGCCGTGGCCGGCGTGACTCACGACCATTCTGTGGTCCAGCAATGGGCGGACTGGGGCATCATCAGTCCGGAGCAGATGAAGACGCACCCGGACCGCAACAAGATAACCAACTGCCTGGGCGGCGTGGAGGATATGTTTTACGTCGATGTGTCGCCCCCGACTGCTGTTGAATCCGGCGATACACTCTTGTTGTGTAGTGATGGCTTCTGGAGTCCACTAAGCGATGAGGAAATGGCAAAGCTGTCTTCTGTCCTGGACCTGCCGGACCGGTTGGAAGAGCTGATTACCATGGCAATTTATCGCGACAACCCGCGTGCCGACAATACCACTGCCGTGGTGGCAAGACTGAGCGAATCAGAGGACGAACACACGACCGAATCGCCGGTGTGTTTCATGCTGGACGAGCATGCCGAGCCAACGAACTTCTAATCAAGTCCGCTATAATCCGCGCCGTTCCCAATTCTTTCGAGGTTTCTCACCATGCGTCCCAGCCAGCGCCAGCCGGATCAGCTCCGAGCCATTCGCATCGCCCGCCATTACACCAAACACGCCGAAGGCTCGGTGCTCATCGAGTGCGGCGATACCAAGGTTATTTGCACCGCCAGCGTGGAAGAGCGTGTGCCGCCGCACAAGAAAGGCAGCGGGGAAGGCTGGGTGACGGCTGAATACGGCATGCTGCCGCGTTCCACCGGCGAACGCATGAGCCGCGAGGCGGCCAAGGGCAAGCAATCCGGCCGCACACAGGAGATCCAGCGCCTGATCGGACGCAGCCTGCGCGCCGTGGTCGACTTGAAAAAGCTGGGCGAACGCACCATAACGCTGGACTGCGACGTGATCCAGGCTGACGGCGGCACCCGCACCGCCAGTATCACCGGCGCCTACGTCGCGCTGCACGATGCGGTGAGCGGACTGATGCAGAAGGGCCTGGTCAAGGAAAACCCGCTGCTCGATTCCGTTGCCGCCATTTCGGTCGGCATCCATGAAGGTACGCCGGTACTCGATCTCGATTACCTGGAAGACTCCGATTGCGACACCGACATGAACGTAGTGATGGTGGGCAGCGGTCACTTCGTCGAAGTGCAGGGCACGGCGGAAGGCCACCCCTTCTCGCGCGAGGAAATGGACACGCTGCTGGAACTGGCCAAGCACGGCATCGCGCAACTGACCGGCTTGCAGCAGAAGGCGCTGCAGGGCTGATCGTTTGAAATACCACCTTGCCTGCAGGCCGCACCCAGTGGCGATCTGCAGGCGGGCTGCATGAAGAATCCCGCCAGTCGGCGCCCTTCGCTAAGATGGCCTGAAGATGCTCGTGTCTATTGGCTTGCAGGCCATATGCCATTGGAAGACTAACCATGAAAAAACTCGTCATCGCCTCCAACAATCCCGGCAAGTTGCGTGAATTCCAGCGCATGCTGGCGCCGCTCGGCATCGAAGTGCTGACGCAGGCGCAGCTCGGCATCAGCGAGGCTGAAGAGCCGCACTGTACCTTCGTCGAGAACGCGCTGGCCAAAGCGCGCCATGTCAGCCGCGAGAGCGGCCTGCCCGCGCTGGCTGACGATTCCGGTATCTGCGTCGCAGCGCTGGGCGGCGCGCCCGGCGTGCTCTCCGCGCGCTATGCCGGGGACAACCCAAAATCCGACCAGAAGAATAACGACAAATTGCTGGCTGCCATGCAGGGTGTGGCAGACCGCCGCGCGCACTACTATTGCGTGCTGGTGCTGGTGCATCACGCCGATGACCCGCAGCCGCTGATCGCCGAGGGTGAGTGGCACGGCGAGATCGGTCATGAAGAAAAGGGCGACGGCGGCTTTGGCTATGACCCGATGTTCTGGCTGCCGCAATCCGGCAAGATGGCGGCGGAGCTGGCGCACGACGAAAAGGCGCAGGTCAGCCACCGCGCCAAGGCGTTGAAGATATTGCTGGAAAAACTGAAGCTGGACCAGTAGCCCGCCTGCGCATTGCCATGTCTACCCACCCCCTGCAACCGGTCGACCTCAAATCGCCGGCGGTGAATTTCCGCGCATTGCCGCCGTTGTCGTTGTACATCCACATTCCCTGGTGCGTGCGAAAGTGCCCGTATTGCGATTTCAATTCGCACGAGGTGCGTGGCGGTATCCCGGAAAAAGAATATGTCGCGGCGCTGGTGCACGATCTGGAATTGGCGCTACCGCAGATCTGGGGACGCAAGGTCTACACCGTGTTCTTCGGCGGCGGCACGCCCAGCCTGCTGAGCGGCGAAGGCGTAGATGAGATCCTGCGCCAGGTGCGCATGCTGCTGCCGCTGGATGTCAACGCGGAGATCACGCTGGAAGCGAATCCCGGCACGGTGGAAGCCGACAAGTTCGCGCTGTTCAAGGAGGCGGGCGTAAACCGCCTGTCGCTGGGCATTCAGAGTTTCAACGATACGCACCTGCAGGCGCTGGGGCGCATCCACTCTGCCGATGAAGCCAGGCGCGCAATAGAAATGGCGCAGCAGCATTTCGACAATATCAACCTCGACCTGATGTATGCGCTGCCGCAGCAGACGCTGGACGAGGCGGTGCAGGATGTGCGGACCGCGCTGCAATTCGCGCCGCAGCACCTGTCCTGTTACCACCTGACGCTGGAGCCGAACACGCTGTTTCATCGCAACCCGCCGTCCTTGCCGGACGACGATGCGAGTACCGACATGCAGCAGCGCATCGAGGAATTGCTGGCCACGCACGGCTATCAGCATTACGAGACCTCGGCTTTTGCACAGCCGGGACGCCGTTCGCGCCATAACCTGAATTACTGGCAGTTCGGCGATTATCTGGGCATCGGCGCGGGTGCGCACAGCAAGCTGAGTTTCCACGACAAAGTGTTGCGTCAGATGCGCCACAAGCAACCGCAGGCTTATCTGGAAGCAGTGGCAAGCGGCAAGCCAGTGCAAGAAGAGCATGAGGTGTTACGCGGCGACCTTGCTTTCGAGTTCATGATGAACGCACTTCGCCTGAACGAGGGATTCGAACGTGTGCTGTTCCAGGAGCGCACGAGCTTGCCGCTGATATCAATACGCCCTGAATTGGATGAGGCTGAAAAGCGGGGATTGCTGTTTCAAGACAACAAAAAAATCGCCCCGACCGAATCGGGGCGACGTTTCTTGAACGACCTGCTGCAAATATTCCTGCGCTAAAACAATCCTGTTGAGGCTATTTTGCCGCCTTTGGATGCGGTTTCTGATGAGGATTAAGGTCGCTCTCGTGGTAGCAGTGCTCCAGATAATCCGTTTTATCTTTCCCCGTCAATTTCATGCTTTCGGCATTCGTATCGCAATGCTGTTCCTTGTCGTGCTGTTCCTGCTTGGCTACGTTTTCAGGAGACGAAGCCTTTTTCAGACATTCTTTTATAGAAGCTTCGCGTTCCTTCTTATTGGCGATCTTTTCGAATTTTTGCGCACAGTTATTGGTCATTTCGTGCGCAAAGGATGGAGTGATGACGGCGGCAAGTAACAAACAGGTAAGTGCGGCGATGTATTTCATGTTAACTCCTTAATTAATAGTAATTATGTTCAGAGAAAACTGCGCTTGTTACGTTTAGGCGGGAACAGTGCCATATACACGGGTAAAAATCAAATCCCACACGCCATGCCCCAGTTTTATGCCACGCTGCTCGAATTTGGTGAGCGGGCGGTAGTCGGGGCGCGGGGCGTAGTCGGGTGCCGTGTTTTCCAGCAACGGCTCGGCGCTTAGCACGGCCAGCACCTGTTCGGCGTAATCCTGCCAATCCGTGGCGACGTGAATATACCCGCCGGGTTTGAGTTTGCGCACCAGTTGCGCGATGAATGGCGTCTGGATCAGGCGCCGTTTGTTATGGCGCGCCTTGTGCCACGGGTCCGGAAAGAATATATGCACACCATCCAGTGTGCCGTCGCCGATCATGTCGCGCAGCACTTCCACCGCGTCGTGCTGCATGATGCGGATGTTGCTTAAATGTTCTGTATCGATCAGTTTGAGCAGATTGCCTACGCCGGGCGTATGTACCTCCAGTGCGAGGTAGTCGTTTTCGGGGTGAGCCTTGGCAATGGTTGCCGTGCTGTCGCCCATGCCGAAGCCGATTTCCAGGATTTTGGGCGCGGAACGCCTGAATTCGCGGTCGAGGTCTAGCGGTCGTGCGACGTAGGGAATGCCGAAGCGCGGCAGCAGCGTGTCGATGGCGCGCTGCTGTGCGACCGACACGCGCCCCTGGCGCAGCACGTAGCTGCGGATATGCCGCTTGCTGAGATCTGTTGTTTCAGTCATTCAACTGCGCGTCGAAGCGATGATGCCGGCAGTTGGCGAACTCGGGCTGGCACTGTACAGTTTTTTCGGCATGCGTCCGGCGAGGAAGGCACTGCGTCCGGCTTCCACTGCCTGCTTCATTGCAGAAGCCATCAGAACCGGTTGCTGAGCTGCGGCAATGGCGGTGTTCATCAGCACGCCGTGGCAGCCCAGTTCCATGGCGATGGCAGCATCGGAGGCGGTACCGACACCTGCATCCACGATCACCGGCACTTGCACGCGCTCCATGATCAGCTGCAGGTTCCACGGATTGAGGATGCCCATGCCCGAGCCGATCAGCGAGGCCAGCGGCATGATGGCGACGCAACCGATGTCTTCCAGCTGTTTGGCGATGATGGGGTCGTCCGAGGTGTAAACCATCACCTGAAAGCCTTCCGCCACCAGTGTTTTTGCAGCCGCAATGGTTTCGATGACATTGGGATACAGAGACTGCGGGTCGCCCAGCACTTCGAGTTTGACCAGGCTATGCCCGTCCAGCAGCTCGCGTGCCAGGCGCAGGGTGCGTACTGCATCGTCGGCGGTGTAGCAGCCGGCGGTGTTGGGCAGCAGGGTGTATTTCGATGGCGGCAGGATTTCCAGCAAGCTGGGCTCATTCGGGTTCTGGCCGATGTTGCTGCGGCGGATTGCAATGGTGATGATCTCGGCCCCGCTGGCCTCAATGGCTGCCTTGGTTTCGGCAAAATCCTTGTATTTGCCTGTGCCGACAAGCAGGCGCGATGAATAGCTTTTGCCGGCAATGGTCAATTTGTCGTTCATATATATATGTTCCGTTTGAATTGTTCAGCCGCCGCCTACTGCAACGACGATCTCAAGTTTGTCGCCGGCAGCCAATGACTGGGTGGTGAATGTGCTGCGCGGAACGATCTCGCCGTTACGCTCCAGCGCGATGCGTTTGCCAGTCAATCCCATTTCTTCGATCAGGGCGGCGACTGTAACATTGGCTGGAAATTGGCGAGGTTCGCCATTGATAATGACGGTGATCACTTTGCGCATATTGTCCGTGTTAGAATTCGCGCCGCATTCTACTACAGGCGGGTGTAGTTCAATGGTAGAACGGCAGCTTCCCAAGCTGCATACGACGGTTCGATCCCGTTCACCCGCTCCATTTAAAGCAAGCACTTGTCTGATGGACAGGCGTCACACTGCTGCGCGAGTATTGAAACACGCCCATCTTGAGCGCGTGGATTATATTTAAAACACCCCACATTAATTTTAGGTAGCTATCCCGAGATAATCGCTGGGGTATGGTGTATTGCGGAACCAACTTTGGCTTTACTTGTCGTTGATGGCTATGCAATGATTGCGCCGTTTTTGGAAAGCTGTAAGTAAGCTGTAAGGGAAGGGTGCGGTAGACACATCCGCAATTTCGGGATGTGGCTGGCGCATTATTGTTTAACTTGCTCGAGGAGGAGACTACTGTGGAAGCTACGCAAGCGACACCAGTAAAGTACGATATGGAAGTCGTTCGATGGTTCACCATCGCGGCTGCCATCTATGCAGTCGTCGGTACGTTGATCGGTGTGTATATCGCATCGGAATTGGCGTTCCCGTTTTTGAACTTTGATATTCCCTATATCACCTTCGGACGTCTGCGTCCGTTGCATACCAACGCCGTGATCTTTGCATTCGGCGGTTGCGTGTTGATGGCGACTGGCTTCTACATGGTGCAACGCACCGGCGCCACCAAGCTGTGGAGCAATGGCTTGGCATGGTTCACCTTCTGGGGCTGGAACCTGATCATCGTGCTGGCAGTGGTTACTTTGCCGCTGGGTATTACTGAAGGTAAGGAATATGCCGAACTGGCATGGCCGATCGATATCCTGATCGCTGTGGTTTGGTTGTCCTTCGGTTTGAACCACATCATGACCGTGGCGATCCGCAAGACTTCGCACATCTACGTTTCCAACTGGTTCACCATGGGCATGATCGTGATGATCACCTATCTGCACGTGGTTAACAGCTTGTGCATCCCCGTCAGCCTGACTAACTCCTATTCCATCTTCACCGGCGTACAAGACGCGATGGTGCAATGGTGGTGGGGTCACAATGCGGTGGGTTTCTACCTGACTGGCGGTTTCCTGGGCATCATGTATTACTTCGTGCCTAAGCAATCCGGTCGTCCCGTGTTCTCGTATCGCCTGTCCGTGCTGCACTTCTGGGCGCTGACTTTCGGCTACGTATGGCTGGGCGCGCACCACTTGCAATACACTGCTTTGCCTGACTGGACCGGCTCCCTCGGCGCCGCCGTCTCTCTGGCGATGATCATCCCGTCCTGGGGCGGTGCGATGAACGGTATGATGACTCTGTCCGGCGCATGGGACAAGCTGCGTACCGACTACATCCTGCGCTTCCTGGTGGTGGCTCTGGCGTTCTACGCGATGTCCACTTTCGAAGGCCCGGTGATGTCCATCAAGTCTGTTAATGCCTTGTCTCACTACACTGACTGGACCGTTGGTCACGTGCACTCCGGCGCATTGGGCTGGATGGCGATGGTTGCCTACGGCGCCATGTATCACATGGTCAAGAAGCTGTGGGGCGTAGAAAAGATGTACTCCGACAGTCTGGTGAACGTCCACTTCTGGCTGGCTACTATCGGCACCGTGGTGTATGTCGTGGCGATGTGGGTGTCCGGCATCATGCAAGGTCTGATGTGGCGCGATTACGATGAGTACGGCACGCTGACCTATACCTTCGTTGAATCTGTTTCTGCTATGCATCCTTACTATGCGATGCGTGCTGTTGGCGGCCTGATTTTCAACATCGGTACCTGGATCGCCCTGTTCAACATCGTGATGACCGTGCGTCAGTCGAGCGCTTTGCGTTCTTCCGGCGCCGTCCCCGCTAAAGCTTAAGGAGTGAGACATGTCTGATCACGGCAAAATCTATTCGACCAAATTTCAGGACAAGATCGAACGCAGTACTGTTCTGATGTTTGTGGTGACCGCGCTCGCTGTGGCGATTGGCGGCATCGTTGAAATCGTTCCGCTGTTTTATCTTCCTAACACAGCGATGTGTGCTGGCGCGCTGGGCGGAAACGATCCTACGTGCAACAACACGCAGCATAAGGATAAGGATGGTAACGCTGTCCCCATGGACAAGATCGTCTGGAATCCTGCGACTTCCGCACACAAAACTCTGGAAGACTGGCAACCCGGCGACGGCGTTCGTCCGTACAAGCCTCTGGAGCTGGCTGGACGTGCCATCTATATTCGCGAAGGCTGCTACCTGTGCCACTCGCAGATGATTCGTCCGTTCCGCGACGAGAAGGATCGCTATGGTCACTACTCGATCGCTGAAGAGTCCATGTACGACCACACCTTCCAATGGGGTTCCAAGCGTACTGGCCCGGACTTGGCTCGTGTCGGCGGCAAGTACTCCGATGAATGGCATCGCCGTCACCTGAGCCATCCGCGCGACGTTGTGCCGGAATCTGTCATGCCGAACTACTTCTGGCTGGCTGATAACAAGGTCAACGTGGCTGAGACTGTGCAGACCATGAAGGTCATGACCATGATGCCGTTCAACCCTGTACCGAAGACCATCTACTACAGATGCGTATATCGATGGCGCTGCTGCGCAATTGAAGAAAGGCAAGACCGAGATGGATGCCCTGATTGCTTTCCTGCAAGGTCTGGGTAATCAAGTCAAGTTCGAAGAGGGTGTGAACTACCGTGACTAAGCTGATGGGATACTTTGGAATGGATGTTGCTGCCATGACGACAAATGATTGGCTGGGCGTGTTTTTCGTCCTGGTCTCGGCAATTGGCATGGTGGCGGTCTATTTCATCGTGTTCCGCCCGGCTAACAAGGCTACGTTCGAGTCCCAGCGCCGCATGGCGCTGGATGACGAAGACCCTACCAATATGGGAGAAAAAAGATGAGTGATAAACACGATGCAGGTGGCGTGCCTACAACTGGGCACGTTTGGGATGACGATTTGGCGGACTTTGCCAATCAACCCCCGAAGTGGTGGATGTTGGGTTTGACGGCTAGTGCGATTTGGTGTGTGGTGTACTTTGCTTACTATCCGTCTATTCCTGTTTCAGATACACACAGCTACTTCAAGGGGCTTGGCGGCTGGACTGCAATCACCGAAATGGAAGCTGACAAGAGCGTAGTGGATCAGGTGCGTGGTCAGTACGAGGACAAGTTGAAGGGCAAGACGCCGGCCGCAATTCTGGCTGACAACGATTTGACCGAATACGTGACTCGTTCCGGCAAAGTGCTGTTCGGTGACAACTGCGCGGCCTGCCACGGCACCAACGGCGTTGGTGTTGTAAGCAAAGACGGCTTGTTTGCGCCCGTCCTGAACGACGATGACTGGCTGTACGGTGGCAAGATCAATGACATCTACACAACCATCACCGGCGGTCGCCAAGGCGTGATGACACCGCACAAGGGCGTCTTGTCTGAACAGCAGATCGATGATGTGGCTCACTACGTCAAAGCGATGAGCGAAGAAGGCAAGGACAAGGCTGATGCCGACTCGGCAGTGGCTGCAGGCAAGAAGGTATTCGCGGAAAGTGACTGTACTGCTTGTCACGGCCCTGATGCCAAGGGCATGCAGGCAATGGGCTCTGCAAACTTGACCGACAAGGTCTGGCGTTTTGACGGATCGCTGGAAGGCATCAAGCAGACCATTACTAACGGTGTTAACGCCGGACCTGATTCACGTGTTGCTGTAATGCCGTCATTCCAGGCCGCTGGCAAGCTGAGCGATACCGAGATGAAGAAGTTGGCAGTGTACGTGTACAAGTTCGGTGGCGGTCAGCCTGACGCTCCGGCAGCTAAGTAAATCTTCTCAGGCTGCACGGTTAAGCCGTGCAGCCCTTTTGTTTAAGGAGAAATGAGATGAATCACGATATGGTTTTCTGGGCTGTGATAGTTTGTGTGGCAGGTTCATTCCTGGTTCCCGCATGGCTATTCTTGAGGGCGTACCTGAACGCGACCAAGAACAAAGACAAGAAATAAGTTTTTGGTCACTGTGAAAGGGAGGAGAGTTATACTCTCCTCCCTTTTTCTTATGGGGCAAGGTATTTGCGAATCCGCTCAAGCAAAAACGTGCTGATTCGGAAGTATCTTGGTTGCGGTCATTTTAATAATGGACGAATAATATTTAGGAGAGTCAGTGTGAACGACGAAATTGAAAAGAAGGAGATGGGGCACGAAACTGCCATCTATCATGAATTCGAAAACTGGAAAGTCAACCGGGGCGAAAAAACGATCCATGCCAAGCGCATGCCCGGTTTCTTCCGCACCGTAAAAAACTATACGCAACTCTTTCTCTGGCTCCCCTTCTTTCTGGGACCATACCTGCGCTGGAACGGCAATCAGGCTATTCTTTTTGATATCCAGAATCGCCAATTTCACTTTTTCAGCCTGACGGTGTTGCCACAAGACATCTGGATGCTGTCATTGGTCTTGCTGATGGCGGCGATGACCTTGTTCGGGGTGACCTCAGTAGCTTCGCGTGTGTGGTGCGGCTATTTCTGCTTCCAGACTGCATGGACCGATTGGTTTACCTGGATAGAAGACAAAATCGAGGGGAATCCCCAAGCCCGACGCAAGTTGGACGATGCACCACTGAGCCTGGATAAAATCAAGAAAAAGGGGCTTAAGCATGCGATCTGGATAGCGTTCGCGTTGCTTACCGGCATCAGCTTCTCGATCTGGTTCGTCGATGCGTTCCAATACTGGAACAATCTGGTCCACCTTAATTTGCCCAAGGTAGGATGGGTCGCACTGACCATGTTCTTTGTTGGCACTTACATCCTCGCCGGATTCTTGCGCGAGCAGGCTTGCATCTGGCTCTGTCCGTATGCTCGTATTCAGGGAGTTATGGGCGACTCGCAAACCATCCTGCCGACATACGATGTTAAGCGCGGTGAGCCTCGTGGCAAGCTGCGTAAAGGCGGGGAGCACAGTACACCGCAAGGGGATTGTATCGACTGTTTCCAGTGCGTGCAGGTCTGCCCGACTGGTGTGGATATACGCGATGGCCAGCAACTGGGATGTATCACTTGCGGCCTGTGTCTGGATGCATGTGATGCCATCATGGATAAGATCGGCAAGCCGCGCGGACTGATTCGCTATGCCTCGCTGGATGAGCTGTCAGGCAAGCCTGCCAAGAAGATGTACCAGCACCCGCGTACCCTCGTGTACCTGATCATCATTGTCATCGCGATGTCGGGGATCGTATATGGTCTGACGCATCTTGGCTCGATGACTCTGAGTGTGATTCCGGATCGGCAGCCCATGTTCGTCACCATGAGTGATGGCTCTATCCAGAACAAATACCAGTTCAAGGTGGTCAACAAGACAGACAAGGATCTGCACGTTAAAGTCTCGGCTGAAGGCGGCGTTCCTGGCCAGGTGATCATCGGGGCAGAGGAACCGCCCTTGACGCACCATGGTCGCGGAACTTCTTTCACCATTTTTGTCAAAGCCCCCGGTGCAAATGTTAAACAGGAATTGACGCCCATCGAGTTCAGGGTTGAGGCGGTCGAGGATCCAAACGTTTCCGCTGAGTACAACAGTAATTTCAACGGACCGAAATAACAGGGAGAGTTAAAGATGATTTCTCAGAACAACAAATCCGGGCTGCGCAATCCGTGGGTATGGGGCATGCTGGCGCTGATTTCGGTGGTGCTGTCCGTGAATGCGACTTTTATCTGGTTTGCCACAAAGAATACGCGCTCGTCATTGGTTGAGCGCGATTACCAGACCAAGAGCCGTCAGTCCAACGAGGAAATGCTGCAGGAACTCGGGCAACAGCATGCGCTTTCCTGGCAGACCGAGATCAACAGGCCGGACTCAATTACCATGGGCATTCCGGCTGCGTATGAGATCGTTGTGAAAGACGCCAAAGGCCAACCGGTTAGTGGTGTCATGGATGTTCAAGCTTATCGCGCATCCGATGCCAGCAAGGATTTCACCACGTCATTCAAGGAAGTTGCTCCCGGCCGTTATCAGGGGAATATCGCGTTTACCCTTAAGGGATATTGGGAGCTGCACATCCATATTCAGCGCGGCGAGGAACGGTTTAACGCCAATACCGACAAGTTCATGGTTGCTGAAAAATCATAACTGACAGTATTACTGCATGACGCAGCATAGCCATTCTGCCGCAGGCGGTTGTTTCCACTGCGGCTTGCCGATCCCGCCCGATGCAGATTTCCACGCCCTGGTGGAAGCTGCCAAGCGGGATTTTTGCTGCTTTGGCTGTCAATCTGTGTGCAGTGCGATCTACGAGGCCGGCCTGCAGGGGTACTATCAACGCACACCGGAAGGTGTGCTGCTTGCGCCGCCGCCCGAACTTCCAAAAGATATCGATATTTACGACTTCGACGAAGTCCAGCAGGAGTTCACCACCTGCTCTGGCGATGTTCGCGACATTCATCTGCTGGTCGAAGGTATACACTGTGCGGCTTGCGTATGGCTGATTGAGCGCGGCCTGCAACGTGCTCCCGGCGTGCAGTCTGCCGACGTCAATCTGGCGGCAAAGCGCCTGCATCTGCGCTGGGATAACAAGCAAAGCAAACTTTCCGATCTGATACGTGCGCTGGCCAAGATCGGCTACGCCGCGGTTCCCTACGATCCGGAAAGCGCAGAAGGCGTAATCAAGAAGACCAATCGTGCCATGCTTTATCGCCTGTTCTTCGCTGGCTTTGCCATGATGAACATGATGTGGATATCCATCGCGTTATATAGCGGAGCCAGATCAGGACGAGTTCCGCCAATTCTTCCACTGGATGGGGTTGGCATTAGCGACGCCGACATTGCTTTATTCAGCATATCCGTTTTATCCGGGGAGCGTTCGGTGGATTGCGCGGCGGTCATCTCACCATGGATCTGCCGATTGCTATCGGATTGAGCGTCACCTATGCCTATTCGCTGTATGTAACAGTAAGTAGAAGCACCATCGGCGAAGTGTATTTCGACACTGTAACCAATCTGACCTTCGTGATCCTGATCGGGCGATATCTGGAAGGCATGTTCAGGCATCAGGCGGTTTCCGCAACCAAACGCCTGATGGAATTGCAGCCACGCGTCGCTATTGTCATGCGCGACGGACTAGAGCAAATGACCCCGATACGCGGAGTGAAACTGGGCGATCACGTGCTCATCAAGCCGGGCTACAAAGTGCCGGTGGATGGCCTGGTGCTGGAAGGCCACAGTGCGGTAGACGAATCCATGTTGAGCGGAGAGTCGGCGCCGGTAAGCAAGACAGCAGGTGCTCAGGTGTTCGCAGGGACGGTAAACAGCGACGGAGCATTGCTGGTGGAAGTGCGCAGCCAACTACAGGATACGACGTTGGCCAAGATCATCCGGTTGGTCGAAGAAGCGCAATCCTCCAAGGCGCCGATTCAGCGCCTGGCAGACACGATCGTGCCGTGGTTCGTGCTGGTTACGCTGATCTGCGCGTCGATCACCTTCTTCATCTGGAACAGCCATAATTTCGAGATTGCGCTGATGGCGGCGACTTCGGTGCTCATCATCACCTGTCCTTGCGCGCTGGGCATGGCGACGCCGATGTCCATAGCCGTGGCGTCCGGCCTGGGTGCCAAGCACGGTATTCTGGTCAAGAACGGCCTGGTGCTGGAGACGTTGTCCAAGGTCACCCATTTCGTTTTTGACAAAACCGGTACCCTGACCGAAGGCAAGATGAGCGTGTCCCAGGTGCAGGTCGCAACTGGCCAAGACGAGCAGGAAATCCTGCGCTACGCAGCAGCGGTGGAGCGTTATAGCGAACACAGTGTTGCCAAGGCCATAGTGGCTGAAACAGAGGCGCGGCAACTGCAATACCGCGATATTGCAGCAAACGGTTTTCATACCACTGCTGGTTTGGGCGTGGAAGCGAACGTGGCCGGACAGGCAGTTCTGATGGGCAGTGCAGAATGGCTGGCACGGCAAGGCGTTGTACTGGATCCGGTATTGCAAGCCAGGGCGCATGAACTGGAAATGCAAGCAATGAGCTGTGTATACATGGCGCGCGAAGGCAAACATGTTGCGATCATTGCGCTGGCCGATAAGCTGCGCAGCGATGCGCTTCAACTGGTGAACGAACTCCGTGCCGCAGGAATCACCATGACCTTGCTGAGCGGCGATCGGCGACCGGTCGCCGAGGCAGTTGCGCGACAACTCGGCGGGATGGAAGTGATCGCCGAAGTGCTGCCACAGGATAAGGATCAGGTCATCCAGCGCCTGCAGCAGGGTGGGGCGGTGGTTGCGATGGTGGGGGACGGTATCAACGATGCTCCGGCCCTGATCCGGGCCGATGTCGGAATTGCACTGGGTTCGGGCACCGATGTGTCGGTAGAGAGTGCCGATATCGTCTTGATGCATAACGAACTGGACAAAGTACGCCAAGCCACGCAGTTGTCGCGCCGTACCTTGAGAACTATCAAACAGAATATCGGTCTTTCGTTTGTGTATAACGCCATCATGGTGCCGCTGGCGATGATGGCCAGAGTGAGCCCGCTGGTGGCGGCGATCAGCATGCCGTTCAGTTCGCTGGTCGTGATCGGCAATGCCGCACGAATCCGCACATTATTCAAGGAACAATGAGGTGATACGATGGATGTGATTTACAGTTTGATACCGGGCATGATGTTCTTCGGTGTGTTACTCGTCGTCGTGCTGGTATGGGCGGTGAAGAAAGGGCAGTACGAGGATATGGAAGGCAACGCAAGCCGTATCCTGCTGGACGATGACGACGATATGCTGCGCGACTCCGACAAGGATAACAAGAAGCAGGCGCAGCCCTGAAGCAGCGCCTGCAAACGGGAGGTTTAATTCAGAACTTCCCCGTCCGTGATCAGCGGACGAACCAGCTTGTCGAAATCCTTGGGCGGAACGAATTGCAACAACGGCTTCTCTGTGCCGCTCAATGCGATATCCAGACCGTTCTGCGGATACAGCCAGTGAACGAGGCCGCTCTTCTTTTCACGAATGCGCTGTTCGGGTTGGCCGAAACGCTTACGGAAGATCGCCTCTTCCACGCGCAGGCTGGGCAGGTAAGTCAGACTGGAGATGGGCAACGCACGTAACTTCGCGATGTCATCCGGAGTCATCGTGATCTTTTTCCCGTCCCCGGTTGCGGCCATGCGCAATCCGCGCTCATACATTCCTTCAAGCTCGGGTGCAGGGACGTCAATAGTCAGCACAATCAATGCGGGCAAACCGGCGAGATTCACCTGGGCAAAGAACACTTCGGCAACCAGCTTGCCTTCAGGAGATTTAAACAAGCTGGGTACAGCTTCTTCCTTGAAGCGCTGCTCGGCATCATTGGTTGTAGACTGGCCCAGCGTCAGCCCGAAGATCCGAATCGAACCAGGGTCAACATGCTCTATATGCCATGGCACGTCATCATTGCGACTGGGCTCGCTGGGTATGAAGAATGCGCCGAAAAAGATGAGCACCGACAAGATGCCGACGCCCCAATAGATTTTACTTTCAGTTGTCATGGTGAGCCATAAGGTTGATTAAGTGAATGTTGCGGGATTTGACAGGTCGGGATTTTGTTCGACAAAACGTTTGGGCAGTTTGCCGTGGCGGGCCTGATACATGGAATCGTTGCCGAGCACGATGAGTACCAGCAATACAACCATGAATGGCAACAGACCAAATCCGCCGAGCACTGCAATCGTTGCGATCTTCGACCACCCCATTGTTTTGGACAGGAGCAGGCCTGTACCAACGATGAGGCAGGTAATGGTCAGCAGCCACATGAAACTGCGGTTACGTTTTGCGGCAATAACCCAATGCGATTTGACGAACCAGGTCTCGTTGCCTGCAGCGATCTGCCTCGCCTTGATGATGATGTAGCCGGTGATTGCAAATGAAGTGATCGGCACGATCAACACCATCAGCGGAAAGGTGGTGAAAACGCCGAAAGTGGAGGCAAAAACCAGAATGTGGTTGAACACCAGATTGATCAGGAAAATCTCATGCGGCCACTTGGCACGGGTGGATTCTTCCTTGGGTATGCTGAATTGTTGATGCAAATTATTCTCCCTGAATCATTGTCTTGTTTTAAGAATGTAATGCCGACTGCACGTACAAGATACCAGTTCCGCTGGACGAGTTAGTATGCGGCGAAATGACGCATCATGTGCTGCCGACAAAGCTGCGCAGGCGCAGCATGTCCATGATTTCCACCTCGCGTACCTTTACATTGAGCAGGCCATGCTCCTGAAAGTGTGAAAACGTGCGGCTGACCGTTTCCAGCTTGAGTCCCAGGTAGCTTCCGATCTCATGGCGCGTCATGCGCAAATGGAAAGAATTGGGCGAATAACCGCGCGCGCTGAAACGTTGCGACAGATTGAGCAGAAAAGCGGCCAGCCGTTCTTCGGCACGCATGGAGCCAAGCAGCATCATGATGCCATGATCGCGCACGATCTCGCGGCTCATGATCTTGTGCAGGTGGCGCTGCAGACTGGGCAGTTCGCGGCTGAGTTTTTCGAGGTGATCAAACGGGATTTCGCAAATTTCGCTGTCGTCCAGGGCGACCGCGTCGCAGGTGTGAAAGTCGGAGCAGATCGCATCCAGGCCGATGATCTCCCCCGGCATCTGGAAGCCGGTCACTTGCTCGCGCCCATCCTCATGCAGCACCTGCGTCTTGAAAAAACCGGTACGGATGGCATATAAGGCGCTGAAAGGCTCGCCGCTGCGGTACAGGTACTCGCCACGACGGAAGGTATGCTTAAGGCTGGTCAGTGCATCGAGGCGCCGCATTTCCTGGCCGTCAAGGTCAACGGGAAGGCATAGTTCGCGCAGGTTGCAGCTGGAGCAGGCAATGCGTGAGGAGGGAGTGGCGACAGCGTTTTGCACTTGGGTTTTCTGGGGGTATTTCCATGTTCGGATTGCCAATATGACACGGTTTTTGACCTATATCAAACGCATTTTGCGGTATGCTGGCACATTCCGAACACTGTAGAAATCGCAAAGACACACCATGTCAGCCAATAAAGAAATAAGCTCCCAGCTGGAAGTCGATCTGGATCTGATCCGCCGTCTGGACAAGAATGGTCCGCGTTACACCTCCTACCCCACGGCAGACCGTTTCGTCGAGGCGTTCAATGCCGAAATGTATGCACAGTGGGTCGGCAAGCGCGAAGTCGGCGGCATCAGCCGCCCATTGTCGCTGTACGTCCATATCCCGTTCTGCAACACGCTGTGTTTTTACTGTGCCTGCAACAAGGTGGTGACCAAGGATTTCAGCAAGGCCGACCAAGTATGTGAAATACCTGATCAAAGAGATCGAGATGCAGGCCGCGCTACTGGGCAAGGACCGCCGCGTCGAACAGTTGCATTTCGGCGGCGGCACCCCCACCTTCCTGAGCGACGACGAACTGCGCGCCGTGATGGGCGCGATCCGCAGGAATTTCCAGCTGGTGGAGGACGGCGAATATTCCATCGAGATCGACCCGCGCAAGGTCAGCGATGCCACCGTGGCACTGCTCGGGCGAGTTGGGATTCAACCGCATCAGCATCGGCGTGCAGGATTTCGATCCGGCGGTGCAGAAAGCGGTTAACCGCATCCAGAGCGAAGCGGAGACGCTGCAAGTCATCAAGGCGGCGCGCGCCAACGGTTTCAAATCGGTCAGCATCGACCTGATCTATGGCTTGCCCAAGCAGACCATGGATGGTTTCAAGGTCACGCTGGACAAGGTCATTGCCGTCAATCCGGACCGCCTGTCCATCTACAACTATGCGCACATGCCCAAGCTGTTCATGCCGCAGCGCCGCATCCACGAAGAAGACCTGCCGGCACCGCAGACCAAGCTCGATATCCTGAAGCTGGCGGTGAATACGCTGACCGATGCGGGCTACGTGTATATCGGCATGGACCACTTTGCCAAACCGGACGACGAGCTGGCCGTGGCTCAGCGCCAAGGCCGCCTGCACCGCAACTTCCAGGGCTATTCCACGCATTCGGATTGCGACCTGATCGCGGTCGGCGTCAGTTCCATCGGCAAGATCGGCCCGACCTACAGCCAGAACTTCCGCGAACTGGATCCCTATTACGACGCGCTGGACAACAACACACTGCCCATCATGCGCGGCATGGAACTGAACGCCGATGACCTGGTGCGCCGCGCCATCATCCAGGCGCTGATGTGTCACTTCGAAATATCGAAGGAATCGTTCAACATCTCCTACCTGATCGACTTCGACCAGTATTTTGCAACCGAACTGAAAGAACTGGCCGAATACGAAAAAGAGGGCTTGCTTGAGCTCTCGCCGCAATGGATCAGCGTCACGCCCAAGGGGCGCATGCTGATACGCAACATCTGCATGGTCTTTGACAAATACCTGCGTGCCAAACAAGAACACGCGCGCTATTCAAAAGTCATATAAATATTTGATATTAATAAGTCGGCGTATGCCTCCGCGGGCACTTTTGCGGAGGAGGATTGGCACTTTGGGGTAAAATGACCCCATGTTAGGAGCGAGAGAAGCAATGAAACGTGTAGATGATTTCCGCCTGAAGTTCGGCAAACAAGAGCTGGTCCCGATCATGATCGGCGGCATGGGCGTGGACATTTCTACAGCAGAATTGGCATTGGAGGCTGCCCGTCTGGGCGGCGTAGGTCATATTTCGGATGCCATGCTGCCTACCGTTTCGGATCGTCACTACGACACCGACTTCGTCAAGACCAAGCTGCAGCAATACAAATACAACATCGACAATTCCGACAAGTCGGAGGTGAAGTTCGATCTCGGCCATATCGCCGAATCCACCCGTCTGCATGTGAGCAAGACCATGGAAGCCAAGCGCGGCTCCGGCATGATCTTCATCAACTGCATGGAAAAGCTCACCATGAACGCGCCGAAAGAGACGCTCAAGGTGCGGTTGTGGGAAGCGCTTTCCGCCGGCATCGACGGCATCACCCTGGCGGCCGGCCTGCATCTGGGCTCGTTTGCGCTGATCGAAGACCACCCGCGTTTCCGCGACGTCAAGCTGGGCATCATCGTCTCTTCGTTGCGCGCGCTGCAATTGTTCCTGCGCAAGAACGCCCGCACCAACCGCCTGCCCGACTTCATCGTGGTGGAAGGTCCGCTGGCTGGCGGTCACCTCGGCTTCGGGCTGGACGACTGGATGAAGTATGACCTGCGCACCATCACCAACGAGATCACTGCAATACCTGCGCGACGAGAAACTCGACATCCCGGTGATCCCGGCCGGCGGCATCTTTACCGGCAGCGATGCGGCCGGGTTCCTGGAAGAAGGCGCCGCTGCCGTGCAAGTGGCCACGCGCTTTACCGTGGCAGAAGAATGCGGCCTGCCTGCCGATGTGCAGCAGGAATATTTCAAGGCCAGCGAGAACGACATCGAAGTGAACGCCACTTCGCCCACCGGCTATCCGATGCGCATGCTGAAGAACAGCCCCTCCATCGGCTCCGGCATCCGTCCCGGCTGCGAATCCTACGGTTATCTGCTGGATGCCAACGGCCATTGCGACTACATCGATTCCTACAACCGCGAAGTGGCGGCGCATCCGGACGCCAAGAAGATCCAGGTGTTCGACAAGACCTGCTTGTGCACCCACATGCGCAACTACAAATGCTGGACCTGCGGGCACTACACCTATCGCCTCAAGGACACCACGCGCAAAGCCGCAGACGGCAAGTACCAGATACTGACCGCCGAACATATCTTCAAAGACTATCAATTCAGCACCGACAACAAGATCGCGTTGCCGGACGCTTGATTGACCGTCGCCCGCCTGGGCGAAAGGGGAGGTGACGATGATCGGACGAATCCTGCTGGCAATTTCGATTCTGATCGCCACTTTTTCCGCACAAGCAGCATGGGATGTCGGCGGCGGAACGGAAGGTTATCAGTGGGTGGAATATCCGGCCGGCTACAGCGGCAACCCCAAGGAATCCGGTGCGCGTTCTGCGCTGTTCGTCAATTGGACGCAAGAGGGCGAGACGGGGCCTCTGTTTGCCTGGCGGGCCAAGCTCTATGCCGGCACGGTCAACTACGACACCTATGTGATCAGCACCGGCGCTCCGGTCTCGACCAAGACGGACTACAACGGCGTGGCAAGCGAGGGACAGGAGTTCTACCGCTACAACCTTGGTGCTTACAAACTGGACCAATTGGGCGGGCTTGGTCTGGATTACTGGCGCCGCCGCATACGCAACAGCGGCGGCGATCAGATCGAAGATTATTCCATCCTGTTCTTGCGCGCCGGCTTGCGGCTTACCAGACCGGGACTGGAACCCGGCTTCCATGGCGAATTGGGCATCAAGTATCCGGTCTCGACCAGGGAGGATGCGCATCTGGACAGGATGGGCTACACCTCCAATCCCTCGCTTTCGCCCAAGGGAGCCCTCAGCGGCTATGCGGAGTTCGGCTATCGCATCAATGCCAGATTCGATGTGCTCGGCTATTACGACAGCTGGCGATTCAGCCGCTCTGCGGATGTCATTGCTGTGGATACCGTCGGGAACTACGTGGGCGATCTGGCAGCCGAAGTCCAACATGGATACCTGGGGCGCCAAGCTGCTCGTATCGTTCTGATGCGGTGCGACTGGCCATCAATTGACGATGGCCCCTTCTTTATAATTTGAACAACGTTGTTTAACAGGTGACGATATGAACAAATATCTCAAGCAGGGCCTGTGGTCGGTTGGCATCATCGTGGCTAGCTGGGAGCGGCAATGGCGACCTACATCGCCATGACCTTCGATCCCAACGCGTACAAACCGCAGATCATCCAGGCGGTCAAGGACAGCAAGCAGCGCACGCTCAAGCTGGATGGCGATATCAAACTGCGCTTCTTCCCCAGTATCGGCGTCAGCCTCGGCAAGGTCTCATTGTCGGAATACAAGAGCGACCAGGAATTCGTCTCGGTCGATAGCGCCAGCGTGTCGCTCAAGTTGTTGCCGCTGCTCGCCAAGCAGATCGTGGTCGACGAAGTGGCGGTGAGCGGCGTCAAGGCAACGATCATCAAATACAAGAACGGCAAAACCAACTTCGACGACCTGCTGGGTAAAGAAGAGGCGCCGGCTACGCCAGCCCCCGCGGCCCCAGCCGCAGCCGCTGCGCCGATGAAGTTCGATATCGCGTCGGTGCAGCTGGACAAGACGGAAGTGAGTTACAGCGACGAGACTTCAGCGGCGCGCATTACAGCGTAAAGGATCTGAGCCTCAAGTCCGGCCGCATCGCCAGCGGCGTGCCCAGCAAGATCGATTTTGCCGCGCATATCCAATCCACCCAGCCCAAGCTCGACATCACCGCGCAGTTCAAGACCACGCTCACCTTCGATCTGGAAAAGAGTCTGTACCGGGTGCAGGGGCTGGATTTGCAAGCCAATGGCAAGGCGCTCGACATCACCGATCTGGCGGTGAAGGCGAGCGGCGACGCCAGCGCGCATCTGGCGACGCAGGAATTTACGATGAACAAATTCACGCTCAGCGCCAGCGGCGTGAAGGTGAAGGACAAATTCGAAGCCACGCTGGATGCGCCCGACCTGAACCTGACCAAGGACAAGTTCAGCGGCGATAACATCGCACTGAGCGCCAAGCTGGACGGCGCTCTCGGCAATATCGTCGCGGCTCTTTCGTTGCCCGGTATCGAAGGCGATGCGCACGCATTCAAGGTCAGCGCGATGTCGCTGGATGTGGACATGAAACAGCCGGAACAGGCCTTCAAACTGAAACTCACCTCGCCCCTCACCGGCAGCATCGAATCGCAGCAATTCAACCTGTCCGATCTCAAGCTGGCGCTCAAAGCCACCGGCGACAAACTGCCGGGCAAGAGCATCGAGAGCGAACTGAAAGGCAGCATCCAAGCCGATCTCGGCAGGCAAAGCATTCAGGCCAACCTGGCGGGCGGCTTGCTGCAAAGCCAGATCAAGGCCAAGGTGGCGGTGAACAACTTCACCGTGCCAATGATCCGCTACGACCTGGAGGTCGACCAGTTCGACGCCGATCTGTACATGCCGAAGAAGTCCGCAGAAGCCAAGGGGCAAACCAGCGAACAAGCGGCGAGCAAGAAGGCCGAGCCGGAGCAGCCGTTCGATCTTTCCGCATTGAAGACGCTGAATCTGGAAGGAAGCATGCGCGTCGGCTCGCTCAAGGCAGCCAACGTCAAAGTCGCGCAACTGCGCATGGATGTGAAAGCGAAGAACGGCCTCGTCAACATCGCCCCGCTTTCCGCCAAGCTGTATCAGGGCAGCATGGATGGCAAGGCCTCGCTGAATGCGGCAACATACAACTTCGCCTTCAACGAGAAACTCACCGGCGTCGACATCGCACCGCTGCTGAAAGATGCCGCCGACCTGGACGTGGCCGAAGGCCGCGGCAACATCGCGCTCGATCTCACCACCTATGGCAATACCGTCAGCGGCCTGAAGAAGGCGCTGAACGGCACCGCATCGGTGAACCTGGCCAACGGCGCGATCAAAGGCATCGACCTGGCCAAGCTGGTGCAGGGCGTGCAGAGCCTGGGCAAAGGAAGCAAGATGCAGACCCTGGGCGTGGACAAGAACGAGAAGACCGAATTCAGCGAATTCAAAGCCACGTTCAAGGTGCGCAACGGTGTGGCGCATAACGACGACCTGGCGGTGAAATCCACCGTGTTGCGCATTGCGGGCAATGGCGACATCGACATCGGCCACGACAGCCTCAACTACAACGCCAAGGCCATCTTCGCCAAATCCGAGCAGGGCAGGACCGCGACATTGCCGGTGAACGTGAGCGGCACATTCGACGATCCAAAGTTCAAGGTGGATTACAGCGCGTTGCTCGTCGATGTCGCCAAGCAGAAGATCGACGAGCAAAAAGAAGAACTCAAAACCAAGGCGCGCGAAGAATTGAAGAAGAGCCTCAAGGGCCTGTTCAAATGAGCGGGGCGCGATACGCCTGATGCAGTCTTTCGCACAGCGCCTTATCGCCTGGCAACGCACGCATGGCCGCCACGACCTGCCTTGGCAGGGGCAGGATGCCTACCGCGTGTGGCTGTCCGAGATCATGCTGCAGCAGACCCAGGTCGTCACCGTCATCCCTATTACCAGCGCTTCGTCGCGTCATTTCCCGAACATCGCGGCACTCGCTGCCGCAACTGAAGACCAGGTGCTCGCGCACTGGAGCGGCCTCGGCTACTACGCCCGCGGCCGCAACCTGCACAAGGCGGCGCAGATCATCGTCGAGAAATTCAACGGCGAATTTCCGCGCCGATTTGAAGACATCGTCGAACTGCCCGGCATCGGCCGCTCCACCGCCGCCGCCGTCTGCGCGCTGGCCTACCACGAACGCCGCGCGATACTCGATGGCAACGTCAAGCGCGTGCTGGCGCGTTACTGCGGCATCGAAGGATGGGCGGGCGAGAAGAAGGTGGAAGAACAACTGTGGCAACAGGCCGAAGCTCTACTCCCTTCCCTCACCCCATGCCCTCTCCCGGAGGGAGAGGAGTGCTTACGGGCAGGGGTGAGGGAACAGCGTTGAGCAAGCGCCGAATCGCCACCTACACCCAGGCGCTGATGGACATGGGCGCCACCGTCTGCACGCGCAGCCGGCCCAAGTGCGTGTTGTGTCCGGTGCAGGCCGACTGCGTTGCGTTGCAGACCGAGCGCATCGCCGAGCTGCCCACGCCGCGCCCGCGCAAGGCCGTGCCGGAACGGCATGCCATCTTCCTGTTGCTCATGCACGGCAACGACATCCTGCTGGAGAAGCGGCCCGGCAGCGGCATCTGGGGCGGGTTGTGGTGTCCGCCGCAGTTCGATGATGAGGTGGCGGCGCGGGATTGGTTCGTGCGCAATGGCATGGAGGCGAGTGAAGGGGAGAGGTTGGAGACGTTCACGCATACCTTTACGCATTTCAAGTTGCATATCACGCCGTTGAGGATTCAGCTTGCGCATAAGCCGTTGCGTGCTGCGCAGCCGGGAGTGTGTGGCTGGATGTGGGGGAGGCGTTGGGGGCGGCGATACCGACGCCGGTGAGGAAGGTGTTGCGGCAGCTTTAGGCCGTTCGTGCTGCCACCTGGGGAGGCGCTGAGCGTGTCGAAGGATGGGCGAAGCCCACTGGTTTTAAAACCAACACCGTCGGGGGTTGCCCGACAGCAAGTCACTTTCTTTTGCTTCGCCAAAAAGAAAGTAACCAAAGAAAAGGCGACCCCGGTGCGCCGCCCACTTCGGGGTTCCCTGCGTTGCTCGACTGGTCAGGCCTCCTCATAAACTCGCACGACCCGCTACGCGGTCACGTGCTCAAACATATTCGTCGGACTACCCCTGACCAGCCTGCGCTACTCGGCGGCGCACAGGGGAAGGAAAGTCAAAACCAAAACCACAGCGTGGGCAATCTCGCCATGCCCGGACTAGCCAAAGAGGATAAAAGATTGGAGTGTTGGTTTAGCCAAGAATCGGACTTCGAATGAAGATGGCGCATAGTCTTTTCCAGAAAAACGCTCAAAGCTCAATTGTGAATTCATGGATTTTCGTAGATAGATCGTCATCACCGAAAGCCTTGCTACAAATGAAATCATCGTTATTCCTCGGTAGAAATAATTCCAAGATCATCTCTATGTTCTGCATGGCGTTCGGTACCAAACATTCCTGACATGTTGAAATCTTGGTGGATTTCCTCATACATATCCATGATTTGAGGGGATGCTGCGTGAACGTAACCTGAATAAGCTTTGCTGAGCGTTCGAGCTGAGCTTCTGCTCTAGTGTGTGGATCTAATGCGGTACTTTCTTTTGGTGCGCGATATATGCACGAATGACGATTTCCGAGGAATCATTGGCCGTTTTTGAGTTGAGGCTAATGCGGAATCGGCATCAAATTCCTCCTCGTAAAATGCATCGAGGTATTCTTGATGAAGCAGTGTGTGGTCACTGAAAATAATTGCATAGGATAAGAAAGCGATGTCTTCTGTAATTCATCCAGTATGCGTTGCATCGAAGCTTGCTCTTGAACATAACCATGTTGCATTAGAAGTTGCGTAGCACGAAGTGTACTTACAAGGCGCGCTAGCTTTTGAACTAAAGCCTGATGAATGGTTTTTTCAATATACCGGAAGACAAAAGCATCTTTGTATGGGACAGCCTGTGGTTTTGGAACTCGTTGTGCAAGGGAATGCACAGTAGATTCCATGCTGTCTAATGCTTGAGAGTACAATTGTTCCATTGCATTATGCCCTTAAAGTGGGCACGAAGGTGCCCACGCGTGGTTTTTGCTTTTGACTTTCTTTCCCCTGTGCGCCGCCGAGTAGCGCAGACTGGTCAGGGGTAGTCCGACGAATATGTTTGAGCACGTGACCGCGTAGCGGGTCGTGCGAGTTTATGAGGAGGCCTGACCAGTCGAGCAACGCAGGGAACCCCGAAGGGGCGGCGCACCGGGGTCGCCTTCTTTTTGGTTACTTTTTCTTTGGCGAAGCAAGAAAAAGTGACTTGCTGTCGGGCAACCCCCGACGGTGTTGGTTATAAAGCTGATGAACACTAGCCATTCGACTAGGCTGTCAAACAACGCCAGCCAAGTCGCTGGTTATCAGCACGAACGGCCTAATTAGCGGGCTTCGCCCATCCTTCGACAGGCTCAGGACGAACGGTCGATGGCGCGCGACACAAGCAGAGTGGCTTCACTCTCCCCACTTCTTCATCAACCCCTGCTCAACCCCCAGATGATCCAATATCCGCGCAACAACAAAATCCACCATATCCTGCACACTCTGCGGATGATGATAGAACCCCGGATTCGGCGGCATGATCACCGCCCCCGCATGCGACAGCTTCAGCATGTTCTCCAGATGAATCGCCGAGAACGGCATCTCGCGCGGCACTAAAATCAACGTGCGTTTCTCCTTCAGCATCACATCGGCCGCGCGGCAGATCAGGTCATCGCTGATGCCGCCGGCGATCTTGCCCAGCGTGCCCATGGTGCAGGGGCACACCACCATCGCATCGCCGGGATTGGAGCCGGAGGCCATCGGCGCATACCAGTCCTGGATGCCGAACACTTTCAGCTCGCCGCTGAATTTGCCGAAGCGTTCGGCAAACAATTGCTCCGCGTCCTGCGGGCGGTTCGGCAGCGTGAAATCGAGTTCCTGTTTGGCGACGATCTGCGCGGCTTGCGAATAGACGAGGTGCACGCGCTGGCCGCTTTGCAGCAGGCATTCGAGCAGGCGCATGCCGTAGGGCAGGCCGGAGGCGCCGGTAAAGGCGAGGGTGATGGTTTTCATAAAGTCATTTGCCACAGAGAACACAGAGTTCACAGAGAAAAGCAGATGAGGTGGTTTGGTTTCATCTCTGTGTGCTCTGTGATCTCTGTGGCAAATATTTTTCGTTCTGTGTCTTGGGGTGCCTATTATCCATGAAACTCGCCGCGACCAATCCGTTCACTGTGCCGAACACCAGCGACGCGGTGGCGAAGATGGGAATGAGGTAGGCGATGCCGCTGTGCGGGATGAGCCACAGGTAGACCACGAGCATCTGCCCGGCGATGTGGGCGAAGGCGGCGAGGATGCTGTCGGTCACCGGGCCGAACCAGCGCTTGGGCAGGTGCAGGCTCAACGCGAGCACGGCGAGGCTGCACACTGCGCCGCTCAGGCTGAGGAAGAAGCCCGGTGCCAGGAAGTTGCCGAACAGCAGGCTGCCAGCGAGTACGCGCAGCAGCGAGACCCATGCCGCCGTGCGCCAGCCGTAACGCGCCAGCACGATCAGCGTGACGATGTTGGCCAGTCCCGGTTTGACGCCGGGCAGGGGGGAGGGGATGGCGTTCTCCAGCACGGTGAGGCCGAGCGCCACCGCCGCCATCTTGGCGATGTGGTGGTCTTCGGCGGTCGTATCGAGCTTGAGGATTGTCGTCATAAGACAGTGCCGAGTGCTGAGTGCTGAGTGCTGAGCGGAAGCCCCGTACCGCATTCACTCGGCACTCGGAACTCGGTACTCAGAACTGCTCTAGTAGTTGAGGCTGTCATATTTTTTCTCGCCGCCAACCAGTTCCACGCTCACTTCGTTCGGCAGGCACACGGCGATCTCGCCTGCCTGCTGCAGCCAGCCCTGGCGCACGCAGTATTGTCTGGGGCTGGGGTCGGAGGTGATGCGCGCGCGGCGTTTTTCGATGGTGATGATGCTGGTGCCGAGCGGGCCCGGTACTTCGATCTGCTGGTCACGCGACAACGCTACTTCCTTGAATACCTTGCCGCCGCTGCGGATGATGGCCTTGTCTGCCGCAGCGCCGGACCAGACCATGAGCGTGATCCAGACCGTGCACAGGCCGCCGAGCAGCAGGGTAAGGTAGTCGCCGGGTTTGATATGGCGAAGCGCGGACACAACTAATGTGATACTCGCGAAGCGAGTCTTTGCCCCTCTCTCCCTTCGGGAGAGAGCAGGAGAGGGGGACGGACAAGATGGCAGCAACATTCATCATGGTGTGCTGTCCGTCAGGCTTGTTGCGGGAGTTCGCGGTGGCGTACCAGCACTTGCTGCTGTGACTTGAAATGCTGGGCGAGCCGCTCGGCGAAGTAGACCGAGCGATGCTGTCCGCCGGTGCAGCCGACGGCGACAGTGAGGTAGCTGCGGTTGTCGGCGACGAAGCTGGGCATCCAGCTTTCGAGGAAGTCGCGGATGTCGGTATACATCTTTTGCGCAGATGGCGTGCCGTCGAGGAAATCGATCACCGGCTGGTCGCGGCCGGTGAGCGGGCGCAGCACCGGGTCGTAATGCGGGTTGGGCAGGCAGCGCACATCGAACACGTAGTCGGCATCCAGCGGGATACCGTGCTTGAAGCCGAAGGACTCGAACAGCAGGGTGAGCCGGGCGCGATCGAGGGAAATGAACTGCTTGATCCAGGCGCGCAAGGCGTTGGCCTGCAGGTCGCTGGTGTCGATGTGGTGGCCGATGCTGGCGATCTCGGCGAGCAATTCGCGCTCCAGCGCCACGCATTCGGGCAGTGTCCTGACGTTGTCGCTCAGGGGGTGCAGACGGCGTGTTTCGGAGAAACGCTTGACCAGCGTCTCATCCTTCGCGTCGAGGAACAACACATGCACATCGATGTCCTGCTGCCGGAGCTTGTCGATGAATTGCGGCAGCAGCACGACGTTGTTGCCGCTGCGTACATCGACGCTGACCGCGGTTTTCCTGATACCGGCCAGTTTGAGGTTGTTCATCAGCACGTGCAGCAGTTCTGCCGGCAGGTTGTCCACGCAGTAATAGCCGCTGTCCTCCAGCACATTCAGCGCAACGCTCTTGCCGGAGCCGGATAAACCGCTGATCAAGAAAGAGCTGCATGGTCACTGATCCTGCAAATGCTGGTCGTGACGGTTGATGAATTCCTGCATGGTGTCGATGCCGCGCTGCTGCAGCACGAAATTGCGTGCGGCGGCTTCCACCAGCACGGCGAGGTTGCGGCCCGCCATCACCGGGATCTCCACCTTGCTGATCTTGACGCCGAGGATCTCCTCGACGCCCGAGGTGGGCAGCCGCTCCAGCTTGGACAGGTCGTCGAACGGCGGGCGGTACAGATGCACGATGAGCTTGAGGCTCTTCTTGCGGCGCACGGCGGTCTCGCCGAACATGGTGCGGATGTTGAGCATGCCCAGGCCGCGCACTTCGAGGAAGTCGCGCAGCAGGTCGGGGCAGCGTCCTTCCAGGGTTTCCGGCGAGATGCGGTACAGCTCGGTGATGTCGTCGGCGACCAGGCCGCTGCCGCGCGTGATCAGCTCCAGCGCCAGCTCGCTCTTGCCCACGCCGCTGTCACCGGTGACCATCACGCCGACGCCGAGCACGTCGAGGAACACGCCGTGGCGCGTGGTGGAATCGGCCAGCGCCTTGACGATGTAGTGGCGGATCATCCACATCAGTTGCACGCTGCCCAGCGGCGAACGGAACAGCGGGGTGTGGGTGCGGTTGGCAAAATCCAGCAGCCCGTTCGGGATCTCGGTATGGCCGGCCACGATCAGGCACAGCGGCTGGCCCTGCTCCAGCTTCGCCAGCGCTTCGGCCAGCTCGGACGGGGAGAGCGCGTGCAGATAGTCCAGTTCGGTGCTGCTCAGCACCTGCACCCAGTTCGGGTGGATCAGGTTCATGTGGCCGATCAGGCCGCGGTTGGAGGCGTTGACGGTGTCGCTTTCCAGCACGCGATCGGCGCCTTTTGCGCCGCCTACCCAGGTCAGTCTCAGGCGTTCCTGTTTGTCTTCGAAGAGCTGCTGGATGTTTACCTGGGCCATGGGGGTATCCTATCCCTGCCAGTCGATGAACAGCTTGTGCATCGCCGCAGGATCGTCGGTGTTCTGCAATTGCTCGCGGAACGATTTTTCGCTGAACATCTGCGCCAGTTCGCCCAGCAGTTGCAGATGCAGGTCGGTCGCGCGCTCGGGGACGAGCAGCACGAAGATGAAGTTCACCGGCAGTCCGTCCGGTGCGTCGAACGGGATGGGGTTCTGCAATTTGACGAAGGCGGCCACCGCATCGCGCAGTCCCTTCACGCGACCGTGCGGGATCGCCACGCCCTGCCCCAGTCCGGTGGATCCCAGTTTTTCGCGGGCAAACAGGCTGTCGAACACCTGGCTGCGCGCGATGTGCTGCGAATTCTCGAACAGCAGACCGACACGTTCAAAGACGCGTTTCTTGCTGGCGGACTCGGTGTCCAGCAGCACATTCTCCAGTGGCAATCTCTATGGCTTATCAGGCAATATGCGTTGCTCCAAAAAATTACTCCTACATATCCATATATGCCGCGTCGCAATTTTTTGCTCGCGCCTTGTCTTGCTTGAACTTTGAATTATTAGCGGCACCCACATGATTTCACCGATAAATGGAAATCGGGGCAGCCACTGCTGGCTGCCCCGTATCGCTTTACTCGGCTGCGACTTGCTTGCCGGTCTCGTCATGGCGGCGCGCAGTGTGCTTTTCCTTGTGCTTCAGCACCTGGCGATCCAGCGAATCGACCAGCGCATCGATGGCGACGTACAGGTTGCTGTCCGTGGTTTCGGCATGGATGTTCTTGCCGGAAACATGAACGGTAGCTTCGGCCTTCTGCACCAGCTTGTCCACCGACAGGATCACGTTGATGTCGATCACGCTGTCGAAATGACGTTTGACCTTGTCCAGCTTGCTGAGCACATGTTCGCGGATGGCCGGGGTGATTTCGAGGTGACGTCCTGTGAGGTTGAGGTTCATGGCCTGCTCCTTTGATTAAAGTGATTTACGAAGATTTACCGGAAGGATGTTCATTCCCTCGCGGTATTTTGCCACGGTACGGCGGGCGACCAATGATGCCCTGCTGTGCCAGGATTTCTGACATGCGACTGTCGGTGAGCGGAGTCTTGGTGTCCTCCTCACTGACCAGTTGCTTGATGAGCGCGCGGATGGCGGTGGAGGAGCAGGCGCCGCCTGCCTCCGTGGCCAGTCCGCTGCCGAAGAAATACTTGAATTCGTAGATGCCGCGCGGGGTGAGCATGAACTTCTGCGTGGTCACGCGCGAAATGGTGGACTCGTGCAGTTCCAGCTGTTCGGCGATCTCGCGCAGCACCAGCGGGCGCATGGCGATGTCGCCGTGCTCGAAGAACTGGCGCTGGCGTTCGACGATGGCCTGCGCCACGCGCAGGATGGTCTCGAAGCGCTGCTGCAGGTTCTTGATGAACCAGCGCGCTTCCTGCAATTGCCCGGCCATCTCCTGCGCGTTCTTTTCGGTGCGCTGCTGCAGGATGTTGGCATACACCTGGTTGATGCGCAGGCGCGGCATGGCTTCCGGGTTCAACCGGGCGCGCCAGATGCCGCCGTGGCGCTCCACCAGCACGTCCGGCACCACATAATCCGCCGCACGATGTTCGAATGCCGAACCCGGCTTGGGTTGCAGGTGCACGATCAGGTCTTGCGCCGCGCGCAGGGCAGCGTCGTCGCAGCGCAAGGCTTTCTTCAATTTGTTGAAGTCGCGTGCGGCGAGCAGGCCGAGGTGGTCGGTGACGATGGCCAGCGCCAGATCGCGTCCGGGGATGTCCTCGGGCATGGCGCGCAGTTGCAGCGCGAGGCATTCGCTCAGGTTCCTTGCGCCGATGCCGGGTGCATCCAGATGCTGCAGTTGCACCAGTGCGGTTTCCAGGTCGTCCAGCGTGATGTCCAGTTCCGGCGGCAACAGCTCGGCGATCTCTTCCAGCGGCTGCGACAGGTAGGCGTTCTCGTCCAGCGCATCGATCAGCAGCCCGACGATCTTCTTGTCGCGCGCATCCATCTGGTTCATGTTCAATTCCCAGAGCAAGTGCTCACGCAGGCTGGGTTTTTCGGCAGCGACCTCGGAATAACCGTCGTCCTCGTCGTCCGGGCTGGCAGAAGGGGATGAAGAGAATGACGGTTCCGGCCATTCGCTGCTGTCGTCACGGTCGCGCGCTTCGGTCTCGGCCGGCGCACTTTCGGTGCTGCTGGATGGCGCGGGCGTATCCGTGCTGCTGTTGCCGCTGTATGTCTGGTTGGTGTTGTCGTCCTCGCGCTCGAGGAACGGGTTCTCATCCAGCAGGCGCGCCGTCTCCTGATTGATCTCCAGCGTCGAGAGTTGCAGCAGCTTGATAGCCTGCTGCAACTGCGGCGTCAGCATCAGTTGTTGGGATTGCCTGAGTTGGAGAGAGTGTTTCATTGCTGTTGTTGGTGGGGGGCTGCGCGTCTTATAACTTGAAGTGCTCGCCCAGGTACACCTTCCTCACGCCCTCATTATAGATGATTTCGTCGGGCTTGCCCTCGGCCATCACCGAGCCGGCGTTGATGATGTAAGCGCGGTCGCAGATACCCAGCGTCTCGCGCACGTTGTGGTCGGTGATGAGTACGCCGATACCGCGTTCCTTGAGGAAACGGATGATCTTCTGGATATCCAGCACGGCGATGGGGTCTACCCCGGCGAACGGTTCGTCGAGCAGGATGAAGTGCGGGTCGGTGGCCAGTGCGCGGGCGATCTCCACACGCCGCCGTTCGCCACCTGAGAGGCTGATGGCGGGATTGTCGCGGATATGCGTGATGTGCAGGTCGTTCAGCAACGCTTCCAGCCGTGTATCCATCTCGGCAGGCGCGTACCCCTGCAACTCCAGTACCGCCTTGATGTTCTCGGTCACGGTCAGTCGGCGGAAGATGGAGGCTTCCTGCGGCAGGTAGGCCAAGCCGAGACGCGCGCGGCGATGGATGGGGAAATGGGTGATGTCCTGATCGTCGATGAAGATGTCGCCGCCGTCTGCGGCAACCAGGCCGACGATCATATAGAAGCTGGTGGTCTTGCCCGCGCCGTTCGGCCCCAGCAGGCCGACCACTTCGCCGCTCTTCACGGACAGGGACACGTCCTGCACCACGGTGCGGGAACGATAGCGTTTTTTCAGCGAGACGGTTCGGAGTTCACTCATGGTTTCGGTTTCGTCGACAGGGTCGGACTGGTCTGGATGGTAAGCGGGGCATCCTTCTGCGCGGGGCTACTCGGATTCTCGCTGGTCTTGGGCTGGATCACCGCATGCACGCGACCTTTTGGATTGTCGGCGCTGGCGGGCTCGCCGCTGACCTGGAACACCTCGGTGCGGGTGCTGTAGGTGATGTGGTCGCCTTGCACGTCGTCCTGCGCGCGCTTGACGCGGGCATGGTCGTAGAAGTCCACGGTCTCGGCGCGGGTGTCATACTCGATGCGGTCGCCATAGCCTTCCATGTACTCGTCCGATCCTTCGTGCTTCTGGCGGAAGCTGGCGGGATTGCCGGTGGCGGTGCAGTGCTTGTGGCCTTGTTTATCCTGGGTCAGCACGATCTTGTCGGCCTCGATATGCAGGGTGCCCTGGTCGAGTTCCACCTTGCCCTCGAACACGCTGGTCTGTTTCACGTCATCGACGACGACTTTATCCGACGCCAGATGGATGGGTTTGTCGCGATCGGCATTTTCGGCATGCGCCGCCCCCACCCAGACTAGGAACAGCAGGCCGGACAGGACGATGTTAACGGACCGGTTCATGAATTGCCCTGACGTTCGACAGCAGCCTGGCTGTGCGCGCTTTGTTATCGAGTTCCATGCCGACGGCGTGGATGACGTTGTACTGGCCGGTCATCACCACCGATTGATCGGTTTCCGCCCAGTCGCGGTCGGGGATGACATGCAAATAGCTGGTAACGAAACTTTCCTCCCCGGTCTCGCTGCTGGCAGGCCGCACTACATGGACATCGTCATACAGATAAACGTCGTCTCCCTTGCTGGAGATCATGCCGGTCTGTGCCGTGGTGAGTGTGGGCGGACGATCCGTATACAGGCTGGTCAGTCGCGGCATCTGCAAGTGCGTGGTGTCGTCGTCGGGGTAATGCCACAGTTTTTCGGCAGAGAGGGTGAAGCGGGGCTTGCCCTGAAGACTCAGGGTGACGGCGGAGAAGTTGTCGACGACGTAATCGACGTCATGCCGTTGTTGCCCCTGGACCTGCGGCAGCGGCTGAACCTGCAGGTTCAGCCAATAGGTCGCTGCCAGCAGCAACAGCAGTGGCAACAGCGGAAGCCATGCACGTGCTTTGTCGATGAAACGCAGGGAGTGCATTATCTCAGGTAGGGGGCGAGCTGGGCATCGAGGGTGCCCTGCGCGGCGAGGATCAGTTCGCACACTTCGCGCACTGCGCCATGCCCGGCATCGCGCTGGCTGACATAATGCGCATGGTCGCGCACGATCTGCGGTGCATCGGGCACGCTCACGGCCAGCCCCACGCGGCGCATCACCGGCAGGTCGACCACGTCGTCGCCCATGAACGCGGCGGCCTCGGGCGGCAATTGCAGGTCAGCCAGCAGCGATTGCATCGCCGCCAGCTTGTCTTCCACCCCTTGATACAAACGCGTGATGCCGAGATTCTTCGCGCGCAGTTCGACGCATTTCGAAGTGCGCCCGGTGATGATGGCGAGCTGCACGCCCGAGTTGCGCAGCATCTTCAGGCCGTGGCCGTCGAGCGAGTTGAAGCGCTTGAATTCTTCGCCCGAATCGGAAAGGTAAAGCCCGCCGTCGGTGAGCACGCCGTCCACATCGAATACGACGAGACGCAATGGTTTGATTCTTTCAGCTAATGACATGGCGTTATGGGCATTTCTAAAAATTAAAATTTCTAAGCCAGACAAGGCGCGCGAGAAAAATCGCCGCGCAGCATATGTGGGTATATGTAAGCAAGATTTTTCGAGCGCAACGCAGTATGGCGACGAAATTTTATATTTTGAGAAGTGCCCATCAGATCACCTTCGCCTTCAGCAGGTCATGCATGTTCAGGGCGCCGACCAGTTTCTTGTGGGCATCCACCACCGGCAGCTGGCTGATGTTGTATTGCTCCATCAGTTGCACCGCCTCGACGGCGAGTGCGTCGGGGCCGATGCTGCGCGGGTTCTTCGACATCATGGTGCTGACCGGGGTGGTGCTGAAATCGACTTTCTTGGCCAGGGTGCGGCGCAGGTCGCCGTCGGTGTAGATGCCCAGCAGGTGTTTGTGCTCGTCGACGACGGCCGTCATGCCCAGTCCCTTGCGCGAGATCTCCAGCACGGCATCGGCCAGCGTGGCGTCCTCGCGCACCGAGGGAACGCTGGCGTTGGCATGCATCACGTCGCGCACGCGGGTGAGCAAGCGGCGGCCCAGGCTGCCGCCGGGGTGCGAGCGCGCGAAATCCTCCTCGCCGAAACCTTTGGCATCGAGCAGGGCGACCGCCAGCGCATCGCCCAGCGCGAGTGCGGCGGTGGTGCTGGCAGTCGGGGCGAGCCCCATCGGGCAGGCTTCCTGCGCCACCGCCGCCATTGAGATGCACATCCGCCGCCAGCGCCAGGCTGGATTGCGGATTGCCGGTGATGCTGATGAGGTGCGCGCCCTGGCGCTTGATGGCCGGCACGATGGCGCGCAGTTCGTCGCTTTCGCCGGAATAGGACAGCGCAATGACCACATCCTGCGCCGTGACCATGCCGAGATCGCCGTGGCTGGCCTCGCCCGGATGCACGAAGTACGCGGCAGTGCCGGTGCTGGACATGGTCGCGGCGATCTTGCGCGCGATGTGTCCCGACTTGCCCATGCCGCTGACGATGACCCTGCCCTTGCACGCGAGGATGAGGTTCAGCGCCTGCAAAAACTGGTCGTCGATACGCTGCACGAGCGCCTTGACGGCATCGGCTTCGATATTCAGCACCTGGCGTGCAAGGTCGAGTGCATGCGGTGCGGCGGAGAGTGGTTTGTTCATGGCCGCGATTATAACAGTGCCGTTTGGGGGCGGCGTTTTTTTGAAAATGTGGCATCATCGGAACATGAATAGTTCGCTCCATTTGATCCTCATTTTGCTCGCCGTCGCGGTCGGCGTGGTGGTGTTGTGCCGCATTTTTAAACTGCCGGTGATGCTCGGTTATCTGGTGGTCGGCATCACCATCGGCCCGCATGCGCTGGGCTGGATACCCGACGCGCCGGAGACGCGCCACCTGGCCGAATTCGGCGTGGTGTTCCTGATGTTCAGCATCGGTCTCGAATTCAGCCTGGCGCGTTTGCGTGCCATGCAGCGCGTGGTGTTCGGCCTGGGAACGGCGCAGGTCGCGGCAACCATGCTGCTGGTGATGCTTTCGTCGCTGTTCTTTGCCATCGACTGGCGTGCCGGGCTGGCGCTGGGCGGCATTCTGGCGATGTCTTCCACCGCCATCGTCAGCAAGATGCTGGTCGAGCGCGCCGAGCTGAATGCGCCGCACGGCCAGAAGATCATGGGCGTGCTGCTGTTCCAGGATCTGGCGGTGGTGCCGCTGATCATCGTGATTCCCGCGCTGGCATCGCACGAAGGCCATCTTTCCGTCACGATCATGGTGGCGATGCTCAAGGCGGTGGTGGTGCTGGCGGCGCTGCTGATGTTCGGCCAGCGATTGCTGCGCCCATGGTTCCACCTGGTGGCGGGGCAGAAATCCTCCGAACTGTTCATGCTCAACGTGCTGCTGTTCACGCTCGGCATGGCCTGGCTCACCGAGCTTTCCGGGCTGTCGCTCGCGCTGGGCGCGTTCGTTGCGGGCATGCTGATCTCGGAGACCGAATATCGCTACCAGGTGGAGGAAGACATCAAGCCGTTCCGCGACGTGCTGCTCGGCCTGTTCTTCGTCACCATCGGCATGATGCTCGACCTGCACGCGGTGATCGCCGGCTGGGGCTGGATATTGCTGCTGCTGCTCATCCTGATCCCGTTCAAGGCGGTCGTGGTGGCGCTGCTGGTGCGCTCCTTCGCCGGTGAATGGGGGACTGCGTTACGGACCGGACTCGGTCTGGCGCAAGCGGGCGAATTCGGCTTCGTGTTGCTGACGCTGGCGGGCGAAGTGCAATTGCTGCCGGCCGATGTGATGCAGAACGTGCTGGCGGCCATGCTCCTTTCCATGCTGATCGCGCCGTTCCTGATCCACCACACCGAAGCCATCGTGCGCCGCCTGTCGCCGGAAGAGTGGATGAATCGCGCCATGCAGATGCACCAGATCGCCGTGAGCAGCATGTCGAGCAAGCAGCACATCATCATCTGCGGTTACGGGCGCAGCGGCCAGGCGCTGGCGAGATTCCTGCACGATGAAGGCATCAGCTTCATCGCGCTCGATCTCGATTCGCGCCGCGTGCGCGAAGCGGCGGCAGCGGGTGAGCGGGTCGTCTATGGCGATGCGGGCAAGCATGAGGTGCTGCAGGCGGCCGGGCTGATGCGCGCCAAGGCGCTCGCCATCACCTACGACGACAAACACTCCGCACTCAAGATATTGCAGCAGGTGCAGGTCTCGCGCCCCGATCTGCCGGTGGTGGTGCGCACCGCCGACGATACGCACATCGCCGCGCTCAAGCAGGCGGGTGCCGCCGAAGTGGTGGCCGAGGTCACCGAAGGCAGCGTCATGCTCGCCTCGCAGGCGTTGCTGCTTTCCGGCGTGCCGCTCAGCCGCGTCATCCGCCACATCCAGGAAACACGCGCCAAGCGCTACAGCATGTTCAGCGGCTACTTCCGCACCGCACCGGCGGAGGAGGTCATGGGCGAAGCCACGGAAAGCCTGCAGCCGCGTTTCCAGACCGTGCTGCTCGGCGAGCGCGACAACGCCGTCGGCAAGCGGCTGGACGAGATCAACCTGGGCGAGATCAATGTCGAAGTGAACGCCGTGCGCCGCCACAACGTCGAAGGCAGCCAGCCGGCGGGAGATATGGTGCTGCGTGCGGGCGATGTGCTGGTGCTGCTCGGGCAGTCGGTGACGCTGGAAGCGGCGGAGCAGCGGCTGCGCAAGGGTTAGCGGGAATCCAGTAAGAATAAACAATCCGCAAAACTGGCAAAGCCTGCCAACCTGCCTTGCTTCGCGCGGTTTGCCGCGTAGAAAATCGCACAACTTTGTTGCATCCATCCTGCGAACTGCACAGTGCGATCCGACTTTTAGGTTGACATGCGTAAATTAACACTTTACAGTTCAAGGCATGATTAAGACGTTTCGTCACAAAGGACTTGAGACCTTCTTCCGAAAAGGGAGCAAGGCTGGCATACAGCCGCACCATGCCGGAAAGCTACGCATCATGTTGACTATGTTGGATAGTGCGAAACGCCCGGATGACATGAACGCACCAGGCTGGAGATTTCACCCGCTGACCGGCGATCTTGCGGGTCATTATTCCGTAACGGTTAACGGAAACTGGCGCATGACCTTCGCCTTTGAAGGTGACGATGCCGAGTTGGTTGATTATCAGGACTACCACTAGGAGAAATTGAAAATGAGCAGAATGCATAACCCGGCGCACCCCGGCGAAGTATTGCGGGAATGGATACCGGAAGACATGACAATAACGAACGCTGCAAAGGCATTGCAGATATCCCGCGTTACGCTATCCAAAGTGCTGAACGGCAAGGCCGGGGTAACGGCGGGAATGGCTTTGCGCCTTTCGGCATGGCTTAGTACTTCCCCGGATGTTTGGCTTGGCATGCAAACACAGTGGGACTTGTGGCAAGCCAAGCAACAGCCAAGCCCGAAAATCAAGCCGCTGGAAAGAATGGCCGCATAGAGAGTTCAACGCTCTGACGATTCTCGCGGTTTCCGTCCAAATTGAGTTGTGTGCTCAGCTCAGCGCGCTGTCGCGCAAGTGAAGCACAAATTCCATAGCCGTTTTGGGGTTGTTCTGCGCGATGTAACTTGCTTCATGGTCAAGATTTAAGCAACGCCTTGCGCAGCCACTTAACCCGCATATTTCTTCACCACTGCACTGAGTTCGTCCTCGGTTGCAAAGTCCCCCGCATCGGCTTCTTGAAGGGCTTGCTGGATTTTCGCAATTTGCCAAGCTTCCAGTTCAACGTAGCGTCGAATAGCCTCGCCGCCGAGAAAAGACTGGGAGCGATGGGTGGCTTCAGATAACTTTCCCAGTTAGCCCTTTATCTCTTGAGGAATTCGAAGAGTCAAAATACTCGTTTCCATGATGGCCTCGCTGTGTATGTATACGTTTGTATCACAACGCATCATTATTGCGTGGAGATGAAAAAAGCCCGCCGAAGCGGGCTTTGAGTATTGTCACGCCGGAGTTTATTAGACGCCCATGCAGATCGTAAATGTCATGTTATCGTTGATTTGGTTTGAAGCATCTAAATAGGCGCCGGTTGGCACGGCAAGCGCGGTACCGCGGCCACCCGCTTGCGAGAAGGCCCTCAAAGTGCCAGATGTGGCACTGCCATCATCCATCTGAATGTCCAGTTGTTTTGCATACTTGCCCAGAATGCCTGCTGAGCAAAGGATGTATGTGCCTGAAATCTTGCTTGCAGATGGATCTGAGAAGGATGCCGCGCTTGTTATGCCAATCACGCCACCGACTGAGTTGGTGGGCAGCATATCGCCCGAGGTTGGGCCTGCAGCCAAGCCCGCCAAGCGTACTTGTTGCCAGAATAGCTGGGACTCATCTGTAGTGGAATTGGCGGTGTCCCAAGTTCCTTCAATAAGGCCATCACCCAGTTTGCAAGTGGCGCTCGTAGCACAAAGCGTAGCGGTGGCGCCAACGTGGCTCTGAGCTTGTGCATCATCACCAGGTATGGCTCGGAATTTGTCTTGATAGCCATAGATGTATACCGGAATATTTCTGAAGTCGGTTGCCAGGTTCTTCACCTTGGCGCTATTGATAAGTTCCTGGCCTTTCAGCACGCCGCCGAGCAGCAGGCCGATGATCACCAGCACGATGGCGATTTCGATCAAGGTGAAACCGGATTGGTTGCGTTTCATTTTATTTAATTCCCCCAATGAGTTCTGTGTTTGTTTGTTGAATTCACGCGAGCAACTAAGAGCAATACCTGTGCCAGATTCAAAGGAATTGCAAATCCCATCCCGCTGTTTGCAGCGTGAACGGCCTGATTATATGAAACAAGCACGGCAGGTCACGGCGGTTATTGAATCCTGAGCCGGTAGCGGCAGTCCGGCAGCGCGTTATGTTGGTAAAGGCTCGAATGGCGGAGGGATGGGTTAAACTGCAAAGGATCGTCATGGGCGTGACGAATCACTGACAGGAATGACGAAATGCTGACACTTTTGTTTAAGAAATTGACCAGTTCCAGCCGCTGGCTTTCATTTGCCATGCTGGTTGTGTTGCATTTGTCGCTCTGGGTGAAGACGCAGAACCTGCAGTTGCATCCGCTGATGCTGATGCAACTGGGCCTGTTCCTGATGTGGCAGCCGGTTTGGCGGGGCGAAAGCAAGCTGAGTCCGGGCGGATGGGTCTTCATCGTTGCGATGAGCTTGATCACCTTGTTCTGGCTCAGCTGGTGGCTGCTTGTGTTCTGGGTGAGCGTCATGTTCGCGCTGGTGGGTGGTCGGGTATTTGCGTTCCAGGCGCGATGGCAGCGAGTGTATTACCTGCTGATGATGACCTACCTGCTGGCGCTTCTCATCCTGTATATCGTGCCGAAACTGTTCGTGCTGCCCGAAATGGAAGAAGTGATGGGCAATCTGATGAACTGGGGATTGCCGCTGCTGCTGGTCTTCATGGCGGTCATCCCCGTCGAGCGCGAACAGATAGACACCGAACGGGCGCTGGATTTCATCTACATCCTGCTGTTGTTCACTTTGCTGATCCTGCTGGTGCTCGGCAGCCTCGCCTTCATGATTCTGGGACATGTCGGCTATATCGAGGCGTTGCTGCGTACTTTGTTCATCATCGCCGCGGTATTGATGGTGCTGGGGGTGCTGTGGAATCCGCACCTGGGCTTTTCCGGCTTCCAGACATTGTTCTCGCGCTACCTGTTGAGCATCGGCACACCGCTTGAGATCTGGCTGGAGCGGCTTGCCGATGCGGCGCACCAGGAACAAAACCCCGAAGCCTTCCTCGAACGTGCAACCGAATATCTGGTCGAGATGCCCTGGATATCCGGGCTGTCGTGGGAGTCGGAGCGCGGGCACGGGACGCTGGGCGTATCCAGCCCGCATCGCATCGAATTGTCCGATCAGGATCTGCACATCAGCCTGTTCAGCCACCGCGCGGCTTCCCCTACCGTGCTGGTACATGTGCACCTGCTCACCCAGTTGCTGGGATACTTTTACCAGGCCAAGCGGCGCGAACAATCGCTGCGCGAGATCACGCGCCAGCAGACCATCTACGAGACGGGCGCGCGCCTGACCCATGACCTGAAGAACATGCTGCAGTCCCTGTTTGCGCTGACGTCCGTGGCGCAGCATCAGTCTGAACAGGCGCAACCCATTTTGCAGCGCCAGTTGCCCGTGCTGACCCAGCGCATCGAGCTCATCCTGTCGAAGCTCAAGATGCCGCAGGCGCAGGAAGATGCCGTCGAGCTGCCGCTGGCGACCTGGTGGGAGGGGCTGCGCCAGCGTCATCCGCACCGCGATATCGTCTGGAACGTTCCCAAAGGACTGGACGAGCGGCTCATCCCGGCGCCGTTGTTCGACTGTGTTGCCGACAACCTGATCGACAACGCCTGCAAGAAGCGTCAGCGCGAACCCGGCATCCCGGTCACGGTTACGCTGGATATTGCAGAGCCGCTCACCCTCAGCATCAGCGATGGCGGCAGCGCCATCCCCAAGGGGATCGCCAGCCAGATCCTGAATACCATCGTCTCTTCCGAAGACGGCTTGGGGATAGGGTTGTACCAGGTCGCCCGCTGGGCGGTGCAGTCCGGTTACCTGCTGGAACTGAGCGAGAACCACAAAGGGAGGGTGACCTTCCGCCTGAGCAAGACGAGATAGGGGCAGGCCCCCTTCAGGTCCTGCGCGCTTTAAGTCGTGCGGGCGGAATTCGCAGCAGGTAAAATCGCGCGCCATGAAAGCAGCCTTGTCACCACTCGCCCAGCGCCGCCTGGCGCGCATCCAGCAACTCTCCGCCATCGAATACCCCGCCGACCTGCCCGTGGTGGCGCGGCGCGAGGAATTGGCGCAGGCCATCGAGAAAAATCAGGTGGTCATCGTCTGCGGCGAGACCGGTTCGGGCAAGACCACGCAACTGCCAAAAATCTGTTTGAGCCTCGGGCGCGGCGTGCTCGGCGTCATCGGCCACACCCAGCCGCGCCGGGTGGCGGCGCGTTCGGTGGGTGCGCGCATCGCGCATGAACTGAAATCCGAACTCGGCGGGCTGGTCGGCTACAAGGTGCGCTTCAACGACAAGGTCTCGCCGGATACCTGCATCAAGCTGATGACCGACGGCATCCTGCTGGCCGAGATCCACCACGATCCGCAGCTGAAGCAATACGACACCATCATCATCGACGAGGCGCACGAGCGCTCGCTGAACATCGATTTCCTGCTGGGTTATCTGCACCAGTTGCTGCCGCGCCGTCCCGATCTGAAAGTCATCATTACCTCGGCTACGCTGGATGCGGAAAGGTTTGCGAAGCATTTTGCGGGAAGCGCCCTCACCCCAGCCCTCTCCCATAGGGAGAGGGAGTTGGTCGGGCGGAGCGATGGGGTTAGCCCCTCGCCCTCTGGGAGAGGGGTTGGGGTGAGGGAGAATTACCCGGCAATTCCAGAAACTCTACTGAATCACGCACGCGAATTACGCAAGAACTCAACAGATGCAGAGCAGTTGCTTTGGGGATTGCTGAGAGACCGACAGCTGCTGGACTTCAAGTTCCGCCGTCAGCATCCACTGGGTTCGTACATCCTCGACTTCTATTGTCATGAAGCGAAGCTGGCGATAGAGCTGGATGGCGGTCAGCATGCTGAAGACGCACAGCTAAAGCATGATGAAAAGCGCAGTGAATGGCTAAAAGAGCAGGGAATCACCGTCCTGCGCTTTTGGAACAACGAAGCGCTGACGAACACTGAAGGAATGCTTCAGGCTATCTTCGAGTGGTTGTGTGCGCATTCCCTCACCCCAACCCCTGATGGGACTACTAGCCATTCAACTAAGCCCGCAAGCGGGCAAGTTGCTGGTTATCTCCCAGAGGGCGAGGGGCTAATACCTGCCCCCATCATCCAAGTCTCCGGCCGCACCTACCCCGTTGAGATCCGTTACCGCCCTCCGCAGCAAAACGAAGAAGGCGACACCCAGGACGTGCCGCAGGCCATCTGCAGCGCAATGGATGAGCTAAGCATCGGCGGCCTCAAAGGCGACGTGCTGGTGTTCCTGCCCGGCGAACGCGAGATACGCGACACCGCCGAGGCGCTGCGCAAGCATCAGCACAAGGGCATCGAGATATTGCCGCTGTTCTCGCGCCTTTCCATCGCCGAACAGGATCGCGTGTTCAAGCCCGCTTCCGGCATGCGCCGCGTGGTGCTGGCCACCAATGTGGCGGAGACTTCGCTTACCGTGCCCAACATCGGCTACGTGATCGACAGCGGCCTGGCGCGCATCAACCGCTACAGCGTGCGGCAGAAGGTCGAACAGCTGCGTATCGAGAACATCTCGCGCGCCGCCGCCAACCAGCGCGCCGGCCGCTGCGGGCGCGTGATGAGCGGCATCTGCATCCGTCTGTACGAGGAAGCGGATTTCCTGCAGCGCCCCGAATTCACCGATGCTGAAATCTTCCGCGTCTCGCTGGCGACGGTCATACTGCGCATGAGCGCGCTGGGGCTGGGTGAAGTGGAAGAGTTTCCATTTATTGAGGCGCCCGGTTCGCGCGCCATCGCCGACGGCTACCAGTTGCTGCAGGAATTGAACGCCATCGACGACCAGCGTCAGCTCACGCCGCTCGGCCACGAACTGGCCAAGCTGCCGCTCGACCCCAAAATCGCGCGCCTATTGCTGGCGGGGCGGCAATACCACTGCCTCAACGAGATCCTCATCATCGCCAGTGCGCTGGCATTGCAGGATCCGCGCGATCGCCCTGCCGAAAGGCGCGAAGCGGCGGATGCGGCGCATCAGCGCTTCAACGATGAACGCTCGGATTTCCTTGCCTACATCAAGCTGTGGGCGTGGTTCCAGGATGCGATCAAGCACAAGAAGACCAACAAGCTGTGGGCAAACGAGTGCCGCGAAAAATTCCTGTCGCCGCTGCGTCTGCGCGAATGGCACGAGTTGCACCAGCAGTTGCATGCGCAGGTATCCGAGATGGGCATGCGCTTCAACGAGCAGCCTGCGACCTACGAGCAAATCCACAAGGCGCTGCTGACGGGGCTGCTCGGCAACATCGGTTGCAAGGGTGTCGACCGCGAGCCGTATTACCTCGGTCCGCGCGAGATCAAGTTCTTCATCGCGTCCAACTCGGTGCTGGCCAAGAAAGGCACGAAGTGGGTGGTGGCGGCCGAGATCGTCGAGACCACCAAGCTGTTCGCGCGCTGTGTGGCACGTATCGAGCCGGAGTGGCTGGAAGAGGTCGGTGCGCACCTGATCAAGCGCAGTTATTTCGATGCGCACTGGGAGAAGAAGGCCGGGCAGGTGGCGGCATGGGAGCGCAGCACTTTATACGGCCTGCTCATCAACCCGAAGAAACGCGTGCACTACGGGCCGATGAATCCGGAGGAATCGCGCGAGGTATTCATCCGCGAGGCACTGGTGAACGGCGAGTTCAACACGCAGGCGCCGTTCTTTGCGCACAACCAGAAACTGATCGCCGACATCGAGGCGCTGGAACACAAGGCGCGCCGTCCCGACGTGCTGGTGGACGATGAACTGATCTTCGCCTTCTACGACGAGCGCATCCCGGCGGGCATCCACAACGGAGCGGCGTTCGAGCACTGGCGCAAGGAGGCCGAGCGCGAGCAGCCCAAGCTGCTCCATTTGAAAAAAGACGACCTGATGCGGCACGAGGCGGCGGGCATCACCACCGTGCAGTTCCCGCCGCAGCTGCAGATGAACAACGTCAGCTATGCACTGGCCTACAACTTCGCGCCGGGCAAGAGCGACGACGGCGTGACGCTGACCGCACCGCAAGCCTTACTGAACCAGGTGTCGGCGGCGCGCTGCGAATATCTGGTGCCGGGGATTCTGGCCGAGAAAATCGCGCAGCTGGTGAAATCGCTGCCGCAAAAACTGCGCCGCCATTGCGTGCCGGTGCCGGAATTCGCCGCGGCGTTCTGCACGGCAGTGAAGCCTTCAGACATGCCGCTGCTACAGGCGCTGGCGCGCTATATCCGCGAGCAGAAGCAGCTCGACGTGCCGCTGGACGCATTCCGCTTGGAGCAATTGCCGCCGCATCTGCTGATGAATTTCCGCGTGGTAGATGAACATGGGCGACAGCTGGGCATGTCGCGCAACTTTATTCAGTTGCGCGGGGAGTGGGCGGCGAAGCACGCCCCACCCTAGTCCCTCTCCCGGGGAGGAGAGGGACTAAACCCCGCGCGCCGCACCGGCTCCCTCTCCCATCGGGGGAGGGTTGGGGAGGGGGAGGAGCTGAAGCGCCACACAACTTGGGATTTCGGCGACTTCAAACCAACCAGCACCGAACCCCGTGCCGGCCAGACCGTCACCGTGTTCAACGCCCTGGTGGACGCAGGCGATGCGGTGACGCTGCAGGCCTTCGATACGCAGGATGAAGCGAAAGCTGCGCACCGCCTGGGGTTGCGGCGCATGTTCATGCTGGCGCTGAAGGAGCAGGTGAAATACCTGGAAAAGAACCTGCCCGGTCTGCAGGCGATGGCGATGCAATTCCTTCCGTTCGGCTCGCAGCAGGATCTGCAGCGGCAGATCCTCGCGGTGACGTTCGACCGCTGTTGCCTGAACGATCCCTGGCCGGAAACCGAGAAGGAATTCGCCACTCGCTGCAAGGATGCCAAGGCGCGCCTGAACCTGGTGGCGCAGGAGATCGCGCGGCTGGTCGGCGCGGTGCTGACGGATTATCAGGCGCTGCAAAAGGCGCTGCCCGGCTTCAAGGCGCAAGGCCAGGTGCAGCAGGATATTCGCGGCCAGTGCGAATGGTTGCTGGGAAAAGAGTGGGTGGCGCGCACGCCGTACGAACGGATGCAGCACCTGCCGCGCTACCTGAAAGCGATCAACGTGCGGCTGGAAAAACTGCGCGCCAATCCGGCCCGCGATGCGCAGAACATGGCGCAGATGAATCCGCTGCTGCAACAATGGCAGCGCAGGCTTTCGGCACAGCAGGGCGAGAGCGGATGCGCGGCTGGAGGACTTCGGCTGGATGCTGCAGGAATTGCGCGTGTCGCTGTTCGCGCAGGAACTGAAGACGCCGGTGATCGTCTCCGTCAAGCGGCTGGAGAAGATGCTGGCGGGACTAAGTTAAAATGGATGCTTGTCGAATCGGGATGGTTGAATCATGACGCAGAAGAAGGTGGATGTGTTGCTGGTCGGCGCGGGCGTAATGAGCGCGACGCTGGGGAAGCTGCTGGGGCAGCTTGATCCTTCCCTGAAGATATTGATGGTCGAACGGTTGTCCAGGGTGGCGCACGAAAGTTCGCACGGGCTGAACAATGCCGGCACCGGCCACGCCGGCTATTGCGAACTCAATTACTCGCCGCAACAGGCCGATGGCAGCATCAGGATCGAGCGGGCGCTGCAGATCAATGCCGACTTCGAGGTCTCGCTGCAGTTCTGGTCTTATCTGGTCGATCAGGGCTTGTTGCCTTCTCCCGAGAAATTCATCAACCCGGTGTTCCACCAGAGCTTCGTCTGGGGCGAGGAGAACGTCGCGTTTCTGCGCAAGCGTTATCAGGCCCTGCACAAGCACCACCTGTTCGAGGAGATGGAATTCAGGGACGATCCCGCGGTGCTGCACAAATGGATGCCGCTGGTGATGAAGCATCGCGACCCGAAACAGCAGGTCGCCGCGACGCAGGTGAAACACGGCACCGATATCGATTTCGGCTTCCTGACCCGCACGCTGGTCAAGGCGCTGCAAAAGATGCCGAATTTCGAACTGGAACTGAGCCACACCATCGTGGGCATGAAGCAGCATGAAGACGGGCGCTGGCATGTGCGGGTGAGAGACAACCATACCAAGGCCGTACGCACCATCAATGCCGGTTTCGTATTCCTGGGCGCGGGCGGCGGGGCATTGCCGCTGCTGCAAAAATCCGGTATCGCCGAAAGTCATGGCTATGGCGGTTTCCCGGTCGGCGGCCAGTGGCTGATCTGCCGCGACCCGAAGATCGTCAGCCAACACACCACCAAGGTCTACGGCAAGGCATCGGTCGGCTCGCCGCCGATGTCGGTGCCGCACCTGGATGCGCGCATCATCGATGGCGAGTCGGCGCTGCTGTTCGGGCCGTTCGCCAGTGTCACCACCAAGTTCCTCAAGGAAGGCTCGGTGTTCGATCTGCTCGGCTCGCTGAAATCGGGCAATCTGAAACCGATGCTGGCGGTGGCGCGCGACAATCTCGACCTGATGCGCTATCTCGTCGGCGAGGCGTTCAAGTCGCACAAGGACAGGGTCGCTGCCTTGCGCGAGTTCTACCCGGAAGCCAAAGAGGAAGACTGGAAGCTGGCCTCGGCCGGGCAGCGCGTGCAGATCATCAAGGGCTGCGACAAGCACGGCGGCAAGCTGGAGTTCGGCACCGAGATCGTCACTGCCAAGGACGGCACGCTGGCGTCGCTGCTGGGCGCGTCGCCCGGCGCCTCGACCTCGGTGCAGGCGATGATCGAGGTGATCGAGCGCTGCTTCAAGTCGCGCATGAAGAGCGCCGAGTGGAAGAGCAAGATGAAGGAGATGGTGCCTTCCTACGGCGAATCGCTGGACGAGAATGTGGCGCTGTTGCACGCCGTGCGCAAGCGGACGCTGGCGACACTGAAGCTGGATGCAAGGAAGAGCGCGAGCGCTATTTAAGGAACTTCTGATTAAGTTCTCCGTTCGTGGTGACCCTTCGACCTTGCTCAGGACTAAAGGCCTTGTCGAACCATGAGCGGAGATGCGCAACAAATCACTGGCTTGCAATGTTCACCCTTCGACAAGCTCAGGGCGAACGGACTTAATCAGAGATTACTTAATCGCGGAAGCGCTTGGCGATCAGCACGGCATTGCTGCCGCCGAATGCAAACGAGTTGGACATCACCGCGTCGAGCTTGACGTTGCTGCGCCCCTGGTTGGGCACGTAGTCCAGGTCGCACTCCGGGTCCGGTTCATGCAGGTTGATGGTGGGCGGAATGGCCTGGTTATGCAGTGCCAGCACCGCGGCCATGAATTCCACCGCGCCGGTCGCGCCCATCAGGTGGCCGTGCATGGACTTGGTCGAGCTGACCGGCACCTTGGCCGCATGTGCACCGAACACCTGCTTGATGGCCTTGGTCTCCTCGATGTCACCTGCCAGCGTGGCGGTGCCGTGGGCGTTGATGTAGTGGATGTCTTGCGGCTGCATCTGCGCTTCGCGCAAGGCGGCGAGCATGGTGCGCGTCTGACCGGATGCATCCGGTTTGGTGATGTGGGTGGCATCCGAGGAGCAATCGTAGCCCGACCAGTTCCGCATAGATCCTGGCGCCGCGCTTCACCGCGCGTTCGGCATCTTCCAGCACCAGCACCGCTGCGCCTTCGCCGAGCACCAGGCCGCTACGGTTCTTCGAGAACGGTTTGCAGGATGCACCGGCATCGCTGCGGGTCTTCCTGCGCCAGGGTGCGCAGCGCTTCCCATGCCTTCATCGGGCCCAGCGCGAGCATCGCTTCCGAGCCGCCGGCCAGCATGACATCGGCATAGCCGTGCTTGATCTGGCGATAGGCTTCGCCGACGGCGATGGCCGAGGAAGAGCAGGCGGTGGAGTAAGTCATGTTCGCGCCCTGCAGATGATATTTGATGGAAATGTGCGAGGCGGCGGCGTTGTTCATGCTGAGCAGCACGCTCAGCGGCTTGACGCGCGACTTGTCGCTCAGGAACATTTCCACATAGCCCGTCTTCGAGCGTGCCGATGCCGCCCATGCAGGAGCCCATGCAGACGCCGGCGCGAGGCTGTTCGGCTTCGCTCGAGTTCAAGTTGCGCATCCTGCACGGCCTGTTCGGCGGCGACCAGCGCGAACTGGCTGAAGCGTTCGATGCTGCTGAGCTGGATCTTGCTGAAGTGTGCTGGCGGGATCGAAGTCCTCTACCGGCGCGCCGATGCGGATGGTGAGTTTTTCGACGAAATCGTTCTGCAGGCGTTTGATGCCGGAGCGTCCCGCCATCAGGTTGTCGAAGAATTCGGTGGGGGTTTTGCCGACCGGGGAGATGACGCCCAGTCCGGTGATGACGACGCGCCGGGTCATGAGAGCGTTACTGAGCGGAGCCTTTTTGCTCGGCGACGAGCTTGTCTACCAGGCTGACGACATCCTGCAGTGTTTTGAGTTCGACGCGCTCTTCGGGCATGGTGATCTTCAGTTCGTCTTCCAGATTGAACGTGAATTCGATCACCGACAACGAATCCAGACCCAGGCTTTCCAGGGTGGCATCGGGCGTCAGATCTTCCAGCTTGAGGTCGAATTGCTTGACCATCATGTCTTGTATCGTTTGCAGGGAGCTCATACTCGTTTGCTTCCAGAATGTATCTGCGGCGGATTATAGCAGAGCCGGAGGCTCAGGCTTGCTTGCGCCGAGCGCGTACCTGTTCGAAGAAGCGGATGGTGTCGGCGGCGACCTGTTCGCGGTCGTTGTCCACGGTGATCATGTGGTAGCTGTTGTGCAGCATCACGGTTTCAACTGGTCTTGGAGCCGATATGCTCGGCGATATAGCGCGCGCTGCGCGGCGAGGCGACTTCGTCTTCCACGGCGTGAATGATGATGGCTGGGCGCGGTGACGCGCGGCAGCGATTTTTTCACTGCGGCGATCATGCGTTCCGCTTCCTGGATGGCGGGCAGATTCAGGCGGCTGGCGCCGACCATGGAGGCATCCTTGTGCGCCATTTCGCGCGCGACCCACTTGCGCAATTGCAGGTTCTTCAGGCCGAACGGCTCGCGTTCCTTGTAGGTGTACCAGTAGCGAATGGGCCAGATGTAGCCGAGGTAGCGGAAAGGCCGATACCAGGGCATGGCCCAGCCGTCATACCACAGCGTGGTGGAGAGCAGTGTCAGTGCGGCGACCTCATCGCCCAGTTCGGCGGCGATACTGAGCGACAGCGTGCCGCCGATGCACAGTCCGCCAACCGCAACGGTCTTGTATTGCTGCTTCAAGGTGCGGAACTCTTCCAGTGGCTTTGGCGTGCCAGTCTTGCCAGCGCGTGACCGAGCGCGGTGTATCGCCGTGCTTGAAGCCGTAGCCCGCGATGTGCGGCAGATGCACGGTGTACCCCGCCTGCTGCAGGCGCTTGGCCAGCGGCAGCAGTTCGACGGGGCTGCTTTGCAGGCCGTGAATCAACAGCACGGCATGTTCGCCGCCGGTCAGCGTGATGGGGTTCATAGGCCATGGGGCGTTCCGAAAGGGGCGGCATTCTAGCAAATCCCGGCATGGTTGGTTTGAGCTGCGCGCGGCGGCAGCATCCTCGCTGCGGAAGCGCAGGCCGCTGAGCTATAATCGGCGCGAGTTGGCGGGCAGATGCTTGCGCAATAAATATTCAGGAGAATGTGATGAACAAGCAAGAAGTTGAACTGCTAAGCCAGGAAATCGAGATGTTGATGAGCGAGCGCGCGCGCCTGCTCAAGGTGGTGGGCGCAGCTGCCGTGCTGGTGGCGAATGCCGATGCCACCAAGCTGCAGCCGAATGCGGTGGAGGCGGCGGAGATGTTGTCCGAGACGCTGAACGCGCTGCCCGAGGAGACGCTGAAGGATGCGCTGGAGGCGGTTCATGCGGAGCCGGATGAAGCGTAACTCCTGAAGCGACAATGAGCCAGACTCCAGCAAAAGATCGGACTCATCCTCACCGGCGGCGGCGCGCGCGCGGCCTACCAGGTCGGCGTGCTCAAGGCGATCGCCGAGTTCTTGCCGCGCCATGCGCATTCCCCGTTCCAGGTCGTCTGCGGCACGTCGGCCGGTGCGCTGAACGCGGTGACGCTGGCGGTGAACGCGACAGCACTTTCGCAAGGGCGTGAAATACCTGCTCGGTATCTGGACCAACTCGCAGGTGAGCGATATCTACCGTTCCGATGTGCTGGGCGTGTTCGCCAACAGCGGGCGCTGGCTGTCGGGGTTGGTGCTGAGCGTGCTCGGCATCAATCGCATGAACCGGATCTCGCTGCTGGACAATTCCCCGTTGGCGGTCTTTCTGGAAGAGACGTTGCCGTGCGAGAAGATCCAGGAAAACATCGATGCGGGCGCGTTGCATGCCTTGAGCATCACCGCTTCCGGATACGGCTCCGGACATTCGGTCACGTTCTATCAGGGCGTGCCGGAATTGCAGCCGTGGAAGCGCACGCGCCGTCTGGGGATGGAAAGCAAGATCGGCATCGAGCACCTGCTGGCTTCTTCGGCCATTCCCTTCATCTTTCCGGCAGTCCACATCCATCGCGAATATTTCGGCGACGGTTCCATGCGTCAGATCGCGCCCATCAGTTCGGCGCTGCATCTGGGCGCCGACAAGGTGATGCTGATCGGCGCATGGCATGCCGACGACGAGGCGGGGCGGCGCAACCGGATGGACGACTACCCCACGCTGGCGCAGATCGCCGGGCATGCGCTGGACAGCATCTTTCTCGATGGTCTGGAAGTCGATCTGGAGCGCCTGCAGCGCATCAACAATACGGTCAAGCTTGATTCCCGAAGAGTTGCGCGCGGCCACCGACATGCGCCACATCGACGTGTTGGTCATCACGCCCAGCCAGCCGCTGGAGAAGATCGCCGAACGGCATATCACGCAATTGCCGTGGACCATACGCCTGCTGCTGCGCACGGTCGGCGTGATGCGGCGCAGCGGCGCGAACCTGGTGAGTTATCTGCTGTTCGACAAACACTATTGCCGCGCATTGATCGACCTGGGCTATCAGGATGCCCTGAAGCAGCGCGACGAGATACTGAAGTTCCTCAGTTACGATTCTGCAGCCACCGGTTGCGACATGCCGCAATGAGTCAGGCGGAAACGCCCAAGCCATTGACCTTCGCGCTGCTGCGGCAATTGGCCGACGGCGAATTCCATTCCGGCGAAGTGCTGGCCCGGCAAGTTCGGCGTGACGCGCGCCACCGTAAGCAACGCTTTGCGCGATGTCGGAACGCTTTCGGCCTGACGTTGTACAGCGTGCGCGGCCGCGGTTACCGGCTGGCGCGGCCATTGCAGTGGCTGGATGCGGAGCGATCCGTGCCGGACTTGGGGCTGCGCGCAAGGATGCTGCATATCGAGATACTCGACCAGGCCGCTTCCAGCAACGCTTTGTTGTTGCAGCGTGCCGCAAAAGGCGCGGCCAGCGGCACGGTGCTGGCGGTGGAATGGCAGAGCGCGGGGCGCGGGCGTTTGGGCCGGACATGGCACTCCGGTCTGGGCGATGCGCTGACCTTTTCCCTGTTGTGGCGTTTCGAGAGCGGTCTGGCGGCGCTTTCCGGCTTGAGCCTGGCCGTCGGCGTCGCCATGATGCGCGCGCTGGACGAGCTCGGGGTGCAGGGGGCCGGGCTGAAATGGCCGAACGACGTGTTGTTGAACGACGGCAAACTCGCCGGGATATTGCTCGAGGCGCAGGGCGACATGCTTGGCCCCAGCGCGGTGGTGATCGGTATCGGCCTCAACCTGACCGTGCCGGAATCGCTGCGCGAGCGCATCGATCAGGCGGTGAGCGACCTTGCTTCGCTGGACATGGCCGTGCCGGAACGCAACCTCGTGCTTGCGGTATTATTGAAACAGTTGGCGGCGGTGCTGCAGGAATTTGCCGAGACGGCGGTTTTGCGCCGTTGCGCGCCGAATGGGAAAGCTATCACGTGTTCCAGCAGCGTCCGGTAAAGCTGTTGTTGCCCGACGGCTCTCAGGTCACCGGTACGGTGCTGGGTGTGACGGATGACGGCGCGTTGCGGCTGGCGACCGGACAGGGCGAACAGATATTCAACGCTGGCGAAGTCAGCTTGAGGAGCGCATAGGATGCTACTGCTGGACGTGGGAAACAGCCGCTGCAAGTGGGCGCTGGTGCAAGACGGGGCATGGCTGCACCAAGGGGTGGCGGGCAATACCGAATGGATGGCATTGCAGCATGCGTTCGCGGCCTTGCCGACGCCTGCGCGCATCCTGGTTTCCAATGTGGCGGGCGAGGCGATGGCGCAGCGCTTGCAGCGCCGTCTGCGCCGGGTGGAAAACCCCGCTGGAATTCGTGACGGCGCGTACCGAGCAGTGCGGTGTGCACAACGGCTACCAGCAACCCGAGCGCTTGGGCAGCGACCGCTGGGCGGCACTGATTGCGGCGTGGAATCGGGTGCATGGCGCGTGTCTGGTGGTGAACTGCGGAACCGCGACGACCGTGGATGCGCTCTCCGCGCAGGGCGAATTTCTGGGCGGGTTGATCCTGCCGGGGGCCGGGTTGATGCAGCACAGCCTGGCGACGAACACCGCCCAGCTTATGGCAGAGCAGGGCACGCTGCAGGACTTTCCGCGCAACACCGCCGATGCCATTCATAGCGGGATGTTGCGCGCCACGCTGGGGGCTATCCGCCATCAGTTCGGTTTATTGCAGGCGCGGCATGATGAAGTGCGCTGTCTGCTGGCGGGCGGTGCGGCGGGAGTGATCCAGCCGCATCTCGAGCTGCCGCTGGAGCGGGTGGACAATTTGGTGCTAAAAGGTTTGCAGATCATCGGGGAATCGAGAGCATGACGAAGTGGATCGTGGGGCTGTTATTGCTGGCCAACCTGGCGCTGATCGGCTGGATGCGATGGGGCAGTGTGCTGACTGTGGATGCCAATGAGGCTGCCGCCCAAGCGGCATTGAATCCGGACAAGATCAAACTGTTGGCGTTGCAGCCGGCTTCAGCCCCGGTTTCCGCTGCGGCGCCGGCCTCGGCGGGGATGACGCTCACGCTCTCGCCGGTGTCATCCCCTGCAAACGTGAGCGCCCCTGCCGCCTCGTCACATGTCGCGGCAACGCATGTGCTGCCGAATGATGCCAGTTGCGCAGAATGGGGTGAATTCTCCGGCGATGACCTGGGGCATGCGCTGCAAGCACTGTCTGCCATGAAGCTGGGCGATAAGCTGTCGCAGCACAGTGTGGAACACAATCACGGCTACTGGGTATATATCCCGCCGATGAAGCGGCACTCGGAGGTGGAGAGGAAGATCGCGCAGTTGAAAGAGCGCAACGTGAAGGATTACTTCGTCGTGCAGGAAAAAGGCAAGTGGCTGAACGCCATTTCGCTGGGGGTGTTCAAGACCCAGGAAGCTGCGCAACGATATCTTGCCACCCTGCGAACCAAGGATGTGCGCACCGCCAAAGTCGGCGAGCGCGTCAGCAAACTCAAATACACCGTGTTCGTCATGAAAGGGCTGGATGCCGGGACGGCGGACAAGATCAAGTCACTGCAGAAAGACTTTCCCGATAGCGAATTGAAGATGTCGGCATGCGGCAATTGACAGGAGGGGGCGAAATCAGCAAAATGCCGCCCTTCGTCAAGGCGCACCGGCTGGCAAAAACGGTCAGGAACGCGAGATTACGGTGATATAGCTCAGTTGGTTAGAGCACAGCACTCATAATGCTGGGGTCGGTGGTTCAAGTCCACCTATCACCACCAAACAAAAACTCCAGCTTGAAGCTGGAGTTTTTTTATTGCTACGGCGCGACAACTTGATCAGTTGTTGTCCGAGAAAAGCTGCTTCACCATCCACAATGAAAAAAGGGCAACACCCACCATCGAACCAAATGCTGCGATATCTGCGACGACTGACATATTCCGCTCCTTCCAAGAACTAGACTAGATTAAACACACCAACGAAACTGGTATTGGAATCGTAGCATAGTTATCTCATAAGACAAATATTTTGTAAAAGCAGAGCAAGCCCGACGGGTAGTGACCCGTAGGCAGTAGGATGGCAGGGAATGTTTCAGAAAAGGGAAGCTATGCGAACAAACTTCCCGTGTTTCTTAGGTTCAATCAGCTTTTTTGAACAACTGGATGGAAATCCACACAGAAAAAACAACTGAAAAAATTGCGGTACCGATAGCTGCTACGTCTGCAATGATTGCCATACTCTTCTCCGTGGTGAGTCTGTTTTGGGTAACGTTTATAATGAAACGATAAAGTGCGATAGCTGCCCAAGTTGATGATAACTATAGTTGACTAAAGCTTTTCGGATTATATTAGTTTTTTTGTAGGACATTCCCGCAACTTTACTAAGGCTTAGGAAATTAAAGGCCTTTGTGCCTTGCCTCAGTCAAGTTAAAAACTCCAGGTACCAAGCGTGTTAACAAAACTCTATATAAAGACATATGGCTGTCAGATGAACGAGTACGACTCGGACAAGATGGCCGACGTTTTGCGCTCCAGCGAAAATCTGGTGCAGACCGACAAACCGGAAGAGGCTGACATCATCCTGTTCAACACCTGTTCCATCCGCGAGAAGGCAGAGGAGAAGGTGTTTTCCGATCTGGGGCGTGCGCGCGCATTGAAGCAGAACAATCCAGACATTTTGATCGGTGTCGGGGGCTGCGTCGCCAGCCAGGAGGGCGACGCCATCGTCAAACGCGCGCCGTATGTGGACGTGGTATTCGGCCCGCAGACGCTGCACCGCTTGCCGCAACTCATTGCGGCGCGGCGTGCCACCGGCAAAGCGCAAGTGGATATCAGCTTTCCGGAGATCGAGAAGTTCGATCATGTTCCCGCCGCCCAGACCACGCACGGCACGGCCTTCGTTTCGATCATGGAAGGCTGCAGCAAATATTGCACCTATTGCGTAGTGCCCTATACGCGCGGCGAAGAGATGTCGCGCCCATTGGCTGATGTGATGCGCGAAGTGGAAAACCTGACTGCCCAGGGTGTGGGCGAGATCACGCTGCTGGGGCAGAACGTGAATGCGTATCAGGGCGAGACGGAGGATGGCGACACGGTCGACTTCGCGTTCTTGGTGCAAGCCGTTGCGGCATTGCCTGGCGTGCAGCGCCTGCGCTATACCACCTCGCACCCGCGCGAGATGTCGCAGCGCCTGATCGAGCTGTATGCCACGGTCCCCAAGCTGGCCGGGCACCTGCACTTGCCGGTGCAGTCCGGATCGGACCGCATCCTGGCGTCGATGAAGCGTGGCTATACCGCACTGGAATACAAGTCTGTCGTGCGCAAATTGCGCGCGGCGCGGCCGGATATCTCCATCACGTCCGATTTCATCGTTGGCTTCCCCGGCGAGACCGAGGCTGATTTTGAAGCCACCATGAAACTCATCGATGATGTCGGCTTCGATGCCAGCTTCAGCTTCATCTTCAGCGCACGCCCCGGCACGCCGGCTGCCGAGATGGCGGACGATACGCCATACGAAACCAAGCTGGCACGACTGCACCGGCTGCAAACCCGCATTGCGGAACTGGAGCGGCAAGTCAGCGATGCGATGGGTGGCAGCATCCAGCGCGTGCTGGTGGAAAACATCTCGCGCAAGAATGCGAGCGAACTGGCCGGGCGCACAGAGAACAATCGTGTGGTGAACTTCGCCGGCTCACCTGGCATGCTGGGCCGCTATGTGGATGTGCGTATCCTGTCGGGGACGATGCACACGCTGCGCGGTGAACTGGTGACGCAGCCATGAGCGACACAGAGAATATTTCCTTCGAACCGGTCGACAATGCCCGTCTGGCTAACCTGTGCGGCGCGTTCGACGAGAACTTGCGCCAGATCGAGACCGCGCTGGAAGTGAACATCGCACGGCGCGGAGAACGTTTCGCCATCACGGGAGCGCAGGCCTCATTGGCCCGCAGCGTGCTGGAGCGCTTCTATCTCGAAGCCAGGCATGACATCACGCTGGAGCGACTGCAGCTGGGGCTGATCGAAGTCATGAAACCCGATCTGCCCGATACGCAAAGCGAGTCCGTGCCGCTGCTGATGACGCGGAAGCTGGAGGTGCGCGGCCGTACCGTGCGCCAGAACGAATACCTGCAGGCCATCCAGGAACACGACATCACTTTCGGCGTCGGCCCCGCCGGAACCGGCAAGACCTATCTTGCCGTCGCTTCGGCAGTGGACGCGCTGCAGCGCGAAACGGTGAAGCGACTGGTGCTGGTGCGCCCGGCCGTGGAGGCGGGCGAACGTCTGGGTTTCCTGCCCGGCGATTTTGCGCAGAAGGTCGATCCCTACCTGCGCCCCTTGTACGATGCGCTCTACGATCTGATGGGCACCGACAAGGTGGTCAAGGCGTTCGAGCGCGGTGTGATCGAGATCGCCCCGCTCGCCTACATGCGCGGCCGCACGCTGAACCATGCCTTCATCATCCTGGACGAGGCGCAGAACACCACGCCGGAGCAGATGAAGATGTTCCTCACCCGCATCGGCTTCGGCAGCAAGGCAGTGATCACCGGCGACGTGACGCAGATCGACCTCGCGCGCGGGCAGAAGAGCGGCCTCAACGATGCGCGCATCGTGCTCAAGGATGTGCGCGGCATTGCCTTCCAGCAGTTCCTTGCCGAGGATGTCGTGCGCCACCCGCTGGTGCAGAAGATCGTCAGCGCTTACGAAAAATACGACATCAAGAACCCATGACTGACACACACAAACTTTCGCTGTCGGTGCAATACGCCAGCAATGCCAAAAAGATGCCGACACGGTCAGCAGTTCCGCCGCTGGGTGAAAGCTGCGCTGGAGCAGGACGTGCAGATCGCCCTGCGCATCGTGGACGAGATCGAGGGGCGCGCGCTGAACCAGAGCTATCGCGGCAAGGACTACGCCACCAACGTGCTGACCTTCGTCTATGACGATACCGAGCCGCTTTATGGCGATGTCGTCATCTGCGCGCCGGTCGTTGCGCGCGAAGCAAAAGAGCAGGGCAAGGATCTGCTCGCGCATTATGCGCACCTCACCATCCATGCTGCCCTTCATCTGCAGGGCTACGATCACGAGAAGAAGCGCGAAGCCGAGGCGATGGAGGCGCGCGAGACTGCGTTGATGCTCAAATTGAGGTATCCTGCACCTTATCTTGTTAGTTAATGCCTGGTAATGGACGGTTCGGAAAGTAATAACAAGCCCACCCTGTTGGAGCGGCTCTCCATGATGTTGCTGCGGGAGCCGGAAGATCGCGAGCAGCTGATCGCCCTGTTGTACAGCGCCTACGAGCGCAACCTGCTGGATGCCGATGCACTCTCCATGATGGAAGGCGTCATCCAGGTCTCCGAGCGCCAGGTGCGCGAGATCATGATTCCCCGCGCGCAGATGGATGTCATCGACATCAGCCAGCCGGCGGAGCAATTCATCCCTTATGTGATCGATACCGCGCACTCGCGCTTCCCCGTCATCGACGGCGACAAGGACAACATCATCGGCATCCTGCTGGCCAAAGACCTGTTGCGCTATTACGCCGGCGAAGAGTTCAACGTGCGCGACATGCTGCGCCCGGCCGTTTTCGTGCCGGAAGTCGAAACGCCTCAACGTGCTGCTGCGCGATTTCCGCAGCAACCGCAACCACATCGCGCTGGTCGTGGATGAATACGGCGGCGTCTGCGGCATGGTCACCATCGAAGACGTGCTGGAACAGATCGTCGGCGACATCGCCGACGAATACGACTTCGACGAAGACGAAGACAACATCATCCGCCAGGATGACGCACACTGGCGCGTCAAGGCCGACACCGAGATCGCCGATTTCAACGAGGCGCTGGGGACGGATTTCAGCGACGAAGACTATGACACTATCGGCGGCCTGGTACTCAAGGCCGCCGGCCAGCTGCCCAAACGCGGCGAACGCATCCAGATCGGCGAATGGCAATTCACCGTGCTGCGTGCGGACAGCCGCAGGTTGTATTCCTTGCTGGTGGAGCGTTCCCTGCTCGAAGCGCCGGACAAGCCAGCCTAGGGAAACGCCGAACAAGTCCTCCGTTCGTGGTGAACCCTTCGATAAACTCAGGACATGCTTGTCGAACCATGAACGGAGAAATCTGGCTTATCAGCGGCTTGCAACTCTCGCCCTTCGACAAGCTCAGGACGAACGGATTTTTTCGGCGTTTCCCCTAGTTCTGCATCACCGCCGCAACTTCGTAAAGTCGGCAGGCTCCCATCGCCGCATCGCCAGCAGTAATCCCAAACCGCGCCGCTTGCTGAGCGGTGCGGACAGACTCTCCTCGTGCAGTTCGGCGAATCTTTGCCGGAGTTTGCGCAACTCATCCAGGATCTGCGCCAGCGCCTGATCGGTGAACATGCCGTGCACAAAGCCCATCATCTCGTCTTCGTGGGCAAAATCGCTCTTCAGGAAATCGTTAAGCCCGTTGTTCAGGAAATACTGGCGGATCGGCCCCGACGGCAGCCAGTCGAAGTCGCGCGCGACGTTGAGGCGGATGCGGTTGCCCGGCAGCAGGTCGATGATGCGCAACCGGTCGAGCTGCAGCAGATACTTGATGCATTCCGGAACGCTCAGGTCATAGAGCGCCACGATGTCGTCCATCGTCCAGTGGTTCAGTGCGCAGACAGCGACCATCAGCAATTTTGGGTTCGAGACGACCTCGCGTTCCTGCTTCTCCGTCAGCGTGCTGAGCCGCGCCTGGCCGGCAAGCGATTCGGCGGATAGCTCGGCCAGCGTGTACCCCAGCAGGTTGCATATCTGCACCAGGCGGTCGACGGTGAAACGGCCCGACGCGAACAACCTCTTTACGCTGGGTTCGGAAAGCTTGAGTGCGCGGGCAACATCGCGGTAGGTCATGCCCTGGCTTTTGAGTTGTTTCTTGAGGGCCGAGACCAATTGATCTGCTTCAGACATGATGAAAGTATCGCAATTCGATACCTAGCAGTCTAAGTTTCGATACGGTCATGGTCAATGGTTTTGTTTTGCGCTACTCGCGGCTATCGTGGCAGCACCTCAACAACACGCGAGAACGCAAATGTCCTCTTCCAAGATCCAGTGCTGGCCGCACGTATTCATGGCAAGCGCCGCTTTACTGAGTATGCCGGCATGGCCCGAGCAACCGGCAGAGGCGCAATCCCGGATGAGCGTCGCCGAACTGGGCAAGAAGCTCGAAGTCGGCGATGTGGTGTTCATCCGCATTCCCAAGGCGCCGTTCAGCAAAGTCGCCGACACCACTTCGAGCTGGACCAACCATGTTGGCGTCGTCACCGACGTATCCGGCAAAGAACCGGTGATCGCCGAAAGCAGGGTGCCGGTTTCCGGCGAGACCACGTGGTCCCGTTTCGTCAAACGCTCCGACCACGGCAGGGTCGCCGTGAGCCGGCTGCCGGCCAGGCTGGACCAGCAACAGCAGTTCAAGCTCAGGCAGGCGGTGTATGCGCGCCGCGGTATCGTGTACGACACGGGGTTCGATCTGCATTCGCGCAGGCAATTCTGTTCAAGATATGTGCGCGAAGTGTTGTTCGAGGCCTCCGGCGTGGAGTTGGGCGAGGTCGAGAATTTCGCGACTTTGTTGCAACGCAATCCGCAGGCAGATCAGCGATTCTGGCGGGTGTGGTATTTCGGCCACATTCCTTGGCAGCGCCAGACGGTTACGCCGGCCAGTCTGCTGAATGATGGCAGAATGCGGCTCGCGTTTGATGGCAGGGTCGAGTAGCAGGCTGGTTTCGCTATATTCCAAGGGGGTTTCGAAATGAGAGGCATCATCCGCTTCATCCTGAAAAGTGTTTTCCGACTGTTGTTCCGCGTGCGCGTTTCCGGCCTGGACAAGAACATCGACACCCGCAAACTGCTGGTGATCGCCAACCACGAGTCCTTTCTGGACGGCCTGTTGCTGGGACTGTTCCTGCCGTTCGATCCGGTGTTCGTGGTGCATACCGGCATCACGCGCAACTTCGGCTTTCGCCTGATCCTGAGCATGGTGGACTACCTGGCTGTAGACCCGACCAGCCCGATGGCGATCAAGCGCATCATCAAGCTGGTCGAAGGCGGGCGTCCCGTCGTGATATTCCCCGAGGGGCGCATCACCGTGACCGGCTCGCTGATGAAAGTGTACGAAGGCCCGGCCTTCGTGGCCGCCAAGACCGGCGCCACCATCCTGCCGGTGCGCCTGGATGGCCCCGCGCGTTCCTATTTCAGCCGCATCTCCGGCAAGGCGCCGCGCCGCCTGCTGCCGCGCGTCACCATCTCTGCGCTGGAAACCACCGTGATCGCCATGCCGGACGGCGACACTACCAAGCAGCGCCGTCGCAAGGCGGGCGATGCGATGCGCAAGCTGATGCAGAAGATGCTGTTCGAATCGCACCCGAAGCAAACGCTGTACTCTGGCCTGCTGGATGCGATCTCCATTTACGGCCGCAGCCGCCGCGTGGTGGAAGACATCAAACAGATCGAATATTCCTACGGCGACCTGCTCAAGATGACCCTGGCGCTGGGGCGGCTGGTCGCGAAGCACAGCGAGCCGGATGAGTGTGTGGGCATCCTGATGCCCAATCTCGCCGCCACCGTGTGCATGATGATAGGAGCGGGCGCGCAAGGCCGCGTTCCCGCCATGCTCAACTACAAGGCCGGTGCAGGCGGCATGCAGGATGCCTGCACCGCAGCAAAGATACGCACCATCTTCGCCTCGCGCGCCTTCATCGAGCAGGCCAAGCTGGAAGCAGACGTGGCTGGTATCCAGGGAGTGCGCGTGCTGTACCTGGAGGACCTGCGTCCCTCAATGGGTATTGGCGACAAGCTGTGGGTGCTGCTCGGCATGCTGTTCCCGCGCCTGATGGAAAAGCGCAGCAACCCGGAAGCGGCGGCGGTCGTGCTGTTCACTTCCGGCTCGGAAGGCAAGCCCAAGGGCGTGGTGCTGTCGCACCGCGCGCTGCTCTCCAACATCGCGCAGATCCGCGCCATCATCGACTTCTCGGCGGACGACAAGGTGCTCAACGCGCTGCCCATCTTCCATTCCTTCGGCCTCACCGGCGGCGCGCTGCTGCCCATGCTTACCGGCATGAACCTGTTCCTGTATGCCACGCCGCTGCATTACCGCGTGATTCCCGAAGTGGCGTACGACCGCAACTGCAGCGTGATGTTCGGCACCAGCACCTTCCTCGCCAACTACGCCAAGTTCGCGCACCCCTACGACTTCTTCCGCCTGCGCTACGTGGTGGCGGGCGCGGAGAAACTTTCCGCCTCGGTGCGCGAACTGTGGTTCGAAAAGTTCGGCATCCGCATCCTGGAAGGCTACGGTGCGACCGAAACCGCGCCGGTGCTGGCGGTGAACACGCCGATGGCTTATCGCAGCGGCACGGTGGGCCAGTTGCTGCCCTGCGTCGAGCACAAGCTGGTGCCGGTGCCCGGCATCGACAAGGGCGGCATGCTGCACGTGCGCGGCCCCAACGTGATGTCCGGCTACTACCGTTACGACAACCCCGGCGTGCTGCAGCCGCCGTCTTCCGAGGCGGGCGCGGGCTGGTATGAGACCGGCGACGTGGTGAGCATCGACGACGAGGGCTTCGTCTCCATCGTCGGCCGCGTCAAGCGCTTCGCCAAGGTGGCAGGCGAGATGGTGTCGCTGGAAGTGGTGGAGAAACTGGCGACGCATGCCGCGCCGAACACCATGCACGGCGCGACCACCCAGCCGGACGGCGCGCGCGGTGAGGCCATCGTGCTGTTCACCACCGATGCGGCGCTGACGCGCGATGCCCTGTCTAGCTGCCGCCAAGGTGCTCGGCATCCCCGAGATCGCCGTGCCGCGCAAGATACAGCGCGTCGATGCCCTGCCGCTGCTCGGCACCGGCAAGACCGACCACGTGACGCTGAAAAGATGGCGGAGGCGGTATGAGCCCAACGCCGAAATAAGTTCCTTCCCCCTTGCATAACCAGCGACTTGGCTGGCGTTGTTTGCCAGCTTAGTCGAATGGCTAGTAGTTCCATCAGGGGGAAGGTTAGGATGGGGGTAGAGTCGTTGAATCCCGGCAATTCTACCCCCACCCCAGCCCTCCCCCTGCAAGGGGGAGGGAGTAAATGAGCAAATGGTTTTCAGGATTCTTGGGGACAATAAAATGAAATCAGAAACACAAAACGGCATGCCGCTGCTGTCGCTTGGCATGCTGTCGGTGCTGCTGGCGCAGTTCCTTTCCGCGCTGGCCGACAATGCTGTGCTCATCGCCGCCATCGCCATCGTGAAGGAACAAGGGTTGCCCAATCTGGTGCCGCTGCTGCAGGAATCCTTCGTCGTCCCCTTCATCTTGCTCGCGCCCTTTGTCGGGCAGATCGCCGACGGTTTTCCCAAAGGGCGTGTGATGCTGGCGGCCAACCTGCTCAAACTCACCGGCGCACTGGCGATGGTGGCGGGCGTCAACCCGCTCACCGCCTACGGCATCATCGGCGTCGGCGCGGCGATGTATTCGCCGGCCAAATACGGCATCCTGACGCAGATGTTCGGGCCGGCCACGTTGGTGCGCGCCAACGGCATGATGGAAGGTTCGACCATCGTCGCCATCCTGCTCGGCGTGCTGCTCGGCGGCTGGCTGGCCGACCATTCGCTGCACTGGGCCTTCGTCGGCGTGGTGGCGGCCTATAGCCTGGCGGCCTTCGCCAACCTGTTCATCCCGAAACTGCCGGCCGAGAAGACGGGCGAGAGCTTCCATCCGTGGTTGCTGCTGAAAAAATTCACGGGCTCGCTGGCGCTGATGTTCAGGAATCCTGACGCGCGCTTCAGCCTGCTGGGCACCAGCGTGTTCTGGGGCAGCGGCACCACGCTGCGCCTGATGCTGTTCGCGTGGGTGCCTGCCGCACTGCTCATCGCCGACAACCAGACCCCGGCCAATTTGATGGGCGCGGTGTCCGTCGGCATCGTGCTCGGCGCCGCCGCCGCCGGCCTGTGGATCTCGCTCGCCAACGTCAACCGCGCGTTGCTCGGCGGCCTGCTGCTCGGCCCCGTCATCCTGGCGCTCGCCTTCGTGCACCAGCTGCCGCTGGCCTACGTGCTGATGGTCGCCATCGGTTTGTGCGGCGGCCTGTTCGTGGTGCCGCTCAACGCCCTGCTGCAGGAGCGCGGCCACGAAAGCATAGGCGCGGGCAACGCGCTGGCCGTGCAGAATTTCGCCGAGAATATCGCCATGCTGCTGTTCGTGGGCGGATACAGCCTGGCGACGGCGGCGGGCGTGCCGGTGGCGGCGAGCGTTACGGTATTCGGCCTGCTGCTGCTGTTGCTGATCGGGACGCTGGCGGTATTGAGGTTCGGGCGCAAATAATGTCGGCGGGTCTCGGCTGTTATAGAAAGGAGGGCATCATGTGGTTCGTCGGGCTTTTGGCGGGGAAGGTGATTGGCGGTTTGATCGGCGCGGGAGTGAAATGAGAATGGAAACATTGATTGACTTGTTGAAGATGTTCGTAAAAGGCGTGCTGCTCCTGATCGGCGGATTGTTGTTGTTTGGCGGCGGAGCATGCGTGCTGATCGGTATTGCCAATATTGGACAAGGCGCCGCGTTGCTGAACATGATCCTCATCGCGGTTGTGGTGGCGTTGATGGGCTGGGGGATGATTCTGATCGCAAAACAGATTAAACGAGGCAACGAAGACGAAAAATGAAACATCAAATTCAATGGCTGGCACTGGTGCTGGCATTTGCGGTGGGCGTGGCAGGCTCACTTGGCTGTGCGACGATGGCGGCATCTCAGGCAGTCAACCGGAGCGACAACGATTTCTATAACAAGCCCGTCATCACGGATGAGATCGTTGCCATCGGCAAGCCGGACGCGTCCCTGAGCAGGGAGATGGGGCAGGAGCATGTGGTGGCCTTCATCGGTTTGAAGAACACCTATCTGCTGCACAAGGGCGGAGAGGAGCTCGAGCAGGTGGCGCAGCTCAATCTGGATGGCAAACGCATGATGGTGGATGCCACCTGGAACAACCGGCTCTATGTGAAGGATAAACAGGTGTGGGGGGATGTGCAGTTGCGTTATGCCGGCGGGCCTGCGCTGAGCGCTATTGAACAGGCTGAATTGAACAAAGGCGGATTCGCCGCAGTCGGCAGCGGGAAAAATGTTTCATACCAGAAAAAGGTCAGCGTCGAAGGATTGATCTACCCGCCGGTCAAGATTCCCGGGGAACAACTCTCAAAACTCGGGGTGCGTCGTCCCATCAATCTCTATCATTCCAAAGATGAAAAACCGCCCATGCTGCCCAAGGTGCTGAAGGCGCCGCTTATACCGCTGGGCGTGGCGGCGGATATCGTGCTGATTCCGGTTTATCTTGGGGTGGGCGCAATCGTCATCGTGGGCGCGGCGGCCAGCCATTGAGTCCGATGTTCCCCCTCACCACCCAGCCCCATCTCGCCCACGCGCTGTTCGAGGCTGCGGCCATTTCCATCGGCGCGTTCTACTACCGCTGGTTGCAGCGCCGCGCAGGCGTTTCGGTGGGCGCGCTCATGCAGGGTACGCGCTTCGCCGTGCTGCTGGGTTGCCTGTTCGGGGCGGCCATCGGCAACAAGCTGGTGTTCTGGATCGAGATGCCGCATCTGCTGCCGCAATACTGGAACAGGCCCGAGGTGTGGTTCGCCGGGCAGTCCATGGTGGGCGGTCTGCTGGGTGGATTGATCGGTGTGGAGCTGGCAAAGAAATGGACAGGAGCGCGCGCCTCTACCGGCGACGCCTTCGTGTTCCCCGTGTTGCTTGCCTTGATGATCGGCCGCACGGGCTGCTTCGTGGCCGGGCTGGCGGATGGCACCTATGGCGTGCCGACCAGTCTGCCCTGGGGCATCGACTTCGGCGATGGCATCCTGCGCCACCCGACGCAGCTGTATGAGATTGCCTTTGCAGCTGCTCTATGGTGGTGGCTGGCGCGGCAGCGTGCCGTGCTGGCGGTCGAATCCGGCCTGATGTTCAAGCTCACACTGAGTGCCTACCTCTTCTGGCGTTTGCTGGTGGATGCGCTCAAACCGGTGCCGTTCGATTACGGCTTCGGGCTGTCCGGCATCCAGCTCGTGTGCATCGTCGCCTTGATCTTCTATCTGCCGCTGACGCTGCGTCAGTGGCGCAAACTGGAGTGGAATACATGAATCGCAAGAATCGTCCCTGGTTGTTCTACGACACCACCGCCTCGGTCTGCTCCAGCTGCTATCGTCAGGTAGAGGCCAAGGTCATCATCAAGGATAGCGATGTGTTCCTTGAGAAATGGTGCCCGGCGCATGGCTTCGAGCGCACGCTGGTGTGCGACGATGCCGAGTATTACCGCCTGTGCCGCGAGGTATATGTGAAGCACCCCGAGATGCCGGAGCAGTTCGATACCAAGATGGTGCACGGCTGTCCTTACGACTGCGGCCTGTGCCCCGACCACATGCAGCACTCTTGTCTTTCCGTGCTGGAGATCACCGACAACTGCAACCTCACCTGTCCCGTGTGCTATGCCGAATCCTCGCCGCAGCGGCAGCATCGCCCCTTGCAGGAAGTGATCGCCATGCTGGATGCCGTAGTGGCGAACGAAGGCGAGCCGGACGTGGTGCAGATCTCGGGCGGCGAGCCGACCCTGCATCCTGATTTCTTCACCATCCTGGATGAGGCCAAGCGCCGCCCCATTCGGCATGTGATGGTCAACACCAATGGCCTCACCATTGCCAACGACGAAGCCTTTGTGCGCAAATTGGCGAGCTATGCGCCGGGGCTGGAAATCTATCTGCAATTCGATTCGCTAGATGATGCCGTGCTCAAGCAGCTGCGCGGCGCCACGCTGGCCGAAACACATCGCCGCGCACTGGAACGGCTGGAAGCGCACGCCATCTCCACCACGCTGGTGATGACCGTCATCCCCGGCGTCAACGATCACCAGATCGGCGATGTCATCCAGCATGCGCTGCAATGGCGCTGCGTGCGCGGCGTCACCTTGCAACCGGTGAGCGAAGCCGGGCGGCTGGAAACCGGCAAACCCGCCGTGCGCCAGACCATCAGCGGACTGCGCCGGAAGATTGCCGAACAGTCGAAACTCTTCACGCAGGAAGACGTGGTGCCCGTGCCCTGCAACCCCGACACGCTGGCGATGGCCTATGCCCTCAAACTCAAAGGCGAAGTCATCCCGCTCACTCGCCACCTGGGGCCGGAAGCCCTGCTGGCCGGGTCGCGCAACACCATCGTGTTCGAACGCGATCCGCACCTGAAAGAGCAAGTGTTCAAACTCTTCTCCACCAACCACTCACCCGAGTCGCAGGCATCCTGCCTTTTCGATCTGCTTTGTTGCCTGCCCAAGATTGCCGCTCCCAAGCTCGGCTACGAGAATGTGTTCCGCATCCTCATCGTGCAATTCATGGACATCCACAACCTCGACCTGCGCGCCATGAAGAAATCCTGCGTCCACTTCGCGCAGCCCGATGGCAAGCTCATCCCGTTCGAGACATACAACCTGTTCTATCGGGGCGAGCGTATGGCGAGGACGGAGAAGATACGGGCGGAGATTGCGGAGGGGACGGCGCGGAGGAGTTGATAGTGGGGGCGTGTTGTTGAGGGGCTGCACTTCGGCCATAGCAGCCACCGAACCAGGTGGTGTACTTCCGCTTTCGACCGCAACTCAAACCGGTCGTTGCCAAAAACTATTGCGATGCTGCCCCCTATCGCTTCGCGTTATTGGAAGCAAAAATGCTGTTTGATCCTATGTCCCCGCGGAACGCGACCTCATCTCACGATAATCGCCATTGACGTATAACGCACAGCGTAATACTATGCGCGTTATGATCAAGTCGTTTTCCTGCAAGGAAACACAAGCATTGTTCGAGGGCGGGAGTCCTCGACGCTTCCGCGCCATCCAAACGGTAGCCGAGCGCAAACTGACACAACTGGACGCAGCGGCCACTCTGGATTTCATGCGCGCCCCGCCGGGCAACCGGCTGGAAGCATTGCAGGGAGATCGCAAAGGGCAATGGAGCATCCGCGTCAACGACCAATGGCGCATCTGTTTCACATTCAAGAACGGCGACGTGTTCGATGTCGAGATCGTCGATTACCACTAAGGAGGGCAACATGGCCAAGAATAAAATGCGCCCGGTACATCCGGGAGAAATACTGCGCGAGGAATACCTCGTACCGATGGGCATGAGCGTGCATGCGCTGTCGCAGGTATTGCGCGTGCCGGCCACACGGCTGCACGAGATTGTGAAAGAGCGCCGCTCGATTACGCCGGATACAGCGTTACGACTAGCGCGTTACTTTGGGACGGATGCGCAGTCGTGGCTGAATCTGCAAATGAGCTATGACTTGAAGATTGCCGAGGCCGAGTTAAAGGACAGGATCGAGAAGGAAGTGGAGAAGATGGCGGCGTAAGGCATTGGAATGACGGCTAGGCTGAGCAGCTCTTTATCGGCTTTTGCCGTCGTTCGGTTAACTCCCTCATCGGTCGGCAATGCTCAGATTACCCGACATTTTCACGTCAGAGGTTCAGCTGCAAATAGTCCAGCTTTACGGCCTCCTAAGATCAGTTGCCTTTCGTTCGCGTATTCATCGTCGGTGCAAACACACCAATCAGTGCCGTTTCAAAGTCCTGCCGAATATTGATGTTCAAGCCCATAACCTCGACCCGTGGAGCAGGCATCTGCCAGATTTCGTAGCGGTCGATTTTCTTAAAGAACTCCACCCAGCGCAGGTAGGCTGGCTTTCTTTCAATGGCAAAATCGACGAGATTTCGAATATGGTTGTTGTAACGCTTGCGGAATGTCCGTTCCGACTCACCAAGGTAGACGACCATGCCATTGACAACGTAGGCATAGATGACGTTCTCGATCTTGGCCATTTCGCCCATCGCCATTAGCTTGTCGTTGATGTAGCTAGACAGACTGCCACCTTGCTTGATGGCAATCAGGTCTTCGCCACCTGAGAACTCACCTATGCGTGAGAATCCGAATTGCTTGAGCTTGTCGATGTGATCCATTTGCGGCTCTCGGTTAGGGAATCCACCGTGAAGAATAAATCAAAAGGGACCAGCTCAACAATTCGCAAGCAGCCTCAAACATCAGACTTCACATAGTTTGGAATGGTATTAAAACCGGAGGGAAGGTCTGAATCGCTCCCGAATCAGTAAGCACCTTACAGCCTGAATTTCTGGAATGTGCGCGAATGCTGTCGTTTAACAATGCAGTACCATTTGTCGGCTAAGGCCGAAGTGCTGACGTTCATCGCACTCCACTAGCCTAGACACCCTAGAACTTCTCGTCCTCGCGCAGATACCGCCACTGTCCCTGCGGCAGATCGCCCAGCCTGACCTTGCCGATGCGTACGCGTTTCAGCGCGGTGACTTTCAATCCCACCATCTCGCACATGCGGCGTATCTGGCGTTTTTTGCCCTCGACCAGGATGAAGCGCAACTGGTCTTCGTTTTGCCAGCTCACCTTGGCGGGTTTCAGTTTCTTGCCGTCCAGCGACAGGCCGTGATTGAGCATGGCCAATCCGTTGGCGGCGAGCTTGCCCTGCACGCGCACCAGGTATTCTTTTTCGATGGGCGAGTCTTCGCCGATGAGTTGCTTGGCGATGCGGCCGTCCTGGGTGAGCACCAGCAGGCCGGTCGAGTCGATGTCCAGCCTGCCGGCGGGGGCGAGTCCGAGCAGATGGCTGCGGTGAAAGCGGTACGGAGTCGTGTCCTGCTCCCAGCGCGTGGAGGCATCGAGCAGCAGGATGGCGGGCTTGTAACCCTGTTCGGCTTGTCCCGAGACATAGCCCACAGGCTTGTGCAGCAGGATGGTGACGCGCCCTTGCTGCTTGGCTTGCGCGGCTTTTTCCAGCGTGATCTTCTGTGTGGGCAGGATCTTGGTGCCGAGTTCGCTGACGGTTTCGCCGTCCACCTTCACCCAGCCTTTGGCGATGAAGTCGTCCGCTTCGCGGCGCGAGCAGAGCCCTTGTTCGGACATTAATTTTGAGAGTCTGATTTTTTCCATGTGTGAGTGTATCTCTAGCAATTCAAGTTCTAAACTAGGCAAGGCGCGAGCAATAAATTGCGACGCGGCATATGCGGTCGTGACACGGTGGGCGGAGCCGTCTGGCGCGGTGAACGACCGCGTGCGCCATCTCCCGCAAACGGCTGCTTCGCAGTAATGTGTTGATGGCGCATATGTAAGGAGTAATTAATTGTGAGCAACGCAGCATAGTGACGAAAATTGGATTGATAGAGATGCACTTAACCCAACGCCGGGAACAAGCCGCGCAGCCCCCCGGCGATGAATTCAACCGCGATGGCGGCAAGCAGCAAGCCCATCATCCTGGTTGCGATGTTACTGCCGATCTTGCCCATTTTTTGCGATATCCACGGTGCGACGAGGAAAGAAAGCCACACGATGAAGCTCAGGATGACGAGTATCAGGGCCATGATGCCGAAGTGTCCCGCATGGCTGCCCTTGTGCGCATCGAGGATCACCGTGCTGATCGCGCCGGGCCCGGCAAGCAGCGGGGTGGAAAGCGGCACGATGGCGATGGATGAGGTGGCATCGCCATCGGTATCGTCCGGCAGGCGATCGAGCTTGTCGCCGCCGACGAGCATGGAGATGGAGGTCAGCAACAATAGTATTCCGCCCGCCGTGCGGAAAGAATGGATGCTGATGCCGAAGAAATCCAGGATCGCTTCGCCCAGCACCAATGCGGCGAGCAGGATGGCGAGCACCGACAACGAGGCCATGCGCCCCACGCGTTCGCGCCGCTGCGCCGACATGCCGGCGGTGAAGGCGATGACGATGGGGATGTTGCCGACCGGATCGATGATCGCGAACAGGCTGATGAAGATCTTGGTGTATTCGGTGAAGTCCAGCATGGTTGCCCAAAACGTTTGTGGCGCATCGCTGGTCGCGTGCTCGCTCATTCCTCGCCTACCAACGCGGTATGTCTCGTCATTCGCTGTGCGGCTCCTTGCGCAGCATCCCGCAAAACGTTTTCAGAGGCATCCACGACCTATCAGACGATGTAATCGACCAATTGCCCCACCGCCATGCGCAGGCGGCGCGACAGGCTGATGGCGATGGCGCGGATGATGTGTGCGCCGACACGCGGGTGTTCTTCCAGCATCTTGTCCAGCGCTTCTTGCGAGAGCGTCAGCAGGATGGTGTCTTCCGCCGCCTGGCAGGTGGCAGAGCGGCGCTCGCCATCCAGCACGGCCATTTCGCCAAAGGCGCGCCCATGACCCAGTTTGGCCACCACTACCTGGTCTCCGTCATGGTTCTCCTTGAGCACCGAGATGTTGCCGGAATCGACGATGCACATGAAAGTGCCAAGGTCGCCCTCCTCGAAAATGGACTCGCCCTCTTCGATCTTGCTGATGCTGAAATAATGCGCGGCAGCCCGCAGTTCAGCCGGGGACAGGTGGGTGAACAGTTCGCAATCGATCAGCATGGAGCCGATTTCTTCGAGCAAGGCTGAGTGGCTGGACATGATCCAAGTCGGGGGTAACAGTGATGTGCGGCGGAAGTTACACCGTATAATCTGGCGAATCAACTTTATTGCCGCCATCCGTGAACAGACTCATCGCCTCGCCGTACTTGAAAGCGTTCCTTGCAGGCGCTATCGCCGTCCTCGGCTTCGCCCCTTTCGACATCTTTCCCTTACCCATCCTGACATTGGCCGTGCTGTTCTGGCTGTGGAGCCGGACTGAGCGTCCGGCGCAGGCCGCATGGATCGGCTTTGCTTTCGGCATGGGCTTGTTCTGCGTCGGCATCCACTGGATCTACGTCGCGCTGCATATCTATGGCTACATGCATCCTGTCCTCGCCGCCATTGCCACGGCGCTGTTCGCGGCGGTGAACGCCGCGCTGCCGGCGCTGGCGGGCTATGTTCAGGCAAAAATAAAGCCGTTCGTGGTGAGCCCTTCGACACAGCTCAGGACAGGCATGTCGAACCATGAACGGTCCTTCGACATCTGGGCGAACGGTGCCACGATATTGCTCATCATGCCCGCGATCTGGACGCTCGCCGAATGGTTGCGCGGCCTGTTGTTTACCGGCTTTCCGTGGCTCACGACAGGCTACTCGCAAGTGCCCGGCAGCCCGCTGGCAGGTTTTGCGCCGCTGCTGGGGGTGTACGGCGTATCGCTCGCGGCCGCACTGAGCGCCGGGCTGTTGCTGGTCTTGTGGCACGCGCGCTGGAGCAGGCTGGGCAAGTTCGCCCTGGGTATGCTGCTGGTGCTGTGGCTCGGCGGTGAGGTGTTGCGCACCGTCGCATGGACACACCCGCAAGGCGAGCCGCTCAAAGCGAGCCTGTTGCAAGGCAATATCCCGCAGGACATCAAGTTTGAGGAAGGTGCGCTGATCAATACGCTGGAAACCTATCGCCGCCTGTTGCAAGGCAGCGATGCGCGGCTGATCGTCCTGCCCGAGACTGCGCTGCCGCTCCTGCGCGAGAACGTGCCGGGGTATTACCAGACCATCATGAGCGAGCATGTGCGGCAAAACGGCGGGGATGTCCTCGTCGGCGCGTTCGAGAAGGAGGACGGCAACTATTACAACAGCGTGTACTCGCTGGGTAGCGCCGACAGCCAGCACTACCGCAAGAACCACCTCGTGCCGTTCGGCGAATTCATCCCGCTGCGCGGCGTGCTCGGCTGGCTCATCAACGACGTGCTGAACATCCCGATGGGCGACCTTGCCAGTGGCGGGGCGCACCAGCCGCCGCTGGCCGTCGCCGGGCAGAAGGTCGCGGTGGATATCTGTTACGAAGATGCTTTCGGTGAAGAGATTATCCGTGCCTTGCCGCAAGCCACGCTGCTGGTGAATGTGACCAACGATGCCTGGTACGGCGATTCGGATGCCGCGATGCAGCATAACCAGCTGTCGCAAATGCGGGCGCTGGAAACGGGGCGCATGATGTTGCGGGCGACCAACACCGGCGTCACCTCCGTCATCGGTACGGATGGCCGTATCCAGGCCATGCTGCCGCAGCATGAGGAGGGGGTGCTTACGGCGGAGGTGCAAGGGTTTGTGGGTAGTACGCCGTATGTGGTCTGGGGGAATGCGGGGATGCTGGTGTTGGTTGGGGTGATGTTGGGAGTGGCGTGGAGGAGTGTGCGCAGAAAGTAGGGTATACCTGAGGCCGTTCGTCCTGAGCTTGTCGAAGGATGGGCGAAGCCCGCCAATTTAGAGCCGTTCGTGCTGAGCCTGTCGCAGCATAAATGTTCCGCAAAACCAACACCGTCGGGCCACCCCGACGGAGTTGAATTTTTAATTTGAAAACCAGCGGGCTTCGCCCATCCTTCGACATAACCATCGACTTGGCTGACGTCTTTTGGCAGCCTAGTCGAATGGCTAGTAGTTACATCAGGCTCAGGACGAACGGTCATAGGTAATGAACATCCCGAACTGGATGATGGCGCGATTCCACTGATCAGGCGGCTGCAAGGTATATTTAGCGATCCCGGCTTGATACTAAAGATGGGTAAACAGCCGGAGTTTTTTGAAGAAAGCAGTCTGACCAAGGAGTAATCAAGATGAAAAAATTTCTTTCAATATTCGCAGCATTCACCTTGCTGGCCGCCCTCGCATTGAACGCAAATGCGGTGACAGTAAAAGACGCCCCCTCCTGTGCCGAATGGAACCCGAACGACAACGCCCATAAGATATGGATAGAAGGCTTCCTCTCCGGGATCGCGATAGAACGAGACGATGATTTTCTGGCGAGAATCAGCCTCAAACAAATCGTCAATTGGGTCAACAACTACTGCAAAGAAAATCCCAAAGGCGAGGTGACGGTGGCGGGAGTCCAATTGTCGTTGGAACTGATGAGGCGAAACCCGCCTGCTGCCCGCTAACAAAAATGCCATCACCAAGCAAAAGCAGCTGGGTCTGCTATCTCCTTCAATGCGCCGACCACACTCTCTACTGCGGCATCACCAACGACCTCGACAAGCGTCTCGCCGCCCATAACGCCGGCGAAGGCGCCAAGTACACGCGAGGCCGTACGCCGGTGAAGCTGCTGCACTGCGAACCCTGCGCCGACAAGTCCAGTGCTTTGAAGCGCGAGATGGAGATCAAGGGGCTTCCCCGCGCCGGGAAGCTGGCGCTGTGCGGGGTGACGTAACCCGCCTAAACCCGTAAAATGCGGCCTTTCGCAAATCCTGGCGGTTAAAAGTACATGCTCACTTTTCAGCAAGTCATCCTGACGCTACAGCAATTCTGGGACAAGCAGGGCTGCGCGCTGCTGCAGCCTTACGACATCGAGGTCGGCGCCGGCACCTTCCATACCGCGACCTTTTTACGTGCGATCGGCCCCGAGCCCTGGCGTGCGGCCTATGTGCAGCCTTCGCGCCGCCCGAAGGACGGGCGCTATGGCGAGAACCCCAACCGTTTGCAGCACTACTACCAATTCCAGGTGGTAATGAAACCTTCCCCCGACAACATCCAGGAACTCTACCTCGACAGCCTGCGCGCGCTGGGCATCGACACCAACGAGCACGACATCCGCTTCGTCGAGGACGACTGGGAGTCGCCGACGCTGGGCGCCTGGGGTCTGGGCTGGGAAGTCTGGCTGGACGGCATGGAGGTGACGCAGTTCACCTATTTCCAGGAAGTCGGTTCGCTCACCTGCAAGCCGGTGCTGGGCGAGATCACTTACGGGCTGGAGCGCCTGGCCATGTACCTGCAGGGCGTGGAGAACGTGTTCGACCTGGTGTGGGCGAAGAACGGCGACACCGTCATCACCTACCGCGATGTGTACCACCAGAACGAGGTGGAGCAGTCCAAGTACAACTTCGAGCATTCCAACGTCGAGATGCTGTTCCGCCATTTCAACGAATACGAGAGCGAAGCCAAGCGCCTGATGGAAGCGGGGCTGGCCTTGCCCGGTTTCGAGATGGTGATGAAGTGCTCGCATACCTTCAATCTGCTGGATGCGCGCGGTGCGATCTCGGTGACCGAGCGCGCGGCCTACATCGGCCGGGTACGCGCGCTGGCGCGCCAGGTGGCACAGTCCTATTACGATTCGCGCGAAGCTTTGGGTTTCCCGATGGCAAAGGTCGGGGGTGAAAAATGAACGAGACATTACTGATCGAGCTGCTGACCGAGGAGCTGCCACCCAAGGCGCTGGAGAAACTTTCTTCCACGTTTGCCAATGAAGTGTTTGCCGCGCTGAAAGAGCAGGCGCTGGTGAGCGAGTCCAGCGTGTGCACGCCGTATGCGACACCGCGCCGTCTGGCGGTGAGCATCACCGAGGTGCTGCGCGCAACAGCCGGATCGCATCATCGAGCGCAAAGGGACCGGCGGTGACTGCGGGCCTGGATGCCGAAGGCAAGCCGACCAAGGCGCTGGAAGGTTTCATGCGCTCGGCCAACGTCACACTGGCCCAGTTGCAGCGCGTGGGCGACGGCAAGGCGGAGTACTTTGCGGCGCGCATCGAACAGAAGGGCAAGTCGCTGGATGAGTATCTGCAGGACATCGTGGCGCAGGCACTGAAAAAGCTGCCGGTGCCGAAGCTGATGCGCTGGGGCGATTCCGAGCATCAGTTCGTGCGTCCGGTGCACGGGCTGGTCATCCTGCACGGCAAGCGCGTGGTGCTGGCCGATGTATTGGGCTTGTCCAGCGGCAACGTTACCAGCGGCCACCGCTTCATGTGCAGCGAGCGCGTCACCATCGATGACGCAGACAATTACGAACAGATCCTGGCCCGCGACGGCCGTGTGGTCGCCAGCTTCGCGCAACGCCGTGAGAGCATCGTGGCGCGCCTGGACGATCTGGCCGAGAAGAATGCGGCGATCTGGGTGGGGCACGCCAATTTCGACATGGAAAAACTGTTGTCCATGTCCAACGAGGATCGCAGTGTGCTGAGCACCTTGCTGGACGAAGTGACCGGACTGGTCGAATGGCCGGAGGTGTATGTCGGCGAGTTCGAGAAGGAATTCCTCGATGTGCCGCAGGAATGCCTGATCCTCACCATGCAGCAGAACCAGAAATACTTCCCGCTGCTGGATGCGAACACCGGCAAGCTGCTGAACAAGTTCCTGATCGTTTCCAACATGCAGGTGAACGACCCGCACCACATCATCGAGCGGCAACCAGCGCGTGGTGCGTCCGCGCCTGTCCGATGCGCGTTTCTTCTTCAACCAGGATCGCAAGCAGAAGCTGGAATCCCGCATCGAGAAACTTGGCAGCGTGGTCTATCACAACAAGCTGGGCACGCAGTTGCAACGCGTCGAGCGTATCACCACGCTGGCCGGGACCATCGCGCGCCTGCTGGAGGCAGACAAAGCCAATGCGGAATTGGCGGCACGCCTGTGCAAGGCCGACCTGCTCACCGACATGGTCGGCGAATTCCCCGAGCTGCAAGGCATCATCGGGCGCTATTACGCTTTCCACGACGGCGAAGACCTGGAAGTGGCGAACGCCATCGAGGCGCATTACCACCCGCGTTTTGCCGGTGACTCTCTGCCGCTGGGCAAAGTGGCGTGCTCGGTGGCGCTGGCGGACAAGCTGGAAACCATCATCGGTATCTACGGTGTCGGCCAGGTGCCGACCGGCGACAAGGACCCCTTCGGCCTGCGCCGCCAGGCCCTGGGCATCCTGCGCATCCTGATCGAGACGCCGCTCGACTTGCCGTTGCCGGCACTGCTCAAGGCGACCGCGGAGAACTTCCCCAAAGGGATGCTGAGCGCGTCGGTGGCGGTCGATGTGGAAGGCTTCATGATGGATCGCATGCGCGGCTACCTGCGCGACCGCGGGTTCGAGGTGTCGCATATCGAGGCGGTGCTGGCGGTGCTCAACGGCCGCCTGCATGAAGCATTGCCGCGCTTGCAGGGCGTGCGTGCCTTTGCGGCGATGGAAGCATCGAAGGATCTGGCGGCGGCGAACAAGCGTGTGCAGAACATCATGCGCAAGAACCACGAGGAGCTTGGTGCGGCGATGGCGAATGCAGTGTTCGATGCCAAGCTGATGACGGATGAAGCCGAGCGCAACCTGTATCAGGCGATGGTCGATATCGCACCGTTCGCGCAGGGGTATTTCAGCCGCGGCGAATATGGCCAGAACCTGAAGGCGCTGGTCACGCTCAAGCCGTTCATCGACGACTTCTTCGATCAGGTGATGGTGATGGCCGAAGACCAGAAGCTGCGCATCAACCGTGCATTGCTGCTGAAGCAGCTGGGCAGCCTGATGAACCAGGTCGCCGATATTTCCAAGCTGGCGGCATGAGCAAACTCATCATTCTCGACCGCGACGGCGTCATCAATTTCGACTCCGACCAGTTCATCAAGAACCCGGAAGAGTGGAAGCCGATCCCCGGCAGCCTGGAAGCGATCGCGCGGCTGAACCAGGCCGATTACCGGGTGGTGGTGGCGACCAACCAGTCCGGCATCGGGCGCGGGCTGTTCGACATGCCGACGCTGAACGCCATCCACGACAAGATGCACAAGGCCTGCGCGCTGGTCGGCGGCCGCATCGATGCGGTGTTCTTCTGCCCGCACACCAATGACGCCAACTGCGGTTGCCGCAAGCCCAAAAGCGGCATGTTCGAGGAGATTGCCACGCGTTACGACGTCAGCCTGAAAGGCGTGCCCGCAGTGGGCGATTCGTTGCGCGACCTGGAGGCGGCGGCGCGGCTGGAGGCGCAGCCCATCCTGGTGCTGACCGGCAAGGGCCCCAAGACCCAGGCCAAAGGCGGCTTGCCCGAAAATACCCTGATCTATCCCGATCTGGCATCCGTGGTGACGACTCTGGTATGACATTCGTTCGCTCGCTGATCTTTTTCCTGGTGCAGCTGGTGTGGACGCCCATCTACGCTTCGATGGTGCTTTTCATCTTTCCGCTTCCGCCGCACACGCGTTACCGCATTGCTTCCGGTCTGGCCTACAGCACGATGTGGTTGTTGCGCGCGATCTGCGGCATCAAGATGGAAGTGCGTGGCAGCGGAGAACATCCCGAAGGAACCCTGTGTCGTGATGTGCAAGCACCAGTCGGCATGGGAGACGTTCTCCTTGCAGACGGTGTTCCCGCCGCAGGTATGGGTGCTCAAGCGCGAGCTGTTGTGGCTACCGTTCTTCGGCTGGGGGCTGGCTTTGACCAGTCCTATCGCCATCGACCGCAGCAAAGGCAAGCAGGCGATGCGCCAGCTGCTGGAACAGGGCAAGGACAGATTGGAGCGCGGCTTCTGCGTGGTGATCTTCCCGGAAGGAACCCGCATGCCTTATGGCGTACGCGGCAAATACAAGATCGGCGGCGCCATGCTGGGCGAGAATACGGGTGCGCCGGTGGTGCCGGTGGCGCACAATGCCGGCAAGTTCTGGGGGCGCAACGCCTTCCTGAAGCATCCCGGCACCATCGTCATGAGCATCGGCCAGCCCATCGATCCCAAGGGGCTCAAGGCGGAAGAGATCAGCCGCCGCGTCGAGGACTGGATCGAAACTGAAATGACCAAGCTGGGCTGATGTTCAAGGCATTACGCTCACAGACCCCACCCTCTGCTGTCGAACAGCGCAACATCCACCTTTCCGGTAAAGAGATCAGCTACACCCTCAAGCGCAGCGGTTACCGGCGCAGCATCGGCTTGCGCATCGACGACCGCGGTCTGACCGTGAGTGCGCCGGTGCGTGCCTCGGAGCGCTGGCTGCACAGCGTGCTGCAGGACAAGGCCGACTGGGTGCTGCGCCAGCTGGATAACTGGCAGGCCAGGAAGGTGCCGACTATCGTCTGGGCGGAGGGCTCGCGCATTCCGTTCCGCGGCGAGGAGTTCGTCCTGACCTTGACCCCCAAGATGCGCGGTGCGAAGCCGGAACTACAGGGCGAGATATTGCATGTGCCGGTGGGGTTGGCGGCGGAGGTGGCGCATATCGAAAAGGCGGTGACGCAGTGGTATCGCGACGAGGCGCTGCGGGTGTTCCGGGAATGCGTGGAGTATTTCGCCCCGATGCTGCAGGTATCGCCGCGCGAGATCAAGCTGACCGCCGCGCGCACCCAATGGGGGAATTGCTCGGCGCAGGGGGTGGTGCGGCTGAACTGGCAATTGGTGCAGATGCCGCTGCACCTGATCGACTACGTGGTGGTGCATGAGCTGGCGCATCTGCACGAGATGAACCACTCCCCGGCGTTCTGGCGTGTGGTGGAAAGCGCCTGTCCGGAATACAAGGCATGCCGTGCGGAGTTGCGTCGTTACGGGATCGCAGAATGAGGGAATAAGCCCTGCGACAATATGACGCATTCCCAAATCCGGGCAATGCTTATAAAGTTCTTCCTGCCAGGCGGACAGGACGCGATTCCCAGTAGTCTCCTCCCAGATGAAAGATACCTTCTGCCTGGCCCCTTCCTAGAAGTCGAGTTTATTTCCCGATCCGGTCTGAATCAGTTCGCTTAGCTTGGCGAAAAGTTCGCTGTCGTCGCGCTGGCTGAGCCATTGCCCATTCAGGAAGCTGTAGTGGAAGCCGCCGGACCTGGCGGCGAGCCAGATCTCGCGGTTGGGCACATGGCGGTTGATGATGATTTTGCTGCCATCGTCAAACTCGATCTCCATCACGCTGCCGTTGCTGTCGTAATCGATATCCGTTTTATCCAGCGCTTGCTCGATGCGCTGGAATATCGTGTCGGCCTGCTCGTTGAATTCGCTCTCTGTCATTTTTGTCCTTGATATACCGGCCGGGCGGCATGCTGCCAGGTTCGTTGCCCGGGCTTTCCGTCATATAATCGCGGCCGTTCCTATTGTGAAGCCCAATTCCCTTATCAAGAAAGATAAAGCCATGCGCATCGTTGGCATTATGTTGCTGTTGACCATCATCCTGCAAGGTTGCGGACGCAAAGGGTCGTTGTACTTGCCGCCCGCGCCGACACCGAGCCCGCAAGCCGCCCCGGCACAACCCCCACTCGATAAACCCGGAGTCAATAAGTAAACATGAACAAGTATTTCCACTATCAGCAAGATCAGCTGTTCGCCGAAGACGTCCCGTTAAGCAGCATCGCACAGCGTTTCGGCACCCCATGTTATGTCTATTCGCGCGCAGCGCTGGCCGACGGCTATCGCCAGTTTGCCGAGGCATTCAGGGAGCGCGACCACCTGATCTGCTATGCGGTAAAAGCCAATTCCAATCTTGCCATCCTCAACCTGTTCGCGCGTATGGGCGCGGGTTTCGATATCGTTTCCGGCGGCGAGCTGCAGCGCGTGCTGGCTGCCGGCGGCGCAGCAAACAAGGTGGTGTTTTCCGGGGTGGGCAAGAGCGAGGCCGAGATGCGGCAGGCGCTGGAAGCGGAGATCCTCTGCTTTAACGTCGAGTCTGCGCCGGAGCTGGACAGGCTGAACGCGGTGGCGGGCAGCATGGGGAAGGTCGCGCCGATCAGCCTGCGTGTGAATCCGGACGTCGATGCCAAGACTCACCCTTATATATCCACTGGCCTGAAGCAGAACAAGTTCGGCGTGGCTTACACCGAAGCGCTGGCGCTATACCGCAAGGCGGCTGCCATGCCGCACCTGCGGGTCACCGGCATGGATTGCCACATCGGCTCGCAGCTCACCGAGACCAGCCCGTTCATCGCGGCAGCGGAAAAAGTCCTGGCGCTGGTGGACCAGCTGGCGGCGGCAGGCATCGTTCTGGAGCATCTCGACCTGGGTGGCGGTCTGGGCATCCGCTACGACGAAGAGACGCCGCCTTCCATCGCCGAATATGCGCAAGCCCTGCTGGGCGCGCTCAAGGGGCGGTCCGAAAAGATCATCGTCGAGCCGGGCCGTGTGCTGGTCGGCAATGCCGGAGTGTTGCTGACGCGCATCGAATACCTCAAGCATGGGGAAGAAAAGAACTTCGCCATCGTCGATGCGGCGATGAACGACCTGATGCGTCCGGCACTTTACGATGCCTATCACGCGATCCTGCCGGTGCACAAAAGAGGGCGGGCGACACAGCAATACGAGGTGGTCGGACCGATCTGCGAGACCGGTGATTTTATCGGGCATGCGCGCGAGATGGCCGTGGATACTGGCGATGCGCTGGCCGTGATGTCGGCTGGAGCGTACGGAATGAGCATGAGTTCAAACTACAACACGCGTCCACGAGCAGCCGAAGTGATGATCGATGGTGCGGTCGCACACCTTATCCGGGAGCGCGAAACAGTGCGCCAGCTCTATGCCGCCGAGAAAATCATCGCGTGAAATTTTTCGCAAATAATGCACAAAAGTGTTGCGCATCTTTTTTAATCGCGCATAGAATGCAATCACCGTGCGTGTTGGGAGATTTCAAGCAGTAGAAAGACGCATCGGGAGTGCAGCTGGTGCACGCAATTATTAACTGGTTAGTCCATCAATTTTTATAAGGAATGAAAATGGCTGCAACAACCAAAGCAAAAAGCACCACTACCAAGAAGGCTGCTGCAAAGAAGCCTGCGGCTAAGAAAGCAGTAGCTGCGAAGAAGCCAGCTGCCAAGAAAGTAGCCGCCAAGAAGCCGGCAGTGAAAAAAGCAGCAGCCAAGAAGCCAGCCGCTAAAAAAGTAGCCGCCAAGAAGCCGGCAGTGAAAAAAGCAGCAGCCAAGAAGCCAGCCGCTAAAAAAGTAGCCGCCAAGAAACCGGCAGCGAAAAAAGCAGCAGCTAAGAAGCCAGCCGCTAAAAAAGTAGCCGCCAAGAAACCGGCAGCGAAAAAAGCAGCAGCTAAGAAGCCAGCTGCCAAGAAAGTAGCCGCCAAGAAACCGGCAGCGAAAAAAGTAGCAGCAAAAGGCATCCTCGGCGCCTAAGCTTCGTAGATTGGGGCGGGCGCCGGGTCGTTGCGTTTCGCCCTTTCTGCGACTCCGTCCAGAACGGAGTGTGGTGTTGTTCTTATAAGTTTGTTGAATTTCTTCAGCGAACTGTTCCCGCTTTCACAAATTGATACGCCCAAGGTGAGCGGGCGGTGTCAGGCATTGTCGTTGCTTATTCGGGAAGGTGCGCCGGGGTAAGGGCGGGAGTGGCTGCGGGATTTTGCTATGGTGTGCCCATAGCTGCACCAGCGCCAGGATTACTCTGTTGCGGCGACAATCTGTTTTGCTTCGCTGTACAAGAACTCCAGGTCATCCTCGTCGATCTTTAGCGTTTCCAGACAGGCAGCCCCGAATTTTGGCCATTCTTGCGTGATACCCAGCCCCAGTTGTTGCTGGGTAAAGTGCTCAGCAAACTGCGTGGTTGCAATGAACAACCTGCAGGATAAGGGCAGGGTTGAATCTGCCGACAGGGCATTCAAGTCGTGGTGGTGGCCAATTGCCATGCACATATCTGCCGGCAGCCACCAGTTCTTTGCGAGTGCGCTGCCAACCACGGCATGGTTGGTTTGCACCAGTGTTTCTTCCGCTGCAGTGAACTCGTTGCTGGCATCGCGGTTCGCCTGCCCCAGCACGTCCTTGTAGTGAGGGAATCGCGTCATGAGCACTGGGATGCCACAGTCGTGAAACAGGCCAAAGGTGTAGGCATCTTCGGCATTGAATCCGGAAATATCCAGTTTATGTGCAAGCCAGGCGCAAACTCGCGCCGTGCGTGCCGAGGCATCCCAGAACCGGACCATGTTCGGCGTGCTGGGGAAGAGGTTGCGCAAGATGATGCCGGCGATCGTATGGCCGGCGACCCTGAGGCCGAGTATCGACAGGGCGTCATGTACCGAGCGGGCGCGTTGCTGGCGGGCGAAATAAGGCGAATTGGTGGTTTTGATGAGGCCGGCTGAGAGTGCGACATCGGCACTGATGATGCTGCTCAGGCGATGGTAGTCGGGCTCCTCCTTGTGCATCTCATCCATGATTCGCGTCAGAATCTCGGGGCACGGCGGAATACCCACATCCAGCAGGGAGCGTTCAAGCAATGGATCGGTCTTGGGGGACTGGCGGGATGGGCTGTCGGTCATGTTCGTGTAAAGCGCGTGATAAGATTGCCGCTGCTGTGATAGATGTTCATGAATTAAATGGCACGCATCGGTTTGGCCGGCTGAGGAAATTCAGTACAGGATTACTGCTAATCCCATAACAATGTGGCTGCATTATACCGAACAGACGAGAGAGTTTCGTATCGATGAATAAATCCGGTTCGTTCAATCAGAGCCTCATCAATGATGAACGGAAGCACGACTATAAGGTCTCCTTCCTGAACGGCGTTTTTTTGCTTGCCGGAGTGATCGCTTTTGTCATGGGGTTCATTCGCTGGCAGGCCAGTACGACGATGGGGATGATCGATTTCGGCTTTGCCGGGGTCGACTTTGCCTTACTGGCCTATTTGCATCGACACCGGCACCAGGTTGAGCTGATAAGCTGGATTGCGCTGGCACTCTCGTTTGGCCTGTTCTTCTCCATATACCTATTGGCGACAAATAACGCGATGCGACTGTCGCTGTTTTTCCTGTTGTTGTCGGCAGCATTTTTCCTGAAAGGACGCAAAATTGGGCGGGTTTGGCTGGCCGGCATCCTGCTGGCCATCGTGACGGTCCATGTGCTGCCGAATTTCAATACCGGCTATTCCAACCTCGATATATTTACCACCTGCCTGTATTTGTTCTCATTGTTCTTTATTTTCGAATACTACGAAACATTCAAAGAATCGCAACGTGCCAGCGAAGACGAGCGGGAAGTGTTGCGCTTGACGGAGGAGCGTTGGCGGCATGCACTGGAAGGTGCAGGAGATGCCGTCTGGGACTGGAATCTGGCTACGGGAGAATTCCACTTTTCCAGACGTTTTTCCGAGATGCTGGGCTATGCCGACAATGAGTTGGGGAGTCAGGCGGAACAGTTTTTCAAAATCATCCATCACGATGACGAATTTCGAGTCAGGGGTGAGTTGCAGGACTATCTCAAGCGTAATGCCGGCCATTATGTTTCCGAGATGCGCCTGACGTGCAAGGATGGCAGTTGGCGGTGGCTACTTTGCCGCGGCACGGTCACTCGGCGCGATGATGCGGGCCTGCCACTGCTCATGGTGGGCACCTTCTCGGACATCACCTTGCTTAAACAGCACGAACGGCAACTGGAGCATATCGCTCACTACGATGCTCTGACCGGCATCCCAAACCGTGTGCTGCTGGCCGATCGACTGCAGCAAGCCCTGGCGCATTCCAGGCGCGACAGAAGTATCCTGGCTGTCTGCTACCTTGATTTGGACGGGTTCAAGCATGTCAACGACACCATGGGGCATGAAGCCGGCGACAAGGTGCTGATCGAAGTGGCCAGACGTATCAAGGAGGTGATACGGGGTGATGACACGGTCGCGCGGCTGGGCGGGGACGAATTCGCCGTGCTGTTGCTCGGCTTGAATGCGGCAGGGGAGTGTTCCGCCAGCTTGAACCGGTTGCTGGAAGCGATCAGCCAGCCGATCGAGATCAAGAGCCGGTTCTTCGAAGTCAGTGCCAGCATTGGTGTTGCGCTTTATCCAAACGACGATCACGATGCCGATACCTTGATACGGCATGCCGATCAGGCGATGTACTCCGCCAAACAGTCCGGCAAGAACCGGTATTTCCTTTACGACGCGGAGAATGACCAGCGCGCACGCTCTCACCAGGAATTCCTGCGGCGGCTTGCGCTCGGGCTGAAGAATGACGAATTCGAGTTGTATTACCAGCCCAAGGTGGAGATGCGTACGCTTCGCCTGGTTGGCGCCGAGGCGCTGATTCGCTGGAACCACCCGGAGCGAGGATTGCTCCTGCCCGCCGAATTCTTGCCAGCCATTGAATCGACCACATTGGAAGTCGAGCTGGGCGATTGGGTCGTCGCGACGGCGCTGGCACAGGTTGAAAGGTGGCATCAGGCCGGAATGTCTCTGGAGCTGAGCATCAATATCTCGGCAGGACACCTGCAAGCGAAGGATTTCGCCTGGAAGCTGAAGCGCAAGATGTTGCATCACCCGAACCTGCCGAAAGGCAGCCTGCAGATCGAGGTGCTGGAGACCGCAGCCTTGGAGGACATTCCCCGCGCAAGCGACACCATCGAACGATGCCGGAAGATCGGGATCAGCTTCGCGCTGGACGATTTCGGCACCGGATATTCGTCGTTGTCCTATCTGGGGCGGTTGCCTGTCGATACCCTCAAGATCGACCAGTCCTTCATTCGAGACATGCTGGATGACAAAGGCGACCGGGCAATCGTGCAAGGCGTCATTGCGCTGGCCAAGGCCTTTGACCGAAGGATCGTGGCCGAGGGGGTCGAGACGGAGGAACTGTTCCATGCCCTGGTAGCGATGGGCTGCGAATACGGCCAGGGCTTCGGCATAGCCCGTCCCATGCCGGCGGGCGAGCTGGGTGCCTGGCGAGAGAAGTGGAATCGCTCGCCGTTCAGCTGAGTCATTGCTTATTAGATCAGGAAGATCGTTGCCAATCCCAGGAAGATGAAGAAGCCGCCGCTGTCGGTAATCGCGGTAAGCATGACACTGGAACCGATGGCCGGATCGCGCCCGAATTTCTGCAGAGCCAATGGGATGCCAATGCCGACCAGCGAGCCCAGCGTCAGATTGAGTGTCATTGCACTGGTCATGACGATGCCTAGCGGGATGCTGTGATACAGGAAGAAGGCGAACAGCCCAGCGACCCCTCCCCAAACCAGACCGTTCAGGCCGCTGATCGCCAGTTCCTTGACCATGAGCCGGCGCGCATTGCTCTGCGAGATCTGGCCGAGTGCCAGCGAGCGGATGATGATGGTCGTGGTCTGGTTTGCCGAATTGCCGGCAATACCTGCCACTATAGGCATCAAGGTGGCGAGCGCGACGAACTTCTCGATGGTGTTCTCGAACTCGCCGATCACGCGCGATGCGAAAAATGCCGTGCATAGATTCAAGGCCAGCCAGGTCCAGCGGTTCTGTGCCGATTTCCATATGGAGGCGAAGATGTCTTCCTCCTCGCGCAGACCGGCCTGCTTCCGCAAGTCGGCCTCCGATTCGGCGCGGATGAAATCCAGTACCACGTTCACCGTCACCCGCCCCACCAGTTTGTTGTCCTCATCCACCACCGGCGCCGAGACCAGGTCATAACGCTCGAACGATTGTGCTGCCTGATGTGCTTTTTCGTCCGGGTTCAGCTGAATGGTGTCGGTCAGCATCAACTCGCCGACTATGGTCTCCGGCTCGTTGATCACAATCAGGTTGATCGGCAGCACACCTTTGAAGCGGTCGTCGCGGTCAACCACGAACACCTGGTCGGTATGGTCCGGCAACTCGTCGAAACGGCGCAGGTACCGGGATACGACTTCCAGCGTCACATCCTCACGAACATGCACCATATTGAAGTCCATCAGCGCGCCCACCGAATCTTCGGAATACGACATCGCCGCGCGCAGCTGCTCGCGCTCCTCGATGGAAAGCGACTTGAACACATCGCGCATCACGTTTTGCGGCAGGTCGGGCGCCAGGTCGGCGATCTCGTCGGTATCGAGATGTTCTGCCGCTTCGCGCAACTCCTCGCGGCTCATGGTGGCGATCAGCGATTCGCGCACCGCATCTGAAACTTCGATCAGGATCTCACCGTCGCGACCGGCTTTCACCAGATCCCAAACCATCAGGCGCTGTTCGATGGGCAACGCCTCCAGAATGAAGGCGATGTCGGCAGGATGCAGTTCGTCCAGTTTGTTGCGCAGTTCTGCCAGATGCTGCTTTTGCAGCATCTTGTCGAGCAGTTCATGCCGGCCGTCGCGCGGCAGTGCCTGATTATGGATGACCGGCCCCACCAGGGCTTGTTTGTCCAGCAAGTGCCGCACTTGCTGGAAGTGATCGTGAACGTCATCGGTGTGGTGCGGTTCGCGCTGATTAGTCATGGCAGCTACTCGCTGGTCTTTGGTCTGTTGTAAACACGTCGCCAGGAATTCCGGGACTGATAAATCGAGAAAATCGCCTGATCCGTCAACATTCTAAACGCTATAATTCGAAAATGTCGAACGAACCAATCATCCAACACCCCGATCACCGCCAAGCTGTGCTTAACCTATTGGAAAAGCGCAGGGTGACCGAGGAAATGGTACATAAACAGGATATGCCGCACCATGATCTGGTCGAAACGCTGGTTCGCAAGCAGAATCTGGCCCGGTTGCAACTGCTGCTGAGCGAGATGGATCCCGCTGCGATCGCCGATCTGCTTGAGGTCCTGTCCGACGCAGACCAGCTGTTCATCTGGGACCAGATTGATGAGCGGCGCAAAGAGTTGGTGTTGCCCGCGGTCTCGGTTTCCGTTTTGCATACCTTGGGCAAAAGGGCGTTCAAGCACGACCGCACCCGCATCAAAGCCTTCGAGCTGTTCGAAGGCCGCATGCGCGAGATTTCCATTGATACCCAGGGTGACCTGACCGCTGCCAAGCCGATCTGGATCGACTTGGTCGATCCGACATTCGAAGAGCGTACATGGGTCGGCGATGCCTATGGCATCGAACTGCCTGACCCGAACCGGGTAAGCGATCTTGAATCAAGCGCACGCTTCTACGTGGAAGAGAATGGCGAAGTCCATCTGCGTTCAGACTTCCTGCTCGACAAGGAAGACGTATCGCGCAACGTCGGGGTGAACTTCATCCTGCATCAAGACATTCTGTTTTCGGTGCGCAAGGAAGAGCTGCCGGTGTTTCGTTTGCAGCGCCTGCGCGCCTTCTCGCAACCCAATTACGTTTCGGATGCACGCGACGTGTTGCTGGATCTGTATGCGGCGGATGTGGAGTATTCCGCCGACGCCCTGGAAGATATTTACAAGGCGCTGGAAAAGGTCGGCAGCCATGTGCTGAGCAAGCAGATGACCGACGAAGAAGCCGCCAAGATGCTGTCGGACATCGGTCAGGAAGAGGACTTGAACGGCCGCATCCGCCGCAACGTGCTGGATACCCGCCGTGCCGTCTCTTTTCTCATGCGCAGCAGGGCCATCGAGCGCCACCAGCTGGACGATGCGCAGCAAATCCTGCGCGACATCGAATCGCTGGACGGACACACCACCTTCCTGTTCGGCAAGATCAACTTCTTGATGGATGCGACCGTCGGCTTCATCAACATCAACCAGAACAAGGTCATCAAGCGGCTGACCGTGCTCAGCGTTGTGTTCATGCCGCTCAACGTGATCGCAGGTATCGGTGGCATGTCAGAATTCTCGATGATGACGCAGGGTATCCCCTGGGAAATCTCTTACACGATCTTCACCATCGGCATGGTGTTCGTTGCCTGGATCACTTTCGAATTGCTACGCCTCGCTGAGAAACGCGAAAATCTTCGTTTGAGCAAATAACCCGCTCATGGGCGCCAGCCATTTTGGCTTTAAGCGCGGGAGTGGTGATAATTGCCAATAAATCAGCGTATTGCGCAAAAGCAGAATATTCATTTCCCCGAACTTCCCAAACGGCGCAATGGATAAACCAGCTAAATATCCCGCTATTCGATGCATTGGACAGAGTCATCATCTGGATAATTGCTGGCAAGCTCAGTCGTAAAGTCATACGACTTTTTCCTACAACGCCCGAAAAAATCTCCCTACAGAATTATTAGTCGTTCACCGATTTTTCCTACACGCCGTTTCGCTCACAATGCAACCGTCGAAAGAGACAACCCATTGAGAGCAAGGAGACGGAAATGAACGCACAGCAACTTCACGAAGAAATCAAGGAAGCCAACCTTTCCTACATGATGTTGGCCAAACAAATGATCAACGATGACAAGGCCAGCGCCATCTTCCGCCTGGGCATCAGCGAAGAAATGGCAGACTTGCTGGGCGGGCTCACACCGGCGCAAGTCCTGAAAATGGCCGCTTCCAACATGCTGTTGTGCGCCTTCCGCTTCGACGAGCGCCTGCTGCTCAATATGGTTACCGACTACAACAAGGACCGCATGATGTCGCAAGCACATGCCACCATCCTCATGGCCGCACAACCCGTAGCTGAGATCGTGGTTTGATCAGAACAAGAACAAGGGAGAGAGAACCATGCGTAACAAGAGTGTTGTGACAGAAGCCCGCGAGATACAGATTGCAGTTGAGCTCATCAACCTGGGGGCACGCCTGCAAGTGCTGCAGGAAGAAACGTCGCTTAGCCGCGAACGACTGCTCAAGCTGTACAAGGAAGTCAAAGGCGAATCACCCTCGAAAGGCATGCTGCCATACTCGACCGATTGGTTCATGAGCTGGCTGTCGAACATTCACTCCTCGCTGTTCATGGACATCCACCAATTCATGCTCAAGAACACCAGCGTTACCGGTATCGAGGCACTGATCAAGAGTTATCGCCTCTATCTGGAACAGATCCAGCTCTCGCAAGGCGAGCCCGAACTCAGCATCACCCGCGCCTGGTTCCTGGTCCGTTTCTTCGAGGCCAAGATGCTGGAATCGACCTGCTGCTCCGAATGCGGTGGGCATTTCGTGACCCACAGCGACGAGTTGACCAAAGACTACGTGTGCGGAATCTGCCGCCCCCCCTCACGCGCAGGCAAGACCAAAAAGGCGGCCATGTTGGAAGCGATTGCAGCATAAGCAGGCAGGAGCGGCGGAGAACGGTAGCAATGCAATTCGCCGATGTTGTTTTGTAATGTCAGGGAGGATGTCATGAGACTTCAGCAAACAGTGACGCACAAGGCAATCTACTCTTTCGAGACGGAAGATTTCGAGCAGTGGCAACTGGGCAGCCTGAATCTGGAAGACGATGCCGACGAATATGAGTCGGCATTCGATGAAGAGGCCCTTGCCGGCAATGTGATCGAATTCCTGCACGAAGTCGCACCGGACTGAACAAGCTGCTTCGCATGATGAAGTCCCCGGCCTTATTAGAGGTTGACGCGAAGTAGCCCGGCAGGATACGTTTCAGGCTCTTGTGCAAAATGACGGGGGCATGATGAATCGCTGGTTGCTGCTGGTGGGTGCATTGCAGGGCTGGGCACTGTGGGCCTTGTGGAAGGCCCGGGAACTCAAGGTCTGGCCGTCCGTGGACCCGCTCAGCGAGCGTGCTTTGCTCTATGTCAGCCTCGTCTTGCCGCTGGCCTTCTATCTTACCCAGAACATCGCAACACTCACTCGTGAACGCCGTACCAGGATGCTGTTCTGGATCGGCGCCCTGTTTGCCCTGCTTGGCGGCTACAGCGGCTGGGCAGAGAGCATACCTGCCGAACCATTGAGCGGCATCTGGAGCGTGCCACCGGCACGTCCTTCCGACCTGTTTGCCGCGGCCATACTTGGTTTCGTCCTCATCCCTCTATGGGCGCATCTCGACCGTTTAACCAGACACTGGTCTTATCACGCACTGTTCGAGACAGCTTGGCGCAATGCGCTGATGACCATCAGTTCGGTAACGCTTACCGGCGTGTTCTGGGTCGTGCTGTTCGCCGGGGCGATGCTGATGAAAAGCATCGGTCTCAACTTCATCTTCGAACTGATCGAAAAACCCATCTTCTCCATCCCGGTCACCGGCATCGTATTCGGCGCAGCATTCGCACTCGGCCTCGCACGGGCCGCCATGATCGTCACCCTGCGCCGTTTCTGGCTTTCCATCTCGGCCTGGCTATTGCCGCTGCTGCTGGTGTTCAGTGTGATGTGGGTCGTCGCGCTGCCTTTCACCGGACTGGATTTGCTGTTCAAAACGCACAATGCCGCATTCATCCTGTTGTGGTTCATCGCGCTCTCGGTCAACTTTGCCAATGCCGCCTACCAGGATGGCACAGGCGAACAACCGTATGGCCATAGACTGGGCCGGACGCTCGAATATGCCTGGCTCACCCTGCCGGTGCTCGCCGTTGTCGCCTGGTGGGCGATGGCGCAGCGCATTGCCCAGTACGGCTGGACCGAAGACCGCGTCTGGGGCGTTTTTGTACTGGTGCTCGCGTCGCTCTACACGGCAGGTTACGCCTGGTCGTTGCGCTCCCGCCACGGCTGGCTTGCCAATATCGGCAAGACCAATATCGCCACCGCGCTGGTGATGTGTGCAGGGCTGGTGCTGCTGCTCAGCCCGCTGGCCGATGCGCGCCGCATCGCCGTGCATAGCCAGATGAGCCGTTTGACGAGCGGTACCGTGGATGCCGACAAGATCGATTACAGCTACCTGCGCTGGCAGGCCGGGCGCTACGGGCAGGACGCGCTGAACGAACTCGCTGCCGGGATCGAGCACAAGGACAAGGAGATCATCGCCTCAAAAGCCAGGCAAACCCTGGCGCAGCAAAACCGCTATGCTGCCAATACCGGCACTGAGGCGCTCACCATCGAGCAAGTGCGCCAACGATTCCGCGTACTGCCAAACGGAGCGAGCCGCTGGATGACAACCTGGTCAAGCTGATGCAGAAGGCCACCCGCTGGGAAGAGCAGCGCTGCATGGGCACCGATGCGCAATGCCTGGTCTGGATGATCGACCTGAATGGCGATGGCCTGAAGGAAGCGGTCGTGATCACCGAAAAACCGGAATGGTCGTTCGGCAACGCCATCTTCTACCGCCATCTGCGCAAAAGACCAGTATGAATACGGCGGCACGATCAACCTTGGTTACGGCACAGACAAGAAGCAGCGCGAAAGTTTGCTGTCCGATATCGAGAATGGCAAAGTCAGGATACTGGCGCCGAGATACAACGATCTCGGCATCGGCGGGCGGCGTATTAGTGTGATCGCTGAACCTTGCAGGAACGAGTGCGGGGAGTAGTTGCTGGATATCTGCGATATCGCAATTGGTGTAATGGCAGGTTCGATCAACCGGATGACTATGGATACAAGTGAGGCGTTATGTTGAAGACCCAATTTAAAAATTTGATCGTCTGTGCAATCGGGGCGGCGGTTTCCATGCTGCTGACGAGTAGCTGTCAGGCGGCTGCACATCCTCAGCCGAAGTCGAGTGCATCGGCTTTGGAGACATCACTCAAGCGTTACCTTCAGGTCTGGGATGGCGATGAGTCGAAGAAGACGCGCTATATTGCGGCGTTCCGCGACCTGAATGGCGACGGCAAGGATGAAGCCATCGTATTTGTCATCAGCAACGGCTTGTGCAGAAGCGGCGGCGATTGCCCGACGCTTGTCCTGAAGCAGACCGGAAGGTCCTGGGAAATCGTTAGCAAGATCATGGTCACGCGGCCGCCTATTCGCGTTGCAACCGCCACATCCAACGGCTGGCACAACATCGGCGTGTGGGTACTGGGCGGGGAAGGGCAGAGCGGTTATGAGGCAGAGCTGCGCTTTGACGGCAAAGCTTACCCGAGGAACGCGGCTGATCCGTCATTGCCCAGACTGGAAGGGGAATCCGCTGGCGAGGTGGTGATCCGGTCGGCGAAGGATGCAGTGCCTTTGTATGAGTAGCCTGCAACCGGGGGGCGAAGCGCTAGCTCGTCCGTTCGTATCAGCCTGCCTCAGAACTCGTAGGCCACCCCGCCTGCAAGCGTGGTGATATTATTTTTCGTGGTGTTGTCAGTCGGGGTGAAGAATTCAAAATTCGGGTAGCGCACGCCGACATAGCTGGCCACTTCAACCCTGGCGACCAGGTGTTCCATCACTTTGTAGGAAAAACCGCCGCTGAACATCGGACCGGTACTGTTCGTCGAGACCGAGCTGGTCGGGCCATACAAAGTCACACCGGCGTCATACGCACCCACCTTGAAAAAGATCTTTCCGGCTGGTGTAACGTTTATTCCCGCCATGGCGGCAAGGGTCAGGGCTCCTGCGGAATAGCGGTATGACGTGAAGATGGTGCTGGTGCCGTTGGTGGCAGCGATCCTTCCCCTGATCGAGCCCAGGCTCACGAGGCTAGCCTCCCAGCCGAAGTTGCTGGTAACCCACTGCCCCCCGAACACGGCGGCCTGGCCGCTGCCATTGTTTTGGGAAACGGTAGTGGAGGTGTAGCCTGAATTGGCCATGGTCTGGTAGACCGCGCCTTTCAGGTCGGGCACTGTCGCCCCCCCGATTTCTCCTCCGGCATAGAAGCCGCCAGCTACCGCCAGGGAAACCACCAGGTTGGATGCAAGCGCTGCTGCGAATGTTCTGGATATTGTATTCATGGCATTTACTCCCGCAGAGATGAAATGAATGCACTGAGAACGTGCCTTCAGGTGCCGGACAGCGGGATCACTCTAGCATCCGGGAGGTCAGGAAACAACGGGAGCAATTGCAGGCGCGGCTGCCACCGACGCTCTGCAAGCAGCTAGAAACTCGTCGCCAGCATGAAAACCACAGCCTGCGCCATCACCCCTGTTGCCGCCGCCAAGATATTCAGGCAGCCTCGCGCAAGCGGTACATTGCTGTTGAAATTATCACCAGTCTCAATGCACATGCGAGTTTGTGTCTGTGTGCCGCGTTCGGGTGGTGATGTGTTGCGAAAACCAGATGTGAAGCGCACGTTCGGTTGTCGCCGACCATTTGAACGGCCGCAGCGCTGGAGCCGTATTAAAGATACTTGGTGATTTCCTTGAACTCGCGAATGGTGCTATTCGCGCCACGGGTCCCTTTGCGCACAGAGTGCTCAAGGCAGTGGTCGATATGGTCGTGTACCAGGGTCTTCTTGGCGCTGCCTATTGCTTTTTCCACGGCTTGTAGCTGTTGGGCAATTTCAAGGCAGTCGCGATCTTCCTCCAGCATGGTGAGTATGCTGTTCAGGTGGCCTTGGGCTCGTTTGAGCCGCTTGAATACTTCGGGGTGAGTGGCGTGTGTCGTCATGGTTCTCGCATCCTATCCTCCAGGGGGGGATGTGGCAATATAAATATTCGGTAAAAACGTTAAAGAATTATTGACTATTATTGCCAGCGACCACAGAATGCCGCCAATTGATTTCCTCGGCGACGCATCATGGATAGTGGCTCTAGTAGCTTGAACCGCGTCAGCTAAATCAGCGAATTCGCAGGCCCTGTCTTTGACTCTCGCCGCCGTCTTGCAGATTCAGCGGGACGGTGCCCTGGCTGCAACTCCCCATAACCCGCATCGCGGGTCGCTCTGAGCGCCTTCCGGGTCGTTGTAATCATGTTGTCTTTACGTCGTTGTAGAGTCGCAGACTACAGAAATTCAATTTCATGTTTTTCACCGATGCACACAATAGGAATAGTTATGCGTTTCAAAATACTCAACTACCGCCGCAAGATCTTCGCGCTATTGGGCTGCGCTATCCTGTTGGCGAGCACCGCCATGTCGACAGCCGTTTTTGCCGAGACATCCGAAGTTGAGAACACTACTGCGCGGTTTCAATTGACGTACAACTGGCAGAGACACCCGGCCTATCAGGCGGCCTATTCCGGCCCGAACAGCATTATCGCCAGCGGCGAGAAGATGTACACATTCACTGCAGATGCTTTTCTCGGCTTTCGTCCATGGCAAGACGGCGAGATCTATTTGACCCCGGAGGTTTCTCAAGGCGTGCCTTTTTCCACCAACCTGATCGGCCTCGGCGGATTTACCAACGGCGAGATCACGCGTGCTGCCGGAACCAATCCCACGATCTACCGGCAAAAGCTTTTCCTGCGCCAGACCTGGAACAATGGCGGCGGTGCCGAACATGTCGAAGCCGGTCAAAACCAACTTGCCGGTTTGAGGGATAAAAATCGTTTTGTGCTGACGGTCGGGAATTTTTCGACGCTGGATGTCTTCGATCCGAATACCTACGCCAAGGATCCGCGCACCCAATTCATGAACTGGGGCAACTGGACTTATTCATCCTACGACTACGCCGCCGATGCGCGCGGCTTCGGCTGGGGCTTCGCGGCAGAGTGGTATCGGGACGACTGGGTGCTGCGCTTCGGGCGCATGACCGGCCCGAAGGAACCCAATGGATTGCCCACCGACTACGCCATTGGCAAGCACTATGGCGACCAGCTCGAAGTCGAGCATGCGCACACGCTGTATGGCCGTCCCGGCGCAGTGCGCGTGCTGGGCTGGCGCAACCGCGCCGTGCTGGCCAGTTTCGACGACGCACTCGCCTGGCTGAATGCCCACCCGGGCCAATACACCGGCCCGGATGCGCTGGTTGCAGTGCGCAATACCGAGAAGATCAAATACGGCATTGGCTTCAACATCGAGCAGGAGATCAGCGACAGCACAGGATTCTTCATGCGCGTCATGAAAGCGGACGGACGCACCGAGACCTATGCCTTTACCGAAGTCGACGGTTCCTTCTCCAGCGGCTTCTTGATCAAGGGTAATAACTGGGGGCGTTCCGCGGACACGGTCGGGCTCTCGCTGATGCGCAACACCCTGTCCGACGCGCGCCGCCGTTTTCTCGAAGCGGGCGGCATATCGTTCTTTATCGGCGACGGCAAGCTGAACTACCGTCCGGAAGATATTTTTGAAGGCTTTTACAGCTTCAACCTTGGCAAGGACTATTGGCTGACGGCTGACTATCAGCGCATCCAGAACCCCGCCTACAACGCCGATCGCGGACCGATTGATGTTTACGCCGTGCGCTTCCATGCAGAGCTCTAATCGTCAGGAGATGGGCAGATTAGCTGGCGCAGCTGTATTCTTTCATGATTTCGGATTCGGGAAGCTGCAATGTTGCAACAGGATGCGCTGATTGTTAACAAACTGGGGCTGCATGCGCGCGCTTCAGCCAAGTTGACCCAGACCGCCTCGAAGTATCCCTGCGAGGTGTGGATGTCGCGCGCGGGGCGGCGCGTAAATGCGAAGAGCATCATGGGCGTGATGATGCTGGCCGCGTCCAAGGGCTGCACCATCAATATTGAAACCGATGGTGAGCAGGAACGGGAAGCGATGGATGCGCTGCTGGCTTTAATCAACGGATATTTCGGGGAAGACGAGTGAGACAACTTGAGCGATGCCCGAAAAAAATCGGGCGAGAGCCACGCAAGCGCGCCGATCGGCCCTAAGGAAATGAGGACATGAGCGAACGCAAGCAGTTCTTTCCCCGGCTGATGGTTGAGGCTGGAGGAAACAGGTGGGATTGGGCCATGTTGCCCATGGTGCTGGCGCTGCTGGTTTTGCTGGCTTATGGCGGCGCGCAGATGGCCCATCCCTACCAATTGGGTGAAACGCTTCCGATATCGCTCGATCCGGCATATCTGCCCTATTACCTGCTGCGCACCTCGATGCGCATGTTCATCGCACTCGGCGCGTCCATAATATTCAGTTGTGTATTTGCGGTTCTGGCAACGAAGTACCGCGCGGCAGAAAGAGTGATGGTGCCCATTCTGGACATCCTCCAGTCGATTCCCATTCTCGGTTTCCTGTCCATTACGGTCACGGGTTTTATCGCGCTGTTTCCCGGGAGTCTGTTTGGCGTCGAGTGTGCGGCGATATTTGCCATCTTCACTTCCCAAGCTTGGAACATGGCCTTCAGCGTCTATCAGGGATTCCGTACCGTTCCCGCCGAACTGAAGGAAGCGGCGAGCGTGTTCAAGCTCTCCGCGTGGCAGCAGTTCTGGCGGCTGGATTTGCCTTTTGCGACGCCGGGATTGCTGTGGAACATGATGATGTCCATGTCTGGCGGCTGGTTCTTCGTCGTCGCCTCGGAGGCGATCTCGGTCTCCAACCAGAACATCAAGCTGCCGGGCATCGGTTCCTATATTGCCCTGGCCATCGAGCAGCGCGATCTCCACGCCATCGGCTATGCCATAGCGGCGATGCTGATCGGCGTGTTGATCTACGACCAGCTTTTTTTCCGGCCGCTGCTCGCCTGGGCGGACAAGTTCCGCTTCGAAGAGTCCGGCGGCGAAACGGCGCAGGATTCGTGGCTGCTGGCCTGGCTGCGCCGCACTGAGCGCATGCAGGGGGTCGCCGTATCGCTCGGCAAAATGCTGGAGCGTTCGTTCGCCGTGTTCAAGCTGCGTTACGATGGCACATCGATCAAGGCGCGTCCGCATCAGTCCTCGGGGGTTCCGATGCGCGTCTGGGACGCCATCATCGCCGCCTTGGTCTTTTATGCCCTGTGGACGCTGATCCACTTCATCCATACCGAAGTGGGCTGGAGCGAAGTGGGGCGAGTCTTCGTGCTGGGGTTCTACACCATGTTCCGCGTGATCGCCCTGATTGCCCTGGCGGCGCTGGTCTGGGTTCCGGTCGGCGTCTGGATCGGGATGAATCCGCGGCTCGCCGAACGTGCACAGGCAATCATCCAGTTCCTTGCGGCCTTCCCGGCCAATCTGATGTTTCCAATTGCCGTCTTCCTGCTGGTGCGCTTCAGCCTCAACCCGGATATCTGGCTGTCTCCCCTGATGATCCTGGGCACGCAGTGGTACATCCTGTTCAATGTCATCGCCGGGGCTTCCACCGTGCCGATGGAGCTGCGCTATGCGGCGCAAAATTTTGGTCTGCGCGGCATGCTCAAATGGCGGCGCTATCTGCTGCCGGCGATCTTTCCAAGCTTCGTCACCGGCGCCATCACGGCCTCGGGAGGGTCATGGAATGCCAGCATCGTTGCCGAATATGTGACCTGGGGCGATACGACCTTGAAAGCCCACGGCCTCGGCAGCTACATCGCCGAAATGACCGCGATCGGCGATTTTCCGCGGATTGCGCTGGGCATAGGCGTCATGTGCGTATTCGTATTGGGATTCAATAATTTCGTCTGGCGGCGGCTATATCGCATGGCCGAGAATCGCCTGCATTTCTGAGGATGCACACAATGTCCACTCCGATACTCGAACTCAAATCCGTAGGTAAATCGTTCCGCTCGGCGGACGGCACGGCCCGCTCCGTCCTTGAGAATGTCGACTTCACCCTCAACGAGGGGGAGATTGTGTCCCTGCTCGGCAAGTCCGGCTCGGGCAAATCCACCATGTTGCGCATCATGGCGGGCCTGATTTCCGCCGACAGTGGATCGGTGCTTTACCGGGGGCTGCCGCTTTTCGGACCGGCAGATGGCATCAGCATGGTGTTTCAGTCGTTCGCTCTGTTTCCGTGGCTCACCGTTCAAAAGAACGTGGAACTGGGGCTGGAGGCGAAGGGAATGCCTCCCGACGAAAGAGCCCCCCGCGCCCAGCAGGCCATCGAGCTGATCGGACTGTCCGGCTTTGAAGGCGCCTTGCCGCGCGAATTGTCCGGCGGCATGCGCCAGCGCGTGGGCATCGCCCGCGCCCTGGTGATGGAACCCGACGTGTTGCTGATGGACGAAGCATTCTCGGCGCTCGATGTGCTGACCGGGGAGCGCTTGCGCGAAGACATCATGGAGCTTTGGGAAACAGGGCGGATTCCGACCAAGGCGATCCTCGTTGTCTCGCACAACATTGAAGAAGCGGTAATGATGGCTGACCGAGTTCTCGTCTTCGCTAGCGACCCGGGGCGGGTGCGCGACGAATTGGCGGTAACCCTTTCCCGTCCGCGGGAAGTCGAGAGCGCTGAAGTTCGTGGCCTGATCGACAGAACTTACGGACTGATGACGGCGGGCGGCATACGCACGGGACGCGTCACCGGCAAGGAAATCAAATTGCAGCTGGGGGATCGTTTGCCGGAAGCGGAGGTTTCCCGCATGGAGGGTATATTGGAACTTCTCGCCGAGGAGCCTTTCATTGGCCGGGCAGACCTGCCGAAGTTGGCCGAGGAAACAGAGTTCAGCGACGAAGAACTTCTCGCCGTGTCCAGCGCCCTGACACTGCTGGGCTTTGTCCACCTCGAACAGGGTGACATCATTCTCAATCCGCTCGGCGAGCAATACCTGCACGCCAGCAATCCTGTGCGGCAGGCGGTCTTCGGCAAACAACTGCTGGAAAACGTCCCGCTGATAGCTTATATCCGCCAAGGGCTGGTGCAAGACCCATCGGGTGACCTGCATGAGGATCTGTTTCTCAGACTACTACGCTTCACCTTGAACGAGGCCGACGCCATATCCGCCTTGCGCGTCGCTATCGAGTGGGGGCGCTATGGCGATCTGTTTGAGTACGACTTCAATACTGGTACCTTGCATATGCCGAAAAACGAAGAAGCTGCTGCCGAGTGAGAACGATCGAAATCGTTACTCGATTCCGCACTCGGCGCATAGCCAGTCGTCAAGGAATATCCGCATCCGGCATGCGGTCGAGGATGACGATGGTCTTGGCCAGCATGCCGCGCGCTTCGCGGTGACGGTCATAATAGCGCGGGTTGGGCACCATGGCGGCAAGTTTGGCCGCCTGCTCCGGGCTGAGTTGCGCGGCGCTGACGCCGAAATAATGCTGTGCCGCAGCTTCCGCACCGAACACGCCGTCGCCCCATTCGATCACGTTCAGGTAGATCTCGAAGATGCGGCGCTTGTCCATCACCGCTTCCAGCATCAGCGTGATGGCGGCTTCCTCGCCCTTGCGCCACGGCGTGCGCTTGGTGGAAAGGAACAGGTTCTTGGCCAGCTGCTGGCTGATGGTGGAGCCGCCGGCGACGATCTTGCCCTTCTTCTTGTTCTTTTCGTAAGCCTTGGCGGATGCCTTCCCAGTCGAACCCCTCATGGTCGACGAACTTCGCATCTTCGGCAGCGATGAGCGCGCGCTTCAGATTGTTGGATATGCTTCTCGTAAGGCACCCACTTGTATTTCAGTGCGGCTTTCGGGTTCTTGTCCTGCATCACTTCCAGCCGGTCTTCCATGAACGCAGCTGGTCGCCGGGTTGAACTTGATCCACCAGCAGACATGGGCGAACAACCACAATTGGTACAACACCAGCAGCACGAACAGCGCCAGCACGATGCGCCAGAACAGGCTTTTTACGCGTTTCATTGGCGCAACTTTTCGAGCACGGGGCTGGTATCGGGGCGCACGTTGCGCCACAGGCAGAATGCCTTCGGCCGCCTGTTCCACCAGCATGCCCAGCCCGTCGGAAACGACCGCCGCGCCTTGCTTGCGGGCGAAGGCCATGAACGGCGTCTCGCGGCCGTACATCATGTCGTAGGCCAGCGCGCCGGGTTTGAACAGGCCATCCGGCAGCGGCGGCAGCTCATCCGACAGGCCGCTGGAAGTGGCATTGATGACGAGATCGAATTTCTTGCCGGCCAGCTCGTCGTAGCGCTTTGGCGAACACGGTGCCGGAGCCGGTGAACTCCTCCGCCAGCAGCTGCGCCTTCTCGATGGTGCGGTTGGCGATGACCACGCCCAGCCCGGCGTTGAACAGCGGCCACACCACGCCTGCCGCCGCGCCGCCCGCACCGAGCAGCAGCGCATCTTTGAACAGCAATTTGAAGCCGAGATTCTTCTCGATGTCGGCAAGCAGCCCGGCGCCGTCGGTGTTGTCGCCGAGGATCTGGCCGTCCTGGAACAGCAGCGTGTTCACTGCCTTGGCATCGCGCGCCCGGTCGCCGAGCCGGTCGCACATCGCATAGGCTTCGAACTTGAACGGCACGGTGACGTTGCAGCCCTTGTAGCCTTCGGCGCGCAGGCGCTGCACGGTCGCCGCGAAACCTTCCAGCGGCGCTTCGATGGCTTCGTAGCTGATGTCCTGTCCGGTCTGCTCGGCGAACATGCGGTGGATCAGCGGCGATTTGCTGTGCGAGATGGGGTTGCCGATGACGGCGTAACGGTCGGTCATGCTGGAGGGGGTGTAAAAATGAGGCGCAGATTATAACGGAAGCAGGCTTCCGACTTATGTGGTCAGCGGCAGGGTTACATGCGCTTCCAGACCGCCTGCCGGATGGTTCGTTAGTACCAGCTCACCGTTGTGGCGAAGCACGATGTTGCGGGCGATGCTCAACCCCAGCCCGGTGCCGCCAGTTTCTCGCGAACGGGAATGCTCGATGCGGTAGAACGGGGTGAATACCTGCTCCAGCAATTCGGGCGGGATGCCGGGGCCGAAATCGCGGATGCGGATATGGCACAGGCGCGCATCGCGGCTCAGCGAGACTTCTGCGCGCTGGCCGTATTTCACCGCGTTGTCCAGCAGGTTGGACAGCGCCCGGCGCAGGGCCAGCGGATGCGTTCTCAGCTGCACGGCGGTGCGTGAGGTGTAATCCACCTGTTGCCCGGCTTCGACGGCATCGCTGCACAGGGTATCCAGCAACGAATCGAGATCGAGCAGCTGCATCGCTTCGCTGCTATCCAGGCTGCGCGACAGTTCCAGCCCCTCCTGCAACATCTGCTGCATGGACTGCATGTCGCCGACCAGCTTGTTGCGCAGCGTTTCGTCCGGCAGTTTTTCCAGCCGCAGCCGCAACCGCGTCAGCGGGGTTTGCAGATCGTGGGTGATCGCGGCCAGCATGCCGGTGCGCTCGCGCACATCCTCGTAGATGCGTTTCTGCATGCGGTTGAAGGCGCGCGTGGCGACGCGCACTTCGCTGCTGCCCTGTTCCGGCAACGGTTCGACGGCGCGGGAGATGTCGAGCCGGTCGGCGGCATCGGCCAACTGGCGCAGCGGACGGGTAGCGATGCGCGCCACCAGCCAGGCCAGCAACGCGATGCACACGGCGAACAGCAGCAGTGCGCTCCACACCGGCGGCGGGTAGCCCTGTCCCCGCATCGGCGGCATGGGGATGACCAGCGCAAGTCTGCTGCCATCCTGCAAGGTGATATGGACGCGCTGGCACACGGGCGGCGTATGCATGTGCCGTGGCCAGATCATCTTCTCACTGCCGCAGGCGGCCGCGTTGGGCAGTTCCGCCGCAACGGCCGCACTGTCCAGCCGCTGGCGCAAGGCCTCTTCAAGATAGGTGTCCCGGGCCGCGAGCTGCAGGGCAGGGTCGTCGCTCTGGTGCGCATGGATGCCCATGCCGTGCGGGCCGAGCAGGAAATCGTCGCGCTGCGGCAGCGGATATTTTGCAGGGTATCCACCAGTTCGCCGATCTCGGTGGTCAGATGCTGAGCCCGCACGCGATCGAACAGTTCCTGTTGTCTGGAATGGGTCAGCAGGATGGTGCCGATGGCAGTCACGATCATGCCCACCAGCAGGATCAGGAACAAGCGGCCATGCATGGAACGGAAGATCGCGAGCATCTCAGCCTCCCCGTTTCACCGTGGCCGCCAGCAGATAACCTTCGTTGCGCAGCGTCTTGATGAGCTTCGGTGCGCGCGCATCGTCGCCCAGCTTCTGGCGCAGGCGGCTGATGTGCAGGTCGATGGAACGGTCGAGCGGATCGGTCTCCCGCCCTTGCGTGAGGGTCAGCAACTGGTCGCGGTTGAGCGCACGGTTGGGGCGTTCCAGCAACACTTTGAGCAGGCGGAATTCGCCGCCGGAAAGCATGACCACCAGGCCGGCGCTGTTCTGCAACTGCCGGGTGGTCTCGTCCAGCGTCCAGTCGGCGAAATGCCAAAGTGCCGGTGAACTGCCGGCATTCGTCCGGTTGTCGTACCGCTGCGGCGCAGCACGTTGCGGATACGCACCAGCAACTCGCGCGGTTCGAACGGCTTGCACAGATAGTCGTCGGCGCCCATCTCCAGACCGAGGATGCGGTCCAGCGGCGCGCTGCGCGCAGTCAGCATGATGACCGGAATGGCCGAATGCGCGCGCAGGTCGCGACACAGCGTGAGGCCGTCGCTGCCGGGCAGGGTGAGGTCCAGTACGATCAGGTCGATCGGTGTGGTGTCGAGCGTCTGCTGCATGGTCTCGCCATCCTGTGCGGTGCTGATCAGCCAGCCCTGTTCGCCGAGATAGTCGGCAAGCAGGCTGCGGATATCGGCGTCGTCATCCACGATCAGGATGCGCGGCGGTGTGGCGGGGGTCGTCATGGGGCGGACATTACAACGAATTCGTCTGCCATGGGCAATCGATACAAATCCGTACAAAATCGGCTGGTGGAGACATATGCGGGATACAAGGAACGGCTTAAATGGCTACCGTGCTTCATGGCACGTCACTTAACCAATCAGACGGAGAACGAACATGAATAATACAGTGAGCAAATCAGCGAAGATGATCATGGCCGGCATGGCGATTGCCGCCTTGTCGGCGAGCGTCTATGCGCGCGGCGGCGACGATTGCGAATTTGAAGGGCGCGGCCCAGGAGGCATGAATACCGAACGCATGGAGAAGTTCCGTGAACAGCATCTGGCCAAGTTGCATGACAAAGTTGAAGCTGTCCCCGCAGCAGGAAACGGCGTGGAAAAAATACGCCGCCCAGAAGCCGATGCTGGACGAGAAGAGCCGTCCCGACCCGGCTGAAATGGCAAAGCTGAACGCGCCGGAGCGCATGGAAAAAGGGCTGGAGCGCATGAAGACAATGGAAGCGAGGATGTCCGAGCATCTGGCGGCACTGAAGGAATTCTACGCAGTGCTGACGCCCGAACAGCAAAAGACCTTCGATGATCAGATGCCGAGATTCGGGGGCCGCGGGATGCACCGCGGTAAATAATCCCCGGTATTAACCCGCCGGGTGGGCAGGTGCGGCTTTCCGCTTCCACAGGGCCATACCTGCCAGCATCATCGCCCACACGATCGCCGCGCCTGCCGGCAGATCGAACCAGACCGACAGCAGCAGCCCCAAGACATAACCCGCGATGCCGACCGCGAAGGCGAACAGGTAACGCCGTTTCTTCCGCTGGTGAGTCGTCAGCGCCGGCACGATCAGGCTGGCGAACACCAGATAGACTGCCGATCAGTTGTACCGAGGCGGTGATGGCGATGGCAAACAGGGCATAGAAGCCGAAGTTGCCAAGACGCTGGCGCAAGAGTTTCCATACGACGAGCAGAAGCGGCCGTGACCAGCGCGGTGGCGATGAGCTGGGTGTCGCTCACCCACAGGATCTGCCCGACCAGCAGGTCCTTCAGATGTTCGCCGGCATGCACGTCATGGCTCATCAGCAGGATGCCGAGACTGGCCGAAAGCACGAAGGTCAGGCCGATACAGGCTTCCTTCACTTCCGCCAGGTAGCTGTTCGATCCATGCCAGCAATGCCGCGCCGCACAACGCGCTGGTGGCGGCGATGAGCCTGCACCAGCAGCGGATGTTCGGTGAGATCGAGCAAACTGGCGATGACCACGCCGAGCCCGGCGATCTGCGCCACGGCGAGATCGGCAAAGATCACCCCGCGCTGCAACACGCGCATGCCGAACGGGATGTGCGTGGCAAGCACCAGCAGGCCGGCAAGGAAGGCGGGGAGGAGGATGTCGAATTCAAAATTGTTCATGGTGGTTCCTTTGGTGGATGCCGCTCCGGTTCCTGCCGGAACGGCGGCCGGGGTTATTTCAGTCCTGCCAGCAATCGCGCAATCGTGTCGTCAAACAGCGTGAACAGATCGGTCGCCTGCGGCGTGCCGCCCACGGTAAACGGCAACATCACGGCGGGAACATGCGCCCGTTCCGCGATCCATTCCGACGGGCGCTCGCTCTGATAGGCGGCGCGCAACACCATGCGTGCCGGGTGCTGTTGCAGGTCGTTCAGTACCTTGCCCAGGTAGGCCGCGCTGGGTTCCATGCCCGGCTTGGGTTCCAGCTCGGCGACTTCTTTGAGCCCCAGCCAGTTGTTCAGGTAGGGGAAACCCTTGTGGTGCACGATGATGGAAACGCCTTTCAGCGGCGCCGCCTGCTTTCTCCCACTTCGCGATGGCGGCGCGCCATTGCTGGGTGAAGCTGGCGAGACGCTGCTGGTAGATACGCCGCGTTTGCCGGATCGAGCTCGATCAGACGTTTGGCTAAGCGCTTCCGCGATCGGCAGGAAGTTGCGCGCATCGGTCTGGATGTGCGGATTGCCCATCGCATGCACATCGCCGTCGGCGCGATCCAGGCGGGTGGGCACTTCCAGCATGGTGACGTATTTCGCCGCTTCAAAATGTCCGCTGCTGCCGGGCTGGATGTTGCTGTTGGCGGATTCTTGCAATACCACCGGCATCCAGCCGATTTCCAGTTCGGCACCGGTGCACACCAGCAGTTGCGCGCTGCGCGCCTTGGCGATCAGGCTGGGGCGCGCCTGCACCTGGTGCGGGTCCTGCAACGGGCCGGTGGCGGTATAGATGTTCGCCTTGTCGCCGGCGAGTTGCTGCGTGAGTGCCGCCCATTCGGGTTCGCAGGCGAACACGTTGAGGGCGGCGTGGACGTTGCTGCTTAGCAGCAACAGAGAAAATGCAGACCATAAAATTCTTTGCATGATTTTTCCTTTCGAGTTGAGCGGATCAATACTGGTGCGCGCCATGCGCACCCATGCTCATGATGTATTGCACGAAGATCTGGTTGTCCGCCAGTCCCTGCCGCGAGTTGTCGTGCGCCAGTTGCAGACGTATGCGCGAGAATTCGCTGGGGTTGTAATCCGCCATCCAGGTGAAGCGCGACGGGTTGAAGGCGTAGTTGGCGATGACGTTGCCGGCGTTCAGCGCGCCCACTGTTGCGGTACCCGGATCAAGCCGGTCGTAACGCAAGCCAGTGCGCCAGGTCGGCATGAACTGATACACGCTTTGCACATACCAGCCGCTTTGCACGACGGTGTAGCTGTCGGTGGCTGGTGTGCCGGCCGTGTCGTAAGTCAGCTGGCCATTCAGCTTGCGGCGGAAATATTCGCTTTGCACTTTCAGGTAGCGCTCGCGGAAGTTGCCGTTGGGCGAGTATTTCCACACCAGATCCAGCTCCGCCCGTGTTGCTGGTGCCGGTGAAGCTGTCGCTCACGCCGCCGGGTGTGCCGGGCAGATTTGGCACACCGGTGCTCAGCGCATTCGTCTGCCTGGTCTGGTGCAGCGACAAGCCGGCGCGCCAGCTCTGCTCGATGCCGATATCGTCGCCGATGTGCGCGAACAGGGCACCTGCGCCGCTGCCGTTCTTCGCGGTATCCGTGCCGGGGTAGCTGCGGCCCTTGCCGATTTCTCCGCCCATCTCGACGAACATATCGGTCGGTGCCAGCCATTTGAGCTGCACGCCGTCCTCATTCAACTGGTCGCCCCACAGTACCGAATACACCAGCGGCTGATCGACAAAATCCCAGGTGTGGGCATGCTGCTCATTCAAATAACCCAGCCCCGAGAAGAAGCGGCCGAACTTGAGGTTGAGGCCATTGTCCAGCGCATTGGTTTGCACGAAGGCGTTTTCCACACTGGCACCGCCCGTGGGCAGCAGCGATATCGTTGCCACGCCGCTGAACAGCGGGTCGATGTTGGCCGCAAAGCCCAGCTCCGATTCGCCGAGGTTGAAACCCTGCTCATGCCCCGGAACGGGATTCATGGCAAAGCCCGTGACGGGGATTGCAGGGTCGCGCTGCAGATTGCCATACGTGCCGGAAAGGATGAGCGAGAGGGCCGGGTTGAAGGCATTCGCGCTTGCCGTCTCGGCGGCAGAAGCGCCGAGGGCATGACTCAACAATACGGCGACAGCCGTGATCGTACTGATTTTTCTGAACATGTTTCGCTCCAATAAAGTACACAAAACCCGGCACAGTTCAGCTGCCGGGATGATCGGATGGACTTTAAGCGAAGCGGGGCGGGGCGCGTGCCGCAAAGGCGGTGAAGGATGAGGAGTGGAACGAAGCGGTCTGGACAGGGCGCGCTTCTGCAAAGGATGAGGCAAAATCGAAATGAATCTGGTTGCTGCCAATGGCGCAGCCGATCTGCGCATAAGTCGAACACAGGTCGCAGTGCTTGTCATGGGGCAAAGACTGGTTCTGCGAATGCTCAGCCAGGATATGTGAAATGCCGTGCACCACCGCGCCTTGCTGGGCGAACAGCAGGGCAACGACGAGCAGCGATTTCAGGAAGACGGAGCGCAACATGCGCGGCATTCTAACCGCCGCCTTGCTGCATTCCAAGTGGCTGGATACAAAGGGGCCGGATGGAAAAGGAAATAGCCTGCAGTGCTGCAGGCTATTTCCTTGATACAACTTCATAAGTTCTGGATGAACTTATCTGGCGGGATTAAAACTTGTAACGCAACGAAACCTCGAAAGCCTTCTGCGAGTGCGTCGTGGTATTCGTCGCTCCAGGGCCTCTAACATCGCTGATATCTACAGTTTTGGACACTCTCGGCGCGATCATGACTGCGCCTTCGACGGCCAGTTCTTTAGACAGGCTGTAGCCGCCGCCAAAGGTATAAGAGTCCTTGATGATGGCGGGGAACAGCATGTTGTTAAGGAAGTTGCCATAACCGTTCTGTGCATCCGTGGTGTGTGACGTGCCATTTGCAAAGACGCCGATCGGATCGTCGGAATGGTTGTAGCCGGCTCCCAGCCAGTATCCATTGGCAGAGTATTTGCCGCCGAGTGCGATGACGGTCTCGTCTTTCCAGCCGAAATCCTTGTAGCCGGAAGCACTGCCCCATTTGATCAGGCGGTAGTCTGCGGTCACCGTAATATTGTCGTTGACGGCATAAGCAACGCCCGCTTTCATTTCCGCAGGTTGCTCGAGCTTATCGATGACAAAAGATGTTTGACCGAAACCGGCCGCTGCCGATGACAGCTGGTGACCGTAAGTCATGGCGATCGCCGAGTTATAGGCTGCCGCTACTGTCAGGGCCGGCACGACATTGTAGTACCCGCCCAATGAGTAACCCAGGCCTGTGCTGGAATCGCCTGTGTGATTGGGATTATGGCCGGAATAGGAAATTGCCAATGTGCCATACTGAAAAACGGGAGAAAAACCCAGGCCATAGTTACCTTGGTTGTAAGCAATAGTTGGAACGACCTTGAGAATGCTCAGCGTTGTTCTTCCTTGCATATATTGAGCTGCTGGAACATCGGTGTAATTCACCCCCATGCCTGCAGCCGCTGCCATTGCGATGCCATAAGTCAGGTTGTCACTGATCCGGCTCGAGTAGGACACGTCCGGGATGAAATTTGTGTCAGCCGTGCTATTTGCGGCAGTTGAACCGGTAAAACCGGTATTGGTTACAGACGGTTTGAACAGCATCACGCCGCCAGTCGTTTCCTTGCCTGTTGATTTGCCCAGCATGGCCGGATTTGGGAACGCGCTTTCGGCACCCACGAAGTTGGCCACTCCCGTGCCGCCCAATGCCGTGTTCTGCGAACCCACAGCGATCATCGTGTCGCCGTTGGTTGCATGTGCTACGGGTGACAATAATCCCCCTATAACCAACATCGATCCTGCAATTTTCTGTCTATTCATTGTTCTCTTTCATTTGTTCTGTTTGTATCGGACGTCATCGCTGCGTCCGGGCTGCTTTATGGCAGCTTGCCAGGATGCAAACAGTGGTTATCGGGTTACCCGGCAAAATTCGTATTTGTCTCTGGGGAGCACCCCGATGACGATTCCATCGTCATTCGCACTCAACTGTGCGTTCCAACCCAGTGCTCAGGCTAATACTCGCTTTCCAGGTGGTCCGTGCTGGTGAACATCCAGGTGCGGGTGATGCTGATGACGTCGGTATCCTTGCGGATGTCCGGCGGGAAGGGGGGGTAAGGGGCGGCGAGCTTGACGATGCGGATGGCGGAGGCGTCGAGGATGCGCTGGCCCGAGGGGCGGTTGATCTCGATGCTTTCCACGCTGCCGTCGGCGCGGATGGAGACGGTGAGGGTGAGTCTGCCGTAGATCTTCTGGCTAGCGCGCGGCTTCGGGGTAGTTCAGGTTGCCGATGCGTTCGACTTTGGCGCGCCAGTCTTCCACGTATTGGGCGAAGCGGTATTCCTGCGTGCGTGCGCCGATGAATGTTCGCCGCGGCATCTTTTCGTACATATCCAGGTTCTTGCTGATCTGCGCTTCCAGCCGTGCGATCTCCAGTGCGCGCTGGACCAGGTCATGTCCGTTCGCGCCGGAACTGTCCTGTTGCGGCCGGGTCTTGTTCTGCGCGACGCTGAAATCGCTCTTGTTCTGTGTCAGCAGGCGCTTGTTCTCCTGTTCCAGCTGGCGCAGGCGCTGCGCAACCTGTTCGGGCGTGAAGCGTTTGGCATCGCCGAGTACCGGGAAAGGAGTCTTGGCGTGACGCTCGTCTTCGACGTTGCCGCCGCCGTCAAGATTGCTCTGCGCATAGGCGGTAGCGTTGCTGGGGCGGCTGCCCGACTTGCTGTTCACCAGCGTCACTTCCAGCGGTTGGCTGATGATGGGGATGTTCTTCCAGTCGGGAATGACGAAGCCGATGCCGAACAGGACGAAGGCATGCAGCGCAAGCGAGAACAGTGCGGCGAACGTTATGCGTTGCTTCAATAATTGCACGGCGTTGGCGAGCGCTTGTTTCATGCGGCGACTTCCAGACTGGCGACGTAACGTGCGTCGAAATTCAGGTCGAGCAGGTCGATGTCAGGCTATCTCCAGTGTCACCCTGGTGTTGGGTGGCGTTTCCGGCAACGACGGAATGCGCCCGACCAGCGGGATATCGGCGAGCTTGACCAGATTCTCGCGCAGCACGGTCGCTTCGACTTGCTTCACGTTTTCCTGCAACAGCCAGCGCAAACACCAGTAGCGTTCCATGTTGCGCTGGAACTCGTTGTAGGTGGTGTAGGCGGCGTCGAAGTCGCGCAGGATGGCGAACAGTGCGGTGTCGTTCTTGGCATAGGCCGGCGCTTCTTCGCGCAGCACGCTGATGAGCTGACGCTGGTTCACCAGGTCCACGTAGCGGCGCAACGGTGAGCTCGACCAGGCATAGTGCGACACGCCCAGGCCCTGATGCGGCGCGGCGACGGTGCTCATCTTCACTTTGCCGGCGGCCTGCGTACGGTAGATGCCGGCCACCTTGTGGTCGTCCAGCAGTTTGCCCCAAGTGCTGTTGGCAAGGATCATCAGTTCCGATACCACCTTGTCGATGGGCGAGCCGCGCAGCCGGTGGCCGATGGTGATGTGGTCGTTCTCGACGGTGAAGGTGTAGTCGATCTGCTGCGTGCTGTTGTCGGCGGATTTGCCGCGCGCCGCCTCCAGCTTCTGCACGAAATCCCACAGCAATCGCAGTTCTGCCGCGTGGTCGTAATCGAGTTTGCCCGCGGCCAGCGTCTCTTCGTTGAACAACGGTTCCAGCGTGTCGTGGCGCAGGTTGGAGGTGATGTGCAGGCGTTCCACGCGGCTTTCGCTGCTGGTGATAGCCAATGTCGCGGCATCCGCTTCGACGTAAAGCGAAAGCGCGGGGCAGACCTTGTCCGCGCACAGCGTGAAGGCCTGCACCACGTTGTCCGGCAACATGGTGATCTTTTCACCCGGCATGTACACGGTGGACATGCGTTGTGCGGCGATGGCGTCGATGGGCTGAGCCGGGCGCGATGCCCAGGGCGGGGGCGGCGATGTGGATGCCGATGCGCCAGTTGCCGTTCGGCAGCTTCTCGACCGAGAAGGCATCGTCGATCTCGGTGGTGCTGGCATCGTCGATGCTGAAGGCGACGACCTCGGCCAGCGGCAGCTCGGGATGCTCCTCCACGGTCACGGCGGGGAAGCCGGTGCCCTTGGGGAAATTCTCGAACAGGAACTTGTTCAGGTGGAAATCGTGCGTGGAAGGCAGCGCGCCGCAGGCGTGCAGCAGGTGCGACGGCGAAAGATGCGTGGCGGCACAGGCAGCTTCCAGCGCCTTGACTTCGAGGGTGTTGCGGTCCGGCTTGTACAGCACCATGGACAGATGTTCGGCGAATTCCGGCGGCAGCTGGAATGAGCTGAGCTGTTCGGTATAGCGTGCCTGCAATTCGGCCTGCAGGCGTTTTTTCTCGACACTGGCGAGTGCGGCCTTCAGCGCGTCGGGCGGTGCGGCCTTGTAGCGGCCCTTGCCCTTCTTGTAGAAGTGCATCGGCGAGCCATGCAGCCGGATCAGTGCGCCAGCCGCCTCTATTGGGGTGGGCACATGGCCGAAGTATTCCTGCGCCAGGGTGCCGAACTCGAACTCGTCCTGCGGCGAAGCTTCCCACAGGAACTCCACGTCGATATCGGCAGCGACCTGTTCCGCCTGTGCCATGAATTCGGACAAGCCGGGCTGGGCGAAGCGCAACATGACGTTGGCTGCCTTGATCTTGCTGCGTTTGCCGTGGGTGTTCTCGACCTGCAGGGAGGTGGTGTTGTCGGTGAGGATATTGCCGACCTTGAAACCACCGTCTTCTTCGTAAAATATGTTCATTGGGACGCGTTGAAAAAATTCAGCCGGATTATAACCCGCCCGTCTGCCGTAGAACTTTCTTCATGTTAATCTGCCGCCCGCTTGCCGGTTCATGGCGGGCGGAATCGATAACTATACGGGAGTGGAATATGAAGGCTGTTTACAAGTTGATCGTGGCAGGTTGCCTGCTTTGCGCTGCGCCGCTGGTGCCTGCTTGCGACATGCGGCATCAGAGTGAGGGGGATGGCGAATCCTTTGAGGCGCTGGACAAGAATGGCGACGGCGCGATCAGCAAGAAGGAATTTGACGCGTTTCATAGCGCCCTGTTCAGGAAAATGGACAAGAACAAGGACGGCAAGCTGTCGCAGGAGGAGCTGGAAGCTGCGCGCGGGGGCAACAAGGACAAGTGCGATGTGAGCTTCGACGAGCGTTTCAACGAGGTGGACATCAACCACGATGGCGCCTTGAGCAAGGATGAAGCCGAGATCGGGATGCCGATGCTATTCGCGCATTTTGACCAGATCGATGCCAACAAGGACGGCAAGATCACCAAGGAGGAAATCGCCGCAGATATGAAAAAGATGCATGAAAACATGCACGAGCGCCGCGGTATCGAGAAGATGTCGCCCGGCCAGAAATAGTAGCTGTACCGGTACGGTTCGAATGAAACAGGCCAGCTTGATGCTGGCCTGTTTCATTCCGGGGGAAGCGTTTATTTGAGGGTGAGGATGTAGGTGATGGCATCCTTGAGATCGGCATCGCTCACCGTGGCGGGGGCTGGTGCCATCGCGACAGTGCCCCAGTTGCCGGAACCGCCTGCGCGCACCTTCTTCGCCAAGGTGGCGACCGCACCCGGGACACCTTTGTACTTTGCCGCGATGTCCTTCAGCGCCGGGCCCACCAGCTTCTTGTCCACCGTATGGCAGGCCATGCAGCCGCTCTTTTTGAGCAGGGCTTCGTCGGCGAGGGCGTTGCCCGACAACAGCAGTGTGGAGATCAGGATCAGCAGGTGACGACTTTTCATGGTGGTGCCCCTTTGGATGGTGGTGGATAAACGATATGGGCCGATTATAGCCGCAGGCTTTGGAAAACGGGGGGGCGGGAAAACAGGTTCCGCAGCGGGGGGCTGTTTTGGTCAATATGGCGCGAAATGGTACCATCCGGCTTATTTTGCACAATTGAGGAAGCACCATGGCCGGCCATAGCAAATGGGCGAACATCCAGCACCGCAAAGGGCGTCAGGACGCCAAGCGCGGCCAGATTTTCACCCGCCTGATCAAGGAGATCACCGTCGCCGCGAAACTCGGCGGCAGCGACCCGGACATCAATCCGCGCCTGCGCCTGGCGATGGAAAAGGCCTACGACCAGAACATGCCCAAGGACAACGTCGAACGCGCCATCAAGCGCGGTGCCGGCGAGCTGGAAGGCGTGGATTACATGGAGTTGCGCTACGAGGGCTACGGCATCAATGGTGCGGCAGTGATTGTGGATTGCATGACCGACAACAAGACGCGCACCGTGGCCGATGTGCGCCACGCCTTCACCAAGTACGGCGGCAACCTCGGCACCGACGGTTCCGTCTCATTCCTGTTCAAGCATTGCGGCCAGATGATCTTTGCACCCGGCACCGACGAGAACGCGCTGATGGAAGTGGCGCTGGATGCGGGCGCGGAAGACATCATCAATAACGACGACGGCAGCATCGAGGTGATCACCTCGCCGAATGATTTCGTGGCGGTGAAGCAGCGCCTGGAAGCGGCGGGTTTCAAGCCGGAAATGGGCGAAGTCACCATGAAGGCGGAAACGGACGTGGAGCTCACCGGCGATGACGCGGTGAAGATGCAGAAACTGCTGGATGCGCTGGAAGACGTCGGGGATGTGCAGGAGGTCTATACCAACGCAGTACTCACCGAGTAATGCGAATACTCGGTATCGACCCCGGCTTGCGCATCACGGGGTTTGGCGTGCTTGATAAAGAAGGCCAGCAGCTGCATTACGTCGCCAGCGGTTGCATCAAGACGCCGGACGGCGAGTTGCCGGAGCGTTTGAAAGTCATCTTGAGCGGGTTGGCCGAAGTCATTTCGCAGCATCGGCCGCAGCAGGCGGCGGTGGAAAAGGTGTTCGTCAACGTGAACCCGCAATCCACTCTGCTGCTTGGACAGGCGCGTGGGGCGGCGATCTGCGCGGCGGTGCTGGCGGACCTGCCGGTGGCGGAATACACCGCGCTGCAGGTGAAGCAGGCGGTGGTCGGCAACGGCCATGCCGACAAGGAGCAGGTGCAGGCGATGGTGCAGCGGCTGCTGCATCTGTCCGGCACGCCCAGCCCGGATGCGGCAGATGCGCTGGCTTGCGCCATCTGCCACGCGCACGGCGGCATGGGACTGGGCGCATTGGCGACCAAGGGATTTCGTGTACGACAAGGGAGACTGGTATGACGCAACCGCTGGAACCGACGCTCGCAACATTCTCAAGCCCGTTCGCCCGTTATTTCGCCGCGACCCGCCCGGCCTTCCTGACGGCCAGCTTGATGGCTTGCGTGATCGGGCTGGCGACCATCTGGCATGGCGCGACCGCTTTCGATGTGCCGCTGGCGCTGGTCACCCTGCTGTTCGCGCTGCTGGCCCATGCCGGGGTGAACGTGCTCAATGACTACTACGATGCGCTGAACGGCACCGACGCGCAAAACACCGAGCGCATCTTCCCGTTCACCGGCGGCAGCCGTTTCATCCAGAACGGCGTGCTGACCGTGGCGCAGACGCGCAACTTCGGTTTCGCGCTGATGGCCTGCGTGGCGCTGGCCGGCTTGTGGCTGATGGCGCGCACCGCGCCGCAGCTGATGTATGTCGGCCTGGCCGGCTTGTTCATCGGCTGGGCGTATTCGGCGCCGCCGTTCAAGCTTAACAGTCGCGGGCTGGGCGAGCTGTGCGTGGCGGCAGGATTCCTCGCCATCACGGTCGGTACCGACTTCGTGCAGCGCAAGGGTTTCTCCGCCATGCCGTTCATCGCCGGTCTGCCCTATGCGCTGCTGGTGACCAATCTGTTGTACATCAACCAGTTCCCTGATCGCACCGCCGACACGGCTGCGGGCAAGCTGCACTGGGTGGCGCGCCTGCCGGTGCAACTGGCGCGCTGGGGTTACGCGCTGATCGTGGTGCTGGCTTATCTGTGGCTGCTGGCCAGCGTGTTGCTCGGCTGGCTGCCGCTGCCCGCGCTGCTGGCTTTCCTGGCGCTGCCGCTGAGCGTGAAGGCGGCACGCCTGCTGTTGCAGCATGCCGCGCAACCGCAGCAGCTCGGCGATGCGATCAAGGCGACCATCGGCGCGATGATGGTGCATGGCACGCTGCTGTCGCTGGCATTGATATTCAGCCGTGCGCATTGATTCAGGGAAGCGCCGAACTAGTCCGTTTGCCCTGAGCCTGATGGAACTACTAGCCATTCGACTAAGCCCGCAAGCGGGCAAGTCGCTGGTTATCACCACAAACGGGGGGGAGTGATAGGGAATGATAGGAAGACTGAGCGGCATATTGCTGGAAAAGAACCCGCCGCAGATCCTGCTGGATGTGCAGGGCGTGGGCTACGAGGTGGATGTGCCGATGAGCACGTTCTACAACCTGCCTGCGCTGAACGAGAAGGTGGTGCTGCACACGCAGCTCATCGTGCGCGAGGATGCGCATCTGCTGTTCGGCTTCCTGACGCACGAGGAGCGTACCGCCTTCCGCCAGTTGCTGAAGATCAGCGGCGTGGGACCGAAGATGGCGCTGGCCGTGCTGTCCGGCCTTGTCCATCGCCGACCTTGCCGCCGCCGTGGCGAACAAGGATGCCGCGCGCCTGACCAAGGTTCCCGGTGTGGGCAAGAAGACCGCCGAACGGCTGCTGCTGGAGTTGCAGGGCAAGTTCGCGGTCACGGGCACGGCTGCTGCCGCTGGCATGGCTGCGCCCTCGGCGGGTAACGACATCGTCAATGCCTTGCTGGCACTGGGTTACAACGAGAAGGAAGCCGATTGGGCGGCCAAGCAGTTGCCGAAGGAGACCGGCGTATCCGACGGTATCCGCCAGGCACTTAAACTATTATCCAAAGCATGATCCAGAACGACGACCTCACCGCATCGCGCATCATCTCCGCCGCGCCCGCGTCAGCAGCAGGAGGAGGCGCTGGAACGCGCGTTGCGCCCGAAGCAGCTCGACGAATACGTCGGGCAGGAAAAGATACGCGGCCAGCTGGAGATCTTTATCCAGGCGGCGAAGAAGCGCGGCGAGCCGCTCGACCATGTGCTGTTGTTCGGCCCGCCGGGCCTGGGCAAGACCACTTTGGCGCAGATCATCGCGCGCGAGATGGGCGTCAACATCCGCCACACTTCCGGCCCGGTGCTGGAACGCGCCGGCGACCTCGCTGCCCTGCTGACCAACCTCGAACCCAACGACGTGCTGTTCATCGACGAGATCCATCGCCTGTCGCCGGTGGTGGAAGAAATCCTGTATCCCGCGCTGGAGGATTACCAGATCGACATCATGATCGGCGAGGGGCCGGGCGCGCGTTCGGTGAAGATCGACCTGCCGCCGTTCACGCTGGTCGGCGCGACCACACGTGCCGGCATGCTGACCAATCCGCTGCGCGACCGCTTCGGCATCGTGGCGCGGCTGGAGTTCTATACGCCGGAAGAATTGCAGCGCATCGTCACGCGCTCGTCCGGTTTGCTGGAGCTGCCCATCTCGCAGGATGGGGCGCTGGAGATCGCCAAGCGCTCGCGCGGCACGCCGCGCATCGCCAACCGGCTGCTGCGCCGCGTGCGCGACTATGCCGATGTGCGCGCCGACGGCAACGCCACGCGCGAAGTGGCCGATGCCGCGCTGACCATGCTGGACGTGGATTCGCGCGGGCTGGATGTGATGGACCGCAAGCTGCTGCAGACCGTGATCGAGAAGTTCACCGGCGGGCCGGTCGGCGTGGACAACCTCGCCGCCGCCATCGGCGAAGAGCGCGACACCATCGAGGATGTGCTGGAGCCTTATCTGATCCAGCAGGGCTACCTGCAGCGCACGCCGCGCGGGCGCGTCGCCACGGCCAATGCCTACCAGCATTTCGGCCTGGTGCAGCCCAGAAGCGTGCACAACAAGGAACTGTGGGATGAGTAAGCACAAGATCTTTTCGCTGCCGGTGCGGGTGTACTACCAGGACACCGATGCGGGCGGTGTGGCCTACCACGCCAATTACGTGAATTTCATGGAGCGTGCCCGCACCGAGTGGTTGCGCACCTTCGGTTACAGCAACGCCGGCATGATGAAGGAGCTCGGCGTGATGTTCGTGGTGCGCTCGATCAAGCTGGATTATCTGCGCCCCGCGCTGCTCGACGACCTGCTGACGGTGACGGCGCAGATCAAGGACGTCGGCCGCAGCCGGGTGACGCTGGACCAGACGATCCTGCGCGGGGAGGAGCTGCTCACCGAAGGCGAGGTGCATCTGGTGTGCGTGGACGTGAAGACTTTCAAACCGGTGAGCGTGCCGGAAATCATGCGTAAACAGTGGGATTGAGCAAATGGAAATGATTCAGGACTTGTCGTTCATTCATCTGGTCGCCAACGCCAGCTTGCTGGTGCAGCTGGTGATGGGTATGTTGCTGCTGGTGTCGCTGATGTCCTGGTGGTACATCTTCCTCAAGCTCTTCGACGTACGTGCGGCGATCAAGCAGACGCGCGAATTCGAGGATGCGTTCTGGGGCAACCCGAACCTGAACGCGCTATACCAGCAGGCGACCAGCCATGCCCGGCGCGATGTCGGTGCGCAGGAGCGTATCTTCGCCGCCGGCTTTGCCGAATTCGTCAAACTGAGGAAGACGCACGGCGTGGACAGCGCCGCAGTGATGGAGGGGACGCGCCGGGCGATGCGTGCATGCTACCAGCGCGAGGTGGATCATCTGGAGTCGCATCTGTCGTTCCTCGCCACGGTCGGCTCGGTCAGCCCGTATGTCGGCCTGCTCGGCACGGTGTGGGGCATCATGAACGCGTTCCGCGGCCTGTCCAACGTCGGCCAGGCGACCTTGGCGCTGGTCGCCCCGGGTATCGCCGAAGCGCTGGTGGCGACGGCAATGGGTCTGTTCGCGGCGATCCCCGCGGTGGTGGCCTACAATCGTTATGTGCATGATGTGACACGCCTGTCCTCGCGCTTCGATAGTTTCATCGAAGAATTCTCCAACGTCTTGCAGCGGCAGCCATAACAATGCAGCGCCGGCGCAGCGAACATCGCCCGATGAGCCAGATCAACGTCGTGCCTTACATCGACGTGATGCTGGTGTTGCTGGTGATCTTCATGATCACCGCCCCGCTGATGACGCCGGGGCAGATCGATCTGCCCAGCGTGGGCAAGTCGCTGACCCCGCCGGTGGCACCGCTGGAGATCGTCATCAAGAAGGACACCACGCTGGCCTTGCGTGACCACGGCCGGGGCGGGCAGGAAACGCCGGTATCGCGCGAAGAGTTGCAGCTGCGTTTGCAGCAAAGCCTGGAAAAGAATCCCGATCAGCCGGTGGTGATCTCCGCGGACAAGAGTGTGCGCTATGAAGCGGTGATCAACGTCATGGATATGGTGCAACAGCAGCACATCAAGAAGATCGGCCTGCTTGCCAAGACTCGATGAGTGCCACGCTGAACTATCCGGAACCCCATCGTTTTTCCGCCGGTGTGCTGGCGTTGCTGGTGCACCTGGTGTTTTTCAGCTTGCTGTATTTTGGTGTTCATCGGCAACCCCGGCCTAACGAGGAATTCATGGTCGAGATGTGGTCCAGCCTGCCGAATACCGAGGTCGTGCATGAAGAACATCCGCCGGAGCACGCTCCCCCGGCGAGAACGGAACCGAAGCTTCCGGCGAAGGTCGTAGCGCCCGTATCCCCGCCGGCGAAGGCGGAAATCGAGATGCGCGAGAAGAAAAGCCGGAAAGCCCCGCTGAAGGAACAGTTGGCGAAGAAGAACGAGACAAAAGAGAAGGTGGCAGCGAAAGCAAGGCAGGAAGCCGAACTGAAAGCGTTGCAGGATTATGAGAAAAAGCAGGCCGCCGAGCAGGCGCGGGTTCAGGCAGTGCAGAACCAGGTTCGCGCCGAGGTGAGCCGGGCGACGCAAGTGCAGGTTGATCGTTATCAGGACATGATACGCAGCAAGATCCGCAGCAAGATGGTCAAGCAGGATGTGCCGGGAAATACCGAAGCGATCTTCAAGGTGACCTTGTTGCCGGATGGGACGCTGATGGATGATCCGGTGCTGATCAAGAGCAGCGGCTACACCGCTTACGATGAGGCCGCGGCCCGGGCCATTCTTTCGGCAGAGCCCTTGCCGGTGCCGGCCGATGCAACGCTGCAGAAAATGTTTCGCGAGTTGAAATTGTCTATCAGGCCGTAGAAGAGGATGTATATGCGTTTGTTGGGTTTTATCGTGTTGTTGTGTGTGGCGTGCGTGGCGCGGGCCGAATTGACCATCGAGATCACGGGGGCGGGCGAGCATCAGATTCCCATCTCGTTGGTCCGTTTTGCCGGGGAGGAGCAGATACCCGGGCAGGCGATCAGCAGCGTGGTGTCCAACGATCTGATGCGTACCGGATTGTTCAAGCTGATCGATCCGGCAGGAAGGGCGCCGCACGAACCCAACGAGGTCAATTATGCCGAATGGGCTGGCGTGGACGCGCTGGTCATCGGCAGGGTGCGCATGCTGGATGGCGGACGCGTGGAGGTGCGGTTCCGCCTGCTGGATATGGTGCGCCATATCGAGCTGATCGGACTGGCGGTGACCGCCAAAAGCGACCAGATGCGGGCCATCGGGCATCGCGTCGCCGATCTGATCTTCGAGAAACTGACGGGCAGCCCCGGCGTGTTCAGCACCCGCATCGCTTATGTGAACCGCGAGGGCAAGCATTGCCGCCTGGTTGTGGCGGATAGCGACGGCTACGGCGAACAGACCCTGCTGGCGTTGAACGAACCGATCATGTCGCCGGCATGGTCTCCGGACGGCAGCCAGCTTGCTTACGTGAGTTTCGAGCGGGGGCATGCTTCGGTCTTCGTGCAATCGCTGGCAACGCGCCAGCGCAATGTGGTGGCCGACTTCCCCGGCAGCAATAGCGCGCCGGCCTGGTCTCCGGACGGCAAGCGACTCGCGCTGGTGTTGACGCACGAGGGCAGCTCGCAGATCTACACCGTGAACAACGACGGCAGCGATCTGCGCCGGATCACTTTCAGCGAAACCATCGATACCGAGCCGATGTATTCGCCTGACGGCAAGAACCTGCTGTTTACATCGGATCGCGGCGGCAGTGCGCAGATCTATCGTGTCGACGTGGATGGCGGAAATGCCGAGCGGCTGACATTCGATGGCGACAATAATTTCTCGCCGCGCTACAGCCCGGACGGCAAGAGTTTCGTGTTCTCGCATTTTGACGGCGGGATCTTTTACATCGCCGTGCAGGATTTCGAGAACAAACAGATGCAAATACTGACTAACGGCGGCTGGGAGAAGAAACCGAGTTTCGCACCCAACGGCAAGCTGGTCTTGTTCGCAACCGAGTCGCAAGGTCGTGGTATATTGGCGACCGTATCCAGCGATGGCAGAGTGAGGCAGAAGATGGTTGCCCAGCGCGGCGACATACGCGAGCCGATCTGGGGGCCTTTCCTTAAACAATAAACATGGAGATCACGATGAAGATCAATAAGAAAATTATCCTGAGTATCGTATTGGTAAACCTGCTGGCAGCTTGCGCAACTGAAAAGCCGAAAGAAGCGTCCAGCGAGACTCCTGCTCCTGCATCTGCGGCTACTTCAGCTGCCGCACCCGCGACCGGCGCTGCGGAAACGGCGCAGACTGCTACAACTCCCGAGGCTACTGCAGCCGGCGCTGAAGCTGCGGCTTCAACTGCCGAAAGCGCAGAAGCTGCCTTGCTGGCAAATCGCAGCGTGTATTTCCCGTTCGATGTGGATGCGGTTCAGCCCAATGATCGCCCCACGGTACAAGCACACGGTGCATATCTGAGCAAGAACAGGGGCGCCAAAGTGCGCGTGGAAGGCAATGCCGACGAACGCGGCAGCAGCGAGTACAACCTGGCATTGGGGCAGCGTCGTGCCAACAACGTCAAGAAGCTGTTGATCCTCGCTGGCGCCAAGGCTTCCCAGATCGAAACGATCAGCTACGGCGAAGAAAAACCGCGTTGTGCCGACCATAATGAGACATGCTGGTCCCAGAACCGTCGCGCAGATATCGTCGATATCACCAAATAAATCGACCGCACATGCGCTACTGGTTGTCGATCTGTTTGTTGTTCGTGAGCAGTCACGCTGCGGCGGGGCTGTTCTCGGACGACGATGCCCGCAAGCAATTGCAGGTACAGGAAGCGCGCATCGCCAAACTTGAGCAGGCGCTGGCCTCGTCGGAGGCGGATAAGGAGCAGTACATCCGCTCCATCCTTGATCTGCAGATGCAGCTGGAAGCGTTGAACACCGAATTGCGCAAGATTCGCGGACAGAACGAAGAGTTCACCCACAATCTTCAGGATGCCGAAAAACGCCAGAAGGATTTCTATGTCGATCTGGATACGCGTCTGCGGCATATCGAAGGAAGCGGCGATGCGAACGCTGCTGCGTCCAAGGGGGGCGATGGCACCAGGGATATCTCTGCCGACCCGCTGGGCGAGAGTCATGCATTCGAGGCTGCCTACACGCTTTACCGGGCAGAGAACTACCAGAATGCGGTAACCGCGTTCAAAGATTTCCTGAAGAACTACCCGCAATCCGTGCATGAGGCAAACGTTCTCTACTGGATGGGGAATGCCTATTTCCTGCTTAAGGATTGCAAGAACAGCATAAGCAGTTACCAGTCGCTGATAGAAAAATATCAGGATCATCCCCGCGTGGCGGAAGCGATGCTCAACGTCGCAGAATGCCAGGTGAGCTTGAAGAACAAGATCGCTGCGAAGAAGACACTGAAACAACTCATTTCCCAGTTCCCGGGAAGCGATGCATCGGAGAAGGCCAAGAAGCGCCTTGCCACCATCAAATAAACGGAGGTGATGGATATGTCCTCCGGCAATGATTCGTTGCGCATCAACGAGATATTCTTTTCACTGCAAGGCGAGACCAGCCGTGTCGGCCTGCCGACCGTGTTCGTGCGTCTGACCGGTTGTCCTTTGCGATGCAACTACTGCGATACCACCTACGCTTTCACAGGCGGGCAGACCATGACGCAGGAGGCGATCCTGGCCGAGGTGGCACGCTATGCCCCGCGTTACGTCACCGTCACCGGCGGTGAGCCGTTGGCGCAGAAGAACTGCCTGTCCCTGCTGCGTGCTTTGTGCGATGCGGGTTACGAGGTCTCACTGGAGACAGGCGGGGCGCTTGACGTGAGCGGCGTGGATGCGCGGGTGGTGAAGGTGCTCGACATCAAGACACCGGCTTCCGGAGAAGTCGAGAAGAATTTGTGGGGCAATCTGGAACATCTCAACCCGCACGATGAGATCAAATTCGTCCTGTGCGACGAGGCGGATTATCGCTGGGCGCAGCAGGTGCTGCAGGAGCGGGAGCTGGCAAGGCGATGCGCGGTGCTGTTCTCGCCGGCACAAGGGCAGCTGGAGGCGCGGGATGTCGCCGAATGGATCTTGCGCGACCGCTTGCCGGTGCGCTTGCAGGTGCAGTTGCACAAACTGTTGTGGGGTAATGAGGTGGGACGTTGATCATGAAACGAGCTGTGGTATTGCTCTCAGGCGGGCTGGACTCTGCAACGGTGCTGGCGATGGCTTGCGCACAGGGGTTCGAATGCTATGCCCTGAGCGTGGATTACGGTCAGCGCCATCACGCCGAACTGGCCGCGGCACAGCGCGTCGCCAAGGCACTGGGAGCGCATGAGCACCGGGTCATTAATATCGATCTCACCGGATTCGGCGGCTCGGCACTGACCGATGCCCAATATTGCGGTGCCGGAAGGCGCCAGCAGCGGGATCCCGCTCACTTATGTTCCGGCCCGCAACACCATCATGCTGTCGCTGGCCCTGGCCTGGGCGGAAGTGCTCCAGGCGCAGGACATCTTCTTCGGCGTGAATGCGGTGGATTATTCCGGCTATCCCGATTGCCGTCCCGAATATGTGAACGCATTTGAGCGTATGGCGAATCTGGCGACCAAGGCTGCAGTAGAGGGTAAGCCGCTCACTTTGCATGCGCCGTTGCTGCATCTCTCCAAGGCCGAGATCATTCGGGCAGGGGTGCAGCTTGGGGTGGATTACGGAATCACGGTTTCCTGTTACCAGGCCGATGAGCAGGGCCGCGCCTGCGGTCGCTGCGATTCCTGCCGGTTGCGCCGTGAAGGGTTCGCAGTCGGCAGGTGTGCCTGATGCCACGCGCTATCGGGGCATAAAGTTTCGCCACGCGTTTGTTTGACACTCGAAGTCAAACCCGTATAATGCGCGCTCCCTTTTGGGAGGGGTCGGTAGCTCAGTCGGTAGAGCAGCGGACTTTTAATCCGTTGGTCGCGAGTTCGAATCTCGCCCGACCCACCAGTTTCACCCGCCGCTTTAGCTCAGTTGGTAGAGCAACCGCCTTGTAAGCGGTAGGTCGTCAGTTCGAATCCGACAAGCGGCACCATCTTTGACTTTCTCCCCTACGCAGTACCGAATTTAGCCTCGACCATCACGCCGATCTGCTTGAGGAATGGTGTGGGCAGGATGCCGCCTGCGCAGACGATGATCGCATCGTTCGGGATCGAGAACTTGTTTCCGTCCTGCTCCAGCGTGATCTTGTCTTTCTCGACCAGTTTCACATTCGATTTCAGGCGCACGTCGATTCTGCCCTTCTCCGACATTTCTTTCAGGCGTTCGCGGTTCTTTGGTTTGCCGCGGCCGAATGCCTCGCTGCGGTAAGAGAGTGTGACGGTCGTCCCCGGCTGTTCCGCAATGGCGATGGCGGCTTCCAGTGCGCTATCGCCGCCGCCCACGACGACGACATGCTGGTTGCGGTATTGCTCCGGATCGATCAGGCGATACACCACTTTCGGCAAATCCTCGCCGGGAACACCCAGTTTGCGCGGCGTGCCGCGCCGGCCGATGGCCAGCAATACGGCGCGGGTCTGGTATGAGCCTTTGGTGGTTTTGACGATGAAACCGCCATCGGTCCTGGTGATATCTTCCATGCGTTCGTTGTAATTCAACCGGATGCCGGTCTTCTGGATGATGGCATGCCAGAATTCGAGCAGTTTTTCCTTGCTGACTTCCTTGAAATGCATTTGTCCGATGACCGGCAGTTTCACTGGCGCAGTCATGGCGACCTTGTTGCGCGGGTATTGAAAGATGGCCCCGCCCAGAGAGGTTTCCTGTTCGATGACGATATATTTCAACTTGCTTTCGATCGCTCCCAGTGCTGCACCCAGACCGGCAGGCCCCGCGCCGACGATGACCACGTCGTAAGGATTGCTGCCGCCCTTGAGTTTTGCGATGGAGGCCATTGCCTGACTGCCCTGGCTCGCGGCTTTGCGGATCAGTCCCATGCCGCCCAATTCACCCGCAATGAAGATGCCGGGGATGTTGGTCTCGAAGTTCGAATCGACTTGGGGAATATCCATGCCGCGTTTTGTCGTGCCGAAAACCAGCTTGATTGCATCGTGCGGACAAGCCGCGGCACAAGCTCCGTGGCCGATGCATAGCGTCGGATTGATCAATACGGCTTTGCCCTTGATCATGCCGATCGCTTCCTCCGGGCAGGCGGTGATGCAGCTGCCTGAGCCGAGGCAAAGTTTTGGGTTGATCTCGGGGTGCAAGGACGAGGGCTCGGTCAATCCGGCCTCGATCGCCTCGTGGAACTGTTCGACGGCTGACGTTTCTTTCTTGTGGCGCCCGCGCAGATAAAAGAACAGAACCAGGGCAAGCGGAATCAAATAGATCGTTAGAGCTTCTATATTCATGGGGTGGGAAAACACCTAAATGGGAGCGGGGATTAATCTGGCGGCATTCTATGATGAGACTTGCACTTCGACAATTTCAGTTGGAGTTGGTTTCAGTGTGCAGCTTGTTCCCTGCTCTGAAGAATATCGTTGAAGAGAGACGGTTTTGTAAATGAAATTTATGCGATTTATCTCGCGCTCTGGTAAATTTCGCCCTCCTGATCCGGAGACATCATGAAAATCCACGAATACCAAGGGAAAGAAATATTGCGCGAATTCGGCGTGCCGACTCCGCGCGGAACGGCGTGCTTCAGCGCCGATGAGGCCGTTGTGGCGGCCCAGCAACTGGGCGGCAAAGTCTGGGTGGTGAAGGCGCAGATCCATGCCGGCGGTCGCGGCAAGGGCGGCGGCGTGAAGGTGGCGAAGTCGCTGGATGAAGTGCGCCAGTATGCGGGCCAGATTTTCGGCATGCAGCTCGTCACGCACCAGACCGGTCCGGAGGGGCAGAAGGTGCGGCGCCTGCTGATCGAAGAAGGCGCGCAGATCGTCAAGGAATTCTATGTCGGCATGGTGGTGGATCGCGGCTCGCAGCGCGTGGCCTTGCTGGCGTCCAGCGAGGGCGGCATGGAGATCGAAGAGGTCGCCAAACACTCGCCGGAAAAGATCCGCACCGTGCGCATCGATCCGGTGGCAGGGCTGACCGAGGTCGAGGCGGCACAGACGGCGCGTGCCATCGGCATCCCCGACGCGGCGAATGCCGAGGCGGTGAAGGTGCTGCAGGGGCTGTACCGCGCCTTCGTCGAGAAGGACGCCATGCTGGCCGAGATCAATCCGCTGGTGCTGACCGCGGACAACCACGTGATGGCGCTGGATGCGAAATTCAATTTCGATTCCAATGCGCTGTACCGGCATCCCGAGATCGTCGCGATGCGCGATCTGGACGAGGAGGACCCGGCCGAGATCGAGGCGTCGAAGTTCGACCTGAGCTACATCCAGCTCGACGGCGATATCGGCTGCCTGGTGAACGGCGCCGGTCTGGCGATGGCGACCATGGACATCATCAAGCTCTACGGCGGCAACCCGGCCAACTTCCTCGATGTCGGCGGCGGCGCCAGCAAGGAGAAGGTCACCGAGGCGTTCAAGCTGATGCTGAAGAATCCGCATCTGCGCGCCATTCTGGTCAATATCTTCGGTGGCATCATGAAGTGCGATGTGATCGCCGAAGGCGTGGTGGCGGCCGCGCGCGAAGTGCATCTGACCGTGCCGCTGGTGGTGCGGCTGGAAGGCACCAACGTGGAACTTGGCAAGAAGATCCTGGCGGAATCGGGCTTGCCCATCATCTCCGGCAACGATATGGCAGACGCGGCGCAGAAAGTGGTCACCGCGGCAAAGGGGGCGAAATGAGCATCCTCATCAATAAAGATACCAAAGTCATCACCCAGGGCATGACCGGCAAGGTCGGCCAGTTCCACACCCAGCAGTGCAAGGCCTACGCGAACGGCGCCAACTGTTTCGTTGCGGGAGTAAACCCGAAAAAAGCGGGCGAGAATTTTGAGGGTATCCCGGTGTATGCCTCGGTGCGCGACGCCAAGGAAGCGACCGGCGCCACCGTGTCGGTGATTTACGTGCCGCCGTCGGGCGCGGCGGCAGCGATCGACGAGGCGGTCGAAGCCGAGCTGGATCTGGTGATCTGCATCACCGAAGGCATTCCGGTGCACGACATGCTGAAGACGCGCTACAAGATGCAAGGCAGGAAGACCTTGCTGATCGGCCCCAACTGTCCCGGCCTGATCACGCCGGATGAGATCAAGATCGGCATCATGCCTGGGCACATCCACAAGAAGGGGCGGATCGGCGTGGTGTCGCGCTCCGGCACGCTGACTTATGAAGCGGTCGGACAGCTCAGCGCGCTCGGCTACGGGCAGTCATCCTGCGTCGGCATCGGTGGCGACCCGATCAACGGTCTCAAGCACATCGACGTGATGAAGCTGTTCAACGACGATCCAGAGACCGATGCGGTGATCATGGTCGGCGAAATCGGCGGCAGTGACGAGGAGGAATGCGCGCGCTGGATCAAACAGCACATGAAGAAGCCGGTGGTCGGCTTCATCGCCGGCGTCACCGCGCCGGAAGGCAAGCGCATGGGCCATGCCGGTGCGATCATCTCTGGCGGACAGGGTGGTGCCAACGAGAAGTTGGCGGTGATGGAAGAGTGCGGCATCCACATCACGCGCAACCCGGCGGAGATGGGGCGCACGATGCAGAAGGTGCTGAAAGGCTGAACTCTTATCCGCAGATTACGCAGATTGACGCAGATTGTGTCGGCAATACGTCCGTCTAAGCGGCGTAATCAGCGGAAAAGGGTGTTGAAAGGAATGCAATGCTGGAAATGATGCAAACCTCCCAGTTCTGGGTGGACGTGTTCAAGATCATCGTGATCGACTTATTGTTGTCCGGCGACAACGCGGTGGTGATCGCCTTGGCATGCCGTAATTTGCCGACGGAGCAGCGCAAGAAGGGCATCACCTACGGCGTGGTAGGAGCGATCGGGTTGCGTGTGGTGCTTACGTTCTTTGCGGTGAGCCTGCTGTCGCTGCCTTATCTGAAGCTGGTCGGTGCCTTGCTGCTGATCTGGATCGGCATCAAGCTGATTCTGCCCGAGGAGGACGAGCACGGCGAGGGCAATGTCAAGGCCGACACCCACCTGTGGGGGGCGGTGAAGACCATCATCATCGCCGACTTCGTGATGAGCCTGGACAATGTGCTCGGTGTGGCCGGTGCGGCGCACGGTAATGCCATGCTGCTGGTGTTCGGCTTGCTGGTGAGCATCCCGCTGATCGCCTGGAGCAGCCAGCTGGTGCTGAAACTGATCGATCGTTTCCCGTTCATTATCTATGCCGGCGGGGCGTTACTGGGCTACGTGGCGGGCGAGATGCTGATCGGTGAGGCGCTATTCAAAGAAATGGTCGAGGCACGGCATGCGCTGCACTGGCTGGTCCCGTCGCTGTGTGCGGTGCTGGTGCTGGTGCTGGGCAAGTGGCTGGCGCTACGCAAGGCCGCTACCGCGAAGGCGGTGGATCTGGTGGACGAGCAAGTACCTGCGGCACGCAAATAAGAACGGAGACAGATGATGAAAGTATTGATCCCCATAGACGGCTCCGCGGCGGCCAATCGCGCCGTGGATCATGTGATCGCCAGCATGGGCTGGCTCAGGGAAGCACCGCAGGTGTGCCTGCTGAACGTGCAGTGGAAGCTGGCTTCCGGCAACGTGAAGCTGTTCATCAATCAGGACACCATCAACGACTATTACCGCGAACAGGGGATGGCCGCACTGGCGGAGGCGCGCGCCAAACTGGATGCCGCAGGCCTGGCCTACAGCTACCACATCAGCGTGGGAACGCCGGCCGAGGCTGTGGTGCAATATGCGCAAGAACAACAGGTGGACCAGATCGTGATCAGTGCGCATGGCCAGAACTCGCTTTCCGATCTGCTGCTCGGGTCGGTGGCGAGCAAAGTCGCTCACCTGGCGAAGGTGCCGGTGCTGCTGGTAAAGTGAAATGGCTGATAAATCAAACAGGTATGGTTTGAATCTGGAAAATGTTTTAGTATTCGGACTTGTGTGCTCAGGGATTGAGTGAAAACGGGCAGTGCAAAGATGAGAAAAGCATTTTGGAAAGCCGATTGGTTCACTGCTTTGCTGGTCGCGCTGGTGTTCCTGTTCAGTGCCAACAGCGATCTGATCCAGAGTCTGGAGCGCAAGGCGTATGACTGGGGAGTGCTGGCATCGTCGCGCGTGCCCAGCGACAAGATCGCCATCATCGCCATTGACGACCAAAGCATCGCCAACCTCGGCCGTTGGCCTTGGCCGCGCGCCATTCAAGGGCGCATGCTCGACATCCTGGCGGACGGGCATGCCAAGGTGGTCGGCAACACCGTTTTCTTTTCCGAGCCGCAAATCGATCCGGGCCTGGACTACATCAACAAGATCGGCGCAATCCTGGCCAACTCCTCCCTGAAGCACAGCAATCCTGATGAATGGAACCAGCTGGATGCGCTGTTGCAGGACGCGCTGCAGCATCTGGACAACGACCAGAAGCTTGCCGACAGCATGGCCAAGGCCAACGATGTGCTGTTGGGCATGTACTTTGAGCTGGGAGAACCGCAAGGCAAGCCGGACAGCCCTCTTCCGGACTACGTGCTGAAGAATCAATCTGGTCAATATCCAGGGCGGCGAAGATTCGGCTTTGCCCTTCCCTTCGATGGGCGTGCAGATTCCTATTCCGGCGCTGGGCTCCAAGGCGCTGGCCCTCGGCCACCTCAATGTCACGCCGGACGTGGATGGCGCTGTGCGCACCGAGCCGTTGGTGATCGGCTATTTCGACCAATATTACCCATCGCTGTCACTGATGCTGGCAGCCAAAAGCCTGAATCTTGAGCCACAAGATATCAAGGTCACCCTGGGGCGAGGGGGTGAGGGTGGGCAACCTGAATATCGCCACTGACCCGGCATTGCGCATGCATACCTTCTTTTATGGCGACCGCGACGGCAAACCCGCTTTCCAGGTGGATTCGTTCTACGACGTGTTGAGCGGCAAGATCCCGGCTGAGAAATACCGCGACAAGATCGTGCTGATCGGTGCCACCGCAGCCGGCGTGGGGGCCTCGCAAGTGACGCCGATCTCGGCGGGCATGCCGCCGGTGGTGACGCTGGCGCATTCGGTATCCAGCATCCTCAAGCAGGACTTCTTCGTTACGCCCAGATGGGGTTTCTGGGCCCAGAGCGCGGTCTTCCTGGCGGTGTCGCTCTACCTGATCTTGCTGATGCCGCGCCTGAGTGCAGGATTGGCGGCCGCAGTCACCGGCGTCCTGTTCGTGCTGCTGCTGGGCGTTCACTTCATCCTGATGACGACGCAGGCGATGTGGCTGCAGCTGATGTTGCCTGCCGCCCTGCTGCTGGTCGGTCACTTGTTGCTGACGACCAAGCGCTTCCTGATGACCGAGCGGGGAAAACTCAAGTCCGACGCGGATTCGGCCGAGAGCAATCGCATGCTGGGCCTGGCGTTCCAGGGGCAGGGCCAGCTGGATATGGCCTTCGACAAGTTCCGCAAGGTGCCGCTGGACGACAGCCTGATGGATGTGCTGTACAACCTCGGACTGGATTTCGAGCGCAAGCGCCAGTTCAACAAGGCCGAATCGGTGTTCAGATACATGGCCGATCACAACCCGAAATTCCGCGATCTGGAAGCGCGCACGGCGCAATCCAAGGCAATGGCCGAGACGGTGATCCTGGGCGGAGCTTCGGGCAGGAGCAACGACAGTACGATGAAGCTGGACCAGGCTAATGTGGCCAAGCCGATGCTGGGCCGCTACGAGATCGAAAAAGAGCTGGGCAAGGGCGCGATGGGCGTTGTCTATCTGGGCAAGGACCCGAAGATCAGCCGTGTCGTGGCGATCAAGACCATGGCGCTGTCGCAGGAGTTCGAGGCGGACGAGCTGGAAGACGTCAAGGCACGCTTCTTCCGCGAGGCCGAGACGGCCGGGCGCCTGAACCACCCCAACATCGTTACCATGTACGATGCGGGCGAGGAGCACGACCTGGCCTACATCGCGATGGAATTCCTCAAGGGGAAAGACCTGGTGATGTACACCAAGCAGCCCAATTTGCTGCCGTTGCCGAAGGTGCTGAGCATCGTGGCGCGCGTGGCGGATGCGCTGGGTTATGCGCACAGCCTGAACGTGGTGCACCGCGACATCAAGCCGGCCAATATCATGTACGACCCGGAGACCGATACGGTGAAGGTTACCGACTTCGGCATCGCGCGCATCACCGACTCGTCCAAGACCAAGACCGGCATGGTGCTGGGCACGCCTTCCTACATGTCGCCCGAGCAGTTGTCCGGCGTCAAGATCGAAGGCCATTCGGATTTGTTCTCCCTGGGGGTGAGCTTGTACCAACTGGCATGTGGTAAGCTGCCATTCGAGGGCGATTCGATGGCTCAGCTCATGTTCAGGATCGCGAATGAACAGCCGGCCGACATTCTGAGCATCAACCCGAACGTGCCGCCGTGTGTGGTCGCCATCATCAACAAGGCGCTGGCGAAGAACAAAGAAGACCGTTACGCGAGCGGGAATGCGATGGCAGAAGCGATCCGGCAGTGCGCCAGCAGTCTGGGCAAGCAGTAGATATGACATGCAGGAATAACGATAAAACGTTTTCAGGGGTGGTACGTGGATATACGAAATGCGCTTGAGATAGTCAGCCAGACCAACCCCGGGATGGTGCGCTCGCATAACGAGGACAGCGTCGCTTACGATGCGGACCTCGGATTGGTGGTGCTTGCGGACGGGATGGGCGGCTATAATGCGGGCGAAGTGGCAAGCGGAATTGCGGTTTCGGTGTTGTCCAGCGAAGTTCGGCACCATCTTGAGGGTGCTCGTCCGGAAGATATGGACAGTTCGGGCAAGGAATTGGGCGTGGCGCTGTTGCACGACAACGTGAAGAAGGCCAACCTGTCCATCTTCCGTGCCGCGCAGAGCCAGCCGCAATATGCCGGAATGGGCACGACCATCGTCACCGCGTTGTTCTACGATGACCGCGTGGCTGTGGCGCATATCGGCGATTCGCGCATGTACCGTCTGCGCGGAGACTCGTTTGAGTCCATTACGCGCGATCATTCCCTGCTGCAGGAGCAGATCGACAGCGGGCTGATCAGCAAGGAAGATGCGCGCTTGTCCAAAAACAAGAACCTGGTGACGCGCGCAGTGGGAATCGACGCCGACGTCGAACCCGAGCTGCATGTGCATGAGGTTCAGACCGGGGACATCTATTTGCTCTGTTCCGATGGCCTGAACGACATGGTCGAAGACGGCGACATTGGCTCGACGGTGGAGATGCTGCAGAACAATTTGCCGTTGGCGGCAACACAGCTGATACAGCTGGCCAACGACAATGGCGGACGCGATAACGTGTCGGTCATTCTGGTCAAGGTAAAGGAGAGCTTCGCCGCCCCGCGCGGTTGGATGGCGAAGCTGCGTTCCTGGTTTGGAAGTTGAGATGGTGAAAGTTAACTACGGGGATAGATGATATGCCGGCTAAATTGATACTCAGCATGGATGGCGCGGTGCTGAAAGAATATCCGCTGAACAAAGAGCGTACGACGATAGGCCGCAAGCCGCACAACGACATCGTGATCGATAACCTCGCGGTGAGCAGCGAGCATGCTGCCATTGTCACCATCCTGAACGACTCCTTCCTGGAAGATCTGGACAGCACCAACGGATTGGCCGTCAACGGCGCACCAACCAAAAAACACTTCTTGCAGAACAACGATCTGATCGAGATCGGCAAGTACAAGCTCAAATACCTGAACGACCAGCCGACGCAAACTTCGGCGGCGGATTTCGAGAAGACCATGGTGTTGCGCGCGCCAGTCAAGCCTGCGCATGGCGAAGGTTTCGCCAAGTCGCCACTGGATGTCACCCAGACACGCAAGACAGAAGCGGTCCCGCATTTCAATGCCACAGCCAGTGGCTTGGCCAATGCGACGGGCAGCAGCGTGACAAATGCAACAGGCAGCGGCATGGCGCCTGAAGCGGCGGGACAGACTCCAGCCGCAGTGGTGCAGATATTGAATGGGCCGAACGCGGGCAAGGAACTTGAGCTGGTGAAGAATCTGACGACGCTGGGCAAGCCCGGGGTGCAGGTGGCGGTACTGGCGCGCCGCCCTCATGGCTACTTCATCACCCATGTGGAAGGCGGGAGTTTCCCCACGGTGAATGGTTCATCGATCGGCGAGCAGCCGCACCAGCTCAGGGATCACGACCTTATCGAGCTGGCCGGCGTGAAGATGGAGTTCTATTTCAAGACCTGATTACGCAAAGTGATCAGTCAACGCGCAATCCGGGGTGGTGAAAGGCGGGGGGGCAATTGAAGAAACACGCACTTCTGATTGCGCTCGGTATGTCGCTGGTATTGTTGTTTCTGGGCGACGCGACCAGATTCTATCGCCTCGGTTTTGTTCAGTACCTGGATGCCAAGCTTTATGACTACCGTTTGCGGCTGACCTTGCCGAAAACGGCAGACGACCGCATCGTCATTGTCGATATCGACGAAAAAAGCCTGAAGGAAGAGGGGCGCTGGCCCTGGGGGCGCGACAAGATGGCGGCCCTGGTAGACGAGCTGTTCGGGCATTATGGCGCCGTTGTAGTCGGTTTCGACGTGGTGTTTGCCGAGAAGGACAGCAGCTCCGGCCTGAAGGTGTTGCAGGATCTTGGGCGCACCGAGTTCAAGGGGGTTGCGCAATACCAGTCTGTGCTGGCCCGAATCGAGCCCCGGCTTGAATACGACAAGCTTTTTGCCGACAAGATCAAGCAGCGCAACGTTGTGTTGGGGTACTACTTCAGCAATAGCGAGCACGGTTCCGACAAGAGTGCGGCTGGCATGCTGCCTGAGCCGGTGTTTCCGGCAGGAACATTCAAGGGGCGGCCGATTTCGTTCATGCGCTGGGATAGTTTCGGTGCGAACCTGCCGGAGTTTCAAAGCAACGCGAGGCTGGCCGGGCATTTCAACCCGGTGGTGGACTTCGATGGCGTCGTGCGCCGCGTGCCGATGATCGTCGAATACGACGGGGCCTATTACGAATCAATGTCGCTGGCGGTAGTGCGCGCCGCGCTGGGGATGGCCAAGCTTTTGCCGGGTTTTGCGCCGGGCAAGGACAAGGATTACGGCGGACTGGAGTGGCTGAAGCTGGAATCGGCACAGGGGAACCTGACCATACCGGTGGATGCGGAGGTCAGCACGCTGGTGCCTTTCCGTGGCGAGCGCGGCACGTTCCGCTACATTTCCGCGGCTGATGTTCTGCATGAGCGTACTCCGCTGGCGGATATGCAGAACAAGATCGTGCTGGTGGGGACTACCGCGCCGGGTTTGATGGATATGCGCTCCACGCCGGTTGGCGAGGTCTATCCCGGCGTGGAGGTGCATGCCAACATGATCAGCGGCATTCTCGATCAGAACCTCAAGCAGAACCCGCCCTATACGCTTGGGCGCGAACGCGCTGCTGATACTGATCGTCGGTGTGACACTTGGCCATCCTGCTGCCGCTGCTGAGCCCGTTCCAGGGAACGCTGTTCTCGGCGGCCGTGCTGCTGCTTACGGTGATCGGCAATGGCATGTTGTGGGTGAATGTCGGCATCGCCATGCCGCTGGCGGGCGGACTGCTCATGATGCTTGCGCTGTTTGCGCTGAACATGACCTACGGTTATTTCATCGAATCGCGCACCAAGCGCCAGATCACCAACCTGTTCGGACAGTACGTGCCGAGCGAACTGGTGGATGAGATGAGCAAGAACCCGGAACAGGTCTCGATGGAGGGGGATAGCCGGGAAATGACCATCCTGTTCTCCGATGTGCGCGGCTTTACCACGATTTCGGAAGGACTGGACCCCAAGGATCTTTCGCTGTTGATGAACGAGTTCCTGACGCCGCTCTCGCGCGTGGTCTACGGGCATCGCGGCACAATTGATAAATACATGGGCGACTGTATTATGGCGTTCTGGGGTGCGCCGCTGCCCGATGCCCGCCATGCGTACCATGCCGTGCTGGCCGGGCTGGAGATGCAGCGCACGCTGCATGCGCTGCAGCCGCATTTCAAGGAGCGCGGCTGGCCGGAGATCCGTATCGGAGTGGGGATCAATACCGGGCGCGTGAGTGTCGGCAACATGGGCTCCGAAGTGCGCGTTGCCTATACCGTGATGGGCGATGCGGTGAATCTGGCCTCCCGCCTGGAAGGGATCACCAAGGAGTATGGCGCACAGGTGCTGGTGGGGGAACATACCAGGGCGGCGGCTCCCGAATTCGTCTATCGCGAGCTGGATCTGGTGCGCGTCAAAGGGAAGGACAAGCCGGTGGCCATTTACGAACCACTAGGCCTGGCTGGCGAAGTCGCGCAGGCGGTGCTGGATGAGATCAAGCTGTTCCAGCACATGCTAAGGATGTACCGCAATCAGGAGTGGGACGGCGTGGAATTGCAGCTGATCAACCTGCTCAAGATCGCCCCGCAGTCGAAATTGTACGCAGTGTACGCCGAGCGCGTTGCACATTACCGCAACAATCCGCCCGGCGAAAACTGGGATGGCGTGTTCGTTTTCAAGACGAAATAAGTTGGCAGGGACACCAAGATGAAATTGAGAGTGCTGGGATGCAGCGGGGGGATCGGGGGTAACTTGCGTACCACCTCGCTGCTGCTCGATCACGACGTGCTGATCGATGCCGGTACGGGTGTCGGCGATCTGAGCCTGGCTGAAATGTGCGTGATCGATCATGTCTTCGTGACCCATTCGCATCTCGATCATATCGCCTGCCTGCCTTTGCTGGTGGATAGCGTGGGCTTCATGCGCGACCAGCCCCTGGTCATTCACGCGACAGACGAAACACTGGCGATACTCAAGCAGCATGTCTTCAATTGGGAGATATGGCCGGATTTCAGCGAGATTCCGAATCTGCATCAGCCGCTTCTGCGCTATGAACGCATCGTCGTCGGCGAGACGATAGAGTTGAAAGGCCGCAAGATCACACCGCTGCCGGTGAACCACGTTGTTCCGGCGGTCGGTTTCCAGATCGACAGCGGCAAGGCCAGTCTGGCCTTCAGTGGCGATACGACCGTTTGCGATGCCTTGTGGGATGCGGTCAATCGCATTCGGAACCTGGAGTACCTGATGATCGAAACCGCTTTTTCCAATGCCGAAAAAGAGCTTGCGGTCGTATCCAAACATCTGTGCCCTTCGATGCTGAATGACGAACTGGGCAAGCTCAAGCTCAAACCGGAGATATACATCACGCACCTGAAGCCCGGCGAAGCCGAACTGACCATGCAGGAAGTTGGCGAATGCGTTCAACGATTCACGCCCAAGATGTTGCAGAACGGGCAGATCTTTGAATTCTAGCGACAGGACGAAAACAGCATGCTAGACATCTTGGACATCAGGGTACTTGCCGCGTTGGAGCCGATCTCCTCGTTCAGCCCTGCGCGCCTGCGCGAGCTGCTCGACTATTGCCATGTGGAAACCGTGGCGCAAGGCCGCGATCCGTTCCAGGAGCACCCGCCGGTCGGCCAGTCTGTGTACCTGCTGCGAGGTGAGCTGGAAGTGGAGTATGAGGATGGCAACAAGGTGGTGATCCGCTCCGACTCGGAATGGGCTCGCCACCCCATCGGCAAGCGCCAGCCGAATATCCGTTCCTCGCAGGCGCTGACCAACGTGCAATTGTTGCGCGTGAACGATGACCTGCTGGATCGCATGGTGACCTGGGACCAGTTTGCCCATCAGGCCGACCTGAAACCGATGGCGCTGAGGGAAGGCACGGAATCCGCAGTCAAAAGGTTCCTCAATTCCGGCATGTTCAGTGCGGAGAATCTGAGCAACAGCCCGTTTGCCTATCTGCCGTCGGCCAATATCGGCAAGCTGCTCGATCGCATCGAGGCGGTCGCGGTATGGGACAAGGACGTCATCATCCGCGAAGGCGAAGAGGGGGATTATTACTACCTGATCGAGAGCGGCCGCGCCCAGGTGACGCGGGTGATCGGCGGGGCGAATCTGGTGCTGGCCGAACTGAAGGCGGGCGACGTGTTCGGCGAGGAGGCGCTGATCTCCGATACCAAGCGCAATGCCACGGTGACGATGAAAAGCAATGGCGTGCTGTTGCGCCTGAAGAAACAGGATTTCATGGAGCTGATGCAGGAACCATTGCTGCACCGCATCAGCTTTCAGGATGCGAAACAGAAGGTGGCGCAGGGGGCGGTATGGCTGGATGTGCGCCATCCGCCGGAATACCGGCATGACAAATTGCCCGGCGCGATCAACGTGCCGCTCAACGACATCCGCAATGCGATCGGGGTGCTGAACAAGGCAACACCCTATATCGCATACTGCCAGAGCGGCCGCCGCAGTGCCGCCGCTGCTTTCATCCTGGCGCAGGCGGGATACGATGTATATGTTTTGGAAAACGGCTTGTGGTCTGTGCCCAAAGCACAGCAACAATAGCAGCCGAGAGGTTAGGGAGAAGAAAGTATGGCCAGTCCGGTGCAAGGCAATATGAACGAGATGGGGTTGCGGTTGGAGTTCACCAAGAACCTCAATCAGGTTACCAACAAGATCCACGCCACCAGCAACATCGACGAGATCATGCTGGATGTCAGCAAGGATATCTGCGCATTGTTCAATGCCGATCGTCTGACGATCTACGTCGTTGGCGATGACAAGGCATCGCTGATCTCCAAGGTCAAGACCGGCCTGAATTCGTTCAAGGATCTCAAGCTGCCGATCGCCGAGCAGAGCATTGCCGGTTATGCCGCCTTCCACAAAAAGATGCTCAATCTCAAGGATGTCTATGACGAACAGGAGCTGACTTCCTACAGCACGACCTTGCGTTTCCTGCAGGATGTGGACAAGCGCACCGGATACCGCACCAAGCAGATGCTGGTCGCGCCGATCGTCGACGTAGATGGCGGCGACCTGATCGGGGTCATGCAGGTCATCAACAACAAGGCCGGCCTGCCGTTCCCGCCCATGGTGGAAGAAGGCGTGCGCGAACTGGCGCAGACACTTGGCGGTGGCGCTGCGACAGCGCCAGCAGCAGGCAGGCACCGTCAAGACCAAGTACGACTACCTGGTGTCCGATGCGGTGATGTCGGCTGCCGAGTTCGAACTGGCCACACGCACTGCACGGCGCAAGGGCGTGGATATCGAAGATGTGTTGCTGGACGAGTTCCAGGTCAAGCCCGATGCTTTGGGCAAGGCGCTGTCCAGCTTCTTCGGCGTGCCTTACGAGCCGTTCAAGGCGGACCGCATCAAGCCCGCCGACCTGCTGCGCAATCTGAAGCGCGAATATGTCGAGAGCAGCCACTGGGTGCCGATTGATGATACGCCGGAAGGTGCTGATCATCCTCACCACCGACCCGGAGCGGATCCAGGCCTCGCGCGTGGTCAACAACATCTTCCCCAAGCACCGGCTGATCTACAAGGTCTGTTCGCAGCGCGAATTCAAGGCCACGCTGGACCTGTTCTACGGCGGCGGGGCGGCGGGGCCGGTGAGTCCACCGGCGGTTTCGCCGACATGGAAGGCTCGATGGACGATCTGCTCGACCTCGCATGGGAGCGATGAGGAGGAAGATCGGCGCGGCCAGCCAGGATGATGTCAGCGCTGCGGCCGACAACGAGCTGGTCAAGCTGGTCAACAAGATCATCGTCGACGCCTACAAGATGGGCGCTTCCGATATCCACATCGAGCCGCAGCCGGGCAAGGCCAAGACCCTGATCCGCCTGCGCAAGGACGGTTCGCTGATGAACTACATCGAAGTGCCGGCCACCTATCGCAATGCGCTGGTCACGCGCCTCAAGATCATGTGCGATCTGGATATTTCCGAGAAGCGCAAACCGCAGGACGGCAAGATCAAGTTCAAGAAATACGGCCCGCTGGACATCGAGCTGCGTGTGGCGACCATTCCCTCGCAGGGCGGTGTGGAAGACGTGGTGATGCGTATCCTGGCTTCGGGCGAGCCGATCCCGCTGGATCAGATGGGCTTCTCCGAGCGCAATCTGGAATTGGTCAAGAGCGACCGTCAGCAAACCGTACGGCCTGTTCTTCGTGTGCGGCCCGACCGGTTCCGGTAAAACCACCACGCTGCACTCCATCCTGAAGCACATCAACACGCCGGACACCAAGATCTGGACGGCGGAAGACCCGGTCGAAATCACCCAGAAGGGCTTGCGCCAGGTGCAGATCAACAAGAAGGCCGGGCTGGATTTCGCCACGGTGATGCGCGCCTTCCTGCGTGCCGATCCGGACGTGATCATGGTCGGTGAAATGCGCGACAAGGAAACCGTGTCCACCGGTATCGAAGCCTCGCTGACCGGCCACCTGGTGTTCGCCACCCTGCACACCAACAGCGCGCCGGAATCCATCATCCGCCTGCTCGACATGGGCATGGACCCGTTCAACTTCGCCGACGCCCTGCTCGGCATCCTGGCGCAGCGTCTGGCCAAGCGCCTGTGCAAGGACTGCAAGAAAGCCGCATATCGCCACGCAGGATGAGATCAAATCGCTGCTGACCGAATATGCCGAGGAACTGAGCAACACCGAGACCTGGAAGAAGGACCCGAATGCCGCCTTCAAGGCGCTGTATGCCGAGTGGGTCAAGTTGTTCGGCGACGACAAAGGCCAGATCACCCTGTACGAAAAAGTGGGTTGCGACAAATGCTCGGGCACCGGCTACCGCGGCCGTGTCGGCTTGCACGAGTTGCTGATCGGCACCGATCCGGTGAAGAAAGCTCATCCAGGAACATGCGCGCGTCGCCGAGCTGTTTGCCACCGCGCTGGAAGAAGGGATGCGCACCCTGAAGCAGGACGGTATCGAAAAAGTGCTGAGTGGCGTCACCGACATGCACCAGGTGCGCGCGGTCTGTATCAAGTAGTCCGGATCATTCCGGTGCGAGGACAGGAGCATGTCATGACGCACAGGCGACAATCTGCTGCACCGACTGGAAGAGCTGAATGCCATCGGCATCGCGCTCTCCAGCGAGCGCGACATCAACCGCCTGCTGGAAACCATCCTGGTGGCCGCCAAGCGCATCACCAATGCGGATGCCGGCACGCTGTATCTGCTGGAGCCGGACCAGCAGGTGCTCAGGTTCGAGATCATGCGCACCGATTCGCTCGGCATCGCGATGGGCGGCACCACCGGCAATGCCGATCCCGTTCTATCCCATCCACCTGATCGACAAGGATGGCAAGCCCAACAACTCCATGGTGGTGGCGCATGTGGCGCTGAACGACGAGACGGTGAACATCGCCGATGCCTACTTCGCCGAGGGCTTCGATTTTTCCGGCACCAAGAATTTCGACAAGAAGACCGGCTACCGCTCCACTTCGTTCCTGACCGTGCCGATGAAGAACCACGAGAACGAGATCATCGGCGTGCTGCAGCTGATCAATGCGCATGGACCGGGAAAGCGGCGCGATCGTTGCCTTTTCCGGCGACGACCAGCATCTGCTGGAATCGCTGGCCTCGCAGGCCGCCATCGCGCTGACCAACCGGCGCCTGATCCAGCAGCTGGAAGACCTGTTCGAATCGTTCATCAACCTGATCAACACCGCGATCGACGACAAATCGCCCTATACCGGCGGCCACTGCGAGCGCGTTCCGGTGCTGACCATGATGCTGGCCGAAGCGGCGAACCGCTCCAAGCGGGGCCGCTCAAGGATTTCGTGATGACCGACAAGGACCGCTACGAACTGAAGATCGCCGGCCTGCTGCACGATTGCGGCAAGATCACCACGCCGGTGCATGTGGTGGACAAATCCACCAAACTGCAGACCATCTTCGACCGCATCCATCTGATCGACACGCGTTTCGAGGTGCTCAAGCGCGATGCCGAGATCGCCATGCTGAAGAGGCGGAAAGAGCCGTGCCGCCGATTATGCGACGCTATTGCAGGCAGCTCGACGATGACCGCGAATTCCTGCGCCTCTGCAATATCGGCTCGGAAAAGATGGAGGACGCCGATCATCGAGCGGGTGCAGCGGATCGCCAAATACCAGTGGCGCAACGCGGCAGGGCGAGCAGGCCGATTTTCTCAGCGCGGACGAAGTGGAAAACCTCACCATCCGCGCCGGCACGCTGACGGCGGCAGAGCGCGAGATCATCAATCACCACATCGACGTCACCATCAAGATGCTGGAAGCGCTGCCCTGGCCGAGCCATCTCAAGCATGTGCCGGAATACGCCGGCGGGCATCACGAGCGCATGGATGGCAAGGGCTACCCCAAAGGACTGACGCGCGAGCAGATGTCGGTGCAGGCACGCGTCATGGGCATCGCCGACATCTTCGAGGCGCTGACCGCCAAAGACCGTCCCTACAAGGAAGGCAAGACCCTGACCGAGTCGCTGACGATCCTGGGCAAATTCAAGCAAAACGGCCACATCGACCCGGACCTGTTCGATGTGTTCATCCGCGAAAAGGTCTATCTCGACTTATGCCAAGCAGTTTCTGGACCCGGAGCAGATCGACGAAGTGGATGAGAGCAGGATTCCGGGCTACACCCCGTAAGTCACACAACGGCATTTTCGTCCCAAGGGCTGACAAAAAACGTCAGCTGCCTAACGTATTTCGTATCGAGCCGAATCTGCGTTACAGTCTGAATTTCCTGCTGCAACGAAAAAGCATTGTTTTATCAAACAGTTCCGATGTGCGCGCCGACTGGCACGAGTTCTGCTACTATCCATCCGCACACCTCGTGTGTAGCCCGTAAAGGCAACATCCAATTTCATAAGGAGCTCAACATGAAACAAATTCAAAAAGGTTTTACCCTGATCGAACTGATGATCGTGGTTGCGATTATCGGTATTCTGGCTGCGGTAGCGATTCCGGCTTACCAGGATTACACCGTTAAATCCAAACTGACCGAACTGACCAGCCTGACCAGCCCGGCGCGGACCGGGGTAGGCGTTTACTGCAGTGACAATGGCGGCTCTATTGGCACAATCACTGGTGCGTCCCTCTCTTCCATCTCCGGTGCCACGACAGCCGGGAGCGGAACGGTTCCTTTGCCTGCTGCCGCGAAATATACGGCATCCGCCACAGTGAGTGCTGCCGGTGTGATTACAGCAACAACAATGAACCTGGCTGCGGCTGCCGGTACCATTGTCTGGACACCAAGCTGCTCCACCGCTGGTACAACATGGGATGTCTCCGCCAGCACTATTCCTGCAAAATACTGGCCGAAGCCTTAATTAGCATTACTTGATCCGACAATAAAAAAGGGGGCGCAAGCCCCCTTTTTTTACAACCATGCTAAATCCCGCCATTAAACCCGTTCTGTTGTTTTGTATTATTGCCATTGCCATTGCCTGCTATGTGCCGGGACTGACCGGGCATTTCATTTTCGACGATGGCATCAACATCCGCATCAATCCATTCCTGCAAATCGACCGGCTGGATTTTTCCGCGCTGTGGCAGGCCGCATCCTCGGGCGGTGCCAGGCCATTGAGTCGGCCTATCAGCATGGCCAGTTTTGCCGTCGATTATTACTTTTTCGGCATGGATCCTTATTACTTCAAGGCGACAAATCTGGCGATCCATGTGATCAACGGGTTGCTGGTATTTGTGCTGGTGAAGTTGTTGCTCAGTCTGCATCTGCGCATTCGCGGAGCGGCGGACGACAATACTGCCTCGTGGATAGGGCTTGCAGTCGCCGCGATCTGGCTGCTGCATCCGTTCAACCTCACTGGTGTGCTTTATGTGGTGCAGCGCATGACCAGCCTTGCGGCATTATTCACGCTGGCCGGGTTGGCGCTATATCTGTACGGCAGGAGAAGCCTGTTGGATGGCAAAAGGTCGGGTTTAGTTGCGATAGGCGCGGCCTTGTTTGTATTTACGCCGTTTGCCTCTTTGTGCAAGGAGAGCGGGGCCTTGCTGCCCTTGCTGATTCTCGTCACCGAAGCGACCCTGCTGCGCTGGAGTACGCCCGACCGTGGTTCCCGCCGCATGTTGGCGGCGATCGTCGGTCTGTCGGTCGCGGTTCCGTTACTGCTCGGCTTGTTTTATGTGTTGAGAAATCCAGACCTGATCTTGGGCGGCTATGCGTGGCGAGATTTTTCGCTGATCGAGCGCTTGCTGACCGAGGCGCGCGTGCTGTGGTTTTATCTGCACATGATTGTGCTGCCGAACCTGGGCGAGATGGGGTTGAACCATGACGACTTCCTGATTTCGCGGGGCCTGCTTTCACCCTGGACCACGTTGCCAGCCGTGGCCGGGTTGCTCTTGCTTGCGGCGGGAGCCTTCGCGCTGCGCAACAAACAGCCGCTGATCACATTCGGGATTGCATTCTTTTTTGCCGGACATGCCATGGAGTCCACGATCATCCCGCTGGAATTGGTCTTCGAGCACCGCAATTATTTGCCGATGTTGGGCATCCTGATACCTTTGGCCTATTACACATTAAATTCGCAGTTGCATTTGCCCAGTGCACGTGTGCGCCGGACGGTGTTTTTCCTGCTGCTTGCCATGTTTGCCGGGCTTACTGCAGCCCGCGCCCAGCAATGGGGAGATACGTTGCTGATGCGCATGCTGGAAGTGGAGCGGCACCCGCGCTCGGTGCGAGCTCAAACCGACTTGGCTAACCTTTACGACTATTTGCCGCCAACCTCGCGGGAGGATGCGATTGATCTGTATAACAAAGCCAGATTTCATTACCAGCAAGCGGCAGATGTTGCGCCGTCAAGCATTTCTGGGCTGTTCTGCATCCTGGCGATGAATGCACATAGAGGGCTGCCAGTGGATGAATCAATACTCGAAACACTCGAACAGCGCCTTGCGACAGTCCCGTTCGGGCCGCCAAACATGAATACGCTCATCGGCGCGGCCAGAGACATTGCCGATGGTCATATCGTCGTCAATGCGAAAATCGTTGATCGCATTTACCGTGCCGCGATGTCGAATCCTCGGCTTACTGGTAGGCTTAGAAATCAGATAATCTTCGAATTTGGCAATTTACCGCCGGAACTTCGACCCAGAGCAGAACCATTAAAATAATGTAGTGCGCACATTAGAAAATATCATGGCAGATACCATAAGCATTGTCCTTCCGGCAAGGAATGAAGCAACCAGTCTTCGGATTTTGCTCCCCCAAATTCTGGGAGCGATGCCCGCTGCGGAAATCATTGTGGTCGACGATGGTTCGGATGATGATACGCAGGCCGTTTGTGCTGAATTTCCTATCAAGGTCATTTCCCACCCTTACCCCAAAGGGAATGGTGCGGCAATCAAGTCCGGGGCGCGTGCCGCCAATGGAAGTGTGCTGATTTTCATGGATGCGGACGGACAGCATAAACCGGAAGATATTTCCCGACTGCTGGACAGGTTCAACGAGGGCTACGATATGGTGATCGGAGCACGCACGGTCGGTTCGCAGGCTGGCATGCACCGGGCGGTCGCCAACGACATATTCAGCCGTTTTGCGTCATGGATGGTGCAACAGCCCGTGGACGATCTGACCTCTGGTTTCCGTATAGTCAAGGCAAACAAATTCCGCAAATTTCTTTACCTGTTGCCGAATGGTTTTTCCTATCCGACCACCATTACCATGAGCTTTTTCCGTGCCGGATTCAGCGTCAGCTTATGTGCCTATCCATACCCCACGGCGATCTTCCGGGAAGAGCCATATCCGGCCGGTACGCGATGGCGTGCGGTTCATGCTGATCATCATCAAGGTCGGCACGCTATATTCCCCGCAGAAATTATTCATCCCCATCAGTGCCGGCTTTCTTCTGGACGGGGATTTGTTACTACCTCTACACCTACCTGACAGCCGGGACGCTTTACCAATATGAGCGCGCTGCTATTCATTTCGGCCATCTTTACTTTTCTTATTGGTATCGTGTCCGAGCAGATTTCTGCGTTGCATTACAAAGATATCGACCAGCCAGATCACAAGGGTGATTAGTTGAATGTCCTGATGACCAGCACCTCGTACCCGGAAAATGCCGAGGACTGGCGTGGACGTTTTATTGCCAACCTCGCTGCCGCTTTGGCACGGCAGCATGAAGTAGAGCTTTCGCTGTGGGCGCCGCCGGGAGATATGCCCCCTGATGTCGGCAACGCTGCCAATTCGAATGACATGGCGTGGCTCAAACAGATGTCCAGGCAGGGCGGCATTGCGCATCTGTTGCGCACCAGGAAACTGTTCTCACTTCATATTGCGGCCGGGCTGTTGTTGCGTCTTGCACGAGCGTACCGGCGCCAGAATCCGGATATTATTCATGTCAACTGGCTGCAAAATGCGCTGCCACTCTGGGGCACAAAAACTCCAGTCGTTATCAGCGTGCTAGGCAGCGACTTTGGCTTGTTGCGTCTGCCCGGCATGAAAGCGTTTTTGCGCGCAGTTTTCAGGCAGCGGCGCGTCATTCTCGCGCCCAATGCCGAGTGGATGTGGCCTGTGCTGGAACATGCTTTCGGCGACCTGGCGGAGATTCGCCCTATCTCCTTCGGTGTTGATGATCCGTGGTTCAAAATACAACGTGTAGCGCCAAACGATGACAAACGCCATTGGCTGGCAGTTACGCGCCTGACCAGAAACAAGATCGGAGAACTGTTTGCCTGGGGCGAGGGCTTGTTTGGACAAGAACGGCTGTTACACCTGTTCGGTCCGATGCAGGAGGAGATGGCGCTGCCATCCTGGGTTGTTTATCACGGCCCGACCCACCCCGCCGAACTGCTGACGAACTGGTTTCCCCAAGCCAGCGGGCTTATCACGCTGAGCAGACACGATGAAGGCCGCCCCCAGGTGATGCTGGAGGCTATGGCGTCCGGCTTGCCGGTGATCGCTTCCAATCTCGTGGCGCATCGCGACATCATTCGTCACCGGCAGACCGGCTGGCTGGTTGATTCGGCCGACGAATTCCGCGCAGCGCTGTTACATCTGGAAATTCCCGACCACAACCAGGAAACAGGGGAGGCAGCCCGCAACTGGATCAAGACGAACATTGGCACCTGGGATGATTGTGCGGAGCGTTACGTCTCTGCTTACCAGAGCTTGCTGGAGCGCGAATCGTGAGTCGCGAAGATGTATTGCTGCTCGGCGGCGCCGGCTTTATCGGCAGCGCATTGGCCAGACGCCTTGAACAGGAAAAAAGAACCGTGCACATTCTTGGCCGCCAGGACGGAGAAGCGGCTGGAAAAGCTGTTTGCCCCAATGCAGCACGGTGATCCACTTGGCTTCGGCCACCACGCCGAGCTCATCGGCAACTCATCCGGGCCTGGAGCTGAGCAACCTTGCCTTGACCTTGCGCTTGCTTGAATTGATGCAAAGTCAGCCAGAAACGCATCTGATTTTCTTTTCCTCCGGCGGCACGGTTTACGGCAATCCTGACCGGCTGCCCGTTACGGAAGACAGCCCGATCGCGCCACTTTCCAATCACGGTGCAGGCAAGGCATCGCAGGAGGCTTTCTGCGAAGCCTTCCGCGCGCAAGGACATGCCGTCACCATCCTTCGTCCTTCGAATGCCTACGGGCCGGGGCAGACCATTACGCCACGGTTTTGGATTGGTGCGCACAATGCTGGAATGCGTTCGCTCCGATACTCCGCTGGAAATCTGGGGCGACGGTGAAAATATCCGGGATTTCATCTACATCGACGATATCGTCGAGGCCTGCATGCAATTAATCAATCTGCCACAAGATTCGGGTACATACAATCTTGGCAGCGGTGTTGGCTACAGCATCAACCAGGTTCGGCACATCGTCGAGAACGATATGTGGCAGGGAGTTGAGGACGATTTACCGGCCAGCAAGAAATATAGATGTCCGTAGCGTGGTGCTGGACAACTCCCGCCTGCATGCGCGACTGGGTTGGCAACCTGCTGTCACGCTGACGGACGGAGTTGCGCTCACCTGGGAATGGCTGCAGCAGACATGACAGATACGATTCCCCTCGTTTCCGTGTGCATTGCCAACTACAACGGAATGGCGGTGATCGATGATTGCCTGCGTTCAGTGCTGGGGCAGGAAGGAAATATTCCGGTAGAAATTCTGGTTCATGACGACGCTTCCAGTGATGGTTCTGCAGAATATATTCGCACCCGTTATCCGGATGTACAGCTGATTGAAAGCCTGGAAAATGTCGGTTTTTGTATGGCCAATAACCGCCTGGCAGCAGCAGCCAAAGGCAAGTACCTGCTGTTGCTCAACAATGATGCGGCACTATTTCAGGATGCATTACAAACCCTGCTGGCCGAAGCAACTCGGCTCGATCAGCACGCCATCCTGAGTCTTCCTCAGTACGATGCCACTACAGGAGAACTGGTGGACATCGGCTGCCTGTTCGATCCGTTTCTCAATCCGGTGCCCAACTGTAACCCGCAACGGAACGACGTGGGAATGGTGATCGGTGCATGCCTGTGGATACCGAGAGAGTTTTGGGTGGAGTTGGGCGGCTTTCCGGAATGGTTCGGTTCCATCGCCGAGGATATGTACCTATGCTGCCGGGCGAGGCTGACAGGTTACCCGGTTCGGGCATTGCCGGAGTCAGGCTATCGCCACTGGCAAGGAAAAAGTTTTGGCGGTAACCGGATAGCGAAAAATTTGTCCACCACATATCGTCGTCGCGCTCTGTCAGAGCGCAACAAGTCATTTGTGATGGTGCTGACTTGTCCGATGCCTCAGCTTTTTCTTATATTCCCCCTGCATCTTGCCCTGATTATGCTGGAGGGGGCGATTGTCACTATATTGAAACGAGATGTCGCTGTGTGGAAAACCATCTATGCTCCCCTCATCCCTGCTCTGTGGAGGACGCGTGATAGACTTGCCTGTCTGCGCGGAGACATCCAAAGGGGGCGCCACATTAGCCTGAGAAGCTGGCTCGCTGTTTTCATGGTTTTGCCATACAAGATAGTAATGTTGTTCAAATACGGTTTGCCGGAGATTCGATGATTGGCCAGAAACTTATTCAGCGTGTGCGGGATGCATTCCCGTTGTTCAGCCATACTCGCGGGGAGAAAATGCATTTCCGCTGCAATATCTGTGGCCGGATGACGCAGGCCTTGTTATCAAAGCTAACACGGGAGGAGGTAACGTGCCGCTGTGGTTCAACTGCCAGGTCGCGCGCACTTGTCCATGTACTCTCTTTGGGCCTGTTTGGGGAAAGTTATGCTATCTCGGATATGCCCATCAGAACGGACTTGGTTGGCGTGGACATGAGCGGTGCGGCAACCTATGCTGGTCGTTTGGCCAAGCATATTAGCTACACCAACACCTTTCTGCACAAAGCTCCCTTTCTGGATATCGTTGCGCCGTCCAAGGAATGGTTGGGGCGCTGTGATTTTGTAATTTCCTCGGATGTGTTTGAACATGTGGCCCCTCCTGCTTCGCGGGCCTTTGAGAATACGTTGCGCTTGCTCAAGCCTGGTGGAGTCTTGGTGTTGACGGTGCCTTATGCCCCCGAGGGGGAAACCGTCGAACACTTCCCGGAATTGCATCGATATCGCGTCGAGACGCGCGAAGGGAAACTGGTGTTGGTCAATGTAACGGCTGATGGGAAGGTACAGGAGTATGATCACCTTGTGTTCCATGGGGGCGAGGGCGATACCTTGGAAATGCGGGTGTTTTCCGAAAAAGGAGTGTTGAGGGAACTGGAACGTGCCGGGTTCGTCGACATCCATATTCATCGCGAGTTCTGCCCTAAATTTGGGATAACTTGGCCACAGGCGTGGTCATTGCCGATCAGCGCCCGTCGACCCCGGGCCTAGCGCAGTTTGCGAGGCTTTAAAGCGGCATGTCTTGGCTCAAGATGGTTCGTGCAGCTTCTTTGGAAAAATATTTCCTGATGGCATCGAGCGATAGGCGTTCTGCTTTCCTCCATGATTCCGGGGCGGTATAGGCTAGAACCACCGCTTTTGCAAAATTTGCGGCATCATCGGCGATGAATAAGGCGCGGTCCGCGTCGCCAATCCCTTCTGCCCCAACAGTCGTGGTGACGGTGGGAACACCATGGGACATGGCTTCGACTATTTTTCCCTTTACTCCTGCGCCAAAGCGCAGTGGAGCCACAACTAATCTCGTGTGGAGGTAATGTTGTTCCAATGCTTCGTCAGATATGCGGCCTGTGATGCGAATATGGCTGCAGGCGAGACGGGAGATTTCTGCTGGTGGGTTGGAACCTACTACGGTGAACACGATTTCCGGCAGATGTTCGAGAATAAGAGGCAAAACTTTATCTGCAAACCATTGCACTGCATCGACGTTGGGTGTGTGCATGAATCCCCCAACAAACAGCAGCCCCTCTCTGTCGGCAAAGCCCGCAGTGGGCGCATTCCATAACTCTTTCTCGTCGAAGAGATAAAGAGGGATCGTGCGAACCGATGTGCCGGGGAAACGACGTTGCACCTCATCTACCTCAAAAGTGGAGAAAAAATATCCCAAGTCTACCTGTCGCAGGATATCTTCCTCCCAATGCGCCCATTTTCGTGCCGCCTGTCGATGGGTGCGCTTGCCATTCAACTGGTAATGGCGCTCTTCACGGAGGCAATGGAGATCGTGCCCGCAATACAGAATCTTGGCGTGTGAATGCTTCCGGATGTGGGGCAGATATTTTCGGGTGATATAGGGGCGACTGAGATATACATAGTCAAACTCTTTGCAGTGAGTTGCGAGCCAGCGTTTCCACTGGCGCTGGAGTCCGGCCCCGTATAGTACTTCGATGCCCATCTGTTGGAGCTCAGAGGTATAGGGCTGGTAGTCGACGAAGTTATCCCCCAGGAAAGTGATTTGGTAACCCATCTCTGCCATTAGGGCTAGGTATTGAAATGTAGACTTGGAGCCAGCGTCCTGATCGCGCAAGGGAACATAGTGATCAACGAAAAGCAACCGTTTCTTGTTCAAGCTGCGATCTCGAGCCCGGTACAAGTCCCGAGGATCACGTCCATGAGAAACATCGAGAATGGCAGCCCATTTATCACGGAAGGCCGTCTGATTCACAGCTTGGCGCGCCTTGATGCCGGAGTTCAAGTCGGTGCCATGGGATACTCCCTCCAGGTGAACCACTCGCGACTGAGGCTGGTAGACGACACGGCAGCCCTGGCGCCTTGCTTCAAAAGCGAGATCGGTATCCTCGTAATAGGCGGGAGCGTAGCGTTCGTCGAATCCCCCGACTTTTTCCCACAGTGATTTGCGCACCAGTATGCAGGCACCAGAAATGTAGTCCACTTCCTTGAGATAGTTGTAGTCTGGCCGCTCGGGGTAATCCAGGCGGCCGTAGTTCCAGCCGCTTCCATCACGCCAGATAATGCCACCCGCCTCTTGAAGGCGCCCATCAGGGTAGAGGAGCATCGGGCCCACGATTCCCACGCGCTCGTCATGTTCTGCCTGATTGACGAGCGGGGCGAGCCACCCCGGTTGCACAAGGGTGTCATTATTGAGCAGGATCAGATACTTCCCTCTAATTTGCTGGGCCGCATGGTTGCAGTTGCGTAGGAACCCCAAGTTCTCGGTATTGGTGATGTGATAAACACCAATTGCCAGTTCTGCAAGGCAACGGGTTTCATCTTGCGAGCCATCATCCGCAATAATCACTTCAAAGGGGATGCCGGAGGTGTTTTCGAGGATCGAGACCAGACAGGCCCGAGTCGTTTCCCACTGGTTGTAAACCGGGATGACGATAGAAACAAGAGGTTTTTCGTGGGAGGGAAAGACCAAGGGGCCGGGTTTGTCAGATGGCGAATAGAGACGAATTGAAACGTGTGAAGTAGAACCCAGTTCCAGCAAGCGTTTCAGTCGATCAAGAACGATGGACGGCTGGTTGGCTTGGAGGTAATACCAAAGTCGGCCAAGTCGGTTAGGCGTGATGAGGCGGATTAGTCTGAAGGGTAGAGAGACCCAGCGGTGGAAATGCTTAGCGGCCATAAGTACTCAAGAGGGAGGATTGATCAAAAAGCTGGCAGGCATAGTTGTAAAGCTGCAGATCGTATTCGTTGACGTCGAGCAGTTTCTGGAACAGGACCGGACCGAGTTCCTTCTCAATACTTGCAATGCGCTTATCGATCAGATGTTCTCTTTGCTGCTGAGCGTTGATATGGGTAGGAAAGAAGTTGATGCCGGGAAATGGGCCCTGCAACCACTTTTCTAACCGTTGGATCGACTCGTCGAAGTGTTCTACCAAACCGAAAGCGGGAAGGCCGGCGAGAAAGGCACGGGCTTCAGCCGGGCTGGAACTGAGCACTCTTGCCTGGCGCAAGTCAGCCAGGTTGGCAGTTGCTTGGGACAGACAGATCGTGTGGAAATTGCTGAACACGATACCTTCGTTGTCTGGACTATCAAGCATTCGTTGCACATAACCGGCAAAATCATTTTGCCGTGCGGTGGTTGCGCTGAAGTTGTCGCCTAACTGTTTGCGCTCGAAATGGTAAATGGAAATTACCCGATCTATCGGGTGACGCAAAAAAAATATCGGGTAGAAAATGGTGTTCGGTAATTGAGGCAATGGAGGGCGGGCGGTATGGGAGGAAATCGCCAATAGCCGGGGATGGTTATGTATGAAGTTGGTAAGACTGTCCACTCCCAGTACCGACCAAGGGTGTTCTCCTTCAATTGTGGACCAGCGCCCCCCAAAATTAGTAGCGAGAATGTGATCCACAGATGATCCTGCGTTCTTGAATAGATGATAGTGCAAGATGACACGCCGCTTAACGGCGTTCATGGCGAGGGTATGGCATTTGCCAAACAGGTTGTCACGCCAGCCCTTGGGTGCTGCACTCATTCTTCGTATCCTAACGCTACGGTTTCATGGCCGTCCAAAGTAAACAGGCTAATTTTCCCAAATCCCGCGGGCATGGGCTGGTGCCGGAAATCTGCTTCGTATTCGGTGCGTGCCAACCAGCCCTTATGCGTTGGGCACGGTGCACCGTGGCTGCGCAAGTCGAGTTGGCACTGAAGGCAAAGACCGTCTTGTTGGAGAGCGGTGTAAGCCGTTTCGTCGAACGCCAGTTGCCTCGGGGTGATCAACTCGCGGCCTAGTACTGCTCGCCGTTCGCATTTCGTGCCACTGCATACTGGGTAACTACCCGTCGGGCGGGAAAAAAGATGAAAGAAAAGAGGGTGCAGCATACTAAATCCCGAAAGCTCGTTTTATTCCTTTGCGTAAAAGCCGCAAAGGATAGGAGAGGCGCCAGTAGATCGAGTTATACACTGCATTAAGCTGGCAGTTGGTTTCAGCTAATGCTTGGCGCAGAGCGTTTGTTTCTTGGTTCCATGCGCGGGTGTCGTCAAACAGACTAGAAGGAAGGTTTGGCAATGAGCCATGAGAAGCAACGGCAACCAAATACATAGGCGTTATGACGCCAGAGTCTCCGACTAGGCAATTGCTGTCTCCTGAGAAAGAGGTGAAAGCCCCTTTCCCTGCGAAAGGGGCTACCAGAGACCCATAAACAATGCTTTGACCGTAAAAATCAGCATGGGGGAAATAGCGCAGGATCAGCTGACGGAACTCGTCAGCATATAGTTCGCGTACATGAAAAGGATTTGCATAGTCACGTTCGTCTGAGTAGTGATAACGGTCAGGGGTTGAGATGAGTAATACGCCATCGGGCGCGAGAACGCGGCGTAATTCGAGCATCATCGCATCGTGTTCGGCGTGGTGTTCCAGCGTCTCGAAGCTGACAACCAGATCGACACTACCATCATGCAGGGGCAGAGAGGAGCAATTTCCCTGTAAGAACTCTAGGTTGGGTTGGGAGTATTTTACCCGCGCATAATCTATCGTCGTGGCATCAAGGTCGATGCCAATAACTGACCTGGCTTTCTCAGCCAGTAAACGGGATCCATAACCCTCCCCACAAGCTATGTCCAAGACGCGTTTTTCAGGGGCCAGTAACTGCGCCAGAGCATATCGATGCAAATGTTCCAGTGCAATTCCTCCCTGCACGCTAGGCAAAAAGCGTTCCCCTGTCCATGGAAGTTCCGCAAGCGGTTTCATTTTTATCTTTTTGTTGTCAGAGTGATGTCTAGCATGGGTAAGCCTATCATCACCTGACCAACGCTGCTAGCGTGCGACTGGAATGTGAGCGCCTCATGCAACCAGTGGTGGGTAGTGTGCTGTTTTTGACTGCCCTCAGCGATGGCCACGTTGATGGCGTAGCCGCCAACGGGTAAACGAGGCATGCGAAAACAGAAGCGCGCTTCCAACACATCACCCTTCTCAGCAGTCAGTGGGGACGCGGCATAGCTCAAATAAGTGTTATCGCCAAATAGCGCTTGCCCCAGACGATTCTTGACCACAAAGCCAAGAATGGGCGACGTGAGTTTTTCAAAAGCTTTGGCACATATAACGAGAGTGACCATTTCACCTCCCACCACCCAACCGAAAGGCTCGCCTTCATCATTTGCCAACCGCACATCGACAATTTGGGCGAGTCCGGTTCCGGCTGCATTGGTCACTGGGTCAAAACGAAAAATCTCGAGATCGTTTCGCAAAGTACTGCAATTAATCAACTGCTGCCGCTGATCTGCAAGACATTCGTTTTGCAGCGGGGCGGTTGCTTGCTCTTTCTGGGGTATGCCGAGAATGGAAGAAAGATAGGCTTCGCACGCTTCTTTTGCAGTACCGATAGTGTGAAGCTGGCCTTTGTCGAGCCACAAAGCTCGGTCACAAATCGCAGTAATACTGGCAAGATCGTGGCTGACGAATATTACCGTACCGTGTTGTCTGAATCGATCGAGAAAGCGCATGCATTTTTGCGTGAAGGCCGCGTCCCCGACAGATAGTGCTTCATCAATGATCAACACTTCAGCATCAATATACGCCATAACTGAAAAAGCTAGCCGAACAAACATGCCACTTGAATATGTCCGTACTGGCTGTTCGATGAATTCACCGATGTCAGCAAAGGTTGCAATATCATTAAACCGCGCACCTATTTCTTCCCTGCTCAATCCCATCACTGCGCCCTGAAAATAAACATTTTCACGTCCCGTGAATTCCGGGTTGAAGCCAGAGCCCAGTTCCAGCAGAGCTGATACGCGCCCGTGAACCTTGACGGTGCCTGATGTCGGTTTGAGAATGCCGCAAATGAGCTGCAGCAATGTACTTTTGCCCGAGCCGTTGCGGCCGATAATGCCGACGGTTTCCCCCTTTTTTATTTCAAAAGAGACATTTTGCAACGCGGTGAACTCTTCGTGAAAACGAACCCTACCAAAGGTAAATGCCTGTTTGATGCGATCACCTGGGTGCGCAAAGATGCGGTACTTCTTTGTTAGATTATCGACAGAGATCGCTACGTCAGAGTGCATCCGCGAACTCCTCTCGGCTGTGCTGAAAAAAAGCATACCCAAGGATCGCAGTTATCAAGCCAGCGGCTAGAGCGACACCCCAAAGCGACCAGGGAATTGCCATTCCCAGAGCCGCCGCCCGTTCTGATTCAATCACGGCTCCGAGTGGATTGTGCAGATAAATGGGACGTAACATTTCCGGTACAGCACTGACGGGATAGAACACCGGCGACAAAAACATCAGCATCTGTACGAACAACGGCACGATCTGGGTCATATCTTTTATGAATACCCCCCAAGCAGCGAGAAACCAAGAGAAACCCAAGGCAAGTAGCAGAACGGGAGTGAGCAAGAGGGGGAAGAGCAGCACCTGCATGTGTAGGTTGCCAGTCAATGTCAGTGCTGACAGGAGTATCAGAAAATTGAATGTACCATGCACAACCCCTGCGCCGAGGGGAACCAAGGGTAGGATTTCCACTGGGAAGATGATCTTCTTGACATAGCTGGGATAGCCGCGCACCGCAGAAGGCGACCGGGATATGGCTTCGGCAAAGATGTTGAACACAATCAGACCGCTATACAGTATCAGCCAGAAGGGAAGGCCTTCTTGTTGTTGCGACCAGCGCGCCTGAAAAATATGGCCAAAGACAAAGGCAAAGATAGTCAACATGATCAGCGGGCTGAGAAAAATCCATAGTACGCCGAACATCGCACCTCGGTAGCGTAGCAATACATCGCGCTTGATTAGCTGACCGAGCAGATAACGATTGTGCCAGATATCGGCAAAGATACGCAGGGGATTTAAGGTCATCGTACTCATTGTGGCGGAAGGGATTATCCTGTGGTCATTGCAGAAGACAGATGACTTGATCGACACATTGATCTAGTGGAGTGTCGCCTGTATTTACGACGAGTTCCGGACTTTCCGGCTCTTCATAAGGTGATGAGATGCCAGTGAAATCTCGAACCTCGCCTGCTCGAGCACGTTGATATATTCCTTTTACATCACGGCGTTCGCAAATTTCAAGAGGGCAGCGGCAGTACACTTCGATGAAATCACCAGTCTTGAAAAGCTGGCGAGCGCGCATCCGATCTGCATTGAATGGGGAAATAAAAGCAGTAAGCGTAATCAAGCCAGCTTCGACAAATAACTTGGCGGTTTCCCCGATCCGGCGAATATTTTCCTTGCGGTCGTCTTCGGAAAAGCCGAGGTCACCGCACAGGCCATGACGGACGTTATCGCCATCCAGCACAAAAGTGCGACATTTCATCTGGAACAGTCGCTCTTCAACGGCGTGAGACAAGGTGGATTTTCCTGAGCCGGAAAGTCCGGTAAACCAAATGGCCACGCTACGGTGATTGTTTAACTGCTGCCGGTGCGCGCGCGTCACGGTGGCATGATGCCAGGCTGTGTTCGAGCTTTTTCTCATGATTACTCGATTGGCTTGGAGGGAATTACAGCCGCCATAATTTATAGCCAGATGCACTTATAGTTGCCGAATCATAGGCAGACTTTACATCGACAAAGATTCCGCCGGGTTGCAATTTTGTCAAAAGATCGTTTAACGGCATGGATAAATATTCTTTGTGAGATACCGCTGCAATGATGACATCGGCTGCGGGTAGTTCGCTCCATTCTACCAAGGGAATTCCGTACTCATGTGTGGCGTCATGAGCATCTGCCACAGGATCATGCACCGATACGCAGCAGCCAAAATCCTGCAACTCACGCACGATGTCGGCCACTTTGGAATTGCGCAAATCGGGGCAGTTCTCTTTGAAAGTCAGCCCCAGTATGGTGACTTTTGCATTTTTGATCGTATTGCCAGCACGGGATAGTTGCTTGATTGTCTGCTGTGCAATGAAGGAAGCCATACCATCGTTGATTCTGCGGCCCGCGAGAATCACCTGTGGGTGATAGCCCAGCATCTCTGCCTTGTGGGTGAGGTAATAGGGATCAACGCCTATGCAATGACCGCCTACCAGCCCCGGGCGGAACGGCAGAAAATTCCATTTCGTTCCGGCTGCTTCGAGTACTTCCAGTGTGTCGATACCCAGGCGGTCGAATATCAGGGCCAATTCGTTGACCAATGCGATGTTCAGGTCGCGCTGGGTATTCTCAATGACTTTGGCGGCCTCGGCGACTTTGATGGAGCTGGCTTTGTGTATGCCGGCCGTGATGATGCTGGCATAGAGTTGGGCAACTTTATCCAGCGTTTCCGCATCATCGCCGGATACAACCTTGATGACCTTTGCAATGGTTCTTTCCTTGTCGCCAGGATTGACTCGTTCTGGAGAATAAGCGACATGAAAGTCTTTTTTCCACTTTAAACCCGACTCCCGTTCGAGTATCGGGATGCATACTTCTTCGGTTGCGCCGGGATATACCGTTGATTCGTAGATAACAGTAGCATTCTGTTTCAGGCGCTTTCCTGCTGCTGCCGAGGCCGATATCAGTGGTGATAAATCGGGCTGGTGTGCAATATCGACAGGGGTGGGAACGGCAATGATAATGAAGTCTGCGCGAGCAAGATGTGAGGGATCGCTGGTGAAGGTAAGATGCTTTGCGGCTCTCATGTTCTCAGCAGAGACATCCCCGCTCGGGTCGCAAAAGTTGCGGTAGCTTGCAATCCTTTTCTCGGATATGTCATGCCCAATGGTTTCAAAGTGCTTGCCGAACTCGACAGCGAGTGGCAATCCAACGTAACCAAGTCCGACAACAGCGATGGTTTTTTGCTTCACAATGTCCCTATTGCCTTAATTTTTTAGAAGGTCGGCCAGCGAGAGCCCTACATAGTATATAGAAAATGACGGACTCTCCCACGCTACCTGTTTTGGGCGCTTCATACTGAATAATATCAATATCCGAATTCATCTGAATCTAGGCCGGAGTTGGCGGGAACAGACATATCCGGTTGTGAATGTAACTGTGCTTCTCATGAGGAAGCATGGACCGCAGGCCGACTTGTTTGTAGGCCATCTTCCTACACGATAATCGGAAAGCATCCGATTTTTCCCCAGAATTTCCTCCCCGAGAATGCAACCATCGTGACAAGGCATCACACTGTTCGGGCAAGGGGATTACGATGAATACGAACCAAATGCATGAAGAAATCAAGGAAACCAACCTTTCGTACATGTTGCTGGCGCAGCAAATGATTCGAGCCGACAAGGCGAGCGCGATTTTTCGCCTTGGCGTGAGCGAGGAGCTGGCCGACCTGATTTCCGGACTGTCTCCTGCGCAGATGCTCAAAATGGCCTCGTCAAACATGTTGCTATGCTGCTTCCGCTTCGATGAACGCTTGTTGCTCAACATGGTGGCCGATCACAATAAGGACAAGCTGGTGTCCCAGGCGCATACCAGCATTCTGATGGCGGGCAAGCCGGCTGCGGCCATGGCGATCTGAGCAAGCAGACCGGTATCATGCGAAACAAGAGTGTTGTGAACGAAGCGCGCGAGATCCAGATTGCAGTCGATCTGATCGAATTGGGCGCGCGTTTGCAGCTGCTGCAAGAGGAAACCGCGCTGAGCCGGGAACGGCTGTTGCGGCTCTATAAGGAAGTCAAAGGCGAATCCCCCTCAAAAGGCATGCTGCCGTACTCTACCGACTGGTTCATGAGTTGGTTGCCCAACATTCATTCTTCCCTGTTCATGGGCATCTACCTTTACCTGGTGAAGAATGCCAAGGTGTCCGGTGCTGAGGCGCTGATCAAGAGTTACCGGCTTTACCTCGAACAAGCGGGAGACACGGCGGAGGAGCCTGTCCTGAGTGTCACGCGAGCGTGGTTCCTGATTCGTTTCTTTGAAGCTAAAATGCTGCAACTGGCTGAATGCAAGGAATGCGGCGGACATTTTGTGGTGCATGCCAATGAGCTCTGCAATGGCTATTCCTGTGGAATTTGCCGTCCCCCTCCCGTGCCGGGAAAACCAGAAAGGCTGCGCAAGCCGAGGTTGCGCCCCTCTAAAGTTATCGTTTCGAGTGCCGCTACCGCTGACGACGTCGGGCATCAGCAGTGGCGGCTTCGTTGCTTCTGGGGCTGCGAAAAAGTGAAAATACGAGTGAAATTGCATCTTGTTTCAGGCATGCAATGGGTGAGTAACTGCTACGATGCCAATATGGGAATAGATGAGTATCGACTCAAGGGAGCGAAAAAATGCTGGTGATCGTTGGATATCTTGTGGTCGCGGCCTCCGTGTTCGGAGGTTTCGCCTTGGCCGGCGGGCATTTGGCGGCGTTGCTGCAGCCGGTGGAGTTGTTGATGATCGGCGGCGCCGCAGTCGGCGCTTTCTTTGTCGGGAATACCAGCAAGGCAGTCAAGGCAACGCTTAAAGCATTCCCGCAGGTCTTCAAGGGGGCGAAATACGGCAAAGAGAGCTATATGGAACTGATGGCGCTGATGTACGAGCTGCTCGGCAAAGTGCGCAAAGAAGGCCTGATGTCCATCGAGAACGATGTCGAAAATCCCCACGAAAGTCCGGTCTTCGCCAAATATCCGAAAATACTGGACGACCATCACGTGGTCGAGTTCATGACCGATTACCTGCGCATCATGGTCAGCGGCAATCTCAATGCCATGGAGATCGAGAACCTGATGGATGTCGAGATCGAGACGCATCACCACGAAGCTTTGCTGCCTTCGCACATCATCGCGAAACTGGGCGATGCCATGCCCGCATTCGGTATTGTCGCGGCGGTGATGGGGGTCGTGCACACCATGGAATCGGTCGGAATCCCGCCAGCCGAGTTGGGCATCCTGATCGCCCATGCCCTGGTGGGAACCTTCCTCGGCATCTTGCTGGCCTATGGCTTCGTCGGGCCGCTCGCCACCAAGCTGGAACAGAAGGCGGAAGAATCAACCAAGATGTTCCAGGCGATCAAAGTGGTGCTGCTGGCCAACCTCAACGGCTACGCGCCGGCGATGGCGGTGGAATTCGGCCGTAAGGTGTTGAATTCCACCGAGCGCCCGGGTTTCACCGAACTGGAAGAACACGTCAAACAGAAACGCTGATTACTACCCGAATCCAGCCGATAGAGCCCAGCCATGTCGAAAGAAGACAAAAGACCCATCGTCATCAAGCGCATCAAGAAGGTGGAAGGTGGTCACCACGGCGGGGCATGGAAGATCGCCTATGCCGACTTCGTGACGGCAATGATGGCGTTCTTTCTGCTGATGTGGCTGCTGGGATCGACAGCCAAAGGCGACTTGGCGGGTATCTCGGAGTACTTCAAAACGCCGCTCCAGGTCGCATTGCTGGGAGGCTCGGGCAGCGGCGACAGTTCCAGCATCATCAAAGGCGGCGGCAAGGACCTCACCCGTAGCGAAGGCGAGGTGAAATCTGGCGAGCTGCCGTTGGAAAAAAGAATCATCAATATCAAGGCGACGCAGGAAGAGTTCTTGCGGCAGCAGCGCATCAAGGAGCTGGACAAGCTCAAGGAGTTGAAAGCCAACCTCGAAAAGGTGATCGACAGCGATCCCAAGATGAAGAAATTCAAGAACCAGATATTGCTCGATATCACTTCGGAAGGCTTGCGCGTGCAGATCGTGGACGAAAAGAACCGCCCCATGTTCCAGAGTGGCAGCGCGGAACTGGAACCGTACACCAAGGACATCTTGCACGAGATTGGCAAGATGCTGAACGATATGCCGAACAAGATCAGCCTGTCCGGACATACCGACGCGCAGCCTTACGTCACGGCAGACCGGCACTACAGCAACTGGGAATTGTCGGCGGACCGGGCCAATGCCTCGCGCCGGGAGCTGATCGGCGGCGGCTTGGCCGAAGACAAGATCGTGCGCGTGGTCGGCCTGTCTTCGGCCGTGCTGTTCGACAAGGCGAATCCGCTCAATCCGATCAACCGCCGCATCAGCATCATCGTGATGAACAAGCGGGCTGAGGAAGCGGCATCGAAAGACGGCGGCAGCGTCGATATCAATCCGGAGACCGGCGAGCCGCTTGATACGTTGGATGCGGCGTCCGGTGTGGCACATACGGCCTCGGGGCCCGCGGCGGCCACAGCCGTTGAGGCGGCGGCGCCAGAAGCAGCTGCGCCGCAGGCGCCACATTAAAGAATTCAGGCTCCATGCCGCTATGGATCATAGAGCGGGCAAATAGCCGGGACAGGGAGCAGGGAGAAAAGGGATGAGTACTTGGTGGGGCAAGCTTTCGCTGAAGAACAAGCTGCAGATACCAATCCAGCTAATTTTGCTGGTCATCATGGTCATGGCACAGCGTACGGCGTTGAACAAATTCGAAGAGAGCGTGCTGGATGGGGCGCGTGAAAAGGCCATGATCTCCGCCGACGGTGTGCTCAACGGACTGAACATGCTGATGCTCAATGGCATCATCAGTAACGAAGAGCAGCGGAAGTTGTATGTGGACAAGATGGGCGCCTCCGATCATGTAACGGAGCTGCGCGTATTGCGCAACAAGCCGGTGCAAGACCAGTTCGGGCCGGGCATGCCGAGCGAGCAGCCAAAGGACGATATGGATCGCTTGGCGATGACATCCGGCACGCAGCAAATCCGATTGATCGAGCAGAACGGACAAAACGCACTGCGCGTGGTGGTGCCGTTCATTGCCAAAAAAGACTTTCGCGGGACTAACTGCCTGCTTTGTCATACCGTGCCGGAAGGCACGGTGAACGGGGCGGCGAGCATCACACTCGACATCTCCGAAGAGCTTGGTGTGATGAAACGGGCAAACCTGGCGCTGTGGGGGGCGCAGGTCGTGGTGCAGATCGCGTTGTATTTCATCATCGGCTGGTTGATCGCCGTTGTGACCCGTCCGACCCGCGAATTGCAGCGCGCCATGCAGGCCATGCAGGCCGATGGCGATTTGTCCAAGCGTGTAGTGGTGCATAGCGAGGACGAGATCGGCCAGACCGCCAAAGCATTTAACGAACTGACGCATAGCTTCCAGGATATCGTCACCCAAGTCGGCGATCATGCCCATCAAGTGGCAAGCGCCGCACGCTCTCTGGCGCAGGATGCCGAGCAAATGGCGCAGAGCGCACAACAGCAGAGCGATGCGGCTGCATCGACCTCCAAGGCGGTGGAGCAGGTCAGTGCCAGTATTTCCCAGGTGGCAGCAGGTACCGATCAGGTGGCCAAGTTGTCCGGTGAAAGCCTGGAACGAGCCAATCGCGGCCAGCAGAGTTTGCGGGAAATGATGCAGGAGCTTGAGCGGGTGGAAAGCTCGGTGCAGGAGATCGCAACCGCAGTGGACCAGTTCGTCAAGAACACGCAGAGCATCACCAGCATGACGCAGCAAGTGCGCGACATCGCCGAGCAGACCAACCTGCTGGCCTTGAATGCGGCCATCGAGGCGGCGCGGGCGGGCGAGCAAGGTCGTGGTTTCGCCGTGGTGGCGGATGAAGTGCGCAAACTGGCGGAAAAATCAGCGCAATCCGCAACGCAGATCGATGAAGTGACCCAATCGCTCGGTGCGCAATCCGGACAGGTCGAAAAGACAGTGCAACGCGGCCTGGAGGCACTGCAGGGCAGCCAGCAGAACATCCGCGAAGTTACCGCGGTACTGGTAGAAGCCAACGCATCTGTGGATGGGGTAAACCGCGGTCTGGAAGACATTTCCGGCTCGATCAACAAGCAACGCGATGCCAGCCAGGATATCGCCAGCAACGTCGATCAGATTGCCGTCATGGCAAGCGGCAGCAACGAGGTTGTGAAACATACGGTGAGCGCAGTGAAATCGATGGGAGACCTGGCCGAGGATTTGACCAGGACTATCCGCCGTTTCAAGGTGTGATGGGGCCGGCTGGAATGAGGAAAATTTACCTGTAAAAGGTGACCGACATGAACGAATGGTGGAGCAGTCTTTCAATCAAGAACAAGTTGCAGATACCAATCCAGCTGATTCTGCTGGTGGTGTTGGTATTGGCACAACGCTGGGCCTTTGATCACTACGAGATGCGCGTGCTTGACGATGCCAGGAACCGGGCGGTGATCCCGGCGGACGGCGTATTCAACGGGTTGAACATGATGATGCTGAACGGCACCATTTCGGACGTCGAACAACGGAAATTGTTCATCAAGAAGATGGCGGCATCCAGCAAGGCAGAGGAATTGCGCATCGTGCGAGGCAAGCCGGTGCAGGGGCAATTCGGGCCCGGCGATGGCGAAGAGCAGGCCAAGGATGATCTGGATCGTGCGGCGCTGAACAGTGGCGAGCGGCAAAGCGAGCTATTTACCAAGAACGGCAAGCGCATCCTGCGTGTGGTCGAGCCCGTTGCTGCCTCAAAGGATTTTCATGGTACCGGTACGAATTGCCTGCAGTGCCACGTGACGGAAGAAGGTGCTGTGGTCGGCGCGGTAACAGTCAGCCTGGACATGACCAGTGAGTATGACGCGATGAACAAAGCCAGTGTGGCGCTGTGGCTGGGACAAATCGGGGTGCAGCTGGTGTTGTTCTTCGTCATCGGCTGGCTCATCAACCAGGTGACGCGTCCTACCCGGGAGTTGCAGCAGGTCATGCTGGCGATGCAGACCGATGGCGATCTGTCGCGGCGTGCCATCGTGCATAGCAAAGACGAGGTTGGCCAAACTGCCGTGGCTTTCAATGCCTTGATCGACAATTTCACCGCCATCATCCGGCAAGTGCTGGATGGGGTGAACAAGATCAACAGCACGACCAGCCGTATTGCGGCCACTTCGTCCGAGGTGGCTGGCAGTTCGCGGGCGCAAAGCGAGGCAGTCTCGTCTACTGCCGCAGCGGTGGGCGCGGTGACCGTCAGCATCAATTCGGTTGCGCAGAATACCAACGTGGTGCGGGAGCTTTCCGAAAAGAGCCTGGAACAGACCGAGCAGGGTAACCGCAGCGTGGCGGAGATGGTGCATGAGATAGAAAGCATCGAAGGCGCCGTGCAACAGATCGCCCAATCCGCCAACGAATTTGTCGAAAGCGCGCGCACCATCGCCAACATGACCAAGCAGGTGAAGGACATCGCCGACCAAACCAATCTGTTGGCACTGAATGCAGCCATCGAAGCGGCACGTGCCGGCGAGCAGGGGCGCGGTTTTGCCGTGGTCGCCGACGAGGTGCGCAAACTGGCGGAAAAATCAGCCCAGTCGGCCAGCGAGATCGACAAGGTGACCAGCAAGCTGGACGAGAAGTCCGCACGTGTCGAGCAATCCATTGCATCCGGCGTGCAATCCCTGCAGACCACACACAAACACGTTGACCTGATGTCCGCCGTGCTGAGCGGCGCCGGCGCAGCAGTGAAAGAATCGAACGTCGGTGTCGGCGAGATTGCCGTGTCGGTAGGCGAACAGGGTGCGGCGAGCAACGAGATCACCCGCAACATCGAACACATCGCCAATATGGCCGAGAAGAATCACGCCGCTATCGAACAAACGGCGCACGACATCACCGAACTCGAACGCATGGGAGTCGAGCTGAGGAATGCCGTCTCGCGCTTCAAGGTATAACCACATAAAAATATAAAGCGGGCAACAGGGAGAGAGAGATGCTGGACAACATGACAATCAAAGGGCGGCTGATACTGCTGGTGAGCGCCATCATGGCGGTCATCGTGTTCAATCAGGTGGTCAGCTATTACGCGACCAGCCAGTTACAGGCGACCACGCAGGATATCGCCGACCGGCGTATCCACAAGGTCCGGTCTGTCAACCGGATCATGTTCACGCTGGCCGATCAGCGCGCCGAGTTGCTGGCTGCCATGCAGCACGATCCATCTTCGCCTACGAGCAAGCTACACGATCACCCGATCAGCAAACACCTGGACAAGATGGCGGCCAATCAGGAAGGATTAAATGAGTACTTCGCCTTCATGGAGAAGAACACCCATACCGAGAAGGGCAAGGCGACACTCAAGGAGTTGAGCGAGGCCCGCGACGAATTCGTGCGCGAAGCACTGCAGCCGACGATGGCAGCCATCCAAGCGAGTCAGTGGGGGGAGGCTGAGCGCTTGCTATTGGGCAAGGTCAACCCGCTGAATGCGTCTGCTGTGGAGAAGGGAAGGGCGATGGCCGAGTTCGAGGATGGCCGGGCCAAACAGGCGCTCGAAGAATCTGCGGCGACTGCGCACAAGATGGAGTTATTGATGCTGTTGGGCCTGGTGCTGGCAGTGGCAGTCGGTGTCGGCATGAGTTATTCCATCATCTCCAGCATCGTGCGCTCCACAGGCGCGATGCGTGATGCCATGGCGCGTACCGCTGCCGATGGCGACCTGACCAGAGTCGTTCCGGTGCATGGCTCGGACGAATTGGCGCAAGCCGCGCAGTCATTCAATACGCTGATGGGCAGCTTCCGCCAGACAATTCGCCAGGTGCACGACAGCGCCGATACGGTGATCGCCACGGCGACCCAGCTTGCCGCTTCCTCCTCCCAGATCACCCGGGGGTCCCAGGTTCAGAGCGAGGCCGCCGCTTCCACGGCAGCCGCGATCGAGGAGATCACCGTGAGCATCAACTCGGTGGCTGCCAACACCGAGGAGGTGCGCAAGGTCACCGAGCAGAGCCTGGAGCAGGCACATCAGGGCAATGTGAGCGTCACCGTGATGATGGCCGAGATCGACAATGTGCAGGAAGCAGTCAACCAGATCGCCAGCTCGGTCAAGGAATTCGTCGACAGCACGCGCGACATTGCCAGCATGACGCAACAAGTGAAGGACATCGCCGACCAGACCAACCTGCTGGCGTTGAACGCCGCCATCGAGGCGGCACGCGCAGGGGAGCAGGGGCGCGGATTTGCCGTGGTGGCGGACGAGGTTCGCAAACTGGCGGAGAAATCCGCCCAGTCGGCCAACCAGATCGACCAGGTCACCAATTCGCTGAACCATAAATCCACCCTGGTCGAGGCCACGGTGCAGACCGGGCTGCATTCCCTGCAATCCACCCAGGAGCAGGTCGAGCATGTTGCCGAGGTGTTGGCGGGAACAGGCGATGCGGTCAAGCAGTCCAGGAACGGGGTGACCGATATCGCTACCTCGGTCAGCGAGCAAAGTCTGGCCAGCAATGAAATCGCGCGCAACGTGGAAAAGATCGCGCAGATGTCGGAAGAGAACCATGCCGCCGTCAATGCAAACTCTCAGGATATTGAGCGTCTGGAGGCGCTTGCCAGAGAGTTGCAAACAGCAATCGGGCGTTTCAAGGCGTAGTGCGCCTTTGGAGGAAGAGTCATGCAAAACAAGAATGCTTATGTGTCGCAAAAAGAAGTGCCGTTCCCGGCAGGGACGGTGCTGGTTTCCAAAACGGACACCAAGGGCATCATCACTTACGCGAACGATGCGTTCGTGGATATTTCCGGCTATTCGCGCGACGAGCTGATCGGCAAGAGCCACAACATCGTGCGCCACCCGGACATGCCGCCGCAGGCGTTCCAATGGTTGTGGGATACGCTGAAAGCCGAGCGGCCATGGCGCGGCATGGTGAAGAATCGCTGCAAGAACGGCGACCACTATTGGGTGCGAGCCACCGTCGCACCCATCATCGAGAACAGCAGCATCATCGGCTATGTGTCGGTGCGCCGTCCGCCGACACGCGAGCAGGTGGCTGAAGCCGAAGCGTTGTATCGCGAGATGAACCGTACCGGGGCCCAGGCCGTCTCCAAGTACGAGCGCTACAAGTTCAAGAATTGGTCGCTGGCGACCAAATTGCAGTTCCTGATCCAGACCACCTTGATCGTCATGCTGAGTGCGGCGCAGGTGTTCATTTCTTCCAACTTGCGCGAGGAATCGAAAACGCTGGCGGTGGAGAAGGGCGAACAGCTCGCCAACGAGATCATCGACAGTTCCAATATGCTGATGGTGACCGGGCAGATCGGCGACGCGAACAACCGCAAGCTGCTTATCCACAAGCTTGATTCGGTGGTGAACGTCAAATCGGTGCAGATTGTGCGAGCCAAGCAGGTGATCGATCTGTACGGCGCCGGTTTGCCGGAAGAAGCAGTCAAGGACGAAGCGCAGCGCCGGGTGATCGAAAGCAAGCAGGCCAGCGTGAACTTCGGCAAGAGTGCAAACGGAGAACCATTCCTGCGGGTCATCACGCCGTATAAAGCCAGCAAGGATTTCCACGGCACCGACTGCACCACTTGCCATCAGGCGGCAGAGGGCACCGTGCTCGGCGCATCAGACGTTGTCATCGACATGAAGCCGGATTTCGACCGCATCCGCCGGATGGAAATGGAAACCATTGCCGGACAGGCTGCCCTGCATATCTTCCTGTTCTTCTTCATCGGGTTCTGCGTGAACCGCTATGTGCGCGCACCCGCCAACGCGGTGCGCAAGGAATTCCGCCACATCATGGAAGGCAATCTGGATAGTGAGCTCGATATCTCCTTCCGCGACGAGATGGGGGTGCTGCTCTGCGAGATACAGTCGATGCAGTCTTACCTGCGCACCATGGTGGATGAGATCGTCACCCCGGTGAAGAAGATGCAGGGGCGTATCGGCGAGGTGGATGACGAAGGTGATCGGGGTGGCGAACAATGCGCTGACGGAGCATGATCATATCCAGCAGATCGCGGCGGCCATGGAGCAGTTCAGCCAGTCTGTCGCCGAAGTGGCGAATATGGCGGAAGACTCGCTCAAAGATGCCAGGGAGATGCGCCGGATCGTCGAGGAGAACAACAGCAACATGGAGCTCAGCGTCGTGGCCACAGGCAAGGTGGCGACTACGGTGCAAACCTCCAGCAAGACCATCTCCGACCTTGGCGAATCCATCCAGCGTATTGGCCTGATCGCCAATGCCATCAAGGAAATCGCCGACCAGACCAATTTGCTGGCCCTGAACGCGGCGATCGAGGCGGCACGCGCAGGCGAGCAGGGACGCGGCTTTGCCGTGGTGGCGGACGAAGTGCGCAAGCTGGCGGAGCGCACGGCAACCAGCACCAAGGATATTACCAACACCATTGCCGAGATCACCGCGATTTCCGACGCGGCGGTGAAATCGATGCAGGATGCAGTGACCGAGGTCGAGGGGGGTATCACGCTGATACGCAAGAACGGAGAGGGCTTGAAACATATCCTGAGCGCAACGATGAATGTTTCAGGTCGTGTCGATCACATCGCCACCGCGTCGAAAGAGCAGTCCGCGGCGGGCGAGAGCGTGGCGCAGAGCCTGGAGCGCATCGCCGATCTGGTGGACAACAACACCCATTCTGCGCAGGATGCCAAGTCTGCCGCTGAAGAACTGGCAAAATCTGCCGATGAACTGAGTAGAGCGGGTTATCCGTTGACCAAATGTGCACTGGGCAAATGAAGGTAGTGACGCCGGGAAAGTTATCCAGGCGCCATAAGGAGAGAGAAAATGTCTGATCTGTTGAAGAACATCGATGCGCGTACCAAGCTGGCGGGCACCAACAAGCTGGAGATCCTGATGTTCACGCTGGGCCAGGACAACCGCACCGGGCGCGAGGAAACCTACGGCATCAACGTATTCAAGGTGCGCGAGGTGATGCGCATCCCGCCGATCACGCGTGCGCCGGATATGCCGGAAGCGGTGGAGGGGATGGTGAGCCTGCGCGGTGCGCTGGTGCCGGTGATCGATCTGGCCAAATACGCCGGCATCCAGACCGATGACAAGGCGGACATCATGATCGTCACCGAGTACAACGGCCATACCCAGGGCTTCCTGGTGAAGGGCGTGGACAACATCCTGCGCCTGGACTGGTCGGCGATGCGGGTTCCGCCTGCGATGCTGGTGGCCCAGATGGGCGGGCTGGTGACGGCGATCACCGAGCTGAAGGACGGCCGTCTGGTGATGATGATGGACGTGGAGAAGGTGCTGTCCGAGACGGGGCACTTCGATGCCGACGAGATGCTGTTCAAAAGCGTCAAGCCGCTGGACAAGGACCGCACGGTGTTCTTTGCCGACGACTCTTCCGTGGCGCGGCACCAGATCCAGCGCACGCTGGAGGCGATGGGGGTCAAGTTCATTGCCGCCATCAACGGCAGGCAGGCATGGCAGGAACTGTCGAAGATGGCCGACTATGCCGATGCTTCGCATACATCGATGAGGGATCTGGTGCAGGTGATCCTGACCGATGTGGAAATGCCGGAAATGGACGGCTACATGCTGACGCGCAAGATCAAGGCTGACAAGCGCTTTGCCGGCATTCCGGTGTTGATGCACTCGTCCTTGTCCAGTTCGTCCAACCAGCAACTCGGCAAGGCGGTGGGAGTGGATGAGTACGTGCCGAAATTCGAGCCGCAGAAATTGGCGCAGACGTTGACCAGACTGCTGGCCTGATAGAACTACTAGCCATTCGACCAGGCGAGCAAATAACGCTCACCAAGTCGCTGGTTATGAGGGAGATAGAAAATGACTTATGCAGAAGACATGTTGAGTACCGGGCAAAACGCGCTGATCGATCACATCGATGCCCGCACCAATCTGGCGGGAACCAACAAGATGGAGATCCTGCTCTTCAGCCTGGGGAGCAACGAGAAATTCGGCATCAATGTGTTCAAGGTCAAGGAAGTCTGCCAGACCGGCAAGATCACCCGTACGCCGAACATGCCGGCCGGTGTGGACGGCATTGTGAGTCTGCGCGGCCATGTCATGCCGGTGCTGAATCTGGCCAATTTCATGGGCATGAACCCGCAGAACCCGCACGAGACCATGCTGGTCGCCGAATTCAACCGCCACATTCTGGGCTTTCTGGTAGAGGGCGTGGATCGCATCATCCGCGTCGATTGGGACAAGGTTCATCCCACCGAAGGCATGCTTTCCGACAAGGGCGCGCTGATCACCGCCATTACCGAACTGGATGACGGAACGCTGGTTTCCATACTGGATGTCGAACAGATCCTGTCCGACGCCTTCGGCGAGGCGGTCGTCGGCAATGTCGAACGAATCGAATCAGAGCATGAATTGTGCGTCTTTTTCGCCGATGACTCGCTGGTAGCCCGTCGTAAGATCGTCGAAGTACTGGACAAGATGGGCGTCAAGCACGTCCAGGCGAATAACGGACGCGAAGCATGGGACAGGCTGAAAGCGATGGCGGACGCGGCGCAGAGCACCGGCACCAACCTGCATGACCAGATCCAGGTGATCCTGACCGATGCCGAGATGCCGGAAATGGACGGTTACGTGCTGACCCAGAACATCAAGGGCGACCCGCGCTTCGACAACATCCCGGTGGTGATGCATTCGTCGCTGTCGTCGGATGCGAACCGTGCCATGGGCAAGCGCGTCGGCGTGGATTATTACGTTTCGAAGTTCGACTCGATGGTTTTGTCGACGACGCTGCGCCCGCTGTTGACGTGAAGGCGATAGTTGGCCGATAGTTACCGGTTGGCGATCCAGCTGAGGGCTGGCATAACTCGATAACCGAGTATTAGGAGAGAGTGATGGGCATAGAAGATACGAAATTCCTGGTGGTGGACGATTTCTCCACGATGCGGCGCATCGTGCGGAATCTTCTCAAAGAACTCGGATTCGTCAACGTGCAGGAAGCCGAGGATGGCGTCGATGCGCTTAACAAGCTGCGCAGCGAATCGTTCGATTTCGTGGTGTCTGACTGGAACATGCCCAACATGACCGGTATCGACCTGTTGCGCGCAATCCGCGCCGATGCCAGTCTCAAGCATCTGCCGGTGTTGATGGTGACGGCGGAAGCGAAGAAGGAAAACATCATCGAGGCCGCACAGGCCGGCGCTTCAGGTTATGTGGTCAAACCGTTCACCGCGGCGACTCTGGACGAGAAACTGAAGAAGATATTTGCAGCATTCCCGCAATTAAACAAGTGAGGCAGGCCATGGCTAACAACACTGCAAGTCAGGATTCGGACGATCTCGAGGCGCTTTTCGACAGCATCATTCAGGCGAATGCGGATGAAGGCAAGCCAGCCAAGGTCGAAGCCGCCAATGTTCCTGTCGCAGCGGCAGCCGAAGGGGAGCAGGGCAAGGTCATCAACCAGATCGGTCACATGGCGCGCACCCTGCACGACACCCTGCGCGAATTGGGTTTGAACAAGGAGATCGAAAAGGCGGCATCGTCCATCCCGGATGCGCGGGATCGGCTGAATTATGTGGCGACCCTGACGCAGCAGGCCGCCGAGCGGGTGCTGAATGCCACCGATGCGGCACAGCCGGTGGTCGACAAGCTGGGTGCCGAATCGCAGCGGCTGGCCAAACAATGGGATTTGCTGTTCGAGAAGAAGCTCGACGTGCAGCAATTCAAGGATCTGGTCACGCAAACCCATGCCCACCTGCATGAGACTCCCAAGCAGACCAAGGCAGCCAACGCCTATCTGATGGAAATCATGATGGCGCAGGATTTTCAGGATCTGACCGGGCAGGTCATCAAGAAGATCATCGAAGTGACGCAGAGCATGGAGAAGGAACTGCTGGTGCTGCTGGTGGACAACGCACCGGCCTCGGTAAAGGCGGAAATCAATACCGGCCTGCTGAACGGCCCGGTGGTCAATGCGCAAGGCCGCACGGACGTAGTGACCAGCCAGGATCAGGTGGACGACCTGCTGGAAAGCCTGGGGTTTTAAGAGTGATCATTGGTTGAGCTGAAACCGGCGATAGTAGTCAGGAGACGAACATGAACGATTTCGTGGGAATGGAAGAATTGCTGCAGGACTTCCTGATGGAGGCCGGAGACATGTTGTCCGATGTGGACAGCAAGTTGATGGAGCTGGAAAAGAATCCGGGTGACAGTGCATTGCTCAATGAAGTGTTCCGCGGCTTCCATACCATCAAGGGCGGCGCCGGGTTTCTGAATGCCACTGAGCTGGTGACGCTGTGCCACCTGACCGAGAATCTGTTCGACAAGTTGCGCAATGGCGAGCTGACACTGAGCGCCGAGTTGATGGACGTGATCTTTGCCGCCACCGCCGAAGTGCGCAAGATGTTCGGCGCATTGCAGAAAAGCCTGCAACCCGCTTCAGCTCCTGCGGATGTGATCGAGGCGTTGAAGAATGCATTGAGCGGGAAAGCGGTTGCTGCCATTGCCAAGAGCGCAGCGCAGCCCGCTGCCAGTGCACCGGCAGCGCTTGTTGCCCCCGTTGCCGCACCCGCAGCCCCAGCTGCTCCAGCCGCCACAGCACCCGCGGGGATGGAAAACGTGGATTGGAATGCGCTCTATAACGCGCTTACCGGCGGCACCGACATCGTCAAGGATGTGGGCGCAAAACGCGACGAGGAAAAGATCGCCGTGGCGATCAACGAAGAGGAGTCGACCCGAAAGGCATTCGGCCGCCGCTCTACCGATGTGCCGGGAACGACAGTTGGACGCCGTGCGGGCGATGTGCCGACGACCGAGGCAAAAGAAACGACCATCCGTGTCGACACCGACCGTCTGGACCAGGTGCTCAACCTGTCCGGCGAGATCGGCCTGACCAAGAACCGCCTGACCCATCTGCGCTCCGATATCGTGCAGGGGCGCAACGATGCCGACACGCTACGCGAACTCGACCAGGCGGTCAGCCAGCTCGACATGCTGGTGGTGAATCTGCAGAACGCCGTGATGAAGACGCGCATGCAGCCTATCGGCCGCCTGTTCAAGAAATACCCGCGCCTGGCGCGCGATCTGGCCCGTTCGCTGGGCAAGGACGTCGAACTGGTGCTGGTCGGCGAAGAGACCGAGATGGACAAGACCATGATCGAAGACCTCAACGATCCGCTGGTGCACCTGGTGCGCAATGCCGTGGATCACGGGGTGGAAACGATCGAAGAGCGGATCGCCGCCGGCAAGCCGGAAAAGAGCATGCGTCGAGCTGTCGGCGCGCCAGGAAGGCGACCATATCCTGATCACCATCGTCGATGACGGCAAAGGCATGCGGCCGGAAGTGATCCGCAACAAGGCTATCGAGAAAGGGCTCATCACTGCCGAGATGGCGAATACGCTGGACGAAGGCCGCTGCCTGGAACTGATCTTTCTGCCCGGTTTCTCGACCAAGGACGAGATCTCCAGCGTGTCCGGGCGCGGTGTCGGCATGGACGTGGTGAAAACCAACATCCAGAAACTCAACGGTACGGTCAACATCCAGTCCGAGGCGGGCAAGGGATCGACCATCTCCATCTCCTTGCCGCTCACGCTGGCGATCCTGCCGGTACTGGTGCTGCGGCTGGCCGATCAGTCGTTCGCGGTGCCGCTGTCGATGGTGCGCGAGATATTGCCTGTGACGCAAGAAGGCCTGCAGCAGGTGTCCGGCAAGGCGACCATGGTGGTACGGGGCGAAGTGTTGCCGGTATTGCCGCTGGCGCAGATGATCGGCTGGGGGACCAGCGATAAATCAGAAGTCGGCGTGCTGATGCAATTCGGCAACAACAGCTTCATCCTGACCGCCGACGGTTTCGTCGGCCATGAGGATGTGGTGATCAAATCGCTGGATACCTTCCGCCCCAAAGGCGTGGCCGGCGTTACCATGTCCAGCGAAGGCGACATCGTGCTGATCCTTGATATCAAGGAACTGCTCAGCGACGTGCGCGGGCATTGAGATTCAAGCTTTACCAATAATGACGATGGCGACCATGGACGCCGTCGCATATCAGGAGGAAGTAAATGTTTTGCGGCAAGTTGAAGCAGGACAATCAGGCGCTGCAAGCCAGATTGGTTGAGACCGAACGTGACCTCGCTGCGCTGCGCAGCGATCTGGCAAGGGTCGAAGGCGAGCGCGATGCTTTGCGCGCAGAAGTCGCGATGGACAAGACATCGGGGCATGTAGCACAAGAGATCTACAGCAACATGCAGGGCTTCGGCGAATCGTTCGTGGCGCTGCAGCAATCCCAGGTGACAGCGGCCAATTCCTTGCGCGAGGAGAAGCAGCATGCGGCCGAGGCGGCCAATGTCTCTGTCAGCAATCGCGAGGCGGTGATGAAGATCGCCAGCAGCCTGGAAGCCCTTTCCGGCGACACCCTGCAGACCTCGCAGAACGTGAAGAACCTGACCGAGCGCGCCGCACAGATCGGCAGCATCGTGCAATTGATCAAGGAAATCGCCGACCAGACCAACCTGCTGGCGCTCAATGCCGCCATCGAAGCGGCCCGGGCGGGCGAGCAGGGCCGAGGTTTTGCCGTGGTGGCAGACGAGGTGCGCAAGCTGGCCGAGCGTACCGCCAAAGCGACCAACGAGATATCCACCATCGTCGTTGCCATCCAGGGCGAGACCGAGCGGACCCAGACACAGATGCAGGACTGGGCGGCGAAGTCGCAAGTGTTCAGCAGCGATGTCGGCAATGTGATGGAGAACATGAAACATCTGCTCGATCTGTCGCAGGCCATGGAAGGCACCATCTCGGCGGCGGCCCTGCGCAGCTTCGTCGAGGTCTCCAAGATCGATCATATCCTCTACAAATTCGAGATCTACAAGGTGTTCATGGGCATCTCGGACCGCACCGCCGACAGTTTTTCTTCCCACACCGGTTGCCGCCTGGGCAAATGGTACTTCGAAGGCGAGGGCAAGGATCGCTATGCCAGGCTGGATGGTTACGCCGCCGTCGCCACTCCGCACCAGACTTTCCACCAGCACGGCAAGGATGCCGTGGCGGCATTCCGGGCAGGCGATGTCTTGCACGGCATGGAGCTGGTTTCCAGGATGGAAGCAGACAGCATGGAGGTGCTCGCGGCACTGGAACGCATTGCTGCGGCAGGTGAGGGCGACAGCAGTCTGTCGTGAAATGCGCGATGCGCCCGGATAGAATGGCTGCATGAATAGTGCACAATCACGCGAATTCCAGTTCACCGACCAGGATTTCCAGCGCATCCGCAAACTGATCTACGAGCACGCCGGCATCTCGCTGGGCGAGAGCAAGCAGGAATTGGTGTACAGCCGGCTGGCACGCCGCCTGCGTGCGACCGGCATCGGTAACTTTGCCGCTTACCTGGATTATCTGCAACGCGGCGAAGGTGACGAGTGGGAAGCATTCACCAACTCGCTAACCACCAACCTGACCTCGTTTTTCCGCGAACCGCATCACTTTCCGCTGCTGGCCGAACATCTGCGCAAGCAGGATGCGGCACGTCCGCTCACGCTGTGGTGCTCTGCCTGTTCCACCGGCGAAGAAGCCTATTCAATGGCAATGACGGCGGTGGAGACGTTCGGCGGCTTTGATCGCAAGGTACACATCATCGCTTCCGACCTCGACACCAAGGTGCTGGCGGCGGCACGCGAAGGCCGCTACAAGGCGGAGGCGGTGGCCAAGCTGCCGCAACAGCGTGTCGAGCGGTTCTTCCTGCGCGGCGGCGAACAATCGGGTTATGTCCAGGTCAGGCCGGAGTTGCAGAAGATGATCGATTTCCGTTGCATCAATCTGCTGGACGCGGCCTGGCCGATCCATGCCCCGGTGGATGCGATCTTTTGCCGGAATGTGATGATCTATTTCGACAAGGATACCCAGCTCGCCGTGCTGAAGAAGTTCGCCCCGTTATTGCGTGAGGATGGTCTGCTGTTCGCCGGACATTCGGAGAGTTTCTATCACGCCGGCGCCTTGTTCAGGCTGCGCGGCCATACCGTCTACGAATTGGCTGCGCGGAAGGGGTGACTGTGGGCGAGAAGATCATCGTGGTCGGTTCGTCCACCGGCGGGACCGAGGCGCTCAAAGTATTCCTGTCCGGCCTGCCGGAGCGCACCCCGGCTGTTCTCGTTACTCAGCACATGCCGGAATTGTTCACCAAATCCTTCGCCGGAAGGCTGGATCATTTGTGCGCGATGAAGGTGGCTGAGGCCCAGCACCATGAGGCTATCGTGGCAGGCCGGATCTATCTTGCGCCCGGCCATTCGCACATGCTGCTGGAGCGTGCCGGGGGGAAATATCGCATCGTGCTCAGTCAGGACCCGCCGGTAAACCGCCATCGTCCTTCGGTCGAGGTGTTGTTCCGTTCCGCCGCCCGGCATCTGGGGGCAGATGTGCTCGGCGTGATGCTGACCGGCATGGGCAAGGACGGCGCAGCAGCGATGCTGGAGATGAAGCAAGCGGGTGCTTACAACTTTGCACAGGATGAAGCCACCTGTGTGGTGTTCGGCATGCCGCGCGAGGCGATCGCGCTGGGTGCCGTGGATGAGGTTGTACCGTTGCCCAGGATGACGGAGCGGGTGCTGGCACGGCTCGCACTGGCTAGATAGGCCATATTTCCCCCGCTGTTCAGGGGTTTGAATTTCCCGCCAATACCGATAATCGCCATGTGCAAAGGACTGTGCCATGGCCGACCAAGACAGTGACTTAGAAAAGACCGAATCACCCTCACAACGACGCTTAGACCAAGCGCGCGAAGAAGGGCAAGTTGCGCGTTCGCGCGAACTTTCCACGTTTGCCGTGCTGATGGCGGGAGGGGCGGGGGTCTGGCTCATGGGGTCTTCTCTGATGCAAAACCTGATCTCCCTGATTCACGAAGGGCTGAAGCTGGATACCGGCTTGGCTTTCCACTCCGAACAACTATTGCCACGTTTGCATGAGCTGAGCATGGCCACGCTGATGGCATTTTTGCCATTGCTCGGACTTTTGCTGTTGGTTGCGGCATTCTCACCGCTGTTGCTGAATGGCTGGCTGTTCTCGCTCAAGCCGTTGCAACCCAACTTCAGCAAGCTCAATCCGATCAACGGCATCGGCCGTATGTTCTCCACCAACAGCCTGATGGAACTGGTAAAGGCCGTCGCCAAGGCGCTGGTCGTGGGCGGGATCGGTGCCCTGGTGATCTGGCATAACAGGAACGGCGTGCTGGAACTGGTGAGCGAACCGGTAACGCGCGCCATTCCGCATCTGGGCAGTCTGGTGTGGGGCAGTTTCGCCGCCATCATGGGCGGTATGCTGCTCATCGTGGCGGTGGATGTACCGTTCCAGTTGTGGGAAACCAACAAGAAGCTGAAGATGACCAAGGAGGAAGTCCGTCAGGAAGCCAAGGAAACCGAGGGCGATCCGCAGGTCAAGGCGCGCATTCGCAGCATGCAGCGCGAGATGGCGCGCCGCCGCATGATGTCCGAGATACCGAAGGCGGATGTGGTGGTGACCAACCCGACGCACTATTCCGTTGCGCTCAAGTACAGCGAAAACAAGATGGGCGCGCCGGTCGTGGTCGCCAAGGGTTCGCATCTGATGGCGGCCAAGATCAAGGAGATTGCCAAGGCGAACAATGTACCTATCCTGGAAGCGCCCCCGCTGGCGCGTGCCTTGCACAAGCACTGTGATCTCGGTCAATCGATCCCGGAAGCACTCTACAGTGCTGTTGCCGAGGTGCTGGCTTACGTCTACCAGCTGCGCCGCTACAAGCAAGTAGGCGGTGCCTACCCGTTGGAACCGCACGAATTGCCGGTTCCAAAAGAGCTCGATCCAGCCAACGCCGTATAACAACTCTGTTTGCCACAGAGGACACAGAGTTCACAGAGAGTGTGGTGAAGGTTTTCTCTGTGTGCTCTGTGGTCTCTGTGGCTTGAAATGGATTTTAGTAAATGGTTGATTACAGCGCTGTAGGTGCAATTCCTACAAGCCTGAATTGCCGCGGAAATCCCCCTCTTTTCACCCCATCGAATTGACGCCGGATTCAGATAATACGCATAAGAGAAGCGGTCTTCGCCGACCGCGGAAATGAACTCAAGAGGGGCGTATGAATATTCTGGAAATCCTGAAAACCGCAATCATGCGCGGTGGTGTGCGCGGCCTGGCGGGGCCGATGCTGATCGTGATGATCCTGTCGATGATGGTGCTGCCGCTGCCGCCGTTCCTGCTCGATATCCTGTTCACCTTCAATATCGCGCTGGCGATCATGGTGCTGCTGGTGGCGATGAACACCACCAAGCCGCTCGACTTCGCCGTGTTCCCCACCGTATTGCTGGTCTCCACGCTGTTGCGCCTGTCGCTTAACGTCGCCTCCACCCGCGTGGTGCTGCTGCAGGGCCACACCGGCCCGGATGCCGCGGGTAAGGTGATCGAGTCGTTCGGCCATTTCCTGGTTGGCGGCAACTATGCTGTGGGAATTGTTGTTTTTGTCATCCTTGTCGTCATCAACTTCGTGGTCATCACCAAAGGTGCTGGGCGTATCGCCGAAGTGGGCGCCCGTTTCACTTTGGATGCGATGCCGGGCAAGCAGATGGCGATCGATGCCGATCTGAATGCCGGCCTGATCGGCGAGGATGTGGCGCGCAAGCGCCGCGCCGAGGTCGCGCAAGAGGCGGAATTCTATGGCGCGATGGACGGTGCATCAAAATTCGTGCGCGGCGATGCGGTCGCCGGCATCATCATCATGCTGATCAACGTCGTCGGCGGTCTGGTCGTCGGCGTGTTGCAACACAATCTCGATCTGGCAACCGCGGCCAAGAACTACACTTTGCTCACCATTGGCGACGGGCTGGTGGCGCAGATCCCGGCGTTGGTGATCTCGACCGCAGCCGGTATGGTGGTGAGCCGCGTGGCCAGCGAAGACAATATCGGTCAGCAGCTGGCAAAACAGCTGGTTTCCAATCCGCAGGTGATCATCCTGACCGCAGCCATCATCGGCATGCTGGGCATGATACCCGGCATGCCGCATTTCGCTTTCCTGCTGCTGGCGGGCGCGATGGGCTGGTTTGCCTATTTCCTGTTGCAACGCACGAAGCAGGAAGCTGAAAAAGCCGCAGAAGTGGTCAGCCCGGTAGCTGCTCCGAGCACCGAAGCGCCGGAAGCCAGCTGGGAAGATGTGGCACAGGTCGACGTACTCGGGCTTGAGGTCGGCTACCGCCTGATCGCGCTGGTGGACAAGACGCAAGATGGCGACCTGCTGCGCCGCATCAAGGGCATCCGCAAGAAATTCACCCAGGATATGGGATTCCTGCCGCCTGCCGTGCATATTCGCGACAACCTCGACCTGCGTCCGAATGCCTATCGCATCACCCTGAAAGGTGCCGAGATCGGCAGTGGTGAGGCGTATCCCAACCAGTTCCTGGCAATCAATCCCGGCACAGTGAGCGGCATCCTGCCCGGCAATCAAACCACTGATCCGGCCTTCGGTCTGCCTGCCGTCTGGATCGACGCGACAGTGCGCGAACAGGCGCAAGCCATGGGCTATACCGTGGTCGATGCAAGCACCGTGGTGGCGACGCACATGAGCCACCTCATCCATACCCATGCAGCCGAACTGCTGGGTCGCCAGGAAGTGCAGCAGCTGTTCGATCATCTGAGCAAGCTTGCCCCCAAGCTGACCGAAGACCTCGTGCCCAAGTTGCTGTCGCTGGCGACCGTGCAAAAGGTGATGCAGAACCTGCTCGACGAAGGCATGCACGTCCGCGATATGCGCACCATCCTCGAGACACTGGCCGAACACGCCACGCAAACGCAAGACGCTACCGTGCTCACCGGCCTGGTACGGATCGCGCTGGGGGCGGCCATCGTGCAGCAGTTCTATCCGTCGGCACAGGAACTGCAAGTCATCGGCATGGACAAGGAGCTGGAGTACGTGTTGGCGCAGGCGTTGCAAGCGGGAGGTTCGGCGATCGAGCCGAGCCTGGCCAATACCCTGTTGCGCGAGGCCCGCAATGCGACACAGACGCAGGAACAGATGGGATTGCCCACGGTGTTGCTGGTGCCGGGCCAGATCCGCGATCTGCTGGCGCGCTTCCTGAAGCGTTCGCTGCCGCAACTCAAAGTGATTTCGCAAGATGAAGTGCCGGGGTTCAAAACGGTACGGTTCACATCCATGGTAGGAGGTAGAGCATGAACGCTAGAAAATTCATCGCAGCCAGTTCGCGTGACGCACTGAAGCTGGTACGTGCCGAACTTGGCGAGGACGCCGTGATCCTGTCCAACCGGAAAGTGGCCGAAGGGGTTGAAATCGTGGCGGTGGACGGTTCCGAATTGGCCGGCTTGAGCGAGACGCGAAGCAGCGGCAGGGTTGAAGCGGATCAGCGCAGCGCGGACCTGCGCCGCGAGGAAAGCAAAACGCCAACCGCGGCGCCGGCGCGTGCCGGCAAACTCTCTGCGCAGGGAGCAAGCCAGGCGGCAGTGCTGGGGGCGAAGGTGCTGGAGGCCGATGCCGAACGCGTGAGTGCTCCGGTGACGGCGGATGCGACAACGGAACAACAGACACTGCTGTCCGAGATCAAGAGCATGCGCAATATGCTGCGCGAGCAGATCGCCTGCATGTCCTGGTCGGACATGCAGCAGCGCGATCCGGTGCGCGGCGGATTGCTGCGCGACATGATCAACGTCGGTTTCAGCCCGGTGCTGTCGCGCCAGTTGCTGGAAAAGATCCCCGCCAACGGCGGCATCGACTGGCTGCGCCGCGCCCTCGGCCATAACCTGCGCGTCGCGACGGCGCAGGAGGACGTGGTGGCGCGCGGCGGCGTCTATGCACTGGTTGGACCCACCGGCGTCGGCAAAACAACGACGACTGCCAAGCTGGCGGCACGTGCGGTGGTGCGCTACGGCGCGGACAAGGTCGCGCTGGTCACCACCGACAGCTACCGTATCGGTGCGCATGAACAATTGAAGATCTACGGCAAGATCCTTGGCGTGTCGGTGCATGCGGTGCGCGATACCGAGGACCTGAAGCTCACCCTTTCCGGATTGAAGCACAAGCATCTGGTGTTGATCGACACCATGGGCGTCGGCCAGCGCGACAGCCGCGTGGCGGAGCAGGCGCAGATGTTCGATGCGGTCGGTGTGCAGCGGTTGCTGCTGCTGAATGCGACCAGTGCCGGCGGTACGCTGGAAGACGTGGTGAAGATGTACGGCGGCGCGGGCGTGATCGGCTGCATCCCGACCAAACTTGACGAGGCGGTGACGCTGGGCACGGTGCTGGATGTCGTGGTCCGCCACAAATTGACCATGCACTACGTCGCCAGCGGCCAGCGCGTACCGGAAGACCTGTTCGAGGTGAATCTCGAATACCTGCTGCATCGTGCGTTCAAGGATGTCGGCAAGGGCGGCACCGCGTTCGCGATGCAGGAAACGGAATTGCCGGCGTTCATGGCCGGCATCGGCAACGCACACAAGATGATGGGAGGACAATATGCGCTCTAGTCATGCAAACGATCAGGCGGCAGGACTGCGCCGCTTGCTGGCGCGTTCCACCTCGCGCGTGGTAACGGTGGTCGGTGCGCGCGATGGTCTGGGGGCGACCAGCCTCGTGGTCAATCTGGCGGCGGTGCTGGGGAGTTCCGGCAAGGATGTGTTGATCCTGGACGAGAATCTGACGCAGGATAACGTGGCGAACACGCTGGCGCTGAAGCCGCGTCATGACCTGCTGAACGTGGTACGCGGCGACAATAGCTGGCAGGATGTGGTGTTGCAAGGCCCGGAAGGGGTAAGAATCCTGCCGGTGGCGCGGGCAATACAGAGCTTGCCCAAACTGGATGAGGCGCAGCGCGAATGTGTGTTGGAGACTTTGACCGCGGCAGCGAAGGATATGGATGTGGTGCTGGTGGATGCGGCGCGAGACGGGCATTCGGTCTGTGCCAGCCTGTCCGGTGACGAACCGTTGCTGATGGTGCTGAATGCCACCCCCAGCGGCATCACCGAAAGTTATGCACTGCTCAAGCAGATGGCGATGCATAATGGCAGGCAGGCGTTCGATATCGTGGTCAACAAGGTGGCCACCGAGCGCGAGGCGCTGGCGGTGTTCGACAATATGGCGCAGGTGGCACGCCGGCATTTGCAGGTGCGGCTGGAGTATCTGGGCCATATTCCGGTTGATGAAAAGCTCAAACGTGCGACACAATTATGCCGCCCGGTGATCGAAGCGTTTCCCGCGTCCCAGGCGTCCTATGCCATGCGCGAGATCGCGCAAGGGTTGCTGCGGGCGCCGAGTCCGGCTGATGCAGGGCATGACGCGCTGGGCAGCGTGATGCAACGCCTGATGCGTCAATCGCGTCCGGCAAACAACAGAATGGCGGTGCTCTCATGAGAATCGCCAGCAATTTAAAGACTAAGGCCATGTATACGCCGAACGGACTGAGCGACAAGGAAGAATGCCTGAAGGAGTACGCGCATCTGGTGAAGCGTATCGCGCACCATATGATGCTCAAGCTTCCGGGCAGCGTCGAGGTGGACGATCTCATCCAGGCGGGAATGATGGGCCTGCTCGATGCAGCCAGCCGTTACGACGAGTTGCGCGGGGCGCAGTTCGAGACCTACGCTGCGCAGCGCATTCGCGGCGCGATGCTGGACGAGTTGCGCGGGGCGGACTGGTTGCCGCGCAGCATGCGTCGCGACATGCGCAAGATCGAGACCGCGATCAGCCGTTTGCAGCAGAAGCTGGGCAAGACGCCGAGCGAGAGCGAGATCGCCAAGGAACTGGGCGTGTCCTTGCTGGAATACCAGCAGTTGTTGCAGGAAGCACGCGGCTCGCAACTGTTCTATTACGAAGATTTTCACGCCGAAGGGGAAGAGGATTTCTTTGACCGTCTCGAACTGGACAACGATAGCAATCCGCTGGATATGTTGCAGGATGAGCGCTTCCGCGAGGCGCTCATCCATGCCATCGACAGACTGCCGGAGCGCGAACGTCAATTGATGGGCATGCATTACGAACAGGACATGAATCTGCGCGAGATCGGGGCGGTGATGGGAGTTTCAGAATCGCGGGTGTGCCAGTTGCATAGCCAGGCAGTGGCGCGATTGCGCACCTCAATGAAAGGGTACTGATGGACAAACTCAGCCTGTTCGGGGTGCTGGTCGCCTTTTCCGGCATCATCGGTGGACAGTGGCTGGAAGGCGGTTCGATCTCCGTCTTGTTGCAGGTTGCGGCTTTCCTGATTGTATTCGGCGGCACCATCGGGGCGGTGATGCTGCATCACCCCATGCATATATTCGTGACCGGTATCAAGATGGGGGGCTGGGTATTCGCCACGCCGGTCATCGACGCGCAGAAGCTGTCGTACCAGATCACCGCCTGGGGGAGTGTGGCGCGCAAGGATGGCATCCTGGCGTTGGAAGCGCAATTGAAGGGCGTGAACGATCCTTTCGTCCGTAAAGGGTTGCAACTGCTGGTGGACGGCAACAGCGCAGAAAAGATACGCGAGGTACTGGACATCGATCTGCAAAGTTACGAAGCGTTGCACTGGCAATCGGCGCGGGTCTGGGAATCGGCGGCGGGTTATGCGCCGACCATCGGTATCCTGGGCGCAGTGCTTGGGCTGGTGCACGTGATGCAAAGCCTGGGCGAGCCGGCCAAATTGGGCGCCGGCATCGCGGTCGCCTTTATCGCAACCATTTATGGTGTGGGTTCCGCCAACCTGGTGTTCCTGCCCATTGCCGGAAAGCTGAAGTTGCTCATAGCGCAGCAGGTGAATATGCGCGAGATGCTGATCGATGGATTGTGCATGGTGGCCAATGCCGAGAATCCGCGCTTCATCGAGAACAAGTTGAAGGGCTACATCACAGAGGCCCCCTGATGGCGCGTCGCCCAAAAAGAGCCGAGCACGACAATAACGAGCGCTGGATGGTCTCCTACGCCGATTTCATCACCCTGCTGTTTGCGTTCTTCGTCGTGATGTACGGCATCTCCTCGGTGAACGAGGGCAAATACAAGGTCTTCAGCGTTGCCGTCAATCAGGCGTTCGGCAGTAATGGCAAAACCGGGGAAGGCAGCGCTATTCACCTGAGCGAGCAGGAGATATTCTTCAAATCGCTGGTGGACAGGCGCAACGCGCGTCTTGCCGAGATGCAGCGCAAGCAGAATGAGCGCATGCAGAACCTTGCCAAGATCCTCAATGAGACAATGGCAAAATTCGTGAAGAACGGGCAGATGAATGTCTCCCAGACCGGCCGCGGGGTGGAACTGGAGATCAATGCCAGTGCGTTGTTCAACCAGGGCGAAGCGGATATTCAGCCGGAAGCGCGGAAAACCCTGGCAGACGCGGCAAAGGTGCTGGCCGAGAACGAATTTTCCATCGAGGTGGTAGGGCACACCGACAATGCGCCCATCAGCACCGCAAGGTATCCTTCCAACTGGGAGCTGTCATCGGCACGTGCCAGCAGTGTGGTGCGACTGTTCATCGATCAGGGTATCGCTTCCAAACGCCTGAAGGCGGTGGGCGAAGCGGACAACTTTCCGGTATTGCCGAACGATACCCCGGAAGGGCGTGCGCGCAACCGGCGCGTGACCATCACCGTGCTGAACCCGGAGCCGGAACCGGCGGCCCTGGCTCCTCAAGAACAGCAATAAGTTAAAACAAACGTGGGGAAGTGATCAAACGCTGCCGAGTGTGCGGCTCGCGCTGGGCAGACTGGTTTGCCCGTTCGCCCCGTATAGGCCGGCGGCATTCTGGGCCGCGCCATAGAGTACGCTGAGGGCTTGCTGGTTGTAGCGCAGCCTGGTCTGGATCAGTTCGCCGTTGGTCTGGTTAAGGCGTTGAACATGGGCTGCCAGCCGGCGTGCCTCCTGCCATACCGGCAAACCCTGAGGGATGTTCCGTTTGAGCCAGTCCGCCATGTCGCTGATATTCTCCGGCTGATATTTCTGACGGGCTTCGGTAAGCGCTGCAATCTTGTTGGCGAGCTGGATCTTGGCTTCGGACAGCTGGAGCAGTTCTTCTATGTGCTGGCCGAGCAAGGAACGCTGCTCATCTTCAAGCAAAACGACGAATGCACGCAATGTCGCGCATTCGTCGTCCAGTTTGGATAAAAACTCCGCCGGGCTGAAGTTTTCAGAGTGCTGTTTCAATGCTTGCTCGCACTAATCAGGTCTTTTACGGAACTGAGCAAACGGTCGGCTACGACGCCGGAATTCACCTGGAAACGCCCCTCGCTGATGGCTTGCTTGATCTTGGCCACCTTGTTCGCATCGATCTGCGGCGCATTCTCGGAGTTGCCGAGGCTGAGCAATTGAGCTGTCGTGGAACCCAACGACACGCTGGTGCTGCTGTTTTCAGTTGCAGCTGACTTGTTGTCCGTATTCTTTGCCACTGGAGTGCGCGAATTCGACTCGCCCACAGCAGAAGCGGGTAACGGATTGATGGTTTTCTCGATCTTCATTTGAGTGCCCTCTAAATACTTACACGGTTATGCACTAAATCGGCAGCCTTGGTTAAAACTTTAGGTTTTTCTTTGATTATTTTTCAACTAGTTGAATTATATCTGTTTCATGGTGTCACTTCCACGATGCCATCGCTTGCAACGGTGCCGCTGACGACTTGGCCTGAAGGCATGCGCACCTGTACGTTTTCACCCGCCGATCCGTTGTTGAGCGCTTGCCCCGATGCGCGGACAGTAAAACTTTCACCGCGCACCCTCACATCGGCCGTTTTACCCTGAAATACGACAAAAGGGGAGCGCAGCATGTCCTGTCGCAATACCTGGCCCGCTCCGATAGCGAATTTGAGTGTCTTTCCAATAGCTTGCGCCGGGTCGGTGAGGATGCCGGGTTGGCCCAGTTCGCCATTTTGCAGGCTGAAATCGCTCGCACTCAATACGGTGTTCTGCGGCATCGGGCGATTGGCGACCAACATGTCGGCGCTGACCTTGATTGAGGCTTGCACGAAAATCGACCAGCCGGGCTTTCCATTGCATCGCACGCCGATGCTGGTTTTGCCCATCAGCGATGCGCCGCCGGGCAAGAAGGCTTCAAGCGGGCTGCAGGCCGGCAAGGAGATGCGGGGGTCGATGTCTTCCACTTCGATGCTGATCTTGCCGGGGCGTGCCTGCATCTGCGCTTGCACATAAGCCAGCGCCACCTCATGTATTTTGGCATGGCTCTGTTTTTCCACAGCAAAAACCGGGAAAGAACAGAGGATAAGGAAAGCGGCAAACGCTAAACGCAGTTTTTTCATGAGGATATTGTGGATCGGGAGGCTTATTTTTAAAGCGTGAAATAAAGCGGGTTTCTGTCTCTAATCGACAGATGGGAGATGACTGGGGGTGATTAGTATGCGAGCCATGAGAAGAGCCTGTCTGTAGGCTAACAGGAGGAAACGATGAGCAGCAGGATAGACCAGATGTTCCAGTTCCAGCAAGCAGCGCTGAATCTGCGCTCCGTGCGGCAGGAACTGATTGCATCCAACATCGCCAACGCCGATACGCCGAATTACAAGGCGCGGGACATTGATTTCGCCAGTGCGCTGCAAGGAGCGCTGGAGGGTGGGGGAGCGAAATTGCAGGTGGCCGCCACTTCGCCGCAACATCTGGCGGGGGCGACGGGTGACAGCATCATGGGCGCGCCCGTGCTTTACCGGAAGCCATTGCAACCCAGTGCGGACGGCAACACGGTGGATATGGATGTGGAGCGTGCCCAGTTCGCAGACAACGCGTTGCGTTATGAGGCGAGCGTGCGATTCGTCAGTGACAAGGCCAAGGATGTATTGGCCGCATTACAAGGATAACGATCATGTCTTTATTCAACATATTCAATATCTCCGGCTCCGCCATGACGGCCCAGTCGCAGCGGCTCAACGTGGTGGCGAGCAATCTCGCCAACGTTGATAGTGCAACCGGGCCTGATGGCAAGCCATATAAAGCCAAACAAGTCGTTTTTTCCACGATGCCGATCGCTGGGCAGCCGGGCCAGGGCGTCAAGGTCTCGGCGGTGGTGGAGGATGCGTCGCCGATGAAGATCGTGTACGACCCCAAGAATCCGATGGCGAACGATCAGGGTTATGTGACCATGCCCAACGTGAATCCGGTGGATGAGATGGTGAACATGATCTCGGCCTCGCGGTCTTACCAAAATAATGTGGATGTGCTGAACACGTCCAAGACGTTGCTGCTCAAGACGCTCACCATCGGACAATAAAGGAGATAAAACATGACCACTCCGGTACAAGGCACCACTTCAGCCACGGCTGCGGCAGCGACTGCAGCGGCTTCGACATCGCAGACGGCGGCGACCCAGGATCGTTTCCTGAAATTGCTGGTGACGCAGTTGCAGAATCAGGATCCGCTCAATCCGATGGACAACGCGGCAGTGACGTCGCAGATGGCGCAGCTTTCCACCGTGAACGGGATCGATCAATTGAATGCCACGGTGCAGGCATTGAGTGCCAGCATGGCAACGTCGCAGTCGTTGCAGGCGACTTCCATGATCGGCCATGCAGCGCTGGTGCCGGGCAGCCAGATTGCGATGGCGGGCGGGCAAGTCAAATGCGGCGCGTGGAATTGAGCCAGCCGGCGGACAGCGTCACGGTGACGGTCTCGGATGCCAAGGGCAATGTGGTGCGCACCCTGCAACTCGGCGCGCAGGATACCGGGGTCGTCAATTTCCAGTGGGATGGCAAGGACAACAGCGGCACGACGCTGGCGGACGGGCCGTATACCAATTCAGCGCCAAGGCGGTGCTGGGCGGAACCAAGAGCACTCCGACGACGTTGACTTACGGCCTGGTGAACAACGTGTCCCTGACTTCGAGGGGGCCAACTGGCATGGGGACATCTGGGTGATGTAGCGCTGGATGCGGTACGCGCAGGTTTTGTGATGGATCGTGCCCTGTGTGGCCGGACGTGTGATGAATATTAATTAGGAGAATGACATGGGTTTCCAACAAGGTCTTAAGCGGTCTGAATGCTGCATCCAAGAGTCTGGATGTGATCGGCAATAACGTCGCCAACTCCAGTACCGTCGGTTTCAAGCAATCGCAAGCGCAATTTGCCGACGTCTATGCCAGTTCGTTGTCTGGCGGCGGCAATCAGGCGGGTATCGGCGTCAAGGTGGCGACGATTGCGCAGCAATTCACCCAGGGCAATATCACCACCACGAACAATTCGCTGGATATGGCCATCAGCGGCAGCGGATTCTTCCGCATGGATAACAACGGCTCGATCACCTATTCGCGCAACGGCCAGTTCCAGTTGGACAAGAACGGTTTCATCGTCGATAACCAGGGAAACAACCTGACAGGTTTCTTGCCGAATGCAACCGGGACGATCGTGGCGACCACACCCGGCCCGATCCAGATATCCACGGCCGATTTGTTGCCCCGTTCAACCGCGAACATCGTGGCCGGACTCAACCTGGATGCGCGCTCCGCCATTCCGTCGGTTACCCCGTTTGATCCGACCAATCCGCTGACTTTCAACAATTCCACTTCGACAACGATCTATGACAGTCTGGGCGGAAGCCACGTTGCCTCGCTGTATTTTGTCAAAACGCGACGAACACCTGGGCTCAATATCTGACGGTGGATGGCATCAGCGTTCCGATGGCGACCAACCCGCAGCCGCTGACTTTCAGTACCAGCGGTGTCCTGACGTCGCCGGTGAATGCGGTGTCCTCGACATCTTTCACTCCGCAGAGTGCGCCCATCACACTGGCGGGCTCTTCCACCACGACTGGCTTCGACCACGGTGACCGTGCCCAGTACGACAGGCTTGTTGGTGGGTGCGACGGTGACGGGGCCCGGCATTCCGGCCGGAACGACCATTGCTACCGTAACGCCTCCGAGCCACTATCGTCCTGTCGGCAAGCTGCGACAGCCACCAATGGCGGGGTCACGTTGACGGCAACCAATCCGGCCGGCGCCGCCCCGCAGACACTGTCTTTCAATTTTGGCGCCACCTCGCAATTCGGCAGCACTTTCGGCGTGAATTCGATGACCCAGGATGGCTACACTTCCGGCCACCTGACGGGCTTCAGCACGGGCTCGGATGGCATCGTCACCGGTCGTTATTCCAACGGGCAGACCAGAAATCTGGCGCAAGTGGTGCTGGCAAACTTCACCGATAAACAGGGCTTGCAGCCTTTGGGGGACAACCAATGGGCGGAGACTTCCACTTCGGGGGCGCCGCTGGTGGGTGTGCCGGGATCGGCCAGCCTGGGTCTGTTGCAGACCTCGGCAGTGGAAGACTCCAACGTCGATCTGACCGCGGAACTGGTGAACATGATTACCGCCCAGCGCGCGTATCAGGCCAATGCGCAAACGATCAAGACGCAAGACCAGGTGCTGCAGACCATCGTCAACCTGCGTTAAAGGCGGCTGAGTGCGATTCGAGTGGTCGAACGGCAGCACGGAGAGCGAAATGGACAGGCTGATCTACACCGCGATGACAGGCGCTTCGCACACCATGCAGCAGCAGGCAGCGGTGTCGCAGAACCTGGCCAACGTCAACACGCCGGGATTTCGCTCGACCATCGACACTTTCCGCAGCGTGCCGCTGGTGGGCGAAGGCTTGCCCACGCGCACTTTCGTGGTCGATTCGACATCGGGGACGGATTTCACGCCGGGCGTGATTCAGACCACCGGACGTCGCGCTCGATGTGGCCATCGATGGCAAAGGCTGGATCGCGGTGCAGGATGCCAATGGCAACGAGGCCTATACCCGCAACGGCAGTTTGCAGGTGACTGCCCGAAGGCATTCTGCAGACGAATAGCGGGCTGAACGTGGTGGGCGATGCGGGGCCGATCACGATTCCGCCCGACACGCAGGTGACCATCGCCAAGGACGGCACCATCTCGACCGTGCCCAGCCGGAAACGCAGGCGGCGCAGGTGGTGGTGGTCGGACGCCTCAAGCTGACCAATCCGCCGGAAGATCAACTGGTGCGCGGCGAAGATGCCTTGTTTCGCACCAAGGACGGCAATCCTGCCGATGCCGACGCCAGGGTGACGGTGATTTCGGGCAGTCTGGAAAGCAGCAACGTGAACATGGTGGAGTCGATGGTGAACATGATCACGCTGGCGCGCCAATTCGACATGCAGATGAAGATGCTGCAAACGGCGGACGACAACGCCAAGCAAGCCAGCAGTCTGCTCAGCGTCTCCGGCTGACCTCCAGGATCCATCCCCAGGGATGGTCTCCTTTCCGAAATCGTGAATTGAATCGTTTTTCCGTGCGTTTTCGACCGATGCTCGTGCGCGCAGGGGCGTAATGTGTCATCCAAGCACAGCCCCGAAAGGAAATTCATCATGATACGTTCACTCTGGATATCCAAGACCGGTCTCGAAGCGCAACAGACGCAGATGGATGTGATCTCCAACAACCTCGCCAACGTCAGCACCAATGGCTTCAAGCGTTCGCGCGCGGTGTTCGAGGATCTGCTGTACCAGAACCTGCGCCAGCCCGGCGCACAGTCGTCGCAACAGACGCAGATTCCCTCCGGCCTGCAGATCGGTACCGGCGTGCGTCCGGTTGCCACCGAACGCATCCATACCCAGGGCAATTTGCAGCAGACCAGCAACTCAGCTGGATGTGGCGATTCAGGGGGCGGGATTCTTCCAGGTGCTGATGCCGGATGGCACGACGGCCTATACCCGTGACGGTTCTTTCCAGACAGACAATCAGGGGCAGATCGTGACTTCCAGCGGTTTCGTGGTGCAGCCGGCGATCACCATTCCGGCCAATGCCACCAGCGTCACCATCGGGCAGGATGGCGTGGTTACGGTCACGCAGCCGGGTGTCGTCCGCGCCCGTGCAGGTTGGCAGCATACAATTGGCGACGTTCATCAATCCGTCCGGCCTGCGAGAGCATGGGGCAGAACCTGTATATGGAAACGGCTTCTTCCGGCACGCCGAGCACCAACGTGCCGGGCACCAATGGCACGGGTACCGTGAGCCAGGGGTATGTCGAGACATCCAACGTGAACGTGGTGGAAGAGCTGGTGAACATGATCCAGACGCAGCGCGCGTACGAGATCAATTCCAAGGCGATCACCGTTTCGGATCAGATGCTGCAGAAATTGACGCAGATGTAAGTGAGGCGTGTCATGCGTAAAGTGATTGAAATGATGTGGTTGCTGGCGCTGGCCTCGTTGCTGACGGCATGCGTGCCTTCCACCAACATCAAACAGCCGTTGACTGCAGTGCCGGCGCCGAGACCGCAAGAGGCGCATGATGGCAACGGCGCGATCTTCCAGACGGGCGTGAACGAGCGCCCGCTGTTCGAGGACAGGCGCGCACGCAATGTCGGCGACGTGCTGACCATCAACATCGTCGAAACGACTTCGGCCTCCGGCAAGTCGGGGCATGACGACTCCAATACCGGCAGCGTTGCCGTGGGCGCCACTGCCGTGGCTGGTGTGGTTGGCGGGGTGACTGGCAGCAGCAGTAGCGTCAAATCCGGCAGCGCGAGCGACAGTTCGGGAAGCAACACGTTCTCCGGTTCGATCACGGTGACGGTGACCGAGGTGTTGCCGAACGGCAATCTGCGGGTCGCTGGCGAGAAGCAGGTGGCGATCAAACTCTCCCAGGAGTATGTGCGCTTCTCCGGTGTGGTGAATCCGGCCACCATCAGCGGTACCAATACCGTGCAATCGACGCAGGTGGCGGATGTGCATGTCGAATACAAGGGCGCGAACAACATCGACTCGGCGGCGGTGTTCAGCATGTTCAACCGCTTCTTCTTCTCGGTGTTGCCGTTCTAACGGAGTGTAGCCATGAATATCAGATCGTTTGCTTTCGCCATGTTGATGCTCGCCTCGTTGAGCGCCTCGGCGGAGCGCATCAAGGATCTCGCCACAGTGCTGGGCGTGCGCGAGAACCAGTTGATCGGTTACGGCCTGGTGGTCGGCCTGGACGGCAGCGGCGACCAGACCACGCAGACGCCATTTACGGTGCAGAGCATCGTCACCATGCTGGCGCAGATGGGCGTCAACATGCCGGCGGGGACCAGCCTGCAATTGAAGAACGTGGCTGCCGTGACGGTAACGGCTTCGTTGCCGCCGTTCTCGCGTCCCGGGCAGACCATCGACATTACCGTGTCGTCCATCGGTAACGCCAAGAGCCTGCGCGGCGGCACGCTGTTGATGACACCGCTGAAAGGCGCGGACGGTCAGGTCTATGCCATGGCACAAGGCAACATGCTGGTGAGCGGGGCGGGAGCGGCAGCGGGCGGTTCCAAGACGCAGGTCAATCACTTGAGCGTGGGGCGCATCCCCGGCGGTGCAACGGTGGAACGTTCCGTACCGACTGCGTTGGGGCAGGGCGAATACGTCTACCTCGAATTGAATACGGCCGACTTCACCACGGCGACGCGCCTGGCGGATGTCATCGATCGCGCGCTTTCCCCCACTGGCGAGGAAATTGCTGCCGCGCTGGATGCGCGCACTATCCGGGTGAAGGCGCCGGAAGGCACGGCGCGCGTGGTGTTCATTTCCCGTATCGAGAATCTGGATGTGGATGCAGCCTCGGGCAGCGCCAAGGTCATCGTCAATGCGCGCACCGGCTCGGTCGTCATGAATCAGCATGTCTCGCTGGATGACTGTGCGGTGGCGCACGGCAACCTGACCGTCGTCATCAGCGCCGAGAACACGGTGAGCCAGCCGGCGCCGCTGTCGCAAGGGCAGACCACGACTACGACCAATGCCAATATCGATATCAAGGCGGACAAGGGCAATCTGCTGTATCTGAAACGCGGCGTGGACCTGGGCGATGTGGTCAAGGCGCTCAATTCGATCGGCGCGACCCCGCAGGACATGCTGGCGATCTTGCAGGCGATGAAGGCGGCTGGCGCCTTGCGTGCGGAACTGGAAGTCATCTAATCGTCATGGCGATCTCCGGCACAGACATCGGCAGCCTGGCAATCGACAGCCAAAGTCTGGACAAGCTGCGCCTGCAAGCCAAGCAGACGCCGGACCAGGCGCTGAAGGCTGCGGCGAAGCAATTCGAGACGGTGTTCCTGAACATGATGCTGAAGAGCATGCGCGATGCGACGCCGCAGGACGGCGTGTTCGATAGCGAACAGACCAAGATGTTTACCGGCATGCTGGATCAGCAATTGGCGCAGAGCATGGCATCGCGCGGGGTGGGTTTGGCCGATATCATGGTCAAACAACTCAGCCGCACAAAACCTTCCAGTACGCCGGAGCACCAGCCCGCTGCGTCAATCACTCCAGCTTCCCCGACGGCGGCAAATGCCATTCCTTCTGCTTACAAGGCCGATGTCCAGCAGGCCTTCGTCGAATAAATTGAAGGTCGCCTGCCGAACAGGCCAGCCGAGCCACGGGCGTTCCGGCGCATCTCATCCTGGGACAGGCCGCACTGGAAAGCGGTTGGGGCAAGCGCGAGATCAAGATGCCGGACGGCAGCAATAGCCATAATCTGTTCGGTATCAAAGCGGGCAAGGACTGGAACGGCAAGGTGGCGGAAGTGACGACTACCGAATACCACAATGGCGTGGCAAGAAAACAAGTGGAAAGATTTCGTGCTTATGGTTCCTACGCCGAGTCGTTCCAGGATTACGCCAATCTGTTGAGCGACAACCCGCGCTATGCCGGGGTGATGGGGCAGGCAGATGCCAAAGTGTTTGCGCAGGGCCTGCAGCAGGCTGGTTATGCGACCGACCCGAATTATGCGGATAAACTGGCGAGTGTGATTGGCAGCATCAGAACACGGGCCTAAAGTTTCTTATTTTTGTGCCGATAACCAACTCACGTAGTGTTGAATAATGTTGGAAGGGTCTTTATATGGCTATCTTTGGTATTGGAGTGAGTGCGCTGAATGCTGCACAGGCGGGTCTTGCCACGACCTCGAATAACATTGCCAATGCCAATACGCCGGGCTATTCGCGGCAACAAATCATTCAGGTCGCAGAGTTGCCGCAAAAGACGGGTTCGGGCTTCCTGGGGCAGGGCGTCAATGTGACGACGGTGCTGAGGCAGTATGACCAGTTCCTGAGTGCGCAAGTGCTTGCGGCGCAGACGCAATCCTCCAATCTGAATACGCAACTTGGGCTGTCGCAGCAAGTAACCAATCTGTTGGGAGATGCGAGCGGCGGCTTGACTCCGACGTTGCAGGATTTTTTCACTGCGGTGAACGGCGTTGCCAATGCACCCCAGTCCGTTCCGGCGCGACAAGCCATGATCGGCAGCGCGCAAACGCTGGTGAACCGTTTGCAGTCGCTGAATCAGAGCTTGAACCAGATTCGCGATGGTCTCAACGGACAAATCTCCAACAGCGTGACGCTGATCAACAGCTATGCGAACCAAATTGCCTCACTGAACGACAAGATCGTGCAGGCGCAGGCCGATAATCCGAACCAGCCGCCCAACGAGCTGCTGGATCAGCGCGATCAATTGGTCAATCAACTCAGTCAGGAAATACGCGTTTCAACCATCAAACAGAGCGATGGTTCGATGAATGTGTATATCGGCAACGGACAATCGCTGGTTATCGGCAGCCGGACCATGCCGTTGCAGACGGTCACGTCCATTACCGATCCGACGTCGCAGGAAGTCGCCTATACGAACAATGGTACCGTGATTCGCATTCCGCAGAACTCCTTGCAAGGGGGGAATCTGGGCAGGCTTCATCAGTTTCCGCCAGACTGTGCTCGATCCGGCAATCAATGCGCTTGGGACGTATCGCAATGGGTTTTGCCGATACCTTCAATCAGCAGCAGCAAAAAGGCACTGATCTGAACGGTGTGCTGGGCACCAGCATGTTCACTTCGGCAGTGCCGCGCGTGGCAGCTTCCACCAGCAACGCCGGCAACGGCGTGCTCGCAGCGACCGTCAACAGCACTGCGGCGCTGACTGGCCATGACTACAGCGTGCAGTTTGACGGCACCAGCTACAACGTCTTCGATACAACTACCAATAGCGTCAGTTCAGTCGATCACTGCCGGCGCAACTGGCGACACCTGGGCAGGCGGTTACTGGAACAGGCATTACTCTGCAATTGACCGCAGGCACAGTGGCGACTGTTGCGGGCGACTCCTTCCTCGTGCGTCCCACGGCGGATGGTGCAAGCAGTATCGCGCTCAACTTCACCGACCCGACCAAGATCGCGGCCTCATCTCCCATTGTTTCCAATGCGCCGACTACCAATCTGGGAACAGGCACCATTTCCGCAGCTACCGTGACCAGCGGTTTGCCGCTGAATGCGAATCTTGCAGCAACCAGTCAGCATTGCTTTTAACACTCCCCCGACAACCTATACTGTTACGGGCACCGGTGTGCCTGGGTCACCGGCAACTTTCAGTTTCGCATCTCTTAGCAATGCGACGATTGCGGGTACCACTGTTACCGTGGCCAGTACCGCAGGCTTGCTGGTTGGCTCTTCAATCAGCGGTGGTGGTTTCCCCGCGGGCACAACGATAGCCAGCATTACCGATGCAACGCACTTTGTCACTTCTGCTGCGGCCGTTCCGGCTGCCGCTACAGCTCAGAGTCTGCAGGTCGGCAATGTGTTGAATTTCAACGGCTGGACGACGCAGATCTCCGGCACACCTTCTGCCGGGGATACGTTCACGGTTACGCAGAGCACCAATGCCACCGCCGACGGCAGCAACATTCTGCAGATGGCAGCGTTGCAGACCGCAAATACCCTGGCGAACAGCACAACCACCTATCAAGGCGCGTATGCGACAATTGATTGCCAGGTGGGCACCCAGACGCAACGAATTGACTGTCACCAGCAAAGCCCAGGCCAGCTTGCTGGACTCAGGTGACCAAGTCGCAACAGGCAGTTTCCGGGGTCAATCTGGATGAAGAAGCGGCCAACCTGCTGCGTTATCAGCAGGCGTACCAGGCGGCGGCAAAGGCGATGCAAATCGCCAACACCATGTTCGACACCATTCTGAATCTGAAGTAGGAGTAGATCATGCGCATCAGTACCAGCACAATCTATAACGCGAATGTCACCAACATGAACAATATGGAGGTGCAGATCGCGCAGACTCAACAACAGATTTCGACCGGCAATCGCATTCAGTCGCCCGCCGACGATCCAACCGGAGCTGCACGCATCGTCGAGCTCAATCAGGCCAATTCGGTAGTTACCCAATATGGCACCAACAATACGGCCGCGCAAAATACGCTGTCATTGTCCGAAAACATCCTGCAAAGCGTGACGACGCTGTTGCAGAGCTGTGAAGACGCACTGCTAGTGAATGCAGGGAATGGCACGCTGAGTACATCCGATCGCCAATCGTTGGCGACAAAGTTTGCAGGGTGCAATTGCAGGAATTGCTGGGTCTGGCAAACAGCACGGACGGAACCGGCAATTATCTTTTCTCGGGCTCAAAGGGCAGTACCCAACCTTTTGTGAGCTACCGCCGCGGGTGTCGTTTACCAAGGCGACGACCTGCAGCGCAATATGCAGGTCAGCGCGACACGGCAGGTGGCCAGCACCGATGTGGGCTCGGACATCTTCATGAGGGTCAGAAACGGCAATGGTACATTTACTGTCGCGCCGGCTACTGCTGCCATGACACTGGATACCAACGCCACTATTGCGCGGAGGCACTAACGGTGACCGTGGCAAGCACGAACGCACTGGTACCCGGCATGCCGATCTCCGGCGGCGGATTTCCGGCTGGAACAACCGTGCTGGCAGTGACCGGCCCTACCACTTTTACCACGACCCAGGCGGCAGAACCTACCGGCCAGCCGGGCAGACCATTCAGTTTGGCGGCGCCAATGCCGGCACCGGTGTTATCAGCGCCGGTGCGGTGACCAATCCTGCGTTATACAACGGCAACAATTACCAGCTGACCTTCAGCGTTGTCGGTGGAGTGACCACCTATACCGTGACCGATGTGACCAATCCTGCCGCTCCAGCCGCCGTTGCCGGGCAAACCAATGTGGCATACACCAGCGGGAACGCAATCAATTTCAATGGCATTCAGGTGCAGGTCAGCGGAGCGCCTGCGAATGGCGATGTGTTCAGCGTTTCGCCAAGCACCAATCAGAGCATCTTCAGTACGTTGTCCAATCTGATCAATACACTGAAATCACCGGGGCCGCCGGGCAGTACGTCTTCAATCAGAACGTGAGTGATGCACTGGGGAATCTCGATCAGGGGTTGAACAACATTCTGACTGTGCGCGCTTCAATGGGCGCGCGCCTGAACGAACTGAGTGCTTTGCAAATCACCGATAGCCAGCAGGGATTGCAATACCAGCAAACGCTGACGTCAATTCAGGGTACAGACTACAACAAGGCCATCAGCGACCTGACCCAGCAGCACATGTTTCTGCAAGCGGCGCAGCAATCGTTCGCGTCGATATCCAAGTTGTCGCTGTTCAACTACATGTAGCTCCTCCAACCTTCCTTTCCGAACGGCGCGCAAATTGATTGCGCGCCGTTTTTATTTTAAGGCCCGGAATTGGATGGCGACCGGGTTCTGTATTGCCAGATTCGACTCTTGTTCATCAAGCTTGGACTCATCATCCCAGCTGGACTTTACTTGAGTGAATTGCACTAGTTTTACTGGCCTGTTCATCCCATCAAACATGAAGACCTGTCTGTAGCATGCAACTGTCAAGCTCTCGTCTGCATGAACGTGACGAGAGGCACTAATAAAAGTTAACAATAACCTGGTGACTTAGACATGCGCAACAATCAACCCGTAACAGGGCGCGAATACGCGTTCCCGCAAGGCAAAACGGTCATCTCCTATACCGACCTCAAGGGGAAGATCACACGTGCCAACGAGACCTTCATCGAACTCTCCGGTTTTTTAAAGGAAGAATTGATCGGACAACCGCACAACATCGTGCGCCATCCGGACATGCCGACAGAGGCCTTCCGCGATGTATGGGATACCTTGAAGAAAGGCCGTCCGTGGAGCGGGTTGGTGAAAAACCGGCGCAAGAATGGCGACCATTATTGGGTGCGTGCCTACGCCTCACCGCTGGCAGACGGCACAGGCTACGTTTCGGTGCGCGTCGCCGCGTCACGTCAGGAGATCGAAGCGGCAGAGCGTCTGTATGCACAGATGCGCGCCGACCAGAACATCAAGCTGGATGAGGGGCAGGTCGTCAACAATGGCGTATTCGCCAAACTGGCTGCCACCTTCAACAACATGCGCATCGTTTCCCGTCTGTGGCTATTGTCGATCAGCGGCCTGATGGGATTCGTGCTGGCAATCGCAATCGGCTGGCAGGGCTTGAGCTCTTCCACGAAAGCGCTGAAGACCGTGTACGAGAACCGCGCCATGCCTATGCATGATCTGGCCACAATCGATGCGGATACCCGCAAGAGTTTCACCGAGGTATTGCTGGCCTTCCAGCATGACCCGGCAGGACATCTCGCTTCCATTCATGACCATCCCATCGAGAAGCACCTTGACGCGGTGAAGGCGAACCGGGCCGAAGTGGATGAAATATGGAAAAAATACCGCGCGACTGACCTGAGCGAGAGCGAAAAGAAACTGGCAGGCGATGTGGAAACAAAGCGCGTCGCATGGCGAAGCAAACAGGATGAGGTGCTGAACGCGCTTGCCGCCAGAAACTTCAGCACTTCGGCCCTGGCTGACTATCTGAAAGCAGGTCGTCAGGAGCGTCAGGCTTTGCATGAGGCGCTGGAAAAACTGATCGTCTATCAGACCACCATCGCAAAGAGCGAATATGAGAATTCGTTACAGGCATCGAACACCGGCGTGCTGATCTTTTCCCTGCTGCTTTTTGCCGGGTTATTCGGCTCGCTGGCCCAGTCCTATTTCATCATTCGCCGGGTCAAAAGCGGCCTGCAAGCTTCCAAGGATGCAGCCAATGCCATCGCTCTGGGTGACTTGACCCGTCCTTTGCCGGCCGCCACCAAGGACGAACTGGGTGAGCTCGTCGCTTCGCTCTCGGTGATGCGCAACAATCTGCATGAGCTGATCGCCAACGTCCGCGACGGCATCACAGCGTTGAACCAGGCCTCCGCCGATGTCGCCTCGGCAGCGCACAGCAGTTCGAAAGTGACCGAGATGCAGTCGGAGGCGGCTTCCGGAATGGCTGCCGCGATGGAGCAATTGTCCGTCTCGATCGACCAGGTGAGCGAACATGCCAGCGATGCCCACAAGGTCAGCCAGACTTCCAGCGAACATGCCACCGAAGGCGGCAGCATCATCCACGGCGCTGCTGGCGAGATGGAGAATATCGCCACCGCCGTGAATAGCGTCGCAGATACGATACGCAGCCTGGAGGGATATTCGGATCATATCTCCGGTGTCGCCAATACCATCCGCGAAATCGCCGACCAGACCAACCTGCTGGCGTTGAACGCAGCCATCGAAGCCGCCCGCGCAGGAGAGCAGGGGCGCGGTTTTGCCGTGGTCGCCGACGAGGTACGCAAGCTGGCAGAACGCACCGCCAACTCAACCCAGGAGATCACCGGCATGATCTCGAAGATCCAGAATGGAACCAGGCTGGCGGTGCAGGAAATGGAAATCGGTGTCAAGCGCGTTAGCGATGGGGTGGGAATGGCTCGCAAGGCGGGCGATTCGGTCGGCAGCATCCGCGATGCCGCCAATCATGCCGCAAATGCGGTGGACGACATCACCTCGGCCATACAGGAACAGTCGATCGCTGCTCGCGACATCGCCCAACGCATCGAAAGGATCGCTCAGGGAACCGAAGAGAACAGCCTGGCCTCGGCACAGACTGCATCATCCGCGCAGCAGATGACTGAACTCAGCAAACAACTGGATGAATTGGCGGGGCGCTTCTGTATCGCATGATCCGGTTGCGTACCATTTGAGCGCAACCGGGACAGGGGACTCAGCGGCCGAAGACGGCCAGTTTCGGCAGCTGCGGCCATTCGACCGCGTCCAGCATGTTCTTCACCACCAGGCCGAGTTCGGTATCGCCCTCGATCGACAGCTCGCGGTTGAAGAACAGCGTGTCCGGGTCTTCCTGGCGCGCGATCATCTGCATGAAGGCGGAGAGGTTGGCGCGAAAGCACAGGTCGGGCGCTGACGGTGCCGAGAGCAGCGGGCGGAACAGCCCGTTGCGATAAGTGAAGCAGGCGCGGCCGCCGGTATCCAGCACCTCGACCAGGAAGCTTTTGCCTTCCAGCAATTCCAGGCTATCCTGCGGCAGTAGCCTCATCTTTGCGACGGCGTTCAGTCCGGCCACTAGCGTCAACGCGTGCGGCCATTGCGGTAGGCGGTGGCCGATGCGTGCCACCAGGGTGGGCAGTTTGAATTTCGGGATGTTCAGGTTCATGTCTCTTCTCCTTGCTTCCGTTATGCGGTCTGGTGATGCTGCGCGATGCCGGCATCGCCGAACCAGTAACCATCCACCAGTCCGTCGTCACACCACTCATGTGTGTTCGGCTGCGGTGCTGCGCCTTTGCGCGCCGTATCGAACGCCGCGATGATCTCGTTCATGTGCTGCGGCTGCGGGCTGATGCGGATGATGTCTATGCCCATCTTCAGCATCTCCGGCACTTCGCCGAGCAGATTGTAACTCTGCGCCGACATGGTCTGGATGCCGTTGATGGCCAGGAACGGCTGCCCCTCGCGCGTCTTCAGCGTGATGCCCTCCGGGTGCTCCATGCACTTGAACTGGCAGTCGTCCTTGTTCAGGTCGTAATGGCGCGCGGTGAAGCAGCGCGCCGAGAACGCCAGCGGGATCTTGCCGTACACGAACACCTCGGTCTCGATGCCGGCGGGGCGCGTGTCGTGCAGCGTCTGCACCAGCTTGCGGTCCGCTTCCAGCGGCGGCACCCAGCGCTGCATGCCGTAGCGCGCGAAGGTGGCCAGCGTGCTCTCGTTGTAGATGTTCAGGTGCGGGCCGGCGACGAAGGGGCGGCCGGCGGCGATGTTCACCGCGCCGAGGTCGTTGGCCTCGACCTTGCAGTTGGCCTCGTCCATCAGGCGGCGCAGCGCCTTCAGGTCGCTCTCCGATTCCAGCAGCGCCTGCGCCGAGACGACCACTTCTTTGCCGGCGTCGGAGAGTTCGCGCGCCAGCGCCACCCAGTCGGTGGTGCGCAGTTGCTGGCGGCGCGAGCACACCACCTCGCCGACGTAGATGATGTCGAGCGCCGGGTTCTGCGCCATCTCGGCGTAGAAATCGAGCACGGTCTGCTTGGGCCAGAAATACAGCAGGGGTCCGAGGGCAAGTTTCATTGCAAAAACCTTCTTGAAACACAAATGGACATGAGTGGTCGATTAGCGCCAAACCAACTCCTTCCCCCATGCAGGGGGAAGGCAGGGATGGGGGTAGAGTCGCGAAACACCACCGTTTCTACCCCTACCCTAACCCTCCCCCTGCAAGGGGGAGGGGATGATGAGATTGCCGACATATAGAGATGAATCCCGTTCATTCGCATGCACTTATCTCCACGGCCTGCTATACGCACCCAGCGTCGCCTGGCTGCCTTCCGACACCTTCGCCAGTTCGGCCTGCCAGGCCTGCTTCACCTGGTAACGCTCACCATCGCGGGCGAGTGCATCCAGTGCGGCACGCATATTTTTCGTGACTTGCGCGACGTAGGTCGGGCTGCGCTGGCGGCCTTCCACCTTGATCGCGGCAACGCCGATGCGCGCGATCTCCGGCAAGATCTCCAGCACGTTGAGGCTGGTCGGTTCTTCCAGCGCGTAGTAGGTGGCGCCGTTCACCTCGAAGCGGCCCTTGCACAGCGTCGGGTAGCCGGCCGCTTCGTCTGTCGCCGAAGCGGTCGATCAGGATGCCGTTCAGTCGCGTCGACATCATGCCCGGCGACTTCTCCCATTTGACGTATTTGGCTGGCGAGCAGGCGCCGACGGTGTTGGGCGATTCGCCGGTGGCATAGGAAGAGAGCCAGCAGCGGCCCTCGTTCATCACGCACAGGCTGCCGAAGCCGAACACCTCGATCTCCACCGTGGTGTGCTTGATCACGTTCTCCACCTGCGCCAGCGTCAGCACGCGCGGCAGCACGGCGCGGCGCACGCCGAATTCGCGCTGCGCGAAATTCACCGCTTCGTAACTGGTGGCCGAGCCCTGCACCGACAGATGCAGGCGCAGATCGGGATGGCGCTTGCTGGCGTAATCGAGCAGGCCGACATCGGCGAGGATCACCGCATTCACGCCCAGCGCCGCGGCGCCATCCACCGCGCGCTGCCAGTCGGCCACGCGGCCCGGCTGCGGGAAGGTGTTGATGGCCAGCAGCACCTCGCGCTTCTTCGCTTGCGCATAGCGGATGCCCTCGCGCATGGTCTTCTCGTCGAAATTGAGCCCGGCGAAATTGCGCGCGTTGGTGTCGTTCTTGTAACCGAGATAGACGGCATCGGCGCCGTTGTCCACCGCGGCTTTCAGCGCAGGCAGACTGCCGGCAGGGCAGATGAGTTGCGGGATGTTCTGTTGCGGCATGGCGGCTCTCGTGATGCACGGATGCGCCAGTATAGCCATGCCGAGCCGTACTGCTCTTGATTTCCGTCAATTCGGGCAGATATGGCCGAGCAGATTGGTCGGGGATGGTGGCTGGCCGTGAAGCCGGGGCCGCCGTGTGGGGCAAGGCGAACCTTATTCGATCTTGAGTTGCCCCGATTGGGGACGACGAAGAATTCAGGAAGGTTGGCGGCGGTGACAGGCCAGCCCAGGCTCAGTGGCCAAACAGGTGATAGCGACTCTTGCCGCCTTGCTTGGCCACATACATGGCCTGATCGGCATGGCGCAACAGGGTGTCGCAGTCTCCGCCATCGGTTGTGGAGAAGGTCACACCTATGCTGGCCGATACCGCGACCGTATGGTCGCCGATGCTGACCGGCAAGGCGGCTTTTTCCAGCATCCGATCCAGGATAGGGAGACACTCGTCCTCGTTGGCAAGGTCATTCAGCAGCACCGCAAATTCGTCCCCCCCCAGCCTGGCCAGGGTGTCGCCCGCGCGTACCGTCTCCTGCAAGCGCCGGGTGACTTCGACCAGCAGCTGGTCGCCGGCGGCGTGGCCGTACTGGTCGTTGACCAGTTTGAAGCCATCGAGATCGATGTAACAGACGCACAGCATCTTGCCGCTGCGGCGCGCTAGCAGCAGCGCCTGCCGCAGGCGATCCGCCAGCAGACGCCGGTTGGGAAGGCCGGTGAGCGCATCGTGATCGGCCATCCTGCGCAAGGTTTCGTCGCGATCCTTCAATGCGCTGATGGTCGTGTTCAGGGCGATGCCGATCCGGGCGATTTCCTTGTCGCCCGAGGTTTTGACGGTGATGTCGGTCTCGCCGTTCGCCAATCGCGTCAACGGCTCTTCCAGCTCCGACAAAGGCATGAGGGCCCAGCGCACCACGATGCGCAGGACGAACGAGGCGATCAGCATCATCGCGGCGATCAGCATGCTCGCAAAGAGGATATTGCGGTTCAGGTTATTGGTCGTGTTGCTGTAATCCAGCACGAGCTCGATGAACCCGATGGTCTTGACCTTCTCTCGGGAGGAGGCCTGGTTCAAGCTGTAATTGATCATGCCGTCACTGGATATGGATCTGACCCATATCGGTGCGCTGATGCGCATCAACGAATGCTCATCCTTGTCGAACAGTAAAGTCTTCTGTTCTACGTCGACGCGGCCAAGCTTTCCGATGGCGTCGTCGGTCAGTGGGGGAAAGCCGTCGAACGAGAAATTCTTGCGCGTGTATTCGGCTATGGTCTTCTTGCCGTGCTCATCGAGGTATTCCACGCGCGCGACTTCAGGGAAATTGTGCAGATAGCCCAGAGCCTGCTTGAATTTGGCGGGATTGGCTGTGGCATAGAGCGGGATGCCCAGTTCATCCAGCTTGGCAACCCAATTCTCTCCCTGATGGCGTACGCTGCTTTCGATGACCAGGTTCGCAACCAGCCATAGGGAGGCAATGACCAGGATATAGACGAAAATCGTCCAGATGAGTTGCAGCAGCAAGATGCGGTTGGTCAGGCTCTGCGGGCCGAAGTGCGCAATCCGGACGATGATGGTGTGGGGTAGCCTTGCGCAATTCGATGCTTCTCGCTGCGTCATGCAGGCGCCGCAACAGCGACGTTGCCGCACCATGGAGTTTTGCAATGCTAGAGGGCATGCGCATATTTCCTGTATTGCGCCGGTATCTTCAGATTGAGCCGCTGTGCCATCATTGCATTGATGCGCAAGATCGATTGGTCGGGGTACACGATATCCGGCCCGGGGATCGTCTGCGCATCCTGCGCCTGCTCAAGCCTGCGCAGCACTTCCTGCGCGATATCCTGATGATCGTTGGTGATACTGAACAAGCCGCCGAGACCGAGTAATTCCTCGTTGAACACCTCGACCGGTTTGCTGTTGCGGATACTGAAAGACAATACGTTGCGCAACACGTTGCCACTCAATACGCGGTTGTCCGGGATCAGCCAATATCCCTGTACCTTGTCCGACATCTGCTTATAGGCGAACTCGTACTCCTTGTCGGAATTCACGATCGTGTGGTGCAGCGTAATGCCATAACTCCTTGCGGCGACTTTGGCTGTCTCGATCAGGTCTTCGAAACCGGGGCCGCTGATGACACCGATATTGCCGGCCTTCGGCGCGAGTGCCCGCCATGTGTCGAAGGACCTGTGCAACGAGGGCGTCATGCTCACCCCTTTGTGCAGCGCTGTGACCAACTCGTAATCCTGGTAATTGAAGACCTGGCAAAACACCACCTGCCTGTTCGTCAGCGTCTTTGCGGCAAGCGACGCAGCCAGGCCGATGCTGACGAATTGCCTGTCTTCGTCAGTTTTGTACGCGGCAAGCAGCTTGGCGTTCTCGGATGGAGTTCCATTCAAATAGCGAATGCTGCCGCGTTTGCCCAACTTCCTGGCCAACGCCTTGGCCACATCGGTATAAGCCGGGATGTCTTCGCTGACCAGGATGACGACTTCTTTGGGCGCAGTGGGTGGAGGGGCCACACTGACTATGGGCGGGGCGACCGCAGATGGCTGAGCGCAGCTTTGCAGCAGCAAGACCGCCGCAATGATTGCCAAACGCGAATACATGGACAGGTTCATATTGATGCGCATGAAATTCATCTTCGATCGATCAACCGCACGCTGAAAAGTTTGTGGTGTAGTCAACTTCCATGGTTAAGAAATATCGAATAAATACCGATAGAAACTGACTTGATCCCATCGCGATCCCAATCGCACCCTTGTGCTCAGCGCGGTAACAGAAAGTCAGTTTTGCAATCTAGCAGTTAAGCGCGCCACTGCCAATCGGAAAGAAGATATAGGCCATCGAACACATTGACAGTCTTGCAGGATGAGCGTTCGCGGCGAAGGGCCAACGTGGCCGGCGTCTTTACATCGTATCGGAACCTTGCGTGCGCCGGGCTAATGCCCGCCAAGCTGTTTCATGATCCGCGATACGGTATCCAGTGCGGAGTGGGTGAAATAATCCATCAGCGGCGCAAGGTAGGGCAACGTCAGCATCAGGGCGAAGAAGCCGACGGCGAGGGTGATGGGGAAGCCGACGGCGAAGATGTTGAGTTGCGGGGCGCTGCGGGTGAGGATGCCGAGAGCGAGGTTGGCGATGAGCAGAGCCCCGATGATCGGCAAGGAGAATTGCAGGGCATGACTGAACATGCTGCCGCCCCACTCGGTTATCGTGCGGAATGCGTTGGCGGAAGGAACGCCGGTGCCGATCGGAAAGTCCCGGAAGCTGTCTGACAATGCAGCCAGCATGAAAAGATGCCCGTCGGCAGCAAGAAACACCAAAGCCGCGATGATGCCGAGGAACTGTGCGATCACCGGCGTGAAAGAAGCGTTCACCGGGTCGTAGAAACTGGCAAAGCCCAATCCCATTTGCATCCCGGCAAGGTCGCCCGCCATTTCGATTGCGGTGAAGATCAGCCGGATGGCAAAGCCCATGATGAGGCCGGCAACGATCTGCTGTACCAATACGAACATGCCCGGTGCCGATGCAACATCGAGACTTGCCGGGATATCGAGAGTCGGGGCGATGACGACAGTGATGGCGAAAGCCAGCGAGACTTTGATGCGCGGCGGAATCTCTTTATTGCCCAGGATCGGCGCGCTGGAAATCAGTCGCCAGGATGCGGGCCAGCGGGAAGATGAAGGCGGCCAGCCAGGCGGAGAGCTGTGCGCTGGTGAAGCTGATCACGGCATTAAATCCACGTGATGTCAATGAAGAGCCGTGACGAGCAGATCAAGATGCAAGGCGCACGGCGCGCAGCAACCGGAGTGTACTTGAGTACATGAGGATTGCGAGCACCGCGCAACGCAGCAGATTGATCGCGCAGTAGGCTATTCATGACATCAACCTACCATGTAGGGGATGCTGCTAAACAAACGCGTCATGTAGTCCAGCAGGATGCCGATCATCCAGGGGCCGGAAAGGATGAGCATGGCGAATGTGCCGAGCAATTTCGGGATGAACGACAGCGTCATTTCGTTGATCTGTGTCGCGGCCTGGAAGATGCTGACGACCAGACCGATGATAAGCGCGGTGAGCAGCAACGGTGCGGACACCATCACGGTCAGCTCCATCGCCTGCTCTCCTATGGTCATTACTGATTCTGGGGTCATTTTGTATCTCTTTCTTTTCATTCCATTTGCGATGAAATCGTAGCGAGCAGGCTGCAGCAGGGTGCGGCCGGAGCGCAGCAACCGGAATGTACTTGTGTACATGAGGATTGCGAAAACGCAGTTTCGGTGAAGGCTAATGCGCGAAGCGCGTTATGCCGGAGCCAACACCGCCCAATCCCTGATCCAGTCTGCGCAGTAGATTTCATGTGTAGAAGCTCTGCACGAGTGAGCCGACAAGCAAGTTCCAGCCATCCGCCAGCACGAACAGCATGATCTTGAAAGGAAGCGAGATGGTGGCAGGCGACATCATCATCATACCCATCGACATCAGCACGCTGGCCACCACCATGTCGATGATGAGGAACGGGATGAACACGACGAAGCCGATCTGGAAGGCGGTCTTCAGTTCGCTGATGACATAGGCCGGCACCAGGATCTTCATCGGCACGTCCTCGGCACTTTGCAGCGGCTCGCTGTTGGAGATGCGCACGAACAGGGCGAGGTCGGTCTCGCGCGTCTGGCGCAGCATGAAAGCCTTGAGCGGCGCACTTCCTTTTTCATAAGCCTGCTGCATCGAGATCTTGTTCTCGCTGTACGGCAGGTAGGCATCGTCGTATATCTTGTCGAATACCGGCGACATGACAAAGAAGGTCAGGAACAGGGCCAGGCCAACCAGAACCTGATTCGGGGGCGAGGACGTAGTGCCGATAGCGGAACGCAGCAAGCCCAGTACGATGATGATGCGCGTAAAGCCGGTCATCATCAGCAGAATGGCGGGCAGGAAGGTCAGCGCCGAGATCAGCACCAGCGTTTGCAGGCTGAGCGAGTAGGTTTGTCCGCCACCGGCGGCGGGGGTGCTGGTCAGCGCCAGCAGGCCGGCTTCGGCGGCATGCGCGGCCGGAACGAATGCGAACAGTAAGGCGAAAAGAGCGAATATCCTAACGCGCATTACGCTTCTCCATCATCTGCTTCAGCCAAACCTGAAATTTATTGTCATCGCCGGCCATCGTGGAATTTGCGGAGAGCGGCAAGGCACCTTTCGGCATCGTGTGCAGCGCATTGACTTGCCCGGGGGCAACGCCGACCACCAGCCAGGTGTCGTTGACTTCTACCAGCACGATGCGCTCGCGTTGCCCGACCGCGACACCGCTGATGACCTTCAGCGCATTGCCGGCCCCATGTTGCGGCAGGCTGATGCGTTTCAGTACCCATGCCACGACGACGACTGCAGCCAGCACCAGTATCAGGCTGAGGATGACTTGCAGCACGCTGCCCGAGGAGACTGCGGCTGCCGGCGGCGGCACATAGACCGGGCGTACCGGGTCTGCGGCGAGAACGAGCGGCGAGAAGATTGCTGCGGCAAGGGCAGCAAGAACACGAATGAACATGACAGGTACCTTGTGCTTATTTGTTGATGCGGCGCAGTCGCTCCGACGGGGTGATGATATCGGTGAGACGGATACCCAGCTTGTCGTTCACCACCACCACTTCGCCCTGCGCGATGAGGAAGCCGTTGATCAGCACATCCAGCGGCTCGCCCGCCATGCCCGCCAGTTCCACGACCGAGCCCTGTGCCAGTTGCAGCAGGTTCTTGATCGGCATCTTGGTGCGGCCGAGTTCCACGGTGAGTTGCACCGGGATATCGAGGATCATATCCAGGTCGTTGTGCGCGGTAGCGCCGCCGGCGCCGCCGAACTGTTCGAATACATGCGGCTGCACGGCGGGCTGCGCCGGCTCGGCGGAAGCCTGTTCCGCCATGGCAGCGCCCCAATCGTCCGCACTGATCTGTTCTTTGGTTTCTTCAGCCATGATTCTTTCCTCCACTGAGCGGCTCGCTACCCTCCGTAGCCAGCATCTTTTCAACCATCAGCGCGTATTGTCCATTGGACGCGCCATACTTGCATTCCATCACCGGCACGTTGTCGACCAGCACCTGGATGTTCTCTTCCACTTCCAGCGGAATGACATCGCCATTACGCATCTTCAATACGTGATCCAGCGTCACCTCGGCGTGCCCGAGTACCGCGGTGAGTTCGATTTCTGCGGACTGTATCTGCTTCGAGAGCATATGCAGCCAGCGCTTGTCGGCGATGACGTGATCGCCCTGCATGGTGCTGTAGAGCAATTCGCGGATCGGTTCGATCATCGCGTAAGGCATGCAGATATGGATGGAGCCGCCGACGCCGGTGAATTCCACCTCGAACGTGGTGACGACGACAACTTCGTTCGGTGTGGCGATGTTGGCGAACTGCGGGTTCACTTCCGAGCGCATGAATTCGAAGTCCAGCTTGTACACCGGCTCCCATGATTTGACATAGGCCTGGAACAGCACCTCCAGCAGCTTCTGGATGATGCGATGTTCGGTCTGGGTGAATTCACGTCCCTCCACGCGAGTATGGAAGCGGCCATCACCGCCAAACATGCTGTCTACCACCGTGAACACCAGATTCGGATCGAAGATGAACAGGGCAGTACCGCGCAGCGGCTTCACCTGAACCAGGTTCAGGTTGGCGGGAACGGGCAGGTTGCGGATGAACTCGGAGAACTTCATCACTTTCACCGGTCCGACCGAGACCTCGGAGCTGCGGTGGATGAAGTTGTACAGCGCGATGCGGAACAGGCGTGCGAAACGCTCGTTGATGATCTCCATGGTGGGCATGCGCCCACGCACGATGCGTTCCTGCGTCGCCATGTTGTAAGGGCGTATCCCCTCCGGCGCTTCCGATTTGTTATCTTCGGTTTCGCCTGTCACGCCCCGCAGCAGCGAGTCGACTTCGTCTTGGGAGAGGAATTCCTTGCTCATGGCATCAGCTCATGCTTATTGGATGATGAACGAAGTGAACAGAACATCCACCACCCCCGTGGTCTTGGGGGCGACCGGTGCTGCCACAACCGGTGCGGAAGCAGCAGCGGAGGCAGCAGGGGATTCATGGGTGGCGGGTGTGCTAGCCAGACCGAGAACAGTATCGACAGTGGTGATGATCTCGGCGATCAACTTCTGCTTGCCTTCAGCTGTCTGGAGCTCGGAAGGCAACTTGCTGGAAAGCAGGAACAGCAGCTTGCTGCGGATCTCCGGCATCTGCGCTTTGATCTTATCTTCCAGCTCCGGTTGCAGCACTTTCAATGTGATGCCTGCTTGCAGGTAACGGTCGCCTTCTTCGCGTTGCAGATTGACGGTGAAATTATCCCCCAACGGGATGAATTTTGCCTCATGGGCCGGTTCTGCCTTTGCTGCCTCGGCGTGCTGCCCCTCAGCCGGGGCATGGCCTCTGGTAAAGAACCAGACAGCCACGCCAGCGACGATCGCCACAACCAGGGCGATGCCGATGATCAGCAACTTCTTGCTTTTGGGAGGCGCTGCGGCCGGTGCTTCTTCCTTGACAGCTGGGGCAGGTCTGGTTGTGGGTTTCGTCGCCATCTCGCGATTCCTTTTAGTTGATTGGCATTATGCTGCTGAACTATCGCCTGCCATCAGTGGAATAAGCGCGGAAACCGGCCTTAATTCCCCATCAGGCGAAGGTGTCAACTATACCGTTATGGCGCGAGATTTGGGATACCCGGGCTGCACTATTACCCGATATCGACGGTGTCACGGATGTCGTTGTCGGCTGAAAAGGAGGGTGAACGCTGGGTGCCGGACTGGCCCTGGTCGCGCGGAGTCTGGTCGCTGACCGTGGCGTTGCCCAGCATGATGCCATTGTCGGCCATCATGTCGCGCAGCTTGGGCATCGCCTGCTCGATTGCTTCGCGTACTGCTGCATGGGGCGAGGTGAATAGCGCGGTGGCCTGATCGCCGCTGACCTTGATCACAACGTCCACCGGCCCCAGTTGCGGCGGGTTGAGATGCAGTTCGGCAGTCTGGTCCTGCTTGGAGGAGGCCAGCCAGGTGATCTTCTGGCTGAACTCGTCACCCCACTTGTCCTGACTGACCGGGGTCTTGACGGCTACTTGCACGGGCGGCATGACTGGCACGGCATTGTTTTGCATCGAGGCGAGCGCTGCTGCATTCGATTGCTGTGCAGCGGCTGTGGCTGTAAGGGCCTCGCGGGAATCACCCGGGCCCATGCCTGCCGGATTCCGGCCAGCGGCTTCGGTGAGTGTAGCGGCAAAAGCCTGCTCCTTGGTTTGAGAGCCCGAGTTCGCACCTGTTGCCACTTTCGATGCGTCTGCCTGGACAGCTGCGGATACATCTGACTTCATCAATGTGATGCCGCGCTTATCCTGCGAGGCGCCATTGCCGATCGCAGATCCGTCAGTCTTTGCGCTCGATGCGGACGAGGCGGCTGCGGCAGTATTCATGGTCTGCGGCAACAGTGCTGCCAGCATATCGGCCGGCAACGCGGGCGTGCCGTCCGTTGCGGTTTGATCGGTCTTTTTGCTATCGGCCCCGTCTTTCTTGAGGTCAATGGCCTCTTTCTTGATGCTGGCCGAATCCGCGCCCAGTTGAGCGAGCATGTCGACGGCGGCCTTGTCGTCCGCCTTGGCATCCTTGGTTGCGGGACCGCTGATCTGGCGTGCCAACACCTGGCCGAAAGGCTGGCTGCTCTGGGTGTCGCCAGTATCGGCAGCGTTCGTCGCCTGTTTCGAAGCGGCTGCGGTTTGCGGGGTGCTGGTCGTGATGGGCAGATTGGTCATGGTATTCGCTCCTGTGTCTATTGGTCGCTGTCTTTTTCCGCCGCGCGGGAGGCGGCAAAACGTCCGGTGTATTCGTCCTGTGTGCGTTGCTCGGTCTTGGCTTCCAGCTTTTTCTCGGCATCGGCGTGGCGTTGTGCCAATGTATCGAAAGACCTCATCTTGCGAGTCGTGTCCATCAACTCATTGCGGCCGGTTTGCACGCCGGTTTTGGCTTTTTCCACCACGCCTTGTTGCTGCACGATCGCCTGATCCAGGCGGGCGATGAAATCCTGGAAATTCTTCATGTCGGTGGGCGCCATGCCGTTCTTTGCTTCCGCCATGAACTTGGCCTGGTAGTCCCTGCGATATTGCAGCAAGGCGTCCAGCTTGGTCTGGGCAGCCTGTTGTTGCTGGTTGAGCTGGCCGAGCTTCTTCGTGGCGGCATCGTTCTTCTGTTGCGCCAGGTGTACCAGAGGTTGCAGTGAAAACGGTTTAATCATGTTCGTTCATCAATTCTCGTTCGGAAACAATCCGGAGAATTTCTCCATGCTCGAAGAATACGATTCGGATTCGTACATGCCCTGCTTGAGGAAATGCTCCATGTGCGGATACAGCTGGATGGCGGCATCCAGCAATGGGTCGCTGCCGCGCACATAAGCGCCGACGCTGATCAGGTCATGATTGCGCTGATAGTGCGCATACATATGCTTGAAACGTTGCACCTGCGAAAAATGCTGCGGACTGACCAGGTGGTTCATGGCGCGGCTGATCGAAGCTTCGATGTCGATGGCCGGGTAGTGCCCTGCTTCGGCCAGCCGGCGCGACAGCACGACGTGGCCGTCGAGAATGGCGCGCGCGCTGTCGGCGATGGGATCCTGCTGATCGTCGCCTTCGGTCAGCACGGTGTAGAACGCCGTGATCGAGCCGCCGCCTTCCGTACCGTTGCCGGCGCGCTCCACCAGTTGCGGCAGCTTGGCGAATACCGACGGCGGATAGCCTTTGGTGGCGGGCGGCTCGCCGATGGCCAGCGCGATCTCGCGTTGCGCCATGGCGTAGCGGGTGAGCGAGTCCATGATCAGCAGCACGTTCTTGCCCTGATCGCGGAAATATTCGGCGATGGTGGTGGCGTAGGCGGCGCCTTGCAGGCGCATCAGCGGGCTGGTGTCGGCCGGGGCGGCGACCACGACCGAGCGTGCCAGACCTTCCTTGCCGAGGATGTCGGTGATGAATTCCTTCACTTCGCGGCCGCGCTCGCCGATCAGCCCGACCACGATCACGTCGGCGCTGGTGTAGCGCGCCATCATGCCGAGCAGCACGCTCTTGCCGACGCCGGAACCGGCGAACAGGCCCATGCGCTGGCCGCGGCCGACGGTAAGCAGACTGTTGATGGCGCGCACGCCGACATCCAGTGCGCTATTGATCGCGGCGCGCTCCAGCGGGTTGATCGGGCGGCTTTGCAGCGGCGCGCTCTTGCTTTCCCGCAAGGGGCCGAATTGGTCGAGCGGGCGTCCGGCGCCGTCGAGCACGCGCCCCAGCAGATTCTCGCCGACCGGCAGATGGCGCGCCAGGTCCGAGGCGCGGCGCTGGGGTGCGCTGCGCTGGCCGATGGCGGCAGGAGCACGCACCGGTTCGGCGGGGATCACGCGTGCGCCGGGAACCAGTCCCTGCACATCGTTCTCCGGCATCAGGAACAGCCTGTCGCCAGCGAACCCGACTACTTCAGCTTCAATGCGGGTGTTGGGCAATTCGATCCAGCAGGTGCTGCCGACCGCCATGCGCAAGCCGACCGCCTCCATCACCAGTCCGGTGACTTTGGTCAGGCGTCCGCTCACCTGCAATGGCGTGCCTTGCGCGACCATGTCGCGGTTCAGGTGGAGCACGTCTTGCCAGCGCTGATGGTGAGGGTTGCGCGGCAGCGCCCCTTCCTGTAGCGGAAGTTCCTGCTCAACGATGTCGGGGATGTCGTTCATTCCTGTACCAACCATGAAGTATCTTTTCCCAATGCTGCGCCTATGCGCTTCCAGCGGGATTCCAGCGATGCGTCGATCTGGCTGTTGGCGGTCTCGATGCGCGCGCCGCCTCGCCCGATACGGGGATCCTCGAGTGATCTTCCAGCCGGAGTGCGCCAGTTGTTCGCCCATCCTTTCGCGCACAAGAACGGCATCGCCGGGATTCAGCACCAGATGCGCGCCCTGATTGAAGTGGGGAAGCGTATTGATGGCTTCGCGCACTACGCCAAGCAGCAGGGACGGGTTCACCTTGAGCGCCTGTTGCAACACCTGTTGAGCGATGTCCAGGGAAAGATCGAGCAGTTCCTGGGCCATTTGCTCGTCTACCTGTTGTGTCAAAGAATCGATCAAGGCAGCCAGACGCCGGTTTTCTTCCGCAGCCTTCTGCATACCTTCGGCATAGCCGGCCTGCAAACCCTCTTCGCGAGCCTGGCGTTGTATTGCTTCGAGTTGCGCTGCCGTCGGCAGTTCAACTGTGCCCGCACGCACGACACGGTTTTCCTCGAACGTCGGCAGTTCCCAGCGTTGCCAGGCAGTAAGTTTCTCGGGGGCGGTGTCGAGGTCAGACATAAGCTTCCTCTCCCTTTCCGCCGATCACCACCTGGCCTTCGTCGGCCAGACGGCGCACGATCTTGAGGATCTCCTTCTGTTCGGATTCCACTTCGCTGAGTCTGACCGGCCCTTTGGCTTCCAGGTCTTCGCGCAGCATCTCGGCAGCGCGGGAAGACATGTTCTTGAATATCTTTTCGCGCAACTCTTCGCTGGCACCCTTGAGTGCGATGATGAGCGATTCGGATTGCACTTCGCGCAGCACCAGCTGGATGCCGCGATCCTCCACTTCCAGCAGGTCTTCGAACACGAACATCTCGTCCATCATCTTCTGTGCCAGATCGGCATCGTGGCCGCGTACCGATTCAAGCACGGCGTCCTGGTTGCCCATGTAGTTGAGGATCTCGGCAGCCGTCTTGATGCCCCCCTTGATGCTCTTTTTGCCGGCCGCATTGCCGGAGAGCAGCTTGGTGAGCACGTCGTTCAACTCGTGCAGGGCGGTGGGCTGCACGCTGTCCAGCGTGGCGATACGCAACATGACGTCATTGCGGATGCGCTCGGTCAGGAGCGCCATCACGCTGGCCGCCTGGTCCGGCTCCAGGTGCACCATGATGGTGGCGATGATCTGCGGGTGTTCGTTGGCGATCAGATCGGCGACCGAAGAGGGCTCCATCCATTTCAAGCTCTCGATACCGCTGGTGTCGCTGTTGTGCAGGATGCGATCGAGCAGGCCGGCGGCCTTGTCGTCGCCCAGCGCCTTGGTCAGCATGTCGCGGATGTATTCGCTGGAATCCATGCCGATGGTGGTCTTTTCGGAGGCGATCGAATGGAACTCGTTGAATACGTCGGCGATCTGTTCGCGCGACAGGTTGCGCAAGGTCACCATCGCCGCGCTGATCTTCTGCACCTCTTTCGGCTCCAGATATTTCATCACATCGGCAGCCTCACTGGCGCCAAGTGTCATGAGCAGGATCGCGCTCTTGTTGACTCCGTTTTCACTCATCTTTGTTCACCCATTCCTTGACGACCGTGGCGACGATCTTGGGGTCTTCTTTCGCCAGCTGTTTGGCAAGTTGCAGGTTGTCTTCATACGAGTTGGCATTCTGTTGTGCCGCGTATAGCCCGGATGCATTGGCATGATGCGCCAGGCTTTGTTGCGTTGCAAAGGCTTCTTCCTGAGCGGCACTCTGCTCGGTAATGGTCTTGAAGGCCGGCTTGATGATGCCGAACAACAGGAAGCCGATGCCGCCCGCGATGAGCAGATATTTGAAGATATCCTTTACCAGCGCAATGTTGTCAGGTTGTTTCCAGACCGGTGTTTCCGGGACCACCTCCTGCTGTTCGTTGAAGGCACTATTGAGCAGGTTGACGCTGTCGCCGCGTTTCGCATCGAAACCGACGGTATCCTTGACCAGTGCGATGATCTGGGCTTTTTCGGCATCGGTGTAGGGCCGCGAAGTGACCTTGCCATCCTTGTCGGTACTGCTGGGGTTGTTCACCACCACGGCGATGGACAGGCGCTTGATGCTGCCCACCGGCAATTTGGTGTGCTGGATGGTGCGGTCCACTTCATAGTTGGTGGTCAGTTCCTTGTGCATGTTGTTGACGTTGACGCCGCTTGCGGCGGCAACCGCACTGGCCGGCGCGACGAGCGGGGCTGTGGCGGGAACGGGCGGCTGGTTGGTCAGTGCGCCGGGAACGCCGCCGGTGTTGGTGGTGCCGTTCAGGGTTTCCAGCGTTTGCAGGCTGCGCACCGCAGCCTTATTCGGGGGCTGGTTGGGGTTATAGGTCTCGGAGGTCTGTTCGGTCTGCGCGAAATCGAGGCTGGCGGTGACTTGTGCACGCACATTCTGTATGCCCGTGATCGGAATCAGGATATCTTCGATGCGTTTGACGTAGTCCTGCTCGATCTGCCGCACGTATTTGAGCTGGGTCGCGTCCATCAATTGCTCTGCGCTGCTGTCGCGTGCCGAACTCAGCAGTGTGCCGCTCTGATCCACCACGGTGACGGCCTGGGCGGGCATGTTGGGCACGCTGCTGGAGATCAGGTGGACGATCGCGCTGACTTGCCCCGCATCCAGCGTGTCGACCGGCATGCAGGGCGAGCACCACCGAAGCGCTGGGTTTCTGCTGTTCCTTGACGAATACCGAGGGTTTGGGAATGGCCAGATGCACGCGTGCACTGGCAACCGACGCCATGGTTTCCACCGAGCGCGCCAGTTCACCCTCCAGTGCGCGCTGGTAATTCACCTGCTCGAGGAACTGGCTGGTGCCGAATTTCTGGTTTTCCATCAATTCGAAGCCGACCGTGCCGCCCTTGGGCAGGCCTTTGGCGGCCATTTGCAGGCGCACTTCATGCACCTTGTCGGCCGGCACCATCAGCGTGCCGCCTTCGGAGAATTTGTAGGGGATGTTCTGTTGCTGCAGGGATTCGATGACTGAACCGCCATCGCGTTCGGACATGTTGGCGTAGAGCACGCGGTAATCCGGCGTCTGTCCCCACATGAATAACCCGGCCAGCAGCGCAACCGTGGCGGCCACCGCCACGATCAGGCCGAGCTTCTGCTGATTGGGCATGCCGAATAGCAGCCTTGTCAAAGAAGCGTTCGAAGTTGGTGTCCGTATCAGCCATGCTTTTCTTCCAGATGGAACCAAGGGGCAATCCCTCACGCTGCGCATTATCTGCCTGCCAGACAAGTTCAGTATGCCGAAAAGCGGGGGAAATCGGGTGCTTTTCCAGCTAAAAGGGCTGCTCGCGCGTAAAGTGCCCTCATGAGAACGGAGGTGCGCCGACGATATCTGTACGACGTCCAGCTTCCCGACGGGGCCGGTTTTCGCAACAGAAGGAGGTGAATCATGAGTATGAATGTTTCCAATGTGGATAGTCTGCTAAGCCAGATGAGGGCGGCCATGGCCGCAGCCCAGGGACAGCCGCGTCAAGCCCCAACTGCGACGGGTGGTGCGAACTTCGCCGATATGTTGAAGTCTTCGCTGGATAGCGTCAATCAGGCGCAGCACCAGGCGGAAGACATGCAAAAAGCCTTTGTGCTGGGTGATGACAAGGTGAGCCTGAGTGATACGATGATCGCCATGCAAAAGGCCAATATCTCGTTCCAGACCGCGGTGCAGGTGCGCAACAAGGTGGTGGCGGCCTATAACGACATCATGAATATGCAGGTCTGATCTCAGGAGGGTGCGATGGGTGCACCGGGGCGAAACGACGCTTGTCCTTGCGGAAGCGGCAAGAAGTACAAGAAATGCTGCCTCGGTAAAGCAGAAGCCGCCGCATCTAGCAGTGCTGTTCAGGGTGCGCAGGCGGCACTGAACGAGGCGATACATGCCGCCTTGCAGCACCATCAGGCAGGACGATTGAAATCAGGCCGCCGAAATCTATCAAGAAGTGCTACAGAAACAGCCTGAGAACGCAGATGCATTGCACCTGCTTGGTCTTATCTCTCATCAGTCAGGCCAACTCGAAGCGGCCGTCGATTTGATCAGCCGAGCCATCCAGATTGCCCCTTCAGCTCCATTGTATTACAGCAACGTCGGCTTGGTATTGTTTGAATTAGGGTACGTAGACGAGGCGCTGGCGTGCTACCAGAAGGCCTCGAGCTCCAACCGGATTTTGTCGATGTCTTTAACCACATGGGAGCGCTGTTGGAGCAACGAGGTCAACACGACGAGGCAATTGCGCACTATCAAAAGGCTTTAAAGATTAAGCCGGATTATGCACAAGCTCATTTCAACCTTGGCAACGCGCTATGGAAACAGGGAAGAGAAGAAGATGCACTGGCCAGCTACCGTTTGGCACTGACGTACAAGTCGGCATTTCCTGAAGCGTATAACAATATTGGTTTGATACTGGCCGAAATGGGGCGGGATGAAGGAGGCATTGCCAAACTACCACCAGGCATTGGCATTGCGGCCGGATTACGCAGCGGCGCACAACAATCTTGGTTCTGCGCTCAAAGTTCTTGGCAGATATGATGAAGCACGAGCGCATCTGCTGCGGGCGCAGGAGCTCGATCCCAACTACGCTGAAGCTTATAACAACCTCGGCAATCTTCGAGCGAGATACGGGGCAGTTGAATGCTGCCATTGACCAATATCGAAAGGCACTATCGCTCAAGCCGAATTTTGCCGAAGCGTATTCCAATCTAGGCTGTGTTCTCGCCGACCTGGAGCGGCGAAATGAAGCGATGGAGAGTTACCGGAAGGCGATCGAGCTGGCACCGGATAATGCTCTGACCTACAACAATATTGCTATGCTGTATCGTGAAATCGGAAAGTATAGCGAGGCGATTGAATACAGCCAAAAGGCGTTGGCACTCAAGCCTGATTTCGCAGATCCATATATCACCCTCGGCAATGCGCTTGGCCCCTCAGGGGAGATCTGCCGACGCGATTTCGGCCTTTCGCGAGGCACTTAAACGAAATCCGCAGCACGCTGGCGCGTACAGCAATCTGTTGTTTACGATGTTGTACGACAATTCGGTTTCTCCAACTGGAACTGTTTGCGGAAAGTCGCCGGTTCAGCGAGACGTTTGAAGCGCCCTTCATCGGCAGATGGCCAAAACATGCTAATACCCGCGATCCCGAGCGCCGCTTGAAGATCGGCTATGTTTCCGGGGATTTCGGAATCATGCGGTGGCCTATTTCATTGATCCCATTCTGGCGAATCACGACAAGGCCGAATTTCGAGGTTTATTGCTATTCCAACCATCCGCTGCAGGATGCGACGACTGCGCACCTGCGTGGCTTGGCAGATCATTGGTTTCAATGCTTCAGGATGAGCGACGAGCAATTGAGCTGCGCAGATCCAGGCGGATGGCATCGATATTCTGATCGATCTGTCTGGGCATACTGCTTATAACCGGCTGCCGGTGTTCGCGCGCAAACCGGCACCGGTTCAAGCTCACCTGGATTGGCTACTGCGGGACGACTGGACTGAAGGCGATGGATTACCGGTTGACCGATGCGTATCTGGATCCGCCCGACATGACGGATGCATTTCATACCGAGAAATTTGTGCGCTTGTCGGCGCTCTGCTGTATTTCGCGCGGATGCAAAGGCGCCGCCGGTAAACAGGCTCCCCGCATTGGATGGGAACCCCATTTATCTTTGCTTGCCTTGAACAATCCGTCCAAACTCAACGAGAAGGTCATCGCATTGTGGGCACGCATTCTCAAAGCTGTGCCGACGGCGCGCATGATGTTGGGCAATGCGCAAGCCAAACAGGAAAAATGGCTGCTTGATCTGTTTGCCAAGTACGGTGTGGGGGGCGAGCGACTGCTGTTACAGCCGCGTTTGAAGATGAACGAGTATCTTGCCTTGCATCACCAGGTCGATCTTGCACTCGACCCTTTTCCATATAATGGCGGCACCACTACCTATCATGCGCTCTGGATGGGGGTGCCGGTCGTGACGTTGGCGGGGGATCGTTCTATCTCGCGCGCGGGCGCGAGCATTGTGAGCGCTGCCGGGCTGCCGCAATTTGTGGCGCAGAACGAGGAAGAATATGTGGAATGCGCGATACGAATGACGCAGGATTTGAACGGTTTGGATGCGATCCGGCAAGAATTGCGAGAGCAGATGTCGAGACGCGATTTAGCCAGATTCACAAGGGAGCTTGAAGAAGTCTATCGAGATATGTGGCAGGTTTGGTGTAAGCAAGGGAGATGAGCATGAGAAAAAAAACTTTCGTTACACAACCTTTTCTTCCTCCGCTGGAAGAATTCGTTCCCTATCTGCAAAAAATATGGGACAGCAAACAGCTCACTAACAACGGGCCCTATCACCAGGAGCTGGAACAGGAGTTGGCGAAGTATCTGGGGGTCGAACATATCTCGCTGTTCGCCAACGCAACCTTGGCGCTGGTCACGGCATTGCAGGCGTTGCGAGTTACGGGTGAGGTTATCACCACGCCATACAGTTTCGTGGCGAGCAGTCACGCGCTAGATGTGGAACGGCATCAAACCAGTGTTCGTGGATATCGATCCGGTTAGCCTGAATCTTGATCCCAAGAAGATCGAGGCGGCAATTACGCCGCAGACTACGGGCATCCTGCCGGTGCACGTATACGGCATACCGTGCGCGGTCGAGGAGATCGAGCACATTGCGGATACCTATGGACTGAAGGTGATCTACGACGCGGCACATACCTTCGGCATGCGACTGGGCAATGGACACTCGGTGCTGGAATACGGCGATATGTCGATACTCAGCTTTCATGCCACCAAGGTCTTCAACACATTTGAGGGTGGCGCGATCATCTGTCGCGATGCCAAGACCAAAGCACCGTATCGATTACCTGAAAAACTTTGGCTTTGCGGACGAGACGACCGTGATCGGCCCCGGCATCAACGGCAAAATGAACGAAGTGCAGGCTGCATTCGGCCTGCTGCAATTGAAATACATCGACGGTGCACTGGCGCAGCGCGAGCAAGTGGATACGCGTTATCGCAAAGCCTTGGGAAATGTGCCGGGCATCCGGCTGCATTCCATTCCGGAAGGCATACGCTTCAACTATCCTTATTTCCCTATCTTCGTCGAGGAAGGTTTTCCGCTTACGCGCGACCAGCTCTATCAACGCCTGCGTGACAACAACATATTTTCCCGGCGCTATTTCTATCCGCTGATCAGCGAGTTTCCCGTGTATCGCGGATTGCAATCATCTGCCGCGAGCAACCTGCCGATCGCGTCGGATATCTCGCATCGCGTGTTGTGCCTGCCGATCTATTCGGATCTGGAAACGGAGACGCAGGACGAGGTCATTGAATGTGTGTTGAGCGCATCGCGCGGCGAGTGAGGGGATATCTGATGGGAGCGGAGAAAGACATGCGGCAGATTCGATTTGAGCAAGCCACCCTCGTGTTTCCGGCGACGCACCCGGACGGACGCGAGTATCTCGAGGTGTCGCGCGAGCGCGATGAGCGCGTGGTTGTGGCCTCTTCGGTGTGGGACGCAGAACTGGCTGCCGAAGCGGGCGAACTGGCCATGTTGCCCTACGTGGACGATCCGGAGTTTCCGGCGCGCTTCATGGCGCTGGTGAAACAACACAATGTGGTCCGCGTGTATGCACCGGTGGCCGCCGCTTATTCCTGGCTGCAACGTTACATTGCTGAACAGGGACTGCCGCTGCGGCTGATCGGCAGTTCTCCCATCAAGCGCGAGATGGAGCGCTTCGACCGGCTGATGAGCAAGGTGGCGAGCTACCGCCAATTCATCGACGATTGCGCGGGCGGCAAGAGCGACCTCGGCGACCTCGAGATCGCGGCGGTGTTCCGTATGTCCAGCCATATCTACGGCGAATCGAACGAGCAGAAGATTGCCGCAATGATGGCGATCTTTGCCAGTGCACCCAAGGGCGACGTGGTTGAGGTCGGGTCGCTGGTCGGCAAATCGGCTTCTGTGCTGGCGTTGCTGGCACGGCGCTACCACGTCGGCAACGTGCTCGCCATCGATCCGTGGCAGGCCGCCGCCGCCACGCAGCACGATTCGCCCGAAACGGTCAGGGTCGGGCTGGTGAACGAATGGAGATGGGATGTGCCGCCGCAGGATTTCGCCATCAATACCCTCCCGATTGGCTTCGGCAGTTTCAATTACCTACGCCAGGAATCCGTGCGCGGTTGCGAGATATTCAAAAGAGACAAGTCAGTGCAGAGCATGGCCTTCGGGCGCGTGGACTACCAGGGCAGGATTGCAGTCATGCACATCGACGGTAATCACGACTATGCGCAGATCAAGCTGGATTGCGAGTCGTGGCTGCCGCTGCTGGACAGGAACGGCTGGCTCATCCTCGACGATTATGTATGGGTGCACGGCGACGGTCCGCGTCGTGTCGGCGATGCGTTGCTGGAACAGCGCAGCGCAGATATAGCGTGCGCCTTCGAATGCGGGAAAGCATTGTTCATCAAATTCGGGGGGCAGGCCGATCATGTCTAAAGGCGATTTCGTACCGGGCGATCTGCAAAGCAGCAAATTCGCTGCGATGAAGGAACCCTACTATCAGTCGAGAGTTATGGGAGCAATGGGTCTTGACGAGGCGACTCAGCTTTTTCAGCAAGGACGGCTGCACGAGGCCATCGCGCTTTGTCAGAAAGTGCTGCAAGATGATCCGGAAAATTTCGACGCGGTACAACTGATTGGCAGGGCGGCGAAACAACTGGGCCAGTTCGCGCACGCAGAGAAATTCTTCCGAACCGCTCTGACGATGCGGCCGAATTCGATAGATACGCTTAACGAACTGGGAGCGGTGCTGATTTTGCTCGGACGGCTGGAGCAGGCTTTGGAATGCTTCCGGCGCACACTCGAACTTCATCCTGATCCGTATCAGGCGAATTTCAATATAGCCACCGTGCTTTATGCCATGGACCGGATACCGGAAGCCTTGCAGTATTGCCAGGCGTCGATCGCGCTCAAGCCCGATTTCGCGGAGGCTCATTTGCGTCTGGGAATGATTCATTATCGGTTGGAGGAACTGCATTGCGCATTGCGAAGCTTGAGCGAGGCCTGCCTGCTGGCGCCGGATGACATCAACGTACTGAAACTTCTCGCACTGAACAAGATCGCGTTGGGGTTGCCGGATGAGGCCATACCGTATCTGGAAAAAGTGTTGGCACGTTTTCCGGGCGATGAGTTTGCGAATGCACGTATGCGGGAAGCGCTCTACTTCATGCAGGATCAGTCCTCCGCCAAAGAGGCACTCTATAATGCCGGGTTGGTTGATCTTGCCGAGAAGATGGCGCGCGACGATTTGTCTCACAGCGATTCCGTCGACAATCACAACTTCCTGCTCAAATGCTATCTCGTCAGCAACAAGCATTCCGCATCCGACTACTTTCGCGATAGCAGGGAATGGGCCCGGACGCATGAACATGAGGCTGCCTTGCCGAGCCTCCGCGAATTCAGGAACGACCGCGATCCGGACAGGCGCCTGCGGGTGGGCATCGTTGGCGACTATTTCGTTGGCGTGATCGGTATGTTCACGCTCTATCCTTTTTTCAGGCTGCATGATCGTGACAAGTTCGAGCTGTATTGCTACAACTTCGGTCCGGGCGCCGAAGAACTTCGCCCGGTCGTCGACTGTTATCGTGATATCAGTCAGATGTCCGGTCAGGACTTTTTCAAGTTGGTACGCGACGATGTAATCGACATTATGCTGGATATCAACGGACGCATTCGTACGCCAAACTATTTTGAAACACTGCTCAGACAACCGGCGCCGATCCAGATCAACTGGTATAACCTGCCGTGTACTGTTGGCGTGAAAGCATTCAACTATGTAATATCGGATGAGTATTGCATCCGCGAGGGCGAGGAAAACGTGTATGTGGAAAAGGTCTTCCGAATGCCGACGGGGACGATCTGTGCCTGGGATATGGGGGCGCCGCCGGTGGTGCCACGACCACCGTCGGAACAGAATGGCTTTATCACCTTTGGCTGCTTCGGCGATTTCTTCAAGGTGAGCGAGGACGTGCTGGAGGTCTGGGTCAGACTGCTCAAACTGGTGCCCGACTCTCGCCTCTATTTGAAATCCAATAATCTGCGTTTGCAGTCTGAACGCAAACGGGTGTCGGACTTTTTCAGTGCAAGAGGTATAGCACCCGAGAGACTTGTCCTGGAGGGATTATCCTTGTTCAATGCTATGAAGAAATGTTACGAGTGGGTGGATATCGCGCTGGATACCTTTCCCTATAGCAGCGGTTCGACCACGATCAACGCGCTTTGGCAGGGCATTCCGGTGGTGGCCATCGAAGGTGAGGATTGGCGTGGCAGAAGCACAGCAGCCGTACTGGCTGGGTGCCGGCTGGACGATCTCATCGCGAAGGATGTCGACGGCTATATCCGGTTGGCATGCGCTCTGGCAGCAGATCCGGCCCGGCTGGCCGATCTGCGTACCAATCTGGGCAAGCGAGTGGCCGCCTCGCCACAGTGGAATGTTGAAGTATTCACGCGGAATTTCGAAGCCAGATTGAGGATGATCTGGCATGACTGGCTGAAATCGCAATAATTCCGGTTTGTCACTTCATAGTCTCTGCCCAGCCAAGCCTTTTGGCGCCACTCCGCAAGCAATCATAGTAATAACCGGAAAAGCCTGCTTTTTCCATCAGGTCACCGACTCTATTGAAATCGTACTCGACCCGATGAAGGTGGAACATTCTTCCATCAAATGTGGCAAAAGCGGCTCTTGGATCGTTGTCTCTGGGTTGTCCGACAGATCCGGGATTGCAATAAACCTTATCTCCAAATTCGCAGATTACCTGTCTATGAGTATGTCCCGAGGTGAAATACTTGCCATCGATCTGCGAAAAATATTCTTCAGTGGGGTTCACATATTCGTCAATCGGGTCGCCCCATCCGCCGTGTACGAGCGACAATTCCCCTACGTTTAGAAAAATGGGCAGATTACAAATCCAGGCGTAATTTTCTTCGGAGATAACAGACCTCTGGTACTTGAGACAGTCATTTACGCTTTTTGATCTTGGGCAGAAACTCTTTCCAGCCATATACCAGTCGTGATTCCCCATCACTGTTTTGATGTTTCTCCTGCGTATCTCATTGCAGCATTCATTTATCTCGGTGTAGTAACCAAGCACATCACCAAGGCAGTAAACCTCATTGATGCCCATGCTGTCGATTTTTGCCAATACTTTAGTTAACGCTTCATAATTACCGTGGATGTCAGAGATTAGCGCTATCATAAAATATCTTGTCCTCTGTATATCTGACCGCATAACCACGCTTTATATGTGGCTGACCAGGGCGTATGCCCAGAAGAAACAGGTCGACGGACATGGCACTTTCATTGTAGCCGAATGCCGTCCTGATCGATGAGGCTGAGGAGATTCGCGGATTGATTTCCAGTAGTTTCAGCCGTCCCCGATCAACTCTAAATTGAAAATTTGTCGGACCAACGGGCTTGAATATCTCGCCCAGATGGGAAAGCGCATCATCGACTCCGGCCAGCTCGGCGGTTTCTGCGCTTTCAGTGAAACCTGTTGGGGAAAGCTTTCTCTTCAGTGTAATAAAAGAACATATCTTGCTGTTCTTATCAAAAAATGCGGAGATTGTATATTCTTCCTCCGCACTGCCAATTACCGGCTGGAACATCATCATGGGCTTGGGGGCGCTCAGGTGCTTCTCAAGGCTCTCCTTGTTTTCGATGATGGTTATTCCTTGTGAAGCCGATCCTTTCCTTGGCTTCATCATTAAAGGGAATTGCCCCGATTTCTCATCAAACTCCAGGCTGGTTGGAATGGCGTACGGTGAATTGTTTTCTACGAGGCGTTGGTAAAAGAGCCATTTGTCGGAGCACAATCTGATTAGTTCAGGATTGTTCAGCACAACGACTGCTCCACTTTGTTCGATTGTTGCACGGTGCTCATTCCATGCAAACACATCCGCTTCAATGCCGGGAATGGCCAGTGAAACCTGGTATTTCTCGATCAAGTTTACCAGCCATGTGAAATAACTTGCATCATTGGTCAATGGGGCTTTTTCAAAAATATCGCAAAAAGCCGGAGCTACGGTACCCTCATGTACCGTAGTACCAATCAACCGGCAGTCCGGATGGCTTTGCCTCAAAGATTTTAGAATGCCATATCCAACGATACCGGAGGCACCTGAAACCAGAATTGTGCACATCAGAACAAGCAATCCATTTTAATCTGCTCGTTTTCCTCTTTGGAGAGAAGCGGCGTCTGCAAATCGATCTCGGCACCAGGCTCGGGGTTATTCAGTATCTTCTGGGGGAGCATTACTTCAATGAGGATAGAGGCAGGCCTGTCTAATAGATCCTTCATAAGGCCATATTGATCTGCCGAATCAATCTTCACATACTCCAAGCCATATGCAGTGGCCATTGCGGAATAATTCGCAGACTCATAGCCCTGCACTGTGGCGACGGTACGATCATCAAAAAGTCTTTCCTGCAACCTCCTGATCATGCCAAGACAATTATTATTCAGGACTATGATTTTGATCGGGAGCTTGTCTCGCTTGACGACCTGCAATTCCTGTATGTTCATTTGCAGCCCACCATCGCCATTTATGGAAATGACAGTTGCGTCTGGCTGCGCGTATGCTGCACCTATTGCGGCCGGGAGAGAATATCCCATTGATCCGTACCCCGCAGAATTCAGAAGTTTGTTTCCTTGCCGCAGCCGTAATGACTGCGCCGCAAACATCTGATTTTGTCCAACGTCGGCACAAACCACAAGATTTTCCGGAAGATACTCAGATATGGCGTTCAGGAAATTATTTGCATTGACCTCGTCGAGTTTCATGTCGTGAGATGGATAACGTTTCTTCCATCCGGCAATCGCGTTGTGCCATTTGGGAAAACACAGTCCTTGATAATTTCCCTTAAGAACTGTCTTCAGGAAATTCTCGACAGTTGAATAAATGCTTACGTGAGCTGCAATATTCCGGCCATGTTCTACGCGATCAATATCTACGCGGACAATCTTTGCATCCGGGGCAAATCTGGCCTTGTTACCTGCAATTTGCCTTTCGTCCAGCCTTGATCCCAGCACGATCAGAGCGTCACAATTTGCCAGCGCGAAGTTGGCGTATCGATTGCCGTAATGCCCTATAAAACCGACAAAACAAGGGTGATCATGAGGCAGTGCGTCAAGCCCGCAAAGGGATGCAACGGCTGGAATAGCCACCTTGCCGAGCAGTTCGCCTAACGCTTGTCTCGACGTCGCACTTCTGCATCCCCCCCCGAGAAGCAGCAAAGGCCGTTTGGAATTTTCCAATGTTTTGACGAACTCGTGTACATCGATGGGATCGAAAGTTTCTTCTTGTTGCGGAGAAAAACCCTTCAGCTCCTCGATGTTAACGTCGCTTCGGGCTATGTCGTAGGGAATATCAAGGACGACAGGTCCTTTGCGCCCTTCTCTGGCGACATAAAGAGCCTTCTCCATGCAATACCTTATATCCCGCGGATCGTTTACCTTTACGGCATACTTGGTTATCCCGGTGACCAGCGAGACCATGTCGAGTTCTTCAAAGGCGTTCTGCCTGATTTCTGGAGACTTCCTGACAGCTTTAGAGTGGACGCTTCCAACCAAAAAAAGGCAGGGGACTGAGTCAAAAAATGCGTTGGCGATACCCGCAATGAGATTGCAGGAACTCGGTGCGCCTGAAGAGGTGGCTACCCCCACATTTTCTGTAACCATGGCAAAGGCATTAGCTGCAAATGCGGACGCCTGCTCGTGGTAATTCAATACGAATTTTTGTTTCTTGCTTTCGGTCATTGCGTCAACCAAATCCGCATTGAATCCGCCGATATGGCCGAATACCGTATCAATTCCGTTGGCGCTCAGCATTTCAGCTACATACTTGGCAACTTTCATGCGACCTTCCCCGGATATGAATTCGATCTATATTTCCAGTTCCGCATATCCGAACCCTTCTTTTCCAAAATGGTTGCCGCAATAAAACATAAGATATTTTTCATTAATCTTTGCAATGTGCGGGTACTCGATCATCTGTGAGTCCCATCCCGTCTCGGAAACATCGATTCCGGCCTGTGAGTCGTCGCGGGTCCAGTTAAACAAATCGTCTGAATAAGCGTAGCCGATGCGGTAGGATTTTTCTTTGTCAGATCTGAAATCCAACCCGAAACGGTAACAAAAGAACATATGAAACTTATCCCCCAGTTTCATAATTGCGGGAGTAGTCTGGCACTCGTTCTCTACCTTGAAGGGGATCACCTGAATGTCGTTTCTGTTCCAGTCCAGACCATTTTTGGATGTTGCGTGCTTAATTACATATTGCGACTCAAGCTTGTCGCCTTCTCTTATCCACTTCACTCCAGTGTGGTAGAACATATGCCAGTCATCTTCTGCCAGTTTATAGACAACCGGGGTTGAATTTAAGTAAGGTTCATGCAGAGTGGGGCCAAGAAGCGGTCCCTTGCCCACTTTGGTAAATCGTTCTCCGTCCACGCTTTTGGCCAATCCGATCTCCCAATCGTAGGGCACACTGTAATGGCGGGACCAGCCGACATAGTAGAGATAAAACTCGCCGTCATGCCTGACTACGCTTATCGGCATAGAACCAAATTCGTCGAATTCACCCACACCGCCTAATTCGATTAACGGTTGCGACGAAATGTTAATAACCTTGAACGTGCTTTTGTCCAAATCCACAAATCCGCCATAGGCCCGGCACATTCCGTCTTTATAGTCTTCTCGCGTGGCAAAATAGACCCTGATGAAGCGATCAAACTCCAAAGGAAACGGGCACTGGGCATGACTGAACATCCATGGGTAATTGTTGTTTGGGACAAATATACGCCCCTTCTTGATCCATTTGAACATTTGATTTCCCTCTACTAATCTTGCTGTGTCAGGCGGCTTGCAGTTCGAAATGCCTTACGGCATCGGCGCAGCTGCGCAGGGTTATGCATCATGGTATCGAGGATGGATAGCACGCTGCCGTCTGTTGCCCCGGTGCGCAATTGCTCTCTGTGCAAGTCGGGTTGCAGGAACATCAGCTCGATTCCGGCTTGCCGAAAAACTTCTCATCGTACAGTTCGCGTCCGCCTGGCGGGTTCACATAGATGGTGGCTCCCTCGCGTTTGCAGATGTCCAGGATGCGTTCCTGACCTTTCAGATCGTGCTTGGGGTAGATGCGGCTGCTGGGAATGATGGTGGTGGTGATGCCCAGCACTGCTGCCACCTGGGTCAGGTTGAGATGCAGTGCGGTGGAAAGATTGCCGTCTGCGTGTGCCAGCCATTGTTCGAACAGGGCAAGTACGTTTTGGGATTCCGGCGCCTTGGCGTAAGCGGTGGACAAGGTGCGCAGCATTTTTCTTTTCCAGCCGTCATCGGCGGCGATGTCGATGTCGCAGATCAATCTATTCTGGCTGGCTCCCTGTAACGGCAGCGTCAACCAGGCCGGCTCGCCATTGATCGCGATGCGATTGCGGTTGATCCAGCCGCGGTTGATGAAATTCACGTCATCCAGAATCACGAACGTGTCGACTGCCGCCAGCAATTGCCAGTAACCCAGGTAGGGAAACAGATAGGGCTGCATGATGGCCAGTCGTTTAGGTGCTGGCGAAGTGGCGGGCAGTATTTCCTCGACTGGGTGTGCTATCGGAGTGCTCCTATGCACTTCAGTGTGGTTGCCGTGCTGGGCCACGAACTGAAGGTGAGTATTTTGAAGATTGGATCAATTGCTTGCTGCATCGGCGCCACGTAGCGCTGTAGCAGCATGGAGGTCTTGCCGTCCGGTTTGACGAACACGCACCCTGCACGGCGCATCATCTTGCCGTTGCGGTCGGTGATTTCAAAGTTGTTCTTCACCTCGATGGACGCTTCTAGCTGTACCGACTTCCGGCAAGTCGATCTGGCAGTGTTCATAGACCATGCCCGGCTGCAGTTCGACCCCGCTCGCCTCGCATACCAGCGCCACGCCCGCCGATGCTGATATCCATTACCGTGACTTCGTGGTGAATATGAGCCTGTTCGGGAACGGGGCGGATGACGCATTTGAGCGGGTCGCTTGCGGGGGTGACGAGACGGTAATAGTCGCGGCGTTGCAGACGCAGCAGTTTTCTGGGCAAGGCCAGGCTGAATGCGGGCGCATCTTCATACATCCCCAGCATGACATCGCCGGCGACGAATTGCACCTTGGCCTGATTGTGTGTGCTGACGAAGACGATGCGCTTGCTGCGCTCGATGTGCTTGTTGTCGAGCGGGTTGGCGGAAGCATCCACCCAGACGCCATGCTCGTCAACCGCCAAGACCATGGTCAGCACCATGCTGTTGCCCTCGTTGTAGTACATGGCAACGCGCGATTTTCGTTGCGCGATGGTTTGCAGGATAGAAGACGATCTCTTTGGGGTTGCTGACGAGGTAATCGTTTTCCTCGTCATTGGAAACCAGCTCTATTTTTAGCGGAATTTCTTTGGTACGCATGGGGCAAAATCGTCAACGTGGTTTCACTTGTGACGATTGTAGCGGGTTTGCAATTGGCGCAGTACGGGGAATTGCGGCACTTTCCCCTCGCTTAAGACGGTATGCCAGCCGGGGTGCGGACGGGTATGGCCGCGAACGGCCGCTCCGGCTCGTTTCGCGGCAACCGCCAGCCGGATCACTCCGGCTGGAACCTTCTAAATTCCCTATTACCTCAGTAGCGTCAGCACGCTGTTGGGCAGCGCATTTGCTTGTGCCAGCATCGCGGTACCGGCTTGTTGCAGAATCTGATTGTGAGTCAGGTTCGCGGTTTCCGAAGCGAAGTCGGTGTCCTGAATCCGGCTGCGCGCTTGCTGCATGTTGGTGCTGGTGGTGGTCAGCGAGTTCTGTGCATTCTGGAAGCGGTTCTGCAATGCCCCCAGGTCGGCACGCAAGCCATTGATGGTGTTGATCGCATTGTCCACGATATACAACGCGGTGTTGGCACCGGTCGGGATACCGTTGCTCACCTTGGTGACGTCGACGGAGTTGACCGCCTGCAAGCCGCTGGTGCCTGCGGCGGTCGTGGCCAGCATGGTGGCGTTCGTGCTGGTGACCGCGAACGAGGACGAAGAATGGAAATCCACTTGTCCGCCGACGGTGGAAGAGCTGCTGTTGGCCGGCAATCCGGCACTACCCGGGGTGTAGGTAGTAAGTCCAGAAAGGAAGCCCAAGTTAGCGCTGGCGGTATCATTAACTGGATCCCACCTAAAATTGTTCAATACATTGGCACCAGGAGGGCTGGTTAACACAATCGTTCCTGTTGCTGATACCGAACCGGTAATAATTGTGCCGGGAACAATAAAACTGACTATCGCAGAAATTGTCGAAGCTACGGCAGTAGCCAAGGCCGCTGTATTGAGATAGGTCCCGGTGGCCATAGTAATGCCTGAATAACTCATGCCGTTATAAACAAAAGCCAACTGGTTGTTGGTGGCATCGATAGTAAGGCTTGTCGGTGCGGCGCCTGCTGTGGCAACAGCGGGAGCTGTCGTGCTCGTACTCCCATTGACGAGAACTTGCGTATTACCAACCGCCGTTCCCGCCTCATTGGCACCGGAGAAATTCACCGTGCCGGCCGAGCCCGCATTGTTCGACACACCGATGTCGTAACCCGCGTTCTGGATCAAACTGACGGTGCCGTTCGCCGTGTCGGCGACGGCCGAGATGCCGGTGCGTGAAGTCACGGCATTGATCGCGGCGGCCAGCCCGGCGGTGTCCTTGGTGGTGCTCATCGTGGCGCTGATCGTGACCGGGTTGGCGGCGCCGGACGAAGTGGGCGCGCCTTGCAGCGTCAGGCTGACGGCGCCGGCGGCGGCGAAGTTGCTCAGTTTCGCGTAGGTGTGCGCCACGGCGGTGAGCGGTGCGCCGCTCGATGCGGCCAGGCTGTTGACCTGCTGGGCAATGGCAAAAGCCGAGGTGCCGGAGGCGATGTTGCCGGTGCTCAGGGTCTGACCGCTGACCGAAAGGGTCAGGGTCTGCGCGGCGAAATTATTGGCGCCTATCGCCGAGGTGGCCGTAGTCGCCGTGTCCAGCATGGTGCCGGCCGCGCTGGTCGAGCTGGAGGCATAGTTGTCGCCGATGGCGTTCGCCGAGGCGTTTCCGACCGAGGCGTTGATGACCTGTCCGGCGTTGGCGCCAATCTGGAACTGGACATTGGAAAGCGAGCCATCGAGCAGGTTCAAGCCGTTGTATTGGGTATTGGAGGAAATCTGGCTGATGTCCGATTGCAGTTGGGCGATGCTGGATTGCAGTGAGGCGCGGTCACCGGCTGAGTTGGTGCCGTTGGCGGCTTGCACGGCCAGGTTGCGCATGGTTTGCAGGTCGTTGGTTACCTGTTGTAACGCGCCCTCGGCAGTCTGCGACAAGGAAATGCCGTCGTTGGCATTCTGCGCGGCCTGCGTCATGCCACTGATCTGAGAGGTCATGCGCGCAGTGATCGCCATACCTGCTGCATCGTCCTTGGCGCTATTGATGCGCAGACCGGAAGATAGGCGTTGAATGGAAAGAGCCAATGCAGATTGCGAATTGGCCACGTTGTTCTGAGCGTACAGCGAGGCGATATTCGTATTGATGAAGAGGGACATTTAATTTTTCAGTAATGATTTTTTATTTTTGGCATCGATCGCTGTTTGCTCCGGTTGGTCTTGTGATGCGAAGCACAAACAACCGTCTTCAGATTTCTTATCGGAAAATTCCGATAGAACTTGAGCGTCACCGGAAGAATTATTTCGAGAGTGAAGAAAAATTAATGGCGAATCCCAAGGATGCACCGATCAAGTCTAATTTTGTTTTGAAAATGCAGCAGATAAAGAGAGCGTTACTGGTGAGAAAATTGTTTTCTCGTCGGAGGAGAGTGGTGTTGTTTGCGGTGGGATTTTTTCTGCGTAAGAAGCAGTCGTCAACGCGGCTTTGTCGATGACGGTTGCAGCGGGTTTGGGCGAGGCATTGTGCCGTTTTCTCCGCGCTCCAAGCGGTATAGCCAGGCCAGCAGTTCGGCTACGGCCAGATAAAGTTGCGGCGGAATATGCTGGTCCAGTTCCACCTGCATCAGCATGCCGACCAGCTCTTCGGATTCGTGCACATACACCCCGTGTTCCTTGGCACGTTCGATGATGGCTTGTGCGATCATGCCGCGTCCGCTGGCGACCACTTTGGGCGCGGCATCGCCGTTGCGATAGGCGAGCGCGACTGCCATCTGGCGGGTGTGCGGCGGGCGGTTATCCGGCGTGCTCATTCCGGGTGATTTGCGTATGGGTGACGGGGATGCCGCGTTCGGTCAGTGCGGCGACCAATTGCGAGCTGGCGCTGCCCAACTTGTCGCGCGTTTGCGTATCCGCCACATCGAGCGAGAGGCTCAGCGCGTTGCCGCTGAAACTCAAGCGCGCAGAGACGCCGCCCAAGTTGGGCAAATCAAGGTTGATCTGGGTCGTCCATTGCCCCTCTTCCTGGCCTTGCGCATTGCGGCGCGGCGGTTCCTCGCGCACTTCCCAGCGCATCTCCTGGCCTTGCCAGACTTGCCCTTGCCACAACACCTGGTGCGTTTCCAGCGCGTTCAACTGTTGTTGCACCAGTGTCTGCAGATGATCGGGGATGTGGGGTGCACTAACGCGCTGTTCGTTTCCGGTAATTGTGCCCGGCATCGTGTTGCTGGCGATCTCCGCGCCCTTTCGAACTTGCAGACTGTGGCTAGCTGATTCTGCTGCTTCAACTGGGTCTGTGCCAACTGGTTTTGCGGCTCCAGCAGCAGTTGCGTGGTCGGGCGTGTGCCGGCGATCCATTGTGCCTGATGTGATTCATAGAACAGGCCGCTGTGGCTCAAGGCATCGTTCAATTTGCCGGCGAGTTGCGCTGGTGTCGGGCAGCGCCTGCTCGCCTGTCCACAGCGGCGAACTCTGGATCGGGCGCACGTAGCTTCTTTCGAGCGGTTGTTGCGACAGCGAAGAAAGCATGCGCGCAGTGGCGCTGAGGGATTCTGGAGTCGAGACGGGGTTGGAAGAAGCAGCCAGCGTGAACGTCAGGCGCGGTAACAGGGATACGACTTGCAGGGTGATGGTGTCGCCGGGCTTGATGAACGCAGGGAGCTGCATTTGCAGCATCTGATTGGCGACGCGGACATTGAAGACGTTGTCGCGCAACCTGCGCCTGCACCGTGCCTTGTACTTGCTGCCCTAATTCGAATTGCTTGCCAGCATTCGCGCCGCTCTTGTCCGGCGTCGCGGTGATGAGCGGCCTATCGGTGAGCGCTAGCGCCTTGAGCGTGGAGGTGAGGTCGGCAGGCAGCATGCATCGTGGGGCTGACTAGTAATTGGACAGATAGGTCTGCTGCAGGTTTTGCTCGCTGCGGGAACTTTGCATGATGCGCTGCAACTGTTCCATCCAGGTTTCGGTGCGGTTGCGGATGTCGGCATCGTCGGCGAGGATTTTCTTGAGCAATGCAATCTTCTGCGCGCGTTCGTCCGGGCTGGAAGGGACGACGTCGCGCGGCTTGATCTCTTCGACCTTGCGCTTGCATTCCTGCTCCAGCGCGACCAGGCGATCCCAGTCGCCGCTTGCTGCGGCATCGCGCATCTGTCCGGTGATGCCGGAGAGACGTTGGTAATCTTCGAGTAGTCAAGGACATTGCTCAGTTTCTTCCGTAAACGAGTGCAGACTGTTTGTTTGCTGCTGCAGGCTGGGGTTGGTTGCGCGGCAGGCATCGCTGCGCTGCTCGCCGGGCGGATGCCGTCCCAGGCGCCCTTTATTTCGGTCAACAGGCCGGATACTTCATCCAGTATCGCGGTGTCGTTTTTCGCGTTGGCTTCCACCAGGCGCAAACTCATATAGTCGTACAGCGCATCCAGATCGAGCGCCAGCTTGCCGCCCACCTTCTTGTCCAGGCTGGCCTGCAGGCCTTCGCCGATGATGCGGATGGCGTGGGTGATGGCTTTGCCTTTCGCCGGGATGTCCTTGCGCAGCATGGCATTTTTGGCATTGGCAATCGCCAGCAATGCGCCCTGATACAGCATCGAAATCAATTTGTGCGAATCGGCCGAATCCACGCTTGTTTCAACGCCAACGTTGTTATAGGCCTTCAGTGCGTTCTGTGCAGACATGATTTTACTCCTAGAGTCGCGCAAGTTGCTGGGTAAGGTAGCTGCTAAGCTGGTTCATCGATCCCAGCATGGCATCCAGTTTTGCATATTGGTTGGTCAGGTTGACTTGATCAACGACGATCCGTGCATTGATGGCATCGATCTGCTTTTGAATATCGCTGATGTTGGTATTGAATTGTGTGGTTTCGCTGGCCAGCGAGCCGCTGGTGCCCAGCATGGTGGTGATCTGGCTGCTGAATATGCTGGACAGACCCTGGCGAATAGCTGATCGTGCCGCGGTCGCCGGTCGTGCTGCCCTGGACCGAGATGGAGAGACCTTGCTGTCCCCGAGCGTCGAGGTCAAGAGCTGGCCGCACCGGTCGCAGCCATGCCATTGATGGTGCCGGCCACATCCAGGCCGCTGGTTTCAGTTGGCGTACCGAACAGGTTGCTGGCGCCATTTCCTCGCTGATCGAGACGCTGGAAGTCGAGCCGTAACTGCTGGACGTGATGGTGAGTATCCCGGCGTTTTGCGAGACCGTTACCGATTTGCCTGCACTGGAGATCGGAGCGGAGCTGTTGATCAGTGTCTGCAATTGCGTAGCCAGGGCAGCTGCGGTATAGGTGCCGGCAGGCAAGGTTACCGAGGTGCTGGTTCCGTCAATTGTAAGGTTCAGGGTGTCATTGCTGCCGCTGGTGATGGTCAGTCCGGCTGCCGGTGCTGCCCACGGCAGTGCCTTGTGTGGCCAACTGGGTGATGTTGATGCATACGTTCCGGCTTTGGTGCTGCTGCTGGCCGAGGTATAGCTCACCAGGTTGTCGGTTGCAGATACCGGCGGCAACGAACAAATTGGCCACTCCTTGGTAATTGGTGCTCAGCGCAGCGTTGAGTTTGGCGCTGTCCACCGCAAGCGTGCCGTCTTTCTGGAACCCTATGCCGATTTGCGTCAAATTCGATAATCCACTCGAATTGCTGCCGATGTTCGTGGTCAGCATGGCGGCCATCTGGGATTGGATGATGCTGAGCGAAACATCGCCCTGCAAGGTGCCTGCAACTTTGGTGTCGGGTCGTAGCTGGTCTGGCTTTGAATGGCTTTTGCCGCCGTATTGAATGCCGTAACGAAGCCATTGATGGCCGTGCTGACCGACGATGTGTTGGGCCCGACATTCAACGTAACTGCGGAGGCGCTGGTGCCGGCCAGATTCAGGGTGACGCCGGGCACGACATCGCCCACGGTATTGGATGCCTTGCTGATGGCGATGCCATTGACCGTGAAATTCGCGTTCAATGCGGCGCTGGTCTGCGACAGGTTTTGGGTGCCGGCCGGATCTTCTGCCAACAGGCCGCTCAACGTTGCATCGCCTGCCACCGAGATCTTCATGCTGTTGGCAACGCCGGTGGCGTTTGAAGTCAGCACCAGGCGGTAAGGGGCAGCGCTGCCATCGTTGATGATGCTGGCGGTCACGCCGATGTTGGCGGCATTGATCGCATCGCGAATGCCGCTTAGCGTATTGTTGCTGGAATCGATGGTCACGCTCTTGGTGGCGCTGCCATTGGAGGCGAAGCTGGCGCCGGTATACGTGCCATTGGTCAGCGTGCCGCCGGAAATCGTGCCGAAGTCGAAGGTCAGCGTGGTGGAGGTGCCGCTGCCGATGGCGGTAGTGGCGCTGGCCTGCCCGGCAGCGACCAGGTTTTGCGCCTGCGCCAACTGGCTGACGGTCAGCGAATAATTCCCCGGCTTGGCGATGCTGGAAGCGGTTGCGGAAACCACTGCGCTATTCGACGAAGTGGCCGAGAACGAATTGAACGTCAGGCTGTTGAGTCCTTGCACCGCAGATCTGAAACGACGATAGCGCCGACTGGACAGTGCCAAGTGCAGAGATTTTCGATTGGTAACTGCTGATCTGGTTGTTCAGCCTGGTGATCGGCTGCTGTTCGACCGCCATCAATGAACTCACGATACCCGCAACATCGATCGTAGGGGTCGTTACCCCGGCGGACGATGTCGCACTATTGTTGCCTGATACCTGGGAAATAGCCATATCAGCCTCGCTTAAGCTTTTTGCCTTAACAGCAAACCTTTTTGAAACTGGTCAATTGACTGACTGATGGCGATCATCTCCTTGGACGGAAATTGCTTGATCGTTTCACCCGTTTTGGTATCGACCACTTTGATCAGCGACCGTCTTGGAATCCTTGTCGATGCTGAACTCCACGCCGGTATTGGCCTGCCTGCATGGCCTGATTGGCTTTATCCACCGCGCTTTGTATTTGCGCATTGGTCGATTGCGCGGCATGTGCGTCGGCGCTGCGGCTGGGTGCCTGCACGGCGGTGTTGCCGCTTGCTCGACGTTCGCGCTACCGGTTGGAGGCGTAGAAACGGCGACAACCGGCGAACCCGCATTGCCATGACTGGCAACCGGTGCCGGAGCCGGATTGCTTGCTACATTCTGGATAAGCATTTTGCCTCTCCTTGTGTTCAAAATCCTGGCCGGATTACTCCGGCCAGGTTGCTGTCATACTAGCTCATTACTTCAACAGTGTCAGCACGCTGTTGGGCAAGCGCATTTGCTTGTGCCAACATCGCCGTACCAGCTTGTTGCAGAATCTGATTGTGAGTCAGGTTCGCAGTTTCCGAGGCGAAGTCGGTGTCCTGAATCCGGCTGCGGGCTTGCTGCATGTTGGTGCTGGTGGTGGTCAACGAGTTTTGTGCATTCAGGAAGCGGTTTTGCAACGCACCCAGGTCGGCACGCAATCCGTTGATGGTGTTGATCGCGTTATCCACGATGAACAGCGCAGTATTGGCGCCAGTCGGTATGCCGTTGGTGATCTTCGTGACGTCAACGGTGTTAACCGCTTGCAAGCCACTGGTACCGGCGGCCGCGTTAAAGAGCATGGTGGCGGCCGTCGAGGTGATGGCAAAAGAGCCGGAAGAGTGGAAGTCCACCGTGCCGCCTACTGTGGATGAAGTGCCGGTTGCAGCCAATGTCACTGCAGTACCGAGGGCTCCTCCTGCACTCGTGGCACCGATAACGTTCAGGCCATTGCAGAACCAGTGGTGTTGGTTACGCCGATGTCATAACCGGAGTTCTGGATCAGACTGACTTTTCCGTTAACCGTGTCCGCGACAGCCGAGATGCCGGTTTTCGACGATACTGCATTGATCGCGGCAGCCAATCCAGCGGTATCCTTCGCTGTGGTCATCGTGGCGCTGATCGTAACCGGGTTGGCTGCGCCAGCTGCAGTGGGTGCACCTTGCAGGGTCAGGCTGACAGAGCCACCTGCGGTAAAGTGTTGCAGTGTCGCATAAGTATGCGCTACGGCTTGCAGCGGCGCGCCGCTCGATGCGGCCAGGCTGTTGACCTGCTGGGCAATGGCAAAGGCCGATGTGCCGGTAGCGATGCTGCCGGTGCTCAGGGTCTGACCGCTGACTGAGATGGTCAGGGTTTGGGCAGTGAAGCTATTGGCAGCAATTCCGGTTGTGACAGCTGCAGTTGCAGTGTTCATCATCGTGCCGGTTGCGCCGGTCGCGGTGGTGGCACTGTTGTCGCCGATGGCGTTGGCCGAGGCGTTGCCGACGGAGGCGTTGATGACCTGTCCTGCATTGGCGCCGATCTGGAACTGGACGTTGGAAAGCGAGCCATCGAGCAGGTTCAGACCGTTATATTGGGTATTGGAGGCGATCTGGCTGATGTCGTTCTGCAACTGGGCGATGCTGGCTTGCAGCGAGGCGCGGTCGCCGGCGGAGTTGGTGCCGTTGGCGGCCTGCACGGCCAGATTACGCATGGTTTGCAGGTCGTTGGTCACCTGTGCCAGCGCGCCTTCGGCGGTTTGCGACAGCGAAATACCGTCGTTGGCATTCTGGGCGGCCTGTGTCATGCCGCCGATCTGGGAGGTCATGCGGGCGGCAATCGCCATACCTGCCGCATCGTCCTTGGCGCTGTTGATGCGCAGGCCGGAAGACAGGCGCTGAATCGACAGTGCCAACGCGTTTTGCGAGTTGGCCACGTTGTTCTGCGCATACAGCGAGGCGATGTTGGTGTTGATGAATGAGTGCCATTTTAATTCTCCTTCAACGGGTTTTCTAATTTCGGCATCGCTGCCGCTCACTACGGTTTGCCTGTTTTGTGAGGCTTAATCAACCGCCGTTGAATCAGTTATCGGAGTGTTACGGGAAAACTTTAGGGTCGGATGAAGGATTTGCGGTGGAAAAATGTCTCATTCTGCGGCCACCACCCGGTTTTTGCCGGTCTGCTTGGCCTTGTACATGGCCTTGTCGGCGCGGCCGATCAGGTCTTCGGCGTCTTCACCCTCGCCGCGCAGCGCCACGCCGGCGCTGAAGGTGACCAGGATCGCGCTCATTGTTATGCAGGAAGAACTTCTTGGTCAGGTCGCGCTGCAGGCGCTGCATGGCCTCGATGGCCGACTTTCAGATCGGTGTCCGGCAGCACGATGAGGAATTCCTCACCACCATATCGTCCTACTGTATCGGCAGGACGCAGCGTTTCTTTAATGACTTTGGTCAGGTGTTTCAGCGCCCGGTCGCCGGCCTGGTGCCCGAGCGAGTCGTTCAGGATTGCTTGAAGTTGTCGATATCGAGCAGGGCGACGCTGACGGCGGCCTTGCTGCGGTCGGAGCGCTTCAGTTCGCGTTCTATGGTCTCGTCCAGGCCGCGACGGTTGAGGGCGCCGGTGAGCTGGTCTTCGCGCACCAGTTCGCTGACTTGTTCCAGTTCGTGTTCCAGTTCCCGGATGCGCGCCTCGGCTTCGTCAGCCTGTTTCTTGGAGGAGAGCAGTTCTTCGTGCGAGCGCAGGGCGCTGGCCTGGATGATGCGCGTGTCGTGCATCACATCCTTAAGAATATGGCTGAGTTCGGTGAGGTTGTCGGCCTTGCCGATCTTCTGGCTGTAGCCCTCGATCTTGTTGTGGTATTCGCCGGTGCTGGTCGGTCAGGTCGCCCAGGCGGTCGATGAAGGTGGTCATCAGGCTCTTCAGGGTGGTCTTGGCGTCGGTCAGGCTTTGTTTGAGCAGTGCTCTGCTTGATGATCGGCATCGCGCAGGTTGCGCTCGGCATCGGCGATGGAGTGCTTGTCCAGCGGGTTGGTGATGATCTCCTGCAGCGCGGTGATTTGCCCGTGCAGCCATTTGTCGTCTTCCACCATTTCGCTGACGTTTTCCACCAGCAGCCGCAGCAGGCGCACCAGGCCTTCCTGAATCTTGGCCTTGTCGCCGCCGCGCAGTTCCAGCTTGAGCCAGAACTGGCGCAGTTGTTTGGCCAGGTCGTTCAGGCGATCCTTGTTGTCGGTGGCGCGAACCTGCGCTATCAGAGCCTGAATTTCGTCTTTTAGTTCGGGTTGGGTGGCAAGCGTGTTTTCCAGCGTCTGCGCCAGCAGCTCGCGCAGTTGCCCTAGCAGTTCCTGATAATCGGCTTGCATGGGGGAGGCAACTGCAGCCGTGGCGGGTTTTGCGGCAGCCTGGAGACGGGCGCTGCACTTGGTATTGCTGCGGGAATCAGTTCGTCCGGGCTGGGAGCGGCAGGTGCGGTGGACCAGGAACGCAGCAAGCCGTGCAATTTCTCGAACAACACCTCGGGATCCTTGGAGAATCGGGTCAGTACGGTCTCCACCCCTTCTTTCTTGCGGGTGATGGTGATGCCTTTATGCGGAGTCTCCAGTTGGCGCAACAGGTCGCGGATCAGGTTTGACCATGCGGGGACGGCTTGCCTTTGCTGGCTGGCCGATTCGTCACCGGCCACAGGCGCTGGCACCGGTTCGCCGCTGATCTCGCGGTACATCTGGGAGTAATTTTCCGGCGTCGGCGCAAGTTTGCGCGAGGCGAGTGCGGTCAGCGTCTCGCGTGCGATGTCCGAAGGGGTCTTGTGCTTACTCATGTGCAGATGTTCTGGGATGGTTCATGCGTGGGCATTATCCGGAATGAGATTGGGTGGCGAAGCATCGAATAACGGGCTATTTACCGGGCTAATTTTGCCGGTTATTCGATCAGGTGGTTGCTGATGGCGTAATGGATCGCCTCGGCATTGGTTTTCAATTTCATCTTTTCCAGCAGGCGCGAGCGGTAAACGCTGACCGTCTTGGGGCTGAGCGACATGATCTTTGCCATTTCGCTCAGTTTCTTGCCGGAAGCCATCAGGCACAGGGTCTGGTACTCGCGGTCGGAAAGGGTCTGGTGGATCAGTTCCTGATAGCCCTCCGACAGTCCGTTGGCGAGTTGCTCGGCGAGTTCGGTGCTGATGTATTTCTTGCCGCTGGCGACATGCCTGATGGCGGTCAGCAGTTGCACAGGCGCACTTTGCTTGTTCAGGTAGCCGGCTGCGCCTGCTTTCATCGAGCGGACGGCATATTGGTCTTCGGCATGCATGCTGAGCATCAGTACGGGGGTGTTGGGGCAATTGGCCTTGATCTGCTTGAGCACGTCGATGCCGTTCTTGTCGGGCAGGCTGATGTCGAGCAGGATCATGTCGTACTGGTTCTGCAGCGACATCTGGATGGCCTGCATGCCGTTTTCGGCTTCGCCCGTGACGCGCATGTCGGCGGAGTCGTCGAGGATCTGCTTGAGTCCTTTGCGAATCAGCGCGTGATCGTCTGCTATCAGTACCTTGATCATCGTATCGCTCCGTTATGCATGCACATTATCTCAGAACAGCGTTTGCTGGGAACGCGCCAAGTCTAGCATTGTCCGTTGCGTCACCGGAAACGTGCGGGATGTTCACATCCACCGTAGTGCCTTGTCCCGGGGCGCTGGTGAAGCTGACTTCGCCGCCGAAGTGCGCAACCCTTTCCTGGATGCCGCGCAGTCCGAACGAGCGCGGCTTTGCGCGGGCGTCCTGGCTGAAGCCGCAGACCGTTGTCGCTGATGGTCAATTCGATGCGCTCCGGGCTGTTGTGAATGCGCACTTTCACTTCGCTGGCCTGGGCGTGCTTCATGATGTTGGTGAGCGTTTCCTGGAAGATGCGGAACAGCGCGATGGAAACATCGGGATGGAGTTCCATCTCCATTTCTTCCTCGTTATGGGTGAGCAGGCATTTGATGCCGGTGCGCTGCTCGAATTCATTCGCCTCCATCTCGATGGCGGCGACGATGCCGAAGCTGTCCAGATAGCCGGGCCGCAAGCTGTGCGCCAGATTGCGCGCGGCGGTCATGGCTTTGTCCACCATGTTTTCAATGGTGGTGGTCTTGTCGGTCAGGATCTTCTTGCTCTTGGGCAGGCGCTCTTTCATCCAGGCCAGATCCATCTTGATGGCGGTCAGCAAGCCGCCGATCTCGTCGTGAACTTCGCGCGCGATGCGCAGGCGTTCCTGCTCCTTGGCATCCTGGATGTGCGACGAGAATTCGCGCAATTGCTGCTGCGAGCGGATGAGTTCAAGTTCGGCAAGTTTGGCCTGGGTGACATTGACGACCAGAGCCTTCCCATTCGATCTTGCCGTCTTCCTTGGCTTGCGGGGTCGAGCCCAGGGCCAGCCATTTTGTTTCGCCGTTTGCCAGCGTGACGCGCCCCTCCCAGCTCCAGAAACCCTGGGATTGCGCGGAGCGCTGCATGCTTTCGCGGAAATTGGCGCTGTCTTCGGGATGGATCAGTTGCAGAAAAGACTGGATGTCTGTTTCAAGCTGGCGCGGGCTCAGGCCAAGCAGGGCCTGGCTGCCTTCGCCAATGTAAGAAAAGGAAAAAACGCCATCGCTGTCCAGCACCAGCTGAAACGCCATGCATGGAAGATTGGCAATGAAGTTGTCCAGCCGCAAAGGTTTATGTGAGATTTCTGACACGATCTGTGCTGGTCTCTTCTCTAGGGTTGTGGGCAATTCGAAGTGCTTCTTGCTGTTTGCAATCGAGCGGATTATCCTCGGTTGGCACTTCAAACCTACGCAAGTGAGGTTACTACACGCATGCCGGTTTGGGCAATTGCTTTGCAGCTTGCCGTTGCGGCTCGTTGCGCGATTGGTTTCCTGCCGTTAAGAATTCGTTGGGATGGGAAGTCTATTACGGTAGAATTCCGCTGTTACCGAGTCCCGCCAAATTATGTCTTCCGCCCGCACCGCTAGTCACCCCAGAAAGCCTGATACGACCAGAGATCCTGGCGTTGCATGCCTACCACGTTCCCCCTGCCGCGGGCATGGTCAAGCTGGATGCGATGGAAAATCCCTATCTGTCTGCCGCAGGCTTGCGCGACGAGATCGCGCGCGCTGGTGGCGGATGCAGACATCAATCGCTATCCCGATGCCGGAGCGCACCAGCTCAAGGCCGCTATCGGCAAGGTGACGAACTGCCTGCCGGTATGGAGGTCCTGCTGGGCAATGGCTCGGACGAGATCATCCAGTTGCTGGCGATGGCCGTCGCCAAGCCGGGGGCGGTGCTGTTGAGCGTCGAGCCGTCATTCGTCATGTACAAGATGATCGCCACTTTCGTCGGCATGAAATATGTCGGCGTGCCGCTGGACGAGGATTTCTCGCTCGACCTGAAAGCCATGCTGGATGCCATCGAGCGCGAGCAGCCTGCGCTGGTGTTCCTGGCTTATCCCAACAATCCGACCGGCAATCTGTTCGATGCCGCATGCCATCAAGCAGCATCATCGAGGCCGCGCCGGGGCTGGTGGTGGTGGACGAGGCCTATTACGCCTTTGCCAGCGACAGCTTCATCCCGCAATCTGGCGCAGTTACGACAATCTGCTGGTGATGCGCACTTTTTCCAAGCTCGGCATGGCGGGGTTGCGCCTCGGTTTTCTGGCGGGATCGGCCGCATGGTTGAGCCAGTTGGAAAAGCTGCGCTTACCGTATAATGTCGGCGTTTTGCCGCAACTGGTCGCGGCAAAGCTGCTGGAGCATCACGATGTGCTGCTGGCAGCAGGCGGAAAGCATCAAGCAGGAACGCGCCAGATTGCTGGCGGCATTGAATGCCACCAGAGGGCGTGCGGACGTATTCCAGCGAGGCCAATTTCATCCTGTTCCGCGTGGCAAAAGCCACGCAGATATTTGAAGGGCTGAAGCAGCGCGGCGTGCTGATCAAGAATCTGAACGGCGGACATCCGGCATTGGCCGATTGTCTGCGCGTCACGGTAGGGACGCAGGAAGAAAACGCAGGCAAAGTTCATCGTATGAGCCGCATTGCAGCAGAGCAACCATTAACCAACTCGCATAAGGCGAATCATGCGTAGCGCAAAAGTCACACGCAATACCCTGGAGACCCAGATCACGGTCGAGGTGAATCTCGACGGCAGCGGCAAGGTCAAGCTGGATACCGGCTTGCCTTTCCTCGAGCACATGCTGGACCAGATTGCTCGCCACGGCCTGATCGATCTGGACATCAACGCCAAGGGCGATCTGCATATCGACGCGCACCATACCGTGGAAGACATCGGCATCACGCTGGGGCAGGCGTTCACCCAGGCGATGGGCGACAAGAAAGGCCTGCGCCGTTACGGCCATGCCTACGTGCCGCTGGACGAGGCGTTGTCGCGCGTGGTGCTGGATATCTCCGGCCGTCCGGGGCTGGTGTTCAATGCCGAGTTCGTGCGTTCCAACATCGGCGAATTCGAGGTCGACCTGATCCGCGAATTCTTCCAGGGCTTCGTCAATCACGCCCTGGTGACGCTGCACATCGACAATCTGGCGGGCGACAACGCCCACCATCAAGCCGAGACCATCTTCAAGGCATTCGGCCGTGCCCTGCGCGTCGCGCTGGAGCTCGATCCGCGCATGGCCGGCGTGATGCCTTCCACCAAGGGAACGCTATAACGTCTCATCATGGTTGATATCGCAGTCGTCGATTACGGCATGGGTAATTTGCGCTCGGTGCAGCAGGCCGTGCGCAAGGTCGCGCCCGATGCGTCGGTGAGCGTGACCGATGATCCTCAAGTCGTTGCTTCCGCCAGGCGCGTGATCTTCCCGGGGCAGGGGGCGATGCCGGATTGCATGCGCGAGCTGGATGCGCGCGGCCTGCGCCAGGCGGTGCTGGATGCGGCACGCAACAAGCCTTTCCTGGGTATCTGCATCGGCTTGCAGATGCTGTTCGAACACAGTGCCGAGGGCAACGTGCCGGGTCTGGGCGTACTGCCGGGCGAGGTGGTGCGCTTTGCCTCCGACCTCAGGGATGCGCAGGGCAACAAACTCAAGGTGCCGCACATGGGCTGGAATCAGGTGCATCACGGCTGAACATGCCTTGTGGAACGGCATCGACGCAGGATGCGCGTTTCTATTTCGTGCACAGCTACTATGTGCAACCGCGCGACATGGCGCTGGCGCAAGCGACCAGCGACTATCCGCAGCCCTTTGTCTGTGCCGTGGCGCGTGATAACTTATTTGCTGTTCAGTTCCACCCGGAGAAGAGCGCTGCAGCAGGATTGAAGACTGCTGCAGAATTTTATCAACTGGAATCCTGTGTAATCGTTAAATCATGGATACTAAAACGCTGATTATTCCCGCGATCGATTTGAAAGATGGCCAATGCGTGCGCCTGCGCCAAGGCGTGATGGAGGGCGCGACCGTGTTCTCCGACGATCCCGTCCGCGATGGCCAAGCACTGGCTGGCGCAAGGCGCGCGCCGCCTGCATCTGGTGGACCTGAATGGTGCATTTGCCGGCAAACCCAAGAACGAAGCGGCAGTGCGCGGCATCGTCGAGGCGGTGGGGGGCGATATACCGATCCAGCTGGGCGGCGGCATCCGTGATCTGGAAACCATCGAGCGTTATCTCGATATCGGCGTGAGCTACGTCATCATCGGCACCGCGGCGGTCAAAGTGCCGGGCTTCCTGCACGAGGCCTGCGATGCCTTCCCCGGCCACATCATGGTCGGTCTGGATGCCAAGGGCGGCAAGGTCGCGGTGGACGGCTGGTCGAAACTGACCGGGCACGATGTGGCCGATCTGGCGCAGCGCTTCGAAGGTTATGGCGTGGAAGCCATCATCTATACCGACATCGGTCGCGACGGCATGATGACCGGCGTGAACATCGAAGCCACGGTGGAACTGGCGCGGCCATTGCACGTGCCGGTCATCGCCAGCGGCGGCATCACCAATCTGGATGACGTGCGCAATCTGTGCGCGGTGCGCGCCGAAGGCATCACCGGTGCGATCACCGGCCGCGCCATCTATGAAGGCACGCTCGACTTCAAGGCGGCGCAAGCCCTGGCCGACGAACTGTCGCCTGTCGTCATCTGATGCTGGCAAAACGCATCATTCCCTGCCTCGACGTGACCGCGGGTCGCGTGGTCAAAGGCGTCAGCTTCGTCGAACTGCGCGATGCCGGCGACCCGGTCGAGATCGCGCGCCGCTATGACGAGCAGGGCGCGGACGAGCTGACCTTCCTCGATATCACCGCCAGTTCGGACGACCGCAGCATCATCTTCCATATCATCGAGAAAGTGGCGGAACAGGTGTTCATTCCGTTGACGGTGGGCGGCGGTGTGCGCGAAGTGCAGGATGTGCGCAACCTGCTCAACGCGGGGGCGGACAAGGTCAGCATCAACACTTCGGCAGTGACCAATCCGCAACTGGTGGCGGATGCGGCGGCTCGTTATGGTTCGCAATGCATCGTGGTCGCCATCGACGCCAAACAGGTCGCGCCGGGCAAATGGGAAGTGTTCACCCATGGCGGACGCAAAGCCACCGGGCTGGATACAGTGGAATGGGCCAGGAAGATGCAAAGTCTGGGCGCGGGCGAGATCCTGCTGACCAGCATGGATCAGGATGGGCAAAAGAAAGGCTTCGACCTGGCGTTGACGCGCGCGGTGACCGATGCGCTGGAGATTCCGGTCATTGCCAGCGGCGGCGTCGGCAATCTGCAGCATCTTGCCGACGGCGTGAAAATGGGCGGCGCGGATGCCGTGCTGGCTGCCAGCATCTTCCATTTCGGCGAATACACCGTGCAGCAGGCCAAGGAAGTTCATGGCGCAAGCAGGGGATCGAGGTGCGGTTATGGTGCCTCGGAGTGCGATATGAGCGAACTGGCTGAACAAGGTGAACTGGTCGGCGGACGGGCTGGTGCCGGCCATTGCGCAAGATGCGGCGACCGGGCGCGTGTTGATGGTGGCATGGATGAACCGCGAAGCATTGAAGCTGACGAGCCAGAAAAACGAGGCGATTTACTGGTCGCGTTCGCGCAAGAAGCTGTGGCACAAGGGCGAGGAATCCGGTCATATCCAGAAGGTGAAAGAGATACGACTCGATTGCGATGCCGATGTGATCCTGCTGCAAGTGGAACAACAAGGCGGCATTGCCTGTCATACAGGACGCGAAAGCTGTTTCTACAGCAAACTGGAGAACGGTGTTTGGCTGGAGACCGATGCGGTGCTGAAGAATCCCGACGAGATATACAAGAAATGAGCAACGACATCCTGCAACGGTTGACCGAGACGCTGGAAGCGCGCAAGAGCGCCGCGCCCGAGTCTTCGTACGCGGCCAAACTGTTCAGCAAAGGCGACGATGCGATCCTGAAGAAAGTGATCGAGGAAGCTGGGGAAGTGCTGCTGGCGGCCAAGGATGGCGACAAGCAGCATCTGGTCTACGAAGTGGCCGACCTGTGGTTCCACAGCATGGTGCTGCTGGCGCAAAAAGGCTTGAGCGCAGACGATGTGCTGCAGGAACTGGCGCGCCGCGAAGGCGTATCGGGCATAGCCGAGAAAGCGAGCCGGAAATGAGCGACAGCTGTCTATTTTGCAGAATCGTCCGCGGCGAGATTCCGAGCCGCAAGGTGTATGAGGATGAGGAAGTGCTGGCCTTCCACGACATCAACCCGGTCGCACCGGTGCATTTCATGCTGGTTCCCAAGTTGCACCTTGGTTCTTTGCTGGATGCCGGAGAAGCCCATGCCGCCCTGCTTGGCAGGATGTTGTTGCTTGCATCGAAACTGGCGCGCGAACAGGGATTGGAAAACGGGTTCCGCACCGTCATCAATAGCGGCAAGGGTGGCGGGCAGGAAGTATTTCATTTGCACATGCATGTCATCGGCGGCGGCAATATCCCGCCGATGGTTAAACGAGATTAATTAAGGAGAACAAAATGGGTTCGTTCAGTATCTGGCATTGGTTGATAGTGTTGTTGATCGTCATGCTGATTTTTGGCACCAAGAAACTGCGTAATATCGGCGAAGATCTGGGTAGCGCTGTCAGGGGCTTCAAGGAAGGCATGAAGGGCGACGACGAAAAGCAGAAGCCGCATGATCCCAAGGTCATCGAGGGTGAGGCAAAAGACAAGACCCCCCCGAATCATTAAGCTGCGAGGTTGATGCGAGTGAAGCCCTGAAAGCGGCAACGTCTTTCGAGGGCAGGTCATTCTTGCATCGGTAAGTATTTCGCTGAAGCTGTTCATACCCCAGCCGCCATTTGACCGACTGGCGAGCAGGCGGCACAACGCGCATCATTCAAAGGCACATCCAAATGAGTACGAATGAATCCTCCTTCATTGCTCACCTGATCGAGTTGCGTTCGCGCTTGCTGAATTCGGTCATCGTTCTGGTGATCGCGTTTCTTTGCCTGGTTCCGTGGTCGTCAAATTTGTACGCCATTCTGGCGCATCCGTTGCTTGCCAAGTTGCCGCAGGGCGGCCAGATGATCGCCACCGATGTCACGACGCCATTCTTCGTGCCACTCAAGGTGACGATGATGACGGCATTTCTGATTTCATTGCCCTATATCCTGTATCAGGGGTGGCGTTTCGTCGCGCCCGGGCTGTATGCGCATGAAAAGAAGTTGGTGCTGCCGCTCATTATTGCCAGCTTGTTGCTATTCTTTTGCGGCATGGCATTCGCCTATTTTGTGGTGTTCCCGGTAGTGTTTGGTTTCATCGTGGCATCTGCACCTCAAGGCGTGGCAGTGATGACCGATATCGACAAATATCTCAGCTTCGTGCTGGGTATGTTCCTGGCGTTCGGCATCACTTTTCAAGTCCCGGTGGTCGTGGTGGTGCTGGTGCGGATGGGGGTGGTTACGGTAGAAAAGCTGCGCGAGATACGCCCCTATGCCTTCGTGGGGGCGTTTGTCATCGGCGCGATCTTTACGCCGCCTGACGTGGTGTCGCAGTTTATGCTGGCGATGCCGCTATGGCTGCTTTATGAGGCCGGGATCTTGGTATCTGCCTGGGTGGGCAAGGCCCGCAAGGATGCGTAACGCACTCCAGAATCGCATAGATCCAGCACCCCGGAAAAGCGGCAATGGTATTTCTGCCTGTGGTTATTCAGCCCTTGGCTTCGGGCGCTTGCCTACCCTCACCTGGATCGCGATCTCCGATTGACTGCGTAGCAGCTTGAGCATCGCAACCTTGCCTGGTGCGAGTGCTGAGATCGTTTCCAGCATGGTGGTGGAATCGGCCATCGGCTTGCCGTCGATACTGACCAGGATATCGCCAGCCTTGATGCCCGCTTTGTCTGCGGGGCTGCCGCGCACTACTTCGGCAATCAGCACGCCTTGGGTGTCCTTCAGCTTGAAGGACTCGGCCAGTTCGGGCGTCAACTCCTGTACTGCGATGCCTACCCAGCCGCGCGTCACTGAGCCGCTCTGGATGATCTGCTCCATGACTTTTTTCGCTGTACTGGTCGGGATGGCAAACCCGATGCCGAGCGAGCCGCCGTTCGGGGAATAGATCGCGCTGTTGATGCCCAGCAGGTTGCCTTCCACATCTACCAGCGCGCCGCCCGAATTGCCCGGGTTGATGGCGGCGTCGGTCTGGATGAAGTTCTCGAAGGTGCTGAGTCCCAGATGGTTGCGCTTCAGTGCGCTGACGATACCCATCGTCACGGTCTGACCAACGCCGAACGGATTGCCGACGGCGAGTACGATATCGCCGACATGCGCCTGATCGGATTGTCCGAAGGTGATGGCGGGAAGGTTGTTGCCGAGATCTACCTTGATGACGGCAAGGTCGGTGTCCGGGTCGGAGCCGACGATATGCCCCTTGGCGGTCCGCCCGTCAGAAAGCGCCACTTCGATCTCATCGGCTGCTTCAACCACATGGTGGTTGGTCAGGATATAACCATCATGGCTGACGATAACGCCCGAGCCCAGGCTGGAGCTTTGCTGCGGCACATTGTTGTCGAACTCGTCGCCGAAAAAGAAGCGGAAGCGGGGATCGTCCATGAAGGGCGACGAGGGAGTCTTGACTTCGCTGCTGGTGAAAATATTGACCACGGCAGGCATTACTTTCTGCGCTGCCCGGCTGAAGCCTTCGCTAGGCAAATCGCCGCTGCTGTTCACATTGTTCTCGTACAGCGTAACCACACCACTGCGCGCCGCACTGGGCAACAGCGAAGGCCTCAGCGTGTGGATGACAAACAACATCGCCAGGCCGATTGTGGTGGCTTGGGCGAACAAGAGCCAGAATTTGCGCATGATATGATCTGAACCGCTAAATTAATGAGACGAACCCGATGCGATTGAACGAGTTGCGCGATTATATCGGAAGCGAGCTTGCGGTCGGCCGCTTTCGTGATTACAGCCCGAATGGCCTGCAGGTGGAAGGCCGCGCCGAAGTCCGGCGCATTGCCACGGCCGTTACAGCCTCGCAGGCTGTGCTTGAGGCCGCTACTGCCTGGGGGGCGGACGCCCTTCTGGTGCACCACGGGTATTTCTGGCGCAACGAAGATGCCGCCATTGCCGGTATCAAAAAGCGCCGCGTCGGCCACCTGCTGAAGCATGACGTCAGTTTGCTGGCTTATCACCTGCCGCTGGATGCGCATCCGTCGCTGGGGAACAATGCCCAACTCGGCAAGCTGCTCGGTTTCGTCGAGCAGGGACGATTCGGCGAACAGGACATCGCGATGCACGGCTCTTTGGCACAACCGCAGACTCTGCTGCAGCTCACCAGGCATATCGGGAGTACCTTGCAGCGTGAGCCGCTGGTCATCGGTCATGCCAACCCTGACATTCAGCGCATCGCGTGGTGCAGTGGCGGAGGGCAGGATTATTTCGAGCAGGCCATAGAATTGGGTGTGGATGCCTTCCTGACCGGTGAGGTTTCCGAGCGGCATGTGCATGTCGCCCAGGAAACCGGGGTTGCTTTTATCGCGGCGGGACACCACGCAACCGAACGTTATGGGGTGCAGGCGCTGGGGGAGCACTTGGCGACGCGCTTTGGTCTGGAGCAACGATTCTTCGATCAGGACAACCCGGTTTGAGTTGCATCAGTTCCTGGCATGGGAAAGCGCAAAGTTATCCACCCCTTCCAGGGTGCTTAATCCGCTGGCCAGTTCGTTCATTGCCGCACCGCTATTTTTACTGAGGGCGATGGCGACGAAGTGCCATTCCAGTTTCCCATTGCTGGAGCGGATGGCGAAGGAACCGGAGGCGACCTCGTAACCGTTCGAGTAAATCAGGTCGCGCAATGTGTGTTCATGCGGCACGAAATTCTTCTGGAATTCAAGCGTAACAGCGACGGCAGGGCGCGAAGGCAGCCAGCTTTCCAATTTGGATATCCACATCATGCACAGTGCCGAGAGCAGGGTGAGCAATATCGCCGAAGCGTAGAAACCGACCCCGACCATGACGCCAATTGCTGAGCAGGTCCAAATGGAGGCGGCAGTGGTGAGGCCGCTGATGTTGAGGCCTTCGCGCATGATGACGCCGGCGCAGAGGAAGCCGATGCCGGTGACGATGCCCTGGATGACGCGAGTGGGATCTCCGGCCAGATAGGTGTTGACCTGACCGCCGAACCAGTAGCTGGGATAGCCGGCGATGACAGTTAAAGCGGCTGCGGCCATGCAGACCAGTCCATAAGTACGCATGCCAGCGGCGCGCCCATGATAGGAGCGCTCGTAACCGACGATCAGGCCAAGCAGGAGTGCGCCGAACAGGTTGAAAAATACGATGATGTTGGTTGCCACTTCCGAGGCGGACCAGTATGTCGACAGGTTTGCAACTGACAATTCATTCATGACGGCCCCTCCTGTTTGGGGTGAGTGTACAAGAATCGGGAGCCGGTTTCACGGCCCCCTGTCGCCGCGAACGCGAGCAGCACGCTTTGCGGATGGTGTAGTCGATTGACCTATATCAAGTATTTCCTGCTTTTTGTTGCCAAGCTTGCGACAGGTGGTGTTACTGGGTAAAATTGCCGGTTGAATGATGACTGTGGTGTGGAGCACGCCTTCGGAGAGTGGGAGCTTGCTGGTGGCAAAGTGATTCCTTCCTGATTCCAGTGTCAATAATAAAAAGCGCCAAGAACGCCGAGATTTGATCAGCCCGAAATTTTTCTTGATTTCCGGCTGGGAGAGAATGTTTTTTTATCTTTAAGAAGGGAAGAGATGTCATGACTGACAATGTAGATCGCAGCAAACGGCGACTATTGCTCGCCGCCACGACGGCTGCAGGTGGTGTTGCGGCAGCAGGTGTAGCAACTCCATTTGTGATGAGCTTTATGCCCAGCGAGCGCGCCAAGGCCGCTGGTGCCCCGATTGAGGTGGACGTAAGCACCATCGAGCCGGGCACGATGAAGGTTGTTGAGTGGCAAGGGAAGCCGATCTGGGTCCTGCGCCGTACTCCGGAAATGATCGCGGCGCTTGCCAAACATGACGGTGAGCTGACAGACCCGGGTGCTACGGTCGCGCAACAGCCGGAATATTGCGACAACGTCACTCGTTCCATCAAGCCTGAGATTCTGGTGGTAATCGGTATCTGTACTCACCTGGGATGCTCTCCGACCTTCCGTCCAGACGTAGCTCCTCCCGATCTGGGCCCAACCTGGGTTGGTGGCTGGTTCTGCCCTTGCCACGGTTCGCGCTTCGATCTGGCCGCACGCGTTTACAAGGGTTCGCCCGCGCCGACCAACTTGATCGTTCCCCCGCACCAATATCTCAGCGACAACCTGCTGCTGATTGGCGATGACAAGAAGAAGGGAGCTGCATAATGAAAATGTTGAAAAACCTGGTAGGCTGGGTCGATGACCGCTTCCCATTGATGGATACCTGGAAAGAGCATCTTTCCGAGTATTACGCACCGAAAAACTTCAATTTCTGGTATTTCTTCGGCTCTTTGTCGCTGCTGGTTCTGGTGATCCAGATCCTTTCCGGCATTTTCCTGACCATGAGCTACAAGCCGGACGCGCTGTTTGCCTTCGGGTCCGTTGAGTACATCATGCGTGACGTGCAATGGGGATGGCTGCTGCGCTATATCCACTCCACCGGCGCCTCCATGTTCTTCGTGGTGGTATACCTGCACATCTTCCGCGGCATGATCTATGGTTCCTACCGTAAGCCACGCGAATTGCTGTGGATCATCGGTGTGGTCATTTATCTGGCACTGATGGCCGAAGCGTTCATGGGCTACCTGCTGCCATGGGGCCAGATGTCGTTCTGGGGTGCGCAGGTGATCGTTAACCTGTTCTCTTCCGTGCCGTTCGTTGGTCCGGACCTGTCCGTGCTGATCCGTGGCGACTACGTGATTTCGGATGCCACTCTGAACCGTTTCTTCGCGTTGCACGTGATCGCAGTTCCGCTGGTTCTGGTGGGTATCGTTTTTGTGCACATCGTCGCTTTGCACAAAGTCGGCTCCAACAATCCTGACGGCATCGAGATCAAGAAGAAGAAGGGCGCTGACGGCCATCCGCTGGACGGCATTCCGTTCCATCCTTACTACACCGTGAAGGATATCGTTGCTGTGGTGGCATTCCTCATCGTGTTCTGCTCGATCGTCTTCTTCGCGCCGGATATGGGTGGATACTTCCTCGAAGCCAATAACTTCATCCCGGCCAACCCGATGCAGACTCCTCCGCACATTGCTCCGGTCTGGTACTTCACCCCGTACTACGCCATCCTGCGCGCAGTTCCGCCGATGTTCGGTTCCCAGTTCCCCGGCGTGATCGCGATGGGCGTTGGCGCTATCGGTATCGTCTTCCTGCCATGGCTGGATCGCGGCAAGGTCAAGTCGATCCGTTATCGCGGCCCGATCTACAAGCTGTTCCTGGCCTTGTTCGTGATCAGCTTCGTCGGTCTTGGATATCTGGGCATGATGCCGGTTACTCCTACTTATACATTGCTCTCACGAGTGCTTTCGGTGGTGTACTTTGCCTTCTTCATCTTGATGCCCTGGTATACCAAGATCGACAAGTGCAAGCCCGAGCCTGATCGTGTGACGTTCAAATAATTAAGAGAGGTTCGTTGACATGAAACTAATCAAGAAACTTATGATGCTGGCGCTGTTGCTGCCAGCGTTGGCAATCGCCAATGAAGGTGGCGTTCATCTGGATAAGGCTCCTGGCAATCTGCAGGACAAGGAGTCGCTGCAACGCGGCGCCAAGTTCTTCATCGCCAACTGCCTGGCTTGCCACAGTGCTTCCTACATGCGCTACAACCGCCTGATGGACATCGGTATGAGCGAAGCGGAAATCAAGACTCTGCTCCCCGAGGGAATCAAGGTGGGTTCGACCATGCAGGCTGCCATGGACTCTGCGTCCGCCAAGGCGGCATTCGGTGTTGCCCCTCCGGACCTGAGCGTGGAAGCACGTGCACGCGGTGTCGACTGGCTGTACACCTATTTCCACAGCTTCTATGCTGACAGCACACGTCCGAGCGGTGCCAACAACCTGATTTTCCCGGGTGTGGGCATGCCAAACGTGCTGGGCCCGATGCAGGGTGATCAGCAGCTGGTTGTTGAAAACCACGAAGGTCATGAGGAAAAGATGCTGAAGCTGGTCAGCCCGGGCTCCATGACATCCGCGCAGTACGATGCGACGGTCGGCGATCTGGTCAATTATCTCGATTTCATGAGCGAGCCATCCAAGCTGGTGCGCTTCAAACTCGGGTACATTGTTCTGGGTTTCCTCTTCCTGCTCCTGATTCTGACTTACGCGCTGAAGAAAGAGTTCTGGAAGGATATCCACTGAGCTGATTGAATCGCAGGGTGCGTTTGTGGTAATTTGCGCACCCCGTTTCACCAAGTGCCAAACGGCGGAGCTCATGGCTCCGCTTTTGGTTTATTGTCGCAGCGTTTTATCGTGTAGGTGGTTATTATGATGACACTTTATTCCGGGACAACCGATCCCTACAGCCACCGTTGCCGCTTTGTCCTGTTTGAAAAGGGCATGGATTTCCAGGTTATTGACGTGGATGTCTTCAACAAGCCGGAAGATCTGGCGGTGATGAATCCCTATAACACCGTGCCGGTACTGGTCGAGCGCGACCTGATCCTGTACGAAGCCAATATCATCAACGAATACATCGACGAGCGCTTCCCGCATCCGCAATTGATGCCGCCTGATCCCGTGATGAGGGCGCGTGCGCGCTTGTTCCTGCACCGGTTCGAAAACGAGTTGTTCTGTCACATCGCCGGTCTGGAAAGCAACAATGCCAAGGTTGCAGACAAGGCGCGTGCCGCCGTGCGCGAGAACCTGATGCAGATCGCCCCGGTCTTCACCAAGCAGAAGTTCATGCTGGGCGACGAGTTCTCCATGCTGGACGTGGCGATTGCTCCGTTGCTCTGGCGTCTGGATCACTATGGCATCCAGCTCGACAAAGAAGCTGCGCCGCTGATGAAGTATGCCGAACGCTTGTTCTCGCGCCCGGCCTACATCGAGGCAATGACGCCGGCTGAAAAAGCGATGCGCAAATAATCCCGCTATCGGCATGAGCGAACCGTCCACCAAACCCTACCTGATCAGGGCCATCCATGACTGGTGTTGCGACGCCGGATACACGCCGTATCTGGCTGTGCAGGTAGATGAGTACACGCAAGTACCGATGGCTTACGTCAAGGATGGCAAGATCGTCCTGAATATCGGTGTGGATGCGGTTCGCAACCTGCAGCTGGGCAATGAAGACATCACCTGTGGCGGCCGATTCGGCGGTGTGGCACACCAGCTCATTGTACCGGTATCGGCGGTGATCGGGATTTTTGCCAAGGAGACCGGCCAGGGGTTGGTATTCCAGGGGCAGGAGTCTACGCCTATCGGCGCGGCACCAACCGGCAATGCCAGCGAGCCGCCGGACGAGCCGCCGCCACAGGGCAGGCCGACGCTCAGAGTCGTGAAATGAAAAAGCCGCAGAGAAATCTGCGGCTTTTTTGTTAAGCGGCGGGCAATCAGGCCGCGGCGGGTAAAGCGAGCAGCGCTTGCATCTTGCTCAATGCCTTCTGCTCGATCTGGCGGATACGCTCTGCCGACACCTTGAACTCGGCCGCCAATTCGTGCAGCGTCGCCCCGTTTTCTTCGCGCAGCCAGCGCGCTTCCACGATGCGACGGCTGCGCTCGTCCAGGCTATCCAGCGCCAGCTTCAATCCGTCAGTGTGCATGTGCTCGCGCTCCGCGGCTTCCAGATATGTGCGAAGGCTCGTGATCTTCGTTATCGGCGAGGTAACTGATGGGCGCGTAGGACTCATCTTCTTCGCCGGCGAGCGGTTCAAGCGAAACCTCGTGCCCGGCAAAACGCGCCTCCATCTCGACAACGTCATGCTCGGAAACATTCAATTGCTGAGCGATCTCAGTGACTTGTTGCGGCTTCAAAGGCTCCAGGCCTTGTTTCATGCTGCGCAGGTTAAAGAAGAGTTTGCGCTGGGCTTTGGTCGTGGCGATCTTGACCAGGCGCCAATTGCGAACCACGTATTCGTGGATTTCAGCGCGTACCCAGTGCAAGGCAAAAGATACCAAACGAACTCCTCGCTCTGGATCATAGCGCTTCACCGCCTTCATCAGGCCAATGTTGCCTTCCTGGATCAGGTCGGCTTGCGGCAAGCCGTACCCGGCATAACCGCGCGCAACACTGACGACTACGCGCAAGTGGGAAAGCACCAGCTGGCGCGCTGCGTCCAGATCGTTATTCATCTTGAAGCGTGTCGCCAAAGACAACTCCTCCTCATGCGTCAGCACGGGGAAGCGATTCACAGCCTGAACGTACCCCTCAATGCTGCCAATGGCAGACGGCATCGGTAGACTCATGGTTGCATTCATGTGTATATCCTCCTCTTTGCTGGAATTCTAGCACTCGCGCCGTATGAGTGCCAAGCCGTAGGAAAGTTCGTTTCCGTTAGCAGACAGGGAAAGCGTATCTGTAAGGCCCATGGTCGTCATGGTAGAATCCCCGCCTTCCTGTTTTTCAACCATTTTTTAGGAATACTTGCCATGTTCTCCAGCAAAAACACCATTGCCGTGACTGACCCCGAACTGTGGGCCGCGATCCAGAATGAAAATCGCCGCCAGGAAGATCACATCGAGCTGATCGCCTCGGAAAACTACACCAGCCCGGCAGTGATGGAAGCGCAGGGCAGCAAGCTGACCAACAAGTATGCCGAAGGCTATCCGGGCAAGCGTTACTACGGCGGTTGCGAGTATGTGGACGTGGCCGAGCAGCTGGCGATCGACCGCGCCAAGGCGCTGTTCGGCGCGGAATATGCCAACGTGCAGCCGCATTCCGGTTCGCAGGCCAACCAGGCGGTGTATGTTTCGGTGCTCAAGCCCGGCGACACCATCCTCGGCATGTCGCTGGCGCACGGCGGCCACCTGACCCACGGCGCTTCGGTGAACATCAGCGGCAAGCTGTACAACGCCATTCAGTACGGCCTGAACGACAAGGAAGAGATCGACTACGACCAGGTGCAGGCGCTGGCGACTCGAGCACAAGCCGAAGATGATCGTGGCCGGCGCTTCGGCCTACGCGCTGGTGATCGACTGGAAGCGCTTCCGCGCGATCGCCGACAGCGTCGGCGCTTACCTGTTCGTGGACATGGCGCACTACGCCGGTCTGGTCGCGGCGGGCTATTACCCCAACCCGGTCGGCATCGCCGATTTCGTCACCACCACCACCCACAAGACCCTGCGCGGCCCGCGCGGCGGCCTGATCCTGGCCAAGGCGGAACATGAGAAGGCGCTGAATTCGGCGATCTTCCCGCAGCTGCAAGGCGGCCCGCTGATGCACGTGATCGCGGCCAAGGCGGTGGCGTTCAAGGAAGCGGCGAGCAAGGAATTCAAGGACTACCAGAAGCAGGTGGTCGACAACGCCCGCGTGATGGCCAAGGTGCTGAAGGAGCGCGGCGTGCGCATCGTGTCCGGCCGCACCGACAGCCATGTGTTCCTGGTCGACCTGCACGCCAAGAAGCTGACCGGCAAGGATGCCGAAGCCGCACTGGGCCGCGCCCACATCACCGTGAACAAGAACGCCATCCCCAACGATCCGGAAAAGCCGTTCGTCACCTGCGGCATCCGCATCGGCTCGCCGGCGATGACCACGCGCGGCTTCAAGGAACTGGAAGCCGAGAAGCTGGCGCACCTGATCGCCGACGTGCTGGATGCGCCGAACGACGATGCGGTGATCGCGCGCGTGGTCGGCGAAGTGAAGAAGCTGACGACGCAATTCCCGGTGTACGGAGCTTAAAGGCATGGAGGGGAAGGGAGAAGAGGGAAGGGTAACTACGGTTCCCACCCTTCTCCCTTCCCCTTCCCCTTCCCCTATGAAATGTCCTTTCTGCAAAGGTCCCGACACCCAGGTGGTGGATACTCGCGAAAGCGAGGAAGGCGACAGCATCCGCCGCCGCCGCCGCTGCCTGACGTGCGACAAGCGCTTCACCACCTATGAGACGGTGGAGTTGCGCATGCCGCAGGTGGTCAAGCAGAACGGCATGCGCAGCGAGTTCGACGAGGAGAAGCTGCGCACCAGTTTTACCCGCGCGCTGCACAAGCGGCCGGTGTCCACCGAACTGGTGGATGCCGCGATCGATCATGTCACGCAGAAAGTCTTTGCCCTGGGCGAACGCGAGATCGGTTCGCGCCAGATCGGCGAGATGGTGATGAAGGAGCTGCTCAAGCTCGACAAGGTCGCCTATATCCGTTTTGCCTCGGTGTACAAGAGCTTCCAGGATGTCGGCGATTTCTCCGATGCGGTCGATGCGGTGAAAAACACCAGGCGCCGCCAAGCCGACAAAAAATGAGTGTCGCCGATAGTCAGTGGATGGCGCAGGCGCTGCGCCTGGCGGAGCGGGGCCTGTACACGACCTCGCCCAATCCGCGCGTCGGCTGTGTGCTGGTGAATCAGGGCAAGGTTGTCGGCGAAGGCTGGCATGAGCGTGCCGGCGAGCCGCATGCCGAGGTGCATGCCTTGCGTGCGGCGGGAAAGCAGGCGCGCGGCGCGACCGCCTATGTGACGCTGGAACCCTGCAGCCATCACGGACGCACGCCGCCCTGCGCCGACGCGCTGATCGCGGCGGGTGTCGCGCGCGTGGTGGTGGCGATGCAGGACCCGAATCCGCTGGTGGCGGGGCAGGGTATCGCCAGGTTGCGTGCGGCAGGCATCGAAGTCGAGTGCGGCCTGATGGAAAGCGCTGCGCGCGAACTGAACATCGGCTTTGTTTCGCGCATGACGCGCGGCACACCCTGGGTGCGCAGCAAGATCGCCACCAGCCTGGACGGGCGCACCGCGCTCGCGAACGGCGTCAGCCAATGGATCACCGGCGCGGCGGCGCGGCGCGACGTGCAGCACTGGCGCGCACGTTCCTGCGCCGTGCTGACCGGCATCGGCACGGTGCTGGCGGACGATCCGCAACTGAATGTGCGCGAGATATCGACACGAACGGCAGCCGCTGCGCGTGGTGCTGGATAGCCAATTGCGCATTCCGCCGGATGCCCGCCTCGTTGCAGGCGGAACGTTGATCTATACGGCATCCCCGGACAGTGCCAAGCTCGCCCAGATTCGGGCGAAGGGGGCGCGAGGTGGTCGTGCTGGCCGGAGCTGACGGCCAGGTGGATCTGCTGCCGTGTTGCGCGACCTGGCGAATCGGGGTGTCAACGAAGTGCTGGTGGAAGCGGGCGCACCCTGAATGGCGCGTTGCTGAAGGCGGGCCTGATCGATGAACTGGTGCTGTATCTCGCGCCGCAGTTGCTGGGCGATACGGCGCGCGGCATGGCGGACCTGGGCGAACTGACGCAACTGGAGCAGCGCGTCGCTTTGCAGTGGCAGGATGTGCGGCAGGTGGGCGCAGATCTGCGCATCATCTCGAAAATCACGAAGGAGAAATGAACATGTTTAGCGGAATCATGGCCGATGTCGGCACTCATCAAGTCAGCACAGGATCGGGAGGGCGGCCTGCGGCTGACCGTGGCAACCGAGGCACTCGGTATGGATGACGTGCAGCTCGGCGACAGCATCGCGGTGAACGGCGTTTGCCTGACCGTGGTCAAGATCGCCGGCAAGGACTTCACCGTGGATGTGTCGCGCGAGACCCTGAATTGCACGGTCGGGCTGGAGCAACAGGGCGGCACACGTCAATCTGGAAAAGGCGTTGCGCCTGTCCGACCGCCTGGGCGGGCATCTGGTCAGCGGCCATGTCGACGGCGTGGGCGAGGTGCTCGCGTTCAACGACATCGGCGAGAGCTGGCAACTGGTGGTGCGCGCCCCGCAGCGAGCTGGCCAAGTACATCGCGATGAAAGGCTCGATCACCATCAACGGCGTGAGCCTGACGGTCAACCAGGTGCGGCTCCGAATTCGAGCTGAACCTGATTCCGCATACGCTGGAGATGACGACGCTGAACGAGCTGAAGGCGGGCGCGAAGGTGAATCTGGAAATCGACCTGATCGCTCGCTATGTCGAGCGCATGCTGACGGCGGAAGCGAAATAACCGCATTCGGCGATGACATGCCGGATGAGGGAGCAAGGAATGTCCCCGAAGATGATAAAATCACCCTCCCTGGCGGAATCGCCAAATCTCAACAAAGCTGCGCACAAATGACAGATATTGCACCGATACCCGAAATCATCGACGAGATACGCGCCGGGCGTATGGTCGTGCTGGTGGATGAAGAAGACCGCGAGAACGAGGGCGACCTGCTGTTCGCCGCCGAATTCGTCACGCCGGAAAAGATCAACTTCATGGCCAAGCACGGCCGCGGCCTGATCTGCCTGACGCTGACGCAGGAGCATTGCCAGCAGCTCAACCTGCCGCTGATGGTGCGCGACAACGGCCTGTCGCTGGCGACCAACTTCACCGTGTCCATCGAGGCGGCGACCGGCGTGACCACCGGCATCTCGGCCGCCGACCGTTCGCGCACCGTCCAGGTCGCGGCGGCCAAGAATGCCAAGCCTGCCGACATCGTGCAGCCCGGCCACATCTTCCCGTTGCGCGCGCAGCCCGGCGGCGTGCTGGTGCGCGCCGGCCATACCGAAGCCGGTTGCGACCTGGCGCAACTGGCCGGGCGTGACACCGGCTGCGGTGATCTGCGAGATCCTCAAGGAAGACGGCGAGATGGCGCGCCTGCCCGACCTGATCCCGTTCGCCAAGCAACATGGCCTCAAGATCGGCACCATCGCCGACCTGATCGAATACCGCATCCAGAACGAGACGCTGGTCGAGCGCGTGTCGCGCCGCACGGTGCAGACCGCCTACGGCGAGCTCGACCTGGTGACCTACATCGACAAGACCACGCAGCGCACCCATCTGGCGCTGGTGAAAGGCGACATCCAGCCGCAGACCGAGACGCTGGTGCGCGTGCATGAGCCGCTGTCGGCACTGGATTTTCTCGAGCAGGTCAGCCTGCCCAACAGCACCAGCGTGCACGATGCGCTGAAGAAGATCAGCCAGTCCTCGGCCGGCGTGCTGGTGATGATGCATCACAACGAGACTTCGGCCGACCTGCTGGCGCGCGCCGCAGCCAAGCCGGAGCACGCAGCATGCGCAGTGGGATCCGCGCAACTACGGCATCGGCGCGCAGATCCTGCGCGACCTCAACGTCGGCAAGATGTGCCTGATCGCCACCCCGCGCAAGCTGCCCAGCATGACCGGCTTCGGCCTGGAAGTGGTGGGTTACTGTCAAAGCAAGGAAGCAAAATGAAAGAAATCGAAACAGAACCTGAACGGCAAAGGCCTGCGCATCGGCATCGTGCAGAGCCGTTTCAACGAAGTGGTGTGCGACGGCTTGCTGGCTGCGTGCCGCGCGCAACTGGTGCAGAGCGGCGTGAGCGAAGACGACATCACGCTGGCCACTGTGCCGGGCGCGCTGGAGATTCCGCTGGTGCTGCAGCAGATGGCGCAGAGCAAGAAGTTCGACGCGCTGATCGCACTGGGCGCGGTGATCCGCGGCGACACCTATCACTTCGAAGTGGTGTCCAACGAATCGGCGCGCGGCGTGGGCGATGTGCAGCTGCACAGCGGCGTGCCGATCGCCAACGCGATCCTCACCACCGATACCGACGAGCAGGCCGAAGTGCGCATGAGCGTCAAAGGCGCGGAAGCCGCGCTGGTCGCGATCGAGATGGTGAATCTGCTGAAAGCCCTGGCATGAGCGACGCCAAGCAAAACAATCCGGCCAAGAGCCTGCGCCATCGTGCGCGCGAGCTGGCCCTGCAGGGCATCTACCAGTGGCGCCTGACCGGCAAGAGCGCGTCGCAGATCGAGAAAGGCACGCTCGCCGAGAAGAGTCTGGGCCGTTACGACATCGAGTTCTTCAGCCAGTTGCTGCGCGGTGTGATCGCGCAACACGAGGCACTGTCGGAGCTGATCGCGCCGCATCTGGATCGCAAGCTGGACGAACTGAGCCCGGTCGAATTTTCCGTGTTGCTGCTGGGCGCGTACGAATTGTCGCACCACCCCGAAATGCCTTATCGCGTGGTCATCAACGAGGCGGTCGAACTGGCCAAGACCTTCGGCGGCACCGACGGGCACAAGTTCGTCAACGGCGTGCTGGACAAGCTGGCGGCGCAGGTGCGCGCGGTTGAAGTAAAGGCAAAATAGCTTCAACCTTTTGCCACAGAGACCACAGAGGTCACAGAGAGATCACCGTAGCACCACTGATTCGCACAACTCTCTCTGTGACCTCTGTGTACTCTGTGGCTGATTCTTCGGGGTTCGGTTTGTCTGAATTCGACCTGATCCAGCGCTACTTCACCCGTCCCACGCCCGGCGCAGTATTGGGCGTGGGCGACGATGCCGCGCTGGTGCGCGTCGGGGATGGCATGGAACTGGCCGTCTCCACCGACATGCTGGTGAGCGGCACACATTTCTTTCCCGATGCCGATCCTTTTCTGCTGGGCCACAAGACGCTGGCGGTGAATATTTCCGACATGGCGGCGATGGGCGCGCAGCCGCGCTGGGCGACGCTGGCGCTGTCGTTGCCGGAGAGAAGATGAAGCACTGGCTGGAGCGTTTCAGCGCCGGTTTTTTTGCGCTGGCCGACGCAACATGGCGTCGAGCTGATCGGCGGCGATACCACGCGCGGCCCGCTCAATCTGTGCGTCACCATCATGGGCGAAGTGCCGCGAGGCGAGGCGTTGCGGCGCGACGGTGCGCAAGTCGGCGACGACATCTGGGTGTCGGGCACGCTGGGCGATGCCGCATTGGGTCTGGCGCATTTGCAGGGAAAGATTCGCTGCCCGAGGAGGTGCGTATTCCCTGCCTGGCCGCACTGCAGCAGCCGCAGCCGCGAGTCGCGCTGGGCCTGGCGTTGCGCGGCATCGCAAACAGCGCGATCGATGTCTCCGATGGCCTGCTCGCCGATCTCGGGCATATTCTGGAACGTTCCGGCATGGCGGCCGAGGTTCGATTTGATACATTGCCGGCGGCATCGTTCTTCGCTTCCTCCGGGCAGGCGATGGATGAACTGGCGCAACATTGCGTGCTGGCCGGTGGCGACGACTATGAGTTGTGTTTTACCGCACCGGCGCGCACGACGCGATGAGATCGCAGCACTTTCATCCAGCTTGCGCTTGCCGCTGACGCGCATCGGCAAGATCGTTACCGGTCGCGGCTGCACGGTGCGCGCGGCGGATGGCAGCTGTGATGACGATAAAGGAAGCAGGCTATGACCACTTCGCATGACCAACTGAGACTCCAGCCGACCTGGCGTTTCCTGTTCAGCCATCCGGCACATTTCCTTTCTTTCGGCTTCGGCGGCGGCCTGATGCCGAAAGGGCCGGGCACCGCAGGCACGCTGGTCGCTTTCCCGATGTACTGGTATCTCGCGCCGCGCCTGACCGATGCGCTGTTCCTGCTGGTGCTGATCTGGGCCTTCGCCTTCGGCGTGTGGGTGTGCGACATCACCGGCAAGGCGCTGGGCGTGTCGGATTATGGCGGCATCGTGTGGGACGAGATCGTCGCCTTCCTGCTGGTGTTGTTCTTCACGCCGGATGGCGTGGTGTGGAAGCTGCTGGCGTTCTCGCTGTTCCGTTTCTTCGACATCGTCAAGCCGGAACCGATCCGGCATTTCGACAAGGTCTGGAAAGGCGGGCTGGGCGTGATGTTCGACGACATCCTGGCGGCGGGCTATACCTTGCTGTGCCTGGCGGTGATCAAAAGCGTCCTGATATGAAGACGCTCCTCGTTCTGTGCTGTTTGATTGCCATGAGCGCACAGGCCGAGACCTACAGCGCCCGGGTGATCGCGGTAATGGACGGCGACACCGTGATGGTCTTGCGCGGCAGCCAGAAGATCAAGGTGCGCCTGGCCGAGATCGATGCACCGGAAAAGGCGCAGACATTCGGCAAACAATCGCGCGAATCTTTGCTGGAGATGGTGGGCAAGAAGCAAGTGCAGATCGATAGCCAGGCAGTGGATCAATACGGGCGCACTGTCGGATCGATCTCGGTGGACGGACGCAACGTCAACCAGGAACAAGTGAAGCGCGGCATGGCGTGGGAGTATTCGCATTTCCATTCCGACAAAACGTACATCGCCTTGCAGAACGAGGCGCAGCAATCACGTCGCGGGCTGTGGTCTCAAAGCAGTCCGACACCGCCCTGGCAATGGCGCAAGCAGCACCCATCCACCCTGCCCGTCACCAATTTGAATACCAGCCGGGGCCTGATCGCCCCGGTCATGGCGTATGGCGAGGAGTGTGGAAGAAAGCGCCGTTGTTCCCAAATGGCCAGTTGCGAAGAGGCGTATTTTTATTTCACTGAATGCGGCGTGAATACGCTGGATGGCAATCACGATGGCAGGCCGTGCGAAGAACTCTGCGCCGGAAAGAGGTAGCGGCCTCTTGCTGCCCGGCGATGCATCAGGTATAGGTAAGGGTCTATATCCTTTGGTATATGTCCCGGAATAGGCATTGGTGCTAAATTCCCTCAGGTGTAATAGTTTTCAAAAGACTTGAGAGGTGAGTGAAATGGCCCTGAATATTGTTGTTCCAAAAGCGCCCCCGGCGCCAGCTTTGCCACGTGGAATTGCTTCCGATTATTCCGCCATCCAGGAGCAATATCCGTCAATCAGCGCAAAGATCGCGCAGATGTGGGGTTCTGTCACGTTGCAGGACTATCTCAACAAAATCATCATCGATGATCGAGGCGGGCGCCAGGGTTTTCCCGTGTCCATCCTCTCTGCGTTGATGCGGTTGTACGAATATCACGGCTCATTGGTTCCGGATACCAGAACAGGCGGAACCTGGGACCACGTCGCATAAGCAGCAAAGCATCCAACCAGCAAACCTCGTTTCGGACCCACCGGATCGTCTGAACCGATGCAAATCATGCAATCCTTGCATGAAATAATACCCATCTGAAGCCTGCCGAGTTACGATCAAACCTTGAGGAAATCCAGGGCTTGATCGGCCTGCTTGGCGATTGAATTGATCTTGGCTATTGCAAGGAGGATGAAGGCGTTATGGAAATTTACATTTACTGGTTCTTGCTGGCCTTGATACTCCTCGGCCTGGAAATGGTGACGGGGACTTTTTATCTGTTGGTGGTGGCTGTGGCGATGGCGGTGGGCGGACTGACCGCATTGCTGGGAGCGGGCGTGGCGTGGCAGCTCACGCTGGGTGCGTTGACTGGAGTCACCGGCACCATCATGCTGCGGCACTGGAAAAGCACCCAGAGCAAGGCTGCGCCGGGTGTCGACCTCGATGCCGGCCAGGCGGTGAGGGTGCTCAAGTGGAACGACAACGGAACGGCGCGGGTCTTTTACCGCGGCGCGGAGTGGGATGCCGAGCTTGAATCTGCCGACACGCCGCGCGACACAACGCTCTACATCGCCGCAGTGCGCGGCTCCGGCCTGGTCCTGACGAATCGCAAATCACAGCAACAATAAGGAGAAAACATGGAAATCGCCCTGCTCGTACTGCTTGCCGCCGTCATCTTCATCATCAAGGCACTCAAGGTCGTGCCGCAGCAAAATGCCTGGGTGGTGGAACGTCTCGGGCGTTTCCATGCCACGTTGTCGCCCGGCCTGAATGTCGTCATCCCGTTCATCGACAGCGTCTCCTACAAGCACATGCTCAAGGAAGTGCCGCTCGATGTGCCCAGCCAGATCTGTATCACCAAGGACAACACCCAACTGCAGGTGGACGGCATCCTGTACTTCCAGGTGACCGATCCCAAGCTGGCCTCCTACGGCACCAGCAACTACATCATGGCGATCACCCAGCTCGCGCAGACCACGCTTGCGTTCGGTCATCGGCAAGATGGAACTGGACAAGACCTTCGAAGAGCGCGACGACATCAACCGCGCCGTGGTGGCGGCGCTGGACGAAGCGGCGACCAGCTGGGGCGTCAAGGTGCTGCGCTACGAGATCAAGGACCTGACGCCGCCGAAAGAAATCCTGCATGCCATGCAGGCGCAGATCACCGCCGAGCGCGAGAAGCGCGCACTGATCGCCGCCTCCGAAGGCCGCAAGCAGGAACAGATCAACATCGCCACCGGCGAACGCGAAGCCTTCATCCAGCGCTCGGAAGGCGAGAAGCAGGCCGCCATCAACACGCGCAAGGCGCAGGCCGAAGCCATCAAGGCTGTCGCCTCGGCCACCGCACAAGCGATCCAGCAAGTCGCCCAGGCCATCCAGTCGCCCGGCGGCATGGATGCCGTCAACCTCAAGGTGGCGGAAAAATATGTCGAAGCCTTCGGCAACGTCGCCAAGGAAGGCAACACGCTCATCCTGCCGGGCAACTTGGCGGACATGGGCGGGATGGTGGCGACGGCGATGAGTATTGTGAAGGCGCAGAAGTAGGCGTGCAGGGCTGGTATTCGAGCCGACTGTATTTTGGGTTTAATTAAAATGAAACTGCCAAATGGTGAAAGCGCAATCGTTGACATAGAAAAACTGCGAGGCTACTGTTTATCTGCGCAGCATCCGGAAGGTCGGCATAAGGCAAGAGTTTTCCTGGCAACGCTGGGAATGTCGGCCACTGATGCAGACAAAATGCGTGAGATATTGTTAACTGCAGCGGCGGATAATGAAGACGTTAGTGCGACTGTCGCTGATGAATATGGTCGCCGCTATTCATTGGATGTTCATGTTGTATTGGGCAGTCGTGAAGCGATAGTAAGAAGCGCATGGATTATCAAGACGGGCGAGGATGTTCCGCGTTTAGTCAGTTGTTATGTATTGAGAGGTATCCCATGAAAACACTAGAAGTCGTCGCACTGACCAACGACGTGCCGGAAAAACATCTCCGCCGTGGTCAGGTAGGAACGGTGGTGGAGTTGCTCGCTCCGGGCGTTGTGGAAGTAGAGTTCTCCGACTTGGAGGGGATTCCCTATGCCATGTGTGCAATACCGGAAAGCAGCTTGATGGTTTTGCATCACATTCCTGATGCCATTGCTGCGTAAAGAATGGGGTTTTCCGTGGCTGACGACAAGCACTCATCGCTGTCTAGCGCCGTGTAGTTCTACGCTAGCCTTTCAATCTCGCCACTATGCCCATCTACGACAAACCAGTCCGCATACTGATCCGCGACATGATTTCTGCCTTGGCTCCAAATCTAGGGCAGCACTTCTCGAAAGATGTTGCTCTTGAATGGTTTGCTCGGAACTATCCGAAGATCAAGGAAGGCACGATCTCCGCGCACCTCATTCGCTTTTCAACGAATGCACCGAGCCGCTTGCATTACAGCGTAAAGACAGACGAAGACCTTTTGTTTCAGATCGATGGCTCACATTTTCGCCGCTATGACGCAGCAACCGATCCGGCGCCAATTCACTCCAAGTTAGACGCTTCGGCGTCTCAAGAGAAATTTGCCGAACCGAGCGAAGTTCAAAACCCAAGCGAATTTGCATATGAGAGCGATCTTCGAGATTTTTTGGCAAAGAACCTATCGCACATCGAGCCAGGTCTCCAACTCTACCAAGACGAAGGCATTACCGGCGTTGAGTTCCCTGTCGGGGGGCGTTTCATCGATATACTCGCCTTGGATGCTCAGCGGAATTTCGTGGTAATCGAGCTTAAGGTTTCTCGTGGCTATGACAGAGTGATTGGGCAGCTTCTTCGATATATGGCTTGGATCGAAAAACATCATGCGGAATCTGGTCAAGGTGTCAGGGGCATTATCGCGGCCCGCGAAATATCGGAAGATCTGAAGTTGGCATGCTCATATTTGCCGAACGTATCTCTCTACGAATACGAGTTGTCAGTTGCACTCCGAAAGGTAGTAGTAGAAGCTATCGTCAAGCTCGCGTAGGGTGACCTACGACTGCTCAGTCGTGGACACCCCATCCGGTGCAGTCATGTTGGCTGTGGTTCTATTACTCCTCTTTAGAAATATTCCACCTGCAATGAACCCCGAACACCTCCAACTCCTGACCACCCGCATCATGCCCTACGGCAAATGCAAAGGCCGTCTGATCGCCGACCTGTCGGGCAATTATCTGAACTGGTTTGCGCGCAAAGGTTTTCCGCCGGGTGAGATCGGCATGCTGCTGGCGTTGATGCAGGAGATCGATCACAACGGCCTTTCTGCTTTGCTGGAACCGCTCAGAAAGCGCTGATCAAAATTTCCCGAAGTAAATAAATCACGAGCCAATGTCCTTGGTGAACTGAAGCAACAACTGTGTCAGTTCTGCGGCGGAGGTGATGCCAAGCTTCGACTTCAGATTCTGGCAATGCACCTGCACGGTCCGTTCGGAGATATACAGCCGCATGCCGATCGCCTTGTAAGGCAAACCTTCGACAACAAGCCGGGCAACTTCCATCTCGCGTAGCGTCAATTTGTTCAAGCGTTCAGACAACATCGACTTCGTCTCATTCTCTTTGTGCCGCATGAGGTCGCGCCGCACGGCGTGGCTGACAGCGTCGAGCAGCGTCTGGTCCTTGAATGGTTTCTCGATGAAATCGCTGGCGCCGAATTTCATGGCTTGCACGGCGATGGTGACGTCGGCATGGCCGGTGAGGAAGATGACCGGCAATTGCACGCCTCGCTCATTGAGTGTCCGCTGCAGCTCCAGACCGCTCATCAATGGCATGCGCACGTCCAGGATCAGGCAGCCGGGATGGGTGAGCGTATCCAGCGCGGCCAGGAACGATTCGGCCGAATCATAGGCTACGACACGCCAGCCGACCGACTCGAGCAGGAACACCAGCGCTTGTCTCAGCGCTGCATCATCGTCGACAACGATCACTTGTGGGGGCAGGCATTCATCGGTCATTTGGGTATTCCGGCAGGCTAAGTTGGAAAACGAGCCCGGGCGCAGTCTCGCGGGGTAGGACGCTGAGCTTGCCGCTGTGAGCTTCGGCGATACTCTTGCAGATGGACAGCCCAAGGCCGAGACCATCCCGTTTGGTGGTGAAGAAGGGCTCGAACAGGTGGGCCAGCGTATCGGGGGGAATCTGCGGGCCGTGATCGGCAACCGCGATGGTCAGGTCGTTAGCGGTCCGGTCCAGGACGATGTCTATCTTCCGGCTTTCCGGGGGGAGTCCGGCCATGGCATCGGCGGCATTCTTCATCAAGTTGATCAGCACTTGTTGCACCTGTTGGTGGTCGGCTTTGAGCATTGTATCTGCCGGCAGGCGGTTGTCTAACGATACCGGCGGTCCTTCCGGCAGCATGGTCGAGAAGATGTCGATTGCCTCATTGACCGTTTCGACGATCGGGCGGAGTTCGCTGGCCGCCATGCGCTTGCGGGCGAAGGCGCGCACCTGGCGAATGACTTTATCTGCGCGCAGAGTCTGGGCGACGATCTCGCGGTTCACCTTGGTGACCATGTCGACGTTGACCTGCCCGGAAGCGCAGTTTCTTTCCATTCCCTGTGCATATGCGGAGATGGTCGCCAGAGGTTGATTGAGTTCGTGCGCCAGTGAGCTGGCCATCTCGCCCAGAATGGAGAGCCGTGCCATATGCTCGGTCTTGATCTGCAGTTCATAGGCATTCGCCCGGGATTCTCGCAGCTCTTTAGTGCGCCGCCTGACCAGAATCTGCACCCGAATAAAATAGACAGAAATGCCGATGACTATGAGTAATGCGATCAGCAGGTAAGGCCGGTAGTTTTTTATCAGTCCGCGCAGGCTGGTGGTTCTGAGGTCGGCGTAGGGGCCGATCATGAGTTCGTGATCGAGCTCCATGATCGCCTGATAGTCGGCGGGGATGCTCCACGACAGGCCCTTGCTCGAGGGCGGCATGGAGAGCAGCGTAACGGCAACCTTCTTGGCAAGACTTTCATCGGTGTTTCGTGCGACGGCCAACGGCCAGTCCGGGTAGAGGCGCGTCGATGTGACGCAGCCGAAGCCGGGTGCCGGAAGGGGGGATACCACCTTGAAATCGGCGAGTTGCAGCTTGCCCTGCTTTGCCAGGTGCTCGATCAGGCAGGTGCGGACGATGGCGACGTCTGCCTGGTTCGTGCGCAGGGCATCGATCGCCTTGGGCATGGGAAAACCCACATATACCAAGTGGGCGTCTCCGGCTTCGAGATCGACACCGACGCCCAGCAGTTCCCGTGCTGCCGCGATATAACCGCCGAAGGCATCATTGGCCACTATCGCAATACGCTTGCCGCGCAAATCGGAAAGCTCCGTCACATCGTTGCGGCCGGACAATGTCAGCACCGTCGAGCCCAGCGCCTTCTCCGGCGATGCCGCCTCGGGCAATATGATGGTGGCGATGCGCTGGATGCCGAACTCGGTTGCGAGCGAAACATATTGGTTGCTGTTGGTCAGCACGAACCCCAGTTCGCCTCTTTGCACTGCGTCGTGCAAACTCTTGCCGTCCATGGGCTTTAATTCGAACCGGTATCCGGGGATGGCCGCTGCGAGCCGCGCTTGAATCTCCCGCCAATTGAACACCTCACCGTCCAGCTCGCGGTAGGACAACACGCCGATACGCACGGTGGTCAGCCCGGAAGAAATGGCGCACGTTGCATAAGTGAACAAGAAAGCCGCCAGAACGAAGCGAGCAAACGTGCGGAAGCAAAACATGAACAAAAGACCTCTTCTTTTCAGGGGCAATGACGCAGTTAAATTATACCCGCCTGAAATCATGCGCACTGCCTACTACGTACTTGTACGTAGTTCGTTACACGAACATGCCAATATTTTTCTTGGCAGCGATGCCGTAACTTGCCACCGTCGCTGTTGGCTAGCCATCGTGTGAATTCTGCATGTGAGGCCTGAGGCTGCAGCGTCCTGTTTCCAGTCGGAGATTTCCTGATAGAAACGGGTCGAAAATGGCTTTTCTTTACAACAGTTAATTTTCAAGCAGGGAGGTTAAGGATGACAAATAAAACAGGGCATCAAGTAAACATGGAGCGCCGCAATGCACTCAAGGCGGGAGGCGGTTTTGGGCTGATGGCATTGTTTGGCGCATTTGGTTTGTTGAAGTCGGGGTTGGCCCTTGCTGACTGGAACAAGCCCGCATTCTCGGCAAAAACAATGGATGACGCACTCGGTGCAATGGGCGCGGCCACTACAGAGATCACCGCAAACATGATCCAGCTGACTGTGCCCGAGATCGCCGAGAACGGCGCCATCGTGCCGGTCACCGTGGCCAGCAGCATTCCTAAAACCGAACAGATTTCCATCTTTGTGGACAAGAACCCGAATGTGATGGCGGCCAACTTCGTGTTCCCCGAGGGAACGGAAAGCACGGTCACCACTCGCGTCAAGATGGGGAAAACCGCAAATGTCGTGGCGCTGGTAAAGGCGGACGGCAAGTTCTATCGCACTGAGAAAGAAGTCAAAGTGACGGCAGGCGGATGCGGCGGTTAATGGCCTGCAGGTTCAACTCAAACGAATAGAGGGAATTATAGATATGGGCAACCCAATGAAGATTCGCGCCGCAGTCAAAGACGGCGTAACCGAAGTCAAGGTTCTGATGCAGCACAACATGGAGACCGGCCTGCGCAAGGATGCCGACGGCAGCCTGGTGCCGGCATGGTTCATCACCGAAGTGAAGGCGCAGCATATGGGCCGCACCGTGCTGGAAGCGCAGTTCGGCCAGTCCGTGTCAAAGAACCCGTACCTGATGTTCCGTTTCAAGGGCGGCGCTGTCGGGGACAAGGTCACCGTGAGCTGGGTGGATAACAAGGGCGATACACGCTCCGACGAAGCTGCGATCACCGCTTGATCGCCGACTATCCGAATGGACAGGACAACTGTCGAGGCTGTTTTTTCTGGGAGAAATAGATGAACACCAGCAACGTAAGCAAGGTAATGCTGCTACTGGCATTGGCGACCAGCTATTCGGCTATCGCCGCCGAAGGTGAAGTGACGGACTCGGATCGCATCGCGCAATATCGCGAAATGATCAGCGACGGCAATCCGGCCGACTTCGACGAGATGGCCGGCGAGGAATTGTGGAAGACGCCGAGCGGGCCCAAGAAAGCCACCATGGAAAAATGCGATCTGGGCAAGGGCCCCGGTGTGGTGAAGGGCGCCTATGCAGAGCTGCCGCGCTTCTTCAAGGATACCGGCAAGGTGCAGGATCTGGAATCGCGCCTGTTGACTTGCATGACCACCTTGCAAGGCATTCCGGAAGAGGAGATTACCGCCAAGCCGTTCAGTACGGACGCGAAGAAGTCGGATATCTCCACATTGGCGACGTATGTGGTGGGGCAATCCAAGGGCGTGACGATGAACGTGTCGACCAAGCATCCGAAAGAGAAGGAAGCGTACGAGATCGGCAAGCTGATCTTCAACTATCGTGCCGGCCCTTACGATTTTGCCTGCTCGACCTGCCACACCACCAGCAACGTGCGTATCCGCATGCAGGATCTGCCCAACTTCAAGGCGAAGAACAGTGCGCAGGCCGCTTACACCAGCTGGCCGGCCTACCGTGTGTCGCAGGGGCTGACACGTTCGTTCCAGTGGCGGCTGAACGACTGCTTCCGCCAACAACGTTTCCCCGAACCCAAGTTCGCTTCCGAACTGACCGTGGACCTGACCATGTTCCTGGCAGTCAGCGCGAATGGCGCCCCGTATGCAGGCCCAGGTTTAAAACGCTAGGAGATGACTAACATGAATGCAAAATGGATTGTTCGAGCAGCGCTGGTTGTATCCACGGTGACCCTGACTGCAGCGGCACAGGCGGGCGAGTCGGCTTCCGATCTGTCGGCCAAGGCGACCGCGATCATCAAACGCGATTTTCGCGACAAGGGCATCGCCAAGGTCGATCGCGTCAACCAGGACGAGCTGCAGGCGATGTGCAGCAAGTATGTTGACCAGTTGCCCAGCAAGGTCGAAGAGAAGCTGAAGGAAGACCAGGCGAAGCAGATCACATTGCCTGCGGATGGCAAATACATGGGCGACTGGAAAGCCGGCGAGAAGCTGGCACAGAGCGGCACAGGCATGACCTGGAGCGACAAGGCGGGTGAGCCGGCCGGCGGCAATTGCTACAACTGTCATCGCCTCTCTTCCAAGGAGATCGCCTATGGCACCATCGGCCCAAGCTTGTTGCACTACGGCAAGACACATGACAGCAACAACGAAGAGATCCAGCGTTATGTCTATTCCCGCATCTACAATGCCAAGGCGTTCAAGCCCTGCGCCAACATGCCCCGCTTCGGTCACAAGGGCATCCTGACCGAGGCGCAGATCAAGGATCTGGTGGCGCTGTTGCTCGATCCGGAATCGCCCGTCAACAAGTAAGCCTGCATCTGGCCGCCCCACCCTGACCTGGGAGGGCGGCTTTCCGGTTTCAATTTAGCGAAGGCAAATGTTATGGACATGAATCGTCGCGAGTTCCTGCAGATGCTGACCATCGCATCGGCGGGCGGATTCCTGCTGAAGAACGGTGTGAGCTATGCCGCCAGCGATGCAGGCCATCTGTACGACTTGCCGAAGTACGGCAACGTCAGCCTGCTGCATATCACCGATACCCATGCGCAACTGAACCCGATGTATTTCCGCGAGCCGGAGATCAATCTCGGCGTCGGTGCGATGAGCGGCTTGCCGCCGCATCTGGTCGGCAACGCGCTGCTCAAGCATTTCGGTATCAAGCCAAACACGGTTGAGGCGCATGCTTTCACCAGTCTCAACTATGTTGACGCGGCCCACACCTACGGCAAGGTGGGCGGCTTCGCGCACCTGGCGACACTGGTCAAACAGGTGCGCGCCTCGCGTCCCGGCGCACTGCTGCTGGACGGCGGCGATACCTGGCAGGGCACTGGCCAGGCGATGTGGAGCAACGGCCAGGACATGATCGACGCCTGCCTTGAGCTGGGTGTGGACGTGATGACCATGCACTGGGAATGCACCTACGGCGCGCAGCGCATCAAGGACGCCGAAGACGGCGTCTTGAAGGGCAAGATGGATGTGGTCGCGCAGAACGTGAAGACCACCGACTTCGGCGACCCGGTGTTCAAGCCTTACGTCATCAAGGAAATGAATGGCATGCCGGTGGCGATCATCGGTCAGGCTTTCCCCTACAGCACCATCGCCAACCCGCGCTACTTCGTGCCGGACTGGTCGTACGGCATCCAGGAAGAGAGCCTGCAGCTCACTATCGACGAGGCGCGCAAGAAAGGCGCGCAGGTCGTGGTGCTGCTGTCGCATAACGGCATGGATGTCGACCTCAAACTGGCTTCGCGCGTGACCGGCCTCGATGCCATCCTCGGCGGCCATACGCACGACGGCATCCCGGCAGCCGATCCCGGTGAAGAACCGCAACGGCACCACGCTGGTGACCAACGCCGGTTCCAACGGCAAGTTCCTCGGCGTGCTGGATTTCGAGGTCAAGGCGGGCAAGGTCAGCAACTTCCGTTACAAGCTGCTGCCGGTGTTCTCCAACCTGCTCGCGGCGGACAAGAGCATGACTGCGCTGATGCAGAAGCATCGCGCGCCTTACGAAGCCAAGCTCTCCGAAAAACTGGCGACCACCGACGGCCTGCTCTATCGCCGCGGCAATTTCAACGGCAGCTTCGATCAATTGATACTCGATGCGCTGATGAAAGAGAAAGACGCGCCGATCGCTTTCTCGCCGGGCTTCCGCTGGGGCACCTCGCTGCTGCCGGGCTCGTCCATCACCATGGAGGACGTGCTCAACCAGACCGCGATCACCTATCCGTACACCACCGTCACCGAGATGAGCGGTGCGCAGATCAAGACCGTGCTGGAAGACGTGTGCGACAACCTGTTCAATCCCGATCCTTATTACCAGCAGGGCGGCGACATGGTGCGCGTGGGCGGACTGGAATACACCTGCGAGCCGAACGCCAAGATGGGCGAGCGCATCCAGGACATGCACCTGAACGGCAAGGCTGCTGGAGGCGAGCAAGACCTACAAGGTGGCGGGCTGGGCGCCGGTGTCGGAGGCCGCACGCGACAAGGGTGGCGAGCCGATCTGGGACTTGGTGGCGCGTCATCTGCGTTCCGAGAAGGTCATCAAGCCGGTGCAGCCCAATGTGCCCAAGCTGAAAGGCGTGGCCGGCAATCCGGGCATGGTCTGAACTAACTAAAAAGGAAATGGCATGAACATCATTCGTTTCTTCTTCGCGTTGCTGCTCGCCGTAGCGGCGCAAGTCGCCAGCGCCGACAATGCGGGCATCGGCTACACCAATGTCAAACTGCAGATCGCACGCATCCAGATACAGGACGGCGTCAGTTTCGACGACGCCGTGGAGTCGTTGAAACTGCGTGCCAACCAGCTCAACCTCAAGTTCGTCGGCGTGAATGCGCTCTACAAAGAGATCGAAGCTCTCACCGGCAAGCCATCCAAGCGCATCGAGATATTCAATTTCTGCGACGGGCTGACCGCCAACAAGATGCTGCAAGCCGATCCGCAGATGATCGCGTTCATGCCTTGCCGCATCGCGCTGATCGAGGACAAGGACGGCAAGCGCTGGGTCATTTCGATGATGATGGACATCAAGATGATCCAGGCGATGCCGCCCGATACCCGCAAGAGCGCCGAGCATGTGATGGAATCGATGAAGGACATGATGGTTGCGGCCAGCAAAGGCGATCTCTGAGAATCCCACCACTTGGGAGGGAAACGCAAATGTTCAACAAATCCGTATTCGGAAATATGGCAGTTCTGCTGTTGCTTGCGTTCGCTTCAACGGGCTCGCAGGCTGCGGATAAGCACGATAACAATGCGGCAGCGGCGCGCACCCGGGTCGTCTTCCAGGTTAGCGACGATGATGCGAAGAAGTGGAACCTGACGCTCAACAACGTGAACAATGCGCAGCAGGATCTGGGTGCCGCCAACGTCGACATCGAAGTCGTTGCCTATGGCCCCGGAATCAACATGCTCAAGTTCGAATCGCCGGTCGCGGAACGCATCGACGCGGCTATCAAAGCCGGGGTGAAGATTGCTGCCTGCGAGAACAGCATGAAGGCGCTGAAGCTGGCCAAGCCGGACATGGACGCCTCGATCGGCTATGTGCCGGCCGGGGTCACTGAGATCATCAAGCGGCAATACGAGGGCTACGCCTACATTCGCCCCTGAGCCGCAAGTAGCGGAGATATGTAAGCTGTTCAAGCCGGAGGTATCGATGTCCAGGAGCTTGCTCACGCTGTTGCTGTTGTTGCCGTTGGCGGCGCATGCCGAGCCGTTCACGGTCGAGCAGGCGGCACCCGGCATTTACGTCCATCATGGCAAGCACCTGGATATCAACGTCGGCTACGGCGGCGATATCTGCAACATCGGCTTCATCGTCGGCAGCAAGGGCGTGGCGGTGATCGACACCGGCGGCTCGCCCAAGGTCGGCGCGCAGTTGCATGCGGCCATCCGCAAGGTCACCCGCCTGCCGATCCTGTACGTCATCAATACCCACGTCCATCCCGATCACAGCCTGGGTAACGCGGCCTTCAAGAACGACCACCCCGCCTTCGTCGGCAACGAGAAACTGGCCGCCATCATGGCGCAGCGCAAGGATGCCTATCTGCGCAACGAGCCGGGCTGGGTGGGTGCCGATGCAGAGGGCGCCGAGATGATTCCGCCCACGCTGACCGTAGAAGGCAGCAAGACGCTCGACCTGGGCGGGCGCAGCCTGCAGCTGACCGCGTATCCGGTGGCCCATTCGCCGAGCGACCTGACGGTGTTCGACAGCGCCACCAGGACGCTCTGGACCGGAGACCTGCTGTTCATCGAGCGCACGCCGTCCATCGATGGCGACCTGAAGGGATGGTTGCAGGTCATCGCGCAGATGCGCAATGTCCCTGCGGCAGTGGTTGTGCCCGGCCACGGCCCGGTGACGAAGGATCTGCGCATGGCACTGGATAACGAAGAACGTTACCTGGGCAAGCTGCTGGAAGAGGTGCGCACCTCGATCAAACAGGGCAAGTCCATGGAGCAGACGATCGTCGAGGCGGTGCAGTCGGAAAAGGATAAATGGGTGTTGTTCGACATCGTCAATCGGCGCAATGTCAGCCTGGTCTACCCGGTGCTGGAATGGGAGTGACGCGGGCGAGCGGATTTTTCGCATTCACCCTGTCGATCTCCTCAACGTATTACACTCCGCTTATATTTTGCACACACCCATAAGCGATGAACCCGGAACACCTGCAACTCCTTGTCACCCGTGAGATGCCTTATGGCAAGTACAAGGGCCGGCTGATCGCCGATTTGCCGGGGAATTACCTGAACTGGTTTGCCCGCGAAGGCTTTCCGCCGGGCGAAATCGGCATGCTGTTGGCGCTGATGCAGGAGATCGATCACAACGGCCTGTCAGCCTTGCTGGAGCCACTCAGACGGCGCTGAAAAGAAGAGGCTCGCACGGGCGATTGCCTTGTGTGCGAGCCGATCCGGGTTTTATTAAGGAACTTCTGATTAAGTTCTCCGTTCGTGGTGAGCCTGTCGAACCGTGAACGGAGATGCGCAACAAATTATTGGCTTGCAATGTTCACCCTTCGACAAGCTCAGGGCGAACGGACTTAATCAGAGATTACTTAATGTTTTCTCAGGCGGCGCTACCGGCAACTCCGTTGGGCGCAACAGCCTGAAACTCGTTTTCCAGCGCCTCCAGTGCAGCCTGATCGGTCGGGAACAGATTATTGGCACCGATCTGGTCGACGAGTCCGGTTCTTTCGATGACGTCCAACGTCTGCTTCTTGAAGCCGCTGAAACACAGCGTGATGCCGCTGCTCTTGAACCGGATGATCAGGTTGGACAGCATCTCCACGCCGGAAGCATCGATCTCGTTGATGCCGCTGCATTTGATCAGGATGTGGTCGATTCCGGGATTGTCCCGTTCCAGTTTAAGAATGGCGTTCTCGAAGTAGGACACGTTGACGAAACGTAGCGCGCCATCGAAACGCATGGCGGCAAAGCGGCTATGCAACCTGGGCAAGTGGTGGCGCTCGGCATCGCGCAAGGTGCCGTCCTGGTGCATGCCAAGCAATGCGATGTGGGGGCGCATCATGCGGTACAGCAGCAACGACAGCGACAGGATGATGCCGACCAGGATGCCGTTCTGGATGTTCGGTGCAAACGCCAGCGTGGCGGCAAAAGTGGTGATGGAGGCGATGCCATCATCGCGATTGGCGCGCCATGCGTTGCGGATGGACAGGAAATTGATCAGGCTGATCACCGCCATCATGATGATCGCAGCCAGCACCGGTTTGGGCAGGTGATACAGCAGCGGTGTCAGGAACAGCAGGGTCAACAATACGAAGAGGGCGGAAATCACGGAAGACATGCTCGATTTCGCTTCCGAGGCGAGGTTCAGCGCCGAACGCGAGAACGAGCCGCTGACCGGCATGGAATGGCAGAATGCGGCCGCCACTTTGGCCAGCCCCTGGCCGATCAGTTCCTTGTTCTCATCCCAGGGCTGCCGGGTCTTGATGGCGATGACCTTGGCGCTGGACATCGCTTCCATGAAGCTGATCAGCGCAATCACAAAGGCCGCGGGAAGCAGGGCGATGGAGGCATGCCAATCCAGAGGCGGCACGCTGATGCTGGGCAAGCCCTGCGGGATCTCGCCGACCACGCGGCCGCCCATGTCGGCAAAACCGATCGCGTAGCTGACCCAGGTCAGCAGCACTACCGTGATCAGCACGCCGGGCAGCTTCGGGGCGAATTTCTTGAGCCCCAGCAGCATCAGGATAGCGACCACGCCTAAGCCCAGCGACCATTCGTGCATGGTGTCTATGTTGGTGATGACTTGCCAGATATCGACCAGAAAGTGGGTAGATTGCTTTGCTGGAATACCCAACAGCGTCGGTAATTGCGACAGACCGATGATCAGGGCGGCGGCATTGATGAACCCCATCAATACCGGGTGCGACAGGAAGTTGAGCAGCACGCCGACACGCAACACGCCGAACATGATCTGGAACAGGCCGGACAGCAGCGCCAGCAGGATCACGCAGGAGAAGAACCATTCCGAACCGTGTTCGGCCAGCGGGGCGACGCTGGCGGCGGTCAGCAGAGAAGTCATGGCGACCGGGCCGGTGGAGAGCTGGCGCGAGGAGCCGAATATTGCACCGACGATGGTGGGGATCAGGGCGGCATACAAACCGTAGTAAGCCGGCACGCCAGCCAGTTGGGCATAAGCCAGCGACTGCGGTATCGCTACCAGCGATACGGTGATGCCGGCAACCAGATCGAATTTGATAGTAGAGGTGTCTATAGAAAGAGGTTTAAGCCATGACATGGCAGCTGTTGCAGATTTCATCGGTTATTCCCTGTTGAGGGCTGTCAATATTCAGGAGCGCGGTTTGCTAACAAATTGAATCTATTGGATTCAGCAAGGCGAATTCATGGCACCAATTGCGCCCGCATCCTGTTTGGCAGCATCAACGCAACGCTCGGCATGGGCAGGAGTCGCGCTCTGACCGGGCTTGTCCAGCATCGTGGTCAGCGAGGTCAAATTGCCGGCATTGGTGAATTCCATGGCATTGAAGGCCTGTTTCAGTTGTTGGGATAAAGTTTTCATGTTTTTTCGTAGTACCGATGGTTCAGGATGCTTCATTTATTGCAGGATTCATGCCGCTGCAAATAACTGGCTGATAAGTTTGAAGATAGACTGAAAAAGTAGCGGCTATGCCGTTGCTTTAGTTGCAATGTGCAACATGATGTTATGCGGGCAAATTTTTTAACTTGATGTTTTATAGTTGGATAAAGCTTATCGCCGGGTTGTTGCGAAGCCATCGCCAATGGTTGCATAATGCAACCATTGTTTTATTGGCCTGAATCCATGTTGCTGCACTCATCCTTGCGACAAAAGATCACGCTCGCCTATCTGGTGGTGGCGGTGCTGATTCTGGCCGTGTCGCTGTTTACCTTTGAGTCGTTGAAACGGGTCGAAACGCGGATTCTTCTCAGCGAGCGGATTTCCGGCTTTGTTTGAAACGACGATGGAGATTCGCCGCTTCGAGCGTAATTATTTCCTTCATGCCCAGGCGGCGGACCTGGCGGAAAACGCCGCTTACCTCGATAAGCTTGAAGCCATGCTGAGCGACGGGCATCAGGACTTCTCCCAACTTGAAGCGCCGGGGCAGATCGAGGCATTGCGCGGGGAAGCCTCCAAATATCGGCAGCTGATCAACCTTTACGCCGCCACCTCGGCCAAGGATACGCAGCGGGAGGCAAGGGAGCAGCAGGTGCGCGCGACCGGCAAGGAACTGGTCTCGATTGCCGAGACGCTGGTGCAGACGGAGCGCAGGCTGCTGCAATCTTCGCTGGCAACGTTCCGCATCACGCTGGTGTTCATCGTGGTCGGCTTGGCGCTGTTCATGATCGCCCTCGGCCAGGCGTTGTCGCGCCGTGTGGCGCATCCTTTGCAACAGATGGAAGTCAATGTCGAGGCGATCTCTGCCGGCAGGCGCGACACTTTGCCGCTGCCGTCGCAGGACCGGGAGATCGTTTCCATCACGCGGGCTTTCAACCACATGCTGAAAGAGCTGGAAGTGCGGCAGAAACATCTGCTGCGCTCCGAGAAGCTGGCGTCGCTGGGTACCCTGCTATCCGGCGTGGCACATGAGCTGAACAACCCGCTGTCGAATATCTGGTCTTCCTGCCAGATACTGCAGGAAGAACTGAACGAAGCCGATCCGGAACATCAGCAGGTGTTGTTGGCGCAGATCGACGAGCAGTGCGAACGGGCGCGCCACATCGTGAGTTCGCTGCGGGACTTCGCCCGCGAACGCAATTTCAGCCGCGAGCATTTCCCCCTGCGCCAGCTGGTGGAGCAGACCCTGCGTTTCATCAAGGCGGACATTCCAAGCCAGGTGGCGATCTCGCTGGAGATAGCCGACGCCATCCACCTGGATGCAGACCGGCAGCGCATGCAGCAGGTGTTCCTGAACCTGGTCAAGAATGCGCTGGATGCCATTTCCGGCAGCGGCAATATCGTCATTGCGGCGCGATTCAGGAAAGAGGGCGGTGACCCGGCCGGTTTCCCCGATGATTGCGAAGCCAAGGGCGACACAGTCGATATTTCCATTCGCGATAGCGGGAGCGGCATGACGCCCGAATGTCTGTCCCGCATCTTCGATCCGTTCTTTACTACCAAGGATGTCGGCCACGGCATGGGGCTGGGCTTGTTCATCGTCTACCAGATCATCGAAGAACATGAAGGCTGTATCACTGCCAGCAGTGAGGAGGGCAAGGGCACGACCTTCTTCATCCGCCTGCCATTAGCAGCAGCACAAAAAGGAAACCATGATGCAGAAGCCAGGTAAGTTGCTTGTCGTTGACGATGAAGCCGTTGCATTGCGCAACCTGGAGCGCGTGATGCTCAAGGCCGGTTACGACGTCACTGCGGTGCAGAGCGGGGAAGAAGCGCTGGCGCTGCTGGAGACGCATGAGTTCGATCTGCTGCTCACCGATTTGCGCATGGAAAAAGTCGATGGCATGCGTTTGCTCAAGACCTGCCGCACGCTGCACCCCGAAAGCGAAGTCATCATGATCACCGGCTATGCCAGCGCGGAATCCGCAGTGGAAGCGATGAAGCAGGGGGCGTTCTATTACATCACCAAGCCGTTCCGGCTGGACGAAGTGCGCAAGGTGGTTGCCGAGGCGATGGAGAAGATCCGCCTGCGCAACGAGAATCGCAGCCTGAAACAGCAGGTCGAAACGCTGCAGGGGCAAGTGCAGATCGTGACTCAGGACACCGGCATGCTGCGCCTGCTTGAGCTGGCACGGCAGGTTGCGCCGACCGATTGCAACGTGCTGATCGTGGGTGAGAGCGGCACCGGCAAGGAATTGTTCGCACATTATCTGCACCAGCAGAGCGGACGCCATGCCGGGGCATACGTGGCGGTGAACTGCGGAGCGTTCAGCAAAGACCTGTTGGCGAATGAACTGTTCGGCCATGAGAAAGACGCTTTCACCGGCGCCAGCTCGCAGAAGAAAGGCCTGATCGAAACGGCCACGGGCGGGACGCTGTTCCTGGACGAAGTGACCGAGATGTCGCCCGAGATGCAGGTCAAATTGCTGCGCGTCATCCAGGAAAAGGAAGTGCTGCGCCTCGGCGCGACCCAGCCGATCAAGGTCGACATCCGGGTCATCGCCGCGACCAATCGCGATCTGGCGGAAGCAGTGCGCAGCGGCATGTTGCGCCAGGACCTGTATTTCCGCCTCAATGTGGTGACACTCGCCATTCCGCCGCTGGCCCAGCACAGGGGCGACATCCCGCTGCTGGCGCATTACTTCCTGCAGAAATATGCGCTGCAGATGAAAAAATCCCTGCGCGGCATTGCCCCCGACGTGATGAATGCATTGCAGACGCACGACTACCCCGGCAATGTCCGCGAACTGGAAAACATCATTGCGCGCGGTTGTGCCGTCAGCTCGGGCGACAGCATCGAATTGGCGCACCTGCCCGAGGCTATGCGTGAGCTGGAAGGCATCACCCTGCCGGGCAAGGGCGAAAAATTCCCGACACTGGAAGAGCAGGAGAGAACCTATATCCGCTGGGTGCTCAAGGAACTGGACGGCAACCAGACTGCCGCCGCCACCGTACTCGGCATCAATCGCAGCTCGTTATGGCGCAAGCTCAAGTCCTACCAGGACGAGGAGTGAGGCGAGTCGCGTACTGAAATACTGATTGCGCGAAACCGGCCTTGCCTTGCAGTCTGGCCGATTTCATTATCATCCCGAATTCACAAGCCGAAGAGAACGACCATGGTGCAAGGCCAAACAGATTGCTGTTGTTCCCCTGCAAGCGATGTGGCTCATCCGCGCAAACGCCGGTGTCCGCAGTGTCGGGGCGAGCATGCGGAAGTCGCGGCCAGGACCATTGCCCATCATATCGCCCATCCCTGGAACTGGTCAGACCAGGGGCTGCGTTATTTCTTTTGTGAAACCCCGGAGTGCGATGTCGTCTATTTCGGGGAGGACGATTCGGTCATCCTGAAATCCCGGCTCAGAAGCAAGGTAAGTGCGAAGGAAACTGCCGGCGATACGCCAGTTTGCTATTGCTTCGGGGTCACCCGGGCCGATGTTCAAAGCAATCCGGGCATACGGGATTACGTAGTGTCCCAGACCAAGCGGGGGCTATGCTCTTGTGATAGCAGTAATCCATCGGGACGCTGCTGCCTGAAGGATTTTCCCCATGACCACGAAGCCGAATGAGCCTGCCTGTCCCTGTAAGTGAATCACTGCTCTGCTTTGGGTACATATATACCTTAGTCTTATAACTCAAGTCCCTTGGTCTTATAACTTGACCTCCTTGGTCCAATGACTTCAATCCGGTAATCGCGTTTAATCGCGTCTCAGCTGATTAACTATTACTGACCGAAGATATCGCGTTCGATGGTCAGGCCGTCATTGGGTAGATTGATCATGAAGAGACTAAAGTGGAAGCTTGAGTGGAACGAGGGGATGAGCGTGGGCATCCCCGAAATTGACGATGACCACAAGCAGTTCATTCTGCTGATCAACGAACTCAATCGTTCCATCGCAGAAAGAATGAGGCCGACCGAGATATTGAAGCGGCTGCAGTATATCGTCGACGATACGGAAAGACATTTCGAGCGCGAAGAACAGTTCCTGCAGGAGCGGCACTATCCCGATGCGGAGGGTCATGCACGCACGCACGCGCAGATTCTGAAGTCACTCAAGAACATCATGGCATCGTTCATGCCATTCGGCCTTGAGGCGGAATGGATAGACGCGGCACTGGCGATCAAGGAAATATTGATCAGTCATATCCTCAACGAGGATATGAAGTACGCGCATTACCTGCAGATCAAGAAGTGACGGCTGAATGGGACAGGTATCCAGCAGGGGTGGATACCCGCCTGTTGCAGGTGAAGCTGATCAATAAGTCGCTTCGTGTATTTCCGGCATGCCGTCAGCCACCCAGCGGGCATAGCCGCCGTCCAGATTAAGCACGTTCTTGAAGCCCATCATCTGGAGTACGGCGCAGGCCATGGCGGAGCGGCCGCTGGTCGCGCAGTAAACGACGACTTGCCGGTCGCGGGCGGCAGTCAGTTCCGGCAGGTGTTTGGGATAGGCGGGATCGGCAGCGGCTTCAAGGATGCCGCGCGGTACCAGGTGGGCGCCGGTGATGTGGCCGTTCTCGTATTCGCCGTGTTCGCGTACGTCGATCAGCAATAAGTCTTCCTTGTTCTTGAGCTTGTCGAGCAGGTCTTGCGGGGTGATTTCCTTGACGCAGGACTTGGCGGCGCGGACGAAGTCCATGAGGCCCATGGGTTTTTCTGGTTTGAAGGTGTTGTACATCGGTCGATCTCCAATACTGTTCGGGATAGGGTTAAGCCCCGCGAGGGGTCGCTTCAATGATATAACATTGCACGGGCGGTAACCTGATAATGAATGGCAGGCCTTGCTGCAGGCACCAGTAGAATAGCCATACCATTCTCCAAGTCGGATCTTTCCATGCATCCCAAACCATCGCCGGATTATCTTGCTGGCTATCCTGCTGCGCTGATAGCACAGGTGCGACAGTTAATCGAACAGGACCGGCTGGCCGATGTGTTGCGGAATAAATATCCGCTGGCGCATGAGGTGCGCACGGACAAGGCGCTGTACAGTTATGTGCAGTCGGTGAAGGATGAATATCTTCGCAATGCCGGGCAACTGAGCAAGGTCGTATTCGACAGCAAGCTGCACGTCATCAGGAACGCACTGGGCATGCACACCCGCATATCGCGGGTACAGGGAGCGAATCTCAGGAGCAGGAAGGAGATTCGTGTAGCGGCGCTGTTCAGGGCGGCGCCACCGGAGTTCCTGCGCATGATCGTGGTGCACGAGCTGGCGCATATGAAGGAGCGCGAGCATGACAAGGCGTTCTATCAACTTTGCCTGCACATGGAGCCGCAATATCCGCAGCTGGAATTCGACCTGCGGGCTTACCTGACTTATCTGGATTCGGGCGGCAAGCCGTTGTGGACGGCTGCCACACTCGAATAAGACATCAATCTTCCAGCGCGCGTACTTTCACCGTCTTGCCCTTCACCTTGCCCGCCGACAATCGCTTCACCGCTTCGCGCGCGATGTCGCGCGTGACGGCGACATAGGTGGACATGTCGGTCACGGTGATCTTGCCGACTTGCTCGCGGGTGAAGCCGGCTTCGCCGGTCAATGCGCCGAGCACGTCGCCGGGGCGGATCTTTTCCTTGCGGCCGCCGAGTATCTGCAGCGTGACCATCGGCGGGACCAGCGGCCCCTTCTTTTCGCTTTAGCAGCGATTCCATCGTGTGCCATTCCGGTTCGATGCCCATCATCTTGGCGATGTTGGAGATGCGGTTCATGTCGGCGGGGCTGGCCAGGCTGAGCGCCCAGCCTTCCGCATCGGCGCGTCCGGTGCGGCCGATGCGGTGGATGTGGATCTCGGGATCGGGGGTGACGTCGACGTTGATGACGGCTTCGAGCTGCGCGATGTCCAGACCGCGTGCGGCCACGTCGGTGGCCACCAGCACCGAGCAACTGCGGTTGGCGAATTGAATCAGCACCTGGTCGCGTTCGCGTTGTTCCATGTCGCCGTTCAGCGTCAGCGCGTGTATGCCCTGGGCATGCAGCACGTCGAGCAGATCGCGGCATTGCTGCTTGGTGTTGCAGAAGGCCAGCGTGCTGACCGGGCGGTAGTGCTTGAGCAGGATGGCGACGGCCTGCAGGCGATCTTCGTGTTTGATCTCGTAGAAGCGCTGGCGGATCTTGCCTGCACTCGTGCTGTTCCGGCAGCTTCACTTCCTGCGGCTTGCGCATGAACTTGTTGGCCAGCCGCGCGATGCCTTCCGGGTAAGTGGCCGAGAACAGCATGGTCTGGCGCTGGGTCGGGCATTGCTTCACCACGAACGCGATGTCGTCGTAGAAGCCCATGTCCAGCATGCGGTCGGCTTCGTCCAGCACCAGCGTGTTGAGCGCATCCAGCTTGAGGCTGCCGCGTTCGATGTGGTCCATGATGCGGCCCGGCGTGCCGACGACGATATGCGCGCCGTGCTCCAGGCTGTCGCGCTGCGGCCGCATGGTGGCGCCGCCGACCAGCGACAGTATCTTGATGTTGTCGGCGAAGCGCGCCAGGCGGCGCATCTCCTGCGTCACCTGGTCGGCCAGTTCGCGCGTCGGGCACAGCACCATGGCCTGCACGGCAAAGCGGCGCGGGTTGAGCTTGGTGAGCAGCGGCAGCGCGAATGCCGCGGTCTTGCCGCTGCCGGTCTTGGCCTGCGCGATGAGGTCGTGTCCGGCCAGCGTGATCGGCAGGCTCTCCGCCTGGATCGGCGTCATCGTGCGGTATTCCAGCTGCTGCAGGATCGCCAGCAGGGCGGGCGACAGCGGCAGTTCGTTGAAAGGAGCGTCCGGTGGTGCCGGCTGCGGGGGAAGGTGGGGGTGGGGTAGTTTTATTCATGCGCAATTATCCTTGCTTGCGGGGAGATTTACTTGGGAAATTTGCCAGGCGGACCGTCCCGCAATGGCAGTGAGCGGTTGAGAGACGAAGCTAGAACAACTGGATGTCGTTTGAAAAATGTTCTTCGACCAGTTTCCCGGCAGCGATCAAGTCTTCGTAGAAGCACACCTGGTTCCGGCCATGATGCTTGGCGTAATACAGTGCCTGGTCTGCCCTGCCGATGATGGCCGAGGAGACATCGACCTTGTCCATGCGGACGAAACCGATGCTGACGGTCACCTTGCCGACTTGCGGGAAACGGAAATGCTCGATCGCAGAACGGAAACGCTCCAGCACGACCTTGGCGTTCTCCTGGCTGGTGCGGTCCAGTACGACGACAAACTCCTCGCCGCCGAAGCGGAACAGCTTGTCGTTTTGCCTGAAGATGAGCCGCATCTGGCGCGCCAGCAATAACAGCACTTCATCGCCATACAGGTGTCCGAACTTGTCGTTGACGCGTTTGAAATGATCGATGTCGATCACAGCCAACCAATGCGGGAATTCAGAGCTTTCTGCGCGCCGCGCCGGGTTTTGCGGATCGGATTTTGTCTGCTCATCGTCCGAAACGGAATATTCCGAAATGATCTTCTCGATATTGTTGTCGAAGGTGCGACGGTTCAACAGGCCGGTGAGGGTATCGGTCTCGCTCTCATCCAGCAGCGTCAGGTAATTGCTGTACACCTTGAGCAGCGCCAGGATCAGATGCTTGTCCATGTCGCTATGGGGATCCGAGATCATCTCGAGCAGGCCGACGACGCCGTGCTGCCCGACGATAGGATAGACGGAAAGATAGGTCGCATTCCCCAGCGGTTTTACCAGACTGGTGCGGGAATTGACCACCAGGCTGAAGTTCGCGTTACTGGCGATCGAAAAGTTGGTGGGCGGCAGGGGGCGGGATTCACGGGGCTGATCGCCGGATTCGGATACCAGAATCGCCAGTTGCTCTGATCGCCTGGCACGATGCGATACATCGCGATGCGGTTGCAGTGTATTAATTCAACCAGGGTGTTGACCAGCGAGATGGCCATCAGGTCGCGATCCCGCTGGCCGGTAATGAGGGCGACCGATTGCAACACCCCGGTCGGGGTCTTATGTTTGGATATGGTGCGTGGTGGGCGAGTCATGCGGGGAACGCTCCAGTTCTGGAGTCATTTCGATTCAACGGCTTCATCATAACACCAACAGGCAGGCTGGAGTGCGGCCAGGTACTGCCGGGTGACCGCTGTTTCCGGTTTCCGGCAGTCAGTCGGGGGCGGAAATTCTTTTGGCGAATTCCCTGTCAGAACGAGAACTCTTGCCAGCTGATACCGTTGCTGTCGCAGCGCAACGCATTGGCCTTGTGGTCCCAGTCGCCCAGCACCCAGCGTTCGCAACTGTGCTCGTCCAGATGATGCAGGTGTTTTGCCGGACGGTGGGTGTGGCCGTGGATGAGGCGCGGGTAACGGTGTGCCCGCAGCAACTCGTTCACGGCATCGCAGTGCTGACATCCATCAACGCCATTTCCTTGCTGCGCTTCTGCGATTCGCTCTGCATGCGCAATTGCTCGATCTGGTGCTTTGCGCTGCGCCAGCGGCTGCGCGAGGAATTGCGCTTGCCAGGCGCCGTTGCGCACCAGTTCGCGGAAACGCTGGTACTCGATATCGTCGGTGCACAACGCATCGCCGTGCGAGAGCAGGGTGGGCGTGCCGTACAGGTCGAGCAGGACGGGGTCGCCCAGCAGGGTGGCGTTGCAGGCAGCGCCGAGTTCCTTGTCCATCAGGAAATCGCGGTTGCCGTGCATGATGAAGATGCGCGTGCCGTTGGCACCCAGGTCGCGCAGGGTGCCGGTGATCTGCCGGTGGAACGGGTCGCCCAGATCGTCGTCGCCCGCCCAGTATTCGAACAGGTCGCCGAGGATGTAGAGCGCTTCCGCCGCCGGCGCGATGTCGGCGGCGAAGCGCAGGAACAGTTCCGTGCTGTGGGTATGACCGTGGCTTAGGTGCAGGTCGGAGATGAACAGGGAGTGCGGCATGAAATCAAAACGGCGCCGAGGCGCCGTTTGTTGTTTATTTCACTACTTCTGCACTGGTGATGATGACGTCCTCTTTCGGAACGTCTTGGTGGAAGCCGCTGCTGCCGGTCTTCACCTTGCCGATGGCATCGACCACTTCCTTGCCTTCAACTACTTTGCCGAATACGCAGTAGCCCCAGCCGTCCTGTCCGGGATAGTCGAGGAAGCTGTTGTTCTGGGTGTTGATGAAGAACTGCGCGGTGGCGGAATGCGGGTCGCTGGTACGCGCCATGGCGATGGTGTAGATCTCGTTCTTCAGGCCGTTGGCTGCCTCGTTCTTGATCGGCGCATTGGTCGTCTTCTGTTTCAGGCCGGGCTCGAAACCGCCGCCCTGGATCATGAAGTTGGGGATCACGCGATGGAAGATGGTGTTGCTGAAGAAGCCGCTGTTCACATAGTCGAGGAAGTTCTGGACGGTAACCGGCGCTTTTTCGGCGTCGAGTTGCAGGGTGATGGTGCCTTTGTTGGTATGGAGTTTAACCATTTTCATTTTTCCTTTGGTTGCGGGGGTAGATGCGGCTTGTGCGGGCAGGACGCAGAGTCCGACCAGCAGGAATGCGAGAACGATACGGATCAGTTTCATTTATGCAGCTCCTTCATAGACGATCTGCCAGCGTCCGTCGCGTTTCTTCCAGTACTGGCGCTTGCTCATGTGGTTGGAAAGATTGTTGCTGTCGTAATCCTGATCGAAGTTGACCACCACCAGATCGGGCTGGCTGGGATAGGGGAAGATGCTGACGTTCGACATCTTGACCTTGATCCAGGTCTTGCCGGAATTGACCAGGCGCTTCTGCTCGGCGAAGGCGGGCAGATTCATGCTGCCGGTGGAGAAATCGTGCGCGTAGTGCGAGAGATAGGCTTCGGTGTTGCGGCTGGCCCAATCGCTGCGCCATTGCTCGATCGCTTTCAGCAGCTCGCTGCGTTCCTTGCGGTCTTCATCGTTGCTCCATTCGATCTTGCTGGCAATGATGACCGGTGTGACGCCGATCTGCAGGTGGCTACCGATGTAGTTCAGGTCATTGTTGGCGAGCACCACGCAGCCGTTGCTGGCGCGCGGTGGGCGGCTGTAGGTATCGCTCGGCGTGCCGTGCAGCCAGATGCCGTGTCCGTCACGGCCCTCACGCTTGTCCCATTCGTTGGGGTAGCTCAGCGGATAGGCGTCCGGGGCCGTAGAAATCGGTGAGCTTGTCCTTGGTCAGGTGGCCATTGACGAAATACACGCCCAGCGGCGTTTTCTGGTCGCCTTCGGAAACCTTGTCCGCGCCCTTTTTGCCGACGCTGATGTAGAAGTCCGCCACATATTGCGGAACGCCATTCACGTTCTCGAACAGGTAGAGCGTGGACTTGTCGGTATCCACCACTATGGCATAACGTTGCTTGGGCGATAGTTGCCACAAGTACTTGGGCACGGCGATGGGCTGTTGCTGCTGGACGCGCTGCAGCCGGGCTTCTGCCTCTTCGCGCAGGTCCTGGACGCGGTCGTGCGGTGCGTTGGGCGCGTCGCCGAACCCCTTGATCGGCCTGGCGCGCGCCAGCAACAGATCGCCTTTGACCAGCTGCGCCAGTTTGAAATTGGGATTGATCTTGAGCAGCGAATCGACTTCGTTCAGCGCGACATCGAGGTGGTTGTCGCCGACGGCCTGCAAGCTCTTTGCCAATGCGACTTCCATTTCGCGCGAGACCGTCTCGGCCGCCATGGCGGGCGAGGCGAGCAGGAAAAGCAGCAGCGCGAGCAAACGATTGGACATGGTTTATTTACCCGAACGTTCTTCCGCGATCAGCCATTGCCCATCGACTTTCAGCCAGTTCAGCGTTTTCCTGGAAGCGATGTTCAGGTGGCCTGCGCGATAGCTTTGTTTGAAGCTCATGCTTGCATGATTGCCGTCCGCCACTTTGACCTGGGCATCATGTATTTCGACATGGATGGATTTGGGGGCGGCGATACGTGCCTTGCGCTGCGCTTCCCATGCGTTGCGGCTCATGCCGTCCGGCACCTTGAATTCCTTGGCATAGAACGACAGGTACTTCTTGCTGTTCTTGGCGGACCAGGCCGCAGCCCATTCCTTGGTAGTGCGCAAAATATCGGCACTTGGGTCGGCGCTGGGAGCGGCGGCAGGAGCAGCCGCAGTTACAGGCGCAGCTGCGGCGACAGGAGTAGTCGCCGCGACAACAGGCTTGGCGGATACCGGCGGGGTCACGGACACGGGTGCTGTTGCCACGGCACTGGAGGCGCTGGTGGCCGGTGCGGCGGCTGATGCGGGTTCAGCTTGTGCCGTGACCGTGGGTTTGGCTGTTGTGCGCGTATTCTTGCTGAACAGCTCGTGTATCAGCGCCAGCTTGGTTTGCGTATTGGTGTTGCTCTTGTCCAGTTGCAGCGCGCGGTCATAGGCCTGGCTGGCCATCTTGGCGTAGATGTCGCCCAGGTTCTCGTGTGCGGTGGCATAGCTGGGATGGGTGCGGATCGCCATTTCCAGTTCGTCCTTGGCTTTTTCGTATTGGCCCTGGCCGGCGTAAAGCACGGCGAGGTTGTTGTAGGGTTCGGGCAGTTCCGGATAGTCCTCGGTGAGGCCGTTGAAGACGGTGATGGCATCGTCCGTGTTGCCTTGCTCGGCGAGGATCAGGCCTTTGAGAAAGCGTCCTTGCGCATCTTTGGGTTTGGTGACGAGGAAGGCGTTGACCTTTTCCAGCGCCTGGGCGTTCTGCCCTTGCTTGAACAGTTTGTTGGCGTCCTGCAGATCATCCGCCTGAGCGGGAATGGTGATCGCCAACAGCATGCCCAATGCGGCGGCGCGGCTAAACAGTTTAAGCATATTCATCGTATGGTTTATTCCGGAAAAGTTGCAATGGCTTTGCCAATTCAGAGAGGGCGCGATTCTACCAAATAAGCGACGGGCTTACACGGATTGCGCTGCGGCCAGATTGGGGTGGTTTTCGGGTAGAATTCCGCACCTTCATTGCCGACACTTTTTGAACAAAAATGAGCAGCAACACACCTGCGACACCCGCCCCGGTTTCCAATTTCATCCGCACGATCATCGACGGCGACCTTGCCAGCGGCAAACACAGCAGCATCGTCACCCGCTTCCCGCCCGAGCCGAACGGTTACCTGCACGTCGGCCACGCCAAATCCATCTGCCTCAACTTCGGTTTGGCCAGGGATTACAACGGCAAATGCAACCTGCGCTTCGACGACACCAACCCGGAGAAGGAGAGCGAGGAATACGCGCAATCCATCCAGGACGACGTGCGCTGGCTGGGCTTCCAGTGGAACGGCGAAGTGCGCTGGGCGTCGGATTATTTCGACGCGCTGTACGACTACGCGGTGGAGCTGATCAACAAGGGCCTGGCCTATGTGGACGACCTGACGCCGGAGCAGATGCGCGAATACCGCGGCACGCTGACCCAACCCGGCAAGAACAGCCCGAACCGCGACCGCCCGGTGGCGGAGAACCTCGACCTGTTCACGCGCATGAAGGCCGGCGAATTCGCCGACGGCGCGATGGTGCTGCGCGCCAAGATCGACATGGCTTCGCCCAACATCAACATGCGCGACCCGGTCATCTACCGCATCAAGCGTGCGCACCACATCCGCACCGGCGACAAGTGGTGCATCTACCCGATGTACGATTACACGCACTGCATCTCCGACGCGCTGGAAGGCATCACCCATTCCATCTGCACGCTGGAGTTCGAAGATCACCGCCCGCTGTACGACTGGGTGCTGGACAACATCACCATTCCCTGCCACCCGCGCCAGTACGAGTTTTCGCGCCTGGAGCTGCACTACACCATCACCAGCAAGCGCAAGCTGCTGCAACTGGTGAACGAGAAAAAGGTGAGCGGCTGGGACGATCCGCGCATGCCCACCATCTCCGGCATGCGCCGTCGCGGCTACACGCCGGAAGGCATCCGCGAATTCGCCAAGCGCATCGGCGTCTCCAAGAGCGAGAACATCGTCGACATGGCGATCATGGAAGGCGCGATCCGCGAAGATCTGGAGCTGCGCGCACCGCGCGTGATGGCCATCATCAACCCGCTCAAGGTGACCATCACCAATGCCGACGGCGCGCAGACGCGCGAAGCGGATTTCCATCCCAACATGCCCGAGCTGGGCAAGCGCGTGGTGCCGTTCTGCAAAGAGTTGTTCATCGAAGCCGACGACTTCGCCGAAGTGCCGCCCGCAGGCTGGAAGCGCCTCACCCTCGGCGGCGAGATCCGCCTGCGCCACAGCTATGTGATGCGCTGCGACGAAGCGGTGAAGGATGCTGCCGGCAAGGTGATCGAACTCAAGTGCAGCATCGACCACGACACGCTGGGCAAGAACCCGGAAGGCCGCAAGGTGAAAGGCGTGATCCATTTCCTGTCGCGCGAACATGCGCTGCCCGCCGAGATTCGCCTGTACGACCGCCTGTTCAACGTGCCGGAGCCGGATGCGCGACAAGGATGTGGAATTTCTGTCCCACCTCAATCCGGCATTCGCTGCACGGTGGTGCAGGGCTGGGTGGAGGCGTGCGTGAAGGACGCCGCGCCGGAAACGCGCTACCAGTTCGAGCGCCTGGGCTATTTCTGCACCGACCGCCGCGAGCACCAACCGGGCGGCAAGCTGGTGTTCAATCGCACGGTGACGCTGAAGGATTCCTGGGCGAAGGAACAGGGCTAACTGGCAAAACGCGGGGCAGTGATATGCAAGACATACGTTGGAAGCAACGCGTTCGAATAATCACCTCAAGGCACTCCAGACGTTGGATGAGCCTCTGCTTAGCCAAACCCGCGCGTATCAAAGTCGGACGCAACACAGGACGTGTTCGGAGCTATCGAGTTCAGCCATGAGCTGACCTGGAATGTGTTTAAAGATGACCTCGCCAATAAAGGCATCGGTCACGGTGGTCAAGGATGCAACTCGAGTGCACTCGGTGAAGGAGTTGATCGCTGACACGGGGAAGACTGGATGCAATGATCGCCGATCGCAATCTGACCTCGCATACGTATGATCAGGAAACGGCGCAGGCTATTGCCACGCATATTCTGGACGTATTACCCGGCTTCTGAAAAGCATGGCCGAAGCAATCTGGTGCTACCGCAAGCAGATTATGGATACGGCCTACCTTCGTTGCGTGCACGTCGGGAAGCGCTCGACGCTGCCCGAGATCGACAAGGCAGTCTTGTATGGCCCCGCGCCATGGGCACGTACAGGACCGGATGCGGACATATGGCAGCCGCGTTACTGGCGGAGTGGATGAAGCCAGCGACCTTGATCTGGTGCTTCGCATTCTGGCGACCTGCGCGCAGCCATTCAGCGTCCATCATCGATCTCCAAGAAGCTTTCATTGAAAGCAACCTGCCGATCCGTGCGGACGTGATCGGATCGGGCGGGCATCCCTGAGAGCTTTCACCGGGAAATCGAACGTGCGCATGTCATCGTGCAAGCGGGGAAATAGGGCATCAACGCCGAATTAGAACGATCCAAGAAGAACTATGCTAAAAATCTACAACACCCTCGCCCGCGACAAGCAGGAATTCAAACCCATCGAAGCCAACAAGGTGCGCATGTACGTCTGCGGCATGACGGTGTACGACTACTGCCACCTCGGCCATGCCCGCGTGATGGTGGTGTTCGACATGGTGTACCGCTGGCTCAAGGCTTCCGGTTACGACGTGAACTATGTGCGCAACATCACCGACATCGACGACAAGATCATCAAGCGCGCGGCGGAGAACAAGGAATCCATCCATGCGCTGACGCAGCGCTTCATCGACGCGATGCACGAGGATGCCGATGCGCTGGGTGTGCAGCGTCCGGACCATGAGCCGCGTGCGACCCAATATGTGCCGCAGATGCTGTCGATGATCGAGCAACTGGAAAAGAACGGCTTGGCCTATAAGGCGACAGACGGCGACGTGAACTATGCGGTGCGCAAGTTCGACGGCTACGGCAAGCTCTCCGGCAAATCGCTGGAAGACCTGCGTGCCGGCGAGCGCGTGGAGGTTGGCATCGAACAAGCAACGACCCGCTCGACTTCGTGCTGTGGAAGCACGCCAAGGACAGCGAAGCGGACGAAGTGAAGTGGGATTCGAAGTGGGGCAAGGGCCGCCCCGGCTGGCACATCGAATGTTCGGCGATGGGTTCGGAACTGCTCGGCAATCATTTCGACATCCACGGTGGCGGCGCCGACCTGCAGTTCCCGCATCACGAGAACGAGATCGCGCAGAGCGAAGGCGCGCACCAGTGCCAGTATGTGAACTACTGGATGCACAACGGCTTCGTGCGCGTGGACAACGAGAAGATGTCCAAGAGCCTCGGCAACTTCTTCACGATTCGTGAGGTGCTGAAGAAGTACGACGCCGAAGTGGTGCGCTTCTTCATCCTGCGCGCGCACTACCGCAGCCCGCTGAATTATTCCGACCGCATTTGGACGATGCGAAGGGGGCGCTGACGCGTCTTTACACTGCTCTTAAATCCGTTCGTGCTGAGCCTGTCGAAGCACAGGTTGGCTCGCAAGACCGTTCCCCTTCGACAGGCTCAGGGCGAACGGTCTTGGATTGGAATGAGGCATATGCCCAACGCTTCAAAGCCGCCATGGACGACGACCTGAATACACCGGAAGCGGTCGCCGTGCTGTTCGACCTCGCCAACGAAGTGAACCGCAACCAGTCACCGCAGACCGCGGCCCAGCTCAAGGCATTGGCGGGCGTGCTCGGCTTGCTGCAGCGCGATGCGCAGGAGTTCCTGCAAGGCGGAGCGGCAGAAGGTGGGCTGGACGATGCCGCGATCAACGCACAGATCGAAGCCCGCATCGCCGCCAAGAAGGCCAAGAACTTCGCCGAGGCAGACCGTATTCGCAAGGAACTGCTGGAAGCGGGGGTTGTGCTGGAAGATTCGGCGCAGGGTACGACCTGGCGCAAAGCCTGATAATCAGGCAATTTCAATCAATTTTTCGCCTGATTCGATCTCGGTGATGATGCGAATCATCATCGGCTCTATCCAGCTCAATAAAGCTTGTTTTCCGATATTTCCAACGCGTATCCAAACTACCGGAGGAGCATTAAGGCTGGTGCTGACAAGACTTACGAAGTCCTCATCCTTGGTGATGATTGCCGCGTTGTTTTGTAGTGCGTAGTTCCAAATAGCCCTGTCGCTGGCTGCGTCCATGCCTATGTCGTAAACATGTTCTGCATGATGCCCTGCAGCTTCCAGGAAACGAGCCAACGCGGGCGGCAGTTGCGCGTCAACAAGGAAGCGCATAGTTAAGCGGCTTGCAGAATGGGGTGGTCTACTTGTTTTGCTGCATATTCTAGTGATGCGGAAATGTCTTCAGCCTCAAGATAGGGAAAGTCATTGAGAATGTCTTCTTTTGTCATTCCAGACGCCATCATTTCCAGCACGTCCTTTACACGCACACGCAACCCCCGAATACAGGGCCTGCCCCCGCACATATTCGGATCAACGGTGATTCTAGTGACTTGTCCCATGATCTTGCCTTCCAATGAAAGTGTGGATGATTATGGCATATACCGGATTTGATTGGGGAAGCGCTTACTGATGTGCTGGCGATGGTATTGTCGCCAAGAAAGCAAAGAAAACTTCGCCGAGGCTGACCGCATTCGCAAGGAGTTGCTGGAAGCGGGGGTTGTGCTGGAAGACAGCGCCGCCGGAACGACCTGGCGACGCGCCTGATCTTTTAAGGAAGCTTGCCTGCCGCAACCATGCGGTTGAACAGGGTGTTCGGCGAGATCCACACGACGATGTCGTCGAAGGTGGGGGTGTTGTCGTGGCTAATAAAGTCGCTGTCGTTATCGGCGTTTTCGGTTTCTTCTACGCTAGGCGTTTGTGCCCAATTGGGGCCGCGTGACAAGACAACGGCGGCGGCGCTGTCGGTTAGGCGTGGTGTCGGACAAGGAGTGGTGCTGGCGTTCGTGGTTGCGGAGCAGACGAATAATTTGCCGGTGTCATTAAGCAGGAACCGCCCGTTCGGATCGCTAGAGAGCAAAGTTCCTCCAGCATTCAGCGCACTGAACCGTTCAACATTTTTTCCGGCAAACACCGGGGTAACGTTGTATATGAAAGTCCCGCCAAACCCATCAGTCTGGGATGTTCCAAGTTGGTTGTAGGGAATGGTTCCACCACCGGCACACGGCGTATTTATCCTTGTGCTTTGCCCCGCTAGTGGGATGTTGTCAATAATCACAGCTGCTGCCGAAAAGTTTTCTGTGCCGTCATTGTCTGTGTCTGGGCAGGGCAGGCGTCCGTTCGCAACAGCAAAGCCCACCAGCGCAGCCCGTATCTCTTCCAGTTGTTTGCGCGCTTCGGTGCGATGCTGTTGTTCCACCTGACCGGAGATCATTGGCAACAGACCTCCCAGCAATAGTGCGACGATGGTCAGGACTATCGCCATCTCGACCAGGCTGAAACCCGATTCAATCATTCGTTTTTTCATTGGCAGTTGGTCTTTCCGTCGAGGCACAGTACCAAATCGTTCACATTGAGGTAATTGGCATCTGTCGGCTTGTAGGTTTGGAATAAGAGGCTTGTCGAGGCAGTTGTGTTAGGGGCTTCGAGATATTCTGGAACCGATTGCGTTGCTCGTGTCTGCGTTACCGCGACATTAGGGCTGGAAAGTTTCTTTCCAGCCATTATAACGGCAGCCCTGTAAGTGCCGGATCCTGCATACGGATTGCCGTTGCCATTAATGCTGAGACATGTTCCCGTCACGCCACATGGTGTGGCCGCTGTACCAGTAGGTTGGGGGCGATAATTATTCGAAACCTGATACAACACTAGGCTTTTCCATTCAGCCCAATAGCCCGCCATATTTCCCGTGGTAAAACATCCAAATGGCCACGCCGGGGCCATAGTGGAATCTTCTTGTGTGGAACTGGAAACAGTTGTTGTAATCCCAACGAGTCCAGTGTTTGCGCTGGCGAGGTTGGATTGCACCGAGGTGCTGCCAGGAAAAATCCCATGATATTTATTGTAGATTTTCTCACACCGCGTTGGTGAGGAAATGGACTGAGCTCTTTGAGCTGCGGTTATCGCTGGGGTTGTGACAGCGCTCGGGATTGCAGGATCAGTAGGTTGGCTATTTACAACTGCATTTGCTGATTGCTCAAGTGTTGCACCCGCCGAGGCGAGGGCTGCACTGTTTGAAGTGTTATAGGTATTTTGGCAATTAGCGACTGCTGTTTGCAGTGAGGCCATTGCATCGAGCATTGTCTTTGTATCGCCAGTTGCATTGCTCGCATCAAGTTGTGTAGGCGGGCCGGAAGTTGTCACTATCACTATGGGAGAATCCGGGATTCTTCCAAAAAGGGTGTTGGTGGTACTGGTATATCCCAGAGGCGAGATCGGCGCTGCCCAAGGATATTTGTTGGCAGATGTGGCTGCTGCGTAGTTATCCAGACAGGACTTCACCTCCCGCGCGACGCGCTTTTCGATGAGCGGCATCAAGTCGTCGATGGTGACGTAGATCAGTTTGTCGTTGAAGTGGTAATTCGGGTCTTCGATCTGTTTGCCGGGGTTGGCAGGATCATCTATCCAGCGATGCTCGTCGCCCATGATGAAATCGTCATCCATATCGTAGTTGTTGTAAGTTCCCGGAACGCATGGCGCAGTGCAGGTCGCGGGAACGGTGATACTGTCGAGATACTGGTTTGCGCCGCTGAGATTGGGTGAGGCTGGTCGCGATTGGCCGGGCAGCGCTGCACCCGGAATAAAGATGATAAAAGCAACGCGATTGCTGAGTATATTTCCTTTCATGTCGCGCACGGTGAGCCAAGGGTGCGGTGCGGAATTCAACAGCTCGGAATTAAAATGGAAGGGGATGGGGATATCGATCATGTTGGCGGAGATGGCGTACCAAGGCATGAAGCCCGTAGGGTCGTTCTCCGAAGGAGAGGCGATAGGCATGCTGAACACCTTCCATGGGAGTCGCCCAAGGCAGCGCATGTTCGCACCACTGCTTATCGGGGGAAGTCCATTGGCTTGTGCTGCATCAAGGCAGCCCCCCTCGGTGTTTCCATCGTAATTTGGCGGCGTTTCACTTAGTACGTCTGGATAAAGCAGCTCGCCGGGATATTGGGAGGCGCCTGTATTGTTTAGCGCATATCCAATTACCACCTCTTTTGCCTGCGACAGCAGATCGCTGCTCGCTTCATTGCGCGCCGTCTGCAAGCTCACCTTACTCAGCGCGCTGACGAGGAAAACGCTGCCCCCATGATCAGGATGACCAGCATGACGATGAACACTGCGCCGTGCTGCCGCTGTTTGATGGGGTGAGTTGTGCGCGAGGAGTGCATGGTGCGCGACCCGTTTAATCGTCGTTTTCTGGTGCAGGAGCTGGAGCAGGTGCGGGTGCGGGTGCTTGGAGCAGCAGTGGTTCGCCGACCTTGAGTTGAACGGGGCGGGATTTACCCGGAACTGTGACAGGCGCGACGGATGGATTTTTGCTGTCGCTGCGTTCGGCAGGTTGTGCCGTGCCATTGATCCAGACGGTGCGGTTACCGCCCTTCTTTTGCACGACGCCGTTGACGATGATGACGTTGCGTCTGGGCGCTTCTTCGTTTGCGACGTTGCCGGTGGTCTTCTGGTAGTCCAGCTGTTGGCGTTGTTCCGGGGTGAAGAACAGGCGACCCAGTTCGTCGGCCTGTGCGGCATGGTGCCAGCCGAAGAGGGTCAACAGCGATAACGTTAGCGCGTATCTGTTCATGGCGCGCTCTTGTCTTTCATGGTGAACCAGCCGCCGTTGCATTCAGCTTTGAGCGGCATCATGTCGTCGCTGTTGCCGGTACGGGAGAGCGTGCAGCCATCGAGCATGAACCAGCCCTTCATTTGCTGTTTCATGCTGGCGAGGAGCTTCAGCAGTTGTTCCTCATGCAGCAGGTCGATCTGCATTGTCATGGGGCTGCGGCTGAGCTGGAAATTGCCGGCATCTAGCGATGGGGTGGGTGTGTAGCCTTGTTGCGGGGCGATGGTGTATTTGAAGTCCAGTACAGTGCCTTGCTGGCGCAGTTTTTCCAGTCCTTCCAGCCAATCCAGCCGCTGTTCGTTGCCGACGATCTTCTGGGCAAGCAAGGCGTTGTATTCAAGGGCATAGGTGGACATGTTCTCTTGATCGCTCTGTGCGGCGAGAAGCTGGGTGCGCGCGTCGGCGAGCTGTTTTTGCGCGGATTGGCGTTCTTTCAGGGAGCTTGCCAGATAACCTTCGCTCAGGAATACCAGTGCGCCACTCAGCGCGAGGCTGAGCAGAAATGCCCCCAGGCTCCATTTGATATTCGGCAAGTCGGCTGCGGAGAAGCTCATTGTTTCTGTCTCCAGATGATCTTCAGGGTGAACTGCGCGGCGGTGCCATCATTCTTTTGCGCATCTCCGCTGATGCTGCCTTTGGAGCTGATGTCCATCGGCATCTTCTGTGCAGTGACAGTATATCCCTGTTGGGTGAGCGCTTGTTGGAACTGGTCAAGGTAGTCGAATGCCCTGCGGTAATCGCTGTCGAAACCGGCAAGGCTGCCATCGAAGATGATGACTTGTGCCGGGTAGGCAGAAGGAGCGGCATCGGCCGGGCTGGATTTCCAGGAGATCTTGTCGGTTTTGATCTGCGTGAATTTATCCAGCACGAGTGTCAGGCCGCGCAGGTATTCTGCCGGAGGCGGTGTGTATTGGCCCAGTTTGCGCATCAGCAGGACGGCAGTCTTCATGTCGTTTGCGGGCACGGAAGTGTTGGCGAAGCTGCGCTGGATTTGTTGCGTTTGTTGCCGGACGCTTGCTGTCTGCATGTTGAGCGGTTCGGTTTCGGCAGTGTAGTTTCGTGCCTGCAGGAACTCGGCGCCGCTGATCAGCACGCCGAAGGCCAGCGTTGCGCCTGCCAGGCCGAACAGGATGCGCCGCAATTGCCATAACTGGTAGAAATGCGTGTGTCCGGCATCGGCGTAGTGGCTGCCCGGCTGTTTGCTGGCAAGCAGATGCAGGAGCAGCGGGGTGGCGTCCGAGTCGGTGTAATCGTTCTTCGCTTTGAAGCGTTTTCCCAGCTTCTGGATATCCAGATAGGTGTAATGCAGCTCGTTGCTTGCTTCCAGGCTTGATTCCAACGCAAGCCTGTCGGCATCGTTGCAGATGATGTGTACGTCCAGTATTTCGCCGGGCGGAGGCAGGCTCAGGCTTTTCAGGTACTGCTGGGTGCGCGGCGTTTCGGTTGCGACGGACTGGGTGAAGGAACCGCCCTCGCTGATCGGGATCAGGCGCGAAAAGTGCAGCCGTTTGCTGTTGAAGTAGGTTTGCCGCAATCCGGCATTCTTTTCCCAGGAGAGCAGCAATACGTGATCGGAAGGAATGCCTTTGATCAGCGGGGCGCTGATATTGGGAAGCGAGTAGATGCCGACGAGCGGGATCTCGTTCGCCAGCAGCACATCCACCCAGGGGGAGATGCGTTGCGGGTTGGTCAGCGCCGAGAACAGCATTTCATCGTCGCGGCGGCCGTCAGCCTGGCGCTGCAGCAGGGTGGCCTGGCGGAACGGTGTGCTGCGATAGAACTGTTCGAATTTGCGTGCCAGCAGGTCCCGGCGTGACGGGCCGATCAAATGCGGCACGGTTTCCAGCCGGAAGTCTTCTTCGATGACGTCCACCAGCAGGTAGGCTGGATGGCGATGCAGTTTCAGGAAAGCGGAGAAGTTCTCGCGTCCGTTGGCGTCGTAGGTGAAATTTTGCGATTCACCCAGTTGGCCGCTATTCCAGATGCGGGCGTGGAATGAGTCGGCGCTGAGGAAGAGTAGGGTGCGAGCCATTTACATTTTCACCTTGCTGATGATGTCGTAGATGGGCGACAGCACCGACAGCATCACCCAGCCCAGCAATGCGCCGAGGATGATGGTCATGGTCGGTTCGATCATCACTTGTACTTTCTTGATCGAGTCTTTCACGTCGCGGTCGTAAAAATAGCTGACGTTGAGCAGCGCCTGGTCGAGTTGTCCGGTGGCTTCGCCCACTTTCAGCATGCGCACCACCAGCGGCGGGAAGATGCCGGTGTTCTGGAAACTTTGCGTCAGGTTCTTGCCCGACTCAATTTCCTGCATCACGTTCTGCAAGCTCTTGGCGATGACCTGGTTGTTGACCAGATCGCGCGAGTTGGCGATGCAGTCCAGAATGGTGATGCCGGAACTGTACATCATGGCGAAGGTGTTGGCGAAACGGGCCAGGATGATCTTGCGCAGGATGGGGCCGGTGGGCCAGACGTGCAGCTTGAAGTTGTCCAGATGGTATTGCAGGTCCGGTTTGCTGATCAGCGCGACCTTGAAGATGCCGTACAAAGCAGGCGGGGTCAGCAGCACGACGTACCAGTAGTTCACAAAGAAGGCTGAAGTCGCCAGCAGCATTCGGGTCTGGATCGGGATATCCTGCCCCATGCCCTTGATGAAGCCGACCAGTTGCGGCACCAGGTAGATCATCAGGAAGAAGGTGATGGCCAGTACCACGGTGCCGACGAAGGCCGGGTAGATCATCATGTTCTTGGTCTGCGAGGCCATCTCGTCCTGCCATTTGAGCGATTCGGTGAGATGCTTGAACACATCGACCAGCCGTCCGCTGTCTTCTCCTGCGCGAGTCAGGCTGCAAGTGATCTTGTCGAAAGCATTCGGGTGCAATGCCATCGCCTGCGAAAGTTTTTTCCCGCTCTCGATGGACTCGATCAGGCTGGCGATAATTTCGCGGAAGGCGGCCTCTTCCATGCTGTCGCGCAGGTCGCCGAGGCATTCCAGCAGCGGCACGCCGGCACGGGTGAGTTGTTCGAGGTTGAAGAAGAAGGTGATGAGGTCGGGGCGCTTGATCTTGCCGCTGCCGAAAGAGACCTTGTCTTCTTCTTCCTTGGCGCTGATGAGGTCGAGCCCCCCGCGCTTCAGCCGCTGTTCGAGGTCGATCAGGTTGGCGGCATCCTGCAATCCTTTGGCGGACTTGCCGGTGTTATCTATCGCTTTGTAGGAGTAGAGCGCCATGGGTCAGGTTACATCCGGTCGCTCAGGTCAACCACGCGAGCCACCTCGGCAATGGAGGTGACGCCTTGCAGGATGCGGCGGACGCCATCCTGGGCCAGCGGGCGGAAGCCGCGTTCCAGCGCATGGTTCTTCAAGTCGCGGATGCTGGCGCGGCGTGCGACCAGATCGTCCATGTCGCTGTCCATCCTGAGGATCTCCATGATGGCCTGTCGCCCGGTGTAGCCCTGGTGGTGGCAGATGTCGCAACCGGCAGCGCGGTAGATGGTGATGTTCTCATCGTGGCGAATGCCGAGGATCTTGCATTCGGCATGGTCCGGGTGGTAGGGGTACTTGCAATGTTTGCAGAGTAAGCGAACCAGCCGCTGGGCGATGATGCCGATGATGTTGCCCGCCATGATGTCGGGCAGGATGCCGATGTCGAGCAGACGCGGAATGGCGCCGATAGCCGAATTGGTGTGCAGCGTCGAATAGACCTGGTGGCCCGTCATCGCGGCACGGAAAGCCATCTCGGCGGTCGGGTGGTCGCGAATTTCGCCGACGAGGATGATGTCCGGGTCCTGGCGCATCAGGGAGCGGATACCGCTGACGAAATCCAGTTTGGCTGCTTCATTGACCGAGCTCTGACGAATCAGCGGAATGGGATATTCGACCGGGTCTTCCAGAGTCATGATGTTCACCGACTCGGTGTTGACGTGGTTCAGCACCGAATACAGCGTGGTCGTCTTGCCGCTACCGGTTGGGCCGGTGACCAGCACGATGCCTTCCGGTTTGGCGACAATGGTTTTGAGGGTGTTCAGCGCTGTTTCATCCAGGCCGATCTGGTTGATCGGTACGATACCCTTTTGCCGGTCCAGGATACGCAGCACCAGGTTCTCGCCGTAGGAGGTGGGGTGCGAAGCGACGCGGAAATCGATGGGGCGTCCCGACAGGCGCAGCGAGATGCGGCCGTCCTGCGGCGCACGCGTCTCGGCGATGTTCATGCCGCTCATCACTTTCAGGCGCACCACCATCGCCGGCCAGAAGCTCTTGTGCAGGCTGCGCACCTGGCGCAATACGCCGTCGACGCGGTAACGGATGCGCAGGAAGCTGCTTTCCGGTTCGAAGTGGATGTCGGAAGCGCCCAGTTGCACGGCCTCGGTGAGCAGCGCATCGATCAGGCGCACCACCGGCTGGCTGAATTCGTTCACCCCCTGCTGGAGGTTCTGGTGATCCATCTCGCCCGGCTCGATCTCGTGCAGGATGCCGTCGATGGAAAGCTCGAAGCCGTAGTACTGGTCGATGGCGCGCAGGATGTCTGATTCGCTGGCGAGCTGGGTGACCAGGCGATATTCGTCGCGCAGCAGCGCGCGCACCTGGTCGAGCGCGATGATGTTGTCCGGATCGGCGATCGCGATGGTCAGGATCTTGTTGGCGGCATCGACCGACAGCGGCAGCAGGATGTAGCGGCGGGCGATCTCTTTCGGGATCAGGGAGATCGCAGCGGGATCAACCAGGACGTTGGTGAGATCGACGCTCTCCTGTCCGAGATTTTCGGAAAGCACGTCGCGGATGGTCGCTTCGGACAAGAAACCGAGACGCACCAACAGGCGGCCTAGCGGCTGCGGGGTTTTGTTTTGCTCCTGCGTTGCGATGCGAAGTTGATCTTCACTGATCACCCCCTTCGCTATCAGCAAGTGCCCGATGGGCTGCTGGGTCTGTTGTTGCGGTGCAGCCATCTTCTTCCTTAGTGGGCGGGAGTCAGTTCATCCAGACGCTTTTGCGCTTGTGCATGATCGAATCCGGAGTTGTCGGAAGTGTCGAGTTGCAAAGCCTGCTGATAATACTGAGCTGCGAGTTTGCGCTGGCCGAGATGATCCAGACTCACGGCAAGATTGAAGGTGAATTGCGCATTCGAAGGTTCCAGCGCGTGTGCGGTGAAATAATATTGTTGCGCGTCACTCCAGTTGGATTGGTCGGCGTAATAGTTGCCCAATGCGAAATTCAAGGCGCCGGAACGCGGCTGTTCGGACAGCAAAGTCTTGAGATGGCTTTCCGTATTGCCCGTGTCTGACGCGTAACCCATCATTGCTGCTTGTGCTGCAGGATCGCGGGGGTCGAGCACCAGCAATTGGCGGTAATAGTTTTGCGCCATCTCGCTTTGGCCTTGCTGTTGGGCGATCGCTGCCAGGCCGAGCAGGGCGTCGTGGTTGTGCCCGTCTTTGCTTAGCACTTCGCGGTAACTTTGCGCAGCCGTCACGTAATCGCCGCGCTGATAGGCCTGATAAGCATTGAGCAGTGCCGGTGTGACTGTATCCGCTTCGACTTTGCGCTGAATGGTTATGCCATCCGCTGCGGGTTTGCTGTATGCCCTGCTTGCTTTTGGTTTGCTGCGCGGGGCATCGAAATCCTCATTGCGCGCAGTGACCAGCGGTTGAACTTGTGGTTCAGGCTTCGATGCTTCCTGCGGCGGCATCATCGGTACCAGTGCAGGCGCGGCCACCATGACCGGAGCGGCCGGGACCGGCGGCGCGACAGCAACAGGTGGCGGCAGGACGACTGGCCGTTGCTGCGCCATGTGAGGCTGGCTCGGCGGCTGGAGTTGCAGCCAGACGTAATAGCCATAACCCGAACCAAACACCAATGCGAGCAACAAGGTCGTGGGAACGAGGCCCAGCTTCCATTTGAAGGAGGCGGATTTCTTCTGTTTGGCGGAGAACAGGGTTTCTCCGGCGGCACGGGAGGGGGCGCTTGTTGGAGCCGCGGATGAGGCGGATGAACGCGATGGCGTATGTTCTTCCAGCGTCAAGCCGGACAGGCCAGTACTCTGCTGCTGGCCATCGCCGGATTTTTTCATGGCATCGAGTAGTAGGCTCATGGCTTCGCCTTTTCCCCTTCGGGTTTGACAAAGTTAGCGTCGGGCAGGCTGTTGCGGAAATTACTGAAATCGCCTTCGAGGCTGGCATCCTTGATCACGATCGGACGCAGGAAGATCACCAGCTCCGTCTTGGTCTTGGTGTCGTTGCGGTTCTTGAAGATATTGCCGATGCCCGGGATATTGTCCACCACCGGCACGCCGTCGCTCAGGTTGTTGATCTCGTCCTGCATCAAACCGCCCAGTACGGCAATTTGCCCACTGTTCACGCGAATGATGGATTCCATCTCACGGGTGCGGATCTCGGGGACCTTGTTAACAACGGCGGCAATACTGCAACCGGCGGTGACATTGAAACCGCAGGGGTTGGCCAAACTGGGGTTGGGATCGTTTACATAGCCGATGATGCGCGTGATCGTCGGGCGAACGTTGATGGTCACCGAGTCCGAATCGCTGATTTCGGGTGTGACGTTCATGGTGAAGCCGACCGCTACCGGAACGGGGGTGGTAGTAAATGTTGGTTGGGTAGTGCCTGTGGTCGAAGTGGTGCCGGGAGTGACCGAGACTGTGAAGTAGATTTTGTTGTCCACCACCTTGAGCGTGGCGGTTTGGTTATTCATCACGCTTAGTTTGGGGCTGGAAAGGACTTTTACATCGCCAAAGGAATCGAGCAGCTTGACGGCGCCGCTGATATTTCCAACCTTGGAGGTTGCGTTGTTATAAGCCATGGTGATCATGTTGCCGGTAGAGGCTGAAGGAAGTCCCGCCGTTCCCAACTGGGTCAGGTTGAAACCTTTCCCCCCGAGCGCCAGCGCGCTCCAGTTGATTCCTTGCTGGTAGTTGCTGTTCAGCGAAACTTCGGCGATGGTCGCTTCGATCAGCACCTGGCGGCGTGCAGTCGACATGACTTTATCGATGAATTCCTGAACTTTCTTGTGCTGACGTGCAGTGGCGCGAACGATCAATACGCCGGTTTCCTTGTTGGCGTTGACGTTGACAGCCGGTTCGTATTTGCCGGTTTGCTGTACGGTGGAAGCCTGACTTGTCACGTCTTCATTGCCACTGCCGGCGGCACCACCGCCGGTCTTGCTGGCCTGCCCTTTGCCGCCGCTGGGGCCGGCAATGCCGCTGTTCGCCGATGCCATTCCCGTTCCACGGGCAGCAGCGGCGATTTCATTTCGCAGTTCAACTCGTTCCGTGTATCTGATGCGATCATCGTCTGCAAGGATGGCTTTGACGTTATCGATCAGGCTGTTCATCAGATCGTTCTTTGTATCGCTGCTTATGGTGGTCGAAGCTGTATTCCCGCCGGCCGCAGACCCGGTTGAACCAGTTGCCCCACCGATCTGGCTGCTGGTGAAAATCTTGCTGTTCACCGTACGCGACATGTTGATGAAGTCGATCTTGTAGGTTTTCAGGAATGGCTTGTCCGCTTCCACGAACAAGTTGCCATTCTCGATGGTGTAGCGCATGTCGATTTGCTTGGAGATGCGATCCAGTATCTGCGGCAAGGTCTGGTCGATCGCATTCAGCGTGACATTGCCCTCGATACCGGCGCCGATGTCGATGTTGATCTTGGCATCGCGCGCCAGCGCAAACAGGATTTCGCGCGCCGGCACACTGGTGACTACGACGCTGTAAGTCTCTACTTTGGCGGCAGGTTTGGGAGGAGGGAGAACGACAGGAAGCTTGCTGGTTTGCGGGATGTCGCCAGCTAGGGCGGGGGCTGAGTCACTCTGCTGGATGTGTTTGTCGGATAGGGCAAACGACTTGCTGTTGGTGCTGTTGCAGGCAACTAGAGCAATACAAGCCGAGCACATCAGTGCGTGAGTGAACCTCATTCCCTTACTCCCTCCCAAATTCTTATCGGCACAAGGTAACATCATTTACCTACTGCGGCAATATGCCATTCGGCCTATATACTTGCCTCTTCAATCGCTTAGGGCGGATTCTGCGAGCCATCCAGCATGTACAAAGTTGGTGCAAAAGCTTCTTTATATCTCTGCGGCAACCCGTTCATGCCTGCGCGTGCTGCGTCATTGCTGTTATACAGCCCATATAGGACGCGGTACCCGTCCCTGCCGTTCAATTTGATCGGCACGATATATATTTCGGCAAGTTTGCCCAATCTTTGAGCCCGATCCAGGAAGCGTTCCATGCGCTGGGGGCGGATATCGTCTGTATAGAACAGCTGGATGCTGACTGCCCCGTGGTGCGGGGCAGCCATCGCCCTGTGTGTTTCGTCGAGGCGCTGTTGCAGCAGCGAGGTATTCGATGCGGGTGCAGTGGGTTTTGCGGGGACCGCTTCCTGCGGTTGGCGTGCGGCTGGCCGTTGCGGTTTGGCGACAACCGGTTCGGCAGGGAGGGTGAGCGTTCTTTCGAGAGGCAGGATGGCAACGTTGGATGCGTCGGCAGCTGCAGGTGCTGCTGCGACCCCGGAAGTTGCTGCGACAGCGGGAGCCGCCGTTGCGGATGGGGGTGCCGGTATCGCCTGGGGGGGGCTTGCCACGATCGGGCGTGTGGGCTCGGATTGTTGTACCGCCGCTTCGTTTTGATGGTTGGTGTTTTTTCCGATGAACCAGCCTGCGCCGGCCAAGGTGGCCGCAAACAGGGCAATGCCGCCTGCCATCGAGATGCTCTTGCGTTTCAGCCAGTTGCTCATGGGGACCATTTCGCTGTCGCGAACGGCCGCCTGTACGTGCCGGACTTCGATCTTGTGCGTGTTCTCCACGAAGGCGGCAAGCAAGGCCTTGTCTGCCAGGATGTTGACGCGGCGCATCAGTCCTTGCGAGGCTTTGCCGATGAGCAGTACCGCTGAGGGGGAAAAGATGTCGGGGCCTTTATATCCGGCGGCGCGCATGCGGAACATCAGGTAATCGTTGATGACCTTGCGCGAGATCGGCAGGATGTTGAAGTGATGCACGATGCGATCCTTCAGCTGGCGCATGTTGCTCTGCTCCAGTTTTTCGTCGAGTTCGGGTTGGCCGAACAGGACGATCTGGATCAGCTTGTGCTTGCCGACCTGCAGGTTGTAGAGCAGGCGCAGTTCCTCCAGCGTGTCCAGCGGCATGGCATGGGCTTCATCCACCAGCACCACGCAGCGTTCGCCGCGTTCATACATCGCTTCCAGCTGGTTTTGCAGGGTTTGCAGGATGATATTGACGCGCTGGCCTTCAAGATTGAGGTCGAGACGGTCGGCGATGGCATACAGCAGTTCGTCGCGCGACATGCTCGGGTTGGCGAGGTAGATGGCCTTGATGTTGGAGGGGAGCCGGTCCAGCAGCATGCGGCACAGCATGGTCTTGCCGCTGCCGACCTCGCCGCTGATCTTGACGATGCCTTCCCCGTCGGTAATCGCATAGATCAGTGCATCGAGGATCTCGCCCCGGTTTGCGCCGGCGAAAAAAAACTCTGTGACAGGAGTGATCTTGAAAGGCTGCTCGGTCAGGCCGAAGTGCTCCAGATACATCTATTTCCCCTTTACTGAATTTTCTGCGCTTTGTGTTTCTGCACGGCTTCCATGCGGCTGTAGAGCGTGGTGCGCGCGATTCCCAGCAGTTTCGCGGCTTCGCTGACATTGCCATGAGCCAATTCCATGGCGGCGTCGATGTAGCGGGAAGTATAGCCCATCAGCATATCGTCCAGATCGAACCCGCCCTGCTGCAGGACCTGGCGAGCTTCGGCGGAGAGGTCGGCCGGTGCTGTCCAGGACATTTCCGTTTGCGGGTCGAACTCCGCTTCCAGTTGCCGTGCGTTGACTTCGATACCCGGGTACTTGGTGGTCAGGCGGATGGCGATATTGCGCAGCTCGCGGGTATTGCCGGGGAAGGAGTATTGCATCCAGGCTTGCTGTGCGGCCTGGTCGAACTTGAACGGCGGACGTTGTGCCTGCCGGGCATAGAAGTTCTTGAAATGCTCCAGCAGCAGCAGCTTGTCCTCGCCCAGCGTTCGCAGCGGGGGAACCTGAATGGTGAAGATGCTCAGGCGATGGTAGAGGTCGGTGCGGAAGGTTCCGCTGCGCACCGCCAGTTTCAGGTCGCGGTTGGTGGCGGCGATGATGCGGGCATTGCTCTTGCGGGTGGTCGCCTCGCCGACGCGCTGATATTCGCCATTCTCCAGTACGCGCAGCAACTTGGCTTGCAATTCCTGCGGCATTTCGCCGATCTCGTCGAGAAACAGCGAGCCATTCTCGGCTTTCTCGAAAAAACCCATCTGTGCGCTGGTGGCGCCGGTGAACGCGCCCTTGGCATGGCCGAACAGGGTCGATTCCAGCAAGTTGGGCGAGATGGCGGCGCAATTGAGCACGACATATGAGTTGTCGGGTTTGCCACTCAGGCGTTGCAAGGCCGTAGCCACCAACTCCTTGCCGCTGCCCGACTCACCTTCGATCAGTACGGGAAAGGGTGTTTTCGCATACAGCTCGATCTGGCTGCGCATCGCCTGCAGGGGTTGGCTGTTGCCGATAATGCCGAACAGCGACTGGCTATCGCTAAGGTCGGCTTGTTCGCTTTGCTGGATGCGCAAGGCGTCGCGCAACAGGGCGCGTATTGTCTCCGGTCCGCACGGTTTGGCGACGAATTCGATGGCGCCGAGAGTGCGGGCATGGCGCGCGTTGCTTTCCTCGTTCTGCCCGGACAGTGTGATGACCTTGATGTTGGGCGAATGCGCCAGCAGTTCGGTGATGAGCCGAAAGCCTTCTTCCGGGCGATGAGGCGTGGGCGGCAGCCCCAGATCGACCAGTGCCAGTTGCGGTGGAGTTGCCATGTCGCGCAACAGGCGTATGGCATGAGGACGGTCTTCGGCGAGATGGATGTCGAATTCGTCACCCAGAATCAACCTTAATGAATCGCGGATGAGCGGATCGTCATCGACGATGAGCAGAGCAGGGAGTGTCACGCTGTTATCCTGAAAATGGCCACGAGATGTGTGTAACGCCTTGCAGGATAGCCCGCAATCGCGCCAAGCTCAAGTTATCGCCGGTTCCCAAGTTGTGGTGGCGTGGTTTAGAATGCGCACCTCTTCCCGCTCGCGATAGGTTTGTTCAGTGTCCGCACCTTTGGTAGAAATCCGCGATGTCAATTTTGCCTACGACAGCCGTCCCATCCTGAAAGGCATCAACATGTCCTTTCCGAAAGGGAAGCTGATCGCCATCATGGGCTTGAGCGGTTGCGGCAAGACGACCATCCTGCGCCACATCGGCGGGGTGCTCAAGCCGACCAAGGGTTATGTGAAAGTGGACGGGCAGGTGATCAGCGAACTTGACCCGCAGGGGCTGTATGCAATGCGCCGCAAGATGGGGATGCTGTTCCAGTTCGGCGCATTGTTCACCGATATGACGGTGTTTGACAACGTTGCGTTCCAGATGCGCGAACATACTGACCTGCCTGAGGAAGTCATCCACGACCTGGTGATGATGAAATTGCATGCGGTAGGACTGTACGGCACCCAGGACCTGATGCCGGCCGAACTTTCGGGCGGCATGGCGCGGCGCGTGGCCTTGGCGCGCACCATTGCGCTGGATCCGATGCTGATCATGTATGACGAGCCGTTTGCGGGGCTGGATCCGATCTCGCTGACCGTGGTGGGCGAGCTGATCCGCCGCCTGAATGATGCGCTGGGGGCAACTTCCATTGTGGTGACGCACGATGTGCAGGAGTCGCTGAAGATTGTGGATTACGTATATTTTGTTTCGAACGGCGCGATCATTGCGGAAGGCTCCGCAGACGACATTCGCGCTTCCGGCGAATCGTTCGTGAAACAGTTCGTTCACGGGGAGATGGATGGGCCGATCCCGTTCCATTATCCCGGCAATGATTTCAACAAAGATCTGGGAGTACATGCCTGATGGCCATAGTCAGAACCTTGCGGGGTATCGGATCGCACGTAGTGAACGCTGTTTGGCGTATCGGCTATGCCGCGCGATTTTTCATGCTGACGCTGTTCTATTCCGGCATGAGTTTCCGCCGTTTCCAGCTGACGGTGCGCGAGATCTTTTTCTCCGGTGTGATGTCGCTCATCATCATCCTGGTGGCCGGCATGTTCGTCGGTATGGTGCTGGGTTTGCAGGGGTATGAGACGCTCAAGCGCTACGGCTCGGAATCGGCGCTGGGATCGCTGGTGGCGCTGAGCCTGGTGCGCGAACTTGGGCCGGTGCTTGCGGCGCTGCTGTTCGCCAGCCGCGCCGGATCTGCGATGACCGCAGAGATCGGCCTGATGAAGGCGACCGAACAGATCGACGCGATGGAGTTGATGGCGGTTAATCCGATCGCCCGCGTGGTGGCGCCGCGCTTCTGGGCCGGGGTGCTATCCATGCCGTTGCTGGCCGCGATGTTCTCCGCGATGGGCGTATTCGGCGGTTATGTGGTGGGCGTGGTCGTGATCGGTGTGGACGAAGGGTCGTTCTGGTCGCAGATGCAGGGGGCCGTGGATTTTCAGCATGACGTGCTGAACGGCGTGATCAAGAGCTTTGTATTCGGTGTGGCGGTGACCGTCATCTCGCTGTTTGAGGGCTACGACGCGCCACCCACCGCTGAGGGTGTTTCGGGGGCTACCACGCGCACTGTAGTGCAGTCGTCGCTGGTCATCCTGATGCTGGATTTTATTTTGACCGCTTTCATGTTTCGGGGGGATTAGTATGGAACGTACCACGTTGGATTTGTGGGTAGGTATATTCGTCGTGGCAGGCATCGCTGCGCTGGTGGTGCTGGCGCTCAAGGTCGGAAACTTGAGCACTTACAACGTGTCCGAGACCTATAAGCTGCAGGCGCACTTCACCAATGTCGGAGGCCTGAAGCCGACCGCTTCGGTGAGAAGCGCCGGCGTGCTGGTCGGACGGGTCACCAGCATCGTGCTGGACACCGATCGTTACGAAGCCAAGGTGACCATGAGCATCGACAAGCGCTATCAATTCCCCAAAGATACCTTTGCCAACATTCTGACCTCCGGCTTGCTGGGCGAGCAGTACATCGGCCTGGTTCCCGGTGGCGACGACAAGATGTTGCAGGCTGGCGATGAATTCAAGAAAACACAATCTGCGGTGGTGCTGGAGGATTTGATCGGCAAGTTCCTCTATAACAGCGACGCAAAGAAATAACAAAGACACTAAAGCGAAGAGTGAATGCCATGAACAAGTTATTTATGCTGCTGTCCGGTGTGATGTTGCTGAGCCTCTCGTCGGTAGTACGGGCTGATATGCCTGCTGCGGACGTCCTGATCAAGGACACGGTGCACGAGGTCCTGGATATCGTGCGCGCCGACAAGGATCTGCGTGCCGGCAACCAGAAGAAATTGCTGGAGCTGGTGGACGCAAAAGTCCTGCCACATTTCAATTTCGAGCGCATGACCAAACTGGCGGTGGGGCGATCCTGGCGAACAGCCACGCCGGAGCAGAAGCAGGCATTGATGACCGAGTTCCGTATCATGCTGGTGCGCACCTATACCAAGGCTTTCACTTCCTATCGCGACCAGGTTGTCGAGGTCAAGCCGCCCATCAAGCAGGATGATAGCGGGGATGATGTGCTCGTTAAGACTGCCATCGTCAAACCCGGCAGTTCGCAGCCGCCGATACTGGTGGATTACGACCTGGAGAAGACACCGAACGGGTGGAAAGTGTATGACATGACCGTGGAGGGTGTGAGCCTGGTGACCAGCTATCGTGGCACGTTCGCTGAGCAGATCCAGCAAGTCGGCGTCGACGGTTTGATCAAGACGTTGGCCGACAAGAACAAATCGTCTGCTGCCAACGCGGCAGCGGCTGAAAAGGCAGGGGCAAAGTGATTCAGCGCGAGGGCGACCGCTTGCTGGTGTCTGGCCGGCTGACCATGGAGACCATCGGCACAACGTTCAATGAGGCGATGCAGCCGCTGGAAGGAAAAAACTGGACTGTCGATCTGGCTCGGGTCGAGGCGGCGGATTCTGCCGGGGTGAGCCTGTTGCTGGGTTGGCTGCGCAATGCGCAACGCCATGAAGCAAAGCTCACCTTCGTCAACGTCCCGGATAACCTGCGCAGTCTTGCCGACCTGTATGGTGTGGCTGATGCGCTGCCAATGAATTCATCATCAAATTAAACGCCACAACGGCGTCGAGAAGATCAATCAATGCAAAAACTAGCAATTCAGGGCGGAAGCCCTTTGCGCGGAGAAGTGCGCATTTCCGGTGCCAAAAACGCCGCCTTGCCCATCATGTGTGCCAGCTTGCTGACGGCAGACACCTTGCGGCTGACTAACCTGCCTGACCTGCACGACGTCGGCACCATGCGCAAACTGTTGCAGCAAATGGGCGTCGCCGCGGAATCGGCGACGGGAGAGATCACCTTCAATGGCAGTAACGTCACCAACTGGGAAGCGCCCTACGACATGGTGAAGACTATGCGTGCGGCCATCCTCGTGCTGGGGCCGCTGGTGGCGCGTTTCGGCGATGCCAAGGTTTCACTGCCCGGCGGCTGCGCTATCGGTTCGCGTCCGGTTGACCTGCACATCAAGGGCCTGCAGGCGATGGGCGCCGAGATCGCCATCGAGCACGGTTATATCCACGCCAAGGCCAAACGATTGAAGGGCGCGCGCATCTTCTTCGATATCGTCAGCGTCACCGGCACCGAGAACCTGATGATGGCGGCTGCGCTGGCGGACGGCGTGACCGTGCTGGAGAACGCCGCGCGCGAGCCGGAAGTGGTCGATCTGGCGAATTGCCTGCGTGCGATGGGCGCGCAGATTTCCGGCGATGGCACCGATACCGTCACGATCACCGGTGTAGAAAAGCTGCACGGCGCGACACACCGCATCATGCCGGACCGCATCGAAAGCGGCACCTTCCTGGTGGCGGCCGCAGCGACCGGCGGCAGCATCACCTTGCGCGAGACACGCGCCGATATCCTGGAAACCGTGCTGGAAAAACTCACCGAAGCCGGTGCGCAGATCAAGGTGGCGGGCGACACCATTCACCTGGAAATGAACGGAAGGCCGAAAGCCGTGAACGTGCGCACCGCGCCGCACCCGGCCTTTCCCACCGACATGCAGGCGCAATTCATGGCGCTCAACTGCATCGCCGAAGGCAGCGCCATGGTGGTCGAAACCATTTTCGAGAACCGCTTCATGCACGTGCAGGAACTGCGCCGCCTCGGCGCGCAGATCGACGTGGAAGGCAACACCTCGGTGGTCAAGGGCGTGGGCCATCTGGAAGGTGCGACGGTAATGGCCACCGACCTGCGCGCTTCGGCCTGCCTGGTCATCGCCGGTCTGGTTGCGCAGGGCGAAACGGTCATCGACCGCATCTACCATCTGGATCGCGGCTACGAACACATCGAAAGCAAACTGTCGCAGCTCGGCGCTAACATTCGCCGGGTCAAATGAACCTGACCGTCGGCGCAGGCGCCGCCTGAAATAACGGGAGCGTGCTGTTGCCGGTCACACGCAACCCATTCCGGTTTGCCGAGAACTTTTTCGATGCGTCCTGTCTCAGCAGTCGGGGTTAAGCAGGAACGCCCTGGCAGTATTGCAAGATCAAACATCAAAATTAACGCAGCGACGGGTTCTGCCCGCCGGTGCATGCAATGAGGGAGTCCTGATGACTGCAAGAGTATTCATTCTTCTTGTCTTGTCCTGTTGCGCAGGGGCCGCGCAGGCCGAGGTGCAGTTCTATTGCCCGACCCGCCTGGAGGCGGTCAGGCAAGGTGTGGCAGGTTACCTGCAGGCATTGCAGATACCGGCCGATGAGGTCGCGCAAACGGTGGATGAACAGGCCGGCGTGTTGACCCTGGCATTGACCACTCCGGCGGACGACACCCGCACGCTCGACCTGTCCACGCGCCCCGAATATGCGCTGACCACCGAACAGGTGCGCCTGCCGACCGGGGCCAGAGGCAAGATGCGCGTGGTGAACACCGTGTCGAAAAAGGAGATCCTGCTGGCCATGCTGCAGCATGGGCGCACCACGAAATTCAGGAACGAATCCTGTTCCGCCGAGGCGCTGGCCGATCGCGTGGGCGTGCGCCAGAACATCGTAGCTTGGGCCGAGCGGCTGGAGTGGGACTGGCCCGATGGCGGGCCGGCCAGGTGGAACCGGAAATACTGGAACCGCGGCACGCCTAACCCCGGCGTTTCCCTGCATGCCGCGGTCATGGACGCCTTCACCCATCAGGGCAAATACGCCATGGGCTGCTACACCGCCACCAAGCTGGTCATCGTGCAAGGCGTGCTGGACTACTACAGCCGGGTCAAGCATGACCCCGTCCGCACCCGCAAGGTCGAACAGGCGCTGCTCGCGGACGGCGATCCGCTGGTGGGGATAGAGCCCGGCAGCATGTGGAGTTTCGAGAAGGACTTCGATCCGCACGATGCCGGCACGCGCGGCAAACTGCTGAAGCTGCGCGCCGAGGTGGCGCCCGGCAATTTCGTGCCCGGCGACTGGAGCTATATCCTGAATACCGATCCCGTTTCGGAACAGAAGACCGGCTACGAGGGTTCCAACGCTGTCTACCTGGGACGCAACCGCTTCGACGACTACTACAACGACAACGACCACAGCTATACCTACGAGCAGAAGCTCGACGAGGTCTACCAGTGGCGCAACGGCGTGTTCAGCCGGTCGCGCGATGCAGACAAGATCAGGTTGCTGACGCCGGAACAGCAGGCATTGCTGACACAGCCGCCCGAGCAGGGCGGGCTGCAGGTCGAAGTGCGGGCGGTCCCCAGGTATTTCTGAGCGTCCTGGTTCCGGCTCCAGCCGGTGACGCAAAAGCAGAGAGGGGCGGGGAATAACGCCAATTTCATTTTGCCCCCTGTTTGCCTGTAAAATGCGCTCTTTTGCGAAAACAAGCGAACCAGCATGACCATCACCATTGCCCTGTCCAAGGGCCGCATCTTTGAAGAGACCATGCCGCTGCTGCAGGCGGCTGGCATCACCGCGCTGGAAGACCCCGAGTCTTCGCGCAAACTCATCATCCCGACCAACCGCGACGACGTGCGCCTGATCATCGTGCGCGCTTCCGACGTGCCGACTTATGTGCAATACGGCGCGGCAGACATGGGCGTGGCGGGCAAGGATGTGCTGAACGAACATGGCGGCGAGGGCTTGTACCAGCCGCTGGACCTGAACATCGCCAAGTGCCGCATGATGGTGGCGGTGCGCAACGATTTCGATTACGAGTCGGCGGTGAAACAGGGTGCGCGACTGCGCGTGGCGACCAAATACGTGAAAACGGCGCGCGAACACTTCGCCTCCAAGGGCGTGCACGTCGATCTGATCAAGCTGTATGGCTCGATGGAGTTGGCGCCGCTGGTCGGCCTGTCCGATGCCATCGTCGATCTGGTCAGCAGCGGCGGCACCTTGAAAGCCAACAACCTCAAGGCCGTGGAGGAGATCGCGCAGATTTCTTCGCGTCTGGTGGTGAATCAGGCTTCGCTGAAACTCAAGCGCGCAACGATCCAGCCGATGCTGGATGCGTTTGCCGGAGCCATCAAATAGAGATACCGAACATGAAAATTACCCGACTTTCCACCCAACAAGCCGACTTCGATGCCAAGCTGGGCAAACTGTTGGCTTTTGAAGAGACGGCCGACGAGAAACTGGAAGCAACCGTTGCCGCCATCCTTGCCGATGTAAAGAAGCGCGGCGATGACGCCGTACTGGAATACACGCGCAAATTCGACCGGTTGCCGCTGGCGGATGCCGCGGCGATGGAGTTGCCCAAAACCGAGTTGAAAGCGGCATTCGACGGGCTTCCTGCCGACCAGAAAAGTGCATTGGAACAGGCCGCGCAGCGGGTCACCGAATACCACAAGAAGCAGGTGCAGGCTTCCTGGAATTACCTGGATGAAGACGGCACCATGCTCGGCCAGCAAGTCACGCCGCTGGATCGGGTCGGCCTGTATGTTCCGGGCGGCAAGGCGGCCTATCCTTCTTCCGTGTTGATGAACGCGCTGCCCGCGAAAGTGGCCGGGGTTCTCGAACTCATCATGGTCGTTCCCACTCCGGACGGCGTGAAGAACCAGCTGGTGCTGGCGGCGGCGTATCTGTCCGGCGTGGATCGCGTGTTCACCATCGGCGGGGCGCAAGCCGTGGCGGCGCTGGCCTACGGTACGGCAAGCATTCCCAAGGTGGACAAGATCGTCGGCCCCGGCAATGCCTATGTTGCCTCGGCCAAGCGCCGTGTGTTCGGTGCTTGCGGCATCGACATGATTGCGGGCCCCTCCGAGATCCTGGTGATCTGCGACGGCAAGACCGATCCGGACTGGGTGGCGATGGATTTGTTCTCGCAGGCCGAGCACGACGAGCTGGCGCAGGCCATCCTGCTGTCGCCGGATGCGGCCTTCATTGAGGCCGTGGCAGCGAGTGCGAACAAGCTGCTGGAACAGATGCCGCGCAAGGACATCATCCGGACCGCACTGCAGAATCGTGGCGCGCTGATCCATGTGGCGGATATGGACGAGGCTTGCCGCATCAGCAATCGTATTGCGCCGGAACACCTGGAGCTGTCGGTGGGCGACCCGCAAACCTGGCTGCCCAAGCTGAAACATGCGGGGGCCATCTTCATGGGGCGTTACACCTCGGAATCGCTGGGCGACTACTGTGCGGGCCCCAACCACGTGCTGCCGACCTCGGGAACGGCCCGTTTTTCCTCGCCGTTGGGGGTGTATGACTTCCAGAAACGCAGCAGCCTGATCCAGGTCTCAGCCCGGGGCGCCCAAAAATTAGGCGAAATCGCCTCAATTCTGGCTTTTGGCGAGGGTTTGCAGGCCCATGCCCAGTCTGCGTTGTACAGAAAAGAAAAGTAGGGTTGTGTCTTTGGGGTGCTTTAGGTAGAATCGCGCCTCTTTGAAAAACTGGTTGGAGTGATTGTCATGGCACGCGTCTGTCAAGTAACTGGGAAAAAGCCCATGGTGGGCAACAACATCTCCCACGCGAACAATAAAACCAAGCGTCGTTTCTTGCCGAATCTGCAGCAACGCCGTTTGTGGGTGGAATCTGAAAATCGTTGGGTGTCTTTGCGCCTGACCAATGCTGCACTGCGCACCATCGACAAGAACGGCATCGACGCTGTCCTGTTCGAGATGCGTGCCCGCGGCGAGAAGGTATAAAGGAGAACGACTGTGGCAAAAGGCGCACGCGAAAAGATCAAGCTGGAATCCTCCGCTGGTACGGGGCATTTCTACACCACCAACAAGAACAAGCGCACTACTCCGGGAAAACTCGAATTCATGAAATTCGACCCGGTAGCACGCAAGCATGTGGCATACAAGGAAACCAAGCTGAAGTAATTCAGTACGGCTCCGGTATGTAAACAAAAACCCGCTCAAAGCGGGTTTTTTATTTTTGTACAACGCATTACGTTATGTCCGAGCGTTTTTTACGCCCGACTTCATTTCTTGGGCGGAATGGAAAGAATGAAGTTGACGATGCCGGTGATCTCGGCTGCACGATCGCCCTTAAGGTCGTTGGGGGCCATGGGGATGTATTCATTCCATTCGCCTTTACCGCCCTTGGATACCTTCTTCACCAAACCTTCCACAAGAGGCAGCTTTTCGCCCGCGCTATCGATGTTGAAACCCTTGTAGTTATAGCTTGTCTTGCCGCGATAACGGTCGGCGACATTTTGCCATGACGGTCCGAACTTGGTTCGCTCCCAGCCATGGCAGGAGTCGCATCCCATCGCCTTGACCGCCGACTGTACTGCCGGGGGGATTGCAATTCCGGGGTTGTCTTCAGCGCGGGCAGTAATGCCGACCATCATTGACGCTAGCAATATTGCCATTCGTTTGCTGACCATGTTCCGTATTTCCTTGTCTATTAACTGATTAAATTGCTGGAGCATTCCTGCTTCACATTTATGTAAAGATATCATCATTGCCCGGATCGAGCAAAAACGAAGCACAAGCAAGCTGCCGGATTCCTGTCCGGCCTTGGAGGGCGCCTGGCTATATTTGAGCCCATGACTGGGCTTCGGTGTAATCGCCAAACACGCGGACGTCCGCATCCAGGAACAGGCGCGACAGCCATGCTTGCCAGGTCTGCCATTGGTCGTCGGTGACGACAGCGATCTTGCTGAAATCGTGGTTATGTTCACGACTGAAGAACTTGATCTCCTCCCAGGCAACGTCCGGGGTATAGGAGAGCATGCCGCGCAGGTCGAACAGCAGATTCACCTTGCCCGGCGCCCTGAGCTTGTACAGCGCGTGTTCTTCGAACTGTTTGAAATCCGCGATTGTGAATTCGCCCATGACGGCGATGTTGACGAGGTGGCTGCTTTCCTGGATGGTGATCATTTTCTTGCCTCTGAGTGGGTTGGTGCCAAGCGCAAGCTTAACATGCCGCTGGCGATGATGAGCACGATGCCGAGCCAGCCTTGGAGCGGCAGTGTTTCCTGCCACAACAACTGACCGAACAGGCTGGCGAAGGCGATGGTACTGTAGGACAGCGTGCTGACTACCTGGGTCTGCCCGATGCGGTAGGCTCGCGTCAGGGCGAGCTGGGCAAAGGTGCCCGATGCGCCGATGGCGAGCAATAATGCCAGGTCGGCCGGCGCCGGCGGGTGTATCTTGCCTTGCGCCATCCAGATTCCGCTGACTAACGTGGCAACCACATTGAAGTAAAACACCACTCTTACAGCCGGCTCACCCATTTGCCCGAGCTGGCGCACATTCAGCAGCGCCACGGCAGCAAGCAAGCCGGAGCACAGCCCCAGCAAACCATTGAAGAATTGCTCGCGCTCCAGGGTAGGTTGCAGCAGCAGCACTACGCCGATAAAGCCCAGTAGCAGGCTGGCGGTAAGCGGCAGGTGAAAACGATCCTTGTAAACCAGCAACGAGAGCACGGTGATGAACAAAGACGAGGTGTAATTCAGCGTGATGGCGGTTGCCAGCGGCAGTGTGGTGATGCAGTAGAAGAACAGCAACATGGCGATGGTGCCGGACAGGCCGCGCCACAGATGGCCGCGCCAGTGCGGCGTGGCGAGCGAAGTGCGCTTGCGGAGCAGGATGACGGCAATGACCAGCAAGCCAAGGAAGGCGCGATAGAAGACCAGTTCGCTACTGCTGAAATGTGCGGCACCGAGCTTGACGAACACGCCCATGCAGGCGAACGACAGCCCGGCGACCAGCATCCATAACGCGCCCACGGTGATTGCTACAGATGCGGATCCAGCTGGCGGCGCAGGAATTCCTGGAAGTGCAGCATCCCATCCTCGGTCGGCGACTGGTAGGGGCCGACCTCTTCGATGCCCTGCTTGTACAGGGCGCGGCGGCCTTCATGCATGCGCAGACAGATGATGTCGTCCTCCACCGCGGTTTCGCGATAGGCCTTCTTCTCGGCTTCGACGTATTCGCGCTCGAACAGCACGATGTCTTCGGGATAGTAGAACTCCACGATGTTGGCGCAATGATCGACGTCGCGCGGCACCACGGTGCTGACCACCAGCGTGTTCGGATACCACTCCACGGTGATGTTCGGGTAGTAGGTCAGCCAGATCGCGCCGTACTTCGGCATCTCGCCCTTGCTGTAGCGGTGGATCTGCTTGGCCCACTGCTCATAGACCGGGCTGCCGGCCTTGCGGTGCAGGTCGTTGATGCCCACGGTCTGCACGCTGAAGTTCTCGCCGAAGGTCCACTTCAGGTCGTCGCAATTCACCAGTTGTCCCAACCCCGGATGGAAGGGCACGACGTGGTAGTCTTCCTGATAGACCTCGATGAAGGTCTTCCAGTTGAAGTTGTATTCGTCGATCTCCACGCGATCGAGCATGTAGCCGGAGAAATCGATCTCCTTGAATGCGGGCATGTTGGCCAGGTCCTTGGCGATGTCGCGCTGGCCGGCGAACAGCAGGCCGTTCCAGTTCTGCAGCGGCGTCTTGTTCAGGTGCAGGCAGGGGTTTTCCGGGAAATGCGGCGCGCCGATCAGTTCGCCGTCGTTCTTGTAGGTCCAGCGATGCAGCGGGCACACGATGTTCTTCGCGCTGCCGCGGCCTTCCAGCATGGTGGCCTGGCGGTGACGGCAGATGTTGGAAAGCAGCTCCACGCCGCTTTCGTTGCGCACCAGCATCTTGGCTTTGTCCATCCAGTCGATCACATGGTAGTCGCCAAGGTTGGGAACCATCAGTTCATGCCCGACATATTTCGGGCCGGCATCGAACAGCACGCGCTGTTCGACCTCCAGCACTTTCGGATCGAAATACCAGCGCAGCGGCGGCTGCGGGGAAACGGGGGTCAATTGCTTCGGTTTGGCGATTTCAGACATACCCACTACTCTTTCTGTGAATACGGATTTCAGGGCGGGGGATTGTCCCCGAAATCAAAGGGGGGGGCAACAAAAATTGGCCCTGAGTGGGGCGCTTGGGTAAAATGCCGCCCTCACGCAGTTATTGATGCATACAGGGATCGAGATGGCAGCAAAATCCAGCAAGACACAGAGTTTTGAAGCAGCGCTGGCTGAGTTGGAGCAGGTCGTGGCCGATATGGAATCCGGCAAGCTGACGCTGGAGGATTCGCTGGCTGCCTATAAACGCGGTGCGGAACTTTTGGCGTCCTGCCGCGCCCGTCTGGACGATGCACAACAACAAGTCCGTGTGCTGGAAGAGGGCGAGTTGAAGGACTTCACTGCATCGGGCGACGCGAACTGAAGATTGATAATGTCCGATTTTTCCTCTTGGGTATCCACCCGCCAATCCCGTTTTGAAGATGTCTTGAAGCGTTTGCTGCCGCAAGGCGAAGTTGTGCCGCAACGCCTGCATGCCGCGATGCGTTACAGCGTGCTGGAAGGCGGCAAGCGCGTGCGTCCGCTGCTGGCTTATGCGGCCGGTGAGCTGGCCGGTGCGCCGGTCGAGCGCGTCGAGATCGCCGCTGCCGCCGTCGAACTGATCCATGCCTACTCGCTGGTGCATGACGACATGCCCTGCATGGACGACGATGTGCTGCGCCGCGGCAAGCCGACCTGCCATGTCGAATACGACGAGGCCACTGCGTTGCTGGTGGGCGATGCCTTGCAAAGCCTGGCTTTCCAGCTGTTGTCCGAACATCGTTTGAGCGACGATGCAGCCAAGCAATTGCAGATGGTAAAACTGCTGGCGGTGGCCAGCGGCTCGCGCGGCATGGCCGGCGGTCAGGCCATCGACCTGGCCAGCGTGGGCAAGCAGCTAACGCTGCCCGAGCTGGAGCAGATGCACATCCACAAGACCGGCGCGCTGATCCGCGCGGCCATCCTGCTTGGCGCGCATTGCGGGGGGCTGGATCAGGCACAACTCGACAAGCTCGACCATTACGGAAAATGCATCGGACTGGCCTTCCAGGTGGTGGACGACGTGCTCGACAGCGAAGCGGACACCGCCACCCTGGGCAAGACCGCGGGCAAGGATGCCGACAACGACAAACCGACCTATGTGACGCTGCTGGGCGTGCAGGCTGCGAAGCAGATGGCGGCGGAACTGCATCGCGATGCGCTGGCTGCGCTGGCTGAATTTGGCACACCGGCACAACGCTTGCGTGAACTGGCCGACTTTATAGTGATGAGAAAGTATTGATGTATTCCCTGCTTGAATCCATTAACAGCCCGGATGACCTGCGCAAGCTGGATCGAGCCAAATTGCCGCAACTGGCGGATGAATTGCGCGCCTATCTGGTCGATACGGTCAGCAAGACCGGCGGGCACCTGTCTTCCAACCTCGGCACGGTCGAGCTGACCGTCGCGCTGCACTATGTATTCAACACGCCGGATGACCGCCTGGTGTGGGATGTCGGCCACCAGACCTATGCGCACAAGATCCTCACCGGGCGCCGCGCGGCGATGAGCGGCCTGCGCATGGCGCACGGCATCTCCGGCTTCCCCAAGCGCAACGAGAGCCCTTACGACGCCTTCGGCACCGGCCATTCCAGCACCTCCATCTCCGCCGCGCTGGGCATGGCGGTGGCGGCGCAACTGGCCGGCAAGGATAGCCGCTGCCGTGGCCATCATCGGCGACGGCGCGATGACCGGCGGCATGGCGTTCGAGGCGCTGAACAATGCCGGGCGCGATGGATGCCAACCTGCTGGTGATCCTCAACGACAACGATATGTCCATCTCGCGTCCGGTCGGCGCGTTGAACAACTACCTGGCCAAGCTGATGTCCGGCCGTTTCTATGCGGCGATGCGGCGCGGCAGCGAGAAGGTGCTGAAGGGCATGCCGCCGGTGCTGGAGTTCGCCAAGCGTGCCGAAGAACACATGAAAGGCATGGTCACCCCGGGCACGCTGTTCGAGGAGTTCGGTTTCAACTACATCGGCCCCATCGACGGCCACGACATCAATGTGCTGGTCGATACCCTGAAGAACATCCGCCAGCTGGAAGGGCCGCAGTTCCTGCACATCGTCACGCAGAAGGGCAAGGGCTATGCCGCAGGCCGAAGACGACTGCGTGCTGTATCACGGCGTCGGCAAGTTCGATCCCGATCAGGGCATCACCGCCCAGCCCGGCGGCAAGGTCACGTATACGGAAGTGTTCGGCGACTGGCTGTGCGACATGGCCGCTGCGGACAGCAGGCTGGTCGGCATCACCCCGGCGATGTGCGAAGGTTCCGGCATGGTCGAGTTCGCCGAGAAATTCGCCGACCGCTATTTCGATGTCGGCATCGCCGAGCAGCATGCGCTCACCTTTGCGGCGGGACTGGCCTGCGACGGCCTCAAGCCGGTGGTGGCGATCTATTCCACTTTCCTGCAGCGCGCCTACGACCAGCTTATCCACGACATCGCCATCCAGAACCTGCCGGTGGTGCTGGCCATCGACCGCGGCGGCCTGGTCGGTGCGGACGGAGCGACGCATGCCGGCAGCTTCGATCTGAGCTATCTGCGCAGCATCCCCAACATGACGGTGATGGCGCCGGCCGACGAGAACGAATGCCACCAGATGCTGAACACCGCATTCCAGCTCGATACGCCGAGTGCAGTGCGCTATCCGCGCGGCACCGGGCCGGGCGTGGCGGTACAAAAGACTCTGCAAGTCCTGCCGGTGGGCAAAGGCGAGATCCGTCGCGAAGGGCACAATGTGGCTATTCTTGCGTTCGGTTCCATGCTGGCTCCTGCGTTGCAAGCGGCTGAACAACTTGGTGCCACGGTCGCCAACATGCGTTTCGTCAAACCGCTGGACGAAGAGCTGGTATTGAAACTCGCCCGCGAACATGCGCTGCTGGTCACGGTGGAGGAGAATGTCGTGCAGGGCGGAGCGGGCAGCGCGGTGGCGGAATGCCTGGCGCAACATGGCCTGCACGTCACCATGCTGCATCTGGGATTGCCCGACGAATTTCTGGAACAAGGCAATCCGGCTCAAATGCTGGTGGATTGCGGGTTGGATGGGGCTGGCATTGCGCGCGCCATCCGGGAGAGATCGGTTAATTGACGTTTCCCGACAATAATTGTCGGGTAATGGGTATAATTGCCAAATAATTTTACATAGAGAGTTCACCATGAATTCGGTCGCACCCATCGCAGACGTACAAAGCAGTGCCGATACCCGCCAGCTGGCGATCAACAAGGTCGGCATCAAGAGCATCCGCCACCCCGTCGTGGTCAAGGACAAGAGCGTGGGCGTGCAGCACACCATCGCCACCTTCAACATGTACGTGCACCTGCCGCACAACTTCAAGGGCACGCACATGTCGCGCTTCGTGCAGATCCTGAACCAGCACGGCCGCGAGATATCGGTGGAGTCGTTCGAGGGCATCCTGCGCGAGATGGTGGAAAAGCTGGAGGCCAAGTCCGGCTATATCGAGATGTCCTTCCCCTATTTCGTCAACAAGACCGCGCCGGTCTCCGGCGTGCAGAGCCTGCTGGACTACGATGTCACCTTCATCGGCGAGATCGTCGAGGGCAACTACCGCTTCAATATGAAGGTGCAGATCCCGGTGACCAGCCTGTGCCCGTGCTCCAAGGAGATCTCCGACCGCGGCGCGCACAACCAGCGCTCGCACGTCACCCTGACCGTGCGCACCAAGGGCTCGGTGTGGATCGAGGACGTGGTGCGCTTCGCCGAAGAACAGGCATCGAGCGAGCTGTACGGCCTGCTCAAGCGTCCGGACGAGAAATTCGTCACCGAAAGCGCCTACGACAACCCCAAGTTCGTCGAGGACATGGTGCGCGACGTGGCCGCCGTGCTGAATGCGGATGATCGCATCGAGGCCTATATCGTCGAGTCGGAGAACTTCGAATCGATCCACAACCACTCGGCTTACGCGCTGATCGAGCGCGACAAGACTAAGGATTAGGACTCAGGGGGCACTGAATAAATTTTCCGTTCGTGGTGATCCTTCGACCTTGCTCAGGATTAAAGGCCTTGTCGAACCATGAACGGAGGATGAAGAGCATGGGCCTGAGCGCCGTTCGTTCCTTCGACAAGCTCAGGACGAACGGGGCGGGCAGTCGCTGGTTATCAGGGTGAACTGAGGGTTGTCCTGCCCCCCTTGAAATCTCACCCTCCGTCCCCATCTCCTTCGCGTCCTGATTCAACCCGCAAAGGAGAGTAACAATGACCGCAAGCACCACCGCCAGCCGCGAAACGCTGGGCTTCCAGACCGAAGTCAAACAACTGCTGCAGCTGATGATCCACTCGCTGTATTCCAACCGCGAGATTTTCCTGAGAGAACTGGTTTCCAACGCATCCGATGCCTGCGACAAGCTGCGCTTCGAGGCGCTGCACAACGATGCGCTGTACGAGAACGCAGTCCGAGCTGAACATCCGCGTCAGCTTCGACAAGGACAACGCGCACCCTCACCATCGCCGACAGCGGCATCGGCATGAACCGCGACGAAGTGATCGCCAACCTCGGCACCATCGCCAAGTCCGGCACGCGCGAGTTCTTCAGCAAGCTTTCCGGCGACCAGCAGAAAGGACGCCCACCTGATCGGCCAGTTCGGCGTCGGCTTCTATTCCGCCTTCATCGTCGCCGACAAGGTCTCCGTGCTGACCCGCCGTGCCGGCGAGAAGGCCGACCAGGGTGTGCGCTGGGAATCCGACGGCGGCGGCGAGTTCTCCATCGAGATGGTGGAGAAGGCTGCGCGCGGCACCGAGATCACGCTGCACCTGCGCGAAGGCCAGGACGACCTGCTCGCCGGTTACAAACTGCGCGAGATCATCAAGAAATATTCCAACCACATCGTCCAGCCCATCCTGATGCAGAAGGAAGAGTGGAAGGATGGCGGTTATGTCACCCTCGACGAGGACGAGACCGTCAACCAGGCCTCCGCACTGTGGGCGCGCAGCAAGAACGAGATCACCGAAGAGCAGTACAAGGAATTCTACAAGCACGTCGGCCACGACTTCGACGACCCGCTGGCGTGGACGCATGCGCGCGTCGAAGGCAAGCAGGAATACACCCAGCTGCTGTACATCCCCGGCCGCGCGCCGTTCGACATGTACGACCGCCAGGCGCGCCACGGCATCAAGCTCTATGTGCGCCGCGTGTTCATCATGGACGACGCCGAGCAGCTGATGCCGCAATACATGCGCTTCGTGCGCGGCGTGGTGGATTCCGCCGACCTGCCGCTCAACGTCTCGCGCGAGATACTGCAGGAGTCGAAGGACATCGAGGCCATCCGCAAGGGTTGTACCGGCAAGGTGCTGGGCCTGCTGTCCGATCTGGCCGAGAACGACAAGGAGAAGTACGCCAAGTTCTGGGGCGAGTTCGGCCAGGTGCTGAAAGAGGGCGTCGGCGAAGACTTTGCCAACAAGGACAAGATCGCCGCGCTGCTGCGCTTCGCCACCACCAAGGCCGACACCAATGAAGAGACCGTCTCGCTCAAGGACTACATCGGCCGCATGAAGGACGGCCAGGAAAAGATCTACTACGTCACCGCCGACAGCTTCAACGCCGCCAAGAACAGCCCGCACCTCGAAGTGTTCCGCAAGAAAGGCATCGAAGTGCTGCTGCTGTCCAACCGCGTGGATGAATGGCTGGTGGGCAACCTGTTCGAATTCGAAGGCAAGTCGCTGGCCTCCGTCGCCAAGGGCGGGCTGGACTTGGGTGCACTGGAAGACGAAGCCGAAAAGAAGGAACAGGAAAAGCAGGCCGACGAATTCAAGCCGCTCACCGAAAAGATCAAGACCAGCCTCGGCGACAAGGTCAAGGAAGTGCGCGTCACCCACCGCCTCACCGACAGCCCGGCCTGCCTGGTGGCGGGCGAGCACGACATGAGCGGCAACCTCGCGCGCCTGATGAAGGCGGCAGGCCAGAAGGCGCCTAACTCGCAGCCCATCCTTGAGATCAATCCGTCGCACCCCGTGGTGCAGCGCCTCAAGGGCGAAGAGAAACGCTTCGACGACTGGGCCGCCGTGCTGTTCGACCAGGCCCTGCTCGCCGAAGGCGGCCAGCTCGACGATCCGGCCAGCTTCGTGAAGCGCATGAACCAGTTGATGCTGGAGATGAGCGCGTAAGCGGTTTGCTGGCAGTAGTTGGAAACGGAACGGGCACCTGAGGGTGCCCGTTTTGCTGAGACTAAGGTGACTACTGCTCTGACGCGATGATTAGAGCGGACATCAACGTCTAGTTGAGTGGCGAGCAGCCGGTAGGCAGGGAGTCCATCCATGAAAGATTAAATGCCGGGCTACTTGCGGGCATGTGATTGCAAGCGTTCTTGAATATGCGTTTTTATATCGAGATAAAGGGGCTCCGCCTCCGCCTTTACTTTATTCCAGCCTTCTCGTTGCATCTCCCAGTCTTTTGCTTCATGGCCGACCTCCTTTGATATAACGGCAGACCACAGCATTTCAGCAATTGCCTTGAACTTTGATTCAAGTTCTGGGGGGAGAAAAATCCCATTTCGTGCCACATAGGTTTGCAGCTCTGAAAATGCGTTCTTTACTTTGTGGAGACGGTGCCAGAATACAATATCTTGGTAGGTTTTATTCTTGTCATGGGCTCGGCGAATTTCTTCTTTTTGAGATGCATAGAATTCTGTTCCATTCAAGAATTCCTCCAGTTGAGTTGAGTTCATTCGGTTCACATCTGCATATTGCTGAAACGGGGAAACAAGCCAACTGACCAATCCGTGAGCTTCATCGAGCTTTACCCACGCTTCAGGGAGAACCGAGAATTCCTTATCTTGCAGTTTCAATGCGCCGCTCAACATTGCATCAATTTCAACCCGCAAGCGCTGGAGCTCAAGTGCTTGCTGATGTCGAAGTTGGTCAAGCCGTTGAGCAAACTTGTTTTCAATCCAAGTTTTACCAAGCCACTGAAAAAGCAAATATGCAGCCGCAGCCGAACCGCCGCCATAAGCAAGCATCTGAAATACAAATTTGGTGACTTCGTCCATGGTAAGGATTCTCCTAACAATTACTACGGCAGAGCGGTAGGATGGGTTGAGCAACGCGATACCCATCACATCGAAATTTGCCGATGGGTATCGCTACGCTCAACCCATCCTACGCGATTCACTCCAAAACTTTCCGCAGCAATATCTCGTCATACTCCGGCTAACACCAGCCCAGGAATCGCGCCTATCCGGGTAAAGCCAAAGCTCTCGTAAAAACTCAGCGCCTGCTGGTTGAACGATGAGGCGACCACCCACAGGTTTTTCGATTCGCGGCGCGCTTCGCTTTCTGCCCAGTTCAGCAATTGTTTGCCGATGCCCTTGCCGCGTGCATTGGGGAACAGGCCGAGCAATTCGATATACGGGCCGCGCAGCCAGGGGCTGCGAATGCAGATGACACCGGCGAGTTCGCCATCCACCGAGACTGCATAACGACGCAGCGCGGGATCGTCGCGCATGAGGTAATTCGCCAGCGCGGTCGCAGAGATCTTGAGGGTGGCCCAGGGTTCGGAGATGGCCAATGCGGCGCCGATGGCCTGCGCCTGTTCCGGGGTGATGGCGGTGGTCAGATGGCAGCCATCCAGGTTTTCCTGCGGCTTGCTGAAGGCTTTTGAAGTGGCGTTCGTGCTCATGTGGTGTCTGTCGGGCTGTGTGTTGCCGGATTCTGACACAACCGGAACTTTCTTCCACATGCCGATTGGCCCAGAATCCTTCACCGTTCATGGTTCGACAAGCTCAGGACGAACGGGAAGATCGTTGTTCAGCGCTGTTCCGAGCCGGCCAGCAGTTTCGAGATGCGGGTATTGGCCGCATCCAGCCTTTGCAGCAGCACGTACAGGATGGCCTCATCGAACTGGAAGCGGCATTCCAGCGATGTCTTCGCCAGCAAGTCGAGGCCCACTTCAAACAGGATGCAGTCGGTGCCGGTCTCTACTCCTGTGGTGCGGGTATAAAGGCTGTTCGGCAAGCGCCTGATCTCGCCGAAGCAGTCCCCTTTGTGCAGGAAGGCTACGACCCTGCCGTTCCTCACGACCTTGACGATCCCGGAGATCAAGATGAACAACGCATTACCCATCTCTCCTTCCTGCAAGATGGCGGTGCCGCTGTCGGTCTTATGCCATTTGCCAAGGTGGTACACCTCCAGCAGCTCGGCATCGCTGAAGTTCTCGAAGAACGGTGCGTTGCGCAAGGCATTGAAGCGCTGAACGTCGTAGGCAGGCTCAGGCGCCTTCTTGCCCAGCTGAAGAAAAGCCTCCAGGTCGCGCGCGAATTCGTCCCAGGACTGGTAACGCTGCGACAGGTCCTTGCGGGTCGCGCGCTGGACGATGGTATCCAGCTCTTCGGGGATGTCGCTGCGATGGGCACGCGGCGGGGGCTGATCGTTGTTCACGATCTCGTACATGATGCCGTGCCCGCTGGATGCCTGGAACGGCACCTTGCCGGTGAGCAAGCGGGACATGGTCACGCCGAGCGAGTAGATGTCGGTCTGGCGGGTGAGTGTTTCCCCGGTGATCTGCTCCGGCGACATGTAGTAGAGCGAGCCGACCCCGCTGACCATCGTGCTGTCGCCATCCGCGACCATAGCTGCGCCGAAGTCGGAGATCTTGATGTTGTTTTCGCCTTCGAGAAGGATATTGGCCGGCTTGATGTCGCGATGGATCACTCCCTGGGAATCCGCATACTCCAGCGCCTTGCAGCACTTGAGCATCAGCTCGGCGACTTTGGTGAATGGCAACAGCCGGTCCGCCTGTGCGTACGGCTCCAGCGAGCCCCCGCTCACATATTCCATGACGATGTAGCTGAGCTCGTCGGTCACCGCGGCATCCAGCATTTGCACGATATGTGGATGCGTCAGCTTGCCGACCAGCGAGGCTTCCACCTGTAGCAGCTTCTTGAACGCCTTGGCGCTGGTCTTGTCGGAAATCAAGTTCGGGTCGATCAGCTTGAGCGCGACATGTTGCTGGTCATTAGTGCTGATGGCGTGGAACACCTGGCTGGTCGCGCCGCCGCCTAGTTTTTTGATGATCGAATACTTGCTGATGTTTTCCACTTGAGTCACGACTAAAGTTAACCTGGGTGATATCGCAATATCCATGCCATGCGCAGGCACCTGCAAGACCGCCATTTTGCGCCCTTTTACCGGCTGAAACCGCGGCTGCGTCACAAAAATGACCGGAACCGGACGCTTGGTGTCGAAATTCCGAATCTCGTTTTCATGCCCGCCGTAGCGCGTGGCGGTAAGCCGCAAACCCACTTAGAATACGGCCATTTCCCCGCGCTGACAAACATGAAACCCATCGCCATCTTCCGTCATTCCCCCTCCGAGGGGGCAGGTCATTTCGCCATGTTCCTCAACCAGCACGCCATCCCGTGGAAGATGATCCACATCGACCAGGGCGAGGAAGTGCCGCAAGATGCCAGCGCTTTCCTAGGATTGGTGTTCATGGGCGGGCCGATGAGCGTGAACGACGACCTGCCCTGGATACCCAAGGCGTTGGCACTGATCCGCGATGCCGTAGCCCGCGATATTCCGCTGCTGGGCCACTGCCTCGGCGGCCAGCTCATGTCCAAGGCGCTGGGCGGCGCGGTGACGAAGAACCCGGTGAAGGAACTGGGCTGGGGCGAGGTCACGGTCGCCGACAATGCCACCGCGCGGCAGTGGTTCGGCGACATCAGGCAGTTCGATTCCTTCCACTGGCATGGCGAGACCTTCTCGCTGCCGCCGGGCGCGGTGCATCTGCTGTCCAGCCCGTATTGCGCCAATCAGGCTTATGCCATCGGCAAGCACCTGGGCATGCAATGCCATGTCGAGATGACCGAAGCCATGATCCGCGAATGGTGCGAGAACGGTGCAGACGAGATCGCTGCCAATCTGAACAGTCCGGCGGTACAATCGGCGGACACAATGCAGGCACAAATGCCGCACAAGCTGCCGGGACTGCACCACGTGGCGGAACAGCTCTACCGGCATTGGTTGCACGGTCTGGCAAAGTAGGAGGTCTTATGACTTACGTCGTTGCTGAAAATTGCATCCGCTGCAAATACACCGACTGTGTCGAAGTGTGCCCGGTGGATTGTTTCCGCGAAGGCGAGAACTTCCTGGTGATCGATCCCGAGGAGTGCATCGACTGTGCGCTGTGCGTGCCGGAATGCCCGGCCAATGCGATCTATGCGGCAGACGATGTGCCGGAAGCACAGCGCCATTTCATCGCGTTGAATGCCGAACTCGCGAAGACGTGGAAGCCCATCGTCGAGAAAAAGGACGCGCCGGCCGATGCCGATGAATGGCTGAACGTCAAAGACAAACTCAAGTACCTCAAGCGGTGAGTTAGGTCGTTGTTGTGAAGCAGTGAAGTAAATCCGTTCGTGGTGTACCCGCAGGGGGTAGGCCGTGGTTGTAAGGGGCAATTTGCCCCAACAACACACGCTCAGCCTGTCGAACCATGAACGCCCTTCGACAAGCTCAGGGCGAACGGCTCTGAGATTAATGGATAGCCTAGTTTGACATTGTCTGCTGCAATTTTCGACCGCGTCGCGCAACGCATCCTTGCCGCTCACCCCGCGCCCGACCTGCGCGGCATCATCCTCATCCTGCCCAACATGCATGCAGCCCAGCCGCTGGCACAGGCGCTGGTGCGCGCCGCCAAGGTGCCCGCTTTGCTGCTGCCGCAGATGGTGACCCTGAACGAATGGGCGCAAAGTATCCCGCTCGAAGCGTCGGTTACGCCGGATAGCCAGAGCAGCGCCAAGCTGTACCAGGAGCTGCGCAAGCTGAAATGGTTTGCGAACGCCGACCTGTGGAGCATGACGCAGGAGCTGCTCAAGCTGTTCGGACAACTCACTTATGCACTCAAGGAACTGCCGCACGATGCCGAGGCATTCGCCGCAGCCGTGCAACAGGCCTACCAGGCGCGGCAGAACGAGTCGCTACAGCTGGAAGCGCGGCTGGTGTTCGAGCTGTGGAACGTCATGCAACAGGGCGCCGACTTGGACAATGCGCGCGCTTACCAGCAGCGGCTGGCCAAGCTGGCGCAGCAGGCAGAGCGGCCGCTGTATGTGTTGCGCGCCTCGGAGTGGGATGCCGTCGAGCAGCGTTTTCTGGACGAGTATGCGCAGCGGGCGCATGTGAAGGTGTTCGATTTGCGGGAGATGCAAGCGAACACATTCCTTCCCCCTTGCAGGGGGAAGGTTAGGATGGGGGGAGAGTCTGCTGGGTTGAACGAGTCTACCCCCACCCCGCCCCTCCCCCTGCAAGGGGGAGGGAGTGAAGTTGGCATCTTTGATTTTCAGAAGGATGTTGCAGCGAGGGAGTCTTTGAGATTCTTCGCCGCCACTTCCTTGGAACAAGAAGCCCGCGCCGCCGCCATGCAGGTGCGCTGCTGGCTGGCTGCAGGCAAGCGCGACATCGCCGTGGTGGCGCAGGACCGCGTAGTAGCACGCCGCATGCGCGCGCTGCTGGAACGCGCCGAGGTGCTGGTGGCAGACGAGACCGGCTGGACTTTCGCCACGCTGTCGGTGAGCACCGTGCTGGACCGCTGGCTCACTGCGCTGCAGAGCGATTTCTATCATCACGACCTGCTCGATCTGCTCAAGTCGCCGTTCATCTTCGCCGACATGGCGGCCTCCGAGCGCAAGAACGCCGTGTATCAACTGGAACAGCTGCTGCGCAAGCATGGCGTGGTCTCCGGGCTGCAGGCGTTCTCCGAACTGGCCGCGCACGAGACGGCGCTGCATGCGCCGTTGGCGCGGCTGCGCCAGGCAGCGGACCTGCTGGAACAGAACAGGAAACGCACCTTGGCGGAATGGCTGGCCGCGTTGCACGAGAGCCTGCAGGTCTTGAGCGTCGATCAGGGCTTGCAGCAGGACGAGGCGGGCCAGCAACTGCTGCGTGCGCTCGACACCTGGCAGCAGGAACTGCACGGCGACGAAGGCCGCTATCGTTTCCACGAATGGCGCCGCTGGCTGGCGCAGCAACTGGATACCGAGACCTTCCGCGACACGAGCATCGACAGCCCGGTGCGCTTCACCCACCTCGCTGCCACGCGCTGGCGTTGTTTCGATGCGGTGCTGCTGCTGGGCTGCGATGCCGACCACCTGCCCAGCGTGACGGATGGCGGCAGCTTCTTCAACGATGCGGTACGCGCCGCGCTCAACCTGCCCACCCGCGCCTTCCACGCCACGCGCCAGCGCGACGACCTGCACGGCCTGCTGGCGCTGAACGACTGCGTGCTGGTCACCTGGCAGAAGGATAAGAACGGCGAAGAGGGATTGCTGAGCCCGTTCCTGCAACTTCTGCGAGATGAGGTTGATGCCGCTACTTCGCTCCTTCCCCCTGGCAGGGGGAAGGTCGGGATGGGGGTGGAGGCCGGGGACGAGTCTACCCCCACCCTATCCCTCCCCCTGCATGGGGGAGGGGATGAAACTGAATTGCTTGCCTTACTGGCACTGGAAGACGCCTGCACGGTGGAATTGCCGCAGGCGGCGCAGCCCGCGCCCTGTGTCGCACCCGATACCGTGCCGCAACGCGTTTCCATCAGCGCCTACAACTCGCTGGTGGCCTGCCCCTACCAGTTCTACGCACGCCACATCCTCAAGCTCAACGAACTGGATGAAGTGCAGGAGGCCATCGAGAAGCGTGACTACGGCGAGCGTGTGCACGAGATCCTGCAGCGTTTCCATGAGCGCTACGCGATGGTGAGCGAACATCCGCGCGAGCAGATGGAAGCCGCATTGCGCCAGATCAGCGCGGAGGTGTTCGCCGATCTGCTGCAGCAGGATTTCGCCGCGCGTGCCTGGCTGGCGCGCTGGTACCAGTCGTTGCCAGCCTATCTCGAATGGCAGACAGACAACGAGAACGACTGGCTGGCGCTATGCCGAGGCGGAACGTGACTTCACCGCAGAGCTGGACAGGCGTGCGCCTGCGCGGCCGTATCGACCGGCTCGATGGAAAGGAAGGCGAGCGCAAAGTCTATGACTACAAGACCCAGAGCGACCAGCTGCTGCGCAACAAGCTGAAGGAGCCGGGCGAGGATGTGCAGCTCGCCTGTTATGCCTATGCCGAAGGCGCGAGCGAGGCGGCCTTCGTCAGCATCGAGAACGGCAAGGTGCGCCTTGTTGCGCCGCCGCATGATATCGAACGGCTGGCACAGCTCAACGCTGAGCGACTGGTGCAGGTGATGGCGCGTATCCGCGAAGGAGCTGGGTTGCCCGCAAACGGCGTGGATGGGGCCTGCCAGCATTGCGAGGTGCGCGGGGTGTGCCGGAAGGGGGAGTGGGGAGCCCCCACCCCAGCCCTCCCCCAGAGGGAGAGGGAGTTAAAGTCAACAGCGGATGGGTTTAGTCCCTCTCCCTCTGGGGGAGGGATTAGGGTGGGGGAGTCACGATGACCAATCACCTCGCCCTCGATCCCCGCCGCAGCATCGTCGTCGAAGCCTGCGCCGGCAGCGGCAAGACCTGGCTGCTGGTGTCGCGCGTCATCCGCCTGCTGCTGGATGGCGCGCAGCCCTCGCAGATCCTCGCCATCACCTTCACGCGCAAAGCAGCGCAGGAGATGCAGGCGCGCCTGCAGCTGTGGCTGCGCGATTTGGCGAATGCGCCGGACGATGCCGCCGTGCGCAAATTCTTTGCCGAGCGCGGGCTGGATGAGCTGAGCGATGAGCAGCTGCAGCGCGCCCGCGGCCTGTATGCCGATGTGCTGCTGGCGCAACCCGGCATCACCATCAGCACCTTCCACGGCTGGTTCATGCAGGTCATCCAGCGCGCGCCGCTGAATGCCGATGTGATGCAGGGCATGTCGCTGCTGGAGCGCCCCGGCTGCGGAGCAGGAAGAAGCCTGGGAGGAATTGCTGGAGCAGATGCGCAAGCAACCCGAGGGCGAACTGGCGCAGCGCATGCAGTGGCTGTTCACCGAAGGTGGCCTGTTCAACACGCGCAAGTTGCTGTTCAGCTTCCTCGGCAAGCGCGCCGAGTGGTGGGCGTATACATCGCATCTTTCGGAGTCTGTTTCATCGGGAGTGCCCTCACCCCAGCCCTCTCCCGGAGGGAGAGGGAGTGAGTTCCCCTCGCCCTCCGGGAGAGGGGCTAGGGGTGAGGGAACACCCGTTCAATTTGCGCTGAATAATTTGCGCCGCGATCTTGATGTGGACATGGATGTCGATGCGCTGGAAGACTGGGGCATGTGCGGCAACAGCGAAGAGGTGTTCTTCGCCTTCGTGCGCCAGCTGGCCAATGGCGGCACCGACAAGCAGAAGGAGAAGGCGAGCGAGATCGAGCGCGCCTGGAGCGACACCGGGGAAGACAAACGCTTCCACGCTGTGTGGCCGTTGTTGTTCACGCAAGGGGGCGACCCGCGAAAACTGAAGGCGACCAAGGGGCAGAACGAGATGGCCTTCATTGCGACACTCGATGCGTTGCAAGCCAGCCTGCAGGCTGCACAGGATTGGCATGCCGAACAGCTGGCGTATCGCCTCAATGAAGCCGTGCTGCAGTGCGGGCAGGCCCTGCTCGACCGCTACCAGTCACTCAAGCAGCAGAAACAGCAGATGGATTTCTCCGACCTGGAGTGGCAGCTGTGCCGGTTGCTGCAGCAGAGCGAGCACGCCGAGACCATGCAGTACAAGCTCGACAGCCGTTACCGCCATGTGCTGCTGGACGAGTTTCAGGACACCAACCCGCTGCAATGGCAGATCATGCGCGCGTGGTTCGATGCGGCGGTGGCGGTGGAATCGCAGCCCACGGTGTTCCTCGTCGGCGACCCCAAGCAATCCATCTACCGCTTCCGCCGTGCCGATGCGCGGCTGTTCGGCGTGGCGCGCGAGTACCTGCAGGAACACTTCGCTGCGCACGAACTGCGCAACAACCACACCCGCCGCAACGCGCCGCCCATCGTGGCTGCGGTGAACGCGGTGTTCCGCGAGCAACCGGAAGGCTTCGAGTTCGCCGAACATGGCACGCACCAGCACGATCTGCCCGGCCATGTGCTGGTGCTGCCGCTGGCAGAAGCAGAACATATCGAGGAGGGCGTTGCGGAAGATGCACCGCTGGCCCTGCGCGACCCGCTCACCACACCGCGCGCCGAAACCAGGGAGGACTCGCGCCATCACGAGGCGCAGCAGTTCGCTGCACAGCTGCAGACTATCGTGGCGGAGTGGGGCGTGCGCGAGAACGGCGTCGAACGCCGCGCCACTTATGGCGACATCATGGTGCTGGTGCGCAGCCGCACCCACCTCGCGGTGTACGAGGAGGCGCTGCGCGCGAAGACACATCCCCTTCATCAGCTCGCGCCGCGGCGGTCTGCTCGACACGCTGGAAGCCGAGGACGTACAGGCGCTGCTGATGTTCCTGATCACGCCGTTCGCCGATCTGGCGCTGGCGCAGGTGCTGCGCACGCCGGTCTTTGCTTGCAGCGATGCGGACCTGATGCGGCTGGCAACCTGCAATATTCCCGTTCGCCCTGAGCCTGTCGAAGGGCAATCGTTGAGTTACACCGTTCATGGTTCGACAAGCTGTGCGTGTGCTGTTGCATGACTTACGTGCTCACCACGAACGGAGGAGACGGGACTGCGTACGTCATGGTGGCAACGCCTGCAGCAACTAACCGAGCCATCGCCCGCCCTGCAACGCGCTGCACAATTGCTCAAAGGCTGGCTCGCGCTGGCCGACAAGCTGCCGGTGCACGACCTGCTCGACCGCATCTATTTCGAGGGCGATGTGGTCGCGCGCTACAGCGCGGTGCTGCCGCCCGAGATGCGCGCCAAGGTGGTCGCCAACCTGCACGCTTTCATGGAGATCGCGCTGTCGGTGGATGCCGGGCGCTACCCCAGCCTGCCGCGCTTCCTGCAGGAGCTGCGCGAACTGCGCGACAGCCCCGACGATGCGCCGGACGAAGGCAAGCTCGGCACGGCCGGCGATGCGGTGCGCATCTACACCGTGCACGAATCGAAAGGGCTGGAGGCGCCCATCGTCTGGCTGCTGGATGCGAACGGGGACAAGAAGAACCGCGACGGCAGCGACGTGCTGCTGGCCTGGTCGCCATTGGAAGAACGTCCCGCGCACTTCTCGCTGTACACGGACCAGGCTTCTCGCGGCAAGAAGCGCGCACCGCTGTTCGAGCAGGATGCCGCGCAGCAGGCGCGCGAAGAGATGAACCTGCTCTACGTCGCCATGACCCGCGCGCAGCAGGCGCTGATCGTCAGTGGCAGCAAGGGGGCGCGCGAGCATCGTTCGCTGACCTGGTATGAACGTATTGCGGAGGCGGTGGGGGAGCAAGAAATCCTAATCCGCTCGTCCTGAGCCTGTCGAAGGATGAGCGTCTTGGCGCGCGCTCGGCCGTTCACCCTTCGACAAGCTCAGGGCGAACGGAGGGTGCGTTGCCACCCATCCTCTCCACCGGCAAGCGCGCCGCCCGCAACACCGCCCAGCAACAGCGCGGCATCTGGCTGCACGCGTTGCTGCAGCATCTCACCGAAGGTGCGGCAGACAGGGCCGAACTGCAACAGCGCCTCGCCATCCCCGTCGAGGATATCGATGCACTCTGGCAGCAGGCGCAGCACCTGCTCGCACTGCCGCAGCTCGCGCGCTTCTTCGATGCAACGCAATACCGCGCTGCGTACAACGAGATGCCTTACGTGAATGCGCAGTGCGAGACTGAAACGCATCGACCGCCTGGTGGAATTCGACGACGAGGTGTGGGTGCTGGATTACAAGCTGGGCGATCCGGAAGAGGCCGGCGCGCTACCGCGCGCAAATGCAGGAATACCGCGTGGCAATGCAGGCAGCCTATGCAGGAAAGAAAATCAAATGTGCGCTATTGTTTGCAGGCGGGACGTTGACTGAGATCGAATAAGGGAGACAAAAAGATGTCGTGGCTCGATAAACTGGGTGGATCGCCGGACCATCCGATGACCAATGTGGCCGAGGCCAAGCGCCTGCTGGCCGAGCTGCCCAAGGACAATCCGCTCGAAGCGCTGGCCGAGCTTTCTGGCTGGATGAACTCGTTCGGCGGCACACCGGGCTTCAAGCTGGCCAACCGTCTTGGTGTGGCCATGCTGCTGGACGAGACGGCCGCGCCGGTCTATGCCGGCATCCAGCGTCAGTACACCGCCGGGCCCCACTTGCAGGATCTCGAAGGCATGAAGCAGTGGCGCGCCATGCACGAATACGCCATATCCCGGGTCGATCTGTATGCGGTGTGTCTGCGCGAGCTGTCGCCGGCGGGCAAGAGCGCCGAGGCGGCCAACGAGCAGACCACCATCATCTGCGTGCGCTTTCTGCATTCGGTGATCGAGCAACTCAAGCTGGAGCTGATGCGCTACATGGACATCCAGAAGGAGGTCTGGGAGAACCTGTTTTGGGGCTATCAATTGGCCGAGAGCGCCGGGCTGGCCGAGACCATGGTCATCGCCTATCCGGGGCACGTCATCCACTCCTGTCCTCAGCGCGAACTGTTGCGCGCGCTGGTGCTGTTCGAATCGGCGCCGGGCGCGCTTTCTTCCAGCCAGATCGAAATGAGCAGCCGCATCACGGCACGCTTGTCCAGCTTCTTCGACTTGTCGCGCGAACACAGCGCCGAGACGCCCTACATGATCGACCTGGCGCATCCCGCCATGCCGAGATGGATCGAACACAAACCGGAAGCCTCGGACAGCATGCGCTTCTTCGGCGCGGCGCGCGCAGTGGCAAGGCTGGAAGAGATCATCAAGCAGAACGAGCGCGGCCAGATCGACGAGGAATCCCGCTTCGACAGCGAGTTCACGCCGGAAGGCAAGCTGACCATGCTGAAGCACCTGCAGGTCTACTGGAGCAAGGAGCACGTGCACCGCAACCAGGAGCGGCACACGATCCACAGCGAGATCGAGGTGGTGCGCAGCCTCAAGACCATCAGCAAGCTGGTGAAGCATTACGATATCGATCGCATGACCAACCTGTCGGAAGAGGATGCCGCCAGGCTCAAGGAGCGTGATGGCTTCGGGCTGGTGGGCGAGGAAGTGAAATACGCCTCCGAGACTTGGCCGGTGCAGGACATCAGCGCCGAAGGTATCGGCGGCATCGTGCCGCGCTCCTCCAACGAATGGGTGAAGATCGGCGCGCTGTGCGGCCTCAAGGGCAAGAACGCCGACCAATGGTGGGTCGGCATGATCCGCCGCCTGAAGACCGACATGCAGGGCAAGGTGCATGTCGGCATCCGCATCCTTACCAAGCAGCCGCTGTCGGTGTGGCTGCGCGTGCTGGGCAAGGGCGTGGAGCGCGTCTCCAACTGGGAGACCAGCTCCGGCTCGTTCGCCTACGATTATCTGCCGGTCATCCTGATCCCGGACGAGCACAACTCCTACGTGCATGCCACCATGCTGATGGAATGCGGCAGCTTCGTCAGCGGCACGCTGTTCGAGGTGATGCTGGGCGAGAAGAGCCGCACCATCAAGCTGGTGGGGATTGTCGCCGAGGGCGACGATTACGAGCAGGTGAGTTTTGAGTGGGTGTGACGGCTGCTAGTCGGCCAAAGCGGAACTTCAAGGTTACGCTTGAAAATTTGAATCCGGCACTTTGGGGTGTTGTGATCAAAGTTATTAGCAATCAATAAGGTGAGCGCTCTGCACTGACTCCGGCTTGACTGGGCATTACCGATGTCATAATGTCAGCAAAAATACCCAGAGACAGGAACCCTCCATGAATGCCACTCTTACCATCGTTAGTGATGAAGATCAATCACTTACCTATCTGACGGAAGCTCGCAAGCACCATACCCAAGCAGTTATAGCCAAACACCTCGGTGTTGGCGTTCGAACTGTCAGCCGGTGGGAAGCGAGGCAGAGTCGCCCCCCGGCCTATCTGTCCCATGCATTGCAACAACTGCTTCCGTTCCCGGAAACACATACCGAAGAGGGTAGTTTCAAGTTCATTGATCTGTTCGCAGGTATCGGCGGCATTCGCAGCGCATTCGAACGAATCGGCGGGCGCTGCGTTTTCACCAGCGAATGGGATAGTTACGCGCAGAAAACCTATGCAGAGAATTTTCGTGACGGACATCCCATCGCAGGCGACATCACACAAGTGGATGCAGACGAGCATCCCGGACCACGACGTGCTGCTGGCAGGCTTTCCCTGTCAGCCCTTTTCGATTGCAGGCGTATCCAAGAAGAATGCGCTGGGTAAAGCACACGGCTTTGCCTGCGAAACGCAAGGCACACTGTTCTTCGACGTGGCGCGCATCATCAAGACAAAACGCCCGCGCGCCTTCCTGCTGGAAAACGTCAAGAACCTCATCTCACACGACAAGGGCCGCACCTTCGACGTTATCCGCCGCACCCTGACAGAAGAACTCGGCTACCACATCCACTACCGCGTCATCGACGGCGCGCACTTCACACCGCAACACCGCGAGCGCATTCTCATCGTTGGTTTCCGCGAACCTGTGGCATTCGATTTTGACGCCCTGCCCATGCCGCCAAAAGGTGAACGCAAGCTCAAGGAAATCCTGCATCGCACCGACGGGACCGAGCCGGTTCTGGAATGGGATGAAGGTCGATTCTTTGACCACAAGAAAAAACGCGTGCTGGACAAATACACCCTGACCGACAACCTTTGGCTATACTTGCAGAACTACGCCGAGAAACACCGCGCCAAAGGCAACGGCTTCGGCTTCGGCTTGGTTACTCCGGAAAGTGTCACGCGCACGCTTGTCGGCTCGCTACTACAAGGATGGATCTGAAATTCTGGTTTACCAAGGCAAGAACAAGAACCCGCGCAGATTGACACCAAGAGAGTGCGCCCGTTTGATGGGCTTTCCGGATACGTTCAGAATTCCGGTGTCGGATACGCGGGCATACAAGCAATTTGGCAATTCTGTTGTTGTTGACGTCATGGCTCATGTTGCAAGGCTGATGCAACCTATGTTGGAAGCTGATACCCTGGAAGCCTGAAGTTATCCCTTCGCTTTGCAACTGCTCAAAGGAGAAATCATGCACACTCAATCACGTATTCCAAAACTTCGCGACACAACTTTCGATTGGCGCTTTGTTGTGGCTCTCGGAGATGCAATGTAAGAAGCTGCTTTTTCATCCCGAAGATGATCCAGCGGAAATTATTCGCCACCTCAAACGGCGAACGGCTTTTCTCGTCATGGAGAGTTCGACAGAAATACGCTTCCTGATTGAATGAGCTTGAGGAAAATTTGGGGCACGACAAATTGGTAGAAGCCGCTATCCGATTTTCGTGAATCCTTCGGCAATCCGCTGGACGCTTGATGATTAACACTGGTAGCCGAGCCAACACTAAGGGAAAAATATGTTTGCTGACATTGCTGGTTTAATGCGACGTTCTCCGAGCTGGCGCAGTCGTGCATTTTGCAAACCCTCGCGGAAAACGATAACAGCAAGCAGCAGCATATGGACCTCGGCGGAAACTTTGATGTAGTCAAATGTTTCCGTTCGAGAAGTAGAAGCAACCTCGAAGGCAAGGACAGCACCTACAAAGCAAAACTAACTTCGATGGGTTGGCAACGACAAGATGAGAGGCTGTTGGTGCACAGCTTATTCTCTTACCGCAATACCCGGAGGTTCGACTTCAGGTTTTCTTCGGGATGCAAAAACGCACCAAACGAGCTATTGAGGCCAGTTCCTGCGGATCAACGACGCTTCAATAATGGCCCGGACGGCCGCATCTTATTTTTTGGCATCACCCGCAACGGTGAGACGCTGGCTTACCTTGCTCCGGCGGAAAGCACATTGCGCAGGTTTCGCGACGACAGATTGATAACGTGATTTTCTCAGGAAAGCGTGTTCTTCAATTTACCGTTGCTTGGGCGCGACTCAAAATCTATTCTTCTTGAGAGGTTGTCGGAAATCAGGGATGTTGGCTGGCATTCATCCATGCGCTTAAATAAAGCCGGTGAGATTATTCCATACAAGGCTCGGAATGGCGGCGGGTATACGCTTGAAGCATTGCTCGGCATCATTCCAAACGGCAGGTCCGAGCCTGATTTTCTGGGCTGGGAAATGAAAGCCTATTAGCGGTGACAGAATCACGCTCATGACACCCGAACCGGACGGCGGGATGTATGGTGAGCAAGGGGTTAAAGTCTTCGTTCGCGAATACGGCAAACCCACCGGTGACGACACGCTGTATTTCACGGGCACACATCGGGCAGACTGCCGCAATGAAAAAACCGGTCTCACTTTGGCGGTGCGCGGCTTTAACCCGACGCGAAAAATCATCGAGGATGTGGGCGGTGCGGTGGAATTGCTCAACGATGCCGGGGGCTGTGCGGCTGCTTGGTCGTTTGCTGATCTGATGATCGGCTGGAACAAAAAACATGCGCAAGCGGCTTATGTTCCTTATGAAAGCGAAAAGGAAACGGCGCCCGCCTACCGCTATTTCAGTCCCGCATTGCTTGGGGAAGGCACGGATTTCAACCGCTATCTGGCGGCGCTGTGTGCCGGACGGGTGATCTTTGATCCGGGTTCCAAGGTGATGAATGCAAGCACAGAAAAATCAACGGTGAAAGCACGAAGCCAGTTCAGGATGTCGGTGCGGCATCTGGCGGAGCTTTATCAAAAATTCGGGCCGGTAGAGTTTTGAGCGATATTTGGAGCAAACAAAAACGGTCTGAAGTTATGTCGCTGATCCGTTCCAAGCGGCAACACTGCAACGGAGTTGCGCTTGATCGAGATTTTCAGGGAGTATGGAATCACAGGCTGGCGGCGCAACCAGCCGCTACCGGGCAAGCCGGATTTCACCTTTAGGCGCGAACGGGTTGTTGTGTTTGTGGACGGTTGTTTTTGGCACGGTTGCCCAAAATGCTACAAGCGACCGGGCAGCAACCAAGAATTCTGGGATGCAAAATTGGCCAACAATCGAAAACATGACCGAAAGGTAGTCCGCGAATTGCGCCGTGATGGCTGGACAGTAGTCCGAATTTGGCAGCACCAATTAGTCAACTCAGCCAGAGTTGCCGGTCGAGTTATACGCGCATTGGCATAGTTTTCAATTTTCGAACTCGGCTTCTACCAATTCTGTTGCTCAGGCTGTTCTCGCGACTGTATGTGAAACAGTCTATGGCGTCCACGTTGTGGCTACACAGTGATAGGGCAAACATTTGAAAACTGACAAAACTTGTACGGCGGGATGTGTCCAAATAGCCGTAAGCATGTGAGAGTTCCAGCGATCGACCGCTTTGGCCGATCTTCGGACGAAAAGAAACCATCCGGGCCAGGTCTCATTTCAATTTCACCATTGCCACAATGCCCCCAAATTCTTTTCGATAGCGCGCGGCAAGTCCTGTTGCGTGCTGTCGTAGCTGTTGCGAATCTGCCCTCAACGCTTGCCGCAAGCCCTGTGCGACATTCTCAGCGCCAACCGTCACAGGCACCCCCGGCAGTTCCCACGTTTCAGCGTAGGCGGCCTGTTTGGTTGGTCGATGCCTCTGCGCCGGATGCAGCAGGTTGATGCGCGGCAGCGCGAAGGCGGTGGCGACGATGCGGCCGTGCAGGCTGCTGCCGCAGTAGCCGCGGCTGTGGGCGATCAGTGCGCAGATGTCCCACAGGTCGAGCGAGCTGAAGAGCTGCGCGGGTGAGCGCATGCGTGCCGCGACGCGCTGGTAGCAATCCAGTTCGTCATGCCAAGGTGCGGCGCCGGCGCGGAAGAAGCAGATGCCATAACCACTGCCACTCGCGACTTGATCGAGTTGTGTGGCGATGGTCGCCAGTGTGGCATCGTCGCCGAAGTCGGCGCTGAACTGCACGGCGATATAGCCTTGCGGGAAGGTGCGCAGGAGGCGGGCGAGCTCCTCGGTGCGGGCGCGCTGGCGGATTCGTTCGCCGAACAGTTCGGCCACCATCACCGCGGGGTCGGGGATGAGGCGGGCTGCGATGCCTGCCGTCTGCAGTTGCGTCTGTGTCTCCTGGTCGCGCACGCTCACCGCGTCTGCCGCGCGAAGATTCGCGATGACTTCGGCCTGCAGTGCAGGTTCGCAGCGCGCGAGGTCGACGCCGCCCACGCCGTTGTAGATCACGCGCCGGGCAGAAGGAAACAGCTCTCGCTGGATGGTGTAGGGTGCCAGCGCAGCGGTGCCGAGCATGTCGTGCGCCCAACTCTGCCGTTCCTGCGGGTGGGCTTCGAGGTGGGCGATGGCGCGGCGCGCTTCATCTTCCGGCAGCAGCATGACGGCGGCTTGCCAGGCCTCGCAGGTGAGCAGTTCGCCGCCGGCGTGGATGAGATTCACCGGCTGGTCTTTCAGTTCTGCCGCCAGCTGTGCCAGCGCGCTGACCTGGTGGCCACCATAAGCGCGCAGGTCGCGTTGCAGCAGACCGGCAAAACGCAGATCCCTATCGGGCAGCAAGGCGGCGACGATGTGCGGGAACAGCAGGTCGCCGAAGTTGTGGCGGTCGAATGCGCCGAACAGGATGGTGCTCACTCGTTCGCCGGCCATGCGCTGAAAGGGAAGGGGATCTCTTCGCTGGCGAAGGTCAGGAAATTGACGATCTGGCGCAGGTAGTTGCCCAGGCCGCGGCCCAGGCTGACCAGCCGGGCATTGGGTGTGTCGTTCAACAGCACCATCACGAACTGGATGACGACGACGATGCACAGCACGGTTCCGCAGACCTGGAATGCCAGGGCCATCAACAGCATGTAAATGACGCGCGCCCACAGGCTGCGCTTGTTGCCGGGGGTGAGGGTATCGTTCATGGCGGGCCTCCTGTTTTGACAACACTAGGGAACCTCTGATTAAGTTCCCCGTTCGTGGTGATCCTTCGACCTTGCTCAGGACTAAAGGCCTTGTCGAACCATGAACGGAGATACACAACAAATCAGCGGCTTGCAATGTTCACCCTTCGACATAACCAGCGACTTGCCCGCTTGCGGGCTTAGTCGAATGGCTAGTGAGTTCCATCAGGCTCAGGGCGAACGGACTTAATCAGAGGCTCCATAGGCATTGGGCGTGCAGGGCAATATGCTGCATCCGGTTTGACAGAGCCTCCCTGCAGCGCCTGTTCTGAAGCAGTTCAGTAGAGCACCTCGTTCCGGAGGAGGGTCGCTCACGCAGCTTTCAAATGGCAAGCATCCGGTATGCCTCTTCCAGCGGGGTCGAGAATATCTCGCATTGCAATTCGCTGGTGTACACCATGGTAATGGTCCAGTTGCGCTGATCGTAGCCGATCAGGTCATTGAAGACGATCGGCTGGGCCGTGGCAGTATCTTCCGGGTTTTTCTGGATGCCCATTCTGTCCATCATCATTTCGACCTGATTCAATCGCATATGCTGTTCCGGATTCAGCAGCACAGCCTCGAAGTCTTCCAGATAATGGTCCAGCTCCAGCGAGGTGGTGGTGGACTGGATGCTGCTCATCAATCCGGAGATCTCTGCTTCCAGGGATGGGCGCGATGCGGCATCGGCTGTGTGCAGGCGTGCCATCAGCATCTCCATTTGCTGAGTTTGGGATTGTTTTTCCTGCTTGCGCGCTTTCACGCGTTCCGCCACTTTGCCGACGAGCTTGTCGAAGAAGCTCCAGGCGATCTGTTCCCTGGCTTGCTGTTCGGTGGGGGCGGGATTCTCAATGGTGTGGCTGGAGAAATAAATCACCTCCTGCGGCACGTCCCGTTGTATTGCCTGGCCGGACAGTTCCATTCCCAGCATGCTTTTCTCAAGTCGCCGCATGCCCATCAACGCGAATATCTCGTTGGTGGCGGGATGTTGCTGACGGTATTCCTGTATCGCCCGGCTGGCGCAGAATGCCTTGGAGACGAACTCCAGGGAGGGGAAGATGGCATGGACGTAGGCATCCCGGGCATAGGATTCCCTGTTGACCTCCACCGGGCCGGGCACCTTCAACGCGAGAGCATGCGCATATTCCAGTGCACTGGAAACCGCTTTACGGTAGTCATCCGGATAGCCGCCGGTTTGTTTCAGCAGGGGCTCGACGCCGGTCACCGCCCTTTCGATGACAGGCAGCAAGCTGGAAATATCCTCTCCCTCGTCCAGTCCGAGCAAATGTTTGAACACGCTCATTGCACTTCCTTTGGCTTTCGTCCTGGCTAGACTATCAGCAATTTGCCAATAAGCAACGAGCGCGTTATTCCAAATTCGCGGCGCAAATGATTGCTCGCTGGTAAAACAGGGGTGCTGCCGTTATATTGAGAGCGGTCGAGGAATTGAGAGGTGACTCATGACGGATAACAAAATCAAGAACGGCACACGGGCGCACAGCCCCGATCTGGACTGGAGCCAGTTGCAGGAAACGATACTGATGCTCGAACTGGCAGCCGGGCAGATCGAGCATGCCATGAAGGACAGCAATACTTCAGTTGAAGTGCTGACGGACAGCTTCACCACGATGGCGGGTTATCTGCGTTCGATGAACGAGGTGATGGACAGCCTGCCGGACGAGGGCGAGGCGGGCAGCAAGAAAGCGGAGATGCAGCGCATGTCCGAGAATGTGACCGGCATGGTGCAGCAGTCCATCATCGCTTTCCAGTTCTACGACAAGCTGACCCAGCGTTTGGCGCACGTTTGCCACAGTCTTGCGGCATTGAATGAACTGGTGGGCGACAAGAGCCGGATCTACAGCCCGTATGAATGGGTAGGGCTGCAGGAAAAGATACGCAGCAAGTACACCACCGCCGAGGAGCATGCTCTGTTCGATGCCGTCATGAATGGCGTACCGGTGCAGGAGGCACTGGATCGATATATGAACGACATGAACAAGAAGGGCGACGACATCGAGTTGTTCTGAATGTTGCCGGTCGATTCGATTTTGTTTTGAGCCCCGTCTTTTGGGGGCTAGTTGTTGCCAACCCAGAAGTCATTGCCCGACGCTGAGAAACTCCTCATAGGGGATGTAATGCGAACCGTCGCATGAGAACGTGAGGCCGACGATCCCGTTGAACAGATTCAAGGTGCCCGAGCGCAGATAGAACATCTCGTCCATGTAACGCAACCCGCGGAACGAATCCAGCACGGCACGTATCTGGTCCGGCGGCACCAGCGCATCGGCCGGATAGGGTGTTTTGGGGTAGGCGAGACAGATGTTCGGGTCGATCAGCGCATCGATGTCGAGCAGACGGTAGCGATAGGGATCGCTCATCACCCAGATGACGGCGCGGCTGCTGGAGAAGTGCAGGATCACGTGGTACACGCCGTGGTAGATCATCAGCTCCTCGATGACGCCCAGCACCACGTCGAGTTGCTGGTCGATCACGCTCTCCACCCGGTTCTGGTGAAAGACGGTGGCGCGTATGGAGGGATCGCCCTTGAGCTGGCGCCACACCGCCGGCTCGTCGTAGAGCTTGCGGGTGAGCGGGAGGCTGCGCAGCCCGAAGTCGGTGCCGATGAAGCCGAGCACTTTCCCCGCCGGGTCGCGCACGATCTGCATCGCGGTCAACGAGGGGCGGCGTCCGAGCAGGCTGATGTAGGCTTCGGACAGGCAGGCGCCGTTGATCGGCAGGACTTCGCTCATGTAGGGACGTTGCGAGCGGTCGCGGCCGAAAGAGGTATCGTCCAGCCCTTCTTCACTGATGTTGCTGCTGATCTGGATGCCGTCGGTGTTCAGGGCATAGAGCTTCTTGCCGTAGGTCAGGGTTTTGAGTCCTTCGAGCAGCAACTGATCGAGCCTGGCGCGATCAGTCCAGGCGGGCGCGCAACGTTCGGCCAGCTGCTGCAACGGCGTCTGCAGGATCTCCAGGAGCTCCTTGCGTTGATGCGCGACACTTTCCTGCAGTGTTTCTTTTGCCTGATTCATCGATTTCAATCTTCCGGTTGTTGACTGCCAGAGTGCTGTTCGAATACAGGCTGCTTCGGCAATGGAAGAAATTGTAGCCGAGCAGCTTGGGCGAGTCTGTTACAAATTGATGAAATGCCGGATGCGGTGGCGATGCGCTTCGTAGGGCGCGTTCGCTACTGTTCGAGTTGCCGCTTGCCGTCCAGATGGCGCTGCAATCCGTGCACCAGATTCTGGGTGAGCTCGGCCTGCAGTTCTTCCAGCGGTATGGTTATGCCGAGCTCGATGCATTGGGTGACGCGCAGACCCTGATAGCCGCAGGGATTGATGTTGTCGAACGGCGACAGGTCCATGTCCACGTTGAACGACAGGCCGTGGTAACTGCAACTGTTCTTGATTTTGAGACCCAACGCGGCGATCTTGGCATCGCCCACATACACGCCGGGCGCCTCTTCGTTGCCGGCCGCCTTCACGCCGTATTCTGCCAGCAAGTCGATCACGGCCTGTTCCATCAGGCGCACCAGTTCGCGCACGTTGATCTTCCAGCGGCGCAGGTCGAGCAGCAGGTAGGCGACGATCTGGCCCGGACCGTGGTAGGTGATCTGCCCGCCGCGGTCGATCTTGACCACCGGGATGTCGGTCTGGTGCAGCAGGTGTTCCGGTTTGCCGGCCTGTCCCTGGGTATAGGTCGGCGGGTGCTGCACCAGCCAAATCTCGTCCACCGTGTCGGCAGTGCGCTCGGCGGTGAACCGCTGCATGGCGCGCCAGGTCGGCTCGTAATCGACCATACCCAGCGACTTGATGTGTAGAAGTGGATGTTGCATGGCGTATTCCTCCTTTCCTGCCCCCTCCCTAACCCTCCCCCGCGTTGCGGGAGTGGGGACGACCGAGAAAGACAATGTTTTTTACAGCACCATTTTGACCATCGGGTGGGAAGATAGGTCCCGATACAGATTGTCGAGCTGCTCGCGCGATGTCGCGCGGATGGTGCAAGTGAGGCTGATGTACCTGGCATTGCTGCTGCTGCGCATTTCGATGGTGGCGGCATTAAAATCCGGCGCATGCATTTGCACGACGGTGGCGACGGCCTGGGCAAAGTCCGGTTTTGCTTCGCCGAACACTTTGAGCGGAAAGTCGCAGGGGTATTCGATGAGGGAGTCTTTTGGATCGATCATTTGCGCATCACATCCCGTTTGAAATCCTGGTACAGCTTGTGCAGCCTGGCGAACATCGGGCCGGGTTTGCCGTCGCCCACGGTTTTGCCGTTGAGCGTAGTGATGGCCAGCACTTCCCGGGTCGACGAGGTAAGCAGCAGTTCGTCGGCGTCGAACACTTCGGCCTTCGGGATGCGTCTGCACTTCGTGTGGGATGCCATTGGCTGCGGCGAGTTCGAGGATGACGTCGTAGGTGATGCCGGGCAGCATCAGGTTGTCCTTGGGCGGAGCAAGCAGTTTGCCATCCTTCACCACGAAGATGTTGCTCGCGGCACCTTCGGTCAGGAAGGCATCGTCGCGCAGCAGGATGGATTCGGCACAGCCGGCTTCGACAGCAGCCTGGCGCAGCAACACATTGGGAAGCAATGCGATCGCCTTGATATCGCAGCGCAACCAGCGGTTATCCACGACGGCGATGCAGGCGACACCGCTTTCCAGCAATTCCGCCGGCGGGGTGGTGAGCGGGTTGCTCAGCACGAACACGGTCGGCGGTACCGGCGGGTTGGGAAAGGCATGGTCGCGCTTGGCGACGCCGCGGGTGATGTGGAGATAGAGGTATTGGTCTTGATTTCGACCTTCCTGGTCGTTGCGCCTGATGAGTTCGTTGAGGATGTCCGTCCACTCGCTCTCGCTGTGCGGGTTTTTCAGCTTGATGCCGTCCAGGCTATGTTGCAGGCGCTTGAGGTGTTCCGCCAGGCGGAAGGGGCGGCGGGAATACACCGGGATGACCTCATACACGCCGTCGCCGAAAATGAAACCACGATCCAGCACCGAGACCTTGGCTTCCTCGATGGGCATGTAAGCGCCGTTCAAATAGATCGTCATATGCTCACCTCGCTCCTTATTGGAACAGCAACCGGATGTTATCCACCCCGCGCGAGAATACGTTCGCCAATGGTATATCGTCCAGCGCGACAACGGGAAGATCGAGATAGGGTTTGCCGTTCAGGCTGAGGTGCAGGGTGCCGATCTGCTGGCCGCGATCGATCGGCGCAAGTATCGGCTGGTGTGTCTCCAGCGTGGCTTTGAGCGCATCGCGCTGGCCTTTGGGGAGGGTGATGTAACGATCCGTCCGGAAGCCGATATCCAGGCGCTTCGAGGTGCCTTTCCAGATGCGTTTGTTGTTGACGGCTTGTTCCTTGTTATAGAGCTTGATGGTCTCGAAATCCTGGAAGCCGTAATTGAGCAGGCGCTGGCTCTCGCTGCTGCGTAATTTGTCCGTGGTGGTGCCCAGCACCACTGCGATCAAACGGTGGTCATCGCGCTTGGCGGAAGCGACCAGGTAGTAATCTTCTTCGTCGTTATAGCCCGTCGCGAGGCCATCCACGAACGGGTCCAGCCACAGCAGGCGGTTGCGGTTGAACTGGTTGATGCCGTTGTACTGGTATTCGCGTTGGGCAAAGATGTAATAGAACTGCGGAAAATCGCGCACCAGTGCGGCAGCGATCAATGCCAGGTCGTGCGCGCAAGTGAAGTGCTGGGCATCCGGCGTGCCGGTAGCGTTGACGAAGTGCGTGTCTTTCAGGCCGAGCCGTTGCGCTTCGGTGTTCATCCGGTCAGCCAGTGCCATTTCATGGTTGGCCAGCGTCTCGGCCAGAACGCGCGCCGCATCGTTGGCGGATTGCACGATCAAGCCGCGCAACAATTCTTCCACCGTCACTTCCTTGCCGGCGCTCAGGTACATGCGCGATTCGTTTGGCTGCAGACGCGTGGCGTAGGCGGAGGGGATAAGACGCTGCGTGAGTGAAAGCTTGCCATGTTTGATCGCGTCGAGCACGACATAGGCGGTCATCAGCTTGGTTAGCGATTCCGGCGGGATATGCGCGTTGGCGTTTTGCTCCACCAGAAATTGCCCGCTGGTGTAATCGTACAAGGCGTAAGAAGTTGCGGCGAGAGTAGGGGCTTGTTCTTGTGAAAATGACAGCGATGGAATGAGCAGGAACAGGAATAACAGTAGGGCTCTCATGGGGATCAACAGGGTGGTGATGCGGGAATTATAGCAAGTACGCGGTTTGACAGGCGATGGAGCGGGGGGAGGTATAGATATTTCCTGATGGGATATAGGTACGGTCTAGTCCATCAAGCATATTGTTTCCGCAACGGGCGAAGATGAGAATGTGGACCATACGTCGACATTCAGGGAGGTTGCCATGCAACTGGTCAGCGAAGATAACGGAGCGGGGATCGGGAAGTCAGCGAATCGCTTCGAGCGAACTGCGCGATGTAGTGTCGATCGGGATAGATCTTGTCGAAGTCGCAGAAGCGCATGTGCTGCTTTTCGGACGGGTAAAACAGTTTGTCCATGGCGAAATCCCGGAAGCAAGAAACCTGGTGGAGCTGGAACAGGGTTGCGAGCTGGAGCGCTGGTTAAAAGGGATCGGTGCTTCGCGCTTCGGCCATTTGCGTTCGTTCAGCCGTTTGTTCGAAGCTCATGCCGAATTCCACCAGCAGGCGACAGGCGTACTGGAGAAAATACATACCGGAAGCTGGGTGGCAGCCGAGCAGATGCGCAAAAGCGAACTTGCCAGGGCTTTGCGGCGGGTATTGATCTCGCTCACTGAGCTGAACGATTCGATCAGCAAGCAGGCTCAGCGCATCAACTGAATGAATTGGCGAACTGCGCCGCCTCATTTGCCTGTTCAGCCACCTGCGTTGCGATTTCTTCCGCACGGTCCGGGTCTATCCCCAACGCGGCCCATTCTTCCGGGGTGACCTGGTTGCCGACGAACTCACGCAAACCAATCTGGGGAAGCAACTTTTCGGTGACGTTGATGATGCGCGCCAGCGGTTGCGCCTCTTCCGCCCCTGCCGCATCAGGCGAGTGGTGATAGCGCAACACTGACACGATTTCGCTTGGCAGGTTCCAGTACTTGGCCAGTTCGGCGCCCAGCTCGTCGTGTGTCACTTCCAGCAATTCCCGTTCTACTTCAATGGCCAGCCTGTCCGGTTCGATGACGAAGCGTGTGTGCAGATCGTCGCTGCGCTGGGTATCCAGGTGGGCAAGCGCCAGGTAACCGATGTCATGCAGCATACCGGCGAGGAAGATCTGGTCATCCTGCGGACGGTTCCTGCTTGGCATGGCACGTACCACCGGCAACATGGCAAAGGCAACCGCCATGTTGTGCAGCCATAGCTCCTGCGGGTCGAACCGGCCGATGGGTTTGCTCACCAGTGACATGACGGCGATGCCGGTGGCAACGGATTTGACCCGGGTCAATCCGAGCATCATGGCGGCATCTTTAACGGCAGTGATGTGGCGCGTAGCGCCAAGTAACGGGGAGTTCGCCAGGCCGATGATCTTGGCCGAGATCATCGGGTCTTGCGCGATCAGCAACATCATCTGCTTTTCGCCTTCTTCGGTATCCAGCTTGAGTGCCATCAGTTTCTGTGCGATGACCGGCATCGCTGGCAGGCTGTTCAGGTTGCGGACGGCTTGGCGAAGATTGACTGGTGTATTCATGGTTTATTGTTCGAGTTGATTAGAACGCAGCGGCCACCTGCTTTGCCAGTTCCGCCTGTTCGCGGACTGTCATGGACAGCTCGTCTGCACGAGACAGATCGATTCCCAATGCCAGCCAGTCCTTCTCGCTGACGTCGGGTGAAACATGTTCGGCAATGCCGAATGCGGGCAGCAGTTTTTCCGTCAGGTTGAGCAGGTTGATCAATGGCTGGCCGTTGGCTGCAGCCGGATCTGCCGGGCTGTGATGATAGCGCAGCACGGCAACGATATTATTGGGCAGATCCCAATGCCGGGCCAGTTCTGCTCCCAGTTCGCCGTGTCCGATTTCGATCACTTCTGTTTCGACTTCATTGACTGGACGGTCAGGTGTCGCCGCCAGCCTGGATTGCAGCAGGTCGCTACGCACCGGGTCGATATAGTTGAGCACCATGTAGCCGATGTCATGCAGCAAGCCGGCCAGGAATATCTCATCGTCATGCGGGCGGGTGCTGCCGGGCATGGCGCGTGCCAAGACACCCATGCCCTGGGCGATCCCCAGGCTGTGCAGCCACAGATTCTGGATGTCCAGATGTCCGGTCGGATGGCGATTGAGCGTGGACATGACGGCGATACCGACCGAGACCGATTTGACCCGGGTGATGCCGAGTATCAGGGAGGCGTCGCTGATTGAGGCGACACTCTTGGCGATCCCGTAAAGCGGGGAGTTGGCCAGGCCGATGACACGGGCGGATATCTGCGGATCCTGCTCGATCAGTTTCAGCAGCCGTACTTCGCCTTCATACGTATCCAGCGGCAGGCTCAATATCTTTTGAGCCACGACCGGCATGGCGGGCAGGCTATCCAGATTGCGGATGGCTTCTTTCAGATTGACCGGCTGCTGTTTCATCGTTTCCCCATGGTTGCCCGAGCCGGCATTTTAACTCCAACCTGAAGCGTCTGGCTGGCGAGTTGAGGAAAGCGTCAGAGACCTACCGGGCGCTTGGACAATTTGCGTTGCAGGGTGCGGCGGTGCATGTTGAGGACGCGAGCGGTGGCGGAGATGTTGTCGCCGTTCTCATGCAATACGCGCTGGATATGTTCCCATTCCAGGCGCTCCACCGAGACGGGCTGCGTTTCGAGCATTGCATCAGGATTGGCATGGTGGCCGAAGGCGGCAACGACCTCGTCTGCGTTGGCCGGCTTGGACAGGTATTGCGTCGCTCCCAGCTTGATCGCCTCCACGGCGGTGGCAATGCTGGCGTAACCGGTCAGCATCACGATGCGCGTGGCGGGGTCGAGTTCGTGCAGCTTTTGCACCAATACCAGCCCGGAGGCGCCGTCCATCTTCAGGTCTACCACGGCGTATTCCGGCGGGTTGGCGTTGGCGAGCGGCAGCGCCTGTTCGACATTTTCCGCCAGGGTCACGGCAAAACCGCGTTTTTCCAGCGCCCGCGACAAGACGGTGCGGAACGTTGCATCGTCGTCGACCAGCAACAGCGAGGGTTTTTCGGTCTCGGTCATGTCGAGAGGCTCCGTAGCGGCAAGGTCACCGTGGTGGTGGCGCCGCCGCCCTCGCGGTTGGACAGGCGCACGCTGCCGCCCAGTCTTTCCAGCGTAGCGTTGGAAAGGAACAGACCCAGGCCGTGGCCTTCCTGCTTGGTGGTGAAGAAAGCGGAGCCGGCACGGGAGGCCGCCTCCGAAGTAAGGCCGGGGCCGTGATCGTGGATCTCCAGCGTGATGTCCGCCTCATTCCAGCGCAACAGGATATCCATCTCATCCGGCGAAGCATCCGCGGCGTTGTTCAGCAGATTCAGCAGGGCCGAACGCAACGCCAGATCGGTGCGCAGGCGCGGCGAAGGCTGCAGTCCTTTGACATGGAATCGGTAATGCACGGTCGGCCGCAGCAACTGCCAATCGTCCAGCACGTTGCGGATGAACTCTTCCAACGACAGTTCGCTGCTGGTTTCTTTTGCATGCGCCAGCAGGGAATCGAGGATGCGTTTGCAGTTGCGGACCTGATCGTTGAGGATGGCCAGGTTGTCTTGCTGTTCCGGATCGGAGCAATCGTCGCGCATTTCGCCGATGATGACCGACATGGTCGAGAGCGGCGTGCCGAGTTCGTGTGCCGCACCGGCAGCCTGTGTTCCCAGTGCCACGATGCGTTCGTTGCGCAGTATCTCCTCGCGCACCCGGTTGAGCTGCGCGTCCCGGAAGCGCACGGCTCGCGCCATCTCGACGGCGAAATAGGCCACCACCAACGCGCTGATGACGAAGCCCAGCCACATGCCGAGGACATGAGTATTGAAAGCGTCCAACAAGGGCGAGGTGGCATTGTCGGTGACCGGCGGTGTAGCTGCACCCATCGGCTGGAGCATGTGCTCCATGCCCGCCATGCCTTGCATTGTCTCCATCCCCTGCATTGTCGTCATGTCATGCTGCATGTGTCCGCCCGGTAAAGGCACATACCACACCATCAGCATGCTGTAGCAAGTCAGCGTCAGCGCCGCCATTCCCCAGGTATGGCGGCGCGGCAACGTTGCAGCCGCGATGACCAGTGGCAGCAGGTAGAGCGAGACGAAGGGGTTGGTCGAGCCGCCGCCGAAATAGAGCAGCACCGTCAGTTGCAGTACGTCAATGCTCAATTGCAGAAACAGTTCCAGATTCCCCACCGGGAAATCGAGCGACAGCCGCCACCAGGTCAGCGCGTTCGCCAGCGTCAGGAAACCCGCGGCGCCCAGCATCGGCAGCCAGGCGAAATCGGGGCTCAGGAAGCGGTGCACCAGGATCAGGGTCGCGAACTGCGCAAGGATGGTGCCGCAGCGCAACAGGAACAACCTGCGCAGATGCGAATGGCCGGTCTGGATGGCGAGCAGGGATGAATTCATGAGAGCGGATTCTACCGGAGTCGCTCCGCGCAAAGGGTGCGGCAATATGCCGCAGGGGGCGCGCAAAAATAATCCATACAATTCGAGCCGGTTTCGTTCCTGGCTAATTTGTGGAGATTTTGCAATGAACTTGAAGTTGAAAATGAGTGTAGCGGCTGTCGCATTGGCGTTGGGCAATATGGCCCAGGCCGCGGATACGGCGACCCTGGATGAAGTGGTGGTGACGGCACCGCAAAGCACCGAGCCGCTGACGGTGACTACCGATCCAAAGAAACCGCGGCAGCCCGTGCCGGCGCACGACGGCGCTGATTACCTGAAGACCATCCCCGGATTCTCGGTGATCCGCAAGGGCGGCACCGACGGCGACCCGGTGTTCCGCGGCATGGCTGGTTCACGCCTGAACATCCTGCTGGATGGCGAACAGATTCTACGGTGGTTGCGGCGGACGAATGGACCCGCCGACCGCCTATGTGTTCCCGGGCGCTTATGATCGCATTACCGTGCTGAAGGGGCCGCAGACCGTGTTGTACGGACCGGGCAACTCGGCCGGTACGGTATTGTTCGAGCGTACCTATAATCGCGCCAGCCAGGCCAGCACAGGCGGACAGGCATCGCTGATGCTGGGCAGCTTCGGCCGCAACGATGAGATGCTGAGCGCCAAGACCGGCAGTGAGCGCTACTATTTGCGTGCCGATGCGACCAACACCCATTCCGATGATTACAAGGATGGCAGCGGCAAGTACAGTGCATTCTCCGATACACCCGCTGGAGTACCAACGCCGCACTGGGCTGGACGCCGGACGAGAACACCCGCCTGGAGCTGACGGCCGCCAAGAGCGATGGCCAGGCTGCTTATGCGGACCGTGCCGTGGACGGCGTCCAAGTTTGCGCGCGACAACCTCGGCATCAAGCTGGAGCGGCAACATATGGGCGGTTTGCTCGATGCCGTTGAGGCGCAGGCATATTACAACTACGTCGACCACGTGATGGATACTTATAGCACTGCGTACCAGCGCTACGCCCCCAAGTAACATGATGTCGACAATGAACCCCGACCGCAAGACTACGGGCGGCCGCCTGGTTGGTACGCTGAAACTGTCTGAAGCAAGCATTTCAAGGTGGGGGTCGATACCCAGAACAACGTACATACTGGCCGCATGGGTGCAGCACCCGACTACATGGGCGATTACACGCTGCAACCGCGCGTGAAGGATGCCGAGTTCAGAATATCGGCGTGTTCGGCGAGCTGCACCAGGACATGGCCGCCGACAGTCGCACCACTCTCGGCCTGCGCGCAGACAGCTGGCAGGCGACCGACTACCGCACCAGCATCTGGGCGCGTGCGACATGAGCATGGTGGCCAATCCCACCGTCAACCAGACACGCAAGGAGACACTGCCCAGCGGATTCGCTCGCTACGAGAAGGACACCTCCGCAGGCACGACCGCATACGTCGGTATCGGCCATACCACACGCGCTCCCGATTACTGGGAACTGATTCTCCAACAAGGAAAGCCTGACCACGACCAGCTCGTTCAACACCAATCCGGAGAAGACCACCCAGCTGGATGTGGGCACGAATTTCCGCAGCGGTGCGGTGACCGGTTCGGTCTCCGCGTTCTATAACAAGATCAAGGACTTCATCCTGATCCAGTCCAACGTCGTCAAGGGGATGTCGCTGGTGACCATCGCACGCAACGTGGATGCCACCACCATGGGCGGGGAAGCCAGCGCAACCTGGAAGATGGCGGACTTCTGGAAGACCGACGCCAGCATCTGCCTACGTGTATGGCCGCAACGACACGGACGGTACGGCATTGGGGCAGATCCCGCCGCTGGAAGCCCGCCTTTCGCTCAACTATGACGACAAGGTGTGGTCATTCGGTGGCCTGATGCGTGCCGTGGCGGCGCAGAACCGTGTGGCGGTCAACCAGGGCAACATCGCCGGGCAGGATATCGGAACGACGGGTGGTTTTACCGTGTTCTCGGCCAACGGCGGCTGGCGCGCAAACAAGTCGGTGCTGCTCACGGCAGGTGTAGATAACGTGTTCAACAAGACCTACGCGGAGGCCATCAGTCGTGCGGGTGCCATGGTGAGCGGTTATACGCAAACCACGCGTATCAATGAGATGGGACGCAATATGTGGGTAAAAGCCAACTTCGATTTCTAATCGGCTAAATCAGGCTAGAATGGCGCGCCACTTCGCAAGTCGTGGCGCGTTTTCATTCAGGAGAATTAAAGATGAAGAAGATCGTAAGCGCAGGGTTGTTGGCGATTTTGGCGATGTTGGCGGCAACCGGAGCCTATGCCGGCGATGTGAAAATAACCAAGGCGTGGACGCGCGCCACAGCACCGGGACAAGATAGTGCGTCGGTGCAGATGACTATCACCAGCAAGAAAGATGCGACATTGGTCGGTGCAGCAAGCGGGGCGTCGAAAAGCGCGGAGCTGCACAGCATGGTCATGGAAGGCGGCATGATGAAGATGCGCGCAATGGACTCGCTGCCCTTGCCTGCCAAGACTCCCGTCACGCTGGGCGAAGATGGCAATCACATGATGCTGATCGGCCTGAGGGCCCCGCTCAAGGCGGGTCACAAACTGCCGTTCGCCATTACGGTAAAGTTCGCTAACGGCAAGACGGCGATCATCAGGGCGCTGGCCGAGATCAAACCGCTGGATACGGCTGGCCACACAGATCATATGCAAATGCAGATGCAGCCGGAGACACAGCAGCACGAACACCAACACTGATCAGGAGGTGACTATGTGGCGCGTACTGGTTTGTACGGTAGGTCTGTTATTGGCAGGTAATGCCTGTGCGGGCGCTAACGACGTGATAGTGGATAAAGTCTGGGTGCGCGAAAGCGTGCCGGGGCAAGTCTCCGTCACGGTGCAAATGAATCTCAGCGTCACCAAGGCGGCGCGGCTGCTGTCGATCAGCAGTCCGGTCGCCAAATCGGGGGAAATACAAGGCGTTGTGATGCGTCATGGCAAGTTGCAGACCGAGACGGTTCCCAGCATGAAATTGGCGGCGCACAGCACCACTCTCTTTGGCACGCGCGGCATCTACCTTTCGCTGGTTGGCCTGAAACAGCCGCTGAATGTGGGCGACCGCGTACCGCTGAGTCTGGTGGTGGAGGTCGGCGGCAAGCCTTACACCATCAATGCCGAGGCCGAAGTGCGGGCGCTCGACCTGAGCTACCAGCACTATAACGATCCGACGGTAAAAGACCATCGTTGAGGCAACCGCAGTTGATCGACAAGGGCGACCACCAGGTCGCCCTTTTTTTTACCCTTGAAAAAGAGTCTGGCTGCCCATAGATTGCTTCTATGCGGAGAATTTCCGCCCAACCCAGACGAAAGGAGAAATAAATGGCCAACATCACCAGACTCAGCCCGACCAGCGAAGCCCTTGATGATTTATTTCGGGGTTTTTTCATGCGACCGGTGCGCTTCGAGGGCCAGCCCGAAGTGCAGATCAAGATGGACGTGAGTGAAGACGACAAGGCGTACACCGTCCATGCCGAGATACCGGGCGTCAAATAAAGAGGACATCCACGTGGCGATTGAGGGCAATCAGGTATCGATCAGCGCCGAGGTAAAGAACGAGAAAGAGGTCAAGGAAGGCGAAAAACTGCTGCGCAGCGAGCGTTATTACGGCAGCGTTTCACGCTCTTTTTCGCTGGCGCAGGATGTGGATGAGGGCGCTGCACAGGCAAAATATAAAGATGGCGTACTGGAATTGACGCTACCCAAGAAGGTCGTTGCCAGCGCCAGGAAGCTGGTTATCCAGTAAGTATTAACTTCCCTGCAAACGGGCGGCCACATGCCGCCCGTTTCGTTTTTGGTTGCGGTAGAATGCGCGCAGATTTTTTCAGGATAGAGCCATGTCATTGAACGCCGCCACCGCCGCCCAGAAAGCCCACACCCTCTCCGAAGCGCTGCCCTATATCCAACGCTTCTTCGACAAGACCATCGTCATCAAATACGGCGGCAACGCCATGACCGACCCCAAGCTGCAGGAAGGTTTTGCGCGCGACGTGGTGCTGCTCAAGCTGGTCGGCATGAACCCGGTGGTGGTCCACGGTGGCGGTCCGCAGATCAACGACCTGCTGCAGAAGGTCGGCAAGAAGGGCGAATTCATCCAGGGCATGCGCGTCACCGACGAAGAGACCATGGACGTGGTCGAGATGGTGCTGGGCAAGGTCAACAAGGACATCGTCAACCTGATCAACCGCTACGGCGGCAAGGCGGTGGGGCTGACCGGGCAGGACGGCGGTTTCATCCGCGCCGAGAAGCTGTTGCTGGAAAGCAACGACGAGCCCGGCAAGATGCTGGACATCGGCCTGGTCGGCGACATCAACAAGATCGACCCTGCCATCATCAACTTCCTCGATTCCGGCGATTTCATCCCGGTCATCGCGCCGATCGGGGTGTCACCCGACGGCGAGACCCTGAACATCAATGCCGACGTGGTTGCCGGCAAGCTGGCCGAAGTGCTGCGCGCCGAGAAACTGGTACTGCTCACCAACACGCCGGGCGTGCTGGACAAGAACGGCAATCTGCTCACCGGCCTGACGCCGAAGCAGATCGACGACTTGGTGACGGACGGTACCCTGTCCGGCGGCATGCTGCCCAAGATCGGCTCCGCGCTGGACGCGGCGCGCGGCGGCGTACGTTCGGTGCACATCATCGACGGCCGGGTTGAGCACGCATTGCTGCTGGAGATTTTGACCGATGAAGGTGTGGGCACGCTGATCAAGAGCAAGTGATGGATGCTGTGGCGCAGCGCGAACCGTTCGTGGTGATAACCAACCACTTGGCAACCGTTTTCTGGTTGCCTAGTGGGATGGCTAGTAGATACATCAGTAGTCTTGCAGCGCAAGGCGTATCGAACCATCCCGTATCCTTCGATACGGGGCTGCGCCCCTACTCAGGATGAGCGGCCGGAATATGCGACCGGTTGAGCGCACCTGGATTTTTGATTTAGACAACACGCTGCACAACGCGACGCCTCACATCTTTCCGCACATCAACCGCAGCATGACTGCGTACTTGCAGGAGCACCTGCAGTTGAGCGAGGAAGCGGCAGACGCGATGCGCGTGGATTACTGGCAGCGTTACGGCGCCACGCTCACCGGCTTGATGAAGCATCACGGCACCGACCCGGATCATTTTCTGTGGCATACGCACCAGTTTCCGGAGTTGCACAATATGGTGCTGCGCGAGCCGCGCCTGCGCAATGTGCTGAAACAGCTGCCGGGAAGGAAGGTGGTGTTCTCCAACGCGCCGGAGCATTACGCGCTGGCGGTGCTGAAGCTGTTGCGCATCGATGACTTATTCGATGATGTGTTCGCCATCGAGCACTCGCGCTACCAGCCGAAGCCGCAAACTGCCGGTTTCCGGCGCTTGCTGCGCAAGCACAAGCTGAACGCGAGGCAGTGCGTAATGGTCGAGGACAGTGCGGAGAACCTGCAGACTGCCAAGCGGCTGGGCATGCAGACCGTGTGGGTGAGCAATGCGCTGCGTGTGCCGATTTATGTGGATGTGAAGATACGTGATGTGCTGGAGCTGCCGCGCGCGGCTTCCAAACTCTAAGGGGGAGAAAAAATGGCAACCAAACAACCGGGCGAAAGAAAACTACAGATCCTGCAAACCGTCGCCGAGATGCTGGAACAACCCAAGGGCGAGAAGATCACCACCGCTGCACTGGCGGCGCGGCTCGAATTGTCCGAAGCGGCGCTGTATCGCCATTTCGCCAGCAAGGCGCAGATGTTCGAAGGGCTGATCGAGTTCATCGAGCAGACCGTGTTCGGCCTGGTCAACAAGATCACCACCGAAGAATTGGACGGTTTGAAGCAGGTGGAAGGTATCCTCGCGTTGCTGCTCGGTTTCGCGCAGAAGAACCGCGGCATGACGCGGGTTCTGATCGGCGATGCGCTGGTGAACGAAGACGAACGCCTGCAACAGCGCATCAACCAGTTCCTCGATCGCATCGAGACCACCCTCAAGCAGTCGCTTCGCATCGCCGAGAATCAGGGCAAGCTGGCTCCCGAAGACGATATCGGCGCGCATGCCAACCTGTTGCTGTGTTTCGTCGTTGGGCGCTGGAACCAGTTCGGCAAGAGCGGCTACACCCGCGACCCGATGGCGCAATGGTCGCAGCAGTGGGGGATCATTCGGTCGCAGTTCAAATAGACTGCGGTTGCGCCCCCAAATAAAAGCCGCTATATTCCGAGCCATGCACTTCTCACGCCACATCTCGCAACTGCATTCCACCTTCAGCCTGCTGGCGGCGCTGAAGCTGCGCTCGCGCGCAAACTAAACCCCACCCCACAAGTATCAAAGCAGGCGGCTCGGTTGGTGCGAGCCGTGGACGGACAATTGCGACGGAGCAAAATCATGACTGACAAATTAATCATATTCGACACTACCTTGCGCGACGGCGAACAAAGCCCAGGCGCGTCCATGACCAAGGAAGAGAAATTGCGCATTGCGCGCCAGCTGGAAAAACTGGGCGTGGACGTGATCGAGGCGGGCTTTGCCGCCGCCAGCCCCGGCGATGCCGACGCGATCCATAGCATCGCCAAGGTGATCGAGCACTCCACGGTGTGTTCGCTGGCGCGTGCCAACGAAAAGGATGTGCGTGCGGCGGGCGAGGCGATCAAGCCGGCCAAGAAGGGGCGCATCCATACTTTTATCGCCACTTCGCCGATCCACATGCAGCACAAGCTGCGTATGACCGAAGACCAAGTAGTGGAGCGCGCGGTGCAGGCGGTGAAGTGGGCGCGCGAATACACCGACGATGTGGAGTTCTCCGCCGAGGATGCGGTGCGCTCGGACATGGATTTCCTGGTGCGTATCTTCGATGCGGTGATCCAGGCCGGTGCCACTACCCTGAACGTGCCGGATACCGTGGGTTACAGCATCCCTGTGTTGTGGGGCGAGCGCTTCAAGCAGTTGATCGCGCGCGTGCCGAACAGCGACAAAGTCATTTGGTCCACGCATTGCCACAATGATCTGGGCATGGCATCGGCCAATTCGCTGGCAGCGGTGATGAACGGCGCACGCCAGGTTGAATGCACCATCAACGGCTTGGGTGAGCGTGCCGGCAACGCCTCGCTGGAAGAGGTGGTGATGGCGATCAAGACACGCCGCGACATCTTCACCTGCGATACCACCATTGATGCTACGCAGATCGTGCCGACCTCCAAACTGGTGTCCAGTATCACCGGTTACCCGATCCAGCCGAACAAGGCCATCGTCGGCGCCAACGCCTTTGCACACGAGTCCGGCATTCATCAGGACGGCGTGCTCAAGCACCGCGAGACTTACGAGATCATGCGGGCTGAAGATGTGGGCTGGGGCGCGAACAAGATGGTGATGGGCAAGCACTCGGGCCGTGCGGCATTCCGCGCGCGCTTGCAGGAATTGGGCATCGTACTGGAGAATGAAGACGCGGTGAACGCGGCCTTCGCGCGCTTCAAGGATCTGGCCGACAAGAAGCACGAGATATTCGACGAGGACTTGCAGGCGCTGGTGAGCGACGAAGAGGCTACGCAAGTGAGCGAGCATTACCGTTTGGTGGCGATGGGTGCCCATTCCGAAACCGGGTCTTTGCCAGTGGCGCGCGTGGTGATGAGTGTTGGTGGCAAGGATCATCAAGCCGACGCACAAGGTGGTGGACCGGTGGATGCAACATTCAAGGCCATTGAGCAGATCGCGAAGAGTGGCACTGAGCTGTTACTCTATTCGGTGAACAACATCACCAGCGGTACCGACGCACAAGGTGAAGTGACGGTGCGTCTGTCCAAGGGCGGACGCGTGGTCAACGGGCAGGGCGCGGATACCGATATCGTGGTGGCTTCGGCCAAGGCTTACCTGAATGCGCTGAACAAACTGGATGCAGGAGCGGTCCGGTCACATCCGCAGTTGTGAAGACCTCGTTTTAAGGAGACTTGAAATGAAACGAAAAGTGAGGGCGGTGATACTGGGGGCGATATTGCACAGCAGTGCACATGCGGCTGTGCCGGGCTCGCCGGTTGAGCCCTCGCTGGACAAGGGACAGGGGAAGCCTTCGGTCATTCAAGGCAAACCGTCCTCTGGCAAAAAAAACAAGACTGCTCACAGGAAGAAGGCCAAACTGGCAGAGAAACCGGTTGCACAGCAGCAGGAAGGTGCGATGGCGAATCCGGCCGACTCGACCGAGCAAACCGTGCAACTCCGGGGTCTGCGAGGCTGATTCCTTATTCGCGGTATCGATCGGTCAGGGCATCGTTCGCGATGCCCTTTTTCATCGGGCTAGGCTTGCAGCAAGGTCCGAGCTTGTGCGCTGTCGAGCACAAGGTCCGGAAAATCGTGTCGTACTGTGCGTTCGCCAAAACGCAGGTCGTAGCCATCGCAGTCGATGCCGACCAGCACCCCCTGTGAAACTTGCCGCAGGGCATTGAGTTCGCCAAGCAGCGCCTCTTCTTCGGTGGCGAGAGTGCCCGGCGGAACCTGGTACCGGTCGGCCTTCACCCAGTGGATGTCGCCAAAACCGCCGATGTAACGCAGCGCCTGCGGTGTGATGCGGTAGAACTGGAAATCCGCCATGTCGTAGTACGTCTGCGCCTCGGGAAAATAGCGTAGGTAGCGTCTTCCAGCCAATTCGCGTTCCGTTTCCAGCGCGGCAGTTCCGACCACGGTGATACGGCCTTGCGTCTGGATATGCGGGTCTTCCTGATTGTGGGTGATGAGGCTGACGCGCGGATCGGATAGGATGTTCTTGGTGTGTTCCGCCAGTGCGCTGATGAGGATGAGCAGGCTGCCATCGTGATCCACCAGGTAAGGCGTGATCGAACCGAACGGATGTCCTTCGAATTTCTTCGACAAAGTGCTGAGCGCGCCGTAACGGTGGGCGCGCAGCAATTGGCGTGCTGCGCGGGCAGTAGTTTGGGGAGCGGTTTTGTCGGGTATCATGCAGGTATTGTATTTGTATTCAATTGTCCGGTCTTATGAAATTACCGCATGTAAAACTTCCCAATTTCGGCATCATTGATTCTTTCCGTTTCCTGCGCTACGTCACGGTGCGCCTGCAGGAAGACCGCTGTACGCAAATGGCGGCGAGCCTGACTTTTACCACGTTGCTGTCGCTCGTTCCGCTCCTCACCATAGCCCTGATCCTGTTCTCGGCTTTTCCGATGTTCGGCGAGTACTCCGTTCATATCAAGGAATTCATCCTGACGAACATGGTGCCGGAGACCGGCGGCAGGATCATTACGCGTTACATGGAGCAATTTGCCGAAAGCGCCTCGCGTTTGACGGCGGTAGGCCTGGTGTTCCTTGCGATCACCTCGATGCTGTTGATGCTGACTATCGATAACGCCTTCAACATGATCTGGCGCGTGTCCCGTCCGCGCAGCCTGCTGCAGCGGATACTGGTTTACTGGGCGGTGATCACGCTGGCACCGCTGCTGATCGGCGGCAGCCTGTCGCTCACTTCCTGGCTGGTTGGATTCTCTGCGGAGTATGCCCAGCGGGTCCCTTCGGTCAGCATGGATGCACTGAAGTTCATTCCGGTCTTGCTGACGACGGCGGCTTTCACTTTGCTGTTCCGTATCGTGCCCAACCGGTTTGTGCCGATGCGCCATGCGATCACCGGCGGCCTGATTGCGGCACTGGCTTTCGAGTCGATGAATCGTGCTTTCGCGTTCTATATAGCGCACTTCCCTACGTACAAACTGGTGTATGGCGCATTTGCCAGCGTGCCGATCTTTCTGCTGTGGGTATATTTTTCCTGGCTTACGGTATTGTTCGGCGCGATCATCACCGCTTCGCTTTCGCACTGGCGCAGTACGCATTCGCTCCGGCTGGATCAGGCCGCAAAGCTCTATTACGCAGTCGGCATGCTCAGGCTGATGCATAAGGGGCTGAGCAAGGGCGAGGTGCAAACCTTGCCTGAGCTGTCGCAGCAGCTGCATATCGGTTACGACGATGTCGAAAAGATCCTGGAGAAGCTGGCTAAGGCAAGGATCGTGGGTAAGTTGTCCGGCCTGGGGTGGGGACTGGTCCGGGCCCCGGAGGCGGTGGAGTTGAGCGAGCTGATCAAATTGTTCCTGCTGGATGTGTCGACACTGCCTAAACACAGTGGCGACGCCGACATCAGGGCCTGGTTTGCGGCGCTGGAGAAGCGCATGAACGAGCCTAAAGGTATGACCCTGCAAGACATGTGGAACAGGGGCGCCTAGCGTGTTGCCGCAGGTCCGCTTTTACGATTTAATGCGCGCCGCTTCGGTTTTTGTCTGGCCGTATATATTTTTTGGAGGTTACCTTGAAATTTCTTGAAACCCTGTTTGAGGGCTCATTGTGGAATAGCCGTTTTGTCATTTTTCTGGCGGTGCTGGGCAGCCTGTTCGCAAGTTTTGCCATCTTCTACATGGCAACGGTGGATGTGGTGCTGCTGGTGCAACATACGGTGCATTACGCCGATGCGAGCATGACGGACGAGGCGCGCAAGGCGTTGCATGACACGACGGTGTCGCATATCGTCGAGGTGGTCGACGGTTACCTGCTGGCGGTGGTGCTGCTGATCTTCTCGCTGGGGTTGTATGAGCTGTTCATCAGCGACATCGATCAGGCGCACGGCAGCAAGGCGTCCAGCAAGATACTGGTCATCAGCAGCCTGGACGACCTGAAATCGCGTTTGGCAAAAGTGATCCTGATGATCATGATCGTGACCTTGTTCGAAGAGATGATCAATATGCATGTCACGCAGCCGATCGACTTGATCTACATGGGCGGCAGTATCGCGCTGATCGCTTTGGCCTTGTATTGGACGCATGCTTCGGAAGGCAAGCACGCTGCTGCCGAGGAGCACGAAGAGGCGGAGCATTGATGCGTACCGCGATACGGCTGCTGGCGGCGTTGCTGCTGTCGCTCTTTGCCGTGACGGCATCGGCGCAGGGCTTCGTGTTCAAGGATATGCAGGGGCACGAGCAACGTTTGCAGGATTATCGCGGCAAGTGGGTGCTGGTCAATTTCTGGGCCACCTGGTGTCCGCCCTGCCTGCAGGAGATTCCCGACCTGGTGTCGCTGTATGAGGCGCATAAAAAAGGCGATCTGGTGGTTATCGGCGTTGCCCTGGATTCCACCAAAGAGTCGGTGGTCGAGTTCGTCGCCAAAAAGAAGATCAGCTATCCCGTGGTCGTCGGCGATTACGATCTGGCGGCCCAGGTGGGTGAAGTCGAGTTGCTGCCCACTTCCTATCTGTATGACCCGTCAGGCAAACTGGTGAGTTATCAGGAAGGTGTCGTGACACGCGAAAGTGTCGAGTCCTACATTCGAAGCAAGAGCAAGAAATAGAAGCGATCAGCTGGTGCGGCGGAGGGAGGTTTGCTGAGGCCTTCTCCAGTGATTGTGCCAGGCGGCTTTGACCAGGTTGGGATATTCCGGTTTGCCCAGACTGCCGTTGTAGCGCCCCAGCGCGCGATACAGATCGCCTTTCTCCATGTCCAGGTAATAGCGCAGGATGGTGCAGCCGTAGCGCAGGTTGGTGCGCAGGTGAAACAGGTTGTCCTTGCGGTTGCCGATGGTTGATGTCCAGAACGGCATGACTTGCATATAGCCGCGAGCGCCAGACTTCGAGACGGCATATTTCCTGAATCCGCTTTCGACTTCAATCAGTCCCAGCACGAGCTGGGGATCGAGCCCGGCACGGGTCGCTTCGTAGTGCACGGTGCTGAGGAAATCGAAGCGATACTCCGCATCCGGCATGCGTTTTTCCAGCCGGGCAGACATTTCGCCCAGCCATAACTGGGCTTCCTGCTGCGTGGCGAACGCCAGTTTTGGTGTTGCCTGATCCGAAACGGCCTGTTGCAGCATGCCACGCACGCTGGCGGATAATAATTCCTGTTTTTGCGCACCGGCATGGGCGGACAGCGGGAGGAGGAGGGCGAAACAGAAGGACGCGGAATACAGGATACGGGATACGGGATTCAGGAGGCGGGACGCGACAGGGCGAAGGGCGGCCGCGGCTCTCCCTCTGTATCCCGTATCCCGTATCCCGTATCCCTTTTTCATAGCTTTGATTGTACGAGCTTGAAGACTTCTTGCAAGGGCACGGCCTGTGCGGCTTCATCGCGACGGCCCTGGTATTCCACCTTGCCTTCCTTCAGGCCGCGGTCGCCGATCACGATGCGATGGGGGATGCCGATCAGTTCCAGGTCGGCGAACATCACACCGGGGCGCTCGTCGCGGTCATCCAGCAGGACTTCGATACCGGCGGCGGTCAGCTCGGCATACAGCTGTTCGGCGGCATTGCGCACCGCCTCGCTCTTCTTGATGCCGATGGGGGCGATGGCGACCTGGAACGGCGCCATGCCGGCCGGCAGCGCGATGCCGCGCTCGTCGAAGTTCTGCTCGATGGCGGCGGCCACGATGCGCGACACGCCGATGCCGTAGCAGCCCATTTCCATCACCTGTGCCTTGCCGTTCTCGTCCAGATAGGTGGCTTGCAGCGCTTCGGAATATTTGGTGCGCAACTGGAAGATATGGCCGACTTCGATGCCGCGGCACAGTTCCAGTTTGCCCTTGCCGTCCGGCGACGGCATCGCCGGCAACGACGTTGCGCAGGTCGTGCACGATTGCTTCGTCAGCAAATCGCGGCCGAAGTTCACGCCGCTGTAATGGAAGCCGTCTTCGTTTGCGCCGCAGACAAAGTTGCTCATCGCAGCGGCGGCGCGATCAGCCATGACGCGCACCTTGGTGCCGACCGGGCCGATGTAGCCGGGGCGGCAGCCCATGTTGCGATGGATTTCATCGTCGCTCGCAAAGCGGAACTCGCCCAGCACCTTGCCGGCCTTGATCTCGTTGAGCTGGTGGTCGCCGCGCAGCAGCAGCAGCACGTAAAGCGTTTTCGGCATCTACCACGGCGATGGCTTTTCAGTACGTTCTGCTGCGGCGAACGTTCAGGAATGCGGCGACTTCTTCGATGGTTTTCTGACCGGGAGTAATGACCTTCTGCATTTCCTGATTGGCAGCAGCACGCGGCGCGGCGGGGCGATCGCTTCGGCCAGTTCGACGTTGGCGGCATAGTCGGAGTCCGGGCAGAACGCCAGCGCGTCTTCGCCGGAATCGGCCAGCACATGGAACTCATGCGAGCCGCTACCGCCGATGGCGCCGGTGTCGGCGGCCACGGCGCGGAACTGCAAACCAAGGCGGGTGAAGATGCGGCTATAGGTCTCGTACATCACGCGGTAGGTCTGTTCCAGGCTCTCGAAGCTGCTGTGGAAGGAGTAGGCATCCTTCATCACGAACTCGCGCGCGCGCATGACGCCGAAGCGGGGACGCACCTCGTCGCGGAACTTGGTCTGGATCTGGTAGAAGTTCAGCGGCAGCTGGCGGTAGCTCTTCACTTCGCGGCGCGCGATGTCGGTGATGACTTCCTCATGGGTGGGGCCGAAACAGAACAGGTTGTCGTGGCGATCCTTGATCTTCAGCATCTGCGGGCCGAACACGTCCCAGCGCCCGGTCTCCTGCCACAGTTCGGCCGGTTGCACAGCCGGCATCAGCAGCTCGATGCCGCCGCTGCGATCCATCTCCTCGCGTACCACCGCTTCGACCTTGCGCAACACGCGCAATCCCAGCGGCATCCAGGTGTAGAGACCGCTGGAGAGCTTGCGGATGTAGCCTGCGCGCAGCATCAGGCGATGGCTGGGCAGTTCGGCTTCGGAGGGAGCTTCTTTGAGGGTGGAGATGAAGAATCGTGAAACGCGCATGGCTGGCCTCATAAACAGGAAGGGCGCGATTTTACTGCAAGTTGGCCAATTTGCACTTTGCGATTGGGGGAGGGCTGGAACAGGGTGTTAGCACCCAATGCTACAATCCGGGAAAACAACAACAAATCACAAAATAACAGTAACGGAGAGAGAGATGGGGCTTTTCAGCAATTTGTTCAACAGCGGCAAGAAGCAGGAGATCAGCGACGAAATCAATCTGATGGAGGCCGCCCAGGCGCATATCGGCTGGAAGATGCGATTGCAGCAGTATCTGGACGGAACCTCCGCGGAGCAGCTTGATCCTGAAATGGTGTGCCGGGACGACCAATGCAAGCTGGGTGCCTGGATACATGGTTCGGCGAGAAATCATTTTGGCGACGAACATGCATTTCATATGCTGACCACGGATCATGCGATCTTCCACCAGCTTGCTGGCAAGATTGTGCTTTATGCGCATGCCAGCAAGTTTGACGAAGCACGAACCTTGATGGACGGCGAGTACAAGCAGGTTTCGCGCAAGGTTGTCATGGCGTTGACGGAATTGAACAGCGAACTGGCAGCTTAGTCGGCTGGCGACTGAGTGAAAGCGGCTTGCAAGCCGCTTTTCCTTTTCAGAGGGGGCGAAATATGGAACAATCGCCTCATCGAAAAACAGTATGGGGCGAATCATGATAGACCGTGAAGGTTATCGCCCGAATGTCGGCATCATTCTGACTAACGCAAAGAATCAGGTGTTTTGGGGTAAACGCATCAGGCAGGATGCGTGGCAGTTTCCGCAAGGCGGCATCCAGCACGGCGAGACGCCGGAGCAGGCGATGTACCGCGAATTGCACGAGGAAGTTGGTTTGCAATCCTGTCACGTCCAGATATTGGGACGTACCCGCGATTGGATGCGTTATGAGGTGCCGCAAAGTTGGGTTAAGCGCGAACCGCGCAGCAACTACAAGGGGCAAAAGCAGATATGGTTTCTGCTGCGGCTGACCGGACGAGACTGCGATGTTTCATTGCGTGCTTCCGGGCATCCAGAGTTTGACGCATGGCGCTGGACTGATTACTGGATCGAGCTGGAGAATGTGATCGAGTTCAAGCGCGATGTCTACCGTCTGGCATTGAACGAATTGGTTCGTTATCTGCCTGCGCTGAAAGGCGGGGGACGCAAAGACCCAGCTGCGAGGCCAGGTTCAACCAGGGAAGTGTCCAAGCAGTTAATTCAAGGAGGGTAGTAATGAAAAAAGGCTTCACAGTTTTATCCCGTTACCCAATCAAATCCGGCACCAATATTGCGAGACCAACGCAAGTGCTGCCGCAGAGAGTGACCTTGAACGACCCCGCTATCGGTGTGATGACTGACCTGCGCAGTGTCTCGGTCATCAATGTGCGCGCCAAGACCCATCTGGATAAGGCGCATGCAAAGATGATTCGCTATGGCGTGCGGATGCTGCTGGTGACGGACGAGGCCGACAAGGTATGTGGCGTATTGACGGCGACCGATGTGCTGGGCGAAAAGCCGGTGCGTTTTCTGCAGGAAATGGGCGGGACACACGCCGATATCCTGGTGCGCGACGTGATGTCGGTGCTGCGTGAGATGGAAGCTTCGAAGCTGGCAGATGTGCAGACCGCCAAGGTCGGCAACGTCATCTGCACGCTGAAGGCGTCCGGGCGGCAACACGCGCTGGTAGTCGAGGAGAATCTTGATGGCAGCCAGACTGTGTGTGGCCTGTTTTCTGTGACGCAGATCGCTCGGCAGCTGGGCATGCAGACCGGAACAGCCGAGATTGCCAAGGTATTTGCCGAAATCGAGGCTCTGGTCAAAGAGCATTAAGCAAATATTGAAGCGCACATGTTCATTCCGGATGTGTGCGCCAAACGGTGCCTGATTGGAGGATCGATGAGTCGTCTAGCTACGTATTTTGTTGCAGTGGCAATTGCTTTGGTATCGACTGGTTGCGCTGGTTTGAACGGCAACGAGATCCACGTAAGCGAAAACGAAAAACCCAATCCCAATGCGTCGACGGTCAAATACCAGGCATCCATCCGCATTGCCGGGTATACCGATGGGCGCAATACCGGAAATTCGCGCAAGGTCGGCATATCGGAACAACGGGTATTCGGTTTGTCCGGATCGGAGATCGTTCTTGATCGCGACGTGACGGATGTGGTGGCAGCCTCGTTGCGCAGACGCCTGGAGGATACGGGGATACGCATATTGGCGAAGGACGATGCCAGTGCCTTGTTCGAGTTGAGCGGGGTGGTCAAGGAGTTGAAGTATGACGTCAAGGTTCGCGACCACGTGCTCGTCAAGCTGGAAACCACTCTGAAAGAGGTTGCTACCGGCAAGGTGGTTTGGGCCGGAGAGGTGGAGCAGAAGGACGATCATTTTGCCGGCGTGTCAGGCAACAGCAAGGCTGACATTGCAAACTCTCTCAAGAAGGAAGTCGGCATCGCAACGGGCAAGACGGCCGAGGCGATCGACGCCGTGCTGATGGCAACACACCCCGAGTTGTTCGGCTTGACCCCAGGTACCAAGGTGATTCCCGGTATGAAGGTCTTGGCGACGCCGGAAGTGGCTTTGCCGGCAGCGGCTGTTCCGGCCCCATCCATGCCGGCGAAAAATGACCAGCCGCAAACTGACGCAGCGAACGGTGTGGTGGTGGTCAACACCCAGCCGGGCCGGGCCAAGGTCTACCTGGATGGCGTGTATTTCGGGATGTCGCCGTTGCGGGCGGAAGTGGTTCCTGGCGTATACAAGGTGGAAGTCAAGCTGAAAGGCTACAAGACTGCCTCCGAGAAAGTCTCCATACGCAAGGGCGATAGCACCGAGCTGGAATTGGCGCTCGAGCGCTAGTTCGGATACGCCCCCACAAAAAAGCCCGCGCAGTGCGGGCTTTTTTGTGGGGTGGACGGTCTTAATGTTTGCCTGTGCTGCCGAAGCCGTTGGCGCCGCGCTGGCTCATCGGAAACTCTTCCACGATATTGAACTGCACTTGTGCTACGGGCACGATGACCAGTTGCGCGATGCGTTCCATCGGCATCAACGCGAACGGGTGGTGACCGCGATTCCAGATCGAGATGAATATCTGGCCCTGATAATCGGAGTCGATCAGGCCGACCAGGTTGCCGAGCACGATGCCATGCTTGTGTCCCAGGCCGGAGCGCGGCAGGATCATGGCGGCATAATGCGGATCGTTCAGGTGCAGGGCTATGCCGCTGGGGATGAGCTCGCATTGCCCCGGCTGGATGGTCATGCTGCCGTCGATGCAGGCGCGCAGGTCGATGCCGGCCGAGCCGGGCGTGGCATAGGCAGGCGGATGCTCGTGCAAACGCGGATCCAGAACCTTGACGTCCACTTTCTTCATTTTTCTTTCCCTTTCATATAGAGCGAAACGGCATGGCGTAACAGCGCCCGTGCCAAAGTGAGCTTGTCGGCGCGCGGCAACAGGTGCTCACCCGCATCGTCGAACAGCACCAGTTCGTTGTCGTCGCTGCCGATGGCATTTTGCGCCAGATTGGCTGCAAGCAACGGAATGTTTTTCTTTTTGCGCTTGGCGGAGGCGTGCTCATGCAGCTTTTCGCTCTCGGCGGCAAACCCTACACAGAACGGAGGCTTAGGCAGATTCGCAACATAGGCGAGGATGTCCGGGTTGGGCAACAGTTCCAGCGTCAGGGCGGTGTCGCCCTTCTTGATCTTCTGCTCGCTCGGTTGTGCGACACGGTAATCCGCTACTGCGGCGACGCCGATGAATATGTCCGTGTCCGCCGCGTGTCGTTTCACTGCCTCAAACATCTCCGCGGCGCTGGTGACGTCCAGCGCACGGGCACCTTGCGGTTTGGCCAGCGCGGTCGGGCCGGAAACCAGCGTGACTGCCGCCCCCAGTTCCAGTGCGGCCTGTGCGATGGCATAGCCCATCTTGCCGCTGCTGCGGTTGGTGATGCCGCGCACCGCATCGATGGCTTCATAGGTCGGGCCTGCGGTGATCAATACTTTGCGGCCGGCCAGCAGCCTGGGTTGGAACGCGGCGAGGATGTCTTGCATCAACTGCTCTGCTTCCAGCATGCGCCCCATGCCTTCTTCGCCGCAGGCCTGTGCGCCGCTGGCCGGGCCCAGCATGGTCACGCCGTCGGCAGTCAGTCGTTGCACGTTGCGTTGGGTGGCCGCGTTCGACCACATCTGCTTGTTCATCGCCGGGGCGACCAGCAACGGACAATCGCGCGCCAGACACAGGGTGGAAAGCAGGTCGTCGGCCAGTCCATGCGCCAGCTTGGCGATGAAGTCCGCCGTGGCGGGGGCGATCACGATTGCGTCGGCAATCCGGCTTGAGTGGATGTGCGCCATGCCCTTGTCGTCCTGCCACTGATCGATCAGCACCGGGTGGCCAGTGAGTGCCTGCATCGTGGCGGGGGTGATGAAGTGTGTTGCCGCTTCCGTCATGGCCACCTGTACACGGATACCCTGTTTCACCAGCAGGCGCGCCAACTCTGCCGCCTTGTAGGCTGCAATGCCGCCGGTGATGCCCAGCACGATATGTTTGGGTGTGGTTTGTTCCATAGCTCCGAGCATCTTAACAAAATAGTCGCTGTCGGGCGCTGTCCGATGGTCATTTAGCCACTCGTCCCGAGCGTTGGCGGGTTTGGTCGCGTGGACGTGCTGGTGCTCAGGTGAGAAAATCAGGCCTGTGAACAATCGGACGTGGTTTGGGCAATGGCGTTAACAAGTACAGTGAAAAGAAGCGGGACGGACGGGATTGCCGTGGTTGCCACTGGCCGCCGCCCCGGCAGCGCCGACCAGCCAGCCTTGCTGGGCGTTTATCTGCCTAACATGCGCCAGCGCTTCAAGGATGAAGTCAACCGGCTCACCGTGGCCGGCGCCATGCTGGAGATGCTGCGCGCCGCCGGTGCCGATTCTTTGGAAGCTGCCGAGCTCAGTTTTCCCATGAGTTATCTCTATGCCTACCACTGGCTGCGCCACAATGTGCATGAGCGCTACCGTGCCCCGCTGCTGGAAACCTTTCGTGGCGGCAAATTCGGGTTTTTGATGGACCTGCTGTTGCGTGACAGCGCCGAACAATTCGCAGAGGGCTATGTCCGGCACTGGCTGGCCTATCAGGGGGATGTGCTCAAACAGCAGCAGGAATGCCTGCAATTGCTGGCGCGGCGCGCGGGTGATGCACAGCAGCTTGCTGCCGACATGCTGCGCCTGTGGCTGAAGCTGGGGCTGTTCGGCAAAAGCTATCTGGCGCAATTCAAGGAAGCGGGCCGGGAAGAGCAAGTGCGCTACGAAGGCATGCTGGGGCCGGAGGACCGGCAACGCCTGGCCCTGGTGGATGCGTTGCCGGACCCCCTGTCCGGCAATATCCGGCCACGCTTTGCCAAGATGGGCATCGTTCCGGCCATGGGCTGCCCGCAGACCTGCCGTCACTGCATGTTCACCTGGCGCCCACCCAAGCCGAAACACGAGGAACCCGGGCGGGTGTTTGAGCTGGTAGACCAATACACCGACAGCGTGCTGTTTACCGGCGGCGATCTGACCAAGCAGATGGGGCACTTTTATGCCGCCATCCGCTCGATGCGCCACATCAGGAATTTTGCAGTGCTGCTCAATGGCGATTTCGCAGACAGCCCTCAGCTTGCCAACGACATGCTGGGCAAGATGGCCGAGGCGATCAAAAGCCGGCCGAAGACATGGCCGCAAGCCATGGTGCTGCTGCAGATCAGCTTCGATGAATTCCATCAGGAAGTCTATGTAGACAGGCAGGGGATGCTGGCAGAGCGTATCCCGGTGGCCAAGATCGCCAATATCGTCGAGTGCTATCCACGCCATTCCCGGCAGATCCAGTTGGCTCTTCTGCACAAGCAGAACAGCCTGAATTTCTCCAATGACGTGTTGCAGAAGGGCGTCTTTGCACGTCTGGCCGCAGAGCTGGGCAGGCGCGGGCATCAGCTCCAGGTGTTAAGCATGCAGGCGGCGCCGCGCCTCAAGCGCAATCCCCGGGCGCCCCAGCAACCAGCCCAACTGCTCAAGGATGCGACCTTCATCCTCGACAAGCACCCGCAGAGCCCGATCCTGCTGACCAGTTCCACCATAGATGGCTATGGCCGTGCTGTCTTGCTGGAAGAGGGGGAGACGGTGAAGGAAAGGGATCTGTTGCAGCAGGTGTTGAACCAGGGCCCGCCTCCTGGCGAGAGTTTTGATATCGACTTGATGTTGTGGTTCAACGGCTGGGCCACCCTGTTCAACGCGGTTCATATCTGCCTGGGTGATCATTACCGGGACGGTATCGAGACCATCCTGGCCCGGCAACGCAAGGACCCGCTCAGCCAGGCCCTGCATCATTTCGACCGGCGCCTGCTGGAGTTGTATGGCGAGGTGCGCAACGATCTGCCGCAAAAGATCGCCGCCGCCACCGGCCCGCACCATCTATTCCATTCCCTGACCGAGGACCCGGCAGTCAGGCTGCATATGACCCGGCGCCTGCTGGAAATACGTGGAAGTGCTGCACTGACCTGAGGCGGTGGTATTTGATTACCGTTGATACCGGAAGGAATCAACGGGGGTAAACGACGTTGTTCCTGCATTGCGTGATCGAAACGGGGGGAGATATGAGCATTACTGATTGGCCTGCAGATGAGCGCCCGCGCGAGAAACTGTTGCAGCGCGGTGCGGCGGCATTGTCCGACGCCGAGTTGCTGGCGATTTTTTTGCGTACCGGCGTAGTTGGCAAAAGTGCAGTGGACCTGGCGCGCGAGTTGATGTCGCGGTTCGGCAGTCTCACGCAGCTGTTCGCGGCGGGCGAAAAAGAATTCTGCGATATTCATGGCATGGGGCAGGCGAAGTTTGTGCAGCTGCAGGCGGTGGTGGAAATGGCACGGCGTGCGCTGCACGAGGAGATGCAAACGGGCGATATGCTGAATTCGCCGCGTGCGGTGAGGGAATATCTGCAATTGTTGTTGCGAGCGAGGCCGCAGGAGGTGTTTGTCGCCATCTTTCTGGATGCACAGCACCGCGTCACCGCCAGCGAAGAGCTATTCCGCGGAACCCTGACACAAACCAGCGTGTATCCCCGCGAGGTGGTGAAACGTGCTCTGCATCACAATGCTGCGGCGGTCATCTTTGCGCATAACCATCCTTCCGGCGTGGCTGAATCGAGCGACTCGGACCGGTTATTGACCGAAGCCCTGAAGCAGTCGCTGCAACTGGTGGATGTGCGGGTGCTGGACCATTTCATTGTGGCAGGTGCAGGCTGTTTGTCATTCGCCGAAAAAGGACTGCTTTGAAGATTGGTGCTGCTGCATCTGTTTGTAATTAAGAAATATTTATAGTTTTAGCGGTGTGGCGGCGTTACCTTCTCGCTTAATAAATAGGGAGTATCTCGATATTTTCCAAGCTTTTCGGCGAGAGATTTCAATACGGGAGCAAGATTCCGGAAAGCGCGTGGCAACACCTGCTCGTTCCGGATCGATAGTTGCTATCAGGTAAACAGTGCATTCTTTTGCCTGGAGCAGCCGGATGGACTGTGTCGCGTCACGGTTACATCTTCTGCGTAAATCGAGGGCGTGGACTGATGTGCCAGCCCACTTCCGGCATTGGTTTGGCCTGCTTCTTGCTCACTTTCTGTATATTCCCTTTGACAAGGTATGCGGTTATCTGGATAATCGCGCGCTCTTTAAACGGAGGGGTGGCCGAGTGGTTAAAGGCATCAGACTGTAAATCTGACCTCTTAGAGTACGAAGGTTCGAATCCTTCCCCCTCCACCAGAATTTTTGCAGTTTGCTTTAGTGGTTTATTAAGTGGGCTGGTGTTGGGTTTTGCGGGTGTAGCTCAATGGTAGAGCAGAAGCCTTCCAAGCTTATGACGAGGGTTCGATTCCCTTCACCCGCTCCAGTGTTTTGTTGGCCCATGTGGCTCAGTGGTAGAGCACTCCCTTGGTAAGGGAGAGGTCGTGAGTCCGATTCTCACCATGGGCACCAGTTTTTTTATTGTTAGTTCTTTATCGTTAATCGGGTTGATGGGGGAATATCATGGCAAAGAGCAAATTTGAACGTACGAAGCCGCACGTGAACGTAGGTACGATTGGACACGTTGACCACGGCAAGACCACCTTGACCGCGGCGATTACCACCGTATTGTCGAAGAAGTTTGGCGGCGAAGCCAAAGCTTACGACCAGATCGACGCAGCGCCGGAAGAAAAGGCCCGTGGTATTACCATCAATACCGCCCACGTCGAATACGAAACCCAGACACGTCACTACGCACACGTTGACTGCCCGGGCCACGCCGACTACGTCAAGAACATGATCACCGGCGCAGCCCAGATGGACGGCGCGATTCTGGTTGTGTCCGCAGCTGACGGCCCGATGCCGCAGACCCGCGAGCACATCCTGCTGGCCCGCCAAGTTGGCGTACCGTACATCATCGTGTTCCTGAACAAGTGCGACATGGTTGACGACGCCGAACTGCTGGAACTGGTCGAAATGGAAGTGCGCGAATTGCTCACCAAATACGACTTCCCCGGCGACGACACCCCCATCGTACATGGCAGCGCCAAGCTGGCAGTCGAAGGCGACCAAAGCGAACTGGGCGAACCCTCCATCTTCCGTCTGGCCGAAGCCCTGGATACCTACATCCCGACACCCGAGCGCGCCATCGACGGCGCCTTCCTGATGCCTGTGGAAGACGTATTCTCCATCTCCGGCCGCGGCACCGTCGTGACCGGTCGTATCGAGCGCGGCGTAGTCAAGGTCGGCGAAGAACTCGAAATCGTTGGTATCAAGCCAACCCTCAAGACCACCTGCACCGGCGTCGAAATGTTCCGCAAACTGCTCGACCAAGGTCAGGCAGGCGACAACGTCGGCGTACTGCTGCGCGGCACCAAGCGTGAAGAAGTCGAGCGCGGCCAAGTACTGTGCAAGCCGGGCTCCATCAAGCCGCACACCAAGTTCACCGCCGAGATCTACGTACTGGGCAAAGATGAAGGCGGTCGTCATACACCGTTCTTCCAAGGCTATCGCCCACAGTTCTACTTCCGCACCACCGACGTAACCGGTGCGGTCGAACTGCCGGCCGGTACAGAAATGGTGATGCCTGGCGACAACGTCAGCATCACCGTGAACCTGATCAACCCGATCGCGATGGAAGAAGGCTTGCGCTTCGCGATTCGCGAAGGCGGTCGTACCGTCGGCGCAGGTGTGGTTGCGAAGATCATCGAGTAATTATTAGCGATGCTGGCGGGGCGAAGCGATTCGCTCCGCCATCGTCATTTGCAGGTTTATAGGCCAGTAGCTCAATTGGTAGAGTATCGGTCTCCAAAACCGAGGGTTGGGGGTTCGAGACCCTCCTGGCCTGCCAGTTAGTAAGTAGAAACGGACAGTTCGTACATGGCTGACAAGATCAAATTGCTGGTTGCATTCCTGTTTGTCGCAGCGGGTGTGGTCGGCTTCTACGCATTGCAGGATAGCGCGGCGGTATTGCGCGTGCTGTCGGTACTGCTCGGCGTGTTGCTGGCGGCAGGCATGTTCTGGACGACGGCATCCGGCAAGCAGTTCTTCGGCTTTGCCAAAGCGTCGGTGGATGAAGCCAAGCGTGTGGTGTGGCCGACGCGTAAAGAGACGGTGCAGACTACGGCGGTAGTGATCCTGTTTGCTGTCGTCATGGCGCTGTTCCTGTGGGCGGTAGATGCGAGTCTGTTGCTGATCGTCAACAAACTGATGGGACGGAGTGAGTGATGGCCAAGCGTTGGTATGTGGTGCATACGTACTCGCAGTTCGAGAAAAGCGTTCAGCGTGCCTTGCTGGAACGCATCGCGCGCGAAGGAATGGAAGACCTGTTCGGCCAGATTCTCGTGCCGGTTGAAGAAGTGGTCGAGCTGAAGTCGGGCCAGAAGAACATCAGCGAACGCAAGTTCTTCCCCGGCTACGTGCTGGTCGAGATGGACATGACCGACGAAAGCTGGCATTTGGTTAAAAATACGCCCAAGGTTACCGGTTTCCTCGGTGGCTCGGCCATGAAGCCAACGCCGATCAGTCAGAAGGAAGTCGACAATATCATGCAGCAGATGCAGGCCGGTGTTGAGAAGCCGCGTCCCAAGGTGTTGTTCGAGGTTGGCGAGGCGGTGCGTGTCAAGGAAGGCCCTTTCACCGATTTCCACGGCATGGTGGAAGACGTCAATTACGACAAGAGCAAGCTGCGGGTTGCGGTGACCATCTTCGGTCGCTCCACACCTGTGGAACTGAATTTCGGGCAAGTCGAAAAAGCCTGATGTTGAGCGCCGGAAGTTCCGGCATGACAAACGGGGAGCGTATCGGAGCAGTGGCGGTATGCGTTTAACCCACACTTAGGAGTAGTAAAATGGCAAAGAAGATTGTCGGCTATATCAAGCTGCAAGTTCCGGCCGGTAAGGCCAATCCCAGTCCTCCCATCGGCCCGGCACTCGGTCAGCGCGGTCTGAACATCATGGAATTCTGCAAGGCGTTCAACGCCCAGACCCAAGGTGTCGAGCCAGGCCTGCCGATTCCGGTGGTGATCACCGCGTTCGCGGACAAGAGCTTCACCTTCGTGATGAAGACCCCGCCCGCGACCATTCTGATCAAGAAGGCCGCTGGTGTGCAAAAGGGCAGCAAGACGCCGCATACCGACAAGGTCGGCAAGCTGACCCGCAAGCAGGCAGAAGACATCGCCAAGGCCAAGCAGCCCGACCTGACGGCAGCTGACCTGGATGCCGCGGTGCGCACCATCGCCGGTAGCGCACGCAGCATGGGCATCACTGTGGAAGGGGTGAAATAATCATGGCACAAGTTTCCAAACGCTATAAGGCGCTCGCCGCCAAGGTTGACCGCAACAAGCTGTACGCGCTGGATGAAGCGCTGAAGCTGGTGAAAGAGACCGCCAAGGCCAAGTTCGATGAATCCATCGACGTGGCAGTGAATCTCGGCATCGATGCCAAGAAGTCCGACCAGCTGGTTCGCGGCTCCGTGGTGTTGCCCAAGGGTACCGGCAAGACCATGCGCGTGGCTGTGTTCGCGCAAGGCGCCAAGGCTGAAGAAGCCAAGGCTGCGGGTGCCGACATCGTTGGTTTCGACGATCTGGCCGAAAGCATCAAGGGCGGCAAGATGGATTTCGACGTGGTGATCGCTTCTCCGGACGCGATGCGTATCGTCGGCCAACTGGGTCAGATCCTCGGCCCGCGCGGTTTGATGCCTAACCCCAAGGTTGGCACCGTGACTGCCGATGTGGCTGGCGCGGTCAAGAACGCCAAGGCCGGTCAGGTGCAGTACCGTACCGACAAGAACGGCATCGTGCAGTGCACCATCGGCCGCGCCTCGTTCGCACCGGAAGCGCTGCGCGAGAACATGCTGGCTCTGATCGATGCGTTGAACAAAGCCAAGCCTGCGACATCCAAGGGTGTTTACCTGAAGAAGATCGCGATTTCCAGCACCATGGGTGTCGGTATTCGCGTCGAACAGGCCAGCCTGGTAGCGTAATTGTTTTGAATCTGGCGGCGGAGATTTTTCTCTGCTGCCATTTGTTCTTTGGACTGCTGGCGTGGCTAGCAGCATCAAAGACCGTAGGCGCGGAAGGCGCGGTTGGCCGGAAGCTTAATCGATGGCAGTTGCATCGGCCCACGCAGATGGTGTGCCCGCGAGCAGGAATGATTGTGGTTTTCTCCTGTCTTGAGGACGCGGTCGTTAACCCGGACACCGAATGGTGTCCGACATGAAGATGGAGAAAGACTTTGGCTCTTAATCTGCAAGAAAAGCAGGCAGTGGTCGCAGCAGTCAGCGCACAAGTGGCGCAGGCACAGACCATCGTCGTGGCTGAGTACCGCGGCATTCCAGTTGCCGATATCACTTCCTTGCGTGCCAACGCACGCAAGAACGGGGTGTATCTGCATGTGTTGAAAAACACACTGGCGCGTCGTGCAGTACAGGGCACTCCTTTCGAGGTATTGGGCGACAAGATGGTCGGTCCGTTGATGTACAGCATCAGCGCCGATGCGGTTGCCGCTGCGAAGGTGGTGCACGAATTCGCCAAGACGAACGATAAGCTGGTCATCAAGGGCGGTGCCTACAACGGCAAGGTTCTGGATGCAGCTGCGGTTGCCGCACTGGCGAGCGTACCAAGCAAGGAAGTATTGCTGGCGCAATTGCTGGGCGTCATGAAGTCGCCGATCACGAGCATGGCTATCGTACTGAAAGCCCTGTCCGAGAAGAAGGCTGGCGTCGCTGCTTAACTAATCAATCATTCAATTTAGGAAGAACAACATGGCATTCGATAAAGACGCATTTTTGGCCGCACTGGACAGCATGTCCGTGCTGGAACTGAACGAACTGGTTAAGGCTGTCGAAGAGAAGTTCGGCGTGTCCGCTGCTGCGATGGCTGCTCCTGCCGCTGGTGGCGGTGCTGCTGCTGGCGCTGCTGCTGCTGTTGAGCAGACCGAGTTCACCGTGACCCTGAAGTCCGCTGGCGACCAGAAGGTTAACGTGATCAAGGTGGTACGCACCATCACCGGTCTGGGCTTGAAAGAAGCCAAGGATCTGGTTGACGGCGCACCGAAGGTGGTTAAGGAAGGCATCAGCAAGGCTGATGCTGACGCGATCGCCAAGCAACTGATCGAAGCTGGCGCAACTGCTGAAGTCAAGTAAGCATAGCGTTTGCAGAGAGGCTGACGGGAAAACCCGTCAGCCTTTTGCCGCTTCTGGAAACAAAACCGGAATGTTGTGTTCGAAAGCGTAGAAGTTAACGGTTAAGCGGTGCGCAAGCGCCGATTGCCCCTTACCTTTTCCTTCCGTAGTGGAGATACCATGAGCTATTCTTTTACCGAAAAAAAACGTATTCGTAAAAGTTTTGCAAAGCGCGTTGGCGCTTTGCCGGTGCCGTTTTTGCTGTCCACCCAGCTGGAATCGTACAGCGATTTCCTGCAAGCATGGGTCGCTCCCGAGCAGCGCAAGAACCAAGGCTTGCAAGCTGCATTCAATTCGATCTTTCCGATCGAAAGCCACACCAAGTTTGCGCGCCTGGATTTTGTCAGCTATACCCTGGGACTGCCGCCGTTCGATGTGCGTGAGTGCCAACAACGCGGTTTGACCTATGCCTCTCCTTTGCGCGCACGCGTGCGCCTGACGCTGCTGGACAAGGAAGCGTCCAAGCCGACCGTGAAGGAAGTCAAGGAGCAGGAAGTCTACATGGGCGAGATCCCGTTGATGACCAACACCGGCTCGTTCGTGATCAACGGTACCGAGCGCGTGATCGTCTCGCAGCTGCACCGTTCGCCTGGCGTGTTCTTCGAGCATGACCGCGGCAAGACCCATTCCTCCGGCAAGCTGCTGTTCTCTGCGCGCGTGATTCCTTACCGCGGTTCCTGGCTGGACTTCGAGTTCGATGCCAAGGATTTCGTCTATTTCCGTATCGACCGTCGCCGCAAGATGCCGGTGACCATCCTGTTGAAGTCGCTGGGCTACACGCCGGAACAGATCCTGCAGATGTTCTTCAGTTTTGACACCTTCCATTTCGGCAAGAAGGGCATCCAGTTCGAGGTTGTGCCTGAGCGTCTGCGTGGCGAGATCGCCCGCTTCGATATCGAAGGCAAGGGCGGCAAGGTCATCGTGACCAAGGACAAGCGCATCACTGTGCGCCACATCCGCGAAATGCAGGAAGCTGGAATCGACAAGCTGACCGTCGGCGCAGATTTCCTGGTCGGCCGCGTATTGGCACACAACATTGTCGACAAAGAGAGCGGCGAAATCATCGCCAATGCCAACGACGAGATCACCGAGACATTGCTGGGCAAACTGGAAGCGGCAGGCATTGCGAAGATCAACACGCTGTATACCAACGATCTGGATCAGGGCGGCTTCATTTCGCAGACCCTGCGTACCGACGAGACCACCGACCAGTGGACAGCGCGCGTGGCGATCTATCGCATGATGCGTCCCGGCGAGCCGCCTACCGAAGATGCGGTGGAGGCACTGTTCAACGGCCTGTTCTTCAACGAAGAGCGCTATGACCTCTCCGCCGTGGGCCGCATGAAGTTCAATCGCCGTGTTGGTCGTGACGAATTGACGGGCGCAGTCATCCTGTCTAACGAGGACATCGTCGAAGTGATCCGCATCCTGGTCGAACTGCGCAACGGTCGCGGCGAAATCGACGACATCGATCACCTTGGTAACCGCCGCGTGCGCGCCGTGGGCGAATTGGCCGAGAACCAGTTCCGCACCGGCCTGGCTCGTGTCGAGCGCGCCGTCAAAGAGCGTCTGGGCCAGGCTGAAGCCGACAACCTGATGCCGCACGACCTGATCAACGCCAAGCCGATCTCGGCAGCGGTGAAGGAATTCTTCGGCTCCTCGCAGCTGTCGCAGTTCATGGACCAGACCAACCCGCTGGCGGAAGTCACGCACAAGCGTCGTATCTCCGCACTAGGCCCGGGCGGCCTGACCCGCGAACGTGCCGGCTTCGAAGTGCGCGACGTGCATCCGACCCATTACGGTCGCGTCTGCCCGATCGAGACGCCGGAAGGCCCGAACATCGGCCTGATCAACTCGCTGGCGCTGTATGCGCGTACCAACGAATACGGCTTCATCGAGACACCGTATCGTAAAGTGAGCAAGAGCCGCGCCACCGATGAAGTGGACTACCTGTCCGCCATCGAGGAAGGCAAGTTCACCATCGCGCAGGCGAATGCGGAACTGGACAAGAAGGGCCACTTCACCAACGACATCGTCTCCGCACGTCAGCACAACGAATTCGTGCTGGCCGAGCCGGACAAGCTGGAATACATGGACGTGGCACCGGCACAGGTGGTGTCCGTGGCGGCTTCGCTGATCCCGTTCCTGGAACACGATGACGCGAACCGCGCCTTGATGGGCGCCAACATGCAACGCCAGGCCGTGCCTGTATTGCGTGCCGAGAAGGCTCTGGTCGGTACCGGCATCGAGCGCACCGTGGCGGTCGACTCCGGAACCGCTGTGCAGGCATGGCGCGGTGGTCGCGTTGACTATGTGGATTCCGGCCGGATTGTTGTTCGCGTAAACGACGACGAAACCACTGCGGGCGAAGTCGGTGTGGATATCTACAACCTGACCAAGTACACCCGTTCCAACCAGAACACCAACATCAACCAGCGTCCGCTGGTGCGCGTGGGCGATGTGATCGCGCGCGGCGACGTGGTGGCCGACGGTGCGTCGACCGACATGGGCGAACTGGCGCTGGGCCAAAACATGATGATCGCGTTCATGCCGTGGAACGGTTACAACTTCGAAGACTCGATCATGATCTCCGAGCGCGTGGTTGCCGAAGACCGTTTCACCTCGATCCACATCGAAGAACTGACGGTGATGGCCCGCGACACCAAGCTGGGTACCGAAGAAATTACCCGTGACATCCCGAACCTGTCCGAAGCGCAGATGGCGCGTCTGGATGAGTGCGGCATCGTGCACATCGGCGCGGAAGTCGGTGTGGGCGACGTACTGGTGGGCAAGGTCACGCCGAAGGGCGAGACACAGCTGACACCGGAAGAAAAGCTGCTGCGCGCGATCTTCGGCGAGAAGGCTTCCGACGTGAAGGACACCTCGCTGCGCGTGAAGGCCGGTATCTCCGGTACCGTGATCGACGTGCAAGTGTTCACTCGCGAAGGCCTGCAACGCGACAAGCGCGCCCAGCAGATCATCGACGATGAACTGGCTCGCTACAAGAAGGATCTGGCCGACCAGATGCGTATCGTTGAAGCCGACTTGTTCGCCCGTCTGGAGAAGCTGCTGCACAACAAGGTTGCCAACGGCGGTCCGAAGAAGCTGGCCAAGGGCACCAAACTGAACAAGGAATACCTGCACAGCATCGAGCATCACCAGTGGTTCGACATTCGCGTTGCCGATGATGATGTGGCTGCCCAGTTGGAACAAGTCAAGGAAGCGCTGGCGCAGAAACGCGTGGAATTCGATGCCGCCTTCGAGCTGAAGAAGAAGAAACTGACGCAAGGCGACGAGTTGCAAGCCGGCGTGCAGAAGATGGTCAAGGTGTATGTGGCGGTGAAACGCCGCCTGCAGCCCGGCGACAAGATGGCCGGTCGCCACGGTAACAAGGGCGTGGTATCGCGCATCGTGCCGGTGGAAGACATGCCGCGCATGGCCGACGGTACCACCGTTGACGTGGTGCTGAACCCGTTGGGCGTGCCTTCGCGTATGAACATCGGCCAGGTGCTGGAAGTGCACTTGGGTTGGGCTGCCAAGGGCTTGGGCAAGAAGATCAGCATGATGCTGGAATCGCAGTCCAAGATCGCTGACGTGCGCAAGTTCCTGAGCAAGATTTACAAGGGTGACCAGGCCGACGAGATCGCCACCTTCACCGATGAAGAAGTGATCGAGCTGTGTCGCAACCTGCGCGCAGGCGTGCCGTTCGCAACGCCGGTGTTCGACGGTGCCAGCGAAGAAGAGATCAAGGATCTGCTGGAATTGGCCGATCTGCCGCGTTCCGGCCAGATTCAGTTGTATGACGGCCGCACCGGCGATGCCTTCGACCGCAAGGTCACCGTGGGCTACATGCATGTGCTGAAGCTGCACCACTTGGTCGACGACAAGATGCACGCCCGTTCGACCGGTCCGTACAGCTTGGTTACACAGCAGCCGCTGGGTGGTAAGGCGCAGTTCGGCGGCCAGCGCTTCGGTGAGATGGAAGTGTGGGCGCTGGAAGCATACGGCGCGGCTTACACGCTGCAGGAAATGCTCACGGTCAAGTCGGACGACGTCAATGGACGTACCAAGGTGTACGAGAACATCGTCAAGGGCGAACACAAGATCGACGCCGGCATGCCGGAATCGTTCAACGTGCTCACCAAGGAAATCCGCTCTTTGGGTATCGACATCGATCTGGAACGCCACTAAGACTGCTAGGCACAAGGCTAAAAGGAGTTACACATGAAAGCATTGCTGGATTTATTCAAGCAGGTTACACAAAAGGAAGAGTTCGACACGATCAAGATCGGTCTGGCTTCTCCCGAGAAAATCCGTTCCTGGTCCTACGGCGAAGTGAAGAAGCCGGAAACCATCAACTACCGTACATTCAAGCCTGAGCGCGACGGCCTGTTCTGCGCCAAGATTTTCGGTCCGGTGAAGGATTACGAATGTCTGTGCGGCAAATACAAGCGCCTCAAGCATCGCGGTGTGATCTGCGAGAAGTGCGGCGTTGAAGTGACCTTGTCCAAAGTGCGCCGTGAGCGCATGGGCCACATCGAGCTGGCCTCGCCGGTCGCGCACATCTGGTTCCTGAAGTCGCTGCCTTCCCGTCTGGGTATGGTGCTGGACATGACACTGCGTGATATCGAGCGCGTGTTGTACTTTGAAGCCTATGTGGTGACCGAGCCCGGCATGACCCCGCTGAACCGAGCCCAGTTGCTGACGGAAGACGACTATCTCGCCAAGCTGGAAGAATACGGCGACGAGTTCCAGGCGGTGATGGGCGCGGAAGGCGTGCGCGCCTTGCTGCGCGCGCTGGACGTTCCCGCTGAAGTGGAAAAGCTGCGCGCCGAACTGGAAGCGACCAGCTCCGAGACCAAGATCAAGAAGTACGCCAAGCGCCTGAAGGTGCTGGAAGCGTTCATGCAATCCGGCATCAAGCCGGAGTGGATGGTGATGGAGGTGCTGCCGGTGCTGCCGCCGGAACTGCGTCCGCTGGTGCCGCTGGATGGCGGCCGTTTCGCGACTTCCGACCTGAACGACCTGTATCGTCGCGTTATCAACCGTAATAACCGTCTGAAGCGTCTGCTCGAACTGAAAGCACCGGAAATCATCGTGCGCAACGAGAAGCGCATGCTGCAAGAGTCCGTCGACTCGCTGCTGGACAACGGTCGCCGCGGCAAGGCCATGACCGGCGCCAACAAGCGTCCGCTGAAGTCGCTGGCCGACATGATCAAGGGCAAGGGCGGTCGTTTCCGTCAGAACTTGCTGGGCAAGCGCGTCGACTATTCCGGCCGTTCCGTGATCGTGGTGGGCCCGCAACTCAAACTGCATCAATGCGGTCTGCCGAAGAAGATGGCGCTGGAACTGTTCAAGCCGTTCATTTTCGAGCGTCTGGAAAAGATGGGTCTGGCTACAACGATCAAGGCCGGCAAACGCATGGTCGAGGCTGAAGAGCCTATCGTGTGGGACATCCTGGAAGAAGTCATTCATGAGCACCCGGTGATGCTGAACCGCGCACCGACGCTGCACCGTCTGGGTATTCAGGCATTCGAACCCATCCTGATCGAAGGCAAGGCGATCCAGCTGCACCCGCTGGTCTGCTCGGCATTCAACGCCGACTTCGACGGTGACCAGATGGCCGTGCACGTGCCGCTGTCTCTGGAAGCGCAGATGGAAGCGCGCACCCTGATGCTGGCCTCCAACAACGTGTTGTCACCCGCCAACGGCGAGCCGATCATCGTTCCGTCGCAGGATATCGTGCTGGGTCTGTACTACATGACACGCGAGAAAATCGGCGCGTTGGGCGAAGGCTCCATCTACGCTGACGTATCCGAAGTATTGCGCGCCTACCGTTCCAATCAGGTTGATCTGCAGGCCAAGGTGGTAGTGCGTATCAAGGAAGTGGTCACCAACGAAGCGGGCGAGAAGCAGGACAAGTTCACGCGTTATGAAACGACTGTCGGTCGTTCCATTTTGTCCGAGTTGCTGCCCGCAAACCTGCCGTTCAGCGCGGTAAACAAGGCGCTGAAGAAGAAAGAAATCTCGCGTTTGATCAACGCCAGCTTCCGTCGTTGCGGTCTGCGCGACACGGTCATCATGGCCGACCAGCTGATGTACACCGGTTTCGCTTACGCGACCCGCGCCGGTATCTCCATCTGCGTGGACGACATGCTGGTTCCGCAACAGAAGAACGAGCTGATTGCCGCGGCTGAAAAAGAAGTGCACGAGATTCAGACCCAGTACACCTCCGGTCTGGTGACTCAAGGCGAGCGCTACAACAAGGTCGTGGACATCTGGGGCCGTACCGGCGACCAGGTTGCCAAGGCCATGATGGATCAGCTCGGTGTCGAGCCGGTGCGCGATCTCGTTACCGGTGAGGCGCTGTTCGACAAGAAGGGCAAGGCGATCACACAGGAGTCGTTCAACTCCATCTACATGATGGCCGACTCCGGCGCGCGCGGTTCCGCAGCACAGATCCGTCAGTTGTCCGGTATGCGCGGTCTGATGGCGAAGCCGGATGGTTCCATCATCGAGACGCCGATTACCGCGAACTTCCGCGAAGGCCTGAACATGCTGCAGTACTTCATCTCCACGCACGGCGCCCGTAAGGGTCTGGCGGATACGGCGTTGAAGACAGCGAACTCCGGTTACCTGACCCGTCGTCTGGTGGACGTGACGCAAGACTTGGTCATCACCGAAAACGATTGCGGTACTTCCAATGGCCGCTCCATGAAGGCGCTGGTCGAAGGTGGTGAAGTGATCGAAGCCTTGCGCGATCGTATCCTGGGTCGCGTGGTGGCAGCGGATGTGGTCAATCCGGAAACCAGCGAGACTTTGTACGAAGCAAATACTTTGCTGGATGAAGACAAAGTGGAGCTCATCGAGTCTCTGGGCATCGACGAAGTGCGCGTGCGCACTCCGCTGACCTGCGATACGCGTTACGGTCTGTGCGCCAAGTGCTACGGTCGCGATCTGGGTCGCGGTGGCTTGGTGAACGTGGGCGAGGCAGTCGGCGTGATCGCCGCGCAGTCCATCGGCGAACCGGGCACCCAGCTGACCATGCGTACTTTCCACATCGGTGGCGCGGCATCGCGTACCGTGGTGGCAAGTCAGGTGGAGAGTAAGTCGAACGGCGTGATCAAGTACAGCCCGAACATGCGTACCGTGACCACCGCGCGTGGAGAGCTGGTGGTGGTGGCGCGTTCCGGCGAAGTGCTGGTAACCGACGACCATGGCCGCGAGCGCGAGCGTCATAAGGTGCCATACGGTGCCAACCTGACCGAGCGCGAAGGCAAGACCGTGCGCGCAGGCGAAATTCTCGCAACATGGGATCCGCATACTCGCCCGATCATTACCGAATACGCGGGCCGAGTCCGCTTCGAGAACGTGGAAGAAGGTGCCACTGTCGCCAAGCAGATCGACGAAGTCACCGGCCTGTCCACCTTGGTGGTTATCGATCCGAAGCGTTCTACGACCGGCAAGGGCGTACGCCCCCTGGTGCGTCTGTTGGATGACGCCGGACACGAGATCAAGATCGCCGGCACGGATACACCGATTTCCGTGACCTTCCAGGTCGGATCCATCATTACGGTGGAAGATGGTCAGCACGTGGGTGTTGGCGATGTGCTGGCGCGTATCCCGCAGGAAAGCTCCAAGACGCGTGATATTACCGGCGGTCTGCCGCGCGTGGCCGAGTTGTTCGAAGCGCGCTCGCCGAAGGATGCGGGCATGCTGGCGGAAGTTACCGGCACCGCATCGTTCGGCAAGGAGACCAAGGGCAAACAGCGCCTGGTTATCACTGATACAACAGGCGAAGCTCATGAATTCCTGATTGCCAAAGACAAGCATGTGCTGGTTCATGACGGCCAAGTGGTGAATCAGGGCGAAATGATCGTGGACGGTCCGGCCGATCCACACGACATCCTGCGCCTGCTGGGGATCGAAGCGCTGGCTCAGTACATCACCGACGAAGTGCAGGACGTGTATCGTTTGCAGGGGGTGAAGATCAACGACAAGCACATCGAGGTGATCGTGCGCCAGATGCTGCGTCGTATCCAGATCGTCGACGAGGGCGATACCACCTTTATTCCGAAGGAGCAGGTCGAGCGTGCCGAGATGCTGCAGGAGAATGAACGCGTGGTAGCGGACGGCAAACAGCCGGCAACATTCCAGCACATGTTGCTGGGTATCACCAAGGCATCGCTGTCTACCGATTCGTTCATCTCGGCAGCTTCCTTCCAGGAAACAACCCGCGTGTTGACCGAAGCGGCGATCATGGGCAAGAAGGACGATCTGCGCGGCCTCAAGGAAAACGTCATCGTTGGTCGCCTCATCCCGGCAGGTACGGGCTTGGCTTACCACATGACGCGTCGCAAACAGCGTCTGGGTCTGGATATCGCCGAAGGCGCTGGACTGGACGAGCTTGCGGCAGCTGCGGAGGCTCAAGAGGGAGTCTAACCTCTTGACAGGTATGTGCTTCATCAATAGAATGCGCGGTCTTTTTAGTCCGCGCATTTCTGTACAGGCCTGTACAGATGTGGTCGCAGAGCAGTATTCGAGATTTAACTATTAGTTTTTTAACAGTTTTTCAGGAAGCGGAAAATAATGCCAACCATCAACCAGTTAGTGCGCACGGGCCGTACGGCCGAAGTGACCAAGAGCAAGGTTCCTGCGCTCGCAGGAAGCCCTCAGAAGCGCGGTGTTTGTACTCGTGTTTACACCACGACCCCGAAGAAGCCGAACTCGGCGTTGCGTAAAGTCGCCAAAGTGCGTTTGACCAACGGTTTCGAGGTCATCTCTTACATCGGCGGTGAAGGTCACAACCTGCAAGAGCACAGCGTGGTCCTGATTCGCGGCGGCCGTGTGAAGGACTTGCCTGGTGTGCGTTACCACATGGTGCGCGGTAGCCTGGATACGGCTGGTGTGAAAGATCGTAAACAGTCGCGTTCCAAGTACGGTGCGAAGCGCCCGAAAAAAGCGTAATTTCGAATTAGTCAGATATAACTGAGGTATTGATATGCCAAGACGTAGAGAAGTCCCCAAGCGCGAAGTCCTGCCGGATCCAAAGTTCGGTAATCAGGATCTTTCCAAGTTCGTTAACGTGCTGATGACCGCTGGCAAGAAGTCGGTTGCCGAGCGCATCCTGTACGGTGCGTTGGAGCAGGTCGGAAAGAAGAGCGGCAAGGACCCGATCGAGGTGTTCAATCAGGCAATTGCAAATGCCAAGCCTCAGGTTGAAGTGAAAAGCCGTCGCGTCGGTGGTGCCAACTATCAGGTTCCGGTTGAAGTGCGTCCGTCCCGTCGTATGGCGCTGGCGATGCGCTGGTTGAAGGAATTTGCGCGCAAGCGTGGCGAAAAATCCATGGGCATGCGCTTGGCGGGCGAGTTGATCGATGCTTCCGAAGGTCGTGGCGGCGCAGTCAAGAAACGCGAAGAAGTCCATCGTATGGCTGATGCCAACAAGGCGTTCTCGCATTTCCGTTTCTAATCAAGATTCTATTTAGGTAATTTATCGTGGCACGCAAAACACCCATCGAACACTATCGCAATATCGGCATCAGCGCACACATTGATGCGGGTAAGACTACGACCACCGAGCGCATCCTGTTTTATACAGGGGTGAGCCATAAGATCGGTGAGGTTCATGATGGTGCGGCCACCATGGACTGGATGGAGCAAGAGCAGGAGCGCGGTATCACCATCACTTCCGCTGCAACGACTTGCTTCTGGAAGGGCATGGAGAATCAGTTCCCTCAGCACCGTTTCAATATCATCGATACGCCGGGACACGTGGACTTCACTATTGAGGTGGAGCGTTCCATGCGGGTGCTGGATGGCGCATGCATGGTGTACTGCGCAGTGGGTGGTGTGCAGCCGCAGTCCGAGACTGTTTGGCGCCAAGCTAACAAATATCACGTTCCGCGTCTGGCCTTCGTGAACAAGATGGACCGTACCGGTGCCAACTTCTTCAAGGTGGTCGAGCAGATGAAGACTCGCCTGCGGGCCAGTCCGGTGCCGGTGGTAATCCCTATCGGCGCTGAAGAAGGCTTTGCTGGTGTGGTCGACCTGATCAAGATGAAGGCTATCTATTGGGACGAGGCGTCTCAGGGGATGAAGTTCGATTATCGCGATATCCCTGCTGAGTTGGCGGCAAGCGCGGCGGAATGGCGCTCGAAGATGGTCGAGTCTGCCGCCGAAGCGTCAGAAGAATTGATGGAGAAATACCTCGAGAATGGCGATTTGTCCGAGGAAGATATCGTTTTGGGTCTGCGTACCCGCACTATCGCCTGCGAAATCCAGCCGATGTTGTGCGGCAGTGCATTCAAGAACAAGGGTGTGCAGCGCATGCTGGATGCGGTTATTCAGTTTATGCCGGCCCCGGTGGATATTCCTGATGTGACCGGCGAGAGTGAAACGGGCGAACATATCACCCGCAAGGCAGATGATAAGGAAAGTTTTGCTGCGCTGGCGTTCAAATTGATGACTGACCCGTTTGTGGGGCAGTTGACTTTCGTGCGCGTTTATTCAGGCGTGCTGAAGAAGGGCGATACCGTTTACAACTCGGTTCGCGGCAAAAAAGAGCGTATCGGCCGTATCGTGCAGATGCATGCGAACGAGCGCCAGGAAGTTGATGAGATTCTGGCTGGCGATATCGCCGCCTGTATCGGTTTGAAGGAGGTGACTACCGGCGAATCGCTGTGCGATCCGGACAAGCCGATCATCCTCGAACGCATGGTATTCCCGGAGCCGGTGATTCACGTTGCCGTCGAGCCGAAGACCAAGGCCGACCAGGAAAAGATGGGTATCGCGCTGGGTCGTCTGGCGCAGGAAGATCCGTCGTTCCGCGTGCGTACGGACGAAGAGTCCGGGCAGACCATCATGTCCGGCATGGGCGAGTTGCATCTGGAAATTCTGGTTGACCGCATGAAGCGCGAATTCGGCGTCGAGGCCAATGTGGGTGCGCCGCAAGTGGCTTATCGCGAAGCGATCCGCAAACCGGTGGAAATCGAAGGCAAGTATGCCAAGCAGACCGGCGGTCGCGGCCAGTATGGTCACGTGTGGATCAAGATGGAGCCGAACGAGACAGGCAAGGGTTTCGAGTTCGTTGACGCGATCAAGGGCGGTACCGTTCCTCGCGAATTCATTCCAGCTGTTGAGAAGGGTTTGCGCGAATCGCTGCCGAGCGGCGTGTTGGCCGGCTTCCCGGTTGTGGACGTGAAGGTTACCTTGTTCGACGGTTCCTACCATGACGTGGACTCCAACGAAAACGCGTTCAAGATGGCGGCTTCCATGGCGTTCAAGGATGGTATGCGCAAGGCCAGCCCGGTGCTGCTCGAGCCGATGATGTCGGTTGAGGTGGAAACGCCGGAAGACTATACCGGTACCGTGATGGGCGACCTGTCGTCGCGTCGCGGTATGGTGCAAGGTATGGACGATATCCCTGGCGGTGGAAAGACAGTCAAGGCGGAAGTGCCTTTGTCCGAGATGTTCGGTTATTCCACGGCTTTGCGTTCTGCGACTCAAGGTCGTGCAACCTACACCATGGAATTCAAGCACTACACCGAAGCCCCCAAGAACGTCGCTGAAGCAGTGATGACCAGCAAGAAATAATTAGAGACTAGTCGGAGATATAAATCATGGCAAAGAGTAAATTTGAACGTACGAAGCCGCACGTAAACGTAGGTACGATTGGACACGTTGACCACGGCAAGACCACCTTGACCGCGGCGATCACCACCGTATTGTCGAAGAAGTTTGGCGGCGAAGCCAAAGCTTACGACCAGATCGACGCAGCGCCGGAAGAAAAGGCCCGTGGTATTACCATCAATACCGCCCACGTCGAATACGAAACCCAGACACGTCACTACGCACACGTTGACTGCCCGGGCCACGCCGACTACGTCAAGAACATGATCACCGGCGCAGCCCAGATGGACGGCGCCATCCTCGTGGTATCCGCAGCTGACGGCCCCATGCCCCAGACTCGCGAACACATCCTGCTGGCCCGCCAAGTTGGCGTACCGTACATCATCGTATTCCTGAACAAATGCGACATGGTGGACGATGCCGAACTGCTGGAACTGGTCGAAATGGAAGTGCGCGAACTGCTCACCAAATACGACTTCCCCGGCGACGACACCCCCATCGTACACGGCAGCGCCAAGCTGGCAGTGGAAGGCGACCAGAGCGAACTGGGCGAACCCTCCATCTTCCGTCTGGCCGAAGCCCTGGATACCTACATCCCGACACCTGAGCGCGCCATCGACGGCGCCTTCCTGATGCCGGTGGAAGACGTATTCTCCATCTCCGGTCGCGGCACCGTCGTAACCGGTCGTATCGAGCGCGGCGTAGTCAAGGTTGGCGAAGAGCTCGAAATCGTTGGTATCAAGCCCACCCTCAAGACCACCTGCACCGGCGTCGAAATGTTCCGCAAACTGCTCGATCAAGGTCAGGCAGGCGACAACGTCGGCGTACTGCTGCGCGGCACCAAGCGTGAAGAAGTCGAGCGCGGCCAAGTACTGTGCAAGCCGGGCTCCATCAAGCCGCACACCAAGTTCACCGCCGAGATCTACGTACTGGGCAAAGATGAAGGCGGTCGTCATACCCCGTTCTTCCAGGGCTATCGCCCACAGTTCTACTTCCGTACCACCGACGTAACCGGTGCGGTCGAACTGCCGGCCGGAACAGAAATGGTGATGCCAGGCGACAACGTCAGCATCACCGTGAACCTGATCAACCCGATCGCGATGGAAGAAGGTCTGCGCTTCGCGATTCGCGAAGGCGGTCGTACCGTCGGCGCAGGTGTGGTTGCCAAGATCATCGAGTAAAGATACAATGCGCGCCCTCGCGTGGCTGCGGCCACGCGTTTTCGTTCTTTAAACCAGCGGCAATGCCGCGTAGAAGCTAGAGAAGATTATGCAAAGTCAAAAAATTCGCATTCGCCTGAAGGCGTTCGACTATCGTTTGATCGACCAATCCGCGTTGCAAATCGTGGATACGGCCAAACGTACCGGTGCAGTGGTCAAGGGCCCGGTTCCGTTGCCAACCAAGATCGAGCGTTTCGACGTGTTGCGTTCCCCGCACGTGAATAAGACTTCGCGCGATCAATTCGAAATTCGCACCCATCTGCGCCTGATGGACATCGTGGATCCGACGGACAAGACCGTGGATGCGCTGATGAAGCTGGATCTGCCGGCTGGCGTGGATGTGGAAATCAAGTTGCAGTAATTTGTAGTTAAGTAGTTTTGAAGCATGAATCGGCTGACCAATTGAAGTCAGCCCCTTAATAAGAGGAAAATATAATGAGCTTAGGACTTGTCGGTCGCAAGATTGGCATGACTCGCATCTTTACCGACGACGGTACATCGTTGCCGGTGACGGTGTTGGACGTGTCCAACAATCGTGTCACCCAGATCAAATCCGCTTCCACGGATGGTTACAGTGCAGTGCAGGTCGCGTATGGTACGCGCCGTGCCAGCCGTGTGACCAAGGCTGCAGCTGGGCATTTCGCCAAAGCCGGCGTCGAAGCCGGTAGCGTGCTGAAAGAATTCACCGCCACTCCAGAACAACTTGCCGGCCTGACGCTGGGCGGCAAGGTGGGCGTGGATCTGTTTCAGGTCGGCCAGAAAGTTGACGTGACTGGCGTGACGATCGGTAAAGGCTATGCCGGTACCATCAAGCGTCACCACTTCAAATCTGGCCGTGCATACTCACGGTAACTCCAAGTCGCATAACGTACCGGGCTCTATCGGTATGGCGCAGGATCCGGGTCGAGTGTTTCCGGGTAAGCGCATGACCGGTCATCTCGGTGATGTGCAGCGCACCGTGCAAAATCTACAAATCGTTCGTATCGATGCTGAACGCCAGTTGTTGCTGGTGCGTGGCGCCGTTCCTGGTGCGCCTGGTGGCGACGTGATCGTGCGTCCGGCAGTGAAGGCAGGTGCATAATGGAAATGAAAGTCATTAACGAAAATGGCAAGGCTGGTGCAAGCATTAATGCATCGGATGACTTGTTTGGGCGTGAATACAATGAAACGCTGGTGCATCAGCTGGTAACGGCTTATCAGGCAAATGCTCGTTCTGCAAATAGCAAGCAAAAAGGTCGTAGCGAGATCGCTAAATCCACTCGCAAGCCGTTTGCCCAAAAGGGTACTGGCCGTGCTCGTGCTGGTATGGCTTCAAGTCCGTTGTGGCGCGGTGGCGGCAAGATTTTCCCGAACACCCCGGATCAGAACTACACGCAAAAAATTAACCGTAAAATGCATCGTGCTGGTATGGCGTCGATCTTCTCGCAACTCGTTCGTGATGGTCGTCTGAGCGTGGTTGATACGCTGTCTGTTGATGCTCCGAAGACCAAATTGCTGGCGCAGAAGATCAAGGCTATGGGGCTGGATCGAGTGCTGATCATCACGGACAGCATGGATGAAAACTTGTATCTGTCGTCGCGCAACCTGCCAAATGTCTTGGTGGTTGAAGCCCATCAGGCCGACCCTGTCAGTCTGGTTCGCTTTCCCCAGGTTCTGGTGACACGCGGTGCGATTGCGAAAATCGAGGAGATGCTGGCATGAGCGCACAAAAATTCAATGAAGAGCGTTTGCTGAATATCTTGCTGGCTCCGCAGATCTCTGAGAAAGCAACTTTTGTTGCTGAAAAGAACGAGCAGGTTATTTTCCGTGTTGCCTCTGATGCAACCAAGCCTGAAGTCAAGGCGGCTGTTGAGAAGTTGTTCAATGTCACCGTTGACAGTGTTCAGATCAGCAACGTCAAGGGTAAGCAAAAGCGCTTTGGCCGCTATATGGGACGTCGTCAAGACTGGAAGAAGGCTTATGTTTGCCTGGCTCCCGGTCAGGAAATCAACTTTGCTGCAAGTGAGCAGGGGTAAAACATGGCACTGATTAAACTTAAACCGACATCACCGGGAACTCGTGCGGTTGTGCGAGTAGTGAATCCGGAATTGCATAAGGGCAAGCCAGAAGCGTCGTTGCTGGAGAAAAAAACCAGGACGGCGGGGCGTAACCACAATGGACATATCACTACGCGTCACATGGGTGGTGGTCACAAGAAGCATTATCGCGTCGTGGACTTCAAGCGCGATAAGGACAATATTCCGGCCAAGGTAGAGCGCCTGGAATATGACCCTAACCGTACTGCACACTTGGCTTTGCTGGTGTATGCCGACGGCGAGCGTCGCTATATTCTGGCACCCAAGGGTGTTTCGGCAGGCGCACAACTGATGAGTGGCTCCGAGGCTCCGATCAAGGCGGGAAATGCATTGCCACTTCGCAATATCCCGGTGGGTTCCACCATTCATGCGATCGAGATGTTGCCCAACAAGGGGGCGCAACTGGCTCGTTCGGCAGGTGCTTCCGTCCAGTTGCTGGCGCGCGAAGGAAGCTATGCGCAACTGCGTTTGCGTTCCGGCGAAATTCGCAAGGTGCACGTCGATTGTCGTGCGACCATCGGTGAAGTTGGTAACGGCGAACACTCCCTGCGTTCTATAGGCAAGGCTGGTGCGAATCGTTGGCGTGGTATCCGCCCGACCGTGCGCGGTGTCGCAATGAACCCGGTAGATCACCCGCATGGTGGTGGTGAAGGCAAGACAGCGGCGGGCCGTCATCCGGTCAGCCCATGGGGTGTGCCGGCAAAAGGCTTCCGTACACGTCGCAATAAGCGTACTAGCGGCATGATCGTGCGCCGTCGCTTTCAGGTTTAAGGGGTAAGTAGATATGGCACGTTCAATTAAAAAAGGCCCGTTCGTCGATCTGCATTTGCTGAAGAAGGTAGAAGCAGTGCGCGCTACCAACGACAAGCGTCCGGTGAAAACATGGTCACGTCGCTCAACCGTATTGCCAGAATTCGTCGGGTTGACGATTGCTGTGCATAACGGCAAACAACATGTTCCGGTGTACGTATCCGAGAACATGGTGGGGCACAAACTTGGTGAGTTTTCTTTGACCCGCACTTTCAAAGGTCACGCTGCTGATAAAAAAGCAGTCGCCAAGAAATAAGGAGACATGATGAGTACAACAGCAGTCATCCGTGGTGTTCGCCTGTCGGCGCAAAAAGCCCGTCTGGTCGCAGATCAGATTCGTGGTTTGCCTGTCGCGCAAGCATTGAACATCTTGGCTTTCAGCCCGAAAAAGGGCGGTGGCATCATCAAGAAAGCGCTGGATTCCGCGATTGCCAACGCCGAGCATAACGACGGCGCAGACATCGACGAGTTGAAGGTCGCTACCATCTACGTGGACAAGGGTACTTCCCTGAAACGCATGATTCCTCGCGCCAAGGGTCGTGGTACAGGCATCGAGAAGCAAACCTGCCACATTACGATCACCGTCGGGAGCTAAAGCATGGGTCAGAAAATTCATCCAATTGGATTCCGCCTGAGCGTTCAGAAGAACTGGACATCGAAGTGGTATTCCAACAGCAAGCACTTTTCTGAGTTGCTGCTGAAAGACATCGAAGTGCGCGACTATCTGAAGAAGAAACTGGCTGGTGCCGGCGTTTCCAAGATTGTCATCGAGCGTCCTGCCAAGAACGCCAAGATCACCATCTACACAGCACGTCCTGGCGTGGTGATCGGCAAGAAAGGCGAAGATATCGAGTCTCTGCGCAACGAGTTGAAGAAGCGCATGGGTCTGCCTGATGTGGGGTTGAACATCGAAGAAGTGCGCAAACCGGAAGTCGACGCGCAACTGATCGCCGACTCTATCACCCAGCAGCTCGAAAAGCGAATCATGTTCCGCCGTGCGATGAAACGCGCGATGCAGAACGCAATGCGTCTGGGTGCTCAAGGCATCAAGATCATGAGTTCAGGTCGTTTGAACGGTATCGAGATCGCACGTACCGAGTGGTATCGCGAAGGCCGCGTGCCGTTGCATACACTGCGTGCCGATATTGACTATGGCACATCCGAAGCGCTGACCACCTACGGTCTGATCGGCGTCAAGGTATGGGTCTACAAGGGCGACCATGTGGCTGGACAACAGGAAGCTGCTGCTCCTGTCGTTGCCGAGCCGGAAAAGAAAGTAAGAAAGTCGGGAGCTAAGCATGCTACAGCCAGCTAGAAGAAAGTACCGCAAGGAGCAGAAGGGCCGTAATACCGGCGTTGCTACACGCGGCAACAAGGTTAGTTTCGGCGAATTCGGCCTCAAGGCCGTGGGTCGCGGTCGTTTGACGGCGCGTCAGATCGAGGCGGCACGTCGCGCCATGACGCGTCACATCAAGCGCGGTGGACGTATCTGGATTCGTATTTTCCCGGACAAGCCGATCTCCAAGAAGCCTGCCGAAGTCCGTATGGGTAACGGTAAGGGGAGTCCGGAGTACTACGTAGCCGAGATTCAACCAGGCAAGATGCTGTACGAGATGGACGGTGTGGCAGAGTCTTTGGCACGCGAAGCGTTCAAGCTGGCTTCTGCAAAGTTGCCGATTGAAACAACATTCGTCGTTAGACAAGTAGGGGCATGACCATGAAGGCAAGCGAACTGAAAGCTAAATCGGTAGCCGATCTGCAACAAGAGCTGTTGTCCCTGAACAAGGAGCAATTCGGCCTGCGTATGCAAGTGGCAACCCAGCAATTGAGCAATACCAGCCAATTGACCAAGGTGCGCCGCAACATCGCGCGTGTAAAAACCGTATTGACCGAGAAGGGTGTGCAGCAATGAGTGCAACGAATCTGAAACGTGAGTTGACCGGTACTGTCGTCAGCAACAAGATGGACAAGACAGTCACCGTGCTGGTCGAGCGCAAGGTCAAGCACCCGGTGCTGGGCAAAGTGGTGCGCGTCTCCAAGAAATACCATGCTCATGACGAGAACAACGAGCTCAATCAGGGTGACGTGGTAACTATCGAAGAGACCCGTCCGCTGTCTAAAACCAAGACTTGGCGCGTGTCTAAGTTGGTAGAAAAAGCCAACGAGATTTAATTTATCAATTAAAGCTTGTGCATTTCGACAAGTTTGAATAGAATGCGCGGCTTCGTTTCACCGTCGCTTGCGGCGGCCTAACCCGAACGGGTTCCAAAACTAGCCGCCGCAGGCGGAAAAAGTTGGAGATTGAAAAATGATACAAATGCAGTCTGTTTTGAATGTGGCCGACAATACCGGCGCGCGCTCTGTTATGTGCATCAAGGTGCTTGGTGGATCCAAGCGCCGTTATGCTGGCGTGGGTGATGTCATCAAGGTCAGCATCCGTGATGCCGCACCGCGCTCTCGCGTCAAGAAGGGCGAGGTTTATAGTGCCGTGGTGGTGCGTACGGCCAAGGGTGTGCGTCGTTCAGATGGCTCCTTGATCAAGTTCGATGGTAATGCGGCAGTGTTGCTGAATAACAAGCTGGAGCCGATCGGCACCCGTATTTTTGGACCGGTGACCCGTGAACTGCGAAACGAGAAGTTCATGAAGATCGTTTCTCTGGCACCGGAAGTGCTGTAAGCGGCAGTCGAGGATAAATCATGCGCAAGATTAAAAAGAACGACGATGTAATCGTCATCGCTGGCAAGGACAAGGGTAATCGCGGCAACGTATTGAGCGTTGCGGATGACTACGTTCTGGTGAGCGGAATCAACAAGGTGAAAAAACACCAGAAGCCGAATCCGGTAAAAGGAACGGCGGGCGGTATCGTGGAAATCGAGAAGCCGATTCATATTTCCAATATCGCCATCTATAACGCGACTACCAAAAAGGCTGATCGCGTTGGTGTCAAGCAGTTGGAGGACGGTCGCAAAGTGCGCGTGTTCAAGTCCAACGGCGAAGTAATAGCGTAAGGGGTAAGAGCATGGCTCGTTTAAACGATTTCTACAAAAAGACTGTTGCGCCGCAGCTCATGAAGCAGTTCGGTTACAAGTCTGTCATGGAAGTGCCGCGCATCGAAAAGATCACCCTGAACATGGGTGTTGGCGAGGCGGTTGCTGACAAGAAGGTGATGGATCACGCAGTTGGTGATATGCAAAAGATTGCTGGTCAAAAGCCGGTGGTGACCAAGTCCAAAAAGTCCATCGCGGGCTTCAAGATCCGCGAGAACTATCCGGTTGGCTGCAAGGTTACGTTGCGTCGTGATCGTATGTATGAATTCCTGGATCGTCTCGTGACGATTGCCATACCTCGTATCCGTGACTTTCGTGGTATTTCCGGAAAGTCTTTTGATGGCCGTGGTAACTACAACATGGGCGTTAAGGAACAGATTATTTTTCCGGAAATCGAGTACGACAAGATTGACGCGTTGCGTGGCATGAACATCACGATCACGACGACGGCGAAGACTGACGAAGAGGCCAAAGCTCTTTTGTTGGCATTCAAATTCCCATTGAAGAACTGAGGGTGATATGGCTAAGACCGCATTGATTAACCGCGAACAGAAGCGCCGCGATACAGTGAAAAAATTCGCTGCCAAGCGCGCTGAACTGAATGCGATCGCGACCAATATGTCGCTGAGCGAAGAAGAGCGCTTTGCGGCGCGTCAAAAATTGCAAGCGTTGCCGCGCAACTCCAGCCCGGTGCGTCTGCGTAATCGTTGCGCGCTGACTGGCCGTCCGCGTGGCACGTTCCGTAAGTTCGGTTTGGGTCGCACCAAGTTGCGTGAATACGCAATGCGCGGCGAAATTCCCGGTGTAGTCAAGGCAAGCTGGTAAGGGTGAATCTATGAGTATGAGTGATCCGATCTCCGATATGTTGACGCGTATCCGCAACGCGCAACTCGCGGAAAAAACTATGGTGTCGATGCCTTCGTCCAAGATCAAGGCTGCGATTGCCAAGGTGCTGCAAGACGAAGGTTATGTTGAGGGCTTCAAGGTCGTTGCTAACGATGGCAAGCCTATGCTCGAAATCGGCTTGAAGTATTACGCAGATCGTCCTGTAATTGAAAAAATACAGCGCGTGAGCCGTCCAGGACTGCGTGTTTACAAGGGCAGCGAAGATATTCAGCGCGTGATGAACGGTTTGGGCATCGCGATTGTTTCCACCTCTAAAGGTCTGATGACAGACCGCAAAGCACGAGCCAATGGTATTGGTGGCGAAGTGCTCTGCATCGTCGCATAAGGGGTAAACATGTCTAGAGTTGCTAAAAATCCTGTCGTGGTTCCGTCTGGCATCGAAGTGACGGTTGCTGCTGATAAAATTTCCGTAAAAGGTCCGATGGGCACCTTGACCCAGGAGTTGAAGGGTGATGTGAAGGTTGAGCGCGAGGGCGATAAGCTTCTGTGCAAAGCGACCAACGATAGTGCCAAGGCGGATGCGATGTCGGGTACTTTGCGTGCATTGCTGGCCAATATGGTCGTCGGTGTGAGCAAAGGCTTTGAGCGCAAGTTGACACTCGTTGGCGTGGGCTATCGTGCTCAGGCGGCAGGCGATGCGCTGAACCTGACTTTGGGTTTCTCGCACCCTGTGGTGCACAAAATGCCGAAGGGTGTGAAGGTTGCTACGCCGAGCCAGACCGAAATCGTTTTGACCGGTTCGGACAAGCAGCAAGTTGGTCAAGTCGCCGCTGAGATTCGTGCTTACCGCGAGCCGGAGCCCTACAAGGGCAAGGGTGTGCGCTATGCGGACGAAGTGGTGATCCTGAAAGAAACCAAGAAGAAATAATCGAGGTTGATATGTTGAACAAGAATGAAGCGCGTCAGCGCAGAGCACGCAAAACCCGTGCAAGAATCGCTGAACAAAAGACTGTGCGTCTGGCGATCCATCGCACCAACCTGCATATCTATGCACAAGTGATCTCTGCCGACGGTGGCAAGGTGCTGGCAAGCGCCTCTACACTGGAAGCGGAAGTTCGCAAGAGCGTCGGCAACGGTGGGAACGCAGCGGCTGCGGCAGTGGTCGGCAAACGTATAGCCGAAAAAGCCAAGAGCGCAGGTGTAACAGTCGTGGCATTCGACCGTTCCGGCAACAAGTACCATGGTCGCATCAAGGCGCTGGCTGATGCTGCGCGCGAACATGGCTTGCAGTTCTAATCTGGGGTGAACCATGGCACAAGCTAAACAAAGCAAGAATCAGCAGCAAGAAGACAAGGGCGACGGCCTCATCGAAAAGATGATTCACGTCAACCGCGTGACCAAGGTGGTGAAGGGTGGCCGCATCATGGGCTTCGCAGCGCTGACCGTGGTTGGCGATGGCGATGGCCGCATCGGCATGGGCAAGGGCAAGTCCAAGGAAGTGCCAGTTGCTGTGCAAAAGGCGATGGAAGAGTCGCGCCGCAAGCTGGTCAAAGTAAACCTGAAAGAGGGCACTTTGCACCATGCAGTGATCGGTCGCCATGGCGCAGCCAAGGTGTACATGCAGCCAGCCTCTGAAGGTACCGGCATTATTGCAGGCGGGGCAATGCGCGCAGTGTTCGAGGCTGTTGGCGTGCGTAACGTGTTGGCCAAATGTATCGGCTCCAGCAATCCTTACAACGTGGTGCGTGCCACGCTGAACGGCCTGAAGGCGCTGAATTCTCCGGCCGAGATCGCCGCCAAGCGCGGCAAGAGCGTTGAAGAAATCACGGGGTAAGTCATGGCAAAAGCTAAAACGGCGCAAGCCAAAAAATTGAAAGTCACGCTGGTAAAAAGCGTTATTGGCACCAAGGAATCTCATCGCGCTTGCGTGCGCGGTTTGGGGTTGCGTCGCATGCACCATACTGTCGAAGTTGAAGATACTCCGGCGGTGCGCGGCATGATTAACAAAGTGTATTACTTGGTCAAGTGCGAGGCGTAAATGCAACTCAATCAAATTAAGCCTGCTGCAGGCTCCAAACATGCAAAACGTCGCGTAGGTCGCGGTATCGGTTCTGGTCTGGGCAAGACGGCTGGCCGAGGTCATAAAGGTCAGAAATCACGTTCCGGCGGTTTCCATAAGGTCGGCTTCGAAGGCGGTCAGATGCCTTTGCAGCGTCGTCTTCCAAAGCGTGGTTTTGTTTCGCTGACTCGTAATGACACAGCGCAGGTTCGCTTGTCAGATCTGGAAAAGATGCCGGTTGACACAATCGACCTGTTGGCGCTCAAGCAGGCGGGCGTAGTTTCTGCCAATGCGTTGACTGCCAAAGTTGTGCTGGCTGGCGAGATCAAGCGCGCTGTCAAGTTGCAAGGTTTGCAACTGACCAAGGGTGCACGCGCTGCAGTGGAAGCTGCCGGCGGCAGCATCGCGGAGTAATTCGCCTGTGGCCAACGCAGTGAGCAAAGGGAAGTACGGCGACCTGGGGCAGCGACTCTGGTTTCTGCTGCTTGCGTTGATCGTTTACCGAATCGGGGCGCATATACCGGTACCCGGGATTGACCCGAACGTTTTGGCTGATCTGTTCAAGACGCAAAAGGGCGGTATCTTGGGCATGTTCAACATGTTCTCCGGCGGTGCGCTATCGCGCTTCACCATTTTTGCGCTGGGAATCATGCCGTACATTTCGGCTTCGATCATTATGCAGCTGGCCGCGATTGCAGTTCCGCAGCTTGAGCAGTTGAAGAAAGAAGGCGAAGCCGGGCGCCGCAAGATAACGCAGTACACACGCTACGGCACGCTGGTGTTGGCATTGTTTCAGGCTTTTGGTATTTCGGTGGCATTGCAGTCGCAGGCTGGACTAGTGTTGCACCCTGGCGGCATGTTCCAGCTGACGACAGTGGTAACGCTGGTTACAGGAACGATGTTCCTGATGTGGTTGGGCGAGCAGATTACCGAACGCGGTTTGGGTAACGGCATTTCGCTGATCATCTTTGCTGGTATCGCCGCTGGATTGCCGCACGCCATTGGCAATACACTGGAAATGGCCCGTACAGGCGCTTTTTCCATACCATTGGTGTTGGCGCTGATGATAGGCGCTGTGCTGGTAACCGCATTGGTCGTGTTCGTTGAACGCGGGCAGCGCAAAATTCTGGTGAATTACGCAAAGCGCCAGGTGGGTAACAAGGTTTATGGTGGGCAGAGTTCGCATCTGCCCCTGAAGCTGAACATGGCAGGCGTTATCCCGCCGATTTTTGCTTCAAGCATTATTTTGTTCCCGGCGACATTGGCCGGATGGTTTGGTGCCGGCCAGAGCATGACTTGGCTGAAGGATGTGAGTGAAAAACTGTCTCCAGGGCAGCCAATTTATGTGCTGCTTTATGCAGCAGCCATTGTGTTTTTCTGCTTCTTCTATACGGCGCTGGTTTTCAGCCCGAAGGAAACGGCAGACAACTTGAAGAAAAGCGGCGCGTTCTTGCCAGGTATACGTCCTGGAGAGCAGACCGCGAAGTATGTTGAGAAGATCATGTTGCGCCTGACCATGGTTGGTGCTGTATACATTACTTTGGTTTGCTTGTTGCCGGAGTTTCTGGTGGTGAAGTGGAACGTACCGTTCTACTTCGGCGGAACTTCTCTGTTGATTTTGGTGGTTGTGACCATGGACTTTATGGCGCAGGTGCAGTCTTACATGATGACGCACCAGTACGAGAATCTTTTGAAAAAGGCCAACTTTAAGGCCGGGTTAACGCGATAAATGGCAAAAGAAGACGTCATCCAGATGCAGGGTGAGATTCTGGAGTCGTTGCCTAATGCAACGTTCCGGGTCAAATTGGAAAATGGGTTTGAGGTTTTAGGTCATATTTCGGGGAAAATGCGTATGCATTACATTCGCATCCTGGCTGGTGACAAGGTAACTGTAGAGGTTTCGCCCTACGATTTAAGCAAAGCGCGCATTGTGTTCCGCGCCAAGTAAGTTGAGAGAAGCAAGGAGAAGCAAATGAAAGTGCAAGCGTCCGTTAAAAAAGTGTGCCGTAACTGCAAGATCGTGCGGCGCAATCGCGTGGTTCGTGTGATCTGCAGTAGCGATCCACGTCACAAACAGCGCCAGGGTTGATTGAGTTAAATCGCCTCTGGATGGTACAATTTACGACTTTTGAATAAATAGGGTAGCTGCATGGCTCGTATTGCCGGTGTAAACATTCCAAACCATCAACACGCTGAAATCGCTTTGACTGCGATTTACGGCATCGGGCGCACTCGCGCGCAGCAGATTTGCGCTGCCGCCGGCGTCGTTACTTCCACAAAGATCAAGGACATCAGCGATTCCGACATGGAGAAGCTGCGCGACGAAGTCGCCAAGTTCACGGTGGAAGGCGACCTGCGTCGCGAGATATCCATGAACATCAAGCGTCTGATGGACTTGGGCTGCTACCGTGGTCTGCGCCACCGCCGCGGCTTGCCTTGCCGTGGTCAGCGTACCCGTACCAATGCACGTACCCGCAAAGGACCGCGCAAGTCCATTGCTGGCGCAAAGAAGTAATCTAGTAGAGGATCAGAGACATGGCTAAGCCCAGCACGAGAGTGCGTAAAAAAGTTAAGAAGAACGTTGCCGAAGGTATCGCGCACGTTCATGCCTCCTTCAACAACACCATCGTCACCATCACAGATCGTCAAGGCAACACCTTGGCTTGGTCTACCAGTGGCGCGCAGGGTTTCAAGGGTTCGCGCAAGAGCACCCCGTTTGCGGCTCAGATCGCTGCCGAGACAGTAGGTAAGTCTGCAGCTGAGTGTGGCGTCAAGAATCTGGAAGTGCGTATCAAAGGTCCAGGCCCAGGTCGCGAATCCGCAGTGCGCGCGTTGAACGCCGCAGGTTTCAAAATCACCAGCATTTCGGATATTACGCCGGTACCGCACAACGGTTGCCGTCCTCCGAAAAAGCGTCGTATCTAAGGAGCATAGATCTTGGCTAGAAATCTTGATGCAAAGTGCCGTCAGTGCCGCCGTGAAGGCGAGAAGCTGTTCCTCAAGGCAGAGAAGTGTTTTACCGACAAGTGCTCGGTAGAGCGTCGTGCGTATCCGCCCGGCCAGCATGGCCAGAAAAAGAACCAGCGCCAGTCTGAGTATGGCGGTCAGTTGCGCGAAAAGCAAAAACTGCGTCGCATTTATGGCGTGATGGAAGGGCAGTTCCGCTTGACATACAAGCGTGCTGAACAATCTCGCGGCATTACCGGTGAAAGCCTGCTGCAGATCCTGGAGTCGCGTCTGGACAACGTTTCCTATCGTATGGGTTTCGGTGCTTCTCGCTCTGAGGCTCGCCAAGTGGTGCGTCACAACTCCATCTTGGTCAATGGCAAGCGCGTGAACATTCCGTCCTATCAAGTTCGTCCTGGTGACGTTGTTGAAGTCGCGGAAAAATCCAAGAACCAACTGCGCGTCAAGGCAGCTTTGCAGGCCGCCGAGCAACGTGGCTTCCCGGAGTGGATCGAAGTTGACGCCAAGGCACTTAAGGGAACTTTCAAAGCGGTTCCGCAGCGTTCTGAATTGCCTGCAACGATCAACGAACATCTCGTGGTCGAGTTGTATTCCAAGTAATCCACGCGGAGTAGCATATGTCGAACAATAATTTGTTGAAACCTCGCATCATTGACGTTCAGCGCACTTCTCCCACGCAAGCACGCGTGGTGATGGAGCCGTTCGAGCGCGGCTATGGGCACACGCTGGGCAATGCCCTGCGTCGTGTTCTGCTGTCCTCCATGCCCGGCTATGCCGTGACCGAGGTCAAGATTGCAGGCGTGCTGCACGAATACTCCTCCATCGACGGCGTGCAAGAAGATGTGGTCGAGATTCTGCTGAACCTTAAAGGTTTGGTGCTCAAGCTGCACAACTCGCGCGAAGCAACACTGCATCTGCGCAAGTCTGGAGCCGGCGTGGTGACTGCTGCCGACATCGAAGTCGGTGCCGACACCGAAGTTATCAATCCCAACCATGTCATCGCTCACCTGGCAGCAGGCGGCAAGCTGGATATGGAAATCAAGGTCGAACAAGGCCGTGGTTACGTTTCCGCCATCTCGCGCATGCAACCCGGTGCGACTCGCCCGGTCGGCCATATCGCGTTGGATGCATCGTTCAGCCCGATCTCCCGCGTCAGCTACGCAGTTGAAAGTGCCCGTGTTGAGCAGCGCACCGACCTCGACAAGCTGATCATGGATATCGAGACCAACAGCGCAATCGATCCAGAAGAAGCCATCCGCTATGCGGCACGCATTCTGGTGGATCAGCTGTCCGTATTTGCAGCACTGGAAGGCACGCCGGCTCCGGTCGAGAAGCCGCAAGCTCCGAAGGTTGACCCAATGCTGTTGCGTCCGGTCGACGATCTGGAACTGACGCCGCGTTCTTCCAACTGTCTCAAGGCACAGAGCATCCATTACATCGGCGACCTGATTCAGAACACCGAAGCAGATCTGTTGCGCACCCCGAATCTGGGTCGCAAATCGCTCAACGAGATCAAGCAGGTGCTGGCCGAACACGGCCTGTCGCTGGGCATGAAGCTGGAAAACTGGACGGCAATGTCCGAGAAATAAACTTCTGCAGCCGTGAGGCTGGAAGCAAGAGAGGAAAATCATGCGTCACCGTTTAGGACTTAGAAAACTTAACCGCACCAGCAGCCACCGCCTGGCAATGTTGCGCAACATGACCGTTTCGCTGCTGCGTCACGAAGTCATCAAGACCACCCTGCCGAAGGCCAAGGAACTGCGCCGCGTCGCTGAACCTATCCTGACTCTGGGCAAGAACCCCAGCTTGGCCAATCGCCGTTTGGCGTTCGCCCGTCTGCGCGACCGTGAGATCGTCACCAAGCTGTTCGACGAACTCGGCCCGCGCTACGCAGCCCGCAACGGCGGCTACTCGCGCATCCTGAAGTTCGGCTTCCGCAAAGGCGACAATGCACCGATGGCATCTGGTAGAACTGATGGACCGTCCGGCTGAAGCACAACCGGTCGAAGTCGCAGGCGAGTAAGCTGCATCGTTACAAAGCAGGAATAAACAAGGCCGGATTCATCCGGCCTTGTTGTTTTGTATGGCAGAAATGCTGGCGCAGCAATCAATAAGGCTTCTTGCCGATCCAGTTGCCCGGCGGCTGGTACTGGCAGACCCAGATCTGTTCGAGCGTATTGCCGCAGACGGTCATGGCGCAGCCCACCGTGGTCGTTGAGCGCCAGACCACCTGAGTGTAATGCCCGCACATCTTGCCGGGTGTGCAGCGGTTGCGGGCATAGTCGTAGTCGGCTCGCTCCTTTGCCCAGTCATCCACCACCTGCTTCGGACTGATCTTTTGCACCTCACGCTTGCCGTCCGACCACTCGATCGCACTGGCCCAGAACAGATTTTCGCCATACTTGCCGTCGGGCTTGCTGTGCTGCATGTGGCATTGGTTGGTTTGACGCAAATTATCGGCCCACGCCTGCGCCGAGGCGGCAAGTTCTGTCGAATAAGTCAGCGGCGGGGCGCCTACCGTTGAACGCCAGCGATTGTGCGCAGAAAGCATGTCATTCGGATCGAAATCCAGCGCTTGCGCCGACAGCGCAGAAAGGCCGCATATGAGCAGGAGCGCCTTGTTCATTTGACCAGCAAGTGTTTCAGGTAAGGCCCGGTCACACTGTCCTTGCTTGCCGCGATGTCCCTGGGCGAGCCTTGCGCCACGATACGCCCGCCGCCTTCGCCGCCTTCCGGCCCGAGGTCGATCACCCAGTCCGCGGTCTTGATCACATCCAGATTGTGCTCGATGACCACCAGTGTGTTGCCCTGGTCGCGCAAGGTGTGGATGACCTTGAGCAGCATGTCGATGTCGTGGAAGTGCAGGCCGGTGGTTGGCTCGTCCAGAATGTACAGCGTGCGGCCGGTGTCGCGTTTGGATAGCTCGAGCGACAGCTTCACGCGCTGTGCTTCGCCGCCGGAAAGCGTGGTCGCGCTCTGGCCCAGCGTGATGTAGCCCAGGCCGACGTCCAGCAGCGTCTTCAGCTTGCGCGCGATGATCGGCACCGGCTCGAAGAACTCATAAGCCTGCTCCACCGTCATGTTCAGCACCTGATGGATGTTCTTGCCCTTGTACTGCACTTCCAGCGTCTCGCGGTTGTAGCGGTGGCCGTGGCACACGTCGCACGGCACATACACGTCCGGCAGGAAGTGCATCTCCACCTTGATCACGCCGTCGCCCTGGCACGATTCGCAACGTCCGCCCTTGACGTTGAACGAGAAACGCCCCGGCCCGTAGCCACGCTCGCGCGACGTCGGCACGCTGGCGAACAGATCGCGGATCGGCGTGAACAGGCCGGTGTAGGTCGCCGGGTTGGAGCGCGGCGTGCGCCCGATCGGCGACTGGTCGACGTTGATCACCTTGTCGAAAAATTCCAGCCCCTCGATCTCGGCGAACGGCGCCGGTTCGGCAGAGCTGCCATACAAGTGTTGCGCCACGGCGTTGTATAGCGTGTCGTTGATGAGTGTGGACTTACCCGAACCGGATACGCCCGCGATGCAGGTGAGCAGTCCCACCGGCAGATCGAGCGTGACATCCTTCAGGTTGTTGCCGCAGGCACCGATGATCTTCAGGCGGCGCTCGGGGTCGGGCTGGTTGAATTTCTTCGGCGCTGCGATGCTGCGACGGCCGGAGAGATAGTCGCCGGTCAGCGATTGCGGGTCAGCGCATACTTGCTCCGGCGTGCCTTGCGACACCACCGTGCCGCCATGCTCGCCGGCACCCGGCCCCATGTCCACCACGAAGTCGGCGGTGCGGATCGCATCCTCGTCATGCTCCACCACGATCACGCTGTTACCCATGTCGCGCAGGCGCTTCAGCGTGGCCAGCAGGCGGTCGTTGTCGCGCTGGTGCAGGCCGATGGAAGGCTCGTCCAGCACGTACATCACGCCGGTGAGGCCGGAACCGATCTGCGATGCCAGGCGGATGCGCTGCGCCTCGCCGCCGGAAAGCGTCTCCGCCGAGCGCTCCAGCGACAGGTAATCCAGGCCCACGTTATTGAGGAAGGTGAGGCGGCTGGCGATCTCCAGCACGATCTTCTCGGCAATAGCCTGCTTGTTGCCGGGCAAACTCACACCCTGGAAAAAAGTCAGTGCCTGCTTCAGCGGCAATGCACTGAGCTCATAGATGGTGTGGTCGGCGACGCGCACGTGGCGGGCTTCCTCGCGCAGGCGCGTGCCTTCGCAATCCGGGCAGGTACAGTTGTTGAGGTACTTCGCCAGCTCCTCGCGCACCGTGGGCGAGTCAGTCTCGTTGTAGCGCCGCTCCAGATTGTTGACGATGCCCTCGAAGGCATGCTCGCGCAGCACCTTCTTGCCGCGCTCATTCAGGTATTGGAACGGAATCTCCTCGCGTCCGCTGCCGTACAGCACCACCTTTTTGATCTTCTCCGGCAGGCTCTCGAACGGCCGCTCCAGATCGAAATCGTAGTGCTTCGCCAGACTGTCCAGCATCTGGTAGTAGAACTGGTTGCGCCGGTCCCAGCCCTTGATCGCACCGCCGCTCAGGCTCAGGTTCGGGAAGGCCACGATGCGTGCCGGATCGAAAAAACTGATCACCCCCAAGCCATCGCATTTGGGGCAGGCGCCCATCGGACTGTTGAACGAGAACAGACGCGGCTCCAGTTCCTGCAGCGAATAGTTGCAAATGGGGCAGGCGAACTTGGCCGAGAACAGGTGCTCCTTGCCCGTGTCCATCTCCACCGCCAGCGCGCGGCCGTCGGCATGGCGCAGCGCCGTCTCGAACGATTCTGCCAGCCGCTGCTTGATGTCCGGTGCTACCTTCAGGCGGTCCACCACGATCTCGATGGTGTGTTTCTTGTTCTTGTCCAGTTTCGGCAGGTTGTCCATCTCGCACACCTTGCCGTTCACGCGCAGCCGCACGAAGCCCTGCGCGCGTAACTCGTCGATCAGGTCGGCCTGTTCGCCTTTGCGTTCCACCACCAGCGGCGACATGATCATCACCTTGGTGCCTTCAGGCAGGGCCAGCACTGCGTCCACCATCTGCCCGACCGATTGCGCCTGCAACACGATGTCGTGCTGCGGGCAATAAGGATCGCCGGCGCGCGCGAACAGCAGGCGCAGGTAATCGTGGATCTCGGTGACCGTACCCACGGTCGAGCGAGGGTTATGCGAGGTCGCCTTCTGCTCGATGGCAATCGCCGGCGAAAGCCCTTCGATCAGGTCGACATCCGGCTTCTCCATCAACTGCAGGAATTGGCGCGCGTAGGCCGAGAGCGATTCCACGTAGCGGCGCTGTCCCTCGGCATACAAGGTGTCGAAGGCGAGCGAGGACTTGCCCGAGCCGGACAGTCCGGTGATCACCACCAGCTGGTTGCGCGGGATGTCGAGGTTGATGTTCTTCAGGTTGTGGGTGCGGGCACCGCGTATCTTGATGTATTCCATGCTGGCTGCAGATCAGAAAAACGACCTGTCAATATACGCGAAAACCGGTGCTTTCCCAACTTGCGGAATGTGAATGAATTACAGCCCGGCAGGGCGGCTTTCGAGCAGACAGTCAGACCTGTTAAGATACGCCTTTCTGAAATCCCATTATCAGTTTCATGTCCACTTCAGATTCCGCAATGACCCCTATCGAACGGCGCGCCAGTATTGGCCTGGCAGGCATCTACGGCCTGCGTATGCTGGGACTGTTCATCATTCTTCCCATCTTCGCGCTGTACGCCGAGAAATTACCGGGCGGGCAGAGCCATTTTCTGATCGGTGTCGCCCTGGGTGCCTATGGTCTGACACAGTCCATCCTGCAGATCCCGGCGGGATGGTTGTCGGATCGTTTCGGGCGCAAGCCGGTAATCATCGTGGGATTACTGTTGTTCGCCGCGGGCAGTTTCATGGCCGCTTCGGCGCATGACATCTACTGGATCATTTTCGGGCGTGTTATTCAGGGCGCGGGGGCGATCAACGCGGCGGTGATGGCGCTGACGGCCGACCTGACGCGCGAAGAGCATCGCACCAAGGCGATGGCCATGATCGGTATGACTATCGGTGTGACCTTCTCGATCTCAATGGTATTGTCACCTTTGCTGTACAAGCACATCGGCATGCCCGGCATGTTCACGCTGATCGGCGTACTGGCGCTTGTTTCCATCGCGGTGGTACTGTGGCTCATCCCCACCCCCGGCATCACGCGCTTCCATTCCGACACCGAAGCCAGTACCAGCAAGCTGTCTGAAGTGTTGCGCAACAAGGATCTGCTGCGCATGGATTTCGGCGTGTTCACGCTGCACGCCATCCTGATGTCGGTGTTCATGCAGGTGCCGTTCATCCTGCGTACCGACGGCCTCGACGCGCAGCACCAGTGGCAGGTCTACTTGCCGGTGATGCTCATCGCCTTCGTGCTCATGATTCCGCCCATCATCTATGCGGAAAAGAAAGCCAGGCTGAAGCCGGTGTTCATGACGGCCATTGCCTTGGCGGCATTGGCGCAGATCGCCATCCTGTTCCTGCACAACAGCCTGTGGGGGGTCGCAGCGTCCCTGCTGGTTTTCTTCACCTCCTTCAACATCCTCGAAGCCACGCAACCTTCCATTGTCAGCAAGATCGCCCCGCTGGCCGCCAAAGGCACGGCGATGGGGGTGTTCAGCAGCGTGCAGTTTCTGGGCGCCTTCTTTGGTTCGGCCATGGGCGGATTGGTGATGCAGTTCTATGGCGGCGATGCGGTGCTGGTATTCGCAGTGGTCATGCTGCTGCTGTGGCTGGCGGTGGCCTCCTCCATGCGGGCGCCGCAGGCATTGATGACCAGAATGTACCACCTGCCGGAACTGGGCGAAGATGCGGCAAGCGCGCTGCGGCAGTCTCTGGCACAATTGCGCGGTGTGCGCGAAGTGCTGGTGGTTGCGGGCGAACAGACTGCCTGTCTCAAGGTGGAGATGGGCGGGTTCGACGAAGAAGCCGTGAAACGGCTCGTGATGCTTGGGGCATAGAGGGTTCCCCCACCCCAACCCTGATGGAACTACTAGCCATTCGACCAAGCCCGCAAGCGGGCAAGTCGCTGGTTATCCCCCGGGAGGAGAGGGGGCTACCGTGAAAAACGTAATAATTTTTGAAAGGGGTTTGAGATGTCGGTGAATAAAGCGATCCTGGTGGGGCGTCTGGGCAAGGACCCGGAAACTCGCTACATGACCAATGGTGAAGCAGTGACTAATGTCTCGCTGGCGACATCGGAGAACTACAAGGACAAGAACGGCGAGAAGCAGGAACGCACCGAATGGCACAACCTGGTGTTCTACCGCCGCCTGGCCGAAGTGGCCGGCGAATACCTGAAGAAGGGCGCGCAGATTTACGTCGAAGGCCGCATCCAGACCCGCAAGTGGCAGGACAAGGAAGGCAAGGACCGCTACACCACCGAGATCGTCGTCAACGAGATGCAGATGCTGGGCGGCAAGTCCGGCGGCAGCAGCTTCGAAGTGGTGGACGGCCAATCGTCCGCACCGGCACGAAGTGCGCCTGCAGCAGCCAAGCCGGCGGCACCTGCCGGCAAGAGCAATTTCGATAACTTCGACGACGACATCCCGTTCTAGAGGATACCTGAGCAAGGTATGTTAGTTATGCGTTGACCGGCCTGCATATACCTTACTCAATGGATCCGTCACGCACTGTTCCCAAATCATTCATTCTCCGAACCCTCCCGGCTTTAGTGTTGCTGGCTGGGTTCGGTATTACCTTTGCCATGTGGCATGCGGCCAAGGGTGATATCGAACGGGTGCAGCAGGCCAAATTTGATTTCCGGGTCAAGCACCTTCTGCTTGATGTCAACAGCCGCCTGACCAGCTACGAGCAGGTTCTGCAGAGCACAGCGGGCTTGTTCGCATCAACTCCTACCGTTGGCCGCGACGCGTTCCGCGCTTTCGTCAACTCCCTTGATTTGCAGGAAAATTATCCTGGTATCCAGGGGGTGGGGTACGCGCTGCAGGTATCCCCCAAAGAGAGAGCGCGCCATCTTGATCAGATGCACAGGGGAGGTCTTTCCCAGTACGCCATACATCCAGCCGGAGAACGGGAGGTGTACACGCCAATCATCTATCTGGAACGGCCCGACAGGTATGATCAAAGCATCGGCTATGACATGTTCTCCGAGCCTGTGCGACAAGCTGCCATGTTCCGCGCGCGCGATGTTGGTCATGCCGTCATTTCCAGCAGGTTGACCTTGTTGCAGGGAAATGACAAGGAAGTCCGGGGCGGCTTTTTGATGTATGTGCCGATATACCGCTACCAGAAGCCGCACAACACGGTCGCGGAACGTCGTGCAAACCTGGTGGGGTGGGTGTTTGCACCGTTCCGGATGAAGGACCTGATGCGAGGCATCATGGGCAGCCATTTCGGGGAGGTTGGCGAATCCCTGGACCTGGATATCTATGACGGCGAGACCGTGTCGCCTGAGAATCAGTTGTACGACAGCGACCAGAGCGCACACGAAGAGTTCGATCATCTGCATGCGGCATACCGTGTTTTACGTCAGATCGAAGTGGCCGAACATCACTGGACGCTGGACGTGAATTCCCTGCCGTCATTTGAATCTGCAGAGGAAGACTTGAGGCTGCGCGTCATTCCCGCAGTGGGTGGTGCGGGGAGCGTGTTGCTCGCCTTGGTCGTGTGGCTGCTGGTGAGCGGGAGGGCGCGAGCCGAGCAATTGGCGGTGAAGATGAATGGGGGGCTGATCGAAAGCGAGCAACAGCTCAAGCAGGCGCAAGCTCAGGCACATATCGGCAGCTGGAACAGGAATCTGCTGACCAACCGCTATGTCTGGTCTGAGGAGATGTACCGATTGTTCGGACTGACACCGGGCCGATCAGATCCCGATTTCCAGAATTTCCTTGCCGTGGTTCATCCTGAGGACCGTGACCGGGTGAACAGGGTGGTCTCGGATGCCGTCCAAAAGAACGAACCTTTCCGAATGGCTTATCGCATCCCGATAGCCGATGGGAAGGTCAGACATGTGGTGGCACGAGGCGAGCTGGAATTCGATGCCGCCGGACGCCCCATTCGCACTTATGGCACGGTGCAGGACGTTACCGAACAACATTTGGCCGAAGAGAAGATCAATCGTACCCTGGCTGAGTTGAATGACCTGTATGACCATGCCCCCTGCGGTTACCACTCCCTGGATGGCGAGGGTCTCATCGTTCGCATCAATCAGACCGAACTGGACTGGCTGGGATATACCCGCAAGGAAGTGGTCGGAAAAATGAAGCTGGTCGAATTCTTTACGCCTGCAAGCCAGGCGGTCTTCCGGGCAGGGTATCCACGCTTCAAGGAAACAGGTTACGTGCATGACCAGGAGATGGAGATGGTGCGCAAGGACGGTTCGACGTTCACGGTGCTGGTCAGCGCAACTGCCATTTGCGATATGGACGGACGCTTCGTGACAAGCCGCTCGACCCTGTACGATATTTCAGCCCGCAAGCGTGCCGAGACAGAATTACAGCGGCTGAATCGCTTTTACTCCGTGCTGAGCCAGACCAATCAGGCCATCATCCGCATCCGTGATGAGACCGATCTGTACGAGGAGGTCTGCCGCATCGCAGTGGAAACGGGCGGACTCGCCATGGCCTGGATAGGAATGTTGGACGAGCACTCGGGAGAGGTGGTTCCGCTTGCCCATTGGGGGAAAGAGGATGGCTATCTGGCTTACCTGATGGAGAAGGGGGTACTCCGCCACAATGGGCCGACCGCGAAAGCGATCCATGAGAATCATTCCAGCATCAACGACGATACAACGATGAATCAGGGGATGGCGCCATGGCGCGACGAGGCACTCAAGCGCGGCTTCCGCTCCAGCGCGGCTTTCCCGATCAGACGGGCAGGCAAGCCGGTGGGGACGTTGGCCGTCTATGCGTTGCACCCGCATGGTTTCACCGTCGATATCGGCGGACTGTTCCAGGACTTGGCCGAGGATATGTCATTCGCTCTCGATGCATTCGACCAGGAAAAACTGCGCTGGCACGCAGAGGATCAGCTTCGGCTGCTGAACGAACAGCTGGAATTGCGCATTGAAGATCGTACGCGCCAGCTGCAGGCAGCCAACAAGGAGCTGGAAGCGTTCAGTTATTCCGTGTCGCATGACCTGCGTGCACCGTTGCGCAGCATCGATGGTTTCAGCTTGGTGCTGCAGAAGAGCTATCAAGATCAGCTGGATGCCAAGGGACAGGACTACCTGGGGCGGATCCGGCGCGCCAGCCAGCGCATGGGCGAGCTGATCGACGATATGTTGATGTTGTCCCGGGTCAGCCGCGGCAAACTCGATCCCGAACCCGTGGATATCAGCAAGATGGCGCGGGAGATCGCAGACGGTCTGCAGAGCGCCGATCCGGCAAGGAAGGTGATGTTCGACATTGCGGATCAAATCGTCGTGGAGGCCGATGCTAAACTGCTGCGCATTGTGCTCGAAAATCTGCTGGGCAATGCCTGGAAATTCACCGGCAAGCAGGCTGCAGCCAGGGTCGAACTGGGCCGCGAGGAACGGGACGGCATGCAAGCTGTATTCGTGCGTGACAACGGCGCCGGATTCAACATGGATTATGTGCACAAGCTGTTCAATCCGTTCCAGCGCCTGCATGGCATGAACGAATTCGAAGGCACCGGAATCGGTCTGGCGACCGTACAGCGGATCATCCACAGACATGGCGGACAAGTCTGGGCAGACAGCAAGGAAGGCGAAGGGGCGACCTTTTATTTTTCGTGCGCTTCGAAACATGGAAATGAACATAAAGAGGAAATGGAATGAATGAGAAAAAGGTGATCCTGCTGGTGGAAGACAATCCGGACGACGAGGAGCTCACCCGGCTCGCCCTCCAGGAGAGCCGCCTGCTCAACGAGCTGGTTGTGTCGCGTGATGGCGAGGAGGCGCTGGATTATCTGTTCGACGCCAAGGGGCAGGGACATGCACTCCCTCACCTGGTGCTGCTGGACCTGAAGCTGCCGAAAGTGGATGGGCTGGAAGTGCTGAAACGGTTACGTGAAAACGAACGCACCCGCTTCCTGCCGGTAGTGATCCTCACTTCATCAAAAGAAGAAAAGGATCTGATCAACGGCTACAGCCTGGGTTGTAACAGTTACATCCAGAAGCCGGTGGACTTCAACCAGTTTATGGATGCCATCGTCCAATTGCGTATGTACTGGCTGGTACTCAATGTGCCAGCGCCGTCGGGAAACTAGACTATGCCTTCTTCCTTGCGGTTATTGCATATCGAGGATCGGCAGGATGATGCCGATCTGATACGCATCGACCTGGAAGCGGCGGGATATGACGTGGCTAGTCGGCGTGTGGAGACCGCTGCCGAAATGAAGGAAGCTTTGCCGGCGCAGAACTGGGACGTGATCATTTGCGATTACAACCTTCCCACTTTTGATGCCCTCCGTGCTTTGGCTATCCTCAGGGAAAGCGGGCAGGACATCCCCTTCATCATCGTGTCGAGCCATATCGGCGAAGAGGCTGCAGTGGCCTTGATGAAGGCGGGGGCACACGACTACGTGATGAAGGATCACCTGGCGCGCCTGGCTCCAGCCATCGAGCGGGAAGTGAATGAAGCCATGGAACGCCGCCGCCGGCGCCGTGCCGAGGAAACATCGAAGCAGCACGAGAAATTGTTGCGCGAGATCACTTCCGCCGTCGGCGAAGGACTGCTGGTGCAGGACATGGAGGGCAAGCTGCTGTTCATGAATCCGGAAGCGGAACGGCTGCTGGGCTGGTCGGAGCGGGAACTTGTCCTGCGCGACGTGCATGCAACCATCCATGCGCAGCGCCCCGACGGCTCGCCGTTACCCGGGAGCAATGCCCGATCATGAATCTCACCCAGGGTGTGCCTTACCATACGCGTGACGACGTTTTCATCCGCAAGGACGGCAGCATCTTCCCGGTCTCCTATGTTTCAACCACGATCGTCAACAACGGCGGGATATTCGCCATCGTGACCGCCTTTCAGGACATCACCGATCTCAAGCGCGCAGAGCAGGAGTTGCAACACTCGCGCCAGCAGTTGCGCGAGCTGTCGGTGTTCCTGCAATCGGTGCGGGAAGAAGAGCGCAAGCGCATCGCGCGCGAACTGCATGACGAGCTCGGACAGTCGCTGACGGCCTTGCGGATAGACCTGAACTGGCTGGAAGAGCGCCTACCCGAGGCGGAATCCGGCGTTACCGGCAAGCTGGCGGCAATGGAGAGATTGCTGAACAGAACCGTTGATTCGATGCGGCGCATTTCCGAAGACTTGCGTCCCGGCATGCTGGACGATCTCGGACTGGCGGCGGCAATCGAACATCATGTGGAGCAATTCACCGAACGGACCGGCATCCCTTGCGAACTGACGATGCTGCAGGAAGATTTCGACCTCAACGACCAGGTCGCAACGGCGGTTTTCAGGATACTGCAGGAATCGTTGACCAATGTGGCGCGCCACGCTGCGGCAAGCCGCGTAACCGTCGAAGTGCAAGAGCAGGATGATGAAATGCGGTTGACGGTGCAGGATGACGGAAGCGGCCTGCCCGACAAGAAGGAAAGGCGGCACAACAGTTTCGGGCTTATCGGCATGCACGAACGGGTCAAGATGCTGGGCGGCCGCCTGACAATCGACAGCGCTCCCGGCCAGGGCACCCGCATCGAAGCCGTCATTCCCGTTGAGATGGAGGACAACAAGAAATGATCCGTATCCTGATTGCCGACGACCATACGATATTGCGCGATGGCCTGAAACAGATCCTGCGCGAGTGCAGCGACATGGTGGTGGCCGGAGAAGCCGACAACGGCTCGGATACGCTGGCGAAGATACGCGAGCAGGAGTGGGATGTGGTGGTGCTGGATATGTCGATGCCCGGCAGGAGCGGTATCGAGTTGATCAAGCAGATCAAACTGGAAAAACCCAAGTTGCCGATATTGATCCTCAGCATGCACAAGGAAGACCAATATGCGGTGCGTACCCTGCGTGCCGGCGCATCGGGATACCTGTGCAAGGACAGCGCCTCCACCCAGCTGGTGCAGGCCATCCGCAAGGTCGCATCGGGCAACCTGTTCATCAGCCCGGCCGTGGCGGAGAACCTGGCGCGCGGTCTGCAAGGCAAGCAGGACGAGCAGCCGCATACCATGCTGTCTGACCGCGAGTTGCAGATATTCCAGCTGCTCGCCGCCGGCAAGGGCATCACCGAGATCTCCGACCAGCTCTTCATCAGCGTGAAGACCGTCAGCACCCACAAGACCCGGATCATGGAAAAAATGAATCTCGCCAACAGCAGCGAGTTGATCCGCTATGCCATCAAGCACGAATTGATCGGCTAGGGAATCTCTGATTAAGTCCGTTCGCCCTGAGCTTGTCGAAGGGTGAACATTGCAGGCCGCTGATTTGTTGTGCGTCTCCGTTCATGGTTCAACATGCTGAGCGCGTGCTGTTGGGGTGCATGCCCCTTACAGCCACGGCCTGCCGCTTGCGGGTGCGCCACGAACGGAGAACCTGATCAAAGGTACCCCAAGCAAAGCCTGACCCCGCTACAGCAACACCATTCCACCGCTTTTCCCGCAACGGGAAAAGTGAGCCAAACGCAGGACATCCGCACCAGGCCCAGCCTTTAGCTGGCGGGCTGTAACTCAATATCCTGTTGTTCTACCGCAAGATTCCCCGCTGTTTGCCGCGGGGAATCCCACCCCCAAACTTCCTGTTTTCCTACACGCAGAATCAGCGAACGCTGATTTTTTTACAGCTTTCTGATCGGCATCATGCCATCCAACGATAACAGCGGGGCAGCGGTCAGAAATGAAGATTTTTCTTGTGGAAGATTCTTTGGATATCCGGGAGCGCTTGCGAGTCCTGATCCGGGACATTGCGAACACCGAAATCATCGGCGAAGCGGATAACCAGGAAGAAGCCTTGCAGGGCATTTGCCAGCTCTTGCCGGACGTGGTGATCCTGGATCTGCACCTGGCGGGAGGTAACGGCATGAGTGCGTTGCAGCAGATCAAACAGAAACGCCCGGGAACGCTGGTGATTGTACTGACCAACCATGGTTACCCGCAATACCGCAAAAGATGCCTGGAACTGGGAGCGGATTATTTTCTGGATAAAACCAGTGGCATCAAAGCAATGCTGGGAATCCTGATCGCGCTGTACACCGGGTGGTTGACCGCCGAAAAAAACAAGCTGGAGGAGTGCATATGAACAACAAGCATGACTGGAGTTACCTGCTGTTTCCGCTGGTGCCGGCGGTGCTGGGGGCAGTTGCCTTGCCAGTGGCAGCAGGAGTGGATGTCCTCAGCCTGGTCTTGGCGGCAGTGCTGCTGGCGGCTGGCGTCATGGCCGGCGTGCTGGTGGGGAAAAAGCATGAGGCGACCCTGCAGGCAGCATTGGCCGAGCAGGATGATGCCTGCCAGAAACAATATAACGCCGATGTCGAATCCTTCTTCGCCGGGCTCGGCACGCTGGAAAGCAAAGTCACCTCGCTGTGGGTGAGACAGATCGAAAACGGCCGCAGCCAGAGCGAGCAGGCCATGATCGAATTGACCGCTCGCTTCTCCGGCATCGTCGACAAGCTCGATGACGCGGTGAAGGCCTCCAGTCTGTCGGCAGAGTCGGTAGATAACGCCGAGGGGCTGGTGGCGGTGTTCACCAGGAGCGAAGCCAACCTGCAGGCGGTGATCCAGTCTCTGCGCGATGCATTGAGCCACGGCGGCGAGCTGCTGGGCAGCGTCGGCAACCTGGTGCAATTCATCGACCAACTGAAAGAGATGTCCACATCGGTCACCACCATCGCCGACAACACCAACCTGCTGGCGCTTAATGCGGCGATCGAAGCGGCACGTGCCGGAGAAGCCGGTCGCGGGTTTGCGGTGGTCGCGACCGAAGTACGCAAGCTCTCCAACATGTCCGGCGAAACCGGACGCAAGATCAACGAGACGGTAAGGGTCATCAGCCAGGCGATCAACAAGGCATTCGAGGTGGCGGAGAAATCCGCTGCACAGGACGCCGCCTCGGTGACCACTTCCGAGATGGCTATACGCGGTGTGCTGGAAGAGTTCCGCCAGGTGACGAACGGTCTGACTGAAGCTGCGACGATCCTGCGCACCACCGGTTCCGGCATCAAGAACGAGGTGGCCGAGTCGCTGGTGCAGCTCCAGTTCCAGGACCGGGTCAGCCAGATCCTGTGCCACGTGCGCGACAACATCAATGCCTTCCCTGCCTGTCTGCAGGAAGGCGAACAGAAATTCCACGAACAGGGGCGCCTGCAGGTTATCGACTGGTCCGGCTTGCTGCATGAGCTGGAGCGTTCATACGCCACCACGGAAGAACGCAACATCCACGCAGGCAAGAAGGTTGCAGCAGCAGACGATGAAATCACTTTTTTCTAGGAGGTAACACACCATGGCTAAAACCATCATGATCGTCGACGACTCGGCCACCTTGCGCCAGGTTGTCTCCATCGCCCTCAAGGGGGCCGGCTACGACGTAATCGAAGGCAGTGACGGCAAGGATGCACTGAGCAAGCTCACCGGGCAGAAAGTCCATCTCATCGTCAGCGACGTCAACATGCCCAACATGGACGGCATCACCTTCGTCAGCGAAGTGAAGAAGCTGCCCGAGTACAAATTCACCCCGGTGATCATGCTGACCACCGAGGCTGGCGAGGACAAGAAAGCTGCCGGACAAGCGGCGGGCGCGAAGGCATGGGTGGTCAAGCCGTTCAAGCCCGAGCAGATGCTCACCGCTGTCTCCAAGCTGATTCTGCCTTAACCCGAATTTAACCAGCGCTACCGGAGGGACTCATGGATACGACTAACCGCAACAATATTTGCCAGTGGCAACCGCAAGGGGAAATGACCATTTACACCGCGGCCGAACTCAAGGGCAGTCTGATGGCCGTGCTCGATAAATGCCGCGCCGTGGAAATCGACTTGTCGGAGGTCAGTGAAATGGATACCGCCGGCCTGCAATTGCTGATCCTCGCCAAGCGCGAATCACAGGCTCGCAAGATCGGCCTGAATATCGTCGGCCACAGCAAGGCGGTGATCGATGTTCTGGACCTTTGCAACATGACTGCGTATTTCGGCGACCCGGTAGTCATCACTTCCGGCACAAATTAACGACAGACCACTACAGGAGCGAACCAGCATGAGCATGGATCAAGCATTGCAAACCTTCATCGTGGAAAGCCGCGAACTGCTTCAAGCGATGGAAGACGGTCTGTACAACATCGAACGCGAGGCAGACCGCGAAGAGAACGTCAACGCCATATTCCGCGCGGCACACACCATCAAGGGATCGGCGGGGCTGTTCGGCCTGGACGACATCGTCGCCTTCACCCATGTCGCCGAAAGCGTATTGGACAAGGTGCGCGCCGGCAAGCTGGAGATCGACGGCAGCCTGGTCACACTGTTCCTGGCCTGCGGCGATCACATCGCCGCCATGATCGATGCATTGGAAGCGGGCACAGGCGCCTTGAGCGAAAGCGCCAATGCCACGGGCGTCAATCTGGTGGAGCAGCTCTCCGCCTATCTCGACGGTCACGCGCACGCCGCCGCAACCCATTCTGCCGGCTTGCCGCAGGTGAGCGAAGCCACGGTGGAATCGCTGGGCGAAGGTGCGGTGGAAACCGACAACTGGCACATCTCCCTGCGCTTCAGACAGGATGTGCTGCGCAACGGCATGGACCCGCTGTCGTTCATCCGCTATCTCGTCGACGCTGGGCAAGATCGTGGGCATCTCGACGCTGTGCGACAACGTCCCCGGCGCTGCCGAAATGGATCCGGAGTCCTGTTATCTGGGCTATGAGATCAGCTTCCAGAGCACTGCCGACAAGGCAACCATCGCAGGCGTGTTCGAGTTCGTGCAGGACGACTGCGCAGATCCGCATCCTTCCGCCCAAGAGCCACATCTCGGAATACGTGCGCCTGATCCAGGAGTTGCCCGAAGAAGACATGCGCATCGGGCAGATACTGGAGCAGTGCGGCTCGCTCACCCAGCGCGAGCTCGAACAGATCATTGCAGCGCAGAGCAAAGCCGTGGCGGATGGCGGCAGCAAATTGCCCATCGGCGAGATCCTGGTCGAACGAGGGCATCGTCGCACCGCAGGTGGTCGATGCCGCGCTGGAAAAACAGAAGCAGGTGAAGGAGACCAAGGCGCGCGAGAACCAGGTCATCAAGGTCGATGCGGACAGGCTCGATCATCTCATCAACCTGGTGGGTGAACTGGTGATCGCCGGTGCCGTCGTCCATGCTGCTGTCGCGGCGCGGTGGCGATACCAGGCTGCAGGAAGCCACCTCCAACGTTTCCCGCCTGGTCGAGGAGATCCGCGATGGCGCGCTGCAGTTGCGCATGGTGCAGATCGGCGAGACCTTCAAGCGCTTTCAATCGCGTGGTGCGCGATGTCAGCCGCGAACTGGGCAAGGACATCGAGCTGGTCATCGGCGGCGCCGAGACCGAACTGGACAAGACCGTGGTGGACAAGATCGGCGACCCGCTGATGCACCTGGTGCGCAATTCCATGGATCACGGCATCGAGAGCGGTCGAGACCCGGCTGGCGCGCGGCAAGCCGGCCAAAGGCACCGTGCGGCTCAACGCCTATCACGAATCGGGCAGCATCGTGATCGAGGTGAGCGACGACGGCGGCGGGCTGAACAGGAAAGGATCCTGCGCAAGGCCATCGAGAAAGGCATCGTCGATCCGGAACAGGCGCTGACCGAACAGGAGATTTACAAGCTGATCTTTGCGCCGGGTTTCTCCACCGCCGAGCAGGTGACCAACATCTCCGGACGCGGCGTGGGCATGGATGTGGTGCGCCGCAACATCGAGGCGCTGCGCGGCACGCATCGAGCTGGATTCCCGGGAGGGCGTCGGCTCCACCATCCGCATCCGCCTGCCGCTGACGCTGGCCATCATCGACGGCTTCCTGATCGGCGTGGGCAGCTCGTCCTTCGTGGTGCCGCTGGACATGGTGGTGGAGTGCATGGAGTTGACTGCGGCAGAACGCGAGGCAAGCAATGGCCGCAACTTCATCAACCTGCGAGGAGCGGCGCTGCCCTTCATCCGGCTGCGCGAGCAATTCCGCGAGTCGGGCAAGCCGGGGCGCAGGGAAAACATCGTGGTGGTGCAGTACGGCAACCAGAAGGCGGGGTTCGTGGTGGATCAGCTGATGGGCGAATTCCAGACCGTCATCAAGCCGCTGGGCAGCATCTTCCAGCACCTGAAGGGAGTCAGCGGTTCCACCATCCTGGGTACCGGCGAAGTGGCGCTGATCCTGGATGTGCCGGCGCTGATACAGCAAGCGGTCGGTCAGGAGCAGCGCCAGCAGGTCTCACTCCAGCAAGCATAAGGAAGGATAGAACATGTTTTCGACAACAAGAACCGGAAGCATCCTGTGCCTGAGCCTGCTGGCGGCAGCGAACCTTGCCCTCGCGGACGAAGTGACCGCCACGCCTTACCGGCCGACGGTCTCCGATCCGGCAGAGATGTCTGCGCCCGGCTGGCTTGAGGTGGAGGGCGGCGTAGCCCGCAGCAAAGGCAGCGATAACAGCTGGCAGAACAACCAGCCTTACACCCTCAAATATGCCTTTACCGAGGATTTCGGGGTGATGCTGACCGGCGATTTCCGGGTGAGCCAGGTCGATGCTTCCGGCCAGAAGACGGCAGGGCGCGGCGACAACATCCTGCTGCTCAAGCATCGTTTCGGCGCGACTGACGACCACGCGTTCGGCGTCGAATGGGGCGTCAAATTCGCCAACGGCGCAACGGGCATTAGCAGCGGCGCACAGGACTACATCTTCAACGGCATTTATAGCGTCGACATCGGCAAGGTGCGTGTCGATTCCAACCTCGGCGTCACCAGGCTGGGGTTGAAGGAGGATGGATTGGGTCCTCAGCAATACAACTGGGCGGTGGCGGTCTCCCGCGAGGTGTTCCCGCAGTGGACCCTGGCCGGGGAACTGTCGGGAACGTCACGGCATGGAATGAGTGCGACGGACCAGTTCCTGGTGGCGGCAAGCTATGCCGTCAGCAATAAAGTGGTGGTGGATTTTGGTGCGGCAGCGGGCTATCAGCCGGACTGCGCCGGATGGGACGGTGTTTGCCGGGGTGACCTGGCTGGTGAATGACTTTTGATAAACGCGGTGGTGGTCTTTATTTAAGGAGATGACAATGTTCAAGAATATGAAAATAGGTATGCGGTTGGGTTTGGGATTCGGCCTGATGGTGGTGTTGATGGTGGCACTGATCGGCTTCGGCCTGAATGGCATGGGCAAGGTCAAGGCCAGCCTGGACGACATTGCGCTGGATAACGACGTGAAGATCCGTCTTGTTGACGGACATGCGCGGCTCGGTACGCGTACGATTGCCACGGCGGTGCGCAACGTGGTGTTGCTGGACGATGTGTCTGACATGCAGGTGGAAATCACCCGGATTCAGGAACGAACGCAAGAAATACGACGACATGCTGACCAAGCTTTCCGCCCATGATCACCAGCGAGGAAGGCAAGGCAACGCTGGCGCGCATCGCCGAGGCCCGCGCCGCGACGGCGCCGCTGATCGACAAGGTGATCCAGCTGGGACTTGTCCAACAACAACGCCGAGGCGACCCGGGTGCTGCTGAAGGAAGTGCGCCCCAACCAGAACAAATGGCTGGCGGGACTGGAGGATATGATCGACCAACCAGCAGAAGAACAGCGATGAATCGGTCCAGGCGGCCATGCAGGGCTACGACAATGCGCGCCGTCTGATGTTCAGCATCGGCGCTGGCGCCCTGCTGTTTGCCGCGGCGATCGCCTTCTGGGTCACCCGCAGCATCACCCGTCCGATCGAACGAAGCGGTGGGCGTGGCCAACCAGCTGGCCGAAGGCGACCTGACGGCGAAGATCGAAGTGACCTCCAAGGACGAGACCGGCATGCTGCTGGCCGCCATGCAGAACATGGTGGGCAAGCTGTCGCAGATCATCGGCGAAGTGCGCGGCGCGGCGGACAACCTGTCCAGCGCCTCGGAGGAAGTGTCGCGCCACGGCACAATCGCTGTCGCCAGGCCTCCAGCGAACAGGCGGCCAGCGTGGAAGAGACCAGCGCCTCGGTGGAACAGATGAGCGCCTCGATCAACCAGAACACCGAGAACGCCAAGGTCACCGACGGCATGGCCACGCAGGCGGCCAAGCAGGCAACCGAAGGCGGCGAAGCGGTGAAGGAAACCGTCGAGCGCGATGAAACAGATCGCCGACAAGATCGGCATCATCGACGACATCGCCTACCAGACCAACCTGCTGGCGCTGAATGCCGCCATCGAAGCGGCGCGTGCCGGCGAGCACGGCAAGGGCTTTGCGGTGGTGGCCGCCGAAGTGCGCAAGCTGGCGGAACGCAGCCAGGTGGCGGCACAGGAAATCGGCGAAGTCGCCAGCAGCAGCGTGGACAAGGCAGAAAAGGCCGGCAAGCTGCTGGACGAGATGGTGCCGTCGATCAACAAGACCTCCGACCTGGTGCAGGAAATCACCGCGGCATCCGAGGAGCAATCCTCCGGCGTGGCCCAGATCAACACCGCCATGAGCCAGCTCAACCAGATCACGCAGCAGAACGCCTCCGCCTCGGAAGAGCTGGCTGCCACGGCCGAGGAAATGAGCAGCCAGGCGGAACAGCTGCAGCAGCTGATGAGCTTCTTCAAGGTCGAACGACGGTGCGACGCAACGGTGTCGCGCAGCAAGGCCGAGCAAGCCGGCCGCAGCGGCGCAGAGCCCGCAAGGCGCCGGTCGCGGCGATCAAGCCGGCTGCGCTGGGCATGCCGATGCCGGCGAAGCCGAATTCGTGCGCTTCTAAGGAGTGCAAATCATGGGCGAACTGACAACAGTGACACAGGGAACGGCAGTGGCGGTGCGGCGAAGCAGGACAGCACCAGTACCTGACCTTCCTGCTGGGCGGCGAGATGTTCGCCATCGGCATTCTCAACATCAAGGAAATCATCGAGTACGGCATCTTGACCGAGGTGCCGATGATGCCCGGACTTCATCCGCGGCGTGATCAACCTGCGCGGCGCGGTGGTGCCGGTGGTGGACCTGTCGGCGCGCTTCGGACGGCAGAGCACCGCCGTCACACGACGCACCTGCATCGTCATCATCGAAGTGACGGCAGGGCGGACAAGCACGATGTCGGCGTGATGGTGGATGCGGTGACCGAAGTGCTGGAGATCGCGGCCGCCGAGATCGAACCGGCGCCGAGCTTCGGCGCCAAGATCCGCGCCGACTTCATCCAGCGGCATGGGCAAGGTGACCGGCAAGTTCGTCATCATCCTCGATGTGAACAAGGTGCTGTCCATCGACGAGATGTCGGCGCTGTCGCACATCGGCGAAGCGCCCAGTCTGGCAGCGGCGTAGCCGGCAAAAATGGTCACGAAAGGGTTATCCATGTTCAGAAATTCAAGCATCGCATGGAAGATCAGTTTGGCCATGGGCGTCGCCTTTGCCGTGCTCATTGCAGCTTTGGGCACGGCACTGAGCGGCATGCAGCAGGTCGGCAGCCGATTTGAGCAGTTTCTGGCGCACGACCAGGCCTTGGCACAATCGATCAACAGTATGTATGCCCAGGGGCTGCAGATGGGCCAGGCATTGCGCAATATCGTGATGGACCCGGCAAACCAGATGGCCTACAAGAATCTGGACAATGCCGCCGTCGAATTCAAGGACGCCAACGAGCGCGCGCTGCGCCTTGCGCAGGATGAGCCCGAAACGCTCAGGGTACTGAAGGAACTTGCCGCATTGCGGGCAGATCAGGCAGCGATCCAGGCCAATGTCCTGAAGCAGGTTGCCGACCGCGAGCGTGCGGTGGCCCTGATCAACAAGGAAGAAACGCCGGTGTGGCGCGAGATTCGCACCCGGCTGGTGGACCTGACCAAGAAGAAGAACGCCGGCATGGAGCTGCAGAAGGCGGAAATGCTCACCCTGGTCAGGCAGATGGTTTTCATCAGCGTCGGTATCGGAATGGCGGCGTTGCTGATTGGCATAGTCGTCACGATATGGATGGCGCGCAGTATCACGCGGCCGCTCCATCAGGCGGTGGCCGTAGCCAACCAGCTTGCCGAAGGCGACCTGACGGCGAAGATCGAAGTCACCTCCAAAGACGAGACCGGCATGCTGCTGACCGCCATGCAGAACATGGTCGGCAAGCTCTCGCAGATCATCGGCGAAGTACGCGGTGCGACGGACAACATCTCCAGCGCCTCGGAGCAGGTATCGGCCACGGCGCAATCGCTGTCGCAAGCCTCCAGCGAACAGGCGGCCAGCGTGGAAGAGACCGGCGCCTCGATCGAGCAAATCACCAAGTCGATCAACCAGAACACCGACAACGCCAAAGTGACCGACGGCATGGCCTCGCAGGCATCCAGGCAGGCTGCCGAAGGCGGCGAAGCGGTGAAGCAGACCGCCGACGCGATGAAACAGATCGCCGACAAGATCGGCATCATCGACGACATCGCCTACCAGACCAACATGCTGGCGCTCAATGCTGCAATCGAAGCCGCCCGCGCCGGCGAGCACGGCAAGGGATTCGCGGTAGTGGCTGCCGAAGTGCGCAAACTGGCGGAACGCAGCCAGGTTGCCGCCCAGGAGATCGGCGAAGTCGCTGCCAGCAGCGTCGCCCTGTCGGAGAAGGCCGGCAAACTGCTGGACGAGATGGTCCCTGCGATCAACAAGACCTCCGACCTGGTGCAGGAGATCACCGCGGCCATCCGAAGAACAATCGGCCGGCGTGGCGCAGGTCAACACCGCCATGAACCAGCTCAACCAGATCACCCAGCAGAACGCCTCCAGCAGCGAAGAACTGGCGGCCACGGCCAAGGAGATGAGCGGCCAGTCGGAACAGCTGCAGCAGCTGATGAATTTTTTCAAGGTGAATGAAAGTGTGGCGAACAGTGCGGTAAGCAGATTGGCAGCATCGATCCAGGCCCGCAATGTGCCCGCTTCGGCAATCGGGACGCTCGCATTCGATATCCCAACGGGTGAAGCACGTATTCGTGCACTTCTAAAGGACTAATTGCCATGCGCAAAAACATGCCTGTAACCAACGTGGAGCGTCACCTCAAGGCAGGTGAGTACATCGTGTCGAAGACCGACCTTAAGGGCTGCATCACCTATGTGAACCGCACGTTCCTGGAAATCTGCGGGTTCTCCGAAGAGGAGTTGCTGGGCCAGCCGCACAACATCCTGCGCCACCCGGACATGCCGCCAGCGGCCTATGCAGATCTGTGGAAAACCTTGCAAAGCGGCAAGCCATGGCAAGGCATGGTCAAGAACCGCTGCAAGAACGGCGATTATTACTGGGTCGAGGCCAATGCCAATCCGATTTGGGAAAACGACCGGGTGGTCGGCTATATGTCCTTGCGTACCAGGCCGACCCGGCAACAGGTCGAGACCGCGGAACGTATCTATTGCCAGTTCCGTGAAGGAAAGGCGCGCGGCCTGACTGTCAGGGAAGGACGTGTCGTGCATACCGGCATGCGTGGCTGGCTGGCGGCACTGGCCAGCATGAACATCAAGGCCCGTGTGTCAGTGGCCTGCGCCTTCGTCGCTCTCGTGGTCGCTACGCTGGGCGGCATGCGCCTGCAAGAATTGAGCAGGGGTGCAGCGACAACCAGCGACCTGGTGTGGCAGGGCGCGCTGGTTACAGGGGCCGTATTTTCCGTGGGGTTGATATGGTGGCTGTTGCTGGCGCGGGTATTGCGCCCGCTCGAGAACGTGGTGCGCGCCTGTCAGACCATTGCGGCAGGCGACGTGCAGTTGCTGAGAGCAACGGAATTCCGCGATGAGGTAGGTCACCTGATGCATGCGATCTATACCATGTCGGGCAATGTCGCCAGTATCGTCACTGACGTCAAGGGTGCTGCCATCGCGCTGTCGCATGCATCCGACAGGGTGTCTGACACAGCCAGGAACCTGGGACATGAATCCAGCAGTCAGGCGGCGAACATGGAAGGCGCTTCCGCCTCGATCGAGCAGATCACCAAGTCGATCAACCAGAACACCGACAACGCCAAAGTGACCGACGGCATGGCCACCCAAGCGTCCAAGCAGGCAGCCGAAGGCGGCGAAGCGGTGAAGCAGACCGCCGACGCGATGAAACAGATCGCCGACAAGATCGGCATCATCGACGACATCGCCTACCAGACCAACATGCTGGCGCTCAATGCTGCAATCGAAGCCGCCCGCGCCGGCGAGCACGGCAAAGGATTCGCGGTAGTGGCCGCCGAAGTGCGCAAACTGGCGGAACGCAGTCAGGTCGCCGCCCAGGAGATCGGCGAAGTCGCCGCCAGCAGCGTGGCGCTGTCGGAGAAGGCCGGCAAACTGCTGGATGAAATGGTCCCGGCGATCAACAAGACTTCCGACCTGGTGCAGGAGATCACCACTGCCAGCAAGGAGCAATCGGCCGGCGTTGAGCAGATCAACTCCGCCATGAACCAGCTCAGCCAGAGCACACAGCAGAACGCTGCCGGCGGTGAAAAGCTGGCAACTACTGCAGAGGCGATGAGCGATCAGGCCGGTCAATTGCAGCAGCTCATGGAGTTCTTCAAGCTCGGGCCGAACAGCGCTGTCAGGCTGGGCTGATTGAACTCAGTTAATGATCCACACATGTTGCGAAAAACAAAAAGGAGATTAGACATGAACACATTCTTGAACCGGTTTTCACTCAGCCAGAAATTTGCAGGCCTGGGGTTGATAGTCATCGTGCTTTTCGGCATACCGACCTATCTGTTCGTTGCGGGATTGAATGAAAGCATCGATTTCGCCGCCCGCGAGAACATCGGCGCGGCATATCTCAAACCGGTGCTGTCGCTGCTGAAAGGTACGCAGCAGCATCGCGGGCTTTCCGTGCTGGTGCTCAACGGCAAGCCGGAGATGCGGCCGGCATGGGAGGCCAAGCGGGGGGAAGTGGACAACGCCGTGGCGGCAATCGATGAAATCGACAGCCGGTATCCGGAACTCGAATTGACCAGACAGTGGGGCGGCGTAAAGTCGAGCTGGCAGGCGTTAGAGAGAGAGGCCGCCGGGCTGACAGCACAGGAAAGTTTCAAGCGCCACAGCGCGCTCATCGACGACGAGATCAGGCTGATTGCAGCCATTTCCGATCAGACCAACATCACCTACGACCCGACAGTGGACGGTTATCAATTGGGCTTCCTGGCGGCAAACAACCTGCCCATGATCACCGAAGACATGGGGCGCATACGCGCTATCGGCGGCTGGGTGCTGGCAACGCACAAGGCGACCCCGGAGGAAATCAACCAGCTGGCAAGCTATCTTGGCATGGTGAGCCGCGAAATGGCCGGTGTCCGCAGCATCCTGGACAAGGCCTATGTTGCCGATGCGGGGTTGAAGGACAGTCTGGAGAAACCTTTCCAGGATGCAGACCAGCGAACACGCAAGGCTATTGCACTGGTGCAGCGGGAGATCGTCCAGTTCGAGACTCCGGACTTGTCGCCGCAGGAATATTCTGCAGTGCTGACAGATGCGATCGATGCCTTGTTCGTGCTGTCCGGCGATGCCAACTCGCAACTTGAGGCTGCGCTGCAGGGCCAGAGCCAGCGCCTCACCACGAAAAAATACACTTTGCTCCTGATCGTGGTCACCCTGTTTGTGTTCAGTTTCGCGCTCGGGATGTTCATGGCGCGCAATATCAGCCGGTCTGCACGCCTGATGTCGGACGAGATGGACAAACTTGCCACCGGCGACCTGACTGCGGATATTCCGGAGGCTTCCGGCCGCGATGAGTTGCAATCGATGCAGCGCAGCTTGCGCGGAACCATTGCACGGCTGTCGCAGATCATCGGCGAAGTACGCGGCGCGACGGACAACATCTCCAGCGCCTCCGAGCAGGTCTCGGCCACCGCCCAATCGCTGTCGCAAGCCTCCAGCGAACAGGCAGCCAGCGTGGAAGAGACCAGCGCCTCGGTCGAACAGATGAGCGCCTCGATCAACCAGAACACCGACAACGCCAAAGTGACCGACGGCATGGCATCCCAAGCGTCCAAGCAGGCAGCCGAAGGCGGCGAAGCGGTGAAGCAGACCGCCGACGCGATGAAACAGATCGCCGACAAGATCAGCATCATCGACGACATCGCCTACCAGACCAACATGCTGGCGCTGAATGCCGCGATCGAAGCCGCCCGTGCCGGCGAACACGGCAAAGGCTTTGCCGTGGTTGCCGCCGAAGTGCGCAAACTGGCGGAACGCAGCCAGGTCGCCGCCCAGGAGATCGGCGAAGTCGCCGCCAGCAGCGTCGCCCTGTCGGAGAAGGCCGGCAAGCTGCTGGACGAGATGGTCCCGGCGATCAACAAGACCTCCGACCTGGTGCAGGAGATCACCGCGGCATCCGAAGAACAATCGGCCGGCGTCGGCCCAGATCAACACCGCCATGAACCAGCTCAACCAGATCACCCAGCAGAACGCCTCCAGCAGCGAAGAACTGGCAGCCACGGCCGAAGAGATGAGCGGCCAGTCGGAACAGCTGCAGCAGCTGATGAGTTTCTTCAAGGTGAACGACGGTACGACGAACGGTGTCGCGCACAAGGCAAGCAAGCCGGCCGCAGCGGCACAGACCCGCAAGGCGTCTGTCGCGGCGATGCCGATGGGCAAGGCGGAATTCGCGCATATCTAAGGACGGCATGATGGAGGCCGTTCAATCCGGATTATCTAGCGCCGCACATACTCCTTCCCCTTTGCAAAACAGCGACTAGGCGGCATAGCCGCCAAGTCGCTGGTTATCGGGGCGAACGGACTTGATCAGAGGCTCCCTGATGAATTTTCCGGGTTCAAGTCATTCGAGGGATTTATGCCTGATGTTCCGGAGCAAATCCTTGTCGGATGATTCCTACGCACAGAATCATCTTTCGCCGATATTTTTTGTTGTGGATTGATTTCATTATGTGACCAATGCAGAACGGCAACGAGATTCAGGGCGTCGTTGTGTGAGGGGAATAAAAATGAAAACTGCAATCACGGTAATCAACTGGTATCTGTGGTGGGTGGTCCCATTAGGACAATGCGTGCGCCCTATGGTCGGCACTCCGCAGAATGCAAGGCAACGCTGCTATCGAATATCGCTTTCGCCCATTTTGGAAGACATGAGGAAAAAACATGAACGTACCCAGCCTTTCTGACCATGAGTTCCGCCAGTTTCAGGCCATGATCTACGGTATCGCCGGCATCAGCATGGCGCCGTCAAAGATGCCACTGGTCAGCGGACGCCTGGTCAAGCGTCTGAAGCATCACAACCTGAACAGTTTCGGCGAATATTTCAATCTGCTCTCCAATGGGAAGGAACAGGATGAATTGCAGATCGCAGTTGACCTGCTGACTACCAACGAGACCTATTTCTTTCGCGAGCCCAAACACTTTGATTTCCTGCGCGACAAGATTCTGCCGCAGCATCCGGCGGGGCAGCCATTCCGGGTCTGGAGTGCCGCCAGTTCTTCGGGGCAGGAGGCTTACAGCATCGCCATGACACTGGCGGATGAACTTGGCAGCCAGCCGTGGGAAGTGATGGCCTCCGATATCAGCCTGAGTGTGCTGGAGAAAGCGCGCACCAGCCTGTACCCGATCGACCAGGTGAAGCACATTCCGCAAAACTACCTGACCAATTATTGCTTGAAAGGAGTGGGCTCGCAGAGCGGCTCCTTCCTGATCGAACGCAACGTGCGCAGCCGGGTGGACTTCAAGCAGATCAACCTGAACAAGGCGCTGCCGAAGATCGGGGAGTTCGATCTGGTGTTCCTGCGCAACGTGATGATCTATTTCGATGCGGAAACGAAGCGGCAGGTGGTGAGTCGCATCGCCGGCCAGCTCAAGCCGGGTGGTTATTTGCTGATCGGTCATTCGGAAAGCCTGAATGGCATCGTCGATGACCTGCGAATGGTCCAGCCGTCGGTTTACCGCAAGCCTTGATCGACGGCCATGAAAAAAACTGCCCACCTGCGATGGATATCTTCCTGCAGCCGGGGGATTTCTATTTTGGCGGCAGCGATACGCGCATCCGCACCATTCTGGGATCATGCGTTTCCATCACCATGTGGCACCCGCGCCGGCGCATCGGCGGTATGTGCCATTTCATGCTGTCCAGCCGTGCTCTGCGTCAGCGGCAGGCAGCTGGACGGTCGCTATGCCGAGGAGGCGATGGAGTTGTTCATGCACGAGATCCGCGCTGCAGATACCAGGCCCGGGGAATACCAGGTCAAGCTGTTCGGCGGCGGCAACATGTTCCCCGAGATCCAGAAGGAACGGCGCACAGCCCAGCCGCTGTGCACCGGGACGCTGGACTGCGGCTGCCGCCAGGTTTCCTGCAAGAACAGCCGCACTGCACGGCTACTGGTTACGCAGTACGGATTCAATATTGCGGCCGAACACTTGGGTGATACCGGCCACCGCCAGATCATCTTCGATGTCGGGAGCGGTCATGTCTGGGTCAAACACAATCCGATTATTTCCGTGCCGGAGTGCATGAGAGAAATGGTTTCCTGATAAACCTAGAAACCGCAGTTGACCGCTCCATTTAAACCGCGAGAGGATAAGTATGAAAACATTTCTTCCCATATTCACGCTCACCCGTTTTGTGAGTCGCTACGAACTGTTTTGTGCGCCCCTCGCGGCGCATGACTGCGTTGCTCCTCCTCGGAATGGAATGACCATTCCTCGTCGTCGCGCCTTGCCCTGCACCACGATGAACGCACACTACACTCCATTCAACTACGGCTTCTAGGATATGAAAAAAATAAACGTGTTGATCGTGGACGATTCGGCAGTGGTGCGCCAGGTGCTGACCGGACTGCTGGAGGAGGACCCGGCAATATCACGTCATGGGCGCAGCCTCCGATCCGATGTTTGCGATGGAGCGCATGCGCCAGCAGTGGCCGGATGTGATCGTGCTGGATGTGGAAATGCCGCGCATGGACGGCATCAGTTTCCTGCGCAAGATCATGGCCGAGCGCCCGACGCCGGTGGTGATCTGCTCCACGCTCACCGAAGCAGGGGCGGAAACCACCATGCAGGCGCTGTCCGCCGGCGCGGTGAGCATCGTCACCAAGCCGAAGATCGGCCTCAAACGTTTTTTGGAAGACTCCTCGGCCGACCTCGTCGGCGCGGTCAAGGCGGCCGCGCATGCCAACGTCAGGCGCATGGCGACTGCCGGCCGCATCGGTCAAGGTGGCGCCAAAGCTGAGTGCGGATGCCGTTCTTGCCTGCCGGCTCACGGCGCAGGCGCTGGCCCAGACCACCGAACGCATCGTCGCCATCGGCACTTCCACCGGCGGCACCCAGGCGCTGGAGGTGGTGCTGACCGCCTTGCCGCGCGTCTGCCCGGGCATGGTGATCGTCCAGCACATGCCGGAAAAATTCACCGCGGCGTTTGCCGACCGGCTCAACGGCCTGTGCCAGATCGAGGTCAGGGAGGCGCAGAACAACGACCGGGTGATGCCGGGCCGCGCGCTGATCGCGCCGGGCGGCAAGCACATGCTGCTGCAAGCGCAGCGGCGCGCAGTATTTCGTCGAGGTGGTGGACGGCCCGCTGGTCAATCGCCACCGCCCGTCGGTGGACGTGCTGTTCCGCTCGGTCGCCAAGGTGGCGGGGAAGAACGCGGTCGGCATCATCATGACCGGCATGGGCGACGACGGCGCGGCGGGACTGCTGGAGATGCGCAATGCCAAGGCGCATACCATGGCGCAGGACGAGGCGACGTGCGTGGTGTTCGGCATGCCCAAGGAAGCGATCAAGCGCGGTGCGGCGGAGAGGATCACGCCGTTGTCGATGATCTCGAACGAGATCGTGAATTCCTGATGAGGTATCTCATATGAATACCGGAAAAAGATTGAATATCCTGTTCATCGAAGATTCTGCCGATGACACGGAGCTGTTGCTGAATGCATTGCATGAAGAATATTGCGATCTCCATTACCAGCAGGGTGGAAGAGGAATCGTCCTTGCGCCGGGAACTGGAGCAATTCCAAATGGGACCTCATTATTTGCGATCACAATATGCCAGCGCTCGATGCACCGGCGGCATTGCGGATAGTGCAGCAGGGGCATGGCGAGATCCCGTTCATCATCGTCTCGGGGATGATGAGCCCGGATGCGGCGGCGGCAGCCATGATCGCAGGCGCTGCCGACATGATCAGCAAGGACGACCTGTCGCGTCTGGTGCCTGCAGTGAAGAGGGAGCTGAAGAAGGTATCGATCATCGATGACCTGAAACTCGCGCGCGCAGAGATCAACCGCATCGCATATTTCGACCAGCTGACCGGGCTGCCCAATCGGGAATATCTGGCAAAAAGAACCATGGAATTGGCAGGAAGGGAAACTTTCCACGGGGATATGGCGATGGTGGTGATCAACGTCAATCGTTTCGTGCAGATCCCGCGGAGCATGGGCACGCGCACTGCCAACCTGGCGATACAAACGATCGCCCAGCGAATAACGGCATGCGTGGGCGATATCGGGACTGTTGCGCGCCTGGGTGACGACAGGTTCGCGGTGCTGATACCCAGGCTGGCCTGGGTGGGGATCGTCAAGCTTGTAATAGAAAAGATCGGGGAAGCGCTGGGCAGCGCCATCACGATCGACAAGCAGGATTTCTTCCTTACTTGTACCGCCGGGGTAAGCCTTTTCCCGGGCGATGGCGCCGATTTCGACGAATTGCTCTGCAATGCGGAAACCGCGATGCATCAGGCGCGCCACAACAATTGCAGCTATCTTCTTTTCGAGCCGGACATGAGTGCGCAAGGGCAGTCGCGAGTGATCATGGAGCATGCTTTGCATCATGCCATCCAGAACAAGGAATTCCTGCTCCATTACCAGCCGCAGTACGATCTGTTCAGCGGCGACATGACGGGAGTGGAGGCATTGCTGCGCTGGCAGCCAGCCGAGGGGGGATTGATGTCGCCGGACAAGTTCATTCCCCTGCTGGAGGAAACCGGGCTTGATCGTCCCCGTCGGCGAATGGGTGCTGAGAACGGCGTGTGAACAGAATCTGGCATGGCAGAGCAAGCGGGCTGCCCCCCGTGCGGGTGGCGGTCAACCTGTCGGCAGTCCAGTTTCGTCAGGACGACCTGATTCCGATGGTGCGCCGGGTGCTGGAGCAGACCGGTCTGGAGCCGCGTTACCTGGAACTGGAGATCACGGAAAATGTGGCCATCCACAATGAGGAGACCATGATCAACGCCTTGCGGGAGTTGCAGCAGCTGGGCGTTGGCCTTGCGATCGACGATTTCGGAACGGGTTATTCCTCGCTGAGTTACCTCAAGCGCCTTCCGGTGAACAAATTGAAGATCGACCGGTCTTTTGTCCGGGACATATCGGAGCAGGAGGACAGCTGCTCGCTGGTAAAAGGCATCGTGCTGCTGGCGCACAACCTTGGGCTTGACGTGATCGCCGAGGGGGTGGAAACCGAAGAGCAGGCAGCGTATCTGCGCACCTGTGGTTGCGAAGAAGTCCAGGGCTACCTGTACAGCCGCCCTGTTCCAAAGGGCGTGATTGAAGAATACCTGCAGCAGCATCAATCAGAACAAGAACCAGTGATCGAGTCGCCTTGAGCATTGGGGTGCAATGTCTTTCCGGCAAGATCGAAAGCCGCCCTGTTTGTATCGGCAAGCGGGGTGGGCAATGTGAAAACACCTTCCGTGGTTGACGCGGTAAATTGATCCGGTTCTCCGGGCCGAGTTCCGGGCACGGCTCCAGGAGTATGTGAGCATCGCACCCCGGGGCAATGTCCGTCGAACATCAGCCTGTCCTGGACAGTACCCGCAGGGTGAATTCCTGCCAATTCCCACCTTCCTGTTTTCCTACACCGAGAATCAGCAAACGCTGATTTTTTTCCCGTCCCGCGAAAGGCAATATTCCAACAACCCAATAACGGCGGGAGTAGGGATATGTTTAAGAACTCAAAAAAAATCAGGAAGTCATTGTTGGATTTCGGCCTCGTGCTGGTGTTGGTCGCGGCAGTTGCGGTGGTCGAATTCATGATACTGGATCACCTGGATAACGCACTCTATACCGAGGCGGGCAATGAATAAGGAGGAGATCCGCGTCAATTGGCGGGCAGTCATCGTCCCCGCCAATGGGGTGAGCCCGGTCCACGGGAGGCTGCGCAAGCTTGGCAAGGACAAGTTGACCCTGGGGAGCGACCATGATCTGAAGCCGGGCCACCGCTGCAAGCTGGTCCTGATGCTGCCGAAGAGCAGGCCGGAAGCTTCGAGCCGGTTCGTTGAAGGGAGCGGCAGGGTGCTGACATCGATACTTTCAGAAGAGCAATTCCAGATCACGCTCGAGTGGGAGCGGCTCAGCGGCAATGACGATAACTTGCTGGAGGAGCAGATCAGGTTGCACAGGGAGTATTGGGGGCGGTGATGTCAGTGAGACATCGCGCAAACGGCATTGGGCTGAAGCACGCATCCCTCAATGCGTGCCCCGGGGTGTATTCCAGCGGAAGAGATGACTGCGGAGGCGGAAATGGATAGAGGTCTTTTCGAGCAGATGCTGGTGGTGATCATTCTGTTGATGACGGTGATGTTCCTGAGTTTCGACCTGGCAATCGACGAGGGGAAATCCGTGAGGGCATCTTGCCGTCAGGCGTTGATCTGGGGGGCGGCCTTCATGATTTATGTCGGCTGGTCATATGCGTATTTCTGAAGTGCAAAAACAAATGGCCGCCTCGCGGGCGACCATTTCCAGGATCTTCTGTTGAACAAGATTCGCCGGCTCGGTTAAACGGCCTGAATGTTGGAGGCTTGTTTGCCTTTGGGGCCTTGCACGACTTCAAAGCTCACCTTCTGGCCTTCCTTGAGCGATTTGAAACCCTTGCATGTTGATGGCGGTAAAGTGTGCGAACAAATCGACGCTGCCATCATCGGGAGTAAGAAAACCAAAACCCTTCGCATCGTTGAACCATTTGACTGTACCGGTTATCATGTGACTTTCTCCTTGCTATAACAGGGACACCCCCTGCAGGTTTCTTACAACAAACAATCTTCAAGCTGCGGGCCACTACTCACGGCAGGGTCAACCGCGCAAGTTGCCATGCCCTTCTCAAATTGCATCCGTTCCGGCAGTAATAGCGAACGTTTCCAATGAAGCGAGCGAAGTCAGTCAATGTACGGGACATGATTACTTCCTCCTTTGCCAATTCCCGGGATCGGGTTTGCGTTCCACCTTCCCAAGTGCCAATCTCATGCAAACAAGATCGAGCAGGGAGCACATTCTGGAAGGGAGCCTTAATGGATAACATCGGAGGGGGGCTCGATATCGGCTAGGGTA
>CAVTMV010000007.1:0-101100 GCA_963735945.1 uncultured beta proteobacterium
GGAGCTAGAACTTATGATCCCGCTATTTTCTGAACAATGGATGACTGATCTCAAGAACGAATGGAACTCGGCCCCCCAAGTCTACGAGCCATTGCAAAAAGCCGCCTTTTCCTCCCTGGTCGGTTACGGTTTTATCGGCGAGACGCAGCCGCGAGGTGTGCTGGTCATTGAGAGCGGAATGGCAACCTCGACCCTTTCGGGCGTCGACAACACCAACGTGGACTGGGACCTGCGCGCGTCAGAGGACAACTGGAAAGGCTGGATCGAGAACGGATTCTCTCTTTACAACCTTGGCCTTGCGTTTGCCACGCAGCAGCTGCAGTTTAAAAAAGGCGATTACGGCCAGATGCTGAAGAACCCGTTGTTGAGCCGCCCCTTCGTAAGGCACTTCGAACTGTTCGAAAACATTCAGACCTACCAGACCAACACTGGGCTCCTGTACCGGCTCGGGCTGAAAAAGAAAAAGGAAAAGATCGAAACCGACAGTTCGGGACAGCGCTCGGGGCTGGATCTGATTGAAGCGATCAATGCTCACCTCAAGTGGAAAACGAGTTTTCAGAATGCGATAGACGGCAAGTCGAAAGAAGTGTTTAACCACGAGGAAGTTTGTGTCGATCACCGCTGCGAGTTAGGCAAATGGATTCATAGTCCATTTGCCAAGATATTTCAGGGCCAGCCTCATTTTGAAATACTGAAGAACGATCATGCGGCGTTTCACAGGATGGCCGGAGATATCGTTATCAGGCTCCAGACCAAATCGGATGAGAATCTGGACGAAGCCATGGATAAACTCAACGTGCTTTCCCGCAACCTGATTCGAGATTTGCATGAACTCGCCAAGTTCATGTAGCCTGGAGCTACGTTCCTGATTCGAGCATCACCGAATGAGCCGGGTTCAGATCCAGTTCACTGAACCCGGCTTCGCACGATCCGTCGCCTGACTCCATGCGACAAACCGGTTTGTCTGCGTCGAATTGATTTTGCAGGCGCTCAGGCGACATACTAGCGCCGCCCGCCCCGCCGATTGATCCACCCGAGTACAAGGACTGACGAAATGACCGATCGTTACTTCACCAAACAGACCTTCACTTTTCTTTCGGCGCTTGCCGGGAACAACGAGCGCGCCTGGTTCGAAGAGCACAAGCAGGAATACGAGGATTTCGTGCGCAACCCCGCGCTGGATTTCATCAGCGACATGTCGGACGAGATGCCGGCGATCTCGCCGCACTTCCTGGCGTCGGCAAAAAAGGTGGGCGGTTCGCTGATGCGCATCCACCGCGATACGCGCTTCGGCAGCGACAAGACGCCGTACAAGACCAATATCGGCATCCAGTTCCGCCACGAGGTGGGCAAGGACATCCATGCACCGGGCTATTACCTGCACATTGAGCCGGACGGCTGTTTCATTGCTGCCGGGCTGTGGCGCCCCGATGCGGAGGCACTGTTCAAGATACGCCGGACCATCGTGGAGAAAGGTGATGCCTGGGTGGCGGCGCGCGACGACAAGACCTTCAACAAGTTCTTCTCGCTCGAGGGGGATAGCCTCACCAACGCGCCGCGCGGCTTTGCCAAGGACCATCCGCTGGTCGAAGATCTGAAGCGCACGGATTTCATCTGCCTGGCCAACCTGACCAAAACGACGGTGACTTCCACTGGACTTGCGCCCGCAGGTGGTGGAACGCTTCAGGCAGGCAGCCCCGCTGATGAGCTTCCTGTGCAAGGCGCTTGAATTGCAGTTTTAGTGGAACTGGGGGATTCGATACCGGCGACGGCTAGGTGTGGCTATCAGGTTTGCCCGCTGCGGCGATCCTGGAGATCATGTTGAGTGCGCCGGTGAGGTCCTTCACTTTGGCTTCGAGCGCGGCCAGTTCTCTGGTCCTGGCTTCCAGTTCGACTGACCGGTTTGCCATCTCTGCCGTCCTGGCCTGATCCTGCTTGATGCTTTCCCTGAGCTGCTCGATGGTTTTCATGTATTCGAGCGATTTATTCTTTTCTTCTTCCAGTTGCGCATTTTTCTTGGCGAGCTGGTTCTCTTCCACCACAGCCAGCCTGGTCAGCTTGGCTTCCAGATCGGCCGACTTTGCCTGTTCCTGCTTGAGGCTTTCACGCAGGTGCACGATCTCTTTCAGGAGCTCAAGCGACTTGCTCCGCTCCTCTTCGAGCTGCGATGCCATCTTGATCAGCTCGGACGATTTGTCTTTTTCCTCCGCACGAGGCCCCTGCGCGATGTCCTTTTTGGCATCGTCGGAGTAAGCGCGGATCTTTACTGTCTTGTCCATGATGACCATTCTCGTCAATTCGGGCCGCCTGCGCAACCCGGAACCGGGGGCAGCCAGCCGATCACTGGGCAGGCGCGCCGATCGGCGCCGAGAGCGGCTTGTCAATCGCAGGCGCCGGCACCGGAGGCGCAACCTCAACTCTTACCGGCGCGGCAAGCGGCACAACCGCCGCTGGCGCGCTGGTCGCTGTCTGCGCGGGGTGCGGTACAGCGCGAGGCGGCACTACGATTGGTGCAACTGCCGGTTGGGGCGGTTCCAGCCTGGACGGCAGGGGTTTGTTCATCTGATTCAACACGGGCGGCTTCGTAATGGCGGGGGCCGGTCCTGGCCTGACCACTGGCAATGGTTTGGGAGGAAGAACCGGCTTGGCAGGTGCCGGGCCTTTCATTCCCGCTACAGGTTGCGGCGCACTTTTCTGAATGATTGCCGGTTTGGCGATCTCAGCGGGTGGCGGGGCAATCGGCTTGCTCTCCGTCACTGGAGCGGCGGCAGGGGCAATGGCGATCCCGGGTTTTGCCGCCGGCAAACTGTCCGGTGCCGTCTCACTCTCCGCAGGCAGGGAATCTGCGCTTTGCTGCGGCTCCGGCTGGTTTGCAAGCCATACCCGCCAGGCAATCACCGCGAGTATCGCCATCCCGACCAGCAGCGATGCACGGCGAAGGGTGTCATATTTGCGGACGATGCGAACCTTGGCCTTGCCGAAGATCGTATGCGTGATCGTTGCTTCGCCGATCTCTTTCGAAAAGCTTACTCGGTCGCTGGCCTTCAACAGTTGACGGTCCGGAATATCAAGTTGGCTGATCTCGTGCAACATTGCTCTCTCCCTGCCAAGTAATGGGGCGTGCTGGCGCAACCGCCCCTTGTGTTACTCCAATGACAACTGGATCTTGTCCAGCTGGATCTCCGGCTTCGGCTTTTCTGCCTGCACTTGCTGTTCCTGCTGCTGTTTTTCCTGCTGCTTGGCTAGCCTGTGCCGCTTCGAACTGGCGCTTGTGCTCTTCCTGCGCCGCCAGTTCTGCCTGCCGTTCGGCTTCCAGCTCTTCCGGGCTCTTGTGCTCGTGCAGCGAAAGCTCCATGCCGGCAGTGGCCGAGGCCGGCTCGCCGCGCTTGCTCTTGAGCTTGATGTTCAGGCGCAGCTCGTTGGCCGAGTCGGCGTTGCGGATGGCTTCCTCGTAGGAGATGAGGCCGTCGTTGTACAGCTCGAACAGCGACCAGTCGAAGGTGCGCATGCCCAGCTCGCGCGACTTTTCCATGATGCCCTTGATCTCGTGGAATTCGCCCTTGAAGATCTTGTCGGCGATGATCGGCGTGTTGAGCAGGATCTCGATGGCGGCCTTGCGGCCCTTGCCGTCCTCGGTGCGCATCAGGCGCTGCGAGATGAGCGCGCGCAGGTTGGCGGAAAGGTCCATCAGCAGCTGGTTGCGGCGCTCTTCGGGGAAGAAGTTGATGATGCGGTCGATGGTCTGGTTGGCGCTGTTGGCGTGCAGCGTGCCCAGGCACAGGTGGCCGGTCTCGGCGAAGGCGATGGCGTGCTCCATGGTCTCGGCATCGCGGATCTCGCCGATCAGGATCACGTCCGGCGCCTGGCGCAGGGTGTTCTTCAGCGCGTGGTGCCAGCTGTGCGTGTCCACGCCGACCTCGCGGTGGGTGATCAGCGACTGCTTGGACTGGTGCACGTATTCCACCGGGTCTTCGACGGTGATGATGTGGCCCTTGGAGGTGCGGTTGCGGTGGTCGATCATCGCCGCCAGCGAGGTGGACTTGCCGGAGCCGGTGCCGCCGACCACCAGCACCAGGCCGCGCTTGTTCATGATGACTTCCTTGAGCACCTCGGGCAGGCCGAGTTTCTCGAAGTTGGGGATCTCGGCGGCGATGGTGCGGATGACCATGCCGACGTTCTGCTGCTGCACGAACACGTTGACGCGGAAGCGCGAGACACCGGGCACCGAGATGGCGAAGTTGCATTCCATCTCCTTCTCGAACTCGGCGCGCTGGTCTTCGTTCATCAGCGCATGCGCCAGCTGGCGGGTGATCTCGCCGTTGAGCTTCTGCGTGGTCATCGGCGTCATCTCGCCGTGCGTCTTCATGCTGGGCGGGAAGTCGTTGGAGATGAACAGGTCGGAGCCGCCCGCCTTGCTCATGGCGGTGAGCAGCTTGATGATGTATTCGTATGCTTGCTGATCGGTCAGGCCTGATGACATCGCAGTTCCCCGGAACGGTTATTCAAATTGATGGGACGCGCATTTTAACAGCATGCGGTACTTGCTTTGTATTTCCAAGCATAATGTCCGTCTTTCAACAGGATGGAGCGCAGGCATGAAGCGACGGGTGTTGATTCTGGGCTACGGCAAGATGGGGCATGCCATGGAGAAATTGCTCTCCGAACGGCACGATGTCCGCATCTGGAACCTGGGCACCGTGGTGAAGGGCAGCCATGCGACGCTGGAACAGGAAGTCGCCGAGGCACAGGTGGTGCTGTTCTGCCTGCCGGTGAACCCGCACCACGAGATCGTCAGCCGCATCGCGCCACATCTGGCGGCAAGGCAGCCTGTGCCTGACCATCGCCAAGGGACTGGACGAGTCCGGCCGCACGGCGGCGCAGGTGTTCGACAGCGTACTCTCGGGCGGGCGTCACTACGGCGTGATCTACGGCCCGATGATCTCGGCGGAGATCCAGTCCGGACGCCACGCCTTCGCCGATGTGGTGCTGTCCGACGATGCGGATTTCCAGGTGATCTTCGACCTGTTCCTGGGCAGCACGCTGGTGTGCAAGCAGGCGGTGGACCTGCACGGCCGCAGCTGGTCGGTGATCCTGAAGAACGTGTATGCCATCCTGTTCGGCGTGTCGGACGAACTGAACCTGGGCAAGAACATGCGCGGACACCTGATGGTCACGGCGATCTCGGAGCTGTCCGGCATCGTGCAATCGTTCGGCGGGCAGGCCCACACGCCCTACAGCTATGCCGGACTGGGCGATCTGCTGACCACGGCCACCAGCGAGGATTCACACCACCACGTGCTTGGCAGGCAGCTGGTGCGCGGCGAATGGTCGGACATCTCCGGTGAGGGAGTACACACCTTGCAGATGGTGGTGAAGCATCATCTGTTCGATTGGCGTGCCTATCCGCTGTTCACGCTGGCGCACGACATCGTCACCGCACCGGAGACGTTGAAGGAAAGAGTGGAGGATTATCTGAAGCAGCTGCGCGAGATGGAAAGCTGCGCTATTTGAGTTCGGGTCCGCCCTCGGCTATCTGCTTGGCATCCGGATGCGAGCAGATGTTCCAGAACGGCAGTTCGTAAGGACAGTAGGTGTTCATCATGCACACCTCGACATCGACAATCTTCCTGTTCACCCGACATTGGCTGATATCGGGTTGTTTGTTGTCCGGCTTCGCTCCCATGCTTTGATCCATCACCACCTCCAGATGTTGTTTTTGTACTCAGAAAGCAATTCTCGACCGCCGTCGCCTTCTCCCCGGCGACGCCAACCTTGGCTAAGCCATTCTAAACACAAGACAAAGAAACCAGCAAGCGCTGTATGGTCACTCGTACTCACGGCATCTATCCAGTCAGCTCAGGTCTGCAATTTATTCCCGAGTATTTTACTCTCCTATATCTATATTTCGGCGTAGAATGAACTGGCGATACCGGTTAGCCACATAACGCAACGTTATTGCCGCAGGCCTTGTGTTCGGCTTGCGCTGATATGAACAAGAGCCCGGCATTTGAAAGGAACGGCCATGAAACATCACAAATACCTCATTGTCGGTGGCGGCATGGCTGCCGATTCAGCCGTCCGCGGTATCCGCAAGATCGACACCAGCGGCTCCATTGCGATGTTCAGCGACGAGCACGATCCCCCCTATGAACGCCCTCCGCTTTCCAAATCGTTGTGGAAAGGCAAGCATTTCGAATCCATCTGGCGCAGCCCCAACGGCCTCAACTACGAACTGCTACTGGGCAGAAAGGTGGTCACCCTGGATGCGGCCGAGAAAACGGTGGTGGATGACGCCGGAAACGAATACACCTATGAGAAGCTGCTGCTTGCCACAGGCGGCTCGGTCAGGCGCCTGCCCGACGCCGATGAGGGAGTAATTTATTTCAGGACGGCCGGCGACTACCGGAAACTGCACACGCTGAGCAAGTCCGGTTCGGATTTTGTCGTGATCGGCGGCGGCTTCATCGGCTCGGAAATCGCCGCCGCGCTTGCGATGAATGGCAAGCGCGTGATGATGATCATGCCCTCCAGCGGCATCGGCACGCGCATCTATCCGCAACCCCTGGTTGCATTTCTGAGTTCTTATTACCGGGAAAAGGGCGTGACGCTGCTCACCTCGGAATCCGTCAAGTCGGTGCGGGCGCAGGACGGCAAGATGATCGTAACCACGGCCAAAGGCATGGAAATCTCCGCCGACGCGGTCGTTGCGGGCCTTGGCATCCAACCCAACACCAGTCTGGCCGAACAAGCCGGCCTGAAGGTGGATAACGGCATCGTGGTGGACGAGTTATTGCGCACCAGCGACCCCGACATCTATGCGGCGGGCGACGTGGCGAATTTCTACAGTGCCGCGCTGGACCGGCGCGTGCGCGTGGAACATGAGGACAACGCCAATGTCATGGGCGAGTTGGCAGGCCGCAACATGGCCGGGCAATCGGACATTTACAGCCATCAGCCGTTCTTCTACTCCGACCTGTTCGACCTTGGCTACGAAGCGGTGGGCGATCTTGATTCCAGCCTGGATATCGTCGAAGACTGGAAAGAGCCGTTCCGCAAGGGAGTGGTCTACTATTTGCGGGAGGGGCGCGTGCGCGGCGTTCTGCTCTGGAACACGTGGGGGCAAGTTGCCGCTGCCACACAGCTCATTGCCGGCAAAGCCGTACATACGCCATCAAACCTGCTGGGGCGGATAAGCGATTAGCCGCGATCCGGAAATGGTGTAAATTGCCGGGCTGCCGGGTGCTGAATCCCGAGCCACAGGTAATATAAAGCTACCCGCCCGATGTCACATCTCGTCGTTTCCATATCCGGCCACGGTTTCGGCCACGTTGCGCAGACCGCCCCCCTCCTGAACCTGCTGCATGAGCGCATGCCGCAACTGCGCATCACGATACGCTCTGCTGTTCCGCTCAACCATCTCCGTTCGCGCATCCGTGCGCCGTTCGACCATCTGCAAAGCTACGGCGATATCGGCATGGTGATGTCGTCAGCGCTGGATGTCCGAACTGAAGACAGCCGCCTGGCATACGAAGCGTTCCATGCCGGATGGGAAGCGCGTGTTGCCGATGAAGCGCGCTTGCTGCGTGATTTGGGGGCGGACATGGTGTTCTCGAACGTGGGTTACCTGCCGCTGGCTGGTGCCCAGCATGCAGGGATTCCGAATGCTGCGATGTGCTCGTTGAACTGGTTCGACATCTATCATCACTACACGCGCGACGATGTCATCGCCGCTCAGATTCACGGCTGTTATGCCGGGGCCGATGCTTTCCTGCGCACTACCCCCGGCATGGCGATGGAAACGCTGCCCAATCTCGTTCCGGTCGCCCCCATCGCTGCCGTGGGAGAGAACCGGCGCGACGAACTGGATCGGCGGCTGCGGTTATCAAGAGACGAAAAGCTGGTGCTGGTGAGTATGGGCGGCATCGCCAGCCGTTTGCCGATGGAGCGCTGGCCGCGTATCGACGGCGTGCGCTGGCTGGTGCAGGATAGCTGGCAAGTCAGGCGCGCGGACGCCATCACGCTGGAGTCGTTGCCAATCGGCTTCGGCGATCTGCTCGCCAGCTGCGATGTGCTGCTGTGCAAACCGGGTTACGGCAGTTTCGTCGAAGCTGCCTGCAGCGGTAAGCCCGTGCTGTATGTCGACCGCCCGGACTGGCCGGAATCGCCTGCCTTGACAGCATGGCTGCACAGGCACGGGAAATGCCTCGAAGTTCCGCGCCGGAAACTGGAAGATGGCGACATTGCCGCAGAACTGGAATGCATCTGGCATTTGCCGCAACCGGAAAAGGTGCGGCCGGAAGGCGCTGCGCAAGTCGCCGACTGGCTGATGCAGCGGATTTTCCAATCGGGTGGTTGATTTCACCCGCCCCGCAAGGCACGATGCGCACCTCTCAACCAACCGACTGACTGAACACCATGATCGAATACATCTTTTTCGACGCCGCGCTGCGCGACAAATTCGTCAACTACGCCAAGCAGCATGGTGTGGCCTGCACCGCCGTAGACGACAACATGGGCATGGTCGTCGAGATCCCCGAAGACATCGCGGAAGAAATGGCGGACAGGATCGAGGAATACTACGAGGCGCTGGAAGATGAACAAGCCAGCATGAGCAAGGCCGAAGGCAACCTGAACAGCCTGGCCGGGTTCCGTTTCAATTTGCCGAATGGCGAATCCCGCATGCTGCCATTGCCGACAGCCATGGCGAATCGTTTGCTGGTGAGTTTTACGCTGGAAGAACTCCAGACGCTGTTTGAGACTGTGGCGCGCGTTACGCTGAACCCGAACGACGAGCATTTGTGCCACATACTCGCCGCCCAGAATCAGGAAAACAATTAAATCGCTTCAGCCTGCTTAATGGTGATGGCCGCCGGCGCCGTGCACGTGCCCGTGTGACAGTTCTTCGCTCGTTGCAGAACGGACGCCGGTGATAACGCCGGAGAAAACAAGCGTCTTGCCGGCCAGCGGGTGGTTGCCGTCCACGGTGACTTCGTCGTCGGTGACTTCGGTAACGGTGTAGAGCATGTAGTCTTCGTCATCGTCACCTTCCGCGCCGCCTTCGAACTGCATGCCGACGGCCACGTCGGCCGGGAACATGTTGCGCGGCTCTGCGCGCACGAGCTCGTGTTCGTATTCGCCGAAGGCATCATCCGGCGCCATGGTGACGGAAAACTTGTCGCCCACGTCTTTGCCGTGCAGCGCTTCTTCGACCAGCGGGAATATGCCGTCATAGCCGCCATGCAGGTAGCTGATGGGGTCGGTGTTCTTTTCCAGCAGAGTGCCACTGGCATCGGACAGTTCATAGGTCAGCGAGACAACGGCATTCTTTTCAATCTTCATTTCATTTCCTTTATCAATTTAATAATTTCCTGCGCGTGGCCGTGTGCGTGGACGCCGTACAGGACATGGCGCAACTTGCCCTGTTTGTCGATGACGAAAGTAGAGCGCTGGATGGCGAGTTTCTTGTGCCCGTCAACTTCCTTCTCGTACAACACGCCATATTTCCTGCAAACACGCCCGTCGGCATCCGACAGCAATTGCACCGCAAGGCCGTATTTGTCGCGGAAACTGGCATGGCTGATACAGTCATCGCGGCTGATGCCGACCACCAGCGTATCGAATTTGTCGAACTCGCGCTCGTGGTCGCTGAACTCGTTCGCCTCCATCGTACACCCCGGTGTATCGTCCTTCGGATAGAAGTACAGCACGATGTTCTTGCCGCGTTGCGCGCTCAAGCTGAAGTTATGCATGTCTGCATCGGCCAGCTCGAAGTGAGGAGCATCTGTTCCAACCTGTAGTTGCACACATTGTAATGTCATAGCGCCCTCCTGCCGGGGCATTCTAACCGAGTTTCATTTTGTTTTGCGGCCGCCAGAATTTATTTTACGAATATGACGCCACGGCTATAATCGCCAAATGAATACCAAATTGACTCTGCTCGGCGGCCTTTCCGTCAAAGAATTCCTGCGCGATTACTGGCAGAAAAAACCGCTGTTGATCCGTCAGGCGGTGCCCGGCTTCAAAGGCCTGCTCGACCCGCAACAATTGATCGGTCTGGCTTGTCGCGACGATGTGCAAGCGCGCCTGGTCACCAACCAGCGCAAGCAGTGGAAATTGCGCAATGAGCCGTTCGAGCCACACGATTTCGAAGGGCTTACGCAAAAGGGCAAATGGTCGGTACTGGTGCAAGGCGTCAATCACTTCCTGCCCAAGGCCGCCGAGCTGGTCAAGCAGTTCAACTTCATTCCCCATGCGCGCCTCGACGATCTGATGGTGAGCTATGCCCCCAAAGGTGGCGGGGTCGGACCGCACTTCGACGCATACGATGTGTTCCTGTTGCAAGGCCTGGGGCACCGGCGCTGGCAGATCTCCACCCAGGAAGACCAGACCCTGGTCGAAGGTGCGCCACTGCGGTTGCTGCAGAATTTCAAGGTTGAGCAGGAGTGGGTGCTGGAAGCGGGCGACATGCTCTATCTGCCGCCGCACTGTGCCCACAACGGCATCGCCGAAGACGACTGCATGACCTACTCCATCGGTTTCCGCACCCCGTGGTACCAAGAGCTGGCGGAGCAATTCCTGGTATATCTGCAGGACCGCATCGAGATCGAAGGCACCTATGCCGACCCTGATCTGAAAACGCAAAAACACCCCTCCGAGATCGGCGCCGAGATGCTGCACCAGGTCGGCAGTGCCATCCGCAAGGTGCGATGGGACGACGAAGACGTGGCCAACTTTCTGGGAAGCTATCTTTCCGAACCCAAGCCGCATATCTTCTTCGATGCACCCGCCAAACCATTGGCACAAGCACGTTTCGAACAGGCGCTATATTCGCGCGGCGTGAAGCTCGACCTCAAAACACAGATGCTTTGTCACGGCAGCACGGTATTCATCAACGGCGATGCACATCCGGCCGGGAAGAGCAGCTACCGCGCCTTGCGCGAGCTGGCAGATGCCCGCAACCTCCCTCCGGCAAGCAAACTCCCGCGCGAGGCTGGCGACCTGCTCTACCAATGGTATCTGGATGGTTACGCCTTACTGGGCAGCAAATAAAGCGAGAAGCGGATATGAGCGACGACACATTGCAGCACACCCAATTCGATGGCGTGGCCGACTACATCGCCGCATTGGACACCATCTGCGCATCTGCCCAGCACACGCTGAACATCTTTGAGAATAACTACGAGGACATCGGTTTCAATTCAGAAGCTCGTTACGACACCCTGCGCCACTTCCTGCTCGCCAGCACCAACAGCCGCTTGAATCTGTTGACGCACGATCCGCAACATTTGATCCGCTATTGCCCGCGCATGATGATGTTGCTGCAACAGTTCGGACACAGCATGTTCATCTATCAGACGCCACAAAGCCTGCAACACGTCTCCGAACCATTCGCCGTCGCCGACAACGCTCATTACGTACGCCGTTACCACTTCGACGATACGCGCGGATTGCTGGCCAAGAACGACCCGGAAGGCGCACGGCTGCTCAATTCGCGCTTTCAGGAGATGTGGGCCTCTTCTCACCCCGGCGCAAACGCGACCAGGCTGGGTTTGTAGCCCCCCCCTAGCTTTTCCTATTGGACTTGTTAGAATGCCGCGCCTGCTGTAGTAGGAAGGTTGCTGCAGCGGTTACGTCTCACGAACCTTCACTTAACATATACCTTTGATTAATAGGAATTAATAAAATGACACGCTCCGCTCTGATCGCTGCTCTGTTGGCTCTGTCTCTGTCCGCTTGCGGCAAGCAAGCTGCTGAAGCTCCTGCTGCTCCTGCTGCTCCTGCTGCTGCCGCTTCTGCACCAGCTGCTGCTCCTGCTGCTTCCGAGCCAGCTGCTGCTCCTGCTGCTGACTCCATGAAGAAGTAAGCAATACAAGCTCAATAAAAAAGCCGACGCGAGTCGGCTTTTTTGTTGCCTGCATTTCCCCTTTTTTCAGGCGATTTCGCGCCAATCCAGTCCTTGCTCTTGCGTCGCCACACCCACCTGATCCGGCGCGCAGCCCAGGACACTGCATAGCGCATTCACCGCCAGCTCGGCCTCGTTGTTCTTGCGGCTCAGGTGCGCTGCAACGATATGCTGCAACCGGCTGTTGTCCAGCCGCCCCAGCAATGCCGCCGCATCGTGCATTGTTCAAGTGCCCGTAGCGCCCGCCCACACGCTGTTTCAGGCTGTAGGGATAATCCCCTTCGGCCAGCATCCTGCATCGTGGTTGCATTCCAGCACCAGCGCATGGCAGCCGCTCAGGGTCGCTTCGATGTGCGGCGTGGCGCTGCCGGCATCGGTCAGCACCCCCAACCTGCGTGCGCCATCGCTGAACACGTACTGCACCGGTTCGGTCGCATCGTGCGGAACGGGATAGGGCTGCACCAGCACATCGCCGATGGCAAACGCCAGGTGCGGGTTGATCTCGGTAACGGAAAGTTCGGCAAACGCGGCATTCTGCGTACGCAAAGTGCCGTGGGTAAGCCAGACCGGAAGGTTGAATTTGCGCGCCAGCCTGGCAACGCCGGAGATGTGGTCACCGTGTTCGTGCGTGACCACGATGCCGTGCAGCTGCTCGGCTTGCAGGCCGAGCCGTGCCAGACGCGACAGTGTTTCGCTCAGAGAAAAACCGCAGTCGAGCAGGACACGGGTTTGACCGACTTGCACGACGAGGGCGTTGCCCTCGCTGCCGCTACCGAGAAGGGCGAACCGCATCCCCGCGATCGTTCTTGTCCAGGTTCTGGTACACCATTTCGACCAGGCGCGCTGTCTCTGCATCGCTCTTGCCGCTTTGATCGACGACCGTGACTTCGCAGCTTCCGTTGGTTTCGCGCACTACGACCTGATAGTCCGGATGTTTATCCTTGCCGCCCTTGGAAACAGGTGCGACAAAATATATCCCTTTGCTTCTGTCCTTGTCCGTAGTGACGAGCCGTGCACTGATCCAGCGCCAGACCGACCCTGCGCCAGCTCCGGTCGAACGGTTCACCCAGCAAAATGCTCTTTGTCCCATTGCTCTCCTGCAGCTTGGCAGCAGGCGTCGCGCGCAGGGCTGGCCGCAACCGGCGCGCTTGCCGGAGCCACGCACGGTTGCTCTGTCTTCCGCTTGGTATATTCCGAATAGCTGGCGACCTTCTCCCCGTCCGTGCCGGGAATGGTGTAACGCTGCTCCGTCTCCGGAACCGTCAGATCGGGCGGCACTTCCAGCGAAGGCGTCTGCACGGCTCCCGCCTTGTAATCCACCGGTTTCCGTTCGAAGATGCTGCATCCCGCCAGCAATGACAACGGCGGCGAATCCCAATACGATGTTCCTTAACTTCATGTCTGTTCCTATCAAATGACGCCAGCCTGACGCATGGCTGCTTCCACCACCGGCTGCGCCGCGGCAGAAAGCGGGGTCAGCGGCAGACGCAGATTGTTCTTCATCTTGCCCATGCGCGCCACCGCCCACTTCACCGGGATCGGGTTGGCTTCGACGAACAGGTTGCGATGCAGCCCGAGCAGGCGGAAGTTGATCTCGCGCGCCTTGGCGACTTCATCGTTCAATGCCGCCATGCACATCTCGTGCATCAGCCTGGGCGCGACGTTGGCCGTCACCGAGATGGTGCCGTGCGCGCCGAGCAGCATCAGCGCCAGCGTGCTGGCATCGTCGCCGCTGTAGATGGCGAAGTCTTTCGGTGCGCGCTGCAACAGGTCGCTGCCGCGCTCGATGCCGCCGGTCGCATCCTTGATGCCGACGATGTTCTTGATCTGCGCCAGGCGCAGCACGGTGTCGTTGCTCATGTCCGCACCGGTGCGTCCCGGCACGTTGTACAGGATGTGCGGCATGTCCACCGCTTCGGCGATGGCCTTGAAGTGCTGGTACAGGCCTTCCTGCGTCGGCTTGTTGTAGTAAGGCACCACGGTCAGCGAGGCATCCGCGCCCGCCTTTTTCGAGAAGGTGGCCAGTTCGATGGCTTCCTTGGTGGAGTTCGCGCCGGTTCCGGCGATCACCGGAATGCGCTTGGCGACATGCTTCACCGCTTCGGCGATCAGCAATTCGTGTTCTTCCACATTGACAGTGGGGGATTCGCCGGTCGTGCCGACCACCACGATGGCATCGGTGCCTTCGGCAATATGAAAATCGATCAACGCGCGGAAGGCCGCCAGATCCAGGCTGCCATCTTCATGCATCGGCGTGACGATCGCTACGATACTTCCCTTGATCATGTTCGCTGCCACACAAAAATAAAGGCGCATTCTACCCCAATCGGCCCGCCCTAACGCGACAAGAGCGGCGCCGCTGTGAAATAATGCCGGCAACTGGAATCTAGTTCAACTATGTCTTCTCTCACCCTGGCCCACCTGCACCCCGGCGACACCGCCACCATCGTCTCCATCCACGCCGAAGAAGCATTGCACCAGCGCCTGCAGGCATTGGGATTCCGCAGCGGCAAACAGATCGAGCTGATCCGCAAGGCCAGCTTCTCCGGCCCGCTGCAGGTGCGCATCGGCACCACCGACATCCTGTTGCGCCGCAGCGAGGCCGCCAAGATCACGGTGTGCAAAGCATGAAGCGCATCGCCCTGCTGGGCATGCCCAACACCGGCAAATCCACCCTGTTCAACCGCCTGACCGGCGGCGCGGCGCGCGTCGGCAACTGGCCGGGCATCACCGTGGAACTGCTGAGCGGCAAGATCCTGCTCGGCAGCGACATCGTCGAGATCATCGACCTGCCCGGCATCTACGACCTGCACGGCTTCTCCGACGACGAACAGGTGGTGCGCCACTTCCTGCACGACAACGTGCCCGACCTGGCGCTGGTCATCCTCAACGCCACGCAGATCGAGCGCCAGATGAGCCTGCTGCTGCAGCTCAAGCAGCTCAACATGAACATCGTGGTGCTGCTCAACATGGCCGACGAAGCCAAGAAATTCGGCATCACCATCGACAGCAAGAAAATGGCCGAACTGCTGGACATGCCGATCTTCCTGCTCAGCGGCAAATACGGCACCGGCTACCAGGAAGCGCTGCAAGCCATCACCAAGGCGCTGCGCTACCCCACGCCCGGCATGGCCGAAGCAACTGCGCAGCCAGCTGGAGCAGGACGAACACATCGAGTCCGAGATGGCGCGCGTGATGAAACACGCCGTGCAGATTCCGGCACAGCTGCCGGAGAACCTCACCGAAAAACTCGACCGCGTGATGCTGCATCCCTGGCTCGGCCTGCCGATCTTCTTCGGCATCATGTACCTGCTGTTCCAGGGCATCTTCCTGCTCGGCCAGCCGCTGCAGGGCTGGGTGGGCGAAGCGCTCGGCTGGTTGCGCGCCAGCGCGCTCGATCCTGCGCTGTGCCGGCCTGCCGGTCTGGCTTTCCGGCCTGCTGCTGGACGGCATCTACAACGGCGTCGCCACCGTCGCCGCTTTCGTCCCCATCATCATCCTGTTCTTCCTGTTCATGGCGATGGTGGAAGACAGCGGCTATCTGTCGCGCGCCGCGTTCCTGATGGACGCGCTGATGGCCAAGATGGGGCTGGACGGACGCGGCTTCGTCATGCTGCTGATGGGCTTCGGCTGCAACGTGCCGGCGCTGATGGGCACGCGCGTGATGCGTTCGCGCTCGCTGCGCCTGCTCACCATGCTGGTGATCCCGTTCTCGCTGTGCTCGGCGCGCCTGCAGGTGTTCGTGTTCATCACCGCCGCGCTGTTCTCGCCCAAAGCCGCGCCGCTGGTGCTGTTCAGCCTGTACCTGTTCAGCTTCGCCGCCGCCATCGTCACCGCGCTGCTGTTCAAGACGCAACTTCCCGAACAACGAACCGTTCGTGCTGGAACTGCCGCCCTACCGCTTCCCCACCGCGCGCCAGATGCTGCTGCGCGGCTGGCTGGAAGTGAAACATTTCCTCAGCCGCGCCACCCAGTTCATCGTCGCCGGCGTGGTGCTGGTATGGCTGCTCACCCATTTGCCGCCTTCCGCCGCCCCGGCCAGCGCCGACACCCTGGCCGGCATGATCGGCAGCCTGCTGCACCCGGTGTTCGCCCCGCATCGGCATCAACGAGCAACTCACCATCGCGCTGATCTTCGGCTTCGTCGCCAAGGAGATCGTCATCGGCTCGCTCGCCGTGATCTATGGTTTGAGCGGGGATGCGCTGGGAAGCGCACTGGGGCAACAACTGGATTGGGTACAGGCCTACAGCTTCATGCTGTTCACGCTGATCTACACGCCCTGCCTTTCCGCCATCGCCACCTTGCGCAGCGAATCGAAAGAACTGCGTTACACCGTGCTGACCATCCTGTGGTCATTGGCGCTGGCCTGGGCGACCAGTTTCATCTTCTATCAGGGAGCGCGTGCGCTGGGATATTGAACGCGCGCATTTGCAGAACAGTTACGGTTGTTTCCAGGCCTGATCGAGCAACTCCTGCGCTCTTCGCATATTTCGCCTTGGCCTCGTCCAGGTTCTTCTTCGAAGTCTCGGCTTTCTGCCTGTCATCAGCCAGACGCCTCTGCGCATCAGCCAGATACTTTTCGGAATCGGACACCCGTTGCAGGTTGTCCTTATGCTCCGCTTCGGCTTTCTCCAGGTTCTGGCGGGCGTATTCGACACCCACCTGTTTGGCCGAGACATCCTTGGCTTGCGCCAAAGATGTCATCGACAGCAGTACAGCGATGGTCAGAATGATTTTCTTCATGGTGTCAGCTCAGGCCATCAGAATGAGAACTGCACACCGAGATGCGGGCCGTTGATCAGCGTTGCATCTGCGCTCGTATTTTTCAAGGTGAACCAGGTCTTGCGATAGCCCGCATAGACTTGCATCTGCGGGGAAATGGAGAATTCGGCACGCGCACCGATCTGCTGATAGTGGTCGGCATCGCCAAAAGTGGTGATCTGGGGCGCATAGTAAGCTTCACCGGCAAAGGCCACACGGCGCTCGACCGGCAATTCGTACCTGACTTGCGCGCCCAGAGCGACCGCCGAGGCACTCTTCCGGCTCGGAGAATACTTGACCGAGGCAGCAACCGCTTTAGCCCCGATACCGATCGTCAGTCCCGGAACTTGCAGCTCGTCGTTCGCCACCAGCAAGCCTACGCCGCCGATGACGCTGTTCTCGTCGTTGTACATCAGCTCGGCATACATCTCCGATTTGCCGGCCAGTGTGCTGGGAACGCCGTATTTGAACTGCGCCGTCGAATTGCTCAAGCCGATGTCCAGCGTGTCAGCTGCTGCCACTGAAGCCACAGACACCAGAGAGATTGCAAGGATCTTACGCAACATAGTATTCACTCCTGAACGATTGCAAAATGACTTGAATTTTGGCGGAGGCGGTGAGATTCGAACTCACGGAGGACTCTCATCCTCGCTAGTTTTCAAGACTAGTGCCTTAAACCGCTCGGCCACACCTCCAGAAACCCGGCAGGTGCCAGCCTTACGGCTTGGTTTCACTTCTAAAGTTCCACGCTCCGCGAACAGCCGGCACACAACGCCGCGCATCATACCTGAAATGCCCTGCGTTCCCAACGGGCATGGTTGCAACTTTCACACCGCTTCGGTAGTCTCACGCCCGCTGCCAAGAGGTTGCCGCCAGGCAGGCGGAATCAAACGGCGCACCCTGCACGGGTGTCATTGAATCAACTAAAGTTTTCTCTGGAGGAAATCATGCAATTCGAAACCCAATCCGCCGCACCAACCTCGACGCTGGCCGTCGAACAGAACAAAGTCCTGCGCAACACCTACATGCTGCTCGGATTGACCATGATCCCGACCGTCATCGGCGCATTGATCGGCATGTCGATCAACTTCTCGTTCATGGCACCGCATCCGTTCATTTACGGCTTGCTGATGTTCGGCGTGATGATGGGCCTGCTGTTCGCCGTCACCGCCCTGCGCAATAGCGTATGGGGCATTGCTGCCCTGCTCGGCTTCACTTTCGTGGCCGGCGTATTCCTCGGCCCCATCCTGCAAGTTGCCCTGCACCTGAAGAACGGCGCGCAACTGGTCGGCCTGTCCGCAGGCGGGACCGGCATCATCTTCCTGTCGCTGGCAACCATTGCCACCACGACCAAGAAGGATTTCAGCTTCATGGGCAAATTCCTGTTCATCGGCCTGATCCTGCTGGTCGTCGCCTCGCTGGCCAACATGTTCTTCCAGATTCCGGCGCTGAGCCTGACCATCTCCGCGATTGCAGTGATGATTTTCTCCGCCTACATCCTGTTCGACGTGAGCCAGATCGTGCACGGCGGCGAAACCAACTATGTGATGGCGACGCTGACCCTGTACCTGGATATCTACAACCTGTTCATCAACCTGCTGCAACTGTTGATGGCATTTGCCGGCGAGCGGGATTAAGCGCCACAGCATCAACAAAAAGGCGGCGCAGCCGCCTTTTTAACGTCTTCATTGGGAATGATGATTTATGGAACCAGACACTCTGCTGCAAGCTTTTGAACGACTCTCCCGAGAGCGTCACTTTCAACGACACCATGGCGGCAATCGACTCTCTGTACGAGTTCACGCCCACCGTATTCCAGAATGGCGAATTGCTTAACGAAGCCGGTAAAAACAACGGCTCTTGCAAGCTGTTCTCGTTCGCCAAGTTGCACGGGCTGTCGCAGCAGCAGACGCTGCATTGCTTCGGCGCCTATTACCGGGACGATGTGCTTAAACACCCGGAAGGCACTGACCACCAGAACATCCGGAATTTCATCAAAAACGGATGGGCCGGAATCGAGTTTGGCGGCAATGCGCTGACCCGGAAACCGGCGTAGGCGTTATTTCACTTTCGGTTTATGCTGCTCCGGCCGCACCCGCGGCGCCAGCAACACATCGCCTGCGTCCGCATCCAGCGACTCGCCTTGGGCGTTGGTCATCGGCTGTTCGTAATCGCACCAGCCGCGCACGCCGGACTTGAGCGAAACGACATTGGCAAAACCCATGCGCAGCATCATATCGACAGCCAATACCGAACGCTTGCCGGAGCGGCAAATGACCACGATCTCCTGCTCGCGGTTGGCCGCCAGTTCCGGCACGGTCTCGTCGTAATCCCATTCGCATGATTGCTCAAGAATTCCGCGCGGCACATTGATCGAACCGGGGATGTGCAGCATGGCGAACTCAGTCGGTTCGCGCACATCGAGCAGCATCGGCTTGCTGCCGGCGGCCAGCGCCCGGCTCAGATCCCACGGCATGATCTCCTTCACGCGCGTGCGTGCTTCATCAATCAGATCGTCATAGCGTTCCATTTTCAAATCCCCTTACTTATTTTCACGCTCGAATACCGCGATCGATTCGACATGCGAAGTCTGCGGGAACATGTTCATCACGCCCGCCGCTTTCAACGTGTAGCCCTTCGCATGCACCAGCACCTCGGCATCGCGCGCCAGCGTGGACGGACTGCAGGACACATAGACGATGCGCTTGGCGCGGTTGCATCGCTGATGGATTTCATCAGCTCGATCGCGCCATCGCGCGGCGGATCGACCAGCCATTTGTCAAAGCGCCCAGACTTGGCCAGCGTCGCTTCATCCATCTCGAACAGGTTCATCATCTGGAATGTCGTGTTGCCGGAAAGGCCGTTGTATTCGGCGTTCTGCTTGGCACGCCTCACCAGCGCGTCACTGCCTTCGACACCCAGCACCTGCGCGCCGCTGCGCGCAATCGGCAGCGTGAAGTTGCCCAGGCCGCAGAAGAAATCGACGATGCGTTCGCCCGGCTTGCGGCGCCAGCAGGCGCATGGCGCGGCTGACCATCAGGCGGTTCATCTCGCTGTTCACCTGGGTGAACTCGGTCGGCGCAAACGGCATGGTGATGCCGAATTCCGGCAGGCTGTAGCTCAGCTGCGGCGCATCCAGCGGATAGAACGGCACGCACCGTTTCCGGCCCCTTGGTCTGCGTCCAGAACTGCACCTGGTGCTTGTCGGCAAATTCCCTGATCAGCGCTTCGTCCGACGGCGTGAGCGCGCGCAAGGATGCGCAGCACCAGCACATCCACATGCTCGCCTACCGCCACTTCGATCTGCGGAATGATGTCGCGCGCAGTGAATTTTTCATTCAGCTCGCCCAGCAGCGGCAACAGGCTGGCAATCTTGGGCGTCAGGATCTCGCAGTGCTGCATGTCGGCCACATACTTGCCGTTCTGCTCGCGGAAGCCGACCAGCGTCTTGTCCTTCTTCAGCACATGCCGCACCGACAGGCGCGCGCGCTGGCGATAGCCCCAGGGCTGGCCGTAGATCGGCGGCAGCATGACTTCGGGCTTGACCTTGCCGATGCGCTGCAGATTGTCTTCCAGCACGCGCTGCTTGACGGCCACCTGCGCACGCGGATCCAGATGCTGCATGGAACAGCCGCCGCACACGCCGAAATACCGGGCACTTCGGCTGCACGCGCATGAACGACTGCTTCAGGATCTGCTCGACCTTGGCCTGCTCGTAGTTGTTCTTCTTGCGATACGAGGAATAGGTCACGCGCTCGCCGGTCAGCGCACCTTCGATGAAGATCACCTTGCCGTCGGCATGCGCAATGCCGCGACCTTCGTGATCGAGCGATTCGATTACAACAATGTTCTTTTCCATACTGCCAATCCTTGAATCCAGTCCTAAGACACAGACGGCGCTACGAAGAATCAGCGGCGCGGCCGCAGACATTGCATTCTGTGACAACGCAATTGCGGCGAAACGCTTTCGGGTAACCACTCCACCCCCACCGCCGCCGCAACCGCTTCCACCATCCCCACCATCGCCGCCGCCGTATCCCCGGCACATCCCGAATCGCTGCCGCCGCAGCCGATACTGGAAGCGCAGAAGGTGTTGCTGGACGAGGTCGCCGCATTCGCACAATTCAGGGTATAGAAAAATCCATTGCGCAATGCCGAGCTGCGCATCCAGCGCAAACAGCAGCGGCAAACGGCTCGGCTGCTTCGGGTCGATGCCCTCGATGCGGCAGGCATGGAACCAGGTGCGGCGTATGCCGGCGGTCGCCAGATGCGGCGAGGACATCGCCTCGACCGGCGTGTGATGCAAAAAACGGCCGAACGCCTTGTCGCAGAAATTGCCGGTAATGGCGCGTGAACAGGATGAAGTCGTGCCACAGGTCATCCACCACCTGCGACGGCATGGAAACAAACTTGCCGCGCGCGCGCTGGCAGATCTGGAAATATTGCTGCAAGCCTTCGCGCACCAGCGTCTCCTGCGCACCGCTCAGGTCCGGATGCTTCTGGCGGAAACGTCCCAGCACGGCATCCGGCATGCGGAATCTGGTCGAGGAACTGCCGCCGCGAATCGGCTATCCATTTGCGATACAGCATGATCAGCCGTGATCGCCAGCACCAACAACAGGATGATCTTCACATGCGCCCCGACTCAACCTGTTACAGAGGCTTGGCCGCGGGCCAGGCGGCGAGGTATTCGGCCCAGTGCGGCTCGCTCGACTTGGCCAGCGTGCTGCGCACCAGCTCCAGCTCCTGCTCGTAACGCGCCTTGGTGAATTGCCCGCGCATCAGCTGGAAGCGCGCGAACACCAGCCAGGTGTTCACCACATCGGTCTCGCAGTAGTTGCGTATCTCGGCCAGCTTGCCCTGCTGGTAGGCCTCCCACACCTTGCTGCCGTCCATGCCCAGCTTGCCGGGGAAGCCGATCAGCTTGGCCAGCTCATCCAGCGGCGCATTGGCGCGGCCGGTGTACATCGCCAGCAAGTCCATCAGGTCGAGATGGCGCGCGTGGTAGCGGCTGATGTAGTTGTTCCACTTGAAGTCCTTGTCGTCCTCGCCCTGATCCCAGTAGCGCGGCGCCTGGATGCCGTGGATCAGGCCGCGATAGTGCAGCACCGGCAGGTCGAAACCGCCGCCGTTCCAGCTGATCAGTTGCGGGGTGTATTTCTCGATGCCGTCGAAGAAACGCTTGATGAGGCTGCCTTCGTCCTCGTCCAGCTCGCCCAGCGTCCACACCTTGAAGTTGTCGCCTTCGCGCAGCACGCAGGAGATCGCCACCACGCGTTGCAAGTGATGCGGCAGGAAATCGCTGCCGGTCTTCTGGCGGCGCATCTGGAAGGCCATCTCCGCCACCTCGGCATCGCTCACCGCGCCGTCGAGCTCATACAGCGTGCGCAGCCCGGCGATGTCGGGGATGGATTCGATATCGAAGACTAGGGTTGGATTCATGGCAGGCAGATTGATTAACAAGGCGCGATTTTAGCAAACCCCGGCGGGTGTCCGCCTGTGAATTGCCATCCGATAAGGCGCCGCCCTATCCCGTTCGTGGTGAGCCTGTCGAACCATGAACGGGATAGATCACGTAAATTACTGGGATGAAATACCCTTCGACAAGCTCAGGGCGAACGGCCAGATTTATTTGTACTTGCGAATCAGTCCCACCAGCACGCCGAATATCTCCAGCGAACCCTGCGGCCGTATCACCGGATACGCCTGATTGGCCGGACGCAGGATGTATTGGCCGCGCTCCTTGTCCAGCGTCTTCAGCGTGAACTCGTTGTCCACGATGGCCACCACGATGTCGCCGACGCTGGCGGCGTGGCGCTTCTCCACCACGGCGATGTCGCCGTTGTGGATGCCGGCGTCGATCATCGAATCGCCCTTCACCGGCACCAGCGTGGTGGTGGAAGGCTTCTCGATCAGCATCTCGTCGATGACGAAATAATCGCCTTGCGTGGCGCTCACCGTCACCGGCATGCCGGCCGGCACGGAGGATTCCGCCAGCGGACGTGCAAAGAACTCGCGCGTCGGGATCAGCATCGCATCCGGCGTGCGCTCCAAAAAGCCCGCCTTCACCAGCCGGTCGAGGATGGCCTTGACCCAGGACTTGGAGGCGATGCCGAACACGTCGCACAGCGCGGCATAGGAAGGGATGCTCTTCCACGATGAGTAGTAGTCCTGCAACTTGGCGAGATACTCCGCATCTCGGGCGGATGGATCGGAATCAGTCATGGCGGCACTCCAACAGAACGAACGTTCTTGCATCCTAAAGAACGAGCGTTCTGATGTCAATATCCCCGACGCCAAAAGGTAGAATGCCGCCCGTGAAAAAACTCAAACGCCTGCTGCTCGTCCCGCTCTCCTGGCTCGCCGCCATCGTCTTTCTGATCGAGGAAGCCATCTGGGACTGGACCGCCGCTTTGATGGCCCGGCTGGGCGCAGTGCGCCTGGTGCATGCCGTCGAAAAGCACATCGCCACCCTGCCGCCGCGCTGGGCCTTGGTCACCTTTCTGCTGCCCAGCCTGACGCTCATCCCCGCCAAACTCATCGGCCTGCACGCCATCGCCAGCGGGCACTGGCTCCTCGGCAGCGCCGTCTTCGCGCTGGCAAAACTGCTCGGCATGGCCTTGTTCTCGCGCATCTTCAACCTCACCCGCCCGGCGCTGATGAAACTCAAGTGGTTCTCCCGGTTCTACGCCTTCGTGATGTACTACCGCAACCGCATCCACGCCTACCTCGACAACTGGCCCGCCTACCAGCGCATCAAGGCGCCGGCCGCCTCCATCAAATCGCTATTCAACCGCAAGGCGTAAAAAAGCCCGGCATGCCGGGCTATCGTGAAGCGCGCTGACTCAACTCTTTCAGTGGGGAGAGCACGGTATGCCCCCCCTACTTGTCTGCTGTCAGTTCAGAACTGGACACGGTACTTTTCAACTTACGTTAGGCCGCCATGTGCCCAAACTTGTCATCAGGATTTAGCGAAAGCGGTCATGCCTAACGAGAGAGGACATCACTCTGTAGTCTAATACGCTCCTTTTTTCACCTGACAGGTTTGCTAGCTACTGCTTGCTGCTAGCTTCAGGAGTCGTTACCTCAGTCAAATTACATCGATTGCTAATGTAATATGATTTACCATCTGTTGTAATATACCTAGCCCCGATCTCAGGTATTTCGCACGTGTTATTAGATGGCGGAAAAGTTACTAAGAAATTTCTGGGGGTGTTTGTCCAAATTAACTTGTCGTTTGCTTCGTAATATTTTCCCGATAGCGAGTAGAAATAGGCTCTATCAAAGAGATAATCATTTACCCCATCGAAATTTACATCAAGAATCCATAAGTTCTTAAAAAAGTCAGGTCTGATTTGACTACCTGCTGTGTCTGATAATTTTTTATATAACTCGGCCTGCTGTTCCTCTCCAAAACTTTGCTCAATGGTCTTGCCTTCGACGATCCATGCTCGCTGTCCATCAGGATAAACGGCACACACTGTCTGCCGGTGATCACTCAACAACGGCGAGAATCCATAGTAGTCCCTTAACGCTATCGTATGGAATCGTATATGTTTCCGCCAAGTTCCATTTCTAACCATGTCCAACACAGGTTCTAGTTTACCCTGGCGTTTATATTGGTACATGTCGCCAGCTGCAATGTCTGGTGATCGTGCGTTCATATCTACTAATGACCATATTCCCCGTCTTTCTGAACTGCCATCCTTATGCTTTACGATAGCCTCGTAATGAGCATAACCAAGAATGTCCTTCTTATCGAGCCATAGAATGTCGAGAAAGGCATCGCACATTGGAAATTTTCCCACTATTTCTTTAGGTGGGCTCTTCATGAAGCCGACATTGCTCATATCTGACGAAGTCTCCTCGCTCGACATGGCAGGGCAAGATATGAATGTAATGCAGCTAAACAGTATGGAAGCAATTCGATTCATGAGTTCCCCTTTAGCAATGAAAATCGAATGACAGCTTCAATGTAATTTGAACCAAGCAATGAAAGGTCCGCTGGACTTCCCCGCCTCTAACGCACCCATCGTTCTGGTCGTTTACTCGTCTGATACGTACCCGAAACCAGACGCCCGGACCGGACGATAGCAGACCTCTCCTCCCCGTCAATATGCCATTCGGCCTATATCCTTTTCTCGCGCTTGACGACCACCGCCAGAAAGCAAAGAATCGCACCAGCATTGCCTGCATCCGAACAAAACCCTGGGAGAAAATAACATGAACCGATACCTCGTTGTCCCCGCAGCAGTGATGTCCACCCTGGTGAGCCTCGCGGCCAGCGCCGCGCCCGGCGAATACTGGGAAATAACTTCCAAGATGGAGATGCCCGGCATGCCCTTCGCGATGCCTGCGACCACGCAGAAGGTGTGTATCCCCAAGGGCGAACAGAACAATCCCGAAAAGACTTCCGGCGACAAGAGCTGCAAGATGACCGATGTAAAGACCGTCGGCAACAAGACCACCTGGAAGATGCGCTGCGACCGCGATGGCGAGGTGATGACCGGCAGCGGCGAGCAGACCACCAGCCCCAACGGCTATCAGGGCAAGATGCAGATGTCCGGCAAGTCCGGCGGACACGACATGAGCATGAGCACGGCCTTCAGCGGCAAGCGCATCGGCGGCAGCTGCGACACCGAAGAGCTGGTCAAGAAGGTCAACAAGCAGATCGCGGAAACCTGCGAGATCTCGGACAAACGTGCCGCCGAGCTACCCAACGTTGGCGGAATCTACCTGGATAAAGGGGCAATGTGCGCAGGCAAGCGCGAAGAATACTGCAGCACCGTACGCAAAAATGCGGGCAGCGATGCCGATACTTATGCCGCATTGCTCGAATACGACAAGCGCGCCCCCAGCATCGGCGCCACGGCGGTTGCCAAGGCGTGCAGCATAGACATGGCATCCACCACCAAATCGGTGTGCAAGACGCTGAATGGCAAGAACTACGACAAGCTGTCGCCGTACTGTCCGGCTGAAGCCAAGGCCTGGCGTGAGACGCAGCGCAAGAAGGAGTGCGAGGGCCGCAGCTATACCTCGCAGGAAGACCTCAAGGCCTGCCTGAGCGGCAAGAACCCCTCACATGGCGGCCGCTCCTATACCAGCGACGAAAGCGAGAGCTCGTCATCGAAGTCTGTTCTCGGCAATCCTGCCGGTGCCGCCATCGAAGGCGCCAAGAAACTGAAAGGCATGTTCGGATTCTAAGTGCGCATCGGACTCTTCATCGGGCTGTGGCTGCTGGCGTCCTCTGCGCTGGCGGTTTCACAGCCCGATCCGTTTCCGCAGGTCGCCAAATCCTATCTGGTGGAGATCGACGGCCAGCCGGTCTGGGCCAAGCAGCCCGACCGGCACCTGCCGCCTGCCAGCCTGACCAAGCTGATGACCGCGCTGCTGGTGCTGGAGCATGGGCAGCCGGACGAGACGGTGACCGTCACCGCGGATGCCACCAGAGAGACCGGTTCGCGCATCGGCCTGAAAACAGGCGAGCGCTTCCGCCTGCACGACCTGCTCGCCGCCGCCATGCTGCCCTCGGCCAATGATGCCTGCCAGGCGCTGGCCGACCATCTGGCCGGCAGCGAGGCGCGCTTCGTGCGAACGTATGAACCGGCGCGCACAGCAGCTCGGTATGCACGACACGCATTTCACCAATGCCTGCGGCCACGATGAGGCCAACCACCATTCCACCGCGCACGATCTCGCGCTGCTGGCCCATGCGCTGTTGCAGCACGCCGAGCTGCTGCCGCTCACCTCGCAAAAGGAATCGCAGATCGCCACGCTGGACGGTGCGCGCCGCTACACGCTGCAGAACAAGAACGCGCTGATCGGCCGCTACGACGGCGCGCTCGGCCTCAAGACCGGCTACACGCCCAACGCCGGCAAGTGCCTGGTGGCCTACGCCAAGCGCGGCGAGCACACCGTGCTGCTCGTGCTGCTGCACGGGCAGGACCGCTGGTGGGATGCGGTGGACATCCTCGACCTCGCCTTCGACCATGCGCGCATCTCGCCCTGAATCGCCCACTGCCACGCTCGCCTGGCTGGCGCTGGCCGTGTGCGTCGCCTATGCGAACGCGCTAGCCGGCACGTTCCAGTTCGACGATTACAACGTCATCGTCAATGAGCCCGGCGTGCACAGCTGGGCGAGCTGGTTCGCCGGCCTCGGCCACGGCATCCGCCCGCTGCTGAAATTCAGCTACACGCTGGACTGGACGCTGGGCCTGGGCGCGTTCGGCTTCCACCTCACCAACCTGCTGATCCACTTCCTCAACAGCTATCTGGTGTTCCGCCTGGCGCAGAGCTTCATCTGGCAGCGGCCGCAGCAATACGACCTGCACCAGGTGCCGCTGCTGACCGCACTGCTGTTCGCCGTGCATCCCGTCCACACCGAGGCGGTGAGCTACATCAGCGGCCGCTCCGCATCGCTGATGACGCTGTTCTATCTCGCCGCGCTGCTGAGCTACGTGCTCGGGCGCACGCGCAACAGCCGCTTCTACCTCTACGTGATGACGCCGCTGTGCTTCGTGCTGGCGCTGGCGGTGAAGGAGACCGCCATCACGTTGCCGCTCGCGCTGCTGGCGTGGGAACTGTGCTGCGGCGGGCGCTGGCAGTCCGCGTTGAAGCCGCAGTGGCCGGTGTGGATGCTGGCGTTCATCGCCGTGCTGTTCTTCCTGTTCAGACAGCCATTACGCGGCGCAGATGCAGCGCAGCGCCGAATTCAATGGCCTGCAGGGCAATCTCGCCACGCAGTTGTATGCCTTCGGCTGGCTGCTGCGCCAATGGCTGCTGCCGTTCAAGCTCGACATCGACCCCGACCTGCCGTTGCTGCATGGCATGGGCGAGGCCTGGCTGCCGCTGCTGGTGTTCCTTGGCGTGCTGTTCGTGCTGATGCTGGCCTGGTGGCGCAGGCGACCGTGGCTGAGCTTCGCGCTGGCGTGGGCGATGGTGCAGCTGATCCCGCTCTACCTGCTGCTGCCGCGCCTCGACATCGCCAACGAGCGCCAGCTGTACCTCGCCAGCTGGCCGCTGTGCCTCGCGCTCGCCATCGAGCTGACACTGTGGCTGAACACGAAGACGTTGCGCATCGTTGCGGCCGCGCTGCTGCTCGGCCTTGCCAGCCTCACCGTGCTGCGCAACCAGGTGTATGCGAACGAAATCAGTTTGTGGGAAGACACGGCGCAGAAATCGCCGCACAAGGCGCGCGTGCACAACAACCTCGGCTATGCCTATCTGCAGGCACAGCGCACCTGCTGATGCGCGGCGCGAATTCGAACTGGCGCTGCGGCTCGATCCGAATGAAGTCAGGGCGCGTTACAACCTGCAGCAGTTGGAGGATTCTCTCGAAGCGCAGAAGAAATCCTCCGTTCGTGGTGTACCCGCAAGGAGTAGGCCGTGGCTGTAAGGGACATGCGTCCCAACAGCACACGCTCAGCTTGTCGAACCATGAACGGTGACCTTCGTAAAATTGTCGGAGGCTGACCTACCCTTCGACAGGCTCAGGGCGAACGGACTTAACAGATGTGCAGACCTCAGGGCTTCAGCCGATAGAACCGCGAACCCAGCTCCTGCCCCTTGATACGATCAAAGCGATCACCCATCGCGCTGTCCAGATGCTCGATCCGGTCATCCGGCAGCGGGTGGGTCTTGAACAGCAACGCGACGCTGCCCTCGTCTTTCGAGATGTGGCCGATCTGCTGCAGCACGCTGGGCAAGCCGTAGGCATCGTAACCGGCGCGCGTCGCCAGCACCACGCCGATGCGGTCCGCTTCGAATTCGGCATCCTTGTCGAGTCCGCGCGCCACGATTTCGGCGCCGCTGCCGATCAGTTGCTGCACCTTGTCGTTACCGCCAACCTGTTTGGACAATGCCTTGCCGCCGAGATCCACCAGCTTGCTCTGCTGCAACAGCTTGAGGTGATGTTTGCGGATGACGTGACCGATCTCGTGGCCCAGCACACCGGCCAGATCGGCTTCGTTCTGCAGCAGGCGATACAGCCCCTTGGTCACGAAGATGTAGCCGCCGGGCGCGGAAAAGGCGTTCACGTCATCGGACTGGATCACGCCGAAATGCCAGGGCAGGTCGGGACGATCGCTCTGCATCGCCACCCACTCGCCCACCTGGTTCACGTATTTCTGCAGCTTGGCATCTTTCACCAGCGGCGCCGCACCGAGCAGGTCGCCCGCGATCTGCCTGCCGATGGCGATCTCCTCGGACTCGTCCGGCCCTTTGAGTTCCTTCGCCGCTTCGATCACCTTGGGATTGACCGGCAGTTCGGTCTTGAGCTGCTTTTCCAGATCGCCGAGGTCGAACGCGGCCGCATCGAACATGAAGCACAGCAGACCAGCCAGCGACACCCATTTCATCATCGTTTTCATGTCGCCTCCTTATTGCGCATCAGGCAGGTAATCGAACGGGCGCGCTGCCAGCTTGCCTTGTGAGGCGAATTTGCGCGCGTCGGTTTTTTTGACCGCATAGGATTCGGCCTTTTTCAATTCTTCCGCATTGAATTTTGCCGCTTTCAATTCCTCTTCGTTCAGGCCGCGTATGCCGGTGGTGGCGACGACCTTGCCGGTGCCGGCACGTCCCGATGCCAGACCGAGCAGGCCTGACGCATCGCCCGAGCCTTTTTTGGCATCGCCTTTGCGGATGCTCAGCATGCGCACCCAGCCCTTGCCTTTGGCGCTGCTGACCTGCAACCAGCCGCCGTCTTTCTTCAGGATATCCACTTTGTCACCGGTTGCCAGTTTCGCCACAGTCCTGGCATCGCCAAAGGGTTCCGCCCGGATCGCATCCGCTTTCAGCGCCGTCCCTGCCTCGCCCGCCAGCGCAACCGTCTGCATTAGCAGCCAAAGCAGCGCTGCCAGTCCCAACCTGTCCGATTTCATCATTTCGCCTCCTGCTGTTTTTCCCATTGCAATATCGCCTCGGCGAACAACATGCGCCAGCTGGCGCGCGCCTTGTCGCCGCCTGCGACCTGCCCGTCGTACATGAACCAGGTCGCCACGTTTTCCGATCGTGCCAGATTCTTCTTCAGCAGCACCGGCAAGGCTGCCAGCACCACATCCATATCCGCATCGATACGGGCCGGCGCTGCCGCATCGTCCTGCGTCAGCCGCCACCCACGACACCGCGAAAGTGTATTCGAACAAGTCCCACAGGCCTTTCTGGGTACCCTTGATCACTTCCACGCTCTTGCTCTCCTTACCGGAACGCTCCAGCCCGTTGCGGATGCGTTCCAGCACCACATCGGTGTAGAAGTTGCGCGACGCATCGAGCCGGATCAGCAACAGTCTGGCGTTCAGCTCGCCCGGCCGCTGCGCCGAAGCGCGCACCATGTTCTGTTCCAGCGCCTTGTAGGTGCCGGTGGCATAGATGCGCGCGATGGTGAAGAAGGCGATAGCCACCGCCACCGGCCCGGTCAGGTTGATATAGGTGTTGCTCAGATTGATGCTGGCATAGGAGATGCCGATCAGCAGGAACTGCGACAAACCGAACAGGCGGTCGATCTTGTCGCGCCCGACGTTGCGATAGAACGCCCAGGCCGTCATCCATACCAGGCCCAAGGTCAGCAGCAGGTAGATGAAGCGGGCTTCCGGGAAGCGCAGGAAATCGCCGTGCTTCATGTTGTCGATGGCGGTGGCGAGGATCTCCACCCCCTGATGCATCTTGCTCATCGGCGTCGGCTTGATGTCGAACAGGCTGGGTGCGGTCGAACCGATGATCACGATCTTGTCCTTGAACTCATCCTGCGGCCGGGTCTTTTCCTTGCGCCCCATGTCGGCATACACGTCGCTGAAGCTGACATAGTGATAGGAGAACGGCTTGCCGCGCCAATTCAGCAGCACCTCCTGCGCCGGTGCCGGGGGCCAGCCCAGCCCGCTTGCGACGCGCGCCGGCAGCGAGGGCAGCTTCCAGCCATAGTCGTCGCGATACACCTGATAACGCCGCGCCGTGCCATCGGCATCGGGATAGATGTTATTGAAGCCGATACGGCCGCCGTTTAATGCCGCCGCGAAGTGCGGCAGCACCACCGCCACCGTCGCATTCGGGTCGGCCTGTTCCGATAACGGCGTGACACCGGGAATCATGGCGGGCTTGATCTGGCTCAGCGCATCGCTGGCCGGATCGAGCCGCAGCATCGGGAAGTAGGTGTTATCGGTCGCCGCGATGGCCGCATCGAAATAGGCATCGCTGTCCGGGTTGTACACGTCGGCATCGCTGAACAGGATGTCGAACACCACGGCCTTGGGCTTCTGCTTCTCGACTCCTTCGAGGAACTCGCCCAGCACCTGTCGCGGCCACGGCCAGCGCCCATAATCCTTGGCCATCGCCGACAGGCTGGCTTCGTTGATATCGACGATGACGATATCGGGGTCGGGCTTGGGCGCGTGGATGCGATAGCGCACCATCATGTCGAAAGCCCCCTGGCGCATGTTCTGCGTCACATGCAGCACCACCGTATCCGCGATCGCGAGAACAGTGAAGACCGCCGCCAGGTAAAGATAAAAGCTCTTTTTCCAGCGGCGAGCGAGCAGATCGTAAAACGCCGCGAAGAGCAGGCGGATGCGATTGATGAGGAGCAGATGTATTTTCATGTGCCCAGTTTAGCAAAGCACAAACAAAAATCCCGAGCGGTTTGCGCTCGGGATCGGGTTCAACTCACTTTACCTTGAGATCAGGCGAAGTTCTTCGCCACGAAATCCCAGTTCACCAGGTTGTTGAGGAAGGTCTCGACGAACTTGGGACGCAGGTTGCGGTAGTCGATGTAGTAGGCGTGTTCCCACACGTCCACGCACAGCAGCGCCTTGTCGGCGGTGGTCAGCGGGGTGCCGGCGGCGCCCATGTTGACGATGTCCACGCTGCCGTCGGCCTTCTTCACCAGCCAGGTCCAGCCGGAACCGAAGTTGCCCACGGCGGAAGTCTGGAAGGCTTTCTTGAACTCGTCGAAAGTGCCCCACTTCTTGTTGATGGCATCAGCCAGCGCGCCGGTCGGTGCGCCGCCGCCGTTCGGCTTCATGCAGTTCCAGAAGAAAGTGTGGTTCCACACTTGCGCGGAGTTGTTGTAGATGCCGCCAGCCGGAGCCTTCTTGATGATGGCTTCGAGACCGAGATTCTCGTATTCCGTGCCCTTGATCAGGTTGTTCAGGTTGGTCACATAGGCCTGATGGTGCTTGCCGTAGTGGTATTCGAAAGTCTCGGCCGACATGTGCGGTGCGAGGGCATCCTTGGCGTAAGGCAGAGCGGGCAATTGGTGTTCCATGGCAGTCTCCTGATCTATTGTTGGTAAAGTGGGAATGGCATAACCATTGGGGCGCAATATACCATACTTTTCTACTTGGGTATTATTTATCCGCACATGCTACAGGGATTAGGCGCGCTTTAGAACCGGCGCACTCCCCCTATGCCTTACAATTCGACCATGAACGACACCCACAAACAGACCGGCGCTGCCAAGACCGCGCGCAACCCCATCAAGATCGTGCCTTTGCAGGAACGCCTGCGCAAACCGCAATGGATACGGGTCAAACCCGGCAGCGGCGCGGGCTATAACGAAGTGAAGCGCATGCTGCGCGACAACCAGCTGCACACCGTGTGCGAGGAAGCCTCCTGCCCCAACATCGGCGAGTGTTTCGGCAAGGGCACGGCCAGCTTCATGATCCTCGGCGATGTCTGCACCCGCCGCTGCCCGTTCTGCGACGTGGCGCACGGCAAGCCGCTGCCGCCCGACCCCAATGAACCGCAAAACCTCGCGCGCTCCATCGGCCTGCTCAAACTGCGCTATGTCGTCATCACCAGCGTGGACCGCGACGACCTGCGCGACGGCGGTGCCGGGCATTTCACCGATTGTGTCGCCGCCATCCGTGCAAGCTCCCCCACCACCAAGGTCGAGATCCTGGTACCCGATTTCCGCGGCCGCCTCGACGTCGCGCTGGACGCGCTGGCGGCCAGCCTGCCCGACGTGCTCAACCACAATCTGGAAACCGTGCCGCGCCTGTATCCCCTGGCCCGCCCCGGCGCCGACTATGCGCATTCGCTGCAACTGCTAAAGGAATTCAAGGCGCGCTTCCCGCAGGTGATGACCAAGTCCGGCCTGATGCTGGGCCTGGGCGAGACCGACGAGGAAGTGCTGCAGGTGATGCGCGACCTGCGCGCCCACGATGTCGAGATGCTCACGCTGGGCCAATACCTGCAACCCTCCGACGGTCACCTGCCGGTGCTGCGCTATGTCACGCCGGAAACGTTCAAGATGTTCGAGGAAGAAGCCAAAGCAATGGGGTTTTCACATGCCGCTTGCGCACCGATGGTGCGGTCGAGTTACTTTGCGGATGTGCAGGCGGAACAGGCAGGCGTCTAAGAACGCGTGCGGCTACTGGCGGCACACGTTCTTAAATGAATCACATCAGGCTTTGACGTTGATAACAGCGCCCACAGCCTGACCACTGGTATTGACGGTGGGTTGTGGCTGAGCCTGCTGTTGCTGGGCTTTGGCTGCAGCTGCCTTGGCCGCGTCTTCGCGATCCTTGTTGCTCGCGGCTTCCGCCGTACGATCAGCGAAAGTTTGCGGTTGGGGTTGAACCTGGGAAACGTAGTTGCTGCCTGCGCTATTGACCGTGTTGACTGGCATGATAATCATCTCCTTCACTGACACTAGGAACTCGAACACCATTCTGCCGGTTCGTTGATCTTGTCACTGGCATGGGCTTGATTGACCACACCATGCCACCACCTGCTGGTTATTCTCCTCTTCTCATGGCGATTAGTACAGCGGCAGACTTTCACCCGCCCCCGATAACGAAGAGGGATTCGCTGCGGCAAGATTGCAGCAGTGCGCCCCAGCCGCGATAATGGGCAAGTTTGCGTGCGCTCGCTGCACTGCCCTCATCAACGAACACCCCGATACGCATCAGCAATTTATCCAAGGAATACAGAATGACCGCCCCACTCCTCATCGCCAAGAACGACAAACAAGAACTCGAAATGCTGCCACAGATGGCCAACCGCCACGGCCTCATCACCGGCGCCACCGGCACCGGCAAGACCGTGACGCTGCAATCGCTGGCCGAGTCGTTCAGCCGCATCGGCGTGCCGGTGTTCATGTCCGACATCAAGGGCGACCTTTCCGGCATTTCAAAGGCCGGCGGCGGCAACGCCAAGGTGCAGGCGCGCGTCGAACAACTGCAGCTGGATGGCTACGCACACCGCGCCTACCCGGTGACTTTCTGGGATGTGTTCGGCGAGATGGGCCATCCGGTGCGCGCCACCGTTTCCGACATGGGGCCGCTGCTGCTGGGCCGCATGCTGAACCTGAACGACACCCAGCAGGGCGTGCTCACGCTGGTGTTCAAGATCGCCGACGACAGCGGCATGCTGCTGCTCGACTTCAAGGACCTGCGCGCGATGGTGCAGCACGTCGGCGACAACGCCAAGGATTTCACCACCGAATACGGCAACATCTCCACCGCCAGCATCGGCGCCATCCAGCGCGGCTTGCTGGAGCTTTCCAGCCAAGGCGCGGAACAGTTCTTCGGCGAGCCGATGCTGAACATCGACGACCTGATGCAGACCGACAGCAAGGGCGCCGGCATGGTCAACATCCTCGCCGCCGACAAGCTGATGCAGGCGCCCAAGGTGTACTCGACGCTGCTGCTGTGGCTGCTGTCGGAACTGTTCGAACACCTGCCTGAGGCGGGCGACCTCGACAAGCCCAAGCTGGTGTTCTTCTTCGACGAGGCCCACCTGCTGTTCAACGACGCCCCCGCTGCACTGGTCGACAAGATCGAGCAAGTGGTGCGCCTGATCCGTTCCAAGGGCGTGGGCGTGTACTTCGTCACGCAGAACCCGATGGACGTGCCGGACAAGATATTGGGCCAGCTCGGCAACCGTGTGCAGCATGCGCTGCGCGCCTTCTCGCCGCGCGACCAGAAAGCCGTGCGCGCCGCCGCCGAGACCATGCGCGACAACCCGGCGCTGGACGAAGCCGCCGTCATCACCGAACTCGGCGTGGGCGAAGCGCTGGTCTCGCTGCTGGACGAGAAGGGCCGCCCCTGCATCGTCGAGCGTGCCTTCATCGTGCCGCCGCAAGCGCAGATCGGCCCGATCACCGATGCGGAACGCGCTGCCATCATCAAATCCTCGCTGCTGGCGGGACACTACGAACAGGCGATCGACCGCGAATCGGCCTACGAGAAACTCAAGGGCCGCACCGAACAGAAGCAGGCTGCCGCGGCCGAAGAATCCACTTCCTCCTCCAGCTGGCGGACTCGGCGGCATGCTGGGCGGCATCTTCGGTGGCGGCACCAGCCGCCGCCAGGGCGTGGGTGAGGCCATGGTAAAGAGCGTGGTACGCACGGTCGGAGCGGAACTGGGGCGGCAACTGGTGCGCGGCATCATGGGGTCGCTGATGAACGGCAACAGCCGCCGCCGTTAACGATTCTCAGCTACTCTGAGCCATTCCTTCCCCCTTGCAGGGGGAAGGCTAGGATGGGGGCAGAGTCTCGTTCAGCATTTCTACCCCCTCCCTACCCCTCCCCCTGCAAGGGGGAGGGAATGAGGCTGGCTAAGCCAGCCCAAAGCAATAATTCAGCAATGAGATAAGGGCTCGCCATGGAACAAACCAGAAGAGATTTCGAATCGGTCGCCTCGCGCTGGGACAGCAATCCCACCCGCCTCAAGATCGCCCACGACGTGGCTGCCGCCATCATGCGTGAAGTGAAGCTATCGCCGCAGATGGACGTGCTCGACTACGGCTGCGGCACCGGACTGGTGGCGATGCAGCTGCAGCCCCACGTGAAGTCCATGTGCGGTGCGGACAGTTCGCCCGCCATGCTCGACGTGCTGAAGGACAAGATCGCCACGCTGCAGCCCGGCAACGTCAGCACGCAGCTGGTCGATTTCGAGCGCGGCGCGCATGCCACCGGCAGCTACGACCTCATCGTCAGCAGCATGGTGACGCACCATGTGCCGGATACCGCTGCGCTGTTCAAGGAATGGACGCGATTGCTCAAGCCGCAGGGGCAGATCGCCTTCGCCGACCTCGACACCGAGGACGGCGCCTTCCACGGCGACAACACCGGCGTGTTCCACCTGGGCTTCGACCGCGGCCATTTGCGCGAACTGCTGCTGGCCGCCGGGTTCGACGACGTGCGCGACACCACGGCGACCGTGGTGCACAAGGAGATCGAAGGCCAGGGCCCGCGCGACTTCCCGATCTTCCTGATCGCGGCCAAACGCGGCTAGACGCGACGCATGGCCGCCCTGCTCCCCGCCCAGAAGGAACTGCGCGCACTCGCCTCGCCGCAGACGGCCGCCGTCCTGCAAGGCTTCTTCAAGACCGGCCCAGGCCAGTACGGCGAAGGCGATGTGTTCCTCGGCATCAAGGTGCCGGTGCTGCGCGCACTGGCCAAACAGCATCGCAATGCAGGACTGGATGACGATCCAGACCCTGCTCGATTCCAGATACCACGAGGAACGCCTGTTCGCGCTGCTGTTGCTGATGCAGTTCTACCAGCGCGCCGACGAGACGCAGCAGCAGGCCGCTTTCGATCTCTATCTGCGGCAACACGCATCGCATCAACAACTGGGACCTGGTCGATGTCTCCGCGCCGCATATCGTCGGCCGCCATCTGCAGGCAGCGTCCGCGCAAGGTGCTGCACAAGCTGGCGCGTTCGCCGTCGCTGTGGGAACGGCGCATCGCCATCGTGTCCACCTTTCATTTCATCCGGATGAACGACTTCGGCGACACGCTACGCATCGCCGAGGCATTGCTCGGTGACGGGCATGACCTGATGCACAAGGCAGTGGGCTGGATGTTGCGCGAGGTCGGCAAACGCGACCTCGCCGCCGAAGAGGATTTCCTGCATCAGCACTACCGCAGCATGCCGCGCACCATGCTGCGCTACGCCATCGAACGCTTCCCCGAGCCAAAACGCAAAAACTATCTTTACGGAAAGGTGTAGAATTTTACTAGGGAATTAATAATAAAAATGGCCGATCACGTTGAATCGGCGTGGCGGGTGGCAAATGTGCTGCAAACCGGGGGAGAACGGTCAAATTAGCATGTTCCGCATATCTCATAATCTGAGCCTGAAAGTCCAAGGTGGTTATTTTTACCTTGGGTCTGTTCCTGTTTTCAATTGCAGCGATCACCTACCAGTTCTCGGCGCATACACGCCAGGAAATGGAAGTCTCGCTCTCCAACCAGCAGCTTTCCGAAGTCTCGTTTGTCGCCGAGCGCATCGACAACGCGGTCAGCTTGCGCATCGATTCGCTCGCACTGGCTGCCAATTCCCTCACCCCCGAAATAATGGCGCATCGCGGACGGACCTCGGCTTTCCTGGCTGAACGCAAAACCATCGGCCGGCTATTTACCTTGGGGACCATCGTCATATCCAAAGATGGACATGCCATTGCCGATTTCCCCCAAGCCGACGGGAGAGGAAGCGCGGATTATTCGCAGATAGAATTTTTCCGCCAGATAATCGCGACAGGGAAGCCGGCTATCTCAAAACCCAGTCTCGGGAGATTCATCAAGAAACCGCGCCTCGTCATCGCAGTGCCGATCTTCGACAAGAACCAGCGCATCATCGGCGTTTTCGCCGGCATCACCAGCCTGGCCGACAACAGTTTGTTAAGCGACTTCGATGCCAATTTGCATCCGAACCAGCAATGCTTACCTGATCGTCTCTCCCCGCGACAATCTGTTCGTCGCCGATACCGAACATCTCCGCACCCTGAAACCCCTGCCAGCGCCCGGCATCGACAAGATGCATGACCGCTACATGGGCGGTTTTGAAGGCTCGGGCATTACGGTCAACCAATTTGGCGTGGAAGAGCTCACCTCGGCACGGCATATCCCGAGTACTGGCTGGTTCGTGGAGGCACACACACCGACCGCTTCTGCGTTCGCACGCATCGTGCATATCCGCAACGGGGCCATCATGTCCGCCGTTCTTGTCGCGTTGCTGGTCATCCCCCTGCTGTGGCTGTTCCTGCGCCACGAGCTTTCGCCGTTGTCGCGCTCGGCCGACTTGATCGAAAAACTCTCCAACAACGAAATTTCGCCGTTGCGCAGCATCCCGCTGGAAGGCAGCCCGGAGATTCGCAAGCTGCAATCCAGCTTCAACCAGCTGCACAAGAACCTCGCACATGACGAAGCGTTGCTGCGCGAAGACGAGGCGCTGTATCACTCGATGTTCACCAACAATACCGCCATCAAGCTGCTGATCGATCCGAAGGACGACATGATCGTGGATGCCAACCCGGCCGCCGCCGATTTTTACGGCTGGTCGGTAGAACAATTGCGCCAGATGCGCATCACCGACATCAACGTCATGCCGCCGGAGTTGCTGCAACAGGAGATCCGCCTCGCCGTCGACGAACAGCGCCAATTCTTCCGCTTCCAGCATCGTCTCGCTTCGGGCGAGGTGCGCGAAGTCGAGGTGCACTCGGGACACGTCGATTACCACGGCAAGGCCTTGCTCTATTCCGTCGTCAATGACGTGACCAAGCGGGAGCAGGCGCTGCACCGCGAACAGATACGCGGCGAAGTGCTGGAGATGCTGGCGCGCGGCAGGGAACTGAAGGATATCCTCGACACCATCGCCCGCCAGATCGAGACCGAGCAACCGCAGATATTGTGTTCGATCCTGTTGCTGGACAAGGATGACAATCACCTGCACATCGGAGCCGCCCCTTCCCTGCCCGACTTCTTCAAGAAGGCGATGCAGGACATCGGGATCGGCAGCAGTCCTTGCGGACACACTGTCACCACCGGAGAACGGACCATCATCTCCGATATCCAGACACATCCGGATTGGGCAAGTTACAAGGAATTGGCAGCACAGGCCGGACTGGCCGCCTGCTGGTCGAGCCGGTCTTCTCCGCCAAAGACAAGGTGCTGGGCACGCTGGCAGTGTATCAACGGCAGATTGCCACCCCCAGCGAGGCGCAGATCAAGCTCGTCACCGAAATGGCCAAGATCGTCGGCATCGCCATCGAACGCAAGATCGACGAAGAAGACCTGCAACTGGCCGCCACCGTGTTCCAGGCGAGCCCCGAGGCCATCACCATCACCGATGCAAACAACAGGATCGTCGCCGTCAATCCGGCCTTCACGCGCATCACGCAATACGAAGCACAGGAAGTCATCGGCCAGGATCCCAAGCTGCTCAGCTCCGGACAACAGGGCAAGGAGTTCTACCGCTCGATGTGGTCGTCCATCCAGACGATAGGCAGCTGGCAGGGCGAGATCATCAACCGCCGCAAGAACGGCGAGACCTATTCCGAATGGCTGACCATCAACACGGTGCGCGATGAAAACGGCGAGGTGCGCCAGCGCATCGCCATCTTCTCCGACATCACCGACAAGAAGCGCAACGAAGAGATCATCTGGCGCCAGGCCAACTACGACGTGCTCACCGGACTGCCGAACCGGCGGTTGTTCCATGACCGGTTGATGCAGGAACTGAAACGCGAAGAACGCGAGCAACAGTCGCTGGCGCTGATGTTCATCGATCTCGACCATTTCAAGGAAGTGAACGACACGCTCGGACATGAGGCCGGAGACAACCTGCTGGTGCAGGCCTCCAAACGCATCGCCGGTTGCATCCGCGAATCGGACACCCTGGCGCGCCTGGGCGGGGACGAGTTCACCGTCATCCTGCCCGGACTGTACGACCCGAAGCGGCTCGGTGCGCTGGCCGATAACATCATCAGCGTCCTCGCCAAACCGTTTTCGATCGGCGAAACATCCGCCTACGTCTCCGCCAGCATCGGCATCACGCTTTACCCGCAGGATGCGGACAATCTGTCTTCGCTGCTGAAGAACGCCGACCAGGCGATGTATGTCGCCAAGAGCCGCGGGCGCAACCAGTACAGCTATTTCACCGCCTCCATGCAGGAAGCCGCACAGACCCGGCTGCAGCTCAGCAACGACCTGCGCCGCGCGCTTGATAGCGGACAGTTCGAGGTCTACTACCAGCCCATCATCGATCTGGCCACGGGACATCCCATCAAAGCCGAAGCCTTGTTGCGCTGGCATCATCCCAAACTGGGCTTTGTCAGCCCGGCGATCTTCATTCCGCTGGCGGAAGAGATCGGCCTCATCAACGACATCGGCGACTGGGTGTTCCGCCAGGCCGCGCTCAAGGCCAAGCACTGGTGTTCCAGCACGGACAGCCGCCTGTCTGACATGCAGATCAGCGTGAACAAATCGCCGCGCCAGTTCATCACCGGCGACAACAACCTCGGCCTGCTCAATTGGCTGCGCGCACTCGACATCCCGCCGAGCTGCATCGTGGTGGAGATCACCGAAGGTCTGCTGATGGACGACCGCGCCGAAGTGCAGGAAAAGCTGCTCGGCATTCCGCGATGCGGGCATCCAGGTCTCGCTGGACGACTTCGGCACCGGTTATTCGGCCATGTCCTACCTGCAACGTTTCGACATCGACTATCTCAAGATCGACCAGTCCTTCGTGCGCAACATGGTGAACAACCCGGGCGACCACGCCATCGCCGAGGCGATCATCGTCATGGCGCACAAGCTGGGCATGAAAGTCGTCGCCGAGGGCGTGGAGACAGTAGAACAACGGGACATGCTGATCGCCGCCGGATGCGACTACGGACAGGGCTACCTGTTTGCCAAGCCGATGCCGGCTGATGATTTCGATCGTTACCTGGAAGACAGCCTGACCGTTTAATCGGTCACCCTGCCGCGCAACGACTTGGTTGTGCCGCGCCTGACCTTGCTTTCCAGCCGTTTCTTCTGCGCACTGCGCGTCGGTTTGGTGGCGACGCGTTTCTTCGGCGGCACCGCCACCGACTGCAGCAATGCCTTCAGGCGCCGCAACGCCTCGTTGCGGTTCTGTTCCTGATTGCGATATTCCTGTGCCTTGATGATGACCACGCCGTCCTTGGTGATGCGCTGGTCGTTGAGTTGCAGCAAGCGCTGCTTGAATCCCTCCGGCAATGAAGAGTGGAGGATGTCGAAACGCAGGTGAACTGCACTGGATACCTTGTTGACGTTCTGTCCGCCCGCACCTTGGGCGCGCACGGCGGACAGCTCGATCTCTCGTTCGGTGAGGGTGACGTTGTGTGAGATGTACAGCACGATGACTACAAAGAATCTCTCCGTTTTGCCCGGCAGGGCCAGCCGGAGCGCCATGTCTTATAACCAGCGACTTGGCTGGCGTTGTTTGCCAGCCTGGTCGAATGGCTATAACCAATGACTTGCCGCTTCAGCGGCTTAGTCAGATGGCTAGTAGTTTCATCAGTAGTTCCATCAGAAGCCGTCACTCCAGCCGTTCGAGTTGCGCGATACGTTGGAGACCACTGCCCGATGATCATGGCGCTTCACCTTCTCCACCGCCTCGACCGGCGATTCGGCAAGAACTTCCACCTGGAAATCGAGATACTTTCCGCTTTCAACGACGAACCCGATGATAGTAAAGGCAAACATGGCACACCTCCTTTTTTACTGCGACTGCTTAGGTTCTTTATCGGCAGTGCAGTGAAAACCTTAAGGAGAGACCTTGTGCGAGGTGTGGCATTAAATCAAGCCTGCACGCGTATCTGCACGCCGTGCAGTGTAACGACCGATCCGGCGCGTATCTTCGCGGTCTTGCGCAATTCGACCTTACCGTCCACCGACACCAGTCCTTCGGCCACCAGCGCCTTGCCCGCGCCGCCGCTGTCGCACACACCGGCGAGCTTGAGCAGATTGCACAGTTCGACGAACTCGCCGCGCAGGTGGAATTCGAGTTCTTGCATCACAATTTGACGGCGTGTTCGCGGGTGGTATGGAACACCACCTTGGGCCAGCGTTCCTGCGTCAGGTTGAGGTTCACCCTGTTCGGCGCGAGGTAGGCCAGGTTGCCCGCCGCATCGATGGCGAGGTTGTGCGACAGCGCCTTCTGGAAGTCGGCAAATATCTTCGCATCGTCGCAGGTCACCCAGCGCGCGGTGTTCACCGCGGAGCCCTCGAACATCGCGTCCACGCCATATTCGCCCGCCAGGCGGCTCGCCACCACATCGAACTGCAGCATGCCGACCGCGCCGAGAATCAGGTCGCCGCCGTCCACCGGCTTGAACACCTGCACCGCGCCCTCTTCGCCCAGCTGCTGCAGCCCCTTGTGCAACTGCTTCACCTTGAGCGGATTGCGGATGCGCACGGTCTGGAAATGATCCGGCGCGAAATACGGGATGCCGGTGTACTGCAATGCCTCGCCTTCGGAGAAGGTGTCGCCAATCTGCATGTTGCCGTGATTGGGCAGGCCGATGATGTCCCCGGCGAACGCCTCTTCCACCAGCTCGCGGCTGGAGGCCATGAAGGTCACCACGCTGGACACGCGTATCTCCTTGCCGATACGCAGATGCTTCATCTTCATGCCGCGCTCGAAATGGCCGGAGCACACGCGCAAGAAAGCGATGCGGTCGCGGTGATTGGCATCCATGTTGGCCTGGATCTTGAACACGAAGCCGGAGAACTTCGGCTCGGTCGGGTTCACCGCGCGCACCGTGGCATCGCGTTCGCGCGGCGCGGGCGCCCACTCCAGCAGCGCGTTCAGGATCTCGCGCACGCCGAAGTTGTTGATGGCGGAACCGAAGAACACCGGCGTCTGTTTGCCGGCCAGGAAGGCCTGCAGGTCGAAGGGATGCGAGGCGCCGTGCACCAGCTCGACCTCCATCTTGAGCTGTTCGATCTCCAGCGGGAAGCGCTCGGCCAGAATGGGATTGTCGATGCCCTTGATCACCTCCACCTCGCCGTCGGCGCGCTCTTCGCCCGGCGTGAACAGCAGAATCTCGTCGCGCAGCAGGTGGTACACGCCGCGGAAGGTCTTGCCCATGCCGAGCGGCCAGGTGACCGGCGCGCACTGGATCTTCAGCACCGACTCCACCTCGTCCAGCAGCTCCAGCGGATCGCGCACCTCGCGGTCCATCTTGTTCATGAAGGTGAGGATGGGCGTGTCGCGCATGCGGCACACGTCCAGCAGCTTGATGGTCTGCGCCTCCACGCCCTTGGCCGCGTCGATCACCATCAGCGCCGAGTCCACGGCGGTGAGCACGCGATAGGTATCTTCGGAGAAATCCTGGTGGCCGGGCGTGTCGAGCAGGTTCACCACATGGTCGCGGTATTCGAACTGCATCACCGACGAAGCGACCGAGATGCCGCGCTGCTTCTCGATCTCGAGGAAGTCGGAAGTCGCATGGCGGCCGCTCTTGCGCGCCTTCACCGCCCCCGCCATCTGGATCGCGCCGGAGAACAGCAGCAGTTTCTCGGTGAGCGTGGTCTTGCCCGCGTCCGGGTGGGAGATGATGCCGAAGGTCCGGCGGCGTGCCACTTCCTTGGCGATGAGCGCGCTCGGAGCGGCGCTGGGTGTGCTTACTTCCTGATTCATGGGGAAAAACCTTGCGACGGCGTTGCGAAAGGGCGCAAGTCTAATGGGTAGCGGGGAGGATGTCTAACGGGGTGTTAGTCGTTGTTCCTGCCTCATCGCTCGGCAACGGCCTTGCGACGGAACACATACACTGCCGGCTCCAGCTCGGGCGGCAACACCAGCTTGCCGAGCGCCTCGTCCTGCTCCAGCGTGAACGCGCCTTGCCCGGTGTATTCCTGCCAGTTGCCGAAGGCGAACTGGTGACGGCTGCCAATGACGATGTAGATCTGTACTGAGGGAGTGCGGAACACGGCGCGCTCGAAATCGTTCTGCGCGGGAGGCCAGGAGCAGATGACGACCTCGGGCGAGAACTGCGCCAGCGCCTCACGCGCATCGAGCTTGAGCACCCAGTCCGGGTAATCCACCGCCTGTTGCCAGCCGTGGTTATCGACGGCATTCAGTTGCACCCCCTGCTCTTTCAGGAACCGCGCCAGCGTGCCGTCGCCTGCGCCGATCTCGAGGCAGTTCCGGCCAGCGACCATCGCTGCAAGCGCTTCCACCAGTGCGCGCGAATAGAAACAGTAGATGCCCTTGGGCTGTACCAGCGGCAGCAGCCGCTTGCGTTGCCACAACAACGGCCAGAACAAGCGGAACCAGAACAGCGAGACCGGCTTGCGCCGCAAGCCATTGGAGAACAGCAGGAGCTGCGCGATGAAACCGTTGAACCAGTTGAAGCGCAGTTTGCCCTGCCTCACGCCGGTCTCGCTAGCCAGCACGGCGCGGCTCAATTGCTTGACCGACTCGTGCGCCATACGGCGGCGCACATGATGAGACAGCTGCGCCGCAAGCGCAGGTTGACGCATCCCGGTTTGCGCCAGCGGCCTGGATAGCCGCTCCAGAAAAGCCTTCAGTTCTTCCGCCGCACCGCCCGCAATGATCCCGGCCATCTCACGCTGCACCGCATCCCATTCATCCGGAAAACGGGTGCACAGCTCTTCCAGCGAGGGGTTGGTCTTTAGCCATTCCAGCGTTTGTGCATAGGCTTCCTGTTTCATGGAGCATCTCTCCCATCTATTCAGCCAGCGGCAGCGCCAGGAAGCATGGTCAAAACAGGCGGACCATTTCTTCCATCAACGCCCCGGGCTCATGTCAACCTGGTGCGCCGCTCCCCACAATGCACACAACGCTCCGTCGTCACCAGCCGCCCCTGCTTCACATCGAAGCGCTGCCCGGTCTCGGCCTGCCATTTGTGGTGGCCGGAGCGGCACAGCGTGATGCCGTCGGCCTTGCTCTGGCGCTTCTCGCGGCGGACGGCATCGAGCTTGACGATATTGCCCATCGGCTATCCGCGCACCGGCTCGAAGGTGGCGTCCAGGTTAAGGTCGTCGCAGTAGTCGAGAAAATCGCCACGCAGGGTGGCGATGTGCACGCTGGAGGGAATGCCGACCGTCATCACCAGCGAGATCATAGTCGTGCCGGTCTGCGTCGCGGCATAGGTGCTGGTTTGCAGTTCCTCGATGTTGATGCCGTGGCGCGCGAAGAAAGCCGACAGGCTGCGCACGATGCCGGGCTGGTCCATGGTCACGAGTTCGACGTTGTAGGGGATGGCTTGCTGCCTGGACTCTTTCTTCGTTGTACGTTCGTGCACGATGGCAAGGCCGAACTGCTCGCCCAGCGCGGGCAGCTGCGCCTCCAGCTTGGACAGCGCGTGCCACGGACCGGTCACCAGCGCGATGAGCGCGAATTTTCCGCCCAGCACGCTCATGCGGCTCTCTTCGACGTTGCAACCGCTGTCGGCGATCCGGCCGGTCAGCCGTTCGACCAGGCCGACCCGGTCTTCGCCGCAGGCGGTGATGGCAAGGCAGTCGTTCTCGGCTTCTGTATTCATAGTGGGACGGTTCGCATTGCGTTTCGGGAACGGGAAGCGCATGGCCGATCCCTCGTTGTTAAAGAGGGAGCCAGTCTAGAGTCTTGCCGGGGGATTGTCTAACCCGCCAAACTGGCCGAAGATGAAACAGGACGGGTGGAAGCGGCTCGCCTGCGGATTGCCCTAAAGGAGCGCCCATTTTCGCCGATAGCTAGGGCGTGTACACTGTTCTAGCCACATTGCCGACCAAATATAACTATACCGGCTAATATAACTATAAAGGACTCGCCATGAACCACGGGGGATCTTCGATACTCAACCAGCTCAAGTTTTCCTTTCTTGGCTTCGGGCTGAGCATGGGACTGGTTTTTCCGTTCTATGCCAGTTTTTTCGTCGACTGGAAAGACGGCATGCTCGTCTGGTTCACTATCGGCTGCATCATCGCCGGGATCACGATCGGCATCGTCAACCACAAACTGCTGGAGTGGCTGCTCATCCGCAAGCTGCGCCTGATCGCCATCGCATCCGACCGCATACGCAAGGGTGACCTGCGCGAGGGCTGCGGCGTCCATAGCCGCGATACGGTAGGCGAGATCACCGAAGGTTTCGACGCCATGACCACCGGCCTGCGCGAGACCATACGGGACATCGCACAGTCGGCCAGCCTGGTCGACACCACGGCCAAGGAGATCGGCACCGCCATGGCCTCGATGGACAACAACATGGTCGAACACCGCACCAATGCAACCGAGATCCTCAAGGTCGTCAACGGCCTGGCCGGTGCTGCCGACTCCATCCTGGGACTGGCCGCCGAAGCCGGACAGAGCGCCTCCTCTGCCGACGAGCTGGTGCACAACGGTTTCACGCATGTCAAAGCCACCGAGCAGGCCATTTCCGCACTGGATGCCGCCAGCGTCAAGATCTCCGCCAATGCTTCCAGCCTGGAAAACAGTGCCAAGGAAGTTGAAAAGGCGATCTCCGACATCCGGGCTATTGCCGAGCAAACCAACCTGCTGGCCCTGAATGCCGCCATTGAGGCAGCCCGTGCAGGCGAGCAAGGCCGGGGATTCGCCGTGGTCGCCGACGAGGTCAGGAAATTATCCGAACAGGCAGCCCAGGCCACCAAGCACATCGATAACGTCCTCAAGCAGGTCAGCAAGGATGTCGCCTCCACGGTACTGCTGTCGACCGAAAATGCCGGCGCCGTGCAGGCCGGTCTGGAAGCCTCGAAGCAGTCTTCCGAGACCTTCGTGCAGATCGAGCAAGCCACCACGGCCATGAAGCGTTCGGTAGAAGCCGTGCACGATGCCGCCGACGACCAGCAGATGCTGGTCGGCCTCGTTCGCTCGCGCATCGCGGAAAACGAGAAGCATACCGAGGAGGTGGCAACGTATACGTCCGCCTGCGTGACCGAAGCCGGCCGGATGGTCGATGCGGCCCGCGTTCTGAATAACACGACCACGAAATTCGTGGTTTAACTCGACGGGTCTTCTATCAAAAAAACCGCCGGTTTGGAAACCCGATCCGAACGGTTGTCCCTGGCGTGCGCAAGCCCGGTTTCCATTTCTTTTCGCTTTGCGAGTGAATCAGCCCTGGGCGGCAGGAGTGGATGAGCTCGCGTTGGCGGCACTTGCCAGACCGCTTCGCTGTGCGGCTTCAAAGTCGGCATAGCCTTGTCGAACCAGCTCGAGGGTCTTGTCGATGTTGCTGGCAATGTCGCCATTGAGGACGCCCATGTTGCGCAGCACCTCTTGCGCTTCCTTGGCTCCTTTCTCGAAGCCGCGGCGAATGGTTTCCATGAATTTGTCTAGCACGGAATTCGCATCCTCGCCCTGATTCTGCAGTTTGAACGCATCGTAAAAGCCAGTGGAAAGCGACACAATGCGCCCGGCAGTACCGGTGGGGGTGTTGTCCTGGCTGGCGGCCGCCTGGATGGCATTGTCGCCAAATTCCGGCTTGAGCAATTCATTGATGCCGTTAATCGCCGACTTCAGCAGCAAGGCAAGCGGTTCGTTCTTCGATTGCAGCGACACATCCAGCGATGCCTGGAGAATGGCCGCATTCTGGCGTGTCTTGGCCTCTGCGAGGGGGGATGTCGCCGATTTGTCCGACTGCACCGCATTGGCATTAACGTTGGCAGCGGGCGCTGCGGTATATGCCGGATCGGGCAGACGGGCGTTGATCGCCGAGGATTCGTCTTCTTCGTGCATGGTCGTTTACTCCGATTGGATCCGGCGGGGACTATCTGCGGGCTCGCGCAAACCCGCTCACCAGCCATGACACTCGACCGAGTCCGGATAATCGGCCGGTTTCGCAGCAAGCTTTGCCGGTTTGTCCGTATGCCGGAACACGGCTTTAATGTTTCAAGGGGAAAAAGCGTTCTATTGGGGACGCAACTCGGGGGAAATTATTATCGCTACGCGGGAAACAATTTAATATCGGCGGTTCAGCTGATATGCATTCAGAAAATCCGGCCATGCCGCATTGGTGTTTGTCCTATGCAACACACACCCGGTTGCGGCCGCCGTTCTTGGCTTGATATAGCGCCTTGTCGGCTTGATTGAGCAAGATGTCGAGATTGATGTCTTTTTCCGTTAGCGCTACCACGCCGATCGAGACCGTAAAATGCAGCGGCAACCCGGCCTCCAGCACCACGCCGGTGGCGGCGACTTTCTCCCGCAAGCGCTCTGCGACCTCGGTCGCTTTTTGCAGATCGGTTTCCGGCAACATGATGGCGAACTCCTCGCCACCAAGGCGCCCGATGATGTCAAACGTGCGCAAGGTTTCGCGCATGATCTCGCTCAGCTTCTGCAGCACGACGTCGCCAGCCTTGTGCCCATGCGTGTCGTTGATGCTCTTGAAATGGTCGATATCCAGCATGAGCAAGGAAAGCGTATCGCCGAAACGCTGCTCGCGGGCAAGCTCCTGCTGTCCCCGCTCCATGAAATAGCGGCGATTGAAAAGCCCGGTCAGGTAATCCTCGTTGGCCTGCCGGTCGAGTTGCTCCAGCATCTGCTTGCGCTCGGTGATGTCCAGAATCTGCGCGATGAAGTACAGCACCTTGCCGTTGGAGTCGCGCACGGCGGCGCCGCTGAGCAACACCCAGATGATGTGCCTATCCTTGTGGAAATAGCGCTTCTCCATCTGGTAGCTGGTGCGAATACCGTCCAGCAACTCTTGCGCAAACGCCAGATCGACTTGCAGATCGTCCGGGTGGGTGATGTCCTGAAATGTCTTGTGCAGCAGTTCGGCGGCCGAGTACCCGACAATGTGGCACAAGGCATCGTTCACCTGGGTAAAACGGCCCTCCAGGCTCACCAGCGCCATGCCGATGGCAGCCGCATTGAAGGTCGAACGGAAACGCTCTTCGGATTCCTGCAAAGCCGCTTCCTGCTGCCGGCGTTCGGTGATGTCCTCGTTGATGCCAACCAGGCGCACCGGTTTGCCGGCTGCATCCGAATAGATTCGCGCCCGCGCCTGAATGTAACGCAATGCGCCATCGCCGCGACGGATTCTGAAGCTTGGAGTGTAGGGCGCTCCCTGCTCAAGCGTCGCCTGCAAGGCCGCTGCTGCTGCGGGATGATCCTCCGGCAAAACGCAGTCGTACCATGCCTCGTACAGGTGCGTGCACGCCGCCTTGTCCACCCCGTAGATGGCATACATGGAGTCGTCCCAGACCAGATCGCCCGTCACGACATCGTAATCCCACACGCCCATACCCGCCGCCTCGGTAGCCAACTGCAGGCGCTCCGAACTTTGCTGCAGTGCTGCGGCGTCTGCAGCAGCCTGTTGTTCAAATTTGCGCTGGCGGCGCTGATAGAGGCGCAGCACCACAAAGGATGCGCCGATGAACAACCCGAACAGCCCAGCCTGTGTCAGCGCATAGCTGCGCCATGGCTGGAATACCCCGTCGAGATCGCGGCTGATCGCCACCACCAGCGGCTTGTCCATCTTGAGGGAAACCGGCTGGACAGTGCGCTGGGCGATCATGCGCTCTTCCTTGGTGGCGTATACCATCCCCGCAAGTACCAACGCCTCCTTGCCGCTCTCACGGAATTGCGTGAAAAAGGTTCCGGGCCGCGCCAGATTCGTGCCCGCAATCCCTTCATGCCCCGGCAGCATAAGAAACAACAACCCATCGCCATGCCCGATCGAGTCCCACATGTCCGGCGCGTACAGCACCGACTTCATCAGCGTGTCGAAATAAACTGGATCGAGCGATGCGGTAACGATCCCGGCAAACTCGCCGTGCGGCCCCGGGATCATCCGCGTGACGTTGATGACATAAACGTCGGCAGCGCTCTTGAACGGCGGAGAGACATACAGCGTATCCGCGTTGGGATGTTGTTTGACGGTCTGGAAATAATCCCGGTAACCGAAGTCGCGACCGACGAACTCGGTCAGGTTGGAAGCCCGCAACATGCCCTTCGCATCCATGACGCCGATGTAGCGTATGCCGGGCATGACATTGGTGAGCGCCTTGAGATAGTTGTTTTCCGCCTCGCCCGCTGCTGTGCTTTTCCGCTTTGCCAGGTCATCGCGCACCCCCTCGATCCCGCGATTTGCGCTTGCCAGCAGGGTCTCCATGTTCTCGGCAATGACGCGCGCCTGCGTTAACAACCTGTCCTGTTCGCGTTTCTCCGTGCGGCCGTGTTCAAGATAAAGATTGAAAGCGATCGCCATGCCCAGAATGATCCAGACAAAGACCAGCACTAGCCATTGAGCTAAGGTGGATTTGCTTATCGACTTGATGGGCAGCGGCATGGCGTTCTCGCAGACCGGTAATTTTTACAGCATATCGCGAATATGCCGGATGTCCAGTCAAATTGGACTCGGCGTTGGCCGCTTTACAATGGTGATAGCCATTGAATATTTGCCCAATTCAAAAGCAGGGGGGCACGCTAATGCAACACCATCTTGTCGACGAATAATCGACGTGGGCTCAGCTGATTGTTCCGGGGACCAGGGAGCGGTTGCTTGGAAATGGGAACGATATTCAAACTCTCAGACTCATAGGCTCATGGACGTTCAGCTCCGGCGTCGCCATGCACCTGTCGGCCGGCATGAGAGGAGGTGGCAAGCAGGATGAAGAAAATCATCTTTCAAATGCTGATATCTCTGGATGGCTATTTCGAAGGGCCCAATAAGGAGTTGGATTGGCATATCGTTGACGATGAATTCAACGAGTATGCCGGCGAGGTGCTCGACTCTGTCGACATGCTTTTGTTTGGGCGTGTGACTTATCAACTCATGGCGAGCTACTGGCCCACTTTGGCCGCGAGGACTGACGATCCGGTCATCGCGGAAAAAATGAACCGGTTGCCGAAAATCGTTTTCTCCAAAACATTGGCCAAAGCGGAATGGAACAACACCAGGCTGGTTAAAGAAAATATCGAGGAGGAAATCGATAAGCTCAAACGCCAGCCCGGCAAAGACCTGGTGATATTCGGCAGTTCCGATCTCACCTTGAGTTTATCGGAATCGGGTTTGATCGATGAGTACCGGCTCTTTGTCATTCCGGTCTTTCTGGGTGCAGGCAAGCCTGTGCTGCATGGCTTGAAAGGCAGACTGCACATGAAGCTGCTGAGCACCCGGCAATTCAAGTCGGGCGTTGTACTGCTTTGCTACCAACCGAAGAATCAATAACGCCGCCTGAATCATTCCGCCGTTCAGAACACAAAGGAGGCATACCATGCTTCAACCGCTCATTATTCTGGTCGTCGTACTGCTCGCCGCGATCCTCATCTATGCCGCGGCGAAGCCGAGCAGTTTTCATGTCGAACGCTCGACCAGCATCAAAGCGCCAGCCGGAGAAGATATTTCCACTTATCAACGACTTCAGCGCCTGGGATGCCTGGACACCATACAACAAGGACCCCGCCATGAAGAAAAAACTCAGCAGAAACCATAGCGGCAAGGGAGCTGTATATGCCTGGGAAGGCAATATGGAAGTGGGCAAAGGCGAGATCGCGATCACCGAATCGACGCCGCCCAAACGGGTCGCCCTCGACCTGCACATGATCAAACCGTTCGAAGGGCATAACCATGTCGTGCTGGCACTCGATAGCGCTGCCGACACCACCACCGTCACCTGGGTCATGGAAGGCACACAGGCCTATTTCATCAAGATCATGGGGTTGTTCTTCAACATGGACAGGATGGTCGGCAAGGATTTCGAGGTCGGTCTCGCAAGATTGAAGAGAGTTGCGGAAAAAAAAGCCGTTGCCTGAATCCTGCAGCCCGTTGCACATAAAATGCAGTTCCTGCAAGTTTGGTGCAATACTTGGCAAAACCAATGCCCCCTTTGCAAGACGATACTGCGAATGCCCCTGACCCAATCGATGACACTTTCGGACAGAATCAACACCTACGGACAGGACCTGCTTCGCCGCCACGGCGAACGCGTGCACAAGATCGCGCTTGATGCCGGGTTCACCTGCCCCAATCGCGACGGCACCAAAGGGCGCGGCGGGTGTTCGTTCTGCAATAACGTTTCTTTCAGTCCGGATGCCGATACCCGCCTCGACCTCGCAGCACAAATATCCAAGGCGCGCCGGGCCATTGCCAAGCGAACCCGTGCGCGGAAGTTCATCGCCTATTTTCAGGCTTATACCAATACCTATGACAAGGTCGATGCACTGGAAACGCTTTATCAGGAAGCGCTGAAAGAGCCGGACATGGTCGGCATCTCGGTGGGCACCCGTCCCGACTGCGTTTCATCCGACGTGCTGGACTTGCTCGAACGTTTCCGCGATCGCGGGTTGGAAGTTTGTCTGGAACTGGGCCTGCAATCCGCATTCGACCAGACCCTGGAACGCGTCAACCGCGGGCATACTTTCGCCGAATACCGCGGCACCGCGCTGGCGACCCGTGTGCGCGGCATTCCCGTGTGCACCCATCTGATCGTCGGCCTGCCCGGCGAAACCGAAGCCCATTGCCACACCACTCTGGACAAGGTACTGGATATCGGCGTGGACGGACTCAAGCTGCATCCCCTGCACGTCGTGAAGCACACGCTGCTCGCCCATCAATGGCGTCAGGGAGAATATGTTCCGCTCACCCGCGATGCTTACACCAGCATCGCAGCCGACCTGATCGAGCGCACGCCGGAAGATATCGTCTATCACCGCGTGACGGCGACTGCATCGCGCGACGTGCTGCTGGCCCCTGCCTGGTGTGCGGAAAAATGGAATGTGCTGAACGGTATCGAATCCGAATTGCGCCGTCGCGGCAGCCGGCAGGGCTGCCGGGCCGGTGTTCCTTTTGCAGTCGAAGAGCTCAGGCAGGTTGCCTGAGCTGGTTTGCCTAGCGGGGCGTAACCAAGAAATGGGACAAAACCGGGCTCAATCAAGACCAGCGCTTTGATTGGCAAGCCTTCGGCCATTGCCGATCTTTGGGTTCGCAGCTTAAAGCGTCCGCCTCCCACAACAAATTCGATGGACTCCAAGTTATTTGCCAATTAGACCTTGAAAGCAGCTACATTTCCTTCAAGGGTTTCTGCCAAACGATCAAGATTCTTGATGTTTAGTGCGATGTCATTTGCCTCAATGCTATTTTGTTCAGCCATAGCAACGATGCGTTCCACGTTTTGTACAATGAGTTGCGTAGCTTTGCTTTGCTCTCGCAAGGCACTGGCTATATCACTGACAGCGACTATAACCTTGCCCGAACCAACGTGGATTTCTTGCATCGATTTCCCGGCATCTCTTGCCAATGTGACGCCCTGTTGAACGCGCGAGCTGCCTTCATCCATACTATTCACGGCCTTTAGCGTTCCTTTGTGGATGTTGTCGATCATGTTTGTGATTTCGACGGTCGATTGTGCAGTGCGCTCAGCCAATTTTCTGACCTCGTCGGCAACGACAGCAAAGCCCCTTCCTGTTTCACCTGCCCTTGCTGCTTCAATAGCAGCATTCAACGCCAGCAGATTTGTCTGGTCGGCGATTTCTTTGATGACATTAACGATTGAAGAGATCTGGTCTGACATCTCTCCAAGCGCTTTGATATGAGATGCGGATTCTTGTACTGATGACGCAATTGAAGTCATTTCTGCTGCCGCACCGCTTACGATCCTTTCTCCTTGATCGGATATCGCGCCAGCGGACACGGCGATTTCTTGAGCCATTGAAGAGCTACTGGCAACTTGATCTATGCTGGTGCTTGTCTCTTCAAGTGCCGCCGCCATCGAAGATGATGATTCGCTTTGTTGGTGAGAACTTGAAACGACCCGTTCAGATGATTCTGATATCCGCACGGAGAGATCTTTGACCTGGCGCGAATTATCAATGACTCGCTGAATCAATTGCTGAAAATTCCCTACCAGACTGTTGAAGGAGTGGCCAATATCCGATAGCTCATCATTACCATCAACTTGGATGCGGCGGGACAAATCGCGCGTCTGATCAATGTCCTGTATAGCGCTTTTAATCCGCACGATGTGAAGTGTAATGCCACGGATAAGAAAATAAAGAATGACTCCTATTGCTGCGGTGATAAGCAAGGAGAGCATCACCAAATTGAGCGCTGTCTCACGGAAGATGCGATTGACGTCGTCAATGTATATGCCTGAGCCAATCACCCATCCCCAGGGTTCAAATCCCTGCACGTAGGAGATTTTTGGCACCGGATTGCTAAATCCGGGCTTAGGCCATAAATAATCAACGAAACCAGATCCATTGGCTTTGACGGTTTTCACGAATTCAACGAAAAGGAATTTCCCTTCCGGGTCTTTGACCTCACTAACATCCTTGCCATTTAACTCTGGCTTAATCGGATGCATGATGACAGTGGGATGCATGTCGTTGATCCAGAAATATTCCGATTTGTCATATCGCATGACACTCAATGCAGCTATCGCTGCTTTCTGAGCATCCGCTTCAGACATTTCTCCTCGAGTTTGTTTTTCATGGAAATATGCAACAACACTGGTGGCAGCCTCGACCAAGTGCCTGGTCTTGTCCATTCGATCTTGCCTGAGGGTACGATTCTCAGTGAATAAGGCGGTTGCAATGACGGACAAAAGCCCAATGGCGGATAGCACCATTACAAGCAGCAACTTGCTCTTGATAGAGTTGAGTTTAAACATTCCATCCCCTTGGAAAATTACTGATCTTGTTAAACAAGATTAACAGTTCGATTTTTTTCTATTATTAAACGCACCTTAGATCTTATCGGCAATAGCTGTGACGTCTTGAATTTAAAACTATTCATTGAATAGCAGTGAACTCTAGCCTTCCCCGATTTTTCGTCTCCCAAGAGGCGGCGTTCTTGCTACCGGTTCTCCCCATCCACATAAAACCACTGTCCCTCCTCGCGCACAAAGCGGCTCACTTCATGCAGCCGATGCGCACGACCATTCACCTTGTACCGGCAACGAATTCGACGATGGCGTGATCTTCATCTTGTTGCTCGTGCCGCTTCACCTCCAGGCCCAGCCATTTGGCGGGCGTCTCTTCTGCCAAACCCAATTTTGGCGGCCGGGTGGAGGCATGCCAGGTCGCCAGCAGGTAGTCTTCGCGCAGCAGGGTGTAGGCGGTGTAGCGCGAACGCATGAGGGCTTCGGCGGTGGGTGCGGGTTCGCTGCCGTTGACGTAGCGCAGCGCAGCAGTCGGTATCGGGTTTGTTGCTGCCGCAGGGACAGGGATTGGATTTCGGGTTCATGGCTTGGCGAGGTGTATCTCGCTTCGGCGAGCCTGTCAAGCTTGCGGATCGGTTCAGGGCCGAGTCTGCCACAGCGAAGGCGCATTCATCAATGCGCCCATGCGCATGCGGAGTTGCCTAGCGCACGAACGCCTTGCGCCCGGCATACACCGCCGAATCGCCCAGATATTCCTCGATGCGCATCAGCTGGTTGTACTTCTCCAGACGCTCGGCGCGGCACGGTGCGCCGGTCTTGAGGTGGCCGGTGCCCAGGGCCACGGTGAGGTCGGCGATGAAGCTGTCCACCGTCTCGCCGCTGCGATGCGACACCATCGCGCCCCAGTTGGCGCTGTAGGCCAGTTGCACGGCCGCGATGGTTTCGGTGAGCGTGCCGATCTGGTTGAGCTTGATCAGCACGGCGTTGGCGGCATTCTCGTCGATGCCGCGCTGGATGCGCTCCACGTTGGTGACGAACAGATCGTCCCCCACCAGTTCGAGCTTGTCGCCCAGTTCGCGGTTCAATAATTTCCAGCCGTCCCAGTCGTCTTCCGCCAGACCGTCTTCCAGCACGACGAAGGGATATTTCTTCGCCCAGTCGGCGTACATCGCCACCATTTCGGCGGAATTCACCTTGCGCTTCTCGGTGCGCAGGTTGTACAGGCCATCCTCGTAGAAGCCGCTGGAGGCCGGATCGAGCGCGATCACCACATCGTCGCCGGGACGGTAGCCCGCGTCTTCGATGGATTTGACGATCAGGTCCATGGCATCGACGTTGCGTTTCAGTGCCGGTGCGAAGCCGCCCTCGTCGCCCACGCCGGTGGTGTAGCCGCCGTCCTTGAGCACTTTTTTCAGGGTGTGGTAGATCTCGCTACCCCAGCGCAACGCCTCGGCGAAATTGGGCGCGCCCACCGGGGCGATCATGAATTCCTGCAGGTCGGTGCCCTGCCAGTTGGCGTGTACGCCGCCGTTGAGGATGTTGAACATCGGCACCGGCAGGCGGTTTGCCGCCGCGCCACCGAGGTAACGGAACAGCGGCAGGTCGCTGGACTCTGCCGCCGCCCGCGCTGTCGCCAGGCTCACGCCGAGTATGGCGTTGGCGCCGAATTTTTCCTTGTGCTTGGTGCCGTCCAGTTCGATCATGGCGCGATCCACCGCGCCTTGGTCGAGTGCATCCATGCCGATGAGCGCATCGGCGATCTCGTTGTTGACATGGCCGACCGCTTTTTGCACGCCCTTGCCGCCGTAGCGTTTCTTGTCGCCATCGCGCAGTTCCAGCGCCTCATGCACGCCGGTCGATGCGCCGGATGGCACTGCCGCGCGGGCGAAGGAACCGTCTTCGAGGGTGACTTCCACCTCGACGGTGGGATTGCCGCGCGAGTCGAGAATTTCGCGGGCGTGTATGTTTTCGATGCAGGTATACATGGCGCCTCCTCGAAAGTTAAGTGTTGCCGTTATCCTCCAAAATACCCAAAACAAATTGCAGCATGATGACGATGCGATGCGCCCTTCTCCACCCCGGTGGTAAGAAAGAAATCGGCGACATGGCGCCTGGGGATGATCGGCAGGCGGCCGGGATTGACGGAGAACTTGTCCGGCTTGGCGTAGGCAAGATCGTTCCCGAACAGAACGTCTTCAGGTTGGCAGAACTGACAGTTTTTAGCGTCGTTGTTCATGATGCCCCCACTTGCCCTGAACGAGCGAACCGACAGTATATACCCGGAACCGGGGCGTCCGGCTTGCGCGGGGTTAGTTCTGCCACAGCGGCGGTTCCTCCATCAACGCGATCTGTTCGCGCAATTCCAGGATGCGATCCTGCCAGTAGCGCTGCGTGTTGAACCACGGGAAGGCCTGCTTGAAGGCGGCATCGTCCCAGCGCCGCGCCAGCCAGGCGGAGTAGTGAATCAGGCGCAAAGTGCGCAATGCTTCGATGAGGTGCAGTTCGCGCGCATCGAATTCGCAGAAGTCTTCGTAACCGGCAAGCACGTCGCCCATCTGCCGCACGCGGTCTTCGCGTTCGCCGGAGAGCAGCATCCACAGATCCTGCACCGCCGGGCCCATGCGGCTGTCGTCGAAATCGACGAAGTGCGGGCCGTCGTCCGTCCACAGCACGTTGCCGGCGTGGCAGTCGCCGTGCAGGCGCAACTGCTTCACTTCGCCGGCGCGATCGAAACAGTGGCGCACGCCATCCAGCGCCTGCTGCGCCACGCTGCGCCAGGCCGCATCGATGTCCGCGGGGATGAAATTGTTCGCCAGCAAATAATCGCGCGGCTCGGTGCCGAAGGTCTCGATATCGAGCGTGGGACGATGCCGGTAATCTTTGATCGCACCGACGGCGTGGATGCGGCCGAGAAAACGGCCCAGCCATTCCAGCGTGTCGCGGTCTTCCAGTTCCGGTGCGCGACCGCCGTGTTTTGCAAACACGGAAAAACGGAAGCCGTCGAAGTGGTGCAAGGTCTTGCCGTCGATTTGCAAGGCGGGCACGACGGGGATCTCACGCTCGACCAGTTCTTGCACAAAGGCGTGTTCTTCCAGGATGGCTTCGTCCGTCCAGCGCGCCGGGCGATAGAACTTTGCCACCAGCGGCGCGCCGTCTTCGATGCCGACCTGATACACGCGGTTCTCGTAGCTGTTGAGCGCGAGCAGACGCCCGTCGCAGCGCAAGCCGATGCTTTCCAGCGCGTTCAGCATGAGGTCGGGGGTGAGCGTCGAGAAGGTTTGCGTTGTCATGTTGCGAGAATACTATATTCCCATCCACATCCCCTCCCCCTGCAAGGGGAAAGGCATGGGAGTTATTGCTTGTCCAGCGGCGGGGCGGTCACCTGCAAGGCATCCCACCCCTCATGCCCGATGCGGCGCATGGTCTCGATATTCCTGTCGAATATCTTTTCGGCATCGGGATACGCGGCAACCGCTTTCTCGATACTCGCCTCGCGCAGCAGATGCAGCGTGGGATAGGGCGAGCGGTTGGTGTAGTTGCCGATGTCGTCCGGCTCGGTATCGGCGAACTGGTATTGCGGATGCATGGTGGCGACTTGCAGTATGCCGTCCAGCTCCATATCTTCAAGCGTCTCGTCCACCACATCCAGGAAATCGTTGTAGTCGAGAAAGTCCGTGAGCACATAGGGATGGACGAACAGCGTCATCTCGATCTTCTCGGGATTCGCTTCCGCAAGCAATTCCAGTTCGCGCATCAGTTCCGGCAACAGTTCTTCCGGCGTGGTCGCGATGCTCACCACGTAGCGGATCTGTTTTTTGACGTGCACCGATTTGGCGAACGGACACAGGTTCAGCCCGATCACCGCTCGCTCAAGCCAGGCTTGCGTGGCGGCGATGACCGCTTCGTTCACGCCGGCGCTCATCAACGACCCCGCCCGCCGGAGCGGTGTTGCGCCGAAGACGGTACACCGCCACGGCCAGCGCCACCCGCAGGTTTGCCCTGCCCGCTGCTGCGTGGCCCACCACCTGTGCGGGGCTGTCCGCCGCCAGCACGCGGTGCGCCGCGCCCTTGCCCGCGCCCGCCCTGGCCGCGATTCTGGCCATTCATGATCGGCTCGGCCTTGATGCTCGGATCGACATCGAAGCCCGGCACGTTCACCACCGGGATCTCGCGCTTGATCAGGCGCTCGATGTCGTGCAGCAGTTTCTTCTCGTCGATGCACACCAGCGAACTGGCTTCGCCGTTGCTGCCGGCGCGGCCGGTGCGGCCGATGCGGTGCACGTAATCTTCCGGCACGTTGGGCAACTCGAAGTTCACCACATGCGGCAGTTCGCTGATGTCGATGCCGCGCGCGGCGATGTCGGTCGCCACCAGCACTTGCAGCTTGGCGGTCTTGAACTCGGCCAGCGCGCGGGTGCGCGCCGCCTGGCTCTTGTTGCCGTGGATCGCCATCGCCGGGATGCCGCTCTTGTCCAGTTGCTCGGCCAGCTTGTTGGCGCCGTGCTTGGTGCGCGTGAACACCAGCACCTGGAACCAGTTGTGTTCCTTGATCAGGTGGGTGAGCAGTTCGCGCTTGCGCTCGCGGTCCACCGGATAGACACGCTGCTCGATCAGTTCGGCGGTCTGGTTGCGGCGCGCCACTTCGATCAGCGCCGGATTGTTCAGCAGGCCGTCGGCCAGCAGCTTGATCTCGTCGGAGAAGGTGGCGGAGAACAGCAGGTTCTGCCGCTGCTTGGGCAGGATCGCGAGGATGCGCTTGATGTCGCGGATGAAGCCCATGTCCAGCATGCGGTCGGCTTCGTCCAGCACCAGGATCTCGACATGCGACAGATCGACGGTCTTCTGCTGCAGGTGGTCGAGCAAGCGTCCCGGCGTCGCCACCAGGATGTCGACGCGGCCATGCAGTTGCTTGATCTGCGGATTGATGTTGACGCCGCCGAACATCATCATGGATTTGAGCGGCAGGTATTTGCCATATTTGCGCACGCTCTCCTCCACCTGGGCGGCGAGTTCGCGTGTCGGCGTCAGCACCAGCGCGCGGATATGGGCTTTGCCATCGACCGGCTTGGCCATCAGACGCTGCAGCATCGGCAACGTGAAACCGGCGGTCTTGCCGGTGCCGGTCTGCGCGCCGCCCATCAGGTCGCCGCCTTTCAGCACGACAGGGATGGCCTGCGCCTGGATCGGTGTGGGTTCGGTGTAGCCGCGCTCGGTAACGGCGCGGACGATTTCTTCGGACAAGCCGAGAGATGCAAATGACATTATTTATTTTCTTTCTGAATACAAACGGCCTGTCGCCCTGTATGAGCGCCAGTCTGAGGCTGAATGAGGTGGGTGCTGCGAACCGGAATCGGCGGCGACAACTAGACTGAAACGATATCGCGGCGCGCATTGTACCAGAGTTCATGCCGGCAACGACCCAGGCTCCGGTTTCCTGACGCTGAAACGTGTGGCAATCAGCAAGGAAATTGTGCATGATTCGCCACTCGGACAACCTTGTTTTTGGAGCAATTTGACGATGAATGCCGAATTACCGTCCAACCTGACCGACCAGGTATTGAACGGGCTTTTCATCCCCCCCTGCCCGGCCACGCTCACCGCCATCATGCAGGAAGCCTCCCAGCCGGAGACCAGCCTGAACACGATTGCCCAATTGATCAATCATGATGCGGGTATGGTTGCGCCATTGCTGAAACTGGCAAATTCCCCCTTCATCGGCCTGCAGCGCAAGGTCACTTCCGTGCCCGAGGCTGTCAGCGTACTGGGCATGAAGAACACGGTGAACCTGGTAAAGAACATCGCGTTGCGGCAAAGCCTCAAGGGTGATGGACAAAGCTTCGAGAAATTCTGGGAGCGCTCCAGCCTGACCGCGACGATTGCCGAGAAGATCGCAACAAGATTTCCGACCATCTCCAGGGACGACGCCTATGTCACCGCACTGTTTCACGATTGCGGCATCCCGATCCTGATGCAGAAATTTCCCGATTACAGGCAGACGGTCATGGCCGGGAACAAAGCGGGCATCCCGCTGATCGAGACCGAGAACACCCAATTCATGACCAACCATGCCGTGGTCGGTAATCTGTTGACCCGCATCTGGGGATTGCCCCCCAGGATCCACCAGGCGATCCTATACCACCACGACGCAACCATCTTCCCGGCCCCCAGCGACATCGAAAAGAAAGCCGTTTGCGACCTGATCGGGATGATCCATATGGCCGAGTACATCGTTGATGAGCACATGAGTGTCCGGGATATGGAATGGCCTAATGTGGCCCGGGCCGTGCTCAGGCACTTTGTACTCAGCGAATCGGAATTCGCCGAGATCAGGGGCGACATGCTGGCCTTCCTCAACGGGGAGTAAAGCCCCGCGACAGCATCCCGCTACTGCAACATTTGCATTATCTGCCGTATCTCGGCAAACAGCGGGCGTGTTCCGCTTTCCTCATGCGCACAGCGCTGCTGCAAACTCCACAGCATCTCAAGCCTGGTGCCGGCAGTGCCTGTCGTATCACAATGTTGCAGCAACTCTTCCAGCAGGCAGGCGAAAGCACGAACCTCGACGCGTTGCAGCGCCTGGGCTTGCCGCGAGTCTTCCGGCGAATGGAAAGAGGCCGCGCCGAAATCGCCAAGCAACGCGTTGCCCTCATCGTCGTGCAAGATGTTGTGCGCGTAGAGATCGCCGTGCATGATGCCTTGCGCGTGCAGATGCTGCGCTACCGTGGCGATGCCGAGTGCGATGCGAAACGCACTGTCCAGGCTGAACGAAACTTGAGCGTCGTAGATGTCGCGGGTACACGACTCAAGGCTGGGCGGCCAGGCCAGGTTGCGAAAGCGCTGCTCTACCAACGACATCACCAGGCCGTTCGCTCCCGCCGGATGATCGACGATCCTGCCGTGCACGGATATCAGATTGGGATGCACGCCTGCGCAGATGCAGGACGCCATTTCGCTATGCGGCAAACCATCGCTGGTCAGCGCGCCCTTGAAGAGTTTCACCGCAACATGCCGCTCGCTTCCATACTGCCGCCACAGCGCTTTGTGTATCACCCCGGAAGCGCCTTCGCCCAGCTTATGCTGCAGCTGAATGGCATCCCAGGCGACGTCGGCGATGGGTGTTTGCGACAAGGCGGCGGCTTCGCGACTATCGCAAAACGGGTTACCCGCATAAGCCAGCCAGGAAAGGCGCGGCAAAGCCAGCAGCCAGTCCGGCAATGCCGGGAATCGGTTGGCTGCGATGCGCAGCAGTTCCAGCTGGGTACAGGCTGCCAGCGTCGGCGGCAAGGACTGCAAGCGATTGCCTGCCAGCATGAGCTTCTGCAATTGCGTGCAGCGCCCCAGCTCCGCCGGTAGTTCCTCGATCCGGTTGTCGGTGAGAATCAGCCAGCGCAGCGCGGGCGGCAGCGACGCAGCCGGCACGCTGCGGATCTGGTTGGCCTTGAAACCCACCATGCTGAGCTGCGTACAGCGCCCCAGCACGGCAGGCAGTTCGGTGAAACGGTTGTTGGAGCAGAACAGGATGCGCAGCTTGTGCAGGCGCGGCAGGTCGTCCGGCAACGACGACAGTTCGTTGCCGGAGAGATCGAGGATCTCCAGCGTATCGGCCAGATCGAATATCTCGCGCGGGAATTCGCGCAGGCCGCAGGCCAGGTTCAGCCGCACGCTGCCAGCCAACTTCCCCGCACGTAATTTTTCCAGTGTGTTCATCGGCGCATCAAATGACGAAGCCCAGCGTGGCTGGGCTTCATGTGAGCAAAATCAAAGAGTGGGAACGTTAGACGTTGAACAGGAAGTTCATCACGTCGCCATCCTGCACGACGTAGTCCTTGCCTTCCACGCGCATCTTGCCTTTTTCCTTCGCGCCCGCCTCGCCGCCGCAGGCGATGAAGTCGGCGTAGGAAATGGTCTGCGCACGGATGAAGCCCTTCTCGAAGTCGGTGTGGATCACGCCCGCGGCTTGCGGTGCGGTGTCGCCCTTGTGGATGGTCCAGGCGCGCACTTCCTTCACGCCGGCGGTGAAGTAGGTCTGCAGGCCGAGCAGGTCGTAGCCGGCGCGAATCAGGCGGTTCAGGCCGGGCTCGTCCAGACCGAGGTCGGCGAGGAATTCTTTCTTGTCGGCATCGTCGAGGTCGGCCAGTTCCTGCTCGATCTTGGCGCACAGCGCCACGACCGGCGCGCCTTCTTTCGCCGCGTGTTCGCGCAGACTTGTCCAGGTGCGGGTTGTTCTCGAAACCGTCTTCCAGCACGTTGCCGACATACATCGCCGGCTTGATGGTGAGCAGGCACAGCGGCTTGATGATGCAGCTTGTCGTCATCGCTCAAATCGAAGGTGCGCGCCGGCTTGCCTTCGTTCAGGTGCGGCAGCAGTTTCTCCAGCACGGCGACCAGCTTCTGCGCATCCTTGTCGCCGGACTTGGCCTTCTTGCCGTCGCGCTGGATGGTGCGTTCCACCACGGCGAGGTCGGCCAGCGCCAGTTCGGTGAGGATGACTTCGATGTCGGAGATCGGATCGACCTTGCCGGCCACGTGCACCACGTTGGGATCGTCGAAACAGCGCACCACGTTCACGATGGCATCGGTCTCGCGGATGTTGGCGAGGAACTGGTTGCCCAGGCCTTCGCCCTTGGACGCGCCCGCGACCAGACCGGCGATGTCGACGAACTCGACGATGGCCGGCTGCATGCGTTGCGGCTTCACGATCTTCGCCAGCTCATCCATGCGCGGATCGGGCACTTCGACGATGCCGACGTTGGGCTCGATGGTGCAGAACGGGATAGTTTTCCGCAGCGATGCCCGCCTTGGTCAGCGCATTGAACAGGGTGGACTTGCCGACGTTGGGCAGACCGACGATACCGCATTTGAGACTCATGGTTGTTTCCTTGGTTAGTTGCTGTGCAGCTTCAGCATCGCTGCTTCCATTTTTCCTTCGATGATCAGCGCTGCGACATCCAGTGCGCGCTGCAACGCTTCTTCGATCAGGCCTTGCTCTTCCTTGCGCGGCGCGTTCAGCACGAAATTGACGACCTCGGCGCGATCGCCGGATGGCCGATGCCGACGCGCAAACGCCAGAATTCCTTGGTGCCGAGATGCGCAATGATGTCCTTCAGCCCGTTGTGGCCACCGTGGCCACCGCCCAGCTTGAGCTTGGCACTGCCCGGCGGCAGGTCGAGTTCGTCATGCACCACCAGTATCTGGTCCGGCAATATCTTGTAGAACAGCGCCAATGCGACCACCGCGCGGCCGCTGACATTCATGAAGGTCTGCGGCTTGAGCAGATGAACCTCATGTCCGTGCAACGAGGCGCGAGCGACTTGGCCATGGAACTTGCTGTCGGCCTTGAAATTCGCATTGTGGCTGCGCGCCAATTCGTCCACCCACCAGAACCCGGCGTTGTGGCGCGTGGCTTCGTATTCCCTGCCCGGGTTGCCCAGGCCGACGATGAGTTTGATCGGTTCGCTCATAATACCTCGAAAAAAGCCCGCCATGCAACGCGATTTGACGATAGATCATGGCGGAGTTGTTCCTGAACGCAGCAGTTTGAAATCTGGTGGGCTTGCGCCATGTCGTTTGGTGCTGGCTGCAGCTGTGCGGCAGCGTGCAGGTGCAGCGGCGCAGCGGCAGCGGAAGCAGCTTCAGCAGCTGCTGCCTCGGCAGCAGCTTCAACGTGGCCGCGCGGCACTTGCACCGTTGCCACGGCATCGCTGGCATGGTGATGGCCGGCCACTTCAACGCCCTTCGGCAGCTTGATGTCGGACACGTGGATGGAGTGACCCAGATCCAGGTGTGACAGATCGACTTCGATAGCTGTCGGCAGATTTGCCGGCAAGCAGGCGATTTCCAGTTCGTTCAGCACGTGGCTGATGATGCCGCCGCCGGTCTTCACGCCAGGAGCGATTTCGGCGTTGATGAAGTGCAATGGCACCTTCATGTGGATCTTCTTCTTCGCATCGACGCGCTGGAAGTCGATGTGCTGCACTTGCTGACGGAACGGGTGCATCTGGAAGTCGCGCAGCAGCACGGATTCCTTCTTGCCGTCCAGGTCCAGCGACAGGATGGAAGCGTGGAACGCTTCGTTGCGCAGTGCGTAATACAGTGTGTTGTGATCGAGTTCGATCATGGTTGCTTCGCCGGTACCGTAAACGATGCCGGGAACGCGATTCGCCTTGCGCAGACGGCGGCTCGCACCCGTTCCTTGCGCTTTGCGTGTTGTTGCGCTGATTTCGATTGCCATTTTACTTCTCCACTTCTAGTGAAGCACTCCGCGACCAGAGGCTTCGGGTTGTGCGATGAGCCAACATGGCCGATCGCGAATGCTTAATCCATGAACAGCGAGCTGACCGACTCTTCCGCATTGATGCGGCGCATGGTCTCGGCCATCAGTTCCGCCACGCTCAGCTGGCGGATGCGCTTGCAGTTGCGGGCTTCTTCGCGCAACGGGATGGTGTCGGTCACCACCAGTTCGTCGATCGCCGATTTCTCGATGCGCTCGATCGCCGGGCCGGACAGCACCGGGTGCGTACAGTAGGCGATCACGCGCTCGGCGCCTTTTTCCTTCAGGGCATTGGCCGCTTCGCACAGGGTGTTGGCGGTATCCACCATGTCGTCCATGATGATGCAGGTGCGGCCGGCGACGTCGCCGATGATGTTCATCACCTTGGCCACGTTCGGCTTGGGACGGCGCTTGTCGATGATCGCCAGATCGGATTCCAGGCGCTTGGCCAGCGCACGGGCGCGCACCACGCCGCCGACGTCCGGCGAAACCACGATCAGGTTGCTGTAATGCTGTTTCCACACGTCCGACAACAGGATCGGCGCGGCGTAGATATTGTCCACCGGGATATCGAAGAAACCCTGAATCTGGTCGGAGTGCAGGTCCATGGTCAGCAGGCGGTCGACGCCGACGCCGACCAGCATGTCCGCCACCACCTTGGCGGTGATCGCCACGCGCGCCGAGCGCGGACGGCGATCCTGGCGGGCATAACCGAAATACGGCATGGCGGCGGTGATACGTCCGGCGGAAGCGCGCTTCAGCGCATCCACCATCACCATCACTTCCATCAGCGTATCGTTGGTCGGCTCGCAAGTGGACTGCAGCACGAACACGTCCTTGCCGCGCACATGCTCGAGGATCTCGACCATCACTTCGCCGTCGGAAAACCGGCTGACCGTGGCGCGACCGAGATGGGTGTGCAGATGCTTCGCGACGTCTTGCGCGAGCTTGGGATTGGCGTTACCGGTGAAAACCATCATGTCGCCGGACATGGTCACCTCGCAAAATTAAAATGGGCGCGAACGCCCATCATGACCTGATTGAAGAATCTGGCTGGGGAGGTAGGGATCGAACCTACGAATGTCGGAATCAAAATCCGATGCCTTACCACTTGGCGACTCCCCAAAAAACTTTATGCAGCGAACTCTTTCAGCGGATGCTGCTGCAAGCCCTGCGCGACAAACCCGCGCATGCCCTGCGGCAACTGCTGCAATACCGCCTGCGCTTCCGCTTCCGTGCCGAACTCGGCAAACACGCAAGCACCGGAGCCGGTCATCAGCGCCGGCGCGAACTGCGCCAGCCATTCCAGATGTTCAGCCACTTCCGGATACAACTTGCACGCAACCGCCTGCAAATCGTTGTTCAGCCCGTTTTGGCGTCCCACCCGAAAATCCAGCCCCTTCGGAAGGGCGCGCATTGTCATCGAAATCGTATTTCGTGTCAATTCCGGATGAGTGAAAATCTGCACGGTCGGCACATGCACCGGGGGGCACAGCACCACATACCAGGCTTCCGGCAAAGGATACGCCTGCAAACGCTCGCCCACGCCCTCGGCAAAGGCGTTCTCGCCGAACACGAACACCGGCACATCCGCGCCCAGCGTCAACCCCAGCTGCATCAGCCGCTCTCGCGACAAGCCCAGCTGCCACAGGCGGTTCAGCGCCAGCAGGGTGGTTGCCGCGTCCGAGCTGCCGCCGCCCAGGCCGCCGCCCATCGGGATGCGCTTTTCCAGCTCGATATCCACGCCCAGCCTGCAACCGGTCTCCTGCTGCAGCAGGCGCGCGGCCCGCACACACAGGTCCTGCTCGGCCGGCACCCCCTCCAGCGCATTGATGCGCCGCACTTCCCCATCGCTACGCAGGGTGAAATGCAGGGTGTCGTTCAGGTCGATGAAGCGAAACAGGGTCTGCAGCAGGTGATAGCCGTCGGCACGGCGCCCGACCACATGCAGGAACAGGTTGAGCTTGGCCGGCGCAGGACAGGTGAGCGTGCTCATTGAGCCTCCCATTCGTCGATCAGCAGCAGCACCTCCACCCCTTCCCGCTTCAGGTCCAGCCGCAGCGGCAGTGCGTCGGCCGTCGCCGCGGCATAACGCGAGTAGCGGATCTCCCAGCCCTGCTGGCGCAATACGGCCACTTGTCCGTTGGCAGTCGCGCTCGATATTGAATTCGCTGTCCGGGGCCGGCAAGGCGGTAACCCAATAGCGCAGGCCATAGAGCGGCAATTGCCAGCCCAGCACTTGCTGCATCAGGGTTTCCATATGCTGCGCCGCATAGCGCTTGCCCGGCGTCTCCAGCGTGACGCCCTGCGCATCACGGCAGATGCGCGCCATCGTCTGCCCCAGCGGGCCCATCAGGAGAATCTCGTCTGCGGCAGCGCCGTGCACCCAGCGTACCCCGGCGTTATTGCGTTGATCCCCCATCTTGAAGGAAATGCGCCCATTGAAAGCAAACGGCGACTCCGCCTGCGCCGGGCGCTGCACCGCGACAGGCGCGGTCGCGCAGCCCGTAAGCAGCAAGGTCAGCAACAACAGGTAACGCAACATATCAGGGAAGGAAACGCTTCATCACCGCCTTGAGCGCTTCATTATCGGGATTGGCTTTCGCGCTATTCGTCCAGACTTTGCGCGCTCCCTCTTTATCGCCGCGCTTCCACAGCACTTCGCCCAGATGTGCGGCGATTTCCGGATCGGGATTGGCGGCAAATGCGCGGTTCAGGAATTCCAGGCTCTTGTCCAGATTCCCCTGCAGGTAATAGCCCCAGCCCATGCTGTCGGTGATCGCGGCATCGTCCGGCGCAAGCTGATAGGCTTTTTCCACCAGTTTCATCGCTTCCGGGATGCGCACTTTGCGATCCAGCAAGCTGTAGCCCAGCGCGTTGTAGGCATGCGCATCGTTCGGCGCGATCTTCATCAGCTTGCGAATCAATTGCTCGAACAGCTCCGTCTTGTTCAGCTTGTCTGCCGCCATGGCAGTCTGGTACAGCATGTCCGTATCTTCGGGAAACTTCTCCAGCCCTGCCGCCAGCACCTGGTAGCTTTCCTCATATTGCTTGTTCTCGCGCAGCAACTGGGCATCGATCAGGATCAGCTGCACGCGCTGCGGGTCGGTCTTCGGCTCCGTGCCATGCAGAACCTCACGCGCTTCGCCGATCTTGCCGGCCTTGTCCAATAACGCGATCTCGCGCAGGCGGGCGGCATAGCCATATTCGCCGCCCTTCACCTGGCGGTAATGTTCAAGCGCCACCGCGTCGTTCTGCCGCGCTTCGTTCAGCTGCGCAAGGTAGTAATGCACTGCGCTCTCTTCCTTGCCGCCCTTGCTCAGCGCCTGCTGCAACTCCCGCTCGGCACGGTCATATTCGCCCATCTGCATGGAGATCAGAGCCACCGCGAAGGCCAGGTCCGGGCTTTCCGGGCGATCCTTCAGCAAGCGCTGGAACTCTTCGCGCGAAGCGGCGAACTGCTTCTGGGTGAGCAGCGCTCGCGCATAGTAAAGGCGCAATTCATTGTTATCGGGATGCGCGTCGAGGAACTTCTTCAGCAACGCCAGCCCCTTGGCCGGGTCGCTGCCCAGATACAGCTCCGCCTCGAACACGGCCGCGACATCCCAATCGGGACGCAACGTCACCGCGCGGTGTATCTCCGCCAGGGCCAGATCCTTTTTGCCTGCCGCCGCCGCGGCTTGCGCCACCGCCCAATGCCCTTCTGCCACGTCGGGATAGGGATGGGTCACCTCGATCATCCAGTCGAGGCTGGCAGACTTGTCCGGAACGCGCGCAACCAGCGGGTAAATGCTCATGAAGGTGCGCCCCGCACTCGCCGGGTCGGCCTTCAGGATGGCTTCCAGGTGCGGGCGGGCTTCCTGCAACTTGCCGCCACCGAGCAGCAGCGAAAGCAACATCTGCCTGGCCAGCGGCGAGGAAGGCTCCAGCTCCTGCCACAACTTGAACGCCTCCACCGCCTTGTCGAACTGGTGCGATTCATAGGCCAGTTGCGCAGCACGCCTTGCCACGCGGGGATCGCGTGTGGTTTTCGCGAGATCGAGATAGGCTTGCGCGGCCAATTCCGGCCTGCCGCGTTGTGCGGCAATGTCGCCCAGCAGGAATTCATACAGCAGCTGGTCGGTCAGCTCCACATTGGGCAAATCGAGCTTGGGCGACTCGGAAATCTGTTCCAGATTGGTCTTGTTTGCAGTCGCCGGCGCTTCTTCGACGGTCTGTTGCGGCGCGTGCGCGCAAGCAGCCAGCAAGGTGACGAGCGCAAGAATGGAATAGCGGGTAGGGGTCATCATATCGACTGGATTCGGGGCAGGACGACATATTAGCCGAACTCCACCCCCATCGTGCAAGGCCATGTGCGGCGGCGATAAAAAGACCACCCTTGATGTGGCTTTGCCCCGTCTAATGCCGGCACTTTCCAATAATCACGGCTTTTTTGCCGCCATCGGCTCAGTTGCATCAGCGTTCCACCAGCCGCCGCCCAGAGCCTGGAACAGCAATGCCGCATCGCCCAACCGGTTGGTCTGCGCCCGCACCAGATCGATAGTCGCGAGCTGTTCGTTTTGCTGCGCCACCAGCCAAGTCTGAAAATCGATCGCACCCGCTTCGTATTGTTTTTGCGCCAGCTCGCCCGCCTTGCTCGCCGCCTGTGCTGCCTGCGTCGCCTGCATCAACGCCTGCTGGTCGGATTGAATGAGATACAGTGCATCTGCCGTGTTCTGCAAAGCGGCCACCACCACAGTGCGATATTGCCCGCCTGCCTGCACCAAGCTTTGCTGTACGGCGCGCGGCTTGGCACGCAACGTCCCGCGGTCGAAAATGGCCCGCGCCGCATTGCCAGTCCGGCTGAAGAAATCGCCACCGCTCTTTGCCATCCAGGACGGCGAGGAAGCCATCCCCCCCGTCGCGCCCGATATTGCGAATTGCGGCATCGTGTTGACGACCGCCACACCATAATGCGCGCCGGCGTCATGCAACTGCGCTTCGGCGATGCGCACGTCGGGACGTTGCGCCACCAGTTTCGAGCTCAGGCTCTGCGGCAACTCCTGCTGCAGATGCAGGTCCGCCAGCGCGAACATCTCATCGTCATCCTGATCCGGGGCATTGCCTGTGAGCACATGCAACAGGTCGCGCGTCTGCTCCAATTGCTGTTGCAGCGGAACCAGCGCCTGTTGCGCCAACGCTGCCCTCCTCTCTTGCTGGGTCTTTTCCGCCTCGGAGACGTAGCCCAGGTTGAGCTGATTGCGTGCGATCTCCAGTGCCTGACGGTTCAGGCTGACGATCCTGAGTTGCGCGGCAATTTGCTCACGCAAAGATGCTTCTTGAATGGCAGCAGCAACAACGTTGGAGGCAAGGGAAATCCGAATGGCTTCCTGTTGCAGTTGCTTCCGCGCAGCCCGTGTCAGTTCGGATTCAGGTCTGTGGTTCGCACCAAACACCTCGGAAACATACCCCGCAGTCAGTTGTGCGACATGAAGGTTGTAGTAGGTTGCGCTGCCGTTTTTCGGTCCAGCCGCCCTGGTTTGTTGCCCGGCATGCTCCCCTGCCTCAACCGCGGGGTAGAAGAACCCATGCTGTGCCGCCGCATACTCCTGCGCCTTGCGCAAAGCGGCCGACGCGGACTCGACATCCGGATGGGTCTTGAAAGCGCGCTTGATCAGCGCATCGAGCTGCGATGAATGAAACAGTATCCACCACTCGAAAGGAATATCCCGGGCTGGATTGATTTTTTGCGCTGTGCCTTGCGCCGATGGCGCCGACACGACCTCCTGCCTCGTGGAAGCCGGACCATGGCTAGCGGCAGCAGGAGCGTCGGGGCGCTTGAAATCCGGTCCCGCGGCACAGCCACACAAGACAATCAACAAACCCAGCGACGCCGATTTCTTTTGCCAAATGTTCAAGAGGTTGCAGTCCATAGAGTTTTCAGGCGTGGCCTCCGGCCCGGAATATCGGGGCAAGTTCCACAAGGGAGCGACATTCTAACTGAAAACCCGGTCAGAACTCGGCATGGAACCGCGCGGCATAAACGTCGATCGGCCCGCGATCGGCATTGAACGCGGGGTTCTGCACACGCTGGTAATCGGCCGTCAACCAGACCTCCTTGCCGAGTCCGATGCTGTAAAAACCCTCGAAAATGGTTTCCGGACGGTAGTTCAGCCTGCCGTCGCCGATGAAGAACGAAATGCCGCCCGCTTCAAGAAAGCGGCGGCGTTCATCGGACAATGTGTTGCGCATCAACGACAGGCCGACCGTATCGCGGTCGCGCCCCCAGCCATTCCCCTTGATCAGGAAGCCGCTGGAAAGCGAGCCATCCACCTCGGTAAAAGCATAGGTTTCCGTGCGCCCGTCGGCTTGCATGGCACGCAAGAAGAAGCCGGTGCTATCGCTGATCTCCTGCTCGACGTTGACTCCGACACCGTATTTGATCTTTTCGCTATTGCGCACCGCAATGAGCGCATCGGGGCCGGTGTAATTGCCCGGATGCGCATTGAGCCAGGCCAGCGCATCGCTAAAACTGGCAAGCTTGGCGCGATTGCGCCAGCCCAGCACGCGTACCGCGCCGGGACGGCCATACAGCACATGCTCATGCTCGACTTCGAGTTGATCCCCGTAATGATTGGCGAGCGCGAAATCGGTAGGCAGCCCGTTGGGCTCCTTTGGCCCCGACATGCGCCCGAAACGCAACGCCCAGTCGTCCTGGTACCACTCTGCCGCAAAGCCCCAGCCAAAGCCGCGCGCATCGGCCGCATAGTCATAGGCCGCATAAGTCCAGTTACCCCAGTTCATGAACTGGGTGTGCGGATCCTTGGCGTAGGAATTCGGATCGAAAACATCCAGCGTGGAAAAATTCCCCACTGTGAGTACGAAGCGGTTCTTGTCGACATAACCTGCCAGCTGGTTCTGTCCCGGCTCGACGCGTTGCGAACCGCCGCCGTTGTTCCAGGTCTGGCGCAGGAACAGCTTCTGCCGGTAAACGGTGGGATTCGTCCCCGCAGCACGAGTGATCTCGCCGTTGGTGAACCCGCCCAGGCCGATCAGGTTGTTGGAGAAAGGCACGCCCTGGGAAACCTCCGGGGTTAGATAGACTTCGCCATCTTTCCAGGGGCGAAACCCCAGAAACGCGTCCGCAGTGAAGGTATACATCTTCTCGCCGCTGGCGATGATGCTGTTCGGCCCCGAGTAGGCCGCCTGGAATGCGGGGTGCCTTTGCCAGTTGTAGGTCAGCTGAAATCGCGCCGTCGTTTCTTCCTCGCCGGAAGTTTCGGCATGGCTGCAGGAAGGCATGGCAACACCACTCAATGAGAGGGCAAACCAGAATGGCGTGACAGCCGCACCGAAGCGGCAAAGTAAATTGATGCGCATGACCCTATGTCCTTCGTGTGAAGGCGAAGCCCTGCGGCAGGAATGTTCAAGATACGCCGCCGGTTGGCCTCAGACCGGCCGGCGACAATCTTTGGTAGTCAGGAAAGTTGCAATTGAACCGCCATTCCGCTCTTGGCGAGATAGCGGCAGGGAACTGCGCGTTATTTTGCCAAGATCATGCCCGTCATACCGACGAGACGACCACTATGACTTGAAACAGTACCCACAAGGGAGCCCCGCAAATTAAAAACGCGCGGATTCTGCCCGCGGAGTATACGGAATGTAAAGTGACGATTCCGATGACTTCGTCAGGTCCGGGCAAGAGGCGCCGTACAATTACAGCCGCCGCATTTCGCGCCATTTTGGTGAACCGGAAGATATTGGGTTATATTCCGCCCAACGCACACAAGCACGACACCGCCACAGCAATGACTGCTCCGATCACCCTTTCCGCACGCAACCTGATGCGACACCACGATGACCGTCTGGTCGTCGATAACGTGTCCCTGGAATTGCGGAACGGCGAAGTCTTGGGACTGCTGGGTCACAACGGTGCGGGGAAGAGCACCACTCTGCAGATGCTCACCGGCGCTCTGCCAGCGCACGGCGGACAGATCGAAGTGTGCGGATTCGATCTGCAGCAACAACCGCAACAGGCCAAATCCTGCATCGGCTTTCTGCCGGAACATCCGCCGCTCTACAGCGACATGCGCGTCGATGACTATCTGCGCTACGCAGCACGCCTGCACCGCGTGCCGTCCGCCGGACTTGCCGGCGCGCTGTCACAGGCCAAACAACGCTGCGGCCTGCAGGACTGCGGCAAGAAGCTCATCGGCACGCTATCCAAGGGTTACCAGCAGCGCGTCGGCATCGCCCAGGCCATCATCCACAACCCGGCCGTGGTGGTGCTGGATGAACCCACCGTCGGTCTCGATCCGGCGCAGATCCGGGATATCCGCACCCTGATCCGCGAACTGGGCGACCACAGCAGCGTGATCCTTTCCACCCATTTGCTGAACGAAGTGGAAAGCCTGTGCGACCGCGTGCTCATTCTCAAGCAAGGCCGCCTGATCTACAGCGGCAGCAGTGCCGAGATGCTGGCCAACGGCACCATGGAGCAGGCATTCCTGCAGATCACCGGGAACGAGGCGGTTGCCGCATGATCCTCACCATCGCCAGAAAAGAATTCCGCAGCCTGTTCGCCGCCCCCTCCACTTGGTGGATGCTGGCGCTGCTGCAATTCCTGTTCGCCTGGTTCTATTTCGGCCGCATGGATGACTACCTGCAAGTGCAGGCGCAACTGGCGCAGCTCGACAACGCGCCCGGGGCGACGATCTCGATCGCCTCCCCGTTGTGCAGCGTGCTGGCGCTGATGCTGATGATGCTGATCCCGCTGTTCACCATGCGCCTCATCGCCGAAGAACGCCGCAACCAGACCTGGGTGCTGCTGCTCACCGCCCCCGTTCCGGTAACGCATATCGTGCTGGGCAAGTTCCTCGGCCTGATGATGCTGCTCGCAATCATCGTCGCAAGCAGTGCGGCCATGCTCGCCACATTGCTGCTGGGCACGCATGCCGACATCGGCCTCATGCTTTCCAACATCCTGGGCGTGCTGTTGCTCGCCGCCACTTACGCCGCGCTGGGCTTGTATTTCTCGGCACTGAGCAAACAGCCCGTCATCGCCGCAGTCAGCGCATTGGGGCTGTCGTTCGGCCTGTTGTTGATCGAGCTGGGCGCCAGCGACAACCGCAGCTTCCTGCGCGCTCTTTCCCCCAATGCGCACTTCCAGAACCTGAACATGGGTCTGATCAACAGTGCCGACCTGATCTATTTCATCTTGTTCACCGTCACCCTGCTGTGGCTGACGATACGCCAGTTGAACGACGAACGGCAGCACGCATCATGAAACGCTACCTGCCCCTGCTCAAACGGATCATTGGCACTGCTGCTGGTGCTTGCGGCTGCGGCTGCGCTGTTCCAGCTGGCCGCGCGCCACCCGGCACAATGGGACGTCACCCAGAACGCGCTGAACAGCCTGGAACCGGGCAGCGTGGACGCCCTGGCACTGTTGCATGGGCCGGTGAAGATCACGGTGTACGCCACCGAACAGGATGCGCGAGTTGGCGATATACGCAAACTCATCCGCGATTTCGTTTCCCTGTACCAGCGCTACAAACCCGACATCTCGCTGAGTTTCGTCGACCCGGTAAAAGATGCCGAGGCGATGCGCAAAGCCTCGATCAAGGGCAATGGCGAAATGGTGGTGGAATACGCCGGGCGTAGCGAACACATCACCACCCTGAACGAACAGACCCTTTCCAGCGCGCTGCTGCGGCTGGCGCACGACAAGGACCAGCTGGTCATGTACCTGGCCGGCCACGGCGAGCGCAAACTGGATGGCGTGGCCAACGACGACCTGGGCGACTTCGGCGCTCGCCTGAAGCAACTCGGCTATCGCACTGCCAGCCTCAACCTGACCGTGGCACAGGATGTGCCGGCCAATGCCAGCATGCTGGTGATCACCCAGCCGCAAATCAAACTGATGCCGGGCGAAGTGGACAAGCTGTTGCGCTATATCGACAACGGCGGCAATCTGCTGTGGCTGATCGATGCCGAGCCGCTGCGCGGCCTGGAGCCGCTGGCGGAAAAGCTGGGCATCTCCTTCGTTCCCGGCGTAGTGATCGATCCCGCCGCGCAGGAAATGAACGCCCCGGCGGACTGGACGCTGGGTTCGGGCTACCCGCCGCATGCCGTCACACGCAACTTCGACCTGGTCACTGTCTTCCCGGATGCGCGCGCACTGAGCATCGATGCCAATGATGGCTGGCAGACGCGCGCGCTGGTTGAAGGCGCAGCGCAGGGTTGGGTGAGCGAACGCGGCCCCAGTAAACGCTTTGACAAGAATCGCGATGTCCCCGGGCCGGTCAGCCTGGCAATGGCACTGCAACGCAATGTGAACGACCGCGAACAGCGCATCATCGTGGTGGGCAGCGGCGCCTTTCTTGCCAACGTCTATTCCGGCAACGGCGGCAACCTCGATCTCGGCATCAACATGGTGAACTGGCTGGCAAGCGAAGAGCGGCTCATCACCATTCAACCGCATGCGGTAAAAGACGGCAAGATCACCCTGAGCAAACGCCAGCTCATGACCATCAGCCTGAGCTTCCTCATCCTGTTGCCGCTGGCATTGGCCGGTGCGGGCATCTGGGCCTGGCGACGCAGAAAAAACTAGGCGATGCCCGAACTCCCCGAGGTTGAAACCACGCTGCGCGGCCTCGCCCCTCACCTGACCGGACAGCAAGTCAAAGACGTCATCATCCGCCAGCCGCAATTACGCTGGCCGATCCCCCGCAATCTTCCCGAATTGCTGTCGGGACAAACCATCCGCCAGTTGCAGCGGCGCGCCAAATACCTGCTCATCGGTTTCGATCATGGCACATTGATCCTGCACCTCGGCATGAGCGGCAGCTTGCGCATGCTCACGGCACCGCCGCCCGCAGACCCGCACGAGCATTTCGACCTGGTGCTCCAGAACGGCTCCGTGATGCGGCTGCGCGATCCGCGCCGTTTCGGCGCGGTGTTGTGGCACGAAGGCGATGTCGCGCGGCATCCCTTGCTGGCGTCGCTCGGTCCCGAGCCGTTGCAGTCCGGATTCGATGCCGAACACCTCTATGCCGCCACCCGCAAGCGCAAAGCGGCGATCAAACTGGTCATCATGGACAATCATGTGGTGGTGGGCGTGGGCAACATCTACGCCAATGAGGCGCTGTTCCGCGCCGGGATACGGCCGCAACTTGCGGCCGGCAGACTCAGCAAGGAACGCTGCGCGCGTTTGGCCGAAACGATCAAGGAGGTGCTGCAGGCGGCGATCAAGAAAGGCGGCAGCAGCCTGCGCGACTATGTCGACAGCGACGGCAAGCAAGGCTATTTCCAGCAACACTACTTCGTTTATGGCAGAACAGGAGAGCCCTGCCGCCGCTGCGGCACCGCCATCAAACAACTGCGTCAGGGACAGCGTTCGACTTTCTATTGCCCGCAGTGCCAGCGTTAAGGCGCTGCGAAAAGATCCGGATGCAACAATCTATTTATGAAAGTTGGTCATGAGATATTCGAAAATGACTGCTTTGCGGCACTGAATAATTATGAGTAGACTTCGGTTGCCGGCCAGCAGCGAGACAGTCGAGGAATATCCAGAAAGCTGTTATTATCACCAAAGTTATTGCTGACGAACATCACATAGGAGAAAACGATGCAAAAGTAGCTTCGCTTTCCTTCGAATTGTTTGTTTTCAGTTCTTCTGACTAGCACAGGCGGCTGCGTAACCACCGGGCGGTTGTATAACATGGACACTGGTGAGGTGATTAACGCTGTCCTTCGAAAATTACGGGACAGCGGACTCACGTCACACTCTGAACTGACGTCACCAAGCGTTAAAGCGGCAAACAAATTACTGCATCAAGTAAGGCGACAAGAGCTACAAGTTGATTCAGCTGAGCGGCAGTGGCGTTGCTGGATTTTGGTTCAATCGATGACACTGTGAACTTCATGTGTTTAGACCACGGTCACAGTGCAACTTCGCCAAACGCCAAATGCTGTGATTGAAGTTCAAAAGCAATAAGGAGGGAACAGATATCTCGTTGTCGCGTAGGTATCACGTCGCGCTTATGGGTTAGCAAGCGTAGGATGGGTTGAGCGCAGCGATACCCATCAATCACCCCGCCGTCTCACCACATCTCCACAATCCGACTCCTCGTCGCCCGCCCAATTCATGGGCAACATTCCCGCCCGCACGTAACGATGAAACGACGAATGCGGCCAATCCACCACACGCATCACCAAGCCATGCTTGACCGGGTTGATATGGATGTAATCGACATGCCGCGCAAAATCGGCTTCGTCGCGAATGAGATGCTCCCAATACCTCCGCTGCCATATTCCGCGTTCGCCCTTGCGCTGGCGACTTTCGGAACGAGGCTCGACGTGCGGCAAGCTGCGATGAGAACACTGTTTTGATCAATCTCCAGCGTAATGCGAAATCACTAGTCTCCTTCGGGCAATGTCCAGATGGCGTGGATGTGTTCCGGCAAAATCACGATGGCTTCGACGGTGAATGGATGTCGTTCGCGGGTGTATTCAAATGCGTGACGCAGTGATTGCGATGTGTTCGGTCAGCAAGGATTGGGAACGGTCAGCGAGATTCACCGTGAAGAAGTAGCTAGCTCCAGCGATGTTGCTGCGGCGGTAATTGGTCATACGGGCATGATAGCGATGGGTATCGCTGCGCTCAACCCATCCTACATTTTGGAAGTTGCTATGTCTCGCTACGGGTTAGTTCCCGTCAGCTGCAATCGTCCGCTTTCAGGCAACTCAATTCCAAATCGCATGAGGCCAAAGCTGCAAAATCATTTCACGCCATGCTGCTTCAGATAGGCCGCCAGGCTCTTGTCTGAATAGATGATATGCGCCAGCAGCCAGTCCTTGACTGACTGCAAAGCCAGCAGTTCGCGGCCTTCCTTGAACTGCGTCTTGAAGTGCTTCGCCTCGCTCACCAGTTGCGCATGCTCCGCTTCGTGCTTGACCTGTCCCGGGTAATGGTAGTCCGTCATGTAGCGGCTTTCCGTATCGAAATGGTGTGCGGTCGCCGCCAACAGTTCGTCGAACATGGCGGCGATAAGTTCAGGCGACTCGTCGTGCTTCAACCCCTCGTTCAGCCGGTTGACCAGATAAGCCAGGTGGCGGTGCTGCTGATCGATATCTTCCACGCCCAGGATATGGATGTCATCGAGCTTGATCCACGGCGAATCCTTGTCGAACTGCCCTTCTTCCTTGAAGAACGTATAGGTGTTCTTGCCGCGATGCTTGCTTTCGTACATCGCATGGTCGGCCGCAGTCAGCAGGTTGTCCATGGCACTCCCGTGATCGGGATAGATGCTGATGCCGATGCTGGTGCCGACATGGCATTCGTTGCCGTCCGGCAGGGTCATGCTCTGGGCAAAGGCATGCACGATCTTCTCGGCAACCCCCTTCGCCAGTTGCGGATCGTCCAGATTGCCCAGCACGATGGCAAATTCATCGCCGCCAAAGCGCGACACGGTATCCACCGCGCGCACGCAGGCAAGGAAACGCTGCGCCGCCATCCGCAATACCGCGTCCCCCGCCTCATGGCCGTATTGATCGTTGATGCACTTGAAACCGTCCAGGTCGACGAACAACAGCGCGACGCTCTTTGCATCGCGTTTGGCCTGCGACATGGCTTGCGACAGGCGGTCGAACAACAGAGCGCGGTTGGGCAGTCCGGTCAGCTTGTCGTGGTAAGCCATGAAGCTGATCTGCTGCTCTGCCTGCTTGCGCTCGGTAATATCCTGGATCGCACAAATAAAATATTCCGGCACGTTTTTTTCGTCGCGCACCAGCGATGCCTGTACGCCTCCCCACAACAACTTGCCATCCTTGCGGATATAGCGCCGTTCGATCCTGAAATTCTCGATCTCCCCGGCCAGCAGCTGTTTTGCCAGCGACACTCCCGGCTCGATATCGTCCGGATGCGTGATCTTTTGCCAGGTCAGGTGTAGCGATGCCACTTCTTCCCGGCTGTAACCGAACATGGCGCACCATGCTTCGTTGACTTCGATGAATTCGCCGCGGAGCGAACTGCGCACCATGGGCAGCGCGGTATGCTCGAAGACCGTGCGGAAACGTTTCTCGCCTTCCTGCAACAAGGTCTCCGCCCGCCCCCGTTCCTTGCGGATGGCCGCCTCCGCCGCCACCCCGACGTGACGGCGCCAGCGCCAGAACCAGGCACCGAGCAACCCGAAAACGGCAACCGCAAGAACGATCGCCGCGCGCTGCACCCGATCGACGATGCGATAGACCTCGTCCTCATCGATCTTGGATATCAACACCCATGGCGTGCCCTGAACCGCGACTGCGTACGCCAGAATCTTTTGCCCGCGATAATCCACCGCGTGCTCAAGCAGCCCCAATTTGCCGTGTAATGCGATGCCCGCCGCCAGTTGCGGCGTGGACAACGGCAAGCTGAATTCCAGGGGTTGTTCCGGACGATGGCGCAGTTGGCTCAAGAACAGGATACGGTCGCCGTCGATGCGCACAAGAATGGTCTCTGCCGTCTTCTTGTCGCTAGGCCAATCGCGAAGCAGAGGGAACAGGTACTGCGCCGGGTCCTCCACCAGATAAACCGCCCCGGCAGACTCGTCGCCATACTGCAGCGGACTCATGAAGCCCATCGCGACAGGCTGCAGCGCATCCTGGTGGCGATGCAGGTCAATGAACCTGAACTCGCCGGAAGCGATGACACTGCGGGCCTCGGAACTGATTTTCTGCGCGTCCGGGATCCGGCTCCCAATGCTCAGCCTGACATGGCCCGAGACGTCATACAGCACAATAGCGCGGAAATGATGGCTTTCCAGAAAGCCGCTCAAATGCTCGGCCAGCACGCTGCGTCTGGCGTCGTCACGCGCCCCGCCGCGCATCCATAGCGTTGCTTCGCGCGCGAAAGCCGAATCATCGGAAAGCAGCTTGACGCCGGATATCCGGTCTTCCAGCAGATCCTGAATCTGGTCCGATCGCAGCGTCCCCACTGCCGAGATGTTGTCCTGCGCCTCCTGCCTGAACGCCTCGCGCAACTCATCAATCAACAACTTGCCCGACAACAGGGTGACAAGGACTATTCCCAGAAACGCCAATGGCGCCCACAAGTGGGGGCGTTGAGAGTTCGACCTGTTGTTTTGTGCTTCCATTTGTGCGGTCTCAGGACGTTATCAGATGTGAATCAACCATCCTCCTGACAGGCACATTACACTGGTCCGAAACGAAATTGAAGACGCGGCGCATTAAAAAGCCCGCGCCAAGGCGCGGGCTTTTTTGGCGAGGCGGGAAGAGTTACTTCTTCGCTGCCATCAGTCTTTCATACTTGGCCTGCAACTGTTCCTTGGTCTCGACGTGAGCCGGGTCATGCGGAATGCAATCGACAGGGCATACTTCCACGCATTGCGGCGTGTCATAGTGGCCTACGCATTCGGTGCACTTGTTGGGGTCGATCACATAGATCGTCTCGCCCTGCGAAATGGCCTCGTTCGGGCACTCCGGTTCGCATACATCGCAGTTGATACATTCATCAGTAATGATTAACGACATTTCTACTCTCCTTAACGTTGATACTTTTCTTTCAATTTCTCCGTCACCAGCGGCGAAACGAACTTGCTGACATCACCGCCAAAACGCGCGATCTCGCGCACGATGCTGGCGGAGATGAAGGTGTATTGTTCCGCCGGTGTCAGGAACAACGTTTCGACATCGGGATGCAGCGTCCGGTTCATGCCGGCCATCTGGAACTCATACTCGAAGTCGGAGACGGCGCGCAATCCGCGCAACACCACACGGGCATTCTTGGATCGCACATAACTCATCAGCAGGCTGTCGAACCCCTCCACCTTCACATTAGCCAGCCCGGCAAATTCATCCCGCGCCATCGCCACGCGCTCATCCAGGGTAAACAGCGTCGCACTGCGGCTGGCTGCCACAGCCACCACCACCTCATCGAACAATCCGGCAGCACGACGCACCACATCTTCATGTCCGCGCGTGATGGGATCGAACGTCCCCGGATACACCACTTTGATCATGCTTGCTCACGCTCCAACAATTGATAATGCACCGCACCCGCCTTGGCACGTTTGACCACTCGCCAAGTGGCATCCGGTTCGAACGGCGTCCCGCTTTCCAGGTAGATCATGCCTTCCTGCGCCAGATTTTTCTCCAACAAAGGCAGTAATTGGGGCAGGTAATCGCTTTTAAAAGGTGGGTCGAGGAAAATTACGTCGAACAGTCCATTTGCTTGCAAGGCGAATTTTAGCCCATCCTCGCAACGCAAGGCTACATTATCCAATGCCAGCTTGCGGGCATTAGCCTGCAAAGCCTGATAAACCGCGCGGTTATTCTCCACCATCAGCACCTGCTCCGCCCCGCGGGAAGCCGCCTCGAAGCCCAACGCGCCGCTGCCCGCAAACAGGTCCAGGCAGCGTTTGCCATAAAGCGTCTGCCCCAGCCAGTTGAACAGGGTCTCGCGCACCCGGTCCGGCGTGGGGCGCAAACTTTCGGCATCGGGAAACTCGATGACGCGGCTGCGGTGTGTACCGCCGATGATGCGAACCTTATTGATTTCCCTGCTCCACTCCGGCCGATGCCGGCGCTGCCTGGGCCGGAGCCGGTGTGGCACCTGCTGCCTCTGGCGCCCCGACAATCACCGTCGCCAGTGCATCCGGATCGATACGGCGCTTGAATGCATCGTGGATCTGTTTGGCAGTGACCTTGTTTACCTTGGCGGTGAAATCATCCAGATAGGTCAGCGGCAGATCATAGAAACCGATCACGCTCAGGTAGTCGAGTATCTTCCTGTTGCTGTCGATGCGCAGCGGGAAGCCGCCGATGATGTTCTGCTTCGCGGCACGCAGCTCTTTCTCCGTCACTCCTTTATCCACGAAAGTACGCAAAGTCTGGCGCACCAAACGCAACGACTCATCTGCCTGTTCTTTCTTGGTCTGCAAGCCGATCTGGAATGCGCCGGGTTGCTGCATCGGGATGAAATAGCTGTACACGCTGTACGCCATGCCGCGCTTCTCGCGCACCTCGTTCATCAGCCGCGAGACGAAACCGCCGCCGCCCAGGATGTAGTTGCCGACATAGAGCGGGAAATAATCTTCGTCATTGCGTGCGACACCGGGGGTGCCGATCAGGATATGACTCTGGCTGGCCGGGTGCACGATGCGCTGTTCGCTGGGTTTGATGCGGATCATCACCTGCGGGATGTTCGCGTCGGCACCGCCCGCCGGCAGACTGGCCGTCAGGCGTTGTGCGATCGCCTCGGCCTGCGCGCGCGTCACATCGCCCATCAACGCGACCACTGCATGTTTGGCGCTGTAATGATCGCGATAGAAGCTCTCCAGTTCGGCACGCTGGATCTTTTCCACATCGCTCACTTCAGTATGCCAGCCGTACGGATGCGCACCGAATACCGCCTTGTCGAACGCCTTGTCGGCGATGCTTTCCGGCTGGGTCTCGGCCTCTTTCAACGCCGCGATCAGGCGGGCCTTCTCGCGCGCCAGGATCGGTTCAGGGAACAACGGCTGCTGCAGGCATTTCGCCATGATATCCAGTGCTGCATCCCGTTCTGCCGCATTGCTCAGGGTGCGCAAGGTCAATCCGGCGCGGTCATCATCGAACAACCCATTCATCTGGGCGCCAACATCCGCCAGTTTGCTCGCGATCTCATCCTCGTTCAGGCCTTGCGCCCCCAGATCGAGCATGCCGTAAGTGAGACTCGCCACGCCGACCTTGCCGGCCACATCGAAGCCGCTGCCGGCGGGAAAATTCACCGCCACGTCCAGCATCGGCAGGCCGTGGTCTTCCACGAAATACACTCGCGCACCGCTGGGTGCCTGCCAATGCTGGATCTGTGGCGTGGCAAATGCGGCGGTTGCCGCACACAACAGTACTGCAACAGAAAAGAATCTAGTGAGCATGCGCAGCTCCTGCCGGGTTATGTCTGGGTTTTCCTGAGAGAGGCTGGGGATCGAGTGTCGCCACCGTCAGTTGATCGTCGTTGAATATCTCTCGCGCCACGTCCTGCACTTGCTGTGCCGTGACTGCCTGCAACTTCTGCAGCATCACCGGAATATCCTTGTAGGAGAGCCCTGCGCTTTCCATCTGGCCGATCTGCATGGCCTGGTAAAACACCGAATCGAGCTTGTACACCTCGCCCGCCATCACCTGCGCCTTGACGCGCTGCAGTTCGTCGGCATTCACGCCATCGCGTAGCAGCAGCGCCACTTGTTCACGCAATGCGTTCTCCACATCGCCCACCGTTTTGCCTTCGCGCGGGGTGCCTTCCAGTGTGAACAGGCCGGGGCCGCGCGCCACATCTTCGTAACCGGCCCCCACATCCATCGCCACTTGCTGCTCGCGTACCAGGGTCTTGTTCAGCCGCGCCGAACTGTTGCCGTCGAGCACGCCCGCCAGCACTTCCAGCGCGTAGGGTTTCCAGTCTTTTTCGGCATCGCGCAGGGTCGGCGCGTGATACGCCATGATGAGATAAGGCAATTCTGCCGGCGCTTTGACCACGATACGCTGGACGCCCTGTTGTGGCGCCTCTCCCACCGCCTTGCGTTGCGGCAATTCCGCAGCGGGGATGCCGCCGTAATAATGCTGTGCCAGCTTGAACACGTCGTCCGCCTTGACGTCCCCCGCAATCACCAGCGTCGCATCGTTGGGCGCATACCAGGTCTTGTACCAGTTCAGCGCATCGCCGGCGGTCATATTCTGGATGTCGATCATCCAGCCGATCACCGGGTGATGGTAAGGATGTTCTTCGAAGGCCGTTGCCATCAGTTTCTCCGACAACAACGAGTGCGGATCGTCGTCGGTGCGCCAGCGGCGCTCTTCCATGACGACCTTGATCTCCTTGTCGAACTCTTTCTTCGCCATTTGCAAGTTGTGCATACGATCGGATTCCAGCTGCATCGCCAGCGGCAGCCTGGATTTGTGCAATTGCTGGAAGTAAGCGGTATGGTCATAGCTGGTGAAGGCGTTCTCGCGCCCACCCGCCGCGGCAATGAGCTTGGAGAACTGCCCGACCGGCACGGCCTTGGTGCCTTTGAACATCATGTGCTCCAGCACATGCGCCACGCCGGTGGTGCCGGTCTTTTCGTCCATGCTGCCGACGTGGTACCAGACCTGCTGCACCACCACCGGCGCACGGTGATCTTCCTTGACGATGACCTTGAGCCCGTTGCTCAAAGTCTTTTCATATACCTCCGCCTGCGCCACGGACGAAATTTGCAGCAGCAGCGCAACAACGATCAGATGAACTTTCATTACCCTACCCCATGAATGCGCAATTCGGCATAAAATGAGTGCGCATTATGCGACATTTCATCCATACCAGAACACTCTTGCATGTTTAGCTTCCTGAAAAAGAATCCCCCTTCGGCCGAATCGAAAAGCTGGCTAACCCGTTTGACCGGCAGTTTGGCGCGCACGGGTGGACAACTCTCCGCCCTGCTGGTTCCCGGCGGAAAGATCGACGAAGACCTCTACGAAGAGCTGGAAACCATACTCATCACCGCCGACGTCGGCATGGATGCCACACGATCGCTGCTGGCGGATGTGCGCCGCCACGTGAAGGAAGAACGCCTGACCGAAGCCGGCCAGTTGAAGGAAGCGCTGGCGCATGCGCTGCTCAGGCTGCTGCAGCCGCTGGCCAAACCGCTGGACGTCACCCCGCACCAGCCCTTCGTCATCATGCTGTGCGGCGTCAACGGCGCCGGCAAGACCACCTCCATCGGCAAACTGGCCAAGCATTTCCAGAATCAGGGCAAATCGGTGCTGCTCGCCGCGGGCGACACCTTCCGCGCCGCCGCGCGCGAACAGCTGATGGAATGGGGCAAGCGCAACGATGTCACCGTCATCGCCCAGCAGAGCGGCGATGCCGCCGCAGTGATCTACGATGCGGTGCAGGCCGCGCAGGCGCGCGGCATCGACGTGGTGCTGGCCGACACCGCCGGCCGCCTGGCCACCCAGGCGCACCTGATGGAAGAGATCAAGAAGGTGAAGCGCGTGATCGACAAGGCCATGCCCGGCGCGCCGCACGAGGTGCTGCTGGTGCTGGACGCCAACACCGGCCAGAACGCGCTGTCGCAGGTGAAGGCCTTCGGCGATGCGCTGCAGGTGAGCGGCCTGGTGCTGACCAAGCTCGACGGCACCGCCAAGGGCGGCGTCATCGCCGCCATCGCCAAAGCGCATCCCATCCCGGTGCGCTTCATCGGCGTCGGTGAAGGGCTGGATGACCTGCGTCCTTTCGTGGCGGAGGATTTTGTGGCGGCGTTGCTGGGGTTGCAAGAATGATCTTTATAACCCCAGTTGTGCCCGCAGATTACACAGATTCACGCAGATTATCAGTTGCTGATTGTCGAGATGCACCTCTCCCGGAAGATGTGGCAATGAACCGGTGGTACCTGTTGTTTAATCGGCGTCAATCTGCGTAATCTGCGGGCAAACAAGGTTTTCAGGATGATCAAATTCAACCAGGTCTACAAACGCTACCCCGGCGGCCATGAAGCGCTGAAGAACATGAGCTTCGATATCAATGAGGGCGAGATGGCCTACCTCACCGGCCACTCCGGTGCCGGCAAGAGCACCCTGCTCAAACTCATCGCCGCCATCGAACGCCCCACCAGCGGCACCGTGCTGGTGAACGGGCAGAACATCCGTTCGATCAAGCCGGCCGCCATCCCGGGCCTGCGCCGCAACATCGGGCTGATCTTCCAGGACCACAAACTGCTGTTCGACCGCAACGCGTTCGACAACGTGATGCTGCCGCTGCAGATCTGCGGCTTCGATCACCGCGAAAGCGCCAAGCGCGTGCGTGCCGCGCTGGACAAGGTCGGATTGCTCGACCGCGAAAAAGCCAACCCCATTGCGCTTTCCGGCGGCGAACAGCAACGCCTGTGCATCGCCCGCGCCATCGTCAACCGCCCCACCATCCTGCTGGCCGACGAACCCACCGGCAATCTCGATACCGAATACTCGAACGAGATCATGAACATCTTCAAATCGTTCCATCAGGTCGGCGTGACGCTGCTCATCTCCACCCACGATGAGGGCATATTGAAGAAATTTCCCGCCCGGGCGTTGCACCTGAACAAGGGGGAACTGCAGGCTCCTTCGACAAGCTCAGGACAGGCCGCTTCGACTGGCTCAGGACAGGCCGCTGATGAAACTACTAGCCATTCGACTAGGCCTTCAAACAACAAAGGCCAAGTCGCTGGTTATTCGACAAGCTCAGGACAGGCATGAAGACACTCATCGAACATCTGCGCGTGCTGCGCTTCACCCTGCAGCGCCTGCTGCTCACCCCGAATGCCACCCTGCTCAACATCCTCATCATCGGCATCGCGCTGAGCCTGCCGGTGGGAGGCTATGTGCTGCTGAAGAGCGTGCAGACGCTCGGCGCGCACATCGCCGGTACGCCGCAGATCAGCGTATTCCTTGCCTCCGGCACCAGCGCCAGCGAGATCGACCGCATCGGCGACAAGCTCAAGCAGCATCCCGCGATCAAGCGCATCGAGTTCGTCTCGCGCGAAGTGGCGCTGAAGAAATTGCAGCAAAGCACCGGCTTGTCCGACGTGATCGGCAGCCTGTCGCAGAACCCGCTGCCGGACGCCTTCATCGTCTACCCCAAAGACGGCAATGTGGCTGCGCTGGAAGCCTTGCGCGACGAGCTGAAGACCTGGCAGCGCTTCGAGCATGTGCAGCTCGATTCGGCCTGGATACACAAACTGGAAGCGCTGCTCGACTTCGGCCGCGTGGCGGTCGCCATCCTGGCGGCGCTATTGAGCTTCGCCCTCATCGCCATCACCTTCAACACCATCCGTTTGCAGATCCTCACCCGTCGCGAAGAGATCGAGGTGGCAAAACTCATCGGCGCGACCGATGCCTTTATCCGCCGCCCATTCCTCTATTTCGGCCTCACCCAGGGCTTGTTGGGTGGCATCACGGCCTGGCTGCTGGTCGCAGGCAGCCTGCAATTGCTCAATCACCAGATCGGCGCACTCACCCAGCTATACGCCAGCGATTTCAGCCTGCAGCATCTTTCGCTGGGCGACAGCGTTACACTTACTGGGATTTTCGGCTTATCTGGGCTGGCTGGGGGCCTGGTTCTCCGTTTCGCAACACCTGTGGCAGATCGAACCGCGCTGAACGGTGCGTCGTTGCTGACGGCTACGGAAACAAAACCGCTCCGCTTGACGCAAGATGCGACTTGGCTGCAAAGTAGCAAAAAAGTATCTGGATAATAACAAGCGTTGCACTTCAAGCTTGAATCAACCAGCTGATAAGGGGGAGGCATGGCGTACATAGAATGGACTCGAGATCTGGAATCAGGCATTCCGATCATCGACTCACAGCACAAGCGGATCATCGATTTCATCAACGAGCTGGACGATGCAAGCACGACCGGGGACAAGGACAAGACCGCCCACGTCATGGAAGGCCTGCTGAACTACACCATCACCCATTTTGAATTCGAAGAAGCCTTGATGGAAAAGGCGTCTTACGTCTTTCTCAAGGCACACAAGCGTATCCATGAGATCTTCATGAAGAAGGTCGCCGCCATCAGGGACCGCGCCCACCAGGGCGAGAACGTTGCGCCGGAGTTGCTGAAGCTGCTGAAACTCTGGCTGACCAGCCACATCAAGGGAGAGGATCGCGATTACATCGAGGCGGTGAAGACGATCACCGACAGCAGCGATCATGAGACTTCCAGCTGGCTGAACACTACTATCAAGAGCATTTTCGGCTGAACTCAACATCGTGCCGGAGCACTCGCGTGCCCCGGCAATCCAGTTTTACCGCCCCTGCCACCGCCATATTCTCGATCAGTGCCGAGCCGATTGAATAGCCCCTCGGCTCAACCTACTCTTTCCGATGCAGCACCTTATCCAGCTCCGTCAAATCCTTGATGATCTCGCGAGATACACGGGCATATTCATTCTCGAATAGCGCATACGAAGCAACCCGATCGTTTTCCTGCACCTTCTTAACAACCCTGCCCGCAATAAGATGGAACCGGGAGTGATCGGAACGCAATTTAAGGAAATCATCATCCTCATGAAAATGTTTTACCGCCGGTCCTTGTATCCACTTTCCCAGCGCACATTGATCATCGCGGCAAATAACCGCAGGATCGAGTTGCTCTGTAGACGTCCCTTCCAGATAGCTCTGCAAACGTCCTTTCCACTGCATATGCGCATCTATGCATTCAGCAATGTTGACCTCTGAACGAATTTCTTCGCGAATAGCCTCACGGATTTTTGCATTGCCGCCCTCAATATGCCCTAACGATTTCGAGAATAAATCCATGATCATGCTCCTCCATCTACTTTGAAACGCTGGCCGACCGGCAGTTCCATAACCCTCGAATCAAGCTTAACGCCCAGCCACCATCATGTTCTCGACCAGCACCGAACCGCATTGACGCGAGCCCTGCACCAGCACGTCATTGCCGACGGCGACGATCTGTTTGTACATATCCTTGAGGTTGCCGGCGATGGTGATCTCTTCCACCGGATACTGGATCTCGCCGTGCTCGACCCAGAAACCCGCCGCACCGCGCGAATAATCGCCGGTGACCGAATTGACGCCATGACCGAGCAGTTCGGTGACCAGCAGGCCGCGCTGCATCTTGCGCAGCAGCCCGTTGAAATCCAGCGGGCCCGGTTGCACGATCAGGTTGTGCGTACCGCCTGCATTGCCGGTGGTCTGCATGCCGAGCTTGCGTGCGGAATAGCTGCCGAGAAAATATCCGCGCAGCACGCCGTCTTCCACCACGGCACGCCGGCGGGTGCGCACGCCTTCGTCGTCGAAGGGGCTGCTGGCCAGGCCGCGCGGGATGTCCGGCACGTCGTCGATGCGGATGTGTCTGGAGAAGACCTGTTTATCCAGCTGGTCGAGCAGGAATGAGGATTTGCGGTACAGACTGCCGCCGCTCACCGCGCCGACGAAGTGCCCGATCAGCCCCCCGGCCACCGGGGCCTCAAAAAGCACGGGCACCTGCATGGTGTCGAGTTTGCGCGCGTTCAGGCGGCGCACGGTGCGCTCGGCGGCGATGCGGCCGATCTCTTCCACTTTCAGGATCTCGCGCGGATCGCGCGCCGAACCGTACCAGTAGTCGCGCTGCATGCCGTCGCCCTTGCCGGCGATCACCGAGCAACTGACACTGTGGCGCGAACTGGGATAGCCGCCGACGAAGCCGAGACTGTTCGCCTGCACGAAACGCCCCTCGTTGACATTGACGGTCGCCCCTTCGGAATTGTTGATGCGTTTGTCGGTACGGAACGCGGCCTGCTCGCATTCACTCGCCAGTGCGATGGCCTGCTCCACATTCAATTCCCACGGGTGGTACAGATCGAGATCGGGAAACTCGGTGGCAAGCTGGTCGGCATCCGGCAGTCCGGCGCAGTCATCTTCCGCGGTGTAGCGCGCGATGTTGAGCGCGGCATCGACGGTATCGCGCACGGCCTGCATCGAGAAATCCGAGGTGCTGGCATTGCCGCGCCGCTGACCGAGATAGACGCTGACGCTCATGCCCTTGTCGCGGTTGTATTCGATGGTCTCGACCGCGCCGTGCCGCACGCTGACCGTCTGCCCGAAACCTTCCGACACTTCGGTCGCACAGGCGGAAGCGCCCTGCTTGCGCGCGTAGCTGACGATATCGGCAGCAAGCTGTTGCAAGGTGTCGGCGGTATGCATGGCTTTTGAAACTTTGGTATTCATAAAATTCAGGCGGCTGGTTCATCGGGAGGCGCTATCATAGCAACATCCGCCGAACCTTACCGACACCATGAACACGCGACATCCCCACAACGACGAGCTGGAAGAAGAAGAACTCCCGCCCAGCAAGACCAAGATCAAGAAGCAGATGCTCGAACTGCAGGACCTCGGCAAGACGCTCACTGCCTTGCCCAATGAAAAACTGCGCGAACTCAATCTGGACGAGAACCTGCTGGATGCCATCCTGGAATACAAGCGCATCACCAAGTTCGGCGCGCTCAGCCGCCAGCTGCAATACATCGGCCGCCTGATGCGCGATGTGGAGCCCGCCCCCATCCTCGCCAAGCTGGATGCCTGGAACGGCGTATCGCGCCAGCACACCGCCTGGCTGCACCAGGTCGAGCATTGGCGCGACCGCCTGCTGGAACAGCCGGAAGCACTCACCGAACTGCTGGCGGCCCACCCCGAGGCCGATGCGCAGCACCTGCGCACCCTGATCCGCAATGCCCACAAGGAAAAGGAAGCCGGCAAGCCGCCCAAGAACTATCGCGAGATATTTCAGGTACTGAGAGAGATCATCCCGGAACCGGACTGAAGCCGGTCACGCAACACGAAATGACCTCCCTCCTTCCCCACATCACCCTGGATACCGGCCCCGAACCCGCAGCACAGCATCATCTGGCTGCACGGACTCGGCGCCGACGGCGAGGACTTCGTGCCCATCGCCGAGGAGATGGAACTCCCCGTCGCGGTGCGCTACATCTTCCCGCACGCCCCGATGCGCCCGGTGACGATCAACGGCGGCTATGTGATGCGCGCCTGGTATGACATCCTGACCGGCGCCGCATCGGCAGAGATTTCCGCCAGCATCGGCAGGCAGGAGGATGCGGCAGGCATTCGCGCCTCGCAGGCCGAGATCGAAAGATTGATCGCACAGGAAAGACAGCGCGGCGTGGCGGCAAAGAATATCTTCCTCGCCGGATTCTCGCAGGGCGGTGCCGTCGCCCTGTACACCGGACTGCGCCACCAGGAAAGACTGGGCGGAATCCTGGCGCTCTCCACCTACCTGCCATTGGCCGCAACGACCACGGCAGAAGCGAGTGCCAACAACCGTCAGATCAGCATCTTCATGGCGCATGGCCAGGCCGACCCGGTCATCCCCTATGCATTCGGCAAGGCTTCAGCGGAAGAGCTGACAGCGGCAGGGTTATGCGCTGGAGTGGCACGCTTACACCATGCCGCATTCGGTGTGCCCGGAAGAAATACGCGATATCGAGCGCTGGCTGGTTCGCCAAGGCTGTCCGGCTAGACGGCGATATCGTCGGCAGCCGTGTCTTGCTCCATGCAGCCGGTAGCGGGCGAGGTCGTAATCGTCACCACTCTCCACCAGCGCCAGCGGCAACAACAGATAACTTTTGCCGCCCATATCCATGTTCAGGCTGCGGCTGAGCGAGAAGGTGTCCGGCTTCATCAGCAGCCACGCCTCGCCGCTCGTATCGTTGGGCCTGTTCAGGTACAAGCGCAACCTGCGTTTCGTCATCGGCCGGATAAACACGGTCGGTCAGCGATATGCCGACGATCTGCGTGCTGAGCACTTCCACGCCGACATGCAGGTTGTTCTTCTCGTCGCGGCTCAGACGGCGCACGATACCCGCTCCCCAATGCGGGACATTCTCCGGTTTGCTGCCGACCAGCGATCCGATCTTGATCCCGTCCGCCCGGCTGGATGGCAGCACGCTGCGGAAACCGGTGACACTGATGTCTTCCACTTCCCAGGTCTCGCCGTCATCCTGGCTGAAATTCAGCCCCACATCGGTCTGCTCCAGCATCTTGAAGAAACCGTTCGCCACTTTCAGGTTCACGTTGATGTTCCTGCGCGGATTGCGACGGGTCGGGAGCGGCTGGGTCAGGTTATCGATCAGGCGGCGCAAGACATCACGCACCAATTCGGCCTCGTAGTTCGCACCGCAGAAATTGATATCGTCCGGCACGATGCCTTTGTCCAGCGTCCTGAGCAGCTCGAATTCAGCTGCTGCAGTGCATCCAGCCACCGCCACAAAGCGCAAGCGCCGGATGCACGGTGGAATCGCTGGCCACACGCATCGGCGGCGTGGGTTGCGCAAGATCGAATACGAACAGGGCATCTCGCGTTGTATTGGTCATCCAGCCCGCAGACCTTTGCCTGCATACGCGATCAAGCGCTCGGTGATGTGTTCCTGCAAAGGACTCAGCACGCCCGCACTCACGCCATACCAGGCCATCAGGATGGCGAACTCCTGCGCGACCGAGGTATTGCCGGGCACCCCTGCGTACAAAGCCACGGCTATCGTTCTGGTAGCCGTGCGTCTCGGCATGTCCGTAAAATCCGCAAGGTGATGCCACAACTCCGGTTCGACCAGAGCATAACGCGCAGCGGCCATTTTCAGCCGGCCGGACAAGCGCCGCGATACCGCGCGCCCCAGACCAAAGGCAGGTCGGATTTGATGCTGGAGCGCCCCGCGTCCGCCGTTACGGTAACGTGTCAGCACGTCGCGATAGGCGAGTTCGCTGTGCATGTAATAGTTATTCAGCACCATCCACAGGCGGTTTTCCTGAAATTTCGACACCGGCTGCACCGCAAAATAATCACGCAACAGTTTGCGCAGATGCGGCTGCGCCGCGTCATCGAACATGCGCAACACGGCCAACTCGTGATCCAGACGGAAATCATCGGCCAACTCGACGATCGATTCGATCCAGCCGGTCAGTTCGTGCACCGTGTTCAGTGCATCGTTCTTCGGAATATCTTCCAGCACCTGCTGCGCCGACTTGATATCAGCCAGCGGATGATCCGATTTCTTGCCAAACAAACCCAACATTGCGCCTCCTAGCGTTCGCACTCCCTGTATGGGTCATAATATAACCACAAATCGGCGACCATGACCATACGCAAAACCGCCTATTACCTTGAATATCCAAGATGAATCCGCTGTTCAGCAATGACATCCATTTCCCGCCAGTCAGCCATGCGTTGCGCTCACCCAACGGCTTGCTCGCGGCAGGCGGCGACCTTTCGCCGCCGCGCCTGCTGGAAGCCTATCGCCACGGCATCTTCCCCTGGTTCAGCGAGGGCGAGCCCATCCTGTGGTGGAGCCCGGACCCGCGCATGGTTTTGTTTCCAGACGAATTCAAGGTTTCGCATTCCCTGCGCAAGACACTGCGCAAAGGCCGCTACGAAGTTCGCATCGACAGCGCCTTCGAACAGGTGATGCGCGCCTGCGCTGCGCCGCGCGAAGGCGCGAACGGCACATGGATACATCGAGGAGATGATCGCCGCCTACGGCGAAATGCACCGCCTGGGCTATGCGCATTCGGTGGAAACCTGGATGGACGGCGAACTCGTTGGCGGGCTCTATGGCATGGCGCTGGGCAGGATGTTCTATGGCGAATCCATGTTCAGCCGCAGGACCGATGCATCCAAGATCGCGCTCGCCCATCTCGCCGCGCAACTCGAACGATGGAATTTCGGCATGATCGACTGTCAAATGAACACACCGCACCTGGCTTCGCTCGGCGCACGCGAAATCCCGCGCAAGGAGTTCATCGCCCGCCTGCAAGACTTGATAAACTATCCGCCAGTCACTGTTTGGCGTTTCGACGAAGACCTTTTTTCCAAGTAGAAAATTTGTTCTGCGGGATGAAGCGCAAGGAGCCGCGCATAACCAGCCACTTGGCAACAGTTTTTTGGTTGCCTAGTGGAATGGCTAGTAGTTCCACCAGCGAATGACGAGGCATATCTAATAGATAGACGAGGAAAGAGCGAGCACGCGACGCAGCGATTCGCCCGCAAAACAAATTTAATGAGTCTGCTCAACGACATCCCGCTTTCCGCGCTACACCTCTACCTGACTGCACCCTACCCGTGCAGTTATCTGGAGGGATCTGGAGGCACGCTCGCAGGTCGCCACGCCCAGCCTGCTGATCTCCACGCCAGTGTATTCCGAACTGGTGCGCCACGGCTTCCGCCGCAGCGGCACCTTCACCTACCGTCCGCGTTGCGATGCCTGCCAGCAGCTGCGTGCCGGTGCGCGTGGCGGTCGACGAGTTCCAGTCGACGCGCTCGCAACGGCGCAGTTGCAAACGGCACTACGACCTGAAGGCCACGCTGCATGCGCTGCAGGACAAACCGGAATATTTCGAGCTGTACCGCCGCTACCAGGAAGCACGCCACCGCGACGGCGGCATGGACGACGACAGTCCCGAGCAATACCGCAACTTCCTGCTGCAAAGCCATGTCGACACGATGCTGGTGGAGTTCCGCGAAAGCGAATGCTGCGCATGGTGAGCGTGGTCGATGTTCTCGTCGACGGCCTGTCTGCGGTCTACACCTTCTACGATCCCGATGTACCGCACGCCAGCTTCGGCACCTACAACGTGCTGTGGCAGATCGAGCTGTGCCGCAAGCTGGAACTGCCCTATCTCTACCTCGGCTACTGGATCGAGCGACAGCCGCAAGATGGCGTACAAGGCCAATTTCCACCCGCTGCAAGGCTTGCAGGACGGCACCTGGCAGGCGATTTTGCCGAAAGAGCCGTCATGCTGAACCGCCTACCACTTTCGTCGTCGCTCTGCTGCTCTTGCCCCCTATCGCGCTGCTGATCGCCGGGCAGGACTGGTCTGCCCCCACGCCCATCGCAGGCGCAGTCTGGCTGCCGACGCATGGTTCGGCACACTCGCCGTCCTCGCTTTCGGCATTCTGCTCGACACGCTCACCTACCGCCGCACCAGCCACAGCCTGCTGCGTTCGCAACGCAGTTACCTGCTGTGGAGCGGCGTGGCCGGGAAGATGACGGGCACACTGCTCGCCTACCTGAACCTGTTCGCCGGCGCATGGTTCACCCGGCCGGTTCGGATACCCAAGCGACTCCTGCTCGCCGCACTGGCCGGCGCAGCGCTGTTGCCCGTCATTCTGGTCACGCGCCTGTGGCTGGCCGGATTGCCTGGCCTGGTGAGATTGAGCACGCGCAGATTCGCCTTGCCGGCAGTGGCGGCAGAACCTGCCGCAAAGGCGCTGCTGCTGGCCGCAGTGACTCGGATTGCTGGGCGGCACGATCTGGATCGACCAACTGGGCTGGCTGTTCTGGCTGTCGCCGCTGCTGCTGCTCGCCGCGCTGCAATTGCTGTGGCATGAAAGCACCATCTTCTCCGGCCTGCCGCAAGGCGACTGGAGCCGCATCTTGCTGGGCGCCGCTTCCGGCATCCTGGTGGGCGGCATCGCGCTGGCAACCTACCGTTCGAGCGGCGGTGCCTCTACCTCACCGCAACCACCTGGCAACTGCTCATCGGCACTCGCCCTGTTCGGCCTGCTCTGCCTGCAGCTCGGCGATGTCGTCGCCGAACACTGGCGCGGCAAGCCGCGCGGCGAAGTGTTCAAGCGCAAATCGTTCCCTATTCCCATCGTTACCAAGAAGAAAGACCAGTAATGTCCCTGTTCCAGCTGTTCCGCCCCGCCCTGTTCGCGCTCGATGCGGAGACCGCACACCACGCCACCATCGCGGCACTCAAGAAGACCTCCTGCCTCGGCGTCACCTCGCTGGTATTCAGCCGCCCGGCGGACGACCCGCGCACCGTGATGGGCCTGACCTTCCCCAACCCGGTGGGCTTGGCCGCCGGCCTGGACAAGAACGGCGAAGTCATCGACGCGCTGGCCGGCTTCGGCTTCGGCTTCATCGAGATCGGCACCGTCACGCCGCGCCCGCAGCCCGGCAACCCGAAGCCGCGCATGTTCCGCCTGCCGCAGGCGCAGGGCATCATCAACCGCATGGGCTTCAACAACGAGGGCGTGGACGCGCTGATCGAGAACGTGAAGCGCGCCAACTACAAGGGCATCCTCGGCATCAACATCGGCAAGAACGCCGACACGCCGATCGAGAAGGCGGCCGACGACTACCTCATCGGCCTGCGCAAGGTGTATGCCCACGCCAGCTATGTCGCGGTCAACATCTCCTCGCCCAACACCAAGAACCTGCGCCAGTTGCAGGGCGGCGACGAACTCGACGCGTTGCTGGCGCAACTGAAGGCCGAGCAACAGAAACTCGCCGACAGCGCACGGCAAGTACGTGCCGCTGGCGGTGAAGATCGCGCCCGACCTCGACAGCGAGCAGATCAAGCAGATCGCCGCACTGCTGATCAAGCACCGCATCGACGGCGTCATCGCCACCAACACCACCCTGTCGCGCGAGGGCGTGGAAGGCCTGCCGCACGGCAACGAAACCGGCGGCCTCTCCGGCGCACCGGTGCGCGACAAATCCACCGCCGTCATCCGCCAGCTCGCCGCCGAACTGAACGGCGCATTGCCCATCATCGGCGTGGGCGGCATCCTGAACGGCGCGGATGCGGTGGAAAAGATGCAGGCAGGTGCTGCACTGGTGCAGGTCTACAGCGGGCTGGTTTATCGCGGGCAGGAACTGGTGACCGAGTGCGCGGCAGCGATCAAGCAGATAACCTGACCATTTTCCAACACCACCACGGAGACCAAGCAATGACTGACGCGAAGAAAACCAAAGGCTCGGACAGCGAACGCAAAGTGCTGGAACACGCACACCGCGGACTGCAACTGATCACCGAACACCGCCCCAAACTGATGGGCAAGGTGCAGGCCTTCATGGCCGAAGCGATGCAACCGGGTGTGCTGGATAAGAAAGAAAAAGAGCGCATCGCGCTAGGCATGGCCTTGACCCAGCAATGCCATTACTGCATCGCCCTGCACGTTCGAGCCTGCAAGCACGCCGGGGTGACGCTGGATGAGATCATGGAAGTCTGCTCCATCGGCATCATGATGGGTGGCGGCCCCGTGCTCACCCACATTGCCGAAGTGGAACGCGCCCTGAACGAGTTCTATCTCGATGCGGAAGGCGAGCCGGTATAGCCTTCGCAGGGCGGGCACGTTCTATGTGCCCACCCTTGCGTCCGAGTTTAAAATCGTCTACCTGTTCGAACGCATCAACCTTAAAACCGCAGCTCAGCCCGCAGATTACCTCGAAGAGGTTCTTGCGCCTTGCGGATACACAGATTAAACAACGAGTAGCCTTGGTCTGCTTGCGCGCCTTTTGGATGACTCGGTGCTCATTTATAACCACCTGATAATCTGCGTTAATCTGTGTAATCTGCGGGCAACTAAGTTTTTATGATCAATCAACCGCCAGCCTATATCCCACGCCAACTTCCGTCAGCAGAAAGCGCGGGCGCGCCGGATCTTTCTCCAGCTTGTGGCGCAGGGTGCCCATGTAAATGCGCAGGTAATGGGCGCGCTCCGTGTAATTCGGCCCCCAGACTTCCTTGAGCAGCAATTGATGCGTCAGCACCTTGCCCGCGTGCTTGACCAGGACAGTCAGCAGGCGATATTCGATGGGCGTGAGGTGCACTTCAACTTCGCCGACCGTGACCTTGCGGTGGATCATGTCCACCTTCAGCTCGTCCACCGAGAAACACCCTTCTTCGCCGCTTGGCGCAGCAGACACATGGCGCAATGCCACGCGTATCCGCGCCAGCAACTCACCCACGCTGAACGGTTTGACCAGATAGTCATCCGCACCGGCATCGAGGGCGAAAATCTTGTCGCTTTCCTGCGCACGCGCGGACAGGATGATGATGGGCACAGCAGACCATGAGCGTATTCCCTTGACCACATCCACCCCGTCCATATCGGGCAAGCCGAGATCGAGAATGATCAGGTCCGGTTTGCACGTCGCCGCTTCGGTCAGTCCTTGCTTGCCGGTTTCCCCCTCGACTATCTGGTAGCCTTCCGCGGCCAGCGTGGTGCGCAGAAAGCGGCGGATTTGCGCCTCGTCTTCAACGATGATGATGGTGGCGGCGTTGCTCATGATTGAGTGGCTTCTTCGTTTTCGACCGAAGGTGGCTCGGTCAATGGCAAGGCGAAATGGAAGGCGGCGCCGCCGAGCGGCAGATTGTCCGCCCATATCCTTCCGCCATGCGCCTCTACGATTGCCCGGCAAATGGTCAGCCCAAGCCCCGCCCCGCCCTGATTGCCTTCGCTGGCGACACGGTGGAATTTTTCAAAGATTCGCTCTTCTTCGCCCTCCGGAATCCCGTGGCCATGATCGGCGACCGTCACTACCAATTCGTTCTGATCCGCAGTGGCAAATATTTCAATGGAGGTTCCTGCGGGCGTGTACTTCACGGCGTTTTCCAGCAGGTTCGCAAACACCCGCTCGATCATCAGGCTGTCTATCTCGACCAGAGGCAGATCGCGCGACAGCTTGATGGCGACCGGATGGCTGTCCATGCGTGCACCCAGCCCTGCCAGCGCACCGCCAACCACTTCTTCCAGCGGTTGCCATTGCCGATTCAACACCACAGCGCCTGCTTGCAGGCGCGCCATGTCCAGCAGATTGTTCGCCAGCCCGGACATGCGCGTAGCCTCGTCATAGACTGGCCAGGCTCAATTCCTGGCGCGCCTGCCCGCCCAGCCTTTCCCCGTCGCGCACCAGGCTGCTGGAAGCGCCGACGATCGCCGCCAGCGGAGTGCGCAAGTCATGCGAGATGGCCGACAGCAAGGCATTGCGCAACTGTTCGGTTTCGATCTTCAGCTGCGCTTTTTGCGATTCGACAGCCAACCTTACCCGTTCCAGCGCCAGTGCGATCTGGCTGACAAAAGTTTCCAGCAGACGTTGTTGTTCGGGAAGAGCGAGCCGCGCCGGGTTGAGCGGCAGCAAGGCCAAGACGCCTATCATCCCCGAGGACGCCCCCAGCGGCAGGTAGACCATATCGCCTCCGGGCAAGGTATCCGTGCCCTGCCCCGCCATCTGCGCATGGTCGTACACCCACTGCGCCACACTCAGGTCGCTGCCGTGGCAGGATTGTGCAACCCCCTCGCTCTTTGGATATACGATGCGCCCCGATTGATTGGGCAACAACACGACCGCCTGCGCTTCAAACACCTCTGCCACGTGCTTGACCGCGATGCGCACGATATTTTCCGTCGCCGCGTGTCGCTGCCAGTTCGCGGCTCATGGCGTACAGCGAAGCGATGCGGCGTTCGCGCAGCCCGGCGATCCTTGCCTGATGCTGGATGCTTGCCGTCATGCTGCTGATAACCAGCGCGACCAGCAGCATGATGGCGAAAGTGATCAGGTATTGGCTGTCCGAGACGGCGAAACTGAATCGGGGCGGCACAAAAAAGAAATCGAACAACACCACGCTCAGGAACGAGCTCAGCGCCGACGGGCCGCGCCCGTAGCGCGCCGCGACCACCACCACGCCCAGCAGGTAAACCATGATCAGGTTGGCCAAGTCAAAGCGCCCAAGCATCAGCCAGGCGATGGCGGTGCTGATCGCCGTTGCCACTACCGCCCACAAGTAACCGGCACGCCACTTGAACACCGGACGCTGCTCCTCGGTCGTCAGCCCGAGATACAAGCGGCTGCGCGAGAAATATAGATTCTCCTTCGTCTGCGAAAGGAAATCGGCTTCCTTGCCCACCACATGAATATCGATGTCGGTGGCTTGACGCACGACGGTGTCGATCAGCGATCCGAACAGCCAGCGCTTCCATCCCGACAGCGTCGGCTTGCCCAGCACGATACGGCTGACATTGCGGGTGCGCGCATAGCCGATCACCTCCTCGGCCAGATTGTGCCCGCTCAGCGTCACCGTCTCCGCACCCAGCTCTTCCGCCAGCTTCAGCGTACGCAATATGGCATCGCGCTGTTCCCTGGACAGGCGCTGCAGCTTCGCCGTCTCGACATACACCACGATCCATTCCGCCCGCAGCGATTGCGCCAGGCGGTACGAAGCACGCACCAGGTTCTCCGCCGTGCCGCCGGGACCGATGCAGACCAGCAAACGCTCTTTCACCTGCCACACATCCTGGATGGCGTGGTCTTCTCGGTAATCGCGCATCTGCGCATCGACGCGGTCCGCCGTACGCCGCAGGGCCAGTTCGCGCAGCGCGATCAGGTTGCCTTTGCGGAAAAAATTCTGCGCCGCGCGTTCCGCCTGCTGCGGCAGATAGACCTTGCCTTCCTTCAGCCGTTGCAACAACTCGTCCGGCGGCAGGTCGATCAGTTCGATCTCATTGGCACTTTCCAGCACCGCATCGGGCACGGTCTCCCATACCGGGATGCCGGTGATCTGCGAGATCACGTCGTTGAGGCTTTCGATGTGCTGCACGTTGATCGCGGTGTAGACATCGATACCCGCATCCAGCAGCTCTTCCACATCCTGCCAACGCTTGGCATGGCGCGAGCCCGGCGCATTGGTATGCGCCAGCTCATCTACCAGAACTAGCGCGGGTTTACGTTTCAGCGCCGCATCCAGATCGAACTCACGCAACTGTGTACCCCGGTAATCCACCAGACGCTGCGGCAGAATTTCCAGGCCCTCCAGCAGCTGCTCGGTCTCGGCGCGCTTGTGCGTTTCCACATAGCCCGCCACCACGTCCAGCCCTTCCGCTCGCCGCTCGCGTGCCGCCAGCAACATGCCGAAGGTCTTGCCGACGCCGGCAGAAGCACCGAAAAAGATCTTCAGGCGGCCGCGGCGGCGCAGGGCCTCGGCACGCTGCACCTTTTCCAGCAATTCGTCGGGATCGGGGCGCTGGTCGTGGTCACTCATGGTTTGGGACCGCGCCGCCACGCCTTACCAATCAGCGACAAGCGCGTGCGCAGGTTTTTCTGGTCGTCGGACAACACATCCATCACGTCGGAGAGCTGTTTGGACTTGAGGATGGCGAGCAGCATGAAAGAAGTGGTGATCAGTACGGTGACGAAAAAATAGCCCAGCCGTTCGAGCAACGGCGCTTCGGCCTCGGCGATCAAATTCATGCCAAGCAGACCGGAGGCCACCGCACCCACCATGCTGAACACGGTCACCACCGTGAGTCGTACGATGGTGGTGGACTGCTGGCGCTGTGCGTTGCTGTCGAGGTACTGGCTCATGTCCTGCAACTCTTCCTTCACTTCCCGATATAGCGCATCGTTGCCCAGATGCTCACTGCACAGGCGGTAGAGCGACTGCACATGCGGCCGCTCGGACAGCTCGTGGAACCAATAGCGGTGGGTGAAGCGCAGGAAGGCCTCGAAGCCGGCATAGATCCTGCGCCGAAAGCGGCTGATGGATTGCGCCACGCGGATATCCAGGTCATGCACCGCATCCACCATACGGTCGGAGAACACCAGCAGCGATGCGCGATGGAAATGCGCGATCATGAACAGCAATACGTACTGGTGGCGAAACTGGGCCAGGATGCCGCGTACCGGGTCGCGAAAATATTCCGCGCGCTCGTCGCCCACCACGATGAAGGCGCGGCCAGTACAGACGAAGCGGGTATTGGGGCCTTTGTCGGTATCGGTCCAGAAACGGTCGTAGCAGTAACGCGACTCGAATTCGGCCACATCCGGATCATGCGCAGGCATCGCCTCGTCTGGATGCAGGGTGGCGACCAGGCCGAGGCGCAGCCAGTCTTCCCGCTGCAGACTGCGCGGCTCGTCCACGGCCAGGAAAGCCATTAACGGCATGCGGTGGTATTCGACCTGGCGGTAGCGCAGAACACCGGTCTCCTCCGACGAATCCGGCACCAGCGGCCGCAGCAGGTAATCCCAGTGCGCGGCGATGCGCGGCGAGCGAAATTTTCGGGTAAACGAGAGGAATTTTTCCTGTTCATCCGAATCGGATACCGCAAGCACCGCACCGTCCGCGGACAGCCATTCGGCGCGATAGGCATTGTGTTTGCCATGCCCTTCCATGTCCCAGCCGGTCGGGTAGGCGCGTCCGAAGCGGTATAACAAGTCGCACACATCGGCAAACGGAATATCGCTGCCGGACAGTTCCACCTTGAGGAAGGCGACGTTGATGTCGTCGAAGAACCACAGTTCGATATGCTCCACGGTCAGCGTGATCGGAGCCTCTTCTTCGCGCAACGTCAGGCGCAAGGCGGACACCCCGCCACGCCTGAAAATCCGGATCGCCGATTTTCCCAGCGGATCGCTTTCCGCATGCGCGCTATGGCTGTAGCTCTCGCCATAAAGGAAACGCTGCACATAAGGCAGGAAGGTGACGAACTCCTTGTAATGCCGCTCCTCGAAATCCAGCTCTCCAACCGCATGGAAGCGATCCTTCAACCTGCGCCACGGATTGCCCTCCCCATGCTGCTCCAGCA
>CAVTMV010000008.1:0-35026 GCA_963735945.1 uncultured beta proteobacterium
ACCAGCCAGATTGAGGTCAACTCCAAGGCCGGCATTACTTTCGCCAAGTCCCTGCGGAGCATTTTGCGCGCAGGACCCCGACGTTATAGTTGTGGGCGAGATTCGCGACGAGGAAACCGCCGTTATTGCCCTTCAGGCGGCGCAGACGGGACATCTCGTTCTGACAACGGTCCACAGCAACAGCACCGCGTCGTCTTTGATACGGCTTTTGGACCTCAGCGTCACGCCTTTGATGCTGGCGACGGGGCTTAACCTCGTTATTTCACAGCGGCTGATGAGACGGCTTTGCAAATACTGCAAGACCCCCGCCAAGCTCACCAGCGCACAGATAAAGGATTTCGAAAAAAGAAAGGTCAATTACGCCAATATATACGAAGCGGTCGGCTGCGACAACTGCTACGGCACCGGCTATTACGGCAGGGTCGGGATTTACGATATCCTTGTTCTCGATGATAACCTCAAGGCAAGTATCACGACTAATACCCTGCCCGTTACACAGTTGAGAAACGAAGGAGACCAGCGCGGAAAGTCGAACCTGAATAAACAGGGATTGCTTAAGGTGGTGACCGGCGTCTCCACTCTTGATGAGCTTAACAGAGTTGTTGGATAACGGGATATGACGTTTTGGATTGGAATATTGATTGCAGCGGGATTTGCGGCCTCAGCCGTAAAACTGGGCCTTTACCAGGCCTGGACGACGCTTTTCAACGTCGTTATCGCGGTTTACGTAGGCGTAAACCTCGGGTCCGGCGATTGAGACATTCGTCCCGGCCGCAAGCGGTCAATACGGCAGGACGCTGGCGGTCCTGGCGGCCGGTCTGGGAACTTTTCTGGTTTTGCACGCGATATCATACACATTTCTGATAGGTCAGTTCGAGGTAACTTTCCCTAATGGCTTCAACAAGCTCTTGTCGCCGCTGTTGGGATTTCTCGCGGGTTTTCTGGTCTGGAGTTTCGTGGTGCTTGTGTTCTGCACGACACCTTTTTGCCAGAATGCTTCTGTAAAAGATGCCGGTTTTGACAGCAAAAACTTCGAAGAAGCGAAGATGCAGCCATATCTTGTCTGGTGGTGCAACCTCGTGGATAAATTCGCTGCCTCCGGCGAAAGTAACACCGACGCCGAGGCGACAATCAAAAATTTGCTTGCAAAACCTGGCAAAGATACAAAAGGTCGTATCAACAGAATGGCCGCTCGACGTCAATGCGTTAGCCGAACCAATTGAGCCGAACCTCCCCGCCGTTGAACAGGCCCCCGCCCCTCACACTATCATCCCGCCTTAATCCATTGCAATCGCGAGGTTTACCTGGTCATTAAATCCATCGCCTGAAAGGCATCCAAATAGTATATAGCCCGCCGTTTCACGGCGGGTTGCAATCGCGAGGTTCGCTCAATTCCCTTTTCCCTTCCCCCCGTCTGTCCTCTCGCAGCGAAGCGGAGTCCCCGCAAGCGAAGTCCGCTTCGGACGGAGTGCCTTAGGCGGCGGCCCTGGGGTTGCAAAAGTGAGGTTCTTTTATCCAATGTGATCTGGTCGATATCGAGAACCGTCAGTTCCCCATCGCCATCTATATCGCCGGCGTCTAATGTCCCGGCACACTCGTGGCAGTTGTAAATCGTCTTGAGATACTTCTTTTCTAACAATGGCGGTATCAGGTCATAGAACTTTTTCTCCCCCGGGTATTTTTCTTTGAAGAATCGATACAGTCCTTTCGCCGACTTCATCGAGTTGCACCTGCCGCACGCCCATATCTGGTTATGAATCCCCTGTATCGTATCGCACGTCTGGCACTCCTGCTTCAATCCTCAGCGACTTCGGCACGATATGTTCCCAGTTCAAATCGCCCTCTGCCCCGCAATATATGCATTGCTTCTCTGCCTCAACTAATTGCTTGTCCTCACGTGTTATCTCCGACCACGATATTACGCCGCTCTTTAGTTCGCGAAACTTGTTCTTGATTAACCCGTATGATTGCGCTTCGCTTCTTTCCCGTCGGTGCTGCCCCAAACGCCCTCCTTGCACAATTATCTTGGCGTATTGGTAGTAGATTAAATCCTAATTGTCTTCGCATCTTAATCGGCATTTATTGTAAACCCTCAACGCACCTGGATATATGCATAACGATTCTTGATGTGGTTATTCAAGTACCTACCTTGGATGAAGCATTTAATAAGCCCTTATATTCGTTTTCAGACACATTCGTATATTGATAAATGCTCCCTGAATTGAATTCAACTTCCAATATTCTTCTATCTAAATCGTAACCGACCGAACGAATATTACCTGACGAAACTTGAAACCTGTCCATATATAGTATCCCTTTACATTTGCATTTTCTGCCGCATATCGAATAATTTCAGAACATAATTTCATAAGCGTGGCAGATTTCTTCGTTTGACTCCAAAGTTCTTCCAGAGTACCCGCAATGAGTATCTTGTTCTTCCTCTTCACGCCATTGTGCAAGCCCAGATTTTGCCGAACCTTGTTTTCGGCCTCAAGCCAAATAGCTGCCCCAAAATCTTCTTGAACTATATCGCCGATTCTTGTTGCCCACATCACTACCCCATTATCCCAAAGTGTTTTACTCGGCAATGGCTCAAACTTGGTCACAGAGCAAAGCTTCATCAGGCAGGTATTGTCTTTCGATTTTCGTCTTGGACCTCTTTTTCGTAACATCTCCATCACCATCAAATACCATAAAGAATCTTATTTCCAACTCTAGTGCAATCGCCGCTAATCTGCTCAGATTTTTCTTTCCATCTGCTATCACAAAATGACACCCCAACCTTCTAAATTCACGTAGGTTTTCGCTCAATTCGAGTTGTGTTGCAATAAATCCTACATCTTCTGGGCCCTCAACTAATATCGGGATTCCACTAAAAAAGATTTCTTTTTGTGACGGCTGCATTATTTGAGACACTCGTGCCATAAGACTGGTTGGAGATCCCGGCTTCTCCCCCAATGCATTACTGAGTCGGACTCTCGAGCTTGTTATAGTCGCTCCAACTCACCTTGGATTTGCCTCTTTTACCAATTTTTCGTACTAGACGAATGTTCTTAAACCCTGACTTGATACAAAATATGGGCTATGCGTTGTTAAAATTACCTGCGCATTGTTCGCGTGGGTTGCAAGTCTCTCTAAGACATCGGCAAGATGCTGCGCTTGCGGTGGGTGTTGATAAAGTTCTGGTTCCTCGAATCCCAATAACAATTTGGGGCCACCCTTTACTTCATTACCAACTAATTCGTGAAGTAAAGCATATCAAGAATCCTCTCTGTAAACCATGTCCGGCTCTAGCCACTTCTCCAATAAATTCCCCATCTCCGATCAATGCACGCGCCAATGGGTCGCTGATTGATATGGACTTTTTAGGATCGTAATGCCATTCTAGCTCCAATCGAGCCCTTGCATCCATGTAGTCCTGCAAGCGTTTTTCTATACTCAGCCGTAAATCTTTAAGAGCAGATTGTTGTTTCTCGAGAATCTGTTCATACTTGCCTTGCAGATCGTTTTTTAATTCTTCTATTTCTTCGGTGAAGTCTATCTTCGTCCGTACCGTTCTCGACAGTAATTGCCCCAAGGCTGTTTGGGTTCCTTCATTTTGCTCTGTCGAGACGTCCTTAACGGCTGGAACATATACCCACTGTATATACTTAGACAGTAAATTTTCTCCTTTGGTGAATCCATAGAATTCGTTTTGGTCATTAATAAGTTCGCAACTTTCAGTATGCTTTTCCTCATATTCACGAAGTGCTGTTGTCATGGCAGGTCTTTGTGTTTGCTATGGGCAATTCAGGATAAGCTCCTTTGATATTGGCATATATTTCCTTAAGTTCAGCAACTAGTGCACCTCGGTCATCGGCTTCAAAAAACTTATGCGGATGGTGGTTATATCCACCACCCCCTGCTCCAGCTTGTCCGCCTGTTCCTGTGCGGCATCGTTCAGCGGAGGTGTTGGGCGCAAATGGCGAATCGAGCGGGGCCGCCAGCCCTTTACCGGATCGCCTAGAAAGGCAGTATCCAGGCGCACGCCCCCCATCCAAAGGACATTCCACGCTCCCGCCAGGGTGCATAGTTTTTCCATGAGGTGGGTTAGCGCCTCGTCAGAATGCGCCGCGTCGAAGTCCGCTAGTTCGTCCCACAGGGTGTGGATAAAGTCATCATGGTTTTCTTCCATGGAGGGCATTCTTGATTTTTCGTCTTTCAACAGATAGGTTTCATGCTATCAGGCATTGCGCGAAAAGATGAAAACAAAAAAGCCGCTATAAATTAGCGGCTTAATGTGTTTTTGCTGGCGGAGAGGGCGGGATTCGAACCCGCGGTGGGGTATTACCCCACACACGCTTTCCAGGCGTGCGACTTAAACCGCTCATCCACCTCTCCGAAAGGGCGCGCAGGATAAACTAGAACGTTTTTTCCCGCAATCAAAAACGATCACGCCAGTCGCGCAGGGCAGTAAAAACGGCTATTTCGCTGGTGTCCGTCAGGCCGCGGGCCTGCAGGGTTCGGATGAGTTCCGGGTTGGTGCAGCGCAGGAACGGGTTGGTGGCTCTTTCCAGGGCAATGGTAGAGGGGAGGGTTGGGCGATTCGCTTCGCGCAGGCGCATGGTGTCGGCGAGGCGGCGCTGGATGTCCGGGTTGTCCGGCTCGCAGGCGAGTGCGAACGGCATGTTGTAGGCGGTGTATTCGTGGGCGCAATAGACGCGGGTGTCGCCGGGCAGGGCTGCGAGACGTTGCAGCGAATGATGCAGCTGGGCGAGCGTCCCTTCGAAATTCTTGCCGCAAGCCCCGCCGAACAGCACATCGCCGCAAAACAGCATCTGCGGGGTGATGAAAGCGATGTGGTCATTGAGATGGCCGGGTATCTCGATGATGTCGAACGTGATGTCCAGCGCATCGAGCCGGAGCCGGTCGCCTTCGCGCAAGTCATGGGTGATGTGGGGATTGTTCGGATGGCTTCGCCCATACACCGGCACGTTATATACTCCGCGCAATTCCTCGATGCCATCGACGTGGTCGTGGTGGCGGTGGGTGCACAGGATCGCATCCAGTTGCAGTCCGTTCTCTTGCAGGAAGCGCAGTACCGGGAAGGCTTCGCCCGGATCGACGGCAACAGCATGATTTTCGTGCTGGAGCAGCCAGATATAGTTGTCTTGTAGGGCGGGGATGGCGGTGATGGTCAGCATGATGAAAATGGGAATCCGATGCCGAATTGTAAGTTAACTGCGCAGAGTTTGAGCGAATGGTTCGCCACTGAGCAGGGCAGCTATGTGCTGACGCGCGAACAGGCATACTTCGACCATACGGTAACCGATATCTTCGGCTTCAATGCCGTGCAGATGGGCGTGCCGGAGCAGGATTTTCTGCGTAACAGCCGTATACCGCTGCGCTTCAGCGCAGGAAACCAGCCCGGCAATGACGTGCGCATGATCTGTACCGAGCTGCCGTTCGATTGCGACAGCCTGGACCTGGTGCTGATGCCGCATGTGCTGGAGTTTTCAGACAATCCGCACCAGATCCTGCGCGAGGTGGAGCGCGTGCTGATGCCGGAGGGCAACCTCATCATCAGCGGTTTCAACCCGTTCAGCCTGTGGGGATTGCATCGTGCGCTGGGCAGGAAACAGGGCTATCCGTGGTGCGGCCAGTTCATCGCGCTGCCGCGTATGAAGGACTGGCTGGCACTGCTGGGATTCGAGGTGGTGGGAGGGCGCTTCGCCGCCTATGCGCCGCCGTTCCACCATCGCAAATGGCTGGAACGTTATGCCTTCATGGAAAAGGCCGGCGACCGCTGGTGGGCGGTGAGCGGCGGGGTGTATTTCCTGCATGCGATCAAGCGCGTGCCGGGGATGCGGCTGATCAAGCCGCAATGGAACAAGGGGCTGGTGAGCAAGCTGCTGCCGGTAGCGCCGAAACTGAACAACCGAATCATCCAGAAAACGACCAGAACAAGAATGAACAGCGAAACAGCAGAAGTGGTAGAGATTTTCACCGACGGCGCCTGCAAGGGCAATCCAGGGGTGGGCGGGTGGGGCGCATTGCTGCGCACCAAGGGCAAGGAGCGCGAATTGTTCGGCGGCGAAGCGCACACCACCAACAACCGCATGGAACTGCTGGCGGCGATCTCCGCGCTGGAGGCATTGAAGCGCCACTGCCATGTGCGCCTGCATACCGACTCGAAATATGTGCAGCAGGGCATCAGCGAATGGGTGCATAACTGGAAGAAGCGCGGCTGGAAGACCGCCGACAAGAAGCCGGTGAAGAACGAGGATCTGTGGCGCAGGCTGGATGCCCTGGCCACGCAACATCACGTCGAATGGGTATGGGTCAAGGGCCATGCCGGGCATGACGAGAACGAGCGCGCCGACGCATTGGCGAATAAAGGCGTGGAGTCGGTACAGGGAGGCGGCAATGCGTAAGATCGTACTGGATACGGAAACGACCGGTCTCGACCCCAAACAGGGGCATCGCATCATCGAAGTCGCGGCTATCGAGCTGGATGGCCGCAAGGTTTCCGAGCGCACCTTTCACCGTTACATCAATCCGGAACGCGAGATCGACGAAGGCGCGGCCGCGGTGCACGGCCTGACGCTGGACCGCCTGCAGGACGAACCCAAGTTCGCCGAAGTCGCACCGGCACTGCTGGAATTCATCGCCGGGGCGGAACTCATCATCCACAATGCACCGTTCGACATCGGTTTTCTCAATGCGGAACTGGCGCTGGCCGGCTTGCCGCCGCTGAACAATCAGGTGATCGACACCCTGAAGGTCGCCAAGGAACTGCATCCGGGCAAGAAGAACAACCTGAATGCGTTGTGCGACCGCTACCAGATCGACAATTCGCACCGCACCCTGCACGGCGCGTTGCTCGATACCGAGTTGCTGGCGGAAGTGTATCTGGGCATGACGCGCGGCCAGGAGAGCCTGCTGGGGGAAGAGCGCTCTGATGAGGATGGCGTGCAGTTCACCGCCGGGGGCGAGGCGATACGTTTGAGCGTGAGGGTGCTGCCTGCCAGCGAAGACGAGTTGGCATTGCATGCCACGCAACTGGCAGACATCGAGAAAGCGAGCAAAGGGGCATGCGTGTGGAAAAAACTGGAAGAACAGGCGTGATCCTGAAATGGTCGCGGCGCATCCGCTGGACGCTGATGCTGGCGGTGCTCGCCTATCTTGGGGCATGCGTCTATATGTGGGGGACACAGCGACAGCATATCTTCGAACCCCGGCCGCAAATGCAAAGCTCGCCGGAACGGCTCGGCCTCAAATTCGAAGAAGTTCATATCCCGTCCGGCCAGGGAACAGAGCGTGGCGACCTGTTTGCATGGTGGATTCCCGCTGAAGTTGCCGATGCCCCCACCATGCTCTATCTGCATGGAAATGACAAGAACATCGGGGCCGCGCGCGACCTGAACAATGCAGCACGGCTGCACGCCATGGGATACAACCTGCTGATGGTCGATTATCGCGGCTATGGGAAAAGTACCGGCGGAGAGCCCACTGAAGCCAAGGTATATGAAGATGCGGAATCCGCATGGATGTATCTGGTCAAGCAACGGGCGATCGATCCCAAAGGTATCTTTATCTATGGCCACTCCATGGGCAGCGCGGTTGCCATCGACCTTGCCGTACACCACCCGGAAGCAGGCGGGGTCATCGCAGAAAGCAGTTTCACTTCGATGGTGGACATGGCTAAGCGCGAATACCCCTACATGCCGGTCGATCTGCTGGTGAACCAGCGTTTCGATTCGATAGGCAAGATCGGCCATTTGAAGATTCCGTTGCTTCTCATCCACGGCAAGTGGGACAGGCTGGTGCCTTACCAGATGAGCCAGCGACTTTTCGAGACTGCACCGGAACCCAAATTCCTGAAACTGATCGAGGGCGGAGAACACGGCAACGCCAATGTCGTCGCCCCGCTGGAATACCGGGCTGCAGTGACCGAGTTCACCCAACGCTACAGGCCCAAACGCTGATGAATGCAAAACAGGCCGATGTGCTGATCATCGGCGCAGGCGCCGCCGGCATGATGTGCGCCCTGACTGCCGCCGGACGCGGACGTTCGGTGCTGTTGCTCGACCATGCGGAAAAGCTGGCGGAGAAGATCCGCATCTCCGGCGGTGGGCGCTGCAACTTCACCAACCTCAATGCCAGGCCGGACAATTATCTTTCGCAGAACCCGCACTTTTGCCGTTCCGCCCTGGCGCGCTTCACGCCGCAGCATTTCATCGCCATGCTCGCAAGGCATGGGATCTCCTATCACGAGAAGACACTGGGCCAGTTGTTCTGCGACGACGGCTCGGAAGCCATCATCGCCATGCTCAAATCGGAATGCGACGCAGCCGGCGTGCGCTGGTGCATGCCGTGCAGCGTGGAAAAGGTCGAGACGGGGCAGGGGATGCGTTCACGGTAACAACTTCGCGCGGAAAATATCGCGCCGAATTCGCTGGTCATCGCCACGGGCGGCCTGTCCATCCCCAAGATCGGCGCCACGCCGTTCGGCTACAAGGTCGCCGAGCAATTCGGCGTGCCGATGACCAAACTCAAGCCGGGACTGGTGCCGCTCACCTTCCACCCGGAGGAATGGGCTAGCCGTATGCCGAGATTGTCCGGCGCTTCACTGGATGCGGTGGTGAGTTTCGGCAAGCACAGCTTCCGCGAGAACCTGCTGTTCACCCATCGCGGCCTGAGCGGCCCGGCCATCCTGCAGATCTCGTCGTACTGGGAACAGGGCCAGCCGCTTTCCATCGACTTGCTGCCCGACCACGATTTGCACGAAATATTCGCGCAACAGCGTGGCAGCAAGATGTTGCTGGGCAACTTCCTGGCCCAGTACCTGCCCAAACGGCTGGCCGATATTGTTGCTGCACAATGGCTGAGCAACAAACCGCTCAACCAGTATGCAGAGAAGGAATTGCGCAAGCTGGCCGACAAGTTGAAGACTGGCAGATCACGCCGACCGGGACACTGGGCTACAGCAAGGCGGAAGTGACCTGCGGCGGCGTGGATACCCGTGCGCTTGTCCTCCAAGACGATGGAATGCAACGATGTGCCGGGCTTATATTTCATCGGCGAAGTGAAGGATGTCACCGGCCAGCTGGGCGGCTACAACTTCCAGTGGGCATGGGCATCGGGGTATGCGGCAGGGCAGTCGGTTTAGTGCTATAGTTTTTCCATTGGCGATAAGTTCATTACAGGAGAATCGACGATGCGTGCTTTATTGGTAATTCTGCTGACGATGCTGTTGAGCGGTTGCGGCTACAACGATTTCCAGACCAAAGACGAACAGATCAAGGCCGACTGGTCGGAAGTGCTGAACCAGTACCAGCGCCGCTTCGACCTGGTCCCCAATCTGGTCAATACGGTCAAGGGCTATGCGCAGCAGGAGAAGGATGTGCTGATCGGTGTGACCGAAGCACGCGCCAAGGTCGGCACCATCCAGGCCACGCCGGCGCTGATCAACGATCCCAAGGCCTTCGCCCAGTTCCAGGCTGCGCAAGGCGAGCTGACGCAGGCTCTGAGCAAACTGATGGTGGTGTCGGAGAACTACCCGCAACTTAAATCGGACGCCGTATTCCGCGATTTGCAGGCGCAGCTGGAAGGCACCGAGAACCGCATCACCGTGGCACGCAACCGCTATATCAAGGCGGTGCAGGACTACAACGTGCTGGCGCGCTCGTTCCCGACCAACCTGACGGCGATGATGTTCAGCTACAGCGTCAAACCATCGTTCACCGTCGAGGATGAGAAGGCGGTGTCAAAGGCGCCGACGGTGGATTTCTCTGCTCCCAAGGCGGCCCCCGCAAAATAAATGAAACGGCTCTGGACGCTGTTTCTCCTGCTTGCGCTGCTGCTGTGCGGCACGGCGCAGGCGGAGGTTGCGGTACCGCAGCTGCATCATCGCGTCACTGACCTGACTGGTACGCTCGATGCCGGCCAGGTTCAGGCGCTGGACGCACAAGCTGGCTGCTTTTGAATCCGGCAAGGGTTCGCAGATCGCGGTGCTCATGCTGCCCACCACGCAACCAGAAACCATCGAGCAGTTCGGCATTCGCGTTGCCGAGGCATGGAAGCTGGGGCGCAAAGGTGTGGACGATGGCGTGTTGCTGCTGGTTGCCAAGGATGACCACAGACTGCGCATCGAAGTCGGTTACGGCCTGGAGGGCGCGCTGAACGATGCGACGTCAAAGCGCATCGTGTCCGAAGTCATCTCTCCCTATTTCAAGCGTGGCGAGTTCTATGCCGGGTATCGATGCCGGGAGTGAGTTCCATCATCAAGGTGATCGAAGGCGAACCGTTGCCGCCGCCCGCACCGCGCACCTCATCACAATCCGGCAGCGATTCGGATGGCTTTGGCCAATTGCTCGGCGCCGGATTCGTGATCTTCATGATCGGCAATATCCTCTTGCGCCAGTTGCTGGGGCGGCTGCCCAGCGGCCTGATCGTCGGCGGCGTGATCGGCATGCTGGCTTGGGTGATGTTGCTTTCGCTGGCCTGGGCCATTGCGGCAGGCGTGGTGGCCTTTGTGCTTTCGCTGGCTCTTCGGACTGGGTGGACGCGGCTCTTCCTTTCCTTCCGGTTGGGGCGGTGGCAGCGGCGGCGGCTGGGGGAGCGGCGGCGGAAGTTTCGGCGGCGGTGATTTTGGCGGAGGAGGCGGCAGCTTTGGTGGCGGCGGCGCTTCGGGAGACTGGTAAATGAACATCAAACGCATCCTCAAACATCTTTCAGTCAGTCACGCCGCGCTGCACCGGACATTTCCGCGCGCGACGCTGGCCAAGATCGAGCAGCGCCATCGCCGAAGTGGAAAAGACGCATGCCGGACAAATCCGTTTCGCCGTCGAGGCTGCGCTGGAACTCAAGCCTTTGCTGGCCGGGCAGACCGCGCGGGAACGGGCAATCGAGGTGTTCTCGCAGCTGCGCATCTGGGATACCGAACACAACAACGGCGTGCTGATCTATCTGTTGCTGGCGGATCGCGATGTCGAGATCGTGGCCGACCGCGGCGTGCATGCCAAGCTGGGGCAGCCAGCGTGGGAAGCGATCTGCCGCGAGATGGAAGCCGCATTCCGCCAGGGCAAGTTCGAGGAGGGCGTGATTGCCGGTATCCGCAATGTCGGCGCACATCTCGCCCGGCATTACCCGCATGCCGGCAGCAAGGTCAACGAATTGCCGGATCAGCCCGTCCTGATCTGAGTCCATCGTGACCATCGAAACCGAACTCAAGCTGCACATCACGCCTGAGCATCTGCAAAAGCTCAAGCGCCATCCGTTCGTGCGTTCGCTTTCCTCCGGTCGCGCCCGCACGCTGAAGCTCTACAGCATCTACTACGACACCGCCGAACTCGAACTGCGCCAGCACGCGATGGCCTTGCGTCTACGCCGGGTCGGCAAGCAATGGCTGCAGACCCTGAAAGGCGGCGGGCAGGTGAGTGCCGGGCTGCACCAGCGCAACGAATGGGAGATGCCGGTACCGTCCGAGCAACTGGACTTTGAAGCGCTCAAGGCCGGCGGCGGCGAATTGCCGCGCGGCGTGCGCGACCGGTTGCAGCCCGTGTTCGTCACCGACTTCACGCGCAACGTGCGGCTGCTCGAATTCGGTGGCGCTGAGATCGAGCTGTGCATGGACAGCGGCGAGATACGCGCCGGGCAGTCTAGTTGCCCGATCTCGGAGCTGGAGCTCGAACTCAAGTCCGGCTCGCCGCAACAACTGTTCAGGCTGGCGCTGGCGCTGATCGACATCGTGCCGTTGGAAGTGGAGCACACCAGCAAGGCGGAATATGGCTATCTGCTGTTCTCGGCTGCCAAGCCTTCGGCAAGCAAAGGAAGATTCCCGGCCCTGAAAAGATCGCAAAGCATCGCCAGCGCCTTGCAAAGCCTGATCGGAGCATGCCTGGCGCATGTGCAGTCCAACGTGCCGGGAGCGTTGTTGAAACTGGACGAGGAATATCTGCACCAAGTGCGTGTCGGTTTGCGCCGTTTGCGCGTGGTGCTTTCCATCGCGCAACGTTTCCGCGCCGATGCCGAGTTGTCGGCGTTGCATGAACAGGTGGCGAAACTGTGCATAGAGCTGGGCCGTTCGCGCGAATGGGATGTGTTCGTCACCCAGACGCTGGCGCCGATCTGCACCCGCCTGCCGGAGCATGCCGGGCTGCGCGATGTGCTGAGCGTGAGCGAACGAGAGCGCGATAAGCAGCATGCCGGGATGGAAAACAGCCTCGCTTCGCAGGAATTCCAGCGCATGTTGCTGCATTTTGGCGCCTGGTTGCACGGCGACCAGCCAGGGGAGACGGAGACCACGCTGCTCCAGTTCGCCACGCAAGCCCTGGAAAAACGCAGCAAACAAGTCCTCAAGCACGGCCAGCAACTGGTCGGCGAGAATGCCGCGCAATTGCATGCCTTGCGTATCGCCTGCAAGAAACTGCGTTACTGCACCGAGATGTTCGGCTCGTTGTTCGCCGATGCCAGGGCCAAGGACTACGTGGCCGCGTTGATCGAACTGCAAGATATCCTGGGTACACTGAACGACATCGCCGTGGCGCATCGCTTGCTGAACGAGTTGGATAATGCCGCACGCCACGATACACTGGCACTCGTGCGCGGCTGGATGGAGCATGACTACGCGGAACGCGTGGCCGAGTTCGGCAAGGCATGGAAACGGTTTGCAGTCGCAAAAAAGATTCTGGACATGAATGTGCAGCAATCCCTCCGGTGAAGGAATGAGGAGGGGGAGGAAATACAGATAACTAGAAAGGGCAGTATAAATGGCCAAGAAAAACACACCGTTGCGAGTGCCCGTCACCAAGGGGCTGAAGGATATCTACGCGATGGATATGCATCTGCCTTACCAGGCCGCGTGCGAAGGACGTTTCAGCGTCACCGCCTTCGGGCGCCTTGCAGCGGCCATCTCCGTCGTCCGCTCCGCACTCGCGCAAAAGAACACCCAGATCCCCAATGCCATCGAAACACTGGATGCCGCCATCGAAACCCTGGTAGCCATCCGCAGACGCGGCGATACGACCGATGTGTGGGAGATCACCGAAGCCGAACGTCCAAGCGTGCTGTACGGGATCGAAGTCGCCGAACAATGCATCGGCGTGCTGGATGTTGCGCTGCTGGCGCAAACGGCGGCGGAGTTGTTCGATATGATGGCGGGCGGGGCGTAACGTACCCGACCCCGACAGATTTCTTGCAGGAAATCCTTACCGCAATTTTCAGTCAATAACGGCCGTAACCCAGCCTGCCGTCCTGTCGCATAGGACAAACACCAATGCGTAATAGCAGTTTTCTCTGAACGCAAATCGGCCTGATCGCCTATATTTCAAAGGCTCCTGCATCGCCATAATGAAGACTCCAGAGAAGCGTGCTCAATGGACGTTTCCTAATTCTATTTGTGGGTGAAGCGCTGAGTTTTGTTGAGCAAGAGCAACTCCTGATTGGGGCACTCTAGCTGAAATGGAACGACCGAGGGCATCAATGGAGTCGTTTACTGCATGGCTTCTCAAGACTAAGGGGGCTCTTGATCAATCTGAAAAGATGCAAGGAGTGCAACAATGCTTCCTGAGGATGATCCAGAGGGGATGTCGCTCCTTCAGCTAACGCAAGAGTGGTGCGAGGTGGAAGCCATTACGCTTGAAGCATTAAAGCTGCGATCCGGAATACAGTTACAGTTGCTGAGCTTGCTGCAGAACCGGTTGACAATTGAAGCCGCATTTATTGCGATCATAAAAAAAAGACGAATCCTCGTTGGGCTGCCAGGGGCATCCTTAAAGGAATCGTGGCTTGCGATAGGTGATAAATGTTTGGTGCATGGGTTCAACGGGGTGCATGATTTCTGGTTCGAATCCAATGTACTGGATTTGCAGGAGATTCCGTTTGTACATGCACATCTCGATTATCCGGATTCAATCGAATACCCTGGCCAGTGAGCGGACGTTCATCGTTTTTACCGTTGTAGTTCGCCATAGTCGCACATGAGGAGAAATTCAAACCAACAAGCAGTGCCGTAATCATCCCAAGATTTTTCTCTGGTAAAACCGGAACAAGGAGATCGCATGGACAGTGTAGATATTTCAGTTCTGAAAACCCTGCAAGAGTGGCAAGCAGGAGAGCTGCCGTTGTGGCTGGTGACGGTGGTGGAGACCTTCGGCTCCAGCCCGCGGCCGCAGGGCGCGATGCTGGCGTTGCGCGGCGATGGCCTTGCGGTGGGTTCGGTGTCGGGCGGATGCATCGAGGATGATCTCGTCGAGCGGGCGTTGCAGCGACAGCTGCAGACCGACCGCTGCGAAGTGGTGATGTATGGCGTGACGCGCGAAGAGGCGCGGCATTTCGGGCTGCCTTGCGGCGGGGCGATGCGTCTGGTCGTCGAGCCGGTGCGCAACCGGGAGTGGGTGGAGCAGGTGCTGCAGGCGATCCAGTCGCACCGCATGGTCAGCCGCACTTTGCATCTTGCGTCGATGCAGGTAACGGTGGACGACGCCACCCGCACCGACGTCACCGCCTTTGACGGCGACACGCTGACCACGGTGCACGGCCCGCGCTGGCGCCTGCTGATCATCGGCGCCGGACAGACTTCCGCTTATCTCGCCCGCATGGCCCAGGCGCTCGATTACCAGGTCACCGTGTGCGACCCGACCGATGGGATGCTCGAGACCTGGGATGTGCCGGACACGCTGCTGCTGGGCGAGATGCCTGACGATGCGGTGCTGGCTTTTCAGGTGGATGCCTGCACCGCCATCGTGGCGCTTGCGCACGACCCCAAGCTGGACGACATGGCGCTGCTGGAGGCGCTCAAGTCGCCGGCGTTCTATGTCGGCGCACTCGGTTCCAAAGCCAACAATGCGAAGCGGCGCGAGCGGCTGGCGTTGTTCGATCTCACGCGCGGAGGAGATCGCCCGGCTGCACGGGCCTGTGGGCCTGCCCATCGGCAGCCGCACGCCGCCGGAGATCGCCGTGTCCATCCTCGCTCATCTGATCTCGGTCCGAAACCAGACGGCTGCAACCCGAATCGTCAGCAAGTCCATCAAGCAGGAGGTGTGCTCATGATTTCCTTCAAGCTCAACGGCAAACACGACCAAGGTCGATGCCGATCCCAACACGCCCTTGCTGTGGGTGATGCGCGATCACCTGCATCTGACCGGGACCAAATACGGTTGCGGCATTTCGCAGTGCGGCGCCTGCACCGTGCATCTGGATGGCAGGGCGGTCCGCTCCTGCGTCACGCCGGTTTCCACGGTCAGCGGAAAACAGATCACCACCATCGAGGGCCTTGCCGAAACAGCACTGGGGAAAACGGTGCAGACGGCCTGGCAGGAAGTGGATGTGCCGCAGTGCGGCTACTGCCAGTCCGGCCAGATCATGGCGGCCACCGCGCTGCTGCAGGAGAACCCGCATCCCAGCGAAGCGCAGATCACCGCCGCGATGGAGGGCAACCTGTGCCGTTGCGGCACCTATAACCGCATCCGCTCGGCGATCCAGAAGGCGGCAGAACAACTGGGAGATGCCAAATGAATACCCTGACCGTGCAAGACGAGTCGCGCCGCAAATTTCTCAAGGACAGCGCGGTATTGATGGGCGGGCTGGTGATCGGCTTCTACCTGCCGCTGAAAGGCGGCCGCGCTTATGCCGCCGAGGCGCAGCCCAAGCAGGTCTATCCGCCCAACGCCTTCATCCGCATCGCGCCGGACGACAGCATCACCATCGTCGTCAACAAATCCGAGATGGGGCAGGGTGTCTACACCTCGCTGCCGATGCTGGTTGCGGAGGAACTGGAAGCGGACTGGAGCCGCATCCGCATCGAATCGGCGCCCGTGGCGGCCGTGTACAACCACACCGGTTTCGGCATGCAGCTGACCGGCGGCAGCTCCAGCGTGCCTTCGTCGTGGGAGCAGATGCGCCGGGTCGGCGCGACTGCGCAGGATCTTGCTGATCCGTGCAGCGGCGCAGCAATGGGGCGTTCCGGAAAGCGAATGCCATGCCGAGAACAGCCAGGTGATCCATGCCAACAGCAACAAGCAGACGAGCTACGGCGCACTGGCCGATGCTGCGGCCAGACTGCCGCTGCCGGACAACGTCCCGCTCAAGGACGCGAAGGATTTCAAGCTGATCGGCAAGCCGGTCAAGCGCCTCGATACGCCGGAGAAGATAAACGGCAGCGCGCAGTTCGGCCTCGACGTTTATCTGCCGAACATGCTGACGGTGTTGATCGCGCGCAGCCCGGTGTTCGGCGGCAAGGTGAAGCGCTTCGACGCAACCGAGGCGCGCAAGCAGCGCGGCGTGCGCGGCGTCTACCAGGTGCCCAGCGGCATCGCGGTGGCGGCGACCGGCTTCTGGCCCGCCAAGACTGCGCGCGACCTGCTGGAGATCGAATGGGATGAAGGCCCCGGTGCGGCGCTTTCCACGCCGAAGATGCGCGCGGAATATCTCGAGCTGGCGAAAAAGCCGGGGACGGTGGCGCGCAAGGACGGCGATACCGTGCAGGGTTTCAAGGATGCGTACAAGTCGGTCAGCGCTGAATATGAAGTGCCGTATCTGGCGCACGCCATGATGGAGCCGCTCAATGTGGTGGTGGACCTTAAACCGGATCACTGCACCATCTGGACCGGCACCCAGGCGCAGACCATGGATCGCGCCATGGCGGCGAAGACCGCCGGACTCAAGCCGGAACAGGTGGAGATCCACACCACTTTTCTGGGCGGCGGTTTCGGCCGGCGCGCCAATCCGCGCTCCGATTTCGTGCAGGAAGCGGTGCAGGTCGCCAAGGCGATCCGCAAGCCGGTCAAGGTGGTGTGGACGCGCGAGGACGACATGCGCGGCGGCTACTACCGGCCGATGTGGGCCGACCACATCGAGGCGGCCATTGCCAAGGACGGCAAGCCGCTGGCCTGGAAACACACCATCGTCGGCCAGTCCATCGTTGCCGACACGCCGATGGAAACGATGCTGACCAAAAACGGCATCGACATCACTTCGGTGGAGGGCGCATCGACGCTGCCTTACCTGATCCCCAACCTGCAGGTCGAGCTGCACAGCCCGAAGAATGCCGTGCCGGTGCAGTGGTGGCGCTCGGTGGGGCATTCGCATACCGCGTTCGTGGTCGAAACCATGATCGACGAACTGGCACAGCTTGCCGGCAAAGACCCGGTGGCCTACCGGCTCGACATTTTGCCTGCCGATTCCCGTTACCGCGGCGTGCTGCAACTGGCCGCAGAAAAATCCGGCTGGGGCAAAAGCAGATTGCCCGCAGGCCATGCCAGCGGTATCGCGGTGCACAAGTCGTTCGAAAGCTACGTGGCGCAGGTCGCGGAAGTGTCGCTGGAAAACGGCAAGATCCGCGTGCATCGCGTGATCGCTGCGGTAGATTGCGGCATGGTCGTCAACCCCGACGGCGTGCAGCAGCAGATCGAAGGGGCGATCGTGTTCGGGCTTTCCGCCGCCCTGCATGGGGCGATCACGCTGGAGAATGGCCGCGTGGTGCAATCCAACTTCAACGACTACGTTCCGTTGCGCCTGTCCGAAATGCCGCAGGTCGAAGTGCATATCGTTGCCAGCAGCGAGCACCCTAGCGGCATCGGCGAACCCGGCACACCGCTGATCGCACCGGCGGTTGCCAACGCCGTGTTTGCGCTGACCGGCAAGCGCCTGCGCCGCATGCCGTTCGACAAGGAGTCCCTTGTCTGACCCGGGCGAAATAGCGGCCATCGTGCTGGCTGCAGGCAGCTCTCGCCGCTTTGGTGCTGACAAGCTGCTGCACCCGGTGACGTTGCACGGCGTGACACTGCCGCTTGCAGCGCACAGCCTGTTGCCGTGGCTCAAGACCTTCCAACACGCCACCGTGGTCGTCAGGCCGGGGTCGGAGGTGTTTTGCCGCACGATCGCGACAGCGTTGGGCACTGCCGGAACGGCGGGGTTGCGCTGGCGGGTATGCGAGGAGGCCGCGCTGGGCATGGCTGCCAGCCTTGCTTGCGGCGTACACTCGAATCGTGAAGCTGCCGGCTGGTTGATCGGGCTGGCCGATATGCCTGCCATATCTGCGACAGCGATTACCGCGGTGCGAGAGGCGCTGGTGGATGGGGCGAAATTGTCGGCAACCTACTGTAATGGCAGGCGCGGGCACCCGGTTGGTTTCGCGGCGTGTTACGGCGAAGAATTGCTCGCCCTGCAGGGAGATAGGGGGGCACGAGGATTGGTGGAGCGCGACAGATCGGATCTGGTACAAGTAAAAATGGACGATGAGGGATGCTTTGCCGATATCGATACTCCGGGCGATCTGCAGAATCTGGGAATATCGCCATGAGTACAAGCCTGACACGCCGAAGGTTCCTGAAGACGGCCAGTTTCGCCTTGATCCTGGCGCCATTGGTTGTCGCGCGACAGGCCGGGGCGATCACCAACGCCGGCGTGCGCGCAGAATTGAAATACCAGAGCTCCCCGAAAGATGACATGAGTTGCACCACCTGCCTGGAATTCATCCCCGGGAAAACCGCTAAGGACTCAGGCAGGTGCAAGGTGATCCCGGGAGACGATGAAATATCTCCAAACGGTTATTGCACGAAGTGGAATACGATGTGACTGATGTCGATTACGGAATGGCAGCGCGCTATTTCAGCATCGCCTTCAACCGCGCCAGCTTGTCCATCCCTTCTTCTTTGGTGACGGCAGGCGCATTGCCTGCCGTCACCACGCCTGAATAGACGATGTCCGCCTGCGGCAATTCGGCAATGAAGCGACTGGGGTCGCAGCCGGCTGATTCCTTGCCGCGCTTGCGCCGGGTGCAGTAGCTGATCTGTAGTGACCGCTGCGCCCGGGTGATGCCGACATACATCAGGCGGCGCTCTTCCTCGATCTGTTCCGGGGCCTCGCTACGTTCGTGCGGCAGGATGTTCTCTTCCACGCCAACCAGGAACACATGGCCGAACTCCAGACCCTTGGCGGCATGCAGGGTGGATAGCGACACGGCATCGGTTTCCTGGTCGCGCGATTCAAGCAGATTGAGCAATGCGATCAGCTGCGTCATGGCGATCATGGTCTTCTCGTCCGCTTCGGATTTGCGGTTCATCCAGCCGACGAAGTCCTGCACGTTCTTCCACTTGGTTTCGGCTTGCCGCGGATCATGGCTGTCGAACAGCCAACCCTCGTAGTCGATGGCGGAGAGCAGGTCGTTCATCACCTCGTTGCAGGGCTCCTTCTCGGCCCGCGCCTGCATGCGGTTGATGAAGTTGCAGAACGTGACCAGGTCTTCGTGCTGGCGCGCTTGCAGTTGCTCCGCCATCGCAGGTTCGAAAGCGGCCTCGAACAGGCTGATGTTGCGAGCCCCGGCATGTGTCGCCAGTTTTTCCAGCGTGCTGTTGCCGATGCCGCGTTTGGGTGTGGTGATCGCACGGATGAAGGCGGGATCGTCGTCCGGGTTGGCGATCAGGCGCAGGTAGGCAGTCAGGTCCTTGATCTCGGCATAGTCGAAGAACGAGGTACCGCCGCTGACGGTGTAGGGTACCTTGTGGGTGCGCAGTTGTTCTTCGAAGATGCGCGACAGGTGGTTGCTGCGATAGAGGATGGCATAGTCGGCGAAACGCGTCTGGTGTTCGAACTTGTGCGCCAGCAGGCGCAGCACCACCGATTCCGCCTCGTTCTCTTCGTCCTTCGCCGCGAACACGCGCACCGGATCGCCGGGGCCGTGCTCGCTCCACAGGTTCTTCTCGAACAGCTTGGTGTTGTTCTTGATCAGGTGGTTGGCGCTTTGCAGGATGCGCTGCGAGGAGCGGTAGTTCTGCTCCAGCTTGATGACGCGCAGGTTGGGATAATCCTTCTGCAGGTTGCTCAGATTGGCGGTGCTGGCGCCACGCCAGGCGTAGATGGCCTGGTCGTCGTCGCCCACTGCCGTGATTGCGGCGCGGTCGCCCGCAAGCAGCTTCATCATCTGGTACTGGCAGTCGTTGGTGTCCTGATATTCGTCGACCAGCAGGTAAAGGAAGCGCCGCTGCCAGCGCAGGCGGGCCTCCTCGTGGGTCTTGAACAGCTCAACCGGCAGGCGGATGAGGTCGTCGAAATCCACCGCCTGGTAGGCGCGCAGCGTTTCCTGATAGCGAGAGTAAAGCAAAGCAAGGTGCTGCTGCTCTTCATTCTCGGCAACGCCTGCCGCTTGTTCCGGTGTGTAGAAGGCAGCCTTCCAGTTCGATATCACGCTTTGAGCGGTGCGTATCTCCTGCTTGTCCGGGCTGCCCAGCAATTCGCTGACGATCTTGCCGGTGTCGGCGCTATCGAAGATGGAAAACTGCTTCTTGTAGCCAAGCAGCGGCGCTTCCTCGCGCAGGATCTGCATGCCCAGCGCGTGGAAGGTGCAGATCGTCATGCCCTTGGCATCACGCCCGTTCATGATCTTGCCGACGCGCTCGCGCATTTCGTTGGCGGCTTTGTTGGTAAAGGTGATGGCGGCGATGTTGCGCGGCGAATATCCGCATTCCTCGACGAGATAGGCCAGTTTGTGCGTGATGACACGTGTCTTGCCGCTTCCCGCTCCGGCAAGAACCAGCAGGGGAGTGCCAAGGTGTTTGACCGCTTCGCGTTGAGTGGGATTGAGTTTGCTTAACATCGGTATCTGGTGCCCGGAACCGGAATCGAACCGGTACGACTTGTTTAAGGTCGACGGATTTTAAGTCCGTTGGTGGTTAAAAAAATACAATAAAGCAATACTTTGCGATGCTTTAGCGTGTTGTAGGAGGGGGCGTAATTTTTTCTGCATTTCGATAATTAACGAGGCCGTGATTATATGTCGTTCGTGGCGGTTGATACGTTTTGATGTGGGTAGTTTGGGATCATCTGTTGAGCTCGCTTGGCGTCTTAATGCAAACTTAACAATACTTGGCTATTGGCAATCGAGTGCCATACTAACCAACTCAAGAATAATTGCTTCCTGTATATCTTCTGCAATCCATATTCCGCGCCACTTTCAACGCAATTCACCGCCAAGAATTGGAAAAAGATATAGGCCGAATTTGAAGTTGTTCATAGGAATGTCTTTATGCTAATTTAACACACATGCCAAGTGTGGTTTTTATCCGCTTGGCAAACGCATTTAGCGATGCGAAAACAAAAATAAAAACTTGTCGAGGGAAACGCCCATGGCGAAAGCCATCAGAGTCACTCGTAACTGCTGCCATGTCTGCGGAACATCAATCTGATGCCGCGCCGACTGCTCAAGATCGTATCCAATAGCCTGTCGCGGGAGCCCTCCCGACATTCGCCCGCATTCACTTTTGCACTTGCAGATGTCGTATGGGCCATGGGTAGCTTCTGCGCCCTGAACCGCAAGCCCTTCGATGCCGAACTGCTGGCCAAGCAGTTCCCGCCGCCTTATACCTCTGATTCCTTCATCCATGCAGCACGCGCCTTGGGTTTTCGCATCAAGCGCAGGGATTGCGATAGCGCCGCGCTCGGCAAGCTGAATCTGCCATGTCTAGTTGTATTGAACGAAGATTGTTCAACAAATGCCGTTCGCCCTGAGCCCGACGAAGGGCATGGGTTGTCTGAGCACGTGGTTCGACAGGCTCACCACGAACGGCTTGGTGAACAATCCAAAACACCAACAATTGATGCTAAACAGGGCGCCACGGCAGATGCTGCAAACATCCCGCCAGTAGAGCCGCCTCCAGCGCCGCGCAAATTTCACCCCGCCATCGTTGTGCAGATGACCGCCGAGAGCGTGACCCTGTTTGAGGTCGGCACCAACACCCCCAAGACCATGACGCAGGCGGAATTCGCCGAGCGTTATGCAGGCACGGCATTCCAGCTGGCGCTTGAAACCAAGGGCATCAAAGATCCCGACGGGGCGATGAACAAACAAGCCGCATTCGGATTCAGGTGGTTCATACCGGAGTTGTTGAAGCACAAACGCATCTGGCGCGACGTGCTGATCGCTTCGCTCATCATCCAGCTGCTGGGCCTGGTGACGCCGCTCTTCACCCAAGTGATCATCGATAAGGTCGTGGTGCACCGCACCCAAAGCACGCTGATCGTGATCGCCATCGCCTTGGCTGTGTTCATGGTGTTCTCCGCCTTGCTGTCCTGGGTGCGCCAATATCTCATCCTGCATACCGGCAACCGGGTCGATGCAGTGCTGGGGCATGCGGTCTTCGAACATCTGTTCAAGCTGCCGCCGCGCTACTTCGAACAGCGTCCCACCGGTGTCATCGCTGCTCGCCTGCACGGCGTGGAAACCATACGCGAATTCATCGCCAGTGCCGCTGTCACTCTGGTGCTGGATTTCCCGTTCCTGATCATCTTCCTTGCCATGATGTTCTACTACAACGTCATGCTTACCTGCATCGCCCTGGCCATCATGGGCGTGATCACCATCATGAGCTTCATTGTCGCGCCGTTGTTCAGAGCCAAGTTGAACGAACAATTCATGCTGGGTGCGCGCAACCAGGCATTCACCACCGAATATGTCGGCGGTCTGGAAACGGTCAAGAGCCTGCAGATGGAACCGCAACTCAATGCCCGTTACAGCGACTACCTCGCCGAATACCTGCGCTCCGGCTTCGGCGTGCGCCAGATCGGCAACACCTACAATGTCGTCTCCAACGGCCTCGAACAAATGATGACCCTGCTCATCCTGGTAGTGGGTGCCTATACCGTGATGAACAACAGCGACCCTTCGACAGGCTCAGGACAGGGCTTCACCATCGGTATGCTCATCGCCTTCCAGATGTACGCCAGCAAAGTCTCGCAGCCCATGCTGCGGCTGGTAGGACTGTGGCAACAATTCCAGCAGGCCAACATGTCCGTGCAACGCCTGGGCGACATCATGAACGCCCCGACCGAACCCTATTCAGTCCTGCCCAGCCGCATGCGCGAAGGCAAAGGACATATCGACATCGAAGCACTCAGCTTCCGCTATGCCGACGACCGCCCATTCCTGTATCAGGATTTCAACCTCAAGGTCGCCCCCGGCAAGGTCGTCGCCATCATGGGGCCATCGGGCTCAGGCAAGAGCACCCTCACCAAACTTCTGCAAGGCTTCTACCATCCCGCCAGCGGCACCATCAAGATTGACGGCAACGACATCCGTTATCTCTCTGCCAATGAGCTACGTCATTATTTCGGCGTAGTGCTGCAGGAAACCGTCCTCTTCTCCGGCACCATCTACGACAACCTGCTGATGGCCAACCCGCATACCTCCTTCGACCAGATCGTGCATGCCTGCAAAATGGCCGAGATACACAGCGCGATCGAAGCCCTGCCGCAAGGCTACCAGACCGAGATCGGCGAACGCGGCGTCGGGCTCTCCGGCGGACAGAAGCAGCGCCTATCCATCGCACGTGCACTCATCAAGCAACCCAAGATACTTGTTTTCGACGAAGCCACCAGTAGCCTGGATTCCAACACTGCCGAACATTTCGCGACAACCATCAATCAGCTCAAGGGCAAGATATCGATGCTGTTCATCACCCACGCCATGCCGAAGAACCTGCTGGTGGATGAAGTGGTGAGGATAGGGCAGGGGGTGTTGAGTGCGGTGAGTGATTCGAAAGATCCACCTAAAAAAGTAGCTGAAGGTGGTGGGAACGATTTTGGTTTTGAGAAGGGCGATTGAAATGAAAAAACATATTGCGAGGCTGACGCCTTTGATTGTGGATGTTTTGTTTGTGCGAAACAAATTCGTATTGGCGAATGACTCTGAAGAAAGGATGGTGGCATGAACAGCAATATCAAACGGGGTGGGCGGGTTGCGGCGACGTTGTTTGGTTGTTTGGTGCTGGCAGTGCCCGCGCAGGGGGCGAGTTTTGATTGTGGGAAGGCCAGCACGAAGGTGGAGCATTTGATTTGCGATAACCCGGAGATATCCAAGCTGGATGAGGAATTGAGTGTGGCTTACAAAGCGATATTGCAGGATAAGCCCCATGCCCAAGACATTCGGTACGAACAAACGCAATGGATTACACACCGTAACTACTGTGAAAGTTCAAGCTGCTTGAAGGCGCTCTACCAAATGCGCATTCAAGAGTTGGCGGATATGCCGAAGTTATACAGTCGCGAACCGTTATTCAAAATTCTCCGAAGCCAATCCGAGAAACCGGACTTCGATAACGAAACGGACAAACTGAATTTCATGCGCAAGATTGTCAAAAAACAAAAATTTGCGCCAGCGCGGCCTGAACAGCATTTTGAATCCAGCGAATACTGCCAACATTTCTTCACGGACTTTGTTAATGGAAAAGGAATAGAAGCTATCGAGCCGGAATACAGGACAAACGACGAAAACGACCCGCGTCTTGAGAAATGGAATCATAGTTGTGCGGATAAAGGATCTGGGGCAGAAGATGCATATGACTATCTTTGGAGCCTGGGTGGCCCACCTTACCGCTACTACCAGATTGATGTCGACGGTAATCCGAAGAACGGCAAAGAAGATGTGTTCTATACAGATTTTGAAAAGGGCGATAGTGTCAGCGTGATAGGTCACAACGGCTATTTCTGGATTGATCTAAAACGGTGTGTTGTTGCTGGTGGGGCGTTGCCGACATCTACGCCTGTTGGATTGGCGCTTCTTCCGCCAAACGCCTATTCGCTATCCTTGTTGGTGAAGTATCGGAACGAGTATTTGAGTGTGGGTTTATCCGCATATAACCCAGACCACTATGACCAGCATGACAATATTTACTACGACTTTGGAGTAATGGATGTCACTGGAGGGCGACACAAACACGTTTGCGGAAAGAGTCCTGATCTCAGTTCAAAGCAACGTCGCTAACGATACGACCAGATTATTAAGGGGAACGAGATGACCATGAACTACACCACATTAACAAATTACGGAAAATCACTCTTGGACGTTATTCGCAGCGCGGAAACCATATCCGCATTACCAGAGAATGTAAGTGATGGCACGATCACCTTGGGGTATGGCTATACCTTTATTCGGAAAGGGAAATCGGCTTGGGAGGTGGTTGGAACTTTAGCAGATGATCTTGCAAAGATTGGCGTTATTTTATCCACAGAAGATATGCAGCGGCTTGAGGCTATTCGGAAATCATTATCTGATGGTTTTAAGGGCACCCCTGCTCACGATCAATTGATCGCAGACTTTACAAGTCGCTGGTGCTACGCCGCCTTGTCAACAACCGATGCGCAAATACTTTTTGATGCAGAGATGGTGCATCAGGTAGAAGCGCTTAGAAAGGTATTCAAAGCAGTCCGACCCGCAGATGGTGTTGCGATACTCGACGGGTTAGCCAATACGAAAGAGTTGGTGGCGATCACATCCTTGTTTTACAACGGCCCCAAGTTGGTTGGTAAAGGTTTGATCAATGCGCTGGCAGATGGCAACCGTGCCGAAGCATGGTTTCAGATACGCTATGGTTGGGATGACAATGATCCGTCGAACAACAACGGATGGGCAAAACGCCATTACATGGAATCGACCGTATTCGGATTGTATGAGAAGACACCGAGCGATCCTGTAGCAGAAGCAAAAGACATCTACCGCATGTTCACACTTCATCGCGATGAGATGCTTAAACGAGAAAACACATACGGGGGGATGGTTGCTAATGCCAATGGGGATTATGCGCTTGCGCTGGCCTCAACAGGGTGTGGGCAGGTTCAGACACTGGTCAAATCCCTCGACCCCGCCTGCACCCTCATTCTCGACGGCAAAGACGGTCAAGGCGGTCTCGCCAACTCCACCGATCCCAGCGTCAAAACCGCCTACCAAAGATGGTCAGTAGACAACCGCGCCAGCTTCATCTCCACCAACCTCTACTACGGTGCAGGTGCGGGCAGCGAAATCGATGCACGCCCATATGAGAGCATCATCCTCAACAACGACATCCTCATCGCAGAAGACGGCATAGTCATCAAGGACTACACCCTCCGCAGTGGCCAAGGCAACGACCTGCTGATCGGTGGGAAAGGCGCCGACAAGCTTTACGGAGGAGAAGGCACGGACTTCTTGGCAGGCGGCGAGGGCAACGACAAATACTACGTCACCACCGGCGAAACCGTCACCATCGAAGACAAGGACGGCATCAACACCATCTACCTTGATGACAGAGTCCTCGCCACCTTCTACCGGCTCGGCGACGGCACCTACATCAGCTACGACGGCAGCCAGACCGGCGAACTGACCAACGGCGAATTCATCATTCAGGACAGCAACGGCACCAAAATCACCCTCAACGCCGACTTTCAGGAAGGCGACTTCGGCATCACCTTCAAAGACAAACCCCAAGACCCCGTCACCCCCAGCACCATCACCGGCGACATCATCCCCATCGACATCGACACCTCCAAAGCCGGCATCCAGGCGGCGGTTGACGCCAACGGCAACCCCCTGGGCCAGGCAGCGCCCTACGAAGACATCCTGCAGGGCAGTGCAGGCAACGACCACATCATGGCGGGCGAACTGCTGGACCTGGTGGGCGCCTGGACAGGCGACGACTGGGTCGAAGGCGGCACCGGCAGCGACTACCTGATGGGCGGCGAGGGAGACGACCTCATCGAAGGCGGCTCCAGCACCAACCCGGATCAGGCCCCCAGCCGCGACGTCCTGGTGGGCGATGCGGGCAACGACCGCCTCTATGCAGAAAATAAAATCGACACCGACACCGCCATCGAACAAGGCAATACCGACACCGGCAGCGGACAACAAGGCGAATGGATGGCAGGCGGCGCAGGCGACGACACTCTGGTGAGCGGTGCCGACAACGACGTCCTCTCGGGCGGCGACGGCGCCGACCTGCTCATTGCTGGCGCGGGCGACGACATCATCCTGGGCGATGCCGACTACGTCACCCCCTACAACATGCCCGGCGGCACCTGGCGCTATCAGGCGAACGGCATCGACTGGTACAGCGTCAGCCCCGACACCTTCAACTGGGGTTACACCTTCAATGGCGACACCCTTGAATTCACCACCCCGATGGTGGATCGGACAGACCCTGCCGCAGTCGGCGGCAACGACATCATCTACGCCGGCGCGGGCGACGACCATGCGTGGGCAGGCGGGGGCGACGACATCGTGTACGGCGAAGACGGCAACGACCGGCTCGACGGACAAGACGGCAACGACATGCTCTTCGGAGGCAAAGGCGACGATACCCTGTTCGGCGACGGCCAGACAACCAACAGCGGCAACGACTACCTCGATGGTGAAGACGGCAACGACACATTGTGGGGCGGCGCAGGCGACGACGAACTCATGGGTGGCGCAGGCGCCGACAAACTCTACGGCGAGGCAGGCAGCAACTACCTTGACGGCGAAGACGGCAACGACCTGCTCAACACCGGCGGTACGGCCAACACCCTGTTTGGCGGCGCAGGCAACGACACCCTGCAAGCCGCAGGCGGCAACAACTACCTGGACGGCGAAGACGGCACCGACACCCTCGTCGCCACCGGCGGCGGCAACACATTATTCGGCGGCGCCGGCAACGACAACCTCCAGGCCGCAGGCGGCAACAACTACCTAGATGGCGAAGCGGGAAACAACTATCTGTTTGCCGATGGCGGCAACAACACCCTGTTTGCCGGAGCGGGCGAAGACACCCTGGCCGCGCAAGGCGGCAACAATTATCTGGACGGCGGCGACGGCACCAACCTCATCGTCACCAACGGCCTGGGCGGCAACACCCTCATCGCAGGCAGCGGCAACGACACCCTGTCCGCGGAAGGCGGCAACAACTACCTGGATGGCGGCGACGGCAGCAACACCCTGATTGCAACCGGCGGCGGCAACACGCTGATCAGCGGCTCGGGCAACGACATCCTGCAGGCCACCGGCGGCAACAACTACCCTGGACGGCGGCGACGGCAACGACACCCTGATTGCGGATCTTGCCGGAGGCAACACCCTCATCGGCGGGGCGGGCAACGACACCCTCATGGCCGCGGGCGGCAACAACACCCTGACCGGCGGCGCGGGCGACGACACCTACATCATCCAGCGCGGCGATGGCTCGAACATCATCGACAACACCGACCTCGCGGGCGGCAGCGACACCCTGCAATTCGGGGCGGGCACCGCAGATACCGACATCATCGCCAGACAAAGCGGCAACGACCTCATCCTCAAAACCAGAGGCAGCACCGACCAGGTCACCCTTGCCAACTACTACGCGGCGGACGACTACAAGATCGATAGCGTGAGTTTTGGGAACGAGGCGGCGTGGGATAGCGCCCAAATCCAGAGCGCCGTAGACCGCACCAACAACAACCATACCCCCACCCTGGCCGCCCCGCTGGCCGACCAAAGCATCTCCGGCGGGCTCCTCAACTTCACCTTGCCCACTGACGCCTTCACCGACGCCGATGCGGGCGAAACGCTCATCTACACGGCCACCCTGGCCGACGGCAGTCCCCTGCCGGTCTGGCTCAGCTTCGATGCAGCCGCGCGCACCTTCAGCGGCATGCCCCTCGACATGGGCACCACCAGCGTGAAAGTCACCGCCATGGACAGCTTCGAGACCACCACCTCGGATGTGTTCGACATCGTGGTCACGGCCACCAGCATCGTCGTCAACGGCACGGCGGGCAACGACACGCTGAACGGGGGGCTGGCCAATGATGTGCTCAACGGGCTGGCAGGGAATGATGTGCTGAATGGTTTGGCGGGGAATGATGTGCTGGATGGCGGGGCAGGCGTCGACACTATGACGGGCGGCTTGGGCAACGACACCTACAAGGTGGACAGCAGCTCGGACATCGTTGCAGAAAATATCAACGAAGGTATCGACAGTGTGCAGTCATCAGTCAGCTACAGCCTGACCGCTAATGTAGAAAACCTCACCCTGACTGGTACGTCCGCAATCGACGCCACGGGTAATGCACTGGACAATGTGCTGACCGGCAACACTGCAGCCAACGTGCTGGACGGCGGAGCGGGTGCGGACAGCATGACCGGCAGCACCGGCAACGACACCTATGTGGTCGATAACGGCGGCGACGTCGTGGTGGAAACCTCCGCGCTAGTCACCGAAATCGACACAGTGCAAGCGTCGGTGAGCTACACCTTGTCGGACAATGTGGAGAACCTGACTTTGACCGGCCCTTCGACAGGCTCAGGACAGGCGGCACTTAATCTGAATGGCACCGGCAACGCACTGAACAATATCTTGACCGGCAATGCGGGCGACAACGTGCTGGATGGCGGTGCGGGCAACGACACGCTGGACGGCGGTGCGGGTGCGGACACCATGATTGGCGGCACGGGCAACGACACCTACGTCGTGGATAACAGCGGCGATATTGTTGTGGAAACCTCCACGCTCGCGAGCGAAATCGACACCGTGCAAAGCTCGGTCAGCTTCACGCTGGGGGCCAATGTTGAAAACCTCACATTGACCGGCCCTTCGACAGGCTCAGGACAGGCGGCCCTTAATCTGAATGCAACCGGCAATGCACTGAACAATATCTTGACAGGCAATGCGGGTGACAACGTGCTGGACGGTGGCGCGGGTGTAGACGCGTTATACGGTGGTGATGGCAATGACCAACTGAGCGGTGGCGGCAATACCGGCGGCACCTACACCGTCAACGATACGCTTAACGGCGGATTGGGCAACGACACCTATTTATTCGGGCGCGGTTCAGGTTATGTGACCATTCTGGAGGCTCAAACCGATGTGGCGGGCAATGTCGATACGGTGAGGTTTGGCGCCGGTGTCACGCCGGGCGATATTGTTCTCAGCCAGGCCGCGACTGTGAACCTGCAAATCCAGATCGGCTCTTCCGATTTCTTGATTATAAAAAATTTCTTTGCCACAGATGACAGCCAGTGGAAGGTGGAGCAATTTGTGTTCGAGGACGGGACAGTGTGGACGCCGGGGTTCATTATGGAGACCTTAACGACAAGCACGCAGGGGAATGACACCCTGCGTGGCTTTGCCGGTGCCGACACGATAAACGGCGGGGGCGGGGACGATGTCATCTACGGCAATGGCGGCAACGACAACCTTGACGGCGGCGACGGCAATGACAGGCTGTACGGCGATGACGGTGGATCGGTTGTGGGTGACGACACGCTGCATGGTGGATCCGGGAATGACCAACTATTTGGCGGGCAGGGAAATGATACGTATCTGTTTCAACGGGGTGACGGCAACGACATCATTTCGGAAGTCATGGGTAACGACAGGATTGTACTCGGCGACGGCATCCTTGCTGCGAATGTGACCCTGTTCCAGGATTTGGGGAATTTGATCATTGTGGTCGATGGCGACATGAAAACGACTTTGACGGTGCAGGGGTATTTGACCGCCAACAAGCAGATCGAGCAAATCGTTTTTGGAGATGGGACGATATGGGATGCAACCATGATCCAGTCCCACACCATTACTGGCACACCGAATGCGATGGTTGGTACTGCCGGTAATGACACCTTTATTGTGGATAATGCTGGCGACACGATTTCCGAGGGTGTGGGCCAAGGTAAAGACACAGTTCAAACATCGGTTTCTTATGCATTGCCGGCCAATGTGGAAAATATTACGGCAACCGGCTACTTGAATCTTAGCCTGACCGGCAATGCGCTGAACAACACAATCATCGGCAATAATGGGAACAATGTCATCAGCGGTGGGGGAGGGACCGACACGCTGATAGGCGGCCAGGGCGACGATTACTATGACCTGACGTGGGCGAGTACGGTTGTCGAGTTGGCCAATGAAGGTATCGATACGATGCGGGTAACAGAAACAAATCCCGGCACTGTGGGAAGTTACACATTGCAGAATGATGTAGAAAACCTGGTCTTTCAACAAAATTACAATTCATCATATTTTTCCGCATTTGGAAATGCGCTGGACAATAACATTCAAATCAATTCCAGCCTCATTGCCTATATTGACCAAAACGGGCGCTTTATCGGCAACACCCTTGATGGGGGGGCCGGGGCGGATGTCATGATGATTACCAACGGTGGCACATTCTACGTCGACAATATCGGCGACCAGGTCATTGCTTCTGGCCTCATCAATGTGTTCAGCTCTGTCGACTTTGCTTTGCCGGAGTTTGCTAGTGATGCTTCCTTTCTGACATTAACAGGTTCAAATGCCATTCGCGGTGTCGGTAATCGCGGGTCAAATACTCTGGATGGAAGGCAGAATGCTGCTGCAAACATACTCGAGGGCGGTGGGGGGAACGACACTTACTGGGCGGGTGCGAACGACGTTATTGTGGAACAGGCGAACGGTGGCACGGATACTTTGATGGCCTATGCCGATGCGTATTCTCGCGTGTTGTACAAGCTTACACCCAACGTGGAGAATTTGTTTCTGTCAACTAATAATAACTACGCCGCAGATCTTGAAGGTTCGGATGATGCCAATCATTTGGTCGGTAACGCTGGCTTCAACAACATCCGTGGTCTGGGCGGCAACGACTTGATAGAAGGTGGCACAAATACATATGGAGATGTGCTGGATGGAGGTGATGGAAACGACACTATATATGGGAACGGTGATTTGCTGGGTGGCGCTGGCGATGATCAACTTATCTCTGGTGCGGGCGATAGCAATCTAAGCGGTGGAGATGGCAACGACTCGTTAACTGGCGGTATTGGCAACGACACACTTGCTGGCGGTGCAGGGAATGATGAGTATTTGTACAGCCGTGGAGATGGGCAGGATACGGTAAACGACTATGATTCTGTCGTTGGAAGCGTGGACACTCTTCGCTTTAGTTCAGGAATAGTCGTGAGCGATATTACCTTCAGATGGCATGGCAGCGATCTTGTCATCGGCATTGCCGGAACGACTGACCAGTTAACCATCCTGAATTGGGGTTTGGGTGCTGACTATCAAATCGAACGCGTGGAATTTCCTGATGGCACTGTGTGGGATGCTGCTGCGTTGAGCGAAATGACGATCAACCATGCGCCCGTCGTGACCGGCGCCATTGCAAACCAATCGCTGTTGCAGGGGCAAACCTTGAGCCTGGATGTGAGTGGACAGTTCTGCTGATTCCGATATTGCGCGCGGCGATAGTCTGACCTTTGCTGCGACACGGGTCGATGGTTCGGCACTGCCATCCTGGCTGACTTTCAATGCAGCGACGCGCACCTTTGCCGGTGTGCCGGGCAATGCGGATGTGGGTTCGCTGAACTTGCGCGTGATGGTGACCGATTCGGCTGGATTGACGGCCAGCTCCGATTTTGCAGTCGCTGTAGCAAACGTGAACGATGCGCCAATCCTGGCGCAAACGCTGCTTGCCCAAACGAGCACACAGGATGTCGCATTCAATTACGCTTTGCCCGCAGGCGCATTTACCGATGTTGATGCGATCTATGGCGATTCGCTGAGCTACAGCGCCACGCTGGCCGACGGTAGTGCATTGCCTGGTTGGCTATCTTTTGATGCAGCCAGCACAGACCTTTAGCGGGACGCCGGGAAGCGCCAATATTGGCAGCGTTAACGTCAAGGTGGTCGCTACCGACACAGGGGGGCTCGACGAGCAGCGGCACTTTTACGCTGACCGTGGCAGCAGCCATCCCCGCGATCACGGGCACCAGTGGCAACGACACACTGATTGGAACCTCAGTTGTCGAGAAATTGATTGGTCTGGATGGTAACGACACGCTGAATGGCGGCGCTGGTGCGGACATCATGATGGGCGGAACAGGCAGACGACACCTATGTCGTGGACAATATCGGCGATGTGGTGACCGAGAATGCAAACGAAGGCATCGATACTGTACAGAGCTCCATTGCTTACACCTTGGGAGCAGATGTCGAGAACCTGACTCTGACCGGCTCGACAGCGATTACCGGTACCGGCAATGCCTTGGACAACGTGCTGGATGGCAGTCTGAACACCGCGGCCAACGTGCTCACTGGTCGGACCGGCAATGACACCTACATCCTGGGCACCGGCGACACCATCGTGGAAGCAGCCAATGCCGGTATGGATACGGTGAAGACCTCCGTCACCTACACGCTGGCCGCCAATGTCGAAAACCTCACCCTGACCGGCACCGCCAAGATCAACGGCACCGGCAACACCCTGGACAACGTCCTGGATGGCAGCCAGAACACCGCCGCCAACGTCCTGACCGGCGGCACCGGCAACGACACCTACATCCTCGGCACCGGCGACACCATCGTCGAAGCCGCGCTGCAGGTACCGACACCGTCATGACTGCGGCCACCTACACGTTGGGCACCAACCTGGAGAACCTCATCCTGACCGGTACGGCAGCCGTCAACGGCACCGGCAACACCCTGGCCAACGTCCTCACCGGCAACAGCGCCGCCAACACCCTCTCCGGCGGCACAGGAGCGGACACCATGATCGGTGGCGCAGGCAACGACACCTACGTCGTCGACAACGTCGGCGACATCGTCACCGAACTCCTGAACGAAGGCACCGATCTGGTTCAGTCGTCAGTCACCTACACCCTGTCGTGCCAACGTCGAGAACCTCACCCTCACCGGCACGACCGCCATCAACGGCACCGGCAATGCAGCGAGACAACGTCCTCACCGGCAACAGCGGCAGTCAACACCCTGACCGGCGGGGCGGGCAACGACACCCTGAATGGCGGTACCGGCGCAGACAAACTGCTGGGCGGATTGGGCAACGACACCTACGTGGTGGACAACACCGGCGACGTCATCACCGAGAACCTCAACGAAGGCATCGACACCGTCCAATCCTCAGTCACCTACACCCTGGCCGCCAACGTCGAGAACCTCACCCTCACCGGCACCACCGCAATCAACGGCACCGGCAACGCGCTGGACAACGTGCTCGACGGCAGCGTCAACACCGCAAGCCAACATCCTGACCGGCGGCGCGGGTAACGACACCTACGTGCTGGGCACGCGGCGACACCATCGTCGAAGCCGCCACCGCAGGCACGGACACCGTTAAGACCGCCGCCACCTACACGCTCGGGCACCAACCTCGAGAACCTCACCCTCACCGGCACGACGGCGGTCAACGGCACCGGCAACACCCTCAACAACATGCTGGTGGGCAACACCGCCAACAACACACTGAGCGGCGGCACCGGCAACGACATGCTGTTCGGCGATCTGGGTAACGACACCCTCAATGGCGATGCCGGTAACGACATCCTGCAAGGCGGGGCAGGCAACGACACCCTGACCGACACTGCAGGCAACAACCTGCTGGACGGCGGAGCCGGAACCGATACCCTGACCGGCAGCACCGGCAACGAGACTGTTATGTCGGCGGCAGCGGCAACGACACCATCACCACCGGCAATGGCACCGACATCGTCGCCTTCAACAAGGGCGACGGCCTGGACATCGTCAACGGCGGCGCCGGAACCGACAACACCATCTCGCTGGGTGGCAACTTCGCGTTCAGCGACTTGGCCCTGCAAAAGAGCGGCAACGACCTGATCCTCGACGTGGGAAGCACTGACAGCATCACCCTGAAGAACTGGTATACCGGAATCAAGGATATCGTCACCCTGCAAGTTGTTGAAACCGCCATGTCGGACTTCAACCACGGCTCCAGCGATATCCTGCGCAACAGCAATGTCGAGACCTTCGACTTCCAGCAGATGGCGACCGCTTTCGATCAGGCATTGGCAGCCAATCCCTCCCTCACCAGTTGGGGAATGACCGATGCGTTATTGACTGCGCACCTCACCTCCAGCGACACCGCTGCACTGGGTGGCGACCTTGCCTACTACTACGGAGCCCAGGGTAGCTTCACCGGCATGAATGTCACTGCTGCCCAGAGCACCCTGTCAAGCGCCCAGTTCGCAACAGCACCGCAAACGCTGAATCCGTGGCCGACACTGAACACAGGGACGGCACAGATCAGATGAGGACCGTGGACGGTTATGTGAAGAGGCGGCATCGTGAGTGACGCTCCTCAGGTCTTGTCCCCGGAAGCGCTGGATTTCGCTCCGGGGTTGCTGTCCATACAGGAGAGCCCGCCCGCACGTTTGCCGCGCACGGTGATGTATACGGTCGCGGCGCTGTTCGCCATTCTTTTGGTGTGGGCGATCTTCGGCAAACTCAACGTCATCGCCAGTGCGGAAGGACGGCTGGTGCCGCAAACCTACGTC
>CAVTMV010000009.1:0-150009 GCA_963735945.1 uncultured beta proteobacterium
TGTCTGGTGGCTCGCTGACCGATTACATATTGTTATGCTGGGAGAGATCGGCTATTGGCGGCTGATGTACACGCGCAATCTCACCGACGGCGGCAACGAACTGGCGGGTTACGGCGAGACCGTGCTGGCCAGTCACCTCAGCCTCTATGCGCTGGCGATATTGCCGCAAGGCGATGCACGGCAGGAATTCTCCGCGCTGTATGCCAGAAGTATCACCGTGGGTTTGAAGGTCGCAATGCCTTGATGGCCTGTTGCCGGTGTGCCGCCGGTCACTTGTTGAGGAGGTTGCCGACCAGCCCGCGCCATTGCACCGATGGCAGCTTATACATGGAATTCTGTGCATCAAGCCGCTTCAGCATGTCGCGGTACAGGCGCACGGTCTCCACCAGAATCACCGCCTCGCCGCCGCGGGCCTTGCCGCGTTTTGCATTCTTGTAGAACGAGGGGCGCGAAAGCAGGGGCAGCATGCGCTTCACATCTGTCCATACATCCGGGTTCAAACCCGATTGGCTTGCCAGGATGCGTGCATCTTCGAGGTGTCCCATGCCCTGGTTGTAGGCGGCCAGCGCCATCCACAGGCGGTCTTCTTCGCTGATGCGCAGGGGTAATTGCTCTTTGAGCAACTGGAGGTAGCGCGCTCCGGCCAGGATGCTGGCATGGGCGTCGAGCCGGTTCTCCACATCCATGCGGTCGGCGGTTTCCTCTGTCAGCATCATCATGCCGCGCACGTTGGTGTATGAGGTGGCGCCGGGATCCCAATGCGATTCACGGTAGGCCAGGGCGGCGAGCACCTCCCACTCGATGCCGGTCAGATCGGCTGCCTCTTCGAACCAGCGGCGGTAGTGAGGCAAAACAGTGCGCGTCTGGGTGATGAAGGCTTCGGCATCCAGGGCACCCAGCCGCTCGTTGTAGCCGTAGAAGCGGTCGATCAGGCTGCGCAATGTCCCGTCTTGTTTGATCCTGGTGATGAACAGCTGCGCTTCGTCATAAAGTCTGGGATCGCCATCGTTGGTGAAGGCCAGGGACAGGTTGGTGGGAGAGTCGATATCCACTGCTTCTCCCAGCTCGGGGTAGAAGTTGCGGGCGGTCGCCAGTTGTTCTTCGTTCGCTATCGTGCAATCCAGTTTGCCGTCCGCGACTTCCTCCAGCAGCTCGTCCGGTGTGGTATCGCGCCTTGATTTCCACGATAACGTCTCGTGATCCCGCTGCACCTCGCGCAGGGCGCCTTCCTGTGGCGAACCGGCGGCCACAACCAGACTGCGCCCGGACAGGTCGTCAATATCATCCGGAGTGGAACCGTGGCAGATAAGTAATTCGCTGAGTGTCTGGTATACCTTGCCAAAGCGCAGATCATAATCGGTCGAGCTGCGAGCAGCGGTGGCCATATGTGCCTTGTGCGCGGCCAGCGAGGCCAGTTTTTGATCGATCGGCAGCGGAACAGCCTTCAACCTTACTTGCAGCTGCTGTGCAAACAGTCTGGCCAGCTCTGTTTCAAAGGCATTATCGGTTTCCATCTCGGCGGGGGGTACGATGACCACCAGCTCGCCCTGGCGCCAGTCCGGCAAGGGGCCGACGGCGGTGGTCTTGACCCAGAGCCAGGCACACAGCGCGAAAACGACCGCGAGTTGTAGGGGGAGCAAGTTGCGCATGGTCAACATTCTGCCCGAAATCGGGATGATGCTGGTAAAATGCGCGCCCTCACGATGCCGGTGACGATCTGGCGCGTGTTGCAGAGTAGTATTCGGAGAGGTGGCAGAGTGGTCGAATGTACCTGACTCGAAATCAGGCGTACGGTAACCCCGTACCGAGGGTTCGAATCCCTCCCTCTCCGCCAAATACATGAAAGCAAGGGCCGCGCGAATCCGCTGCGAGGGCTGCAGATCTTGCTGATCAACTTCGCTGGCAAAGCTGCTTTGTTGAGGAGGGCGTCGAGTGAACGGTTCGAACGAGAAAGATGCCGTCGGCCTGTATCCAGGAGCCGAGCGGCGTACCCAGCCTCATCTGCGTGCAGTGTTCGAGCGTGCCTACGAAATCGCATTACCGTTGCTGGATCCCAAACGGAATCTCCAAGGGGCGGGATCGGCACATTTTCTTCGCGTCGTGCTGCATGACGCATTCCCGGAGTTACACCAGCAGGATGTTGCCATCCTTTCGGTTGCGATAGAGCGAGTGTTCCGCGAGCGGAACAAGTCGGATTCCTGACGACAGCCCGGGGTATCGGCGTCGGCCAGGAGGCATGCGCGCAGCACCTGGCATGCGCATGCCGCGAGGATTCAGTTACCCAGCACGACCTGGCCGTGGCATGCCGAGCAATTGGAGCGGCTGTTCACCGCCGAAAGCGTCCATTCCTTGGCGGATATCACATGATGCTCGTGCTTGAACCAGGGCGTATCGCTGATGCGCAGGCTGTCCGAGCTGTATCGGTCGCCGCTGCCTGCATTGCGAACCAGGAAGCCGAGGATCTGCTTGTTGTCCTTCTCGTCGAGGGCGGCATTGGTTCCAAAATGCTTGTCCAGGCTGCCCATCAGTCGCTGCCAGTCCTGCGAGGCCAGTAGTTGCGGAGGATACGCAACATGGCAACTGCCGCATTCTTCTTGCCACTTCGATTTGTCGTGAACCTTTGGCGCACTGTTATCGGCATGCGCCAGGTTGATTCCCAGAACCAGCAATAATCCAACTGTCCACTTCATGTCTTGCCTCCTGAAAGAGTGACGAATAGAAAAACTTTTGCTACTTGCGGTGGCGGCCCAAGGTACTTGAGCAAACCGAATAGGATTGATATCAATTCAATTTCGCATTCTAGCACTTTCCGGAAGCTACCGTTTTACGAAGGGTGGGTATTGAACCCCGCGCCATGCATCGTGCGGTGATTTCTTGAGGGAGCGGTGAGCCTGCGGTGGTAAAATTCCGGCGAGATTTTTATCACGAGCATCATGCAACCCTCCTTCGTCCATCTTCGTCTGCACAGCGAATATTCCATCGCCGACGGCATCGTGCGCATCGGCGAGGCGGTAAGTGCGGCGAAGGCAGATGCCATGCCGGCGTTGGCGCTCACCGACCTGTCCAACGTGTTCGGGCTGGTCAAGTTCTACAAGGAGACGCGCGGCTCAGGCATCAAGCCCATCGTCGGCTGCGACGTGTTCGTCACCAACGATGCGGTGCGCGACCAGCCGTTCCGCCTGTTGCTGCTGTGCCAGTCCCATGCCGGTTACCTGCGGCTGTGCGAGCTGCTCACCCGCGCCTATCTGGAGAACCAGTATCGCGGGCGTCCCGAGATACGCAGGCAGTGGCTGCGCGACAGGGACGGACGGGCTGATCGCCTTGTCCGGCGCGCATCTGGGCGAGGTGGGCGCGACGCTGCTGAACGGCAATGCGGCGAGCGCAAAGCAGTCGCGCAGGAATATGCCGGGCTGTTCCCCAACCGTTTCTATCTGGAAGTGCAGCGCTACGGTGCGCCGCGCGAGGAGCTGCATCTGCGCGACACGGTGAAGCTGGCGGCGGAACTGGCGCTGCCGGTGGTCGCCACCCATCCGGTGCAGTTCCTCAGCATCGACGACTTCAAGGCGCACGAGGCGCGCGTGTGCATCGCCGAAGGCTATGTGCTGAACGACAAGCGCCGCGTGAAGCAATTCACCGCGCAGCAATACTTCAAGACGCAGGCCGAGATGGCGGCGCTGTTCGCCGACCTGCCCGAGGCGCTGCAGAACAGCGTGGAGATCGCCAAGCGCTGCAACATCACGCTGAGTCTCGGCAAGACCTTCCTGCCCAATTTCCCCACGCCCAACGGCGAGTCGCTGGACGAGTTCCTGCGCAGCGAATCGCAGCGCGGCCTGGAGCAGCGCATGCTGCAGCTGTATCCGGACGAAGCGGAGCGCGCGGCGAAGATGCCGGAATACCAGGCGCGGCTGGAGTTCGAGGTCAACACCATCATCAAGATGAAGTTCCCCGGCTACTTCCTGATCGTGGCCGACTTCATCCGCTGGGCGAAATCCTACCGCGACGAGAAATTTCCCAACGGCGTGCCGGTGGGGCCGGGGCGCGGTTCCGGCGCGGGTTCGCTGGTGGCGTATTCGCTCGGCATCACCGACCTCGATCCGCTGCGCTATGAACTGCTGTTCGAGCGCTTCCTCAATCCCGAGCGCGTGTCCATGCCCGACTTCGACGTGGACTTCTGCCAGGACGGGCGCGAACTGGTGATCCAGTATGTGCGCCATCATTACGGCGAGGCCTGCGTGTCGCAGATCGCCACCTTCGGCACCATGGCGTCCAAGGGCGTGATCCGCGACGTCGGGCGCGTGCTGGATTTTCCCTATGGCCTGTGCGACCGGCTGTCCAAGCTGGTGCCGCTGGAAGGCGTGAAGCCGGTGTCGCTGAAGAAGGCGCGCGAGATGGAGCCGGAGTTCAACGCCATCATCGCCAGCGAAGAGGGCGTGGAAGAGCTGATGGAGCTGGGCGAGCGGCTGGAGGACCTGACGCGCAACGTCGGCATGCACGCCGGCGGCGTGCTGATCGCGCCGGGCAAGCTCACCGACTTCTGCCCGCTGTATTGCGCCGAAGGCAGCGAGAGCACGGTGAGCCAGTACGACAAGGACGACGTGGAAGCGGTCGGCCTGGTGAAGTTCGACTTTCTGGGCTTGCGCACGCTGACCATCATCGACTGGGCGGTGCGCTACGTGCGTGCGCATGCCGGCGGCAGAGAAGCCGTTCAACATCGACACCATCCCGCTCGACGACAAGACGACCTACGACCAGATCTTCAAGACCGCCAACACCACCGCGGTGTTCCAGTTCGAATCGCGCGGCATGAAGGACACGCTGGTCGAAGGCGCAGCCGGACTGCATCGACGACCTGATCGCGCTGAACGCGCTGTACCGTCCCGGCCCGATGGATTTCATTCCCGACTACATCAACCGCAAGCACGGCGCGAGCAGGTCGATCATCCCGCACCCGCTGCTGGAGAAGGTGGTCGGCAGCACCTACGGCATCATGGTGTACCAGGAGCAGGTGATGCAGTCGGCGCAGGTGGTCGCCGGCTACACGCTGGGCGGCGCCGACATGCTGCGCCGCGCGATGGGCAAGAAGAAGGCCGAGGAGATGGCCGAGCAGCGCAGCATCTTCGTGGCGGGCGCGGCCAAGAACAACATCGACGAGAAGAAGGCGAACGAGATCTTCGACACGATGGAGAAGTTCGCCGGCTACGGCTTCAACAAGTCGCACGCCGCCGCCTATTCGCTGGTCGCCTACCAGACTGCCTATCTCAAGTGCCACTACCCCGCCGCGTTCATGGCCTCGACCATGACCTCGGAAATGGACAACACCGACAAGGTGCAGTTTCTTCTATCAGGACACGGTGCAGCAGGGCGTTGCCATCCTGCCGCCGGACATCAACTCGTCCGGTTTCCGTTTCGCGCCGGTGGACGAGAAGACCATCGCCTACGGTCTGGGCGCGATCAAGGGCACCGGCGAGGCGGCGGTCGAGAACATCGTTGCAGGCGCGCGCGACGGGCCCGTTCAAGGATCTGTTCGATTTCTGCCGTCGCGTGGACAAGCGCATCGTCAACCGCCGCACCATCGAGGCGCTGATCCGCGCCGGCGCGTTCGACCGCATCAACGACCATCGCTACCAGCTGCTGGCCTCGCTCGATGCGGCGCTGGGCAGCGCCGAGCAGAAGGCGCGCGCGGCCAACCAGAACAGCCTGTTCGGCGACGACGAGAGCGCGGCCATGCCGGTGCAGATGGCGGACGTGCCGCGCTGGAAGATGCGCGAGCAACTGGCACAGGAAAAGACCGCGCTGGGCTTCTATCTGAGCGGCCATCCGTACCAGGAATTCGCGGCGGAGCTGTCGAATTTCGTCAAGCACAAGCTGGCCGACATCACGCCGGATATCATCACCCCGGCCAGCGGCAACAACGGCGGTGGTTACGGCAATGGCGGCGGGCGGCGCAACAACGCCAAACCGCTGGTGCTGGCGGGCATGGTCAGCGGCGTGCGCATCATCCAGACGCGGCGCGGCAAGATGGCGGTGGTGACGCTGGACGACGGCAGCGCAGCACTCGAGGTGGTGGTGTTCAGCGAACTGTTCGACGCCAACCGCACCTGGATACGCGACGACGAGTTGCTGGTGGTGAACGGCAAGGCGGAGCTGGATGCCTACTCGGGCAGCATGCGCGTCACGGCTGAAGAACTTTACGATTTTGCCTCTGCCCGTGCGGCCTTCGCCAAACGTCTGGACATCACCTGTTCCATCGACGGCAAGGTGCGCGTGCCGCAACTGGCGGAAATGCTCAAACCCTGGTGCGGTGGCAAATGTCCGGTGCAGCTCAATTACCGCAACTTGATCGGCAGTGCCTCGCTCCGGCTTGACGATTCCTGGCAGGTCACGTTGCCCGATGAGTTGCTGGAAACACTCCGCGCATTGTGCGGCGTTCAGAACGTGCAAGTCGCCTACACATAACCCACCGTTTCACTCTGCATTTCGCGTCGAAGCAAGCCCGCAGGTCGCCGCAACAGCTCCCCTTGTTTTAACGATTTAACGTAAATTTAACCTTATAATGGCGAGGACTTCAGGTTTGCCACCTCCTTTAGAGAGGCTGTGCCGTTGCTGTTGTGGCGCAGGATTAGAAATATTCACACAACTGTTGGGAGGAAAGCGATAACGCAATCTTCCGCCCTTGCGCAAGGGCGGCTCGTTGTGTGAGCGGCTCATAATGAATATGCAACTCCAATTGATCGATATCGCCTCGCGGGAGGTCTTTTGTCTTCCAGCCGATGCGACCATCGGCGAGGCTGTGCGCATCATGGCGCAACGCCGCTTTTCCTCCATTGTCGTTACGGACGCAGCCGGGCATCCCGTTGGCATCGTCACCGAACGCAACGTCCTGAACGCGATGCATGCCGGTTTGCCATCCGAGACCTCATTGCGGACAGCCATGTCCGCCCCTGTCGTTGTCATGCGTGGCACGACCCAGTGCCTGGATGGTTACCAGACCTGCATGCGCGAAGGCATCCGGCATCTGGTGCTGGTGGATGACGAGGGCACTGTTGCCGGAGTGGTCAGCGAGACGGATTTTCGCCTGCATCTGAACCTGACCGTGCTGGCCGGGCGCCGTCAGGTCATTTCGGTAGCGCAGCGCTCCATTACCAGTTTGCCGCCGCATGGCAGCCTGATGCAGGCGCTGAATATGATGCGGGCGCAGCGCGAAACCTGCGTGGTGGTGGTCGAAGACGAAAAGCCGGTCGGTATCGTCACCGAGCGCGATGTGGTGCGCTTCTACTCGCGCGAACCCGGACGCGTTTCCGTGCCGATCGCTGAAGTGATGACCTCGCCGGTGCTGACCATCACCAGCCATGCCACGATCAACCAGGCTGCCGAACTGATGCTGGAGAAGAAATTGCGTCATCTGGCTGTGGTCGACGGGGTCGGCCGGATGATCGGGCTGGTGAGCGAACACGATTTGACGCAGACCATGGCGCAGGGCTTGCAGGAAGAAAAGATCGAGATGGACGAGATCTTTTTGCGTACTTTCATCGACACCATTCCCGACATGGTCTGGCTGAAGGATGTCGAGGGGAAATTCCTGTCCAGCAACCGCCATTTCGAGTTCATGCTGGGCCTGAAGGAAAAAGAGATTATCGGCAAGACCGACTACGATTTCGTGAGCAAGCAAGAGGCGGATTTCTTTCGCGAGCAGGACCGCAAGGCGATGGAGGCCGCTGAGCCGAGAATCAATGAAGAATGGGTGACGTTTCCGGCTACCGGACATCGCCGACTGTTCGAAACCATCAAGACGCCGATGCGCGATGGCCAGGGACGGGTGATTGGTGTGCTGGGAGTGGCACGCGACATCACGTTGCGCACTCAGCAGCAGCGACAACTCGCCATGCTGGAATATGCCATCAATCACGTCCATGAGGCGGCTTATCTCATCGATGAGGAGCGGCGGCTGGTGTACGTCAACGATGAGGTCTGCCGGGCATTGGGGTACAGCCGTGAAGAATTGCTGAACATGACACTGTTTGACATTGATCCGGACTACACGCTGGAAAAAGGACGGGCCATACGGGAGGAGGTGGCAGCCAAAGGTCACTGCACTTTCGAAACCCGTCACCGGCGGCGCAATGGAGGTCTCATCCTGGTCGAGGTTACGGTTGCGACCATTGCTTTTGATGGGCAGACCCTGGGAATGTCCCTCGCTCGCGACATCAGCGAGCGCAAACGGACCGAAGAGAGTTTGCGCATTACCGCCAGCGTGTTCGATAACAGCCAGGAAGCGATCATCATCACAGATGCGAACAACAATATCATCAACGCCAATCCGGCATTCGAACGCATCACCGGCTATAGCCGCGACGAAGTGTTGGGGCGGAATCCCAAACTGTTGAATTCGGGACGTCAGGACCGCCTGTTCTATGCGGAGATGTGGCGGGCATTGAGGGAAAACAAGGTTTGGCGCGGAGAAGTATGGAACCGGCGCAAATGCGGCGATATATATGCCGAATTACTTTCCATCTCGGCCATCTGCGATGAAGCGGGTAAGGTGCAGAGCTATGTCGGCGTGTTTTCGGATATCACCTATTTCAAGGACCATGAAGCCGAACTGAGTCATGTGGCCAACTTCGATGCGCTCACCGGCATCCCCAACCGGCGCCTGCTTGCCGACCGCCTGAGGCAGGCGATAGCGCATGCGCAACGCCACGAAAAGATACTGGCTGTTTGCTATATCGACCTCGATGGATTCAAGGAAGTCAACGACAACTACGGGCATGAAGCGGGCGACCGGCTGCTGGTGGGTGTCACGCAACGCCTGAAACAGGAGTTGCGCGCGGGAGACACCCTGGCTCGATTGGGCGGGGACGAATTCGTGCTGTTGTTTAACGACTTGTCGCAGGAGATCGAGTGTTTCCAGGTGCTGGAGCGCGTCATGCAGTCTATCGCCGACCCGATCCAGATCGACGGCCACAAGGTCGCCGTGTCAGCCAGCATCGGCGTGACCTTCTATCCCGAGGATAACGAGGATGGCGATATGTTGCTGCGCCACGCTGATCAGGCGATGTATGTCGCCAAGCAGGCGGGCAAGAATCGCTTCCACCTGTTCGATCCGGTGCATGACCAGCGCATGCGCTCGTTGCACGATTCGAGACGGCGCATTCAGCAAGGGCTGGAACGAGGCGAGTTCGAACTGTATTACCAGCCCAAACTGGAGCTGGCGTCCGGCAAGATCGTCGGGGTCGAAGCGCTGATCCGCTGGCATCATCCTGAGCAGGGTTTGCTGTATCCGATCGAGTTCCTGCCCATCATTGAAAATTCCGACCTGGAGATAGGGCTGGGCAACTGGGTGATGGATAGGGCGCTGGCGCAACTCCATGCCTGGGCGCGCGCGGGGGTGGAAATGGAGGTCAGCATCAATATTTCTGCGCGGCATCTGCAATCGCCTGACTTTACCGGCGAGTTGCGGCGCAAGCTGGGGCAATATCCGAAGCTGCAGCGCGGCAGATTGCAGATAGAAGTGCTGGAAACGGCCGCCTTGGAGGACATGGCGCAATCAGCCGAACTTATCGAAACCTGTCGCGAGCTTGGCGTCAGTTTCGCGCTCGACGATTTCGGCACGGGTTACTCGTCATTGATGTATCTGAGCAAACTGACTGCCGACACCCTCAAGATCGACCAGTCTTTCGTGCAGGGCATGGTGTCGAACGAAGGCGATCGCGCCATCGTGCAGGGTGTGATCGCCCTTGCCGGAACGTTTGGGCGCAAGACGGTGGCGGAAGGGATAGAGGATCACAGATTGCTGGGGATGCTGGTTGAAATGGGGTGCGGCTACGGGCAAGGTTACAGCATTGCCCAGCCGATGCCTGCCGGGGAGTTCCTGGATTGGTACAGGAAATACTGAGCACAGGCGCACTCGTGTTACCGGCATTTGCCTGAGAATTAATCCTGGCAGTAAACTGGGCGCGCTGCTGGCCCGGTGGATAATTGATTGAGTTAAGCATGTGGCGTATCACGCAAAGTGGTGTGCTAGTGCAAACATGCTGCAGTCCGGGGAGGCTGCATTATGCAAGTGGGTGTGCACTGGGTCGTCGGTTATTTCGGTGGTTCGTACAAGGTAGTCTTGAGTCATCATGGGTTCCACGTTCATCATTCATTTCATTAACTCAGCTCAGGGAGTGTATTCAAATGCCGCAAATCACCAAGGTGCTATTGATGTCTGTTGTCGCGTTAGGCGTTGCAGCGTGCTCAACGACGCCGGCCAAAGTGGAGAAGGTGGCCGAGTGCGTGTTCCCAAGCTCCGACCAGGCGGCGCCTTTGTGGGTCTGCGATGCGCGGGTAGAGGGGATGTCGGTAGGTGCGGTCGGTTCCGCAGCCAGGTCGGATGCGGGCATCGCCATCATGAAACAGATAGCCGCCACCGAAGCTCGTGTCCAGCTTGCGCAGAACTTGAAAGTGCAAGTGCAGAACATGATCAAGCAATATGCCGAAACAACCGGTGCGGGCAGCAAGGAAACCGTGGATCGCGTGACTGCTTCCGTTGCCAAGCAGATTACCGATCAAACCCTGCAGGGCGCCAAAATACTTCGGAGCATCGTGGCTCCCGACGGAACGATGCTTGTGCTCGTTGGAATGGATGAAGCCGCAGCACAGAAGCTGACCGAGACGGCCATCAAGGCAAGCATGAGCAACGACCAGGCTGTGTGGCAGCAATTCAAGGCGCAAAAGGGGCTGGACGAACTGGCAGTCGATATCGCAAAGCAAAAGGTTGCTACGCCAGCTCAATAAACAGCTCCTTACTTAGGCGGGGGATTTCCTGCGCGCGTCGCGTGGTCGAGATCAAGTACGGCGCTGGAGCGAACTGACAGACAATCCTTGAACGGGCTTTCATCGCAGGAGTAGAATCTGACGCCAGCAACGACGTACATTCAATCGAGAGGTGTATAAGTAACGCCAGATGGACGCTGCGAGTATATTGCCGCTGGATGTGGTTGGCTGGATGATCCAGTTCTGGATCGTGCTCGGAGTGGCCGGGCTGGCTTTGCAGCGTGCACCGCAGTTGATCAACAACGTCATCTTCCCGCTCAGCGCGCTGACCTCGCTGATCCTGGCGGCAACGGGTTTATGTGCGCTTGCCTCGCCCCCCGATATCCTGGTGTTGCCGCTCGGCTTGCCCGATCTGCCTTTCCACCTGCGCCTTGATCCGCTCTCGGCTTTCTTCCTGGTGCTGCTGGGCGGTGCATCTCTCGGTGTTTCACTGTTCAGTGCGGGTTATTTCAGGAGCATGGCGGGCGGCACGCTCGGCCTGTTGTGTCTTGAGTATCACCTGTTCCTGGTCGGCATGGCGCTGGTGTTGCTGGCGGATGATGCCTACATGTTCATGGTGGCGTGGGAGACCATGGCGCTGTCTTCCTACTTCCTGGTCACTACCGACCACGCCATCCCCGATATCCGCAAGGCCGGATACCTTTACCTGCTGATCGCGCATGTCGGCGCCATCTCCATCCTGCTCAGCTTCGGCGTGATGCAGGGCGGGCACGGCATCGCTGCCTATACTTTCGATGCCATGCGCGCTGCGCACCTGACGCCATTCTGGTCGTCGGTGGCGTTCCTGCTGGCCTTGTTCGGCTTCGGCGCCAAGGCCGGCGTGTTGCCGATGCATGTGTGGCTGCCCGAGGCGCATCCCGCCGCGCCTTCGCCGGTGTCGGCACTGATGAGCGGCGTGATGCTGAAGACCGCGATCTACGGCATCCTGCGCGTGACCTTCGATCTGCTGGGCACGCAACTCTGGTGGTGGGGCGTGCTGGCGCTGGCGACTGGGACTGATCACGGCAGTGTTCGGCGTGATGTTCGCCGCCGTGCAGGGCGACATGAAACGCCTGCTGGCCTATTCCTCCATCGAGAACATCGGCCTGTTGCTGGTGGGCATCGGCCTGACCATCATCTTCCACGTCTACGGCAAGAACGCGCTGGCGGCGCTGGCGCTCACCGCGACGCTGTATCACAGCCTCAACCATGCCATGTTCAAGAGCCTGCTGTTCGTCGGCACCGGCGCCATCCTGCATGCCACCGGCGAGCGCAACATGGGGCGACTGGGCGGATTGATCCATCGCATGCCGTGGGCGGCGCTGCTGATGCTGGTCGGCGTGCTGGCGATCGCCGGCTTGCCGCCGCTCAACGGATTCGTGTCGGAATGGCTGCTGCTGCAGGCTTTCCTGTTGTCGCCGGGCTTGCCGAACAGCTACATCAACATGCTGGTGCCGGTGGCGGCGGCAGTGATCGCGCTGGCGGCGGCACTGGCAGCTTATGTGATGGTGAAATTCTACGGCGTGATCTTCCTCGGCCAGCCGCGCGAGAAGGTGCTGGAGCATGCGCATGACGCGGGGATTTGGGAACGCATCGGGATGATCTGGCTGGCGTTCGGTTGCGTGGCGTTGGGGCTGGCGCCGGTGTTCGTGGTGCAGCAGATCGATCTCGTTTCGCACATGCTGATCGGCTCCGGACTGGGCAATGCGGCGGGCAACTGGGTGTTCCTGGCACCGGTGGATACCGATCGCGCCAGTTACAGCCCGCTGTATTTCCTGCTGGCGGTGCTCGGCGTGATGCTGCTCACCTCGGTACTGGTGCGACGCTTGTATCACGGCCGGGTGCGGCGCAGCGCGCCGTGGGATTGCGGTTTCCCGGCGCAGACTGCGCGCATGCAGGATACCGCCGAAGGCTTCGGCCAGCCGATCCGGCGCATCTTCGAACCGTTCTTCAAGATCGAGCGTGAAGTGCCGAGCCCGTTCGATACGCATCCCCGTTACCACGGGCAGAGCGATGACCGTCTGTGGTACATCCTGTACCTGCCGATCAAGCATCTCACCGAAAAACTGGCGTCCATGTCTTCACTGTTGCAGCACGGGCGCATCCATCTGTACCTGACCTACACCTTCGTCACCCTGATCGTCTTGCTGGTGTTCGTATGATGGAACATTCCAGTCTCATTCTCGCCATCCTGTTCCAGCTGGCGCAACTGCTGCTGGTGGTATTGCTCGCGCCGCTGCTGACCGGCTGGGTCAACCAGTGCCAGGCGTGGCTGCAGAACCGCTCCGGTGCCGGTGTGCTGCAGCCGTACCGCGTGTTGCGCAAACTGTTCAACAAGGATGCGGTGATCGCACACAACGCCTCGCCGCTGTTCCGCGTCACGCCTTACATCGTGTTCGGCTGCATGTGGCTGGCGGCGGCCATCATCCCGATCATCGCGGTGGACTTGCCGTTCTCGCAGGCGGCCGACGTGATCGCGCTGGTCGGTGTGTTCGCACTGGCACGCGTGTTCATCTCGCTCGCGGCGATGGATATCGGCACCGCGTTCGGTTCGCTCGGCGCAAGGCGCGAGATGCTGGTGTCCTTCCTGGCCGAACCGGCCTTGCTGATGGTGTTCTTCACCGCCTCGATGATCAGCCATTCCACCCAGTTGCCGCGCATCGTCGATGCGCTGGCGCATCACCAGTTCGTGCTGTATCCGAGCCTGGCCTTCGCCGCGCTGGCGTTCGTGATCGTGCTGCTGGCCGAGAATGCGCGCATCCCGGTGGACAACCCGAGCACCCATCTCGAACTGACCATGATCCACGAGGCGATGATCCTGGAATATTCGGCGCGCCATCTGGCGCTGATCGAATGGGCCAGCAGCCTGAAACTGTTCGCCTACATCTCCATCGGCATCGCGCTGTTCCTGCCGCACGGCATCGCCGAGGTCGGGCAACTGGGGCGGGCTGCCGCTGGCCATCGTGGCGTTGCTGCTCAAGCTGATGCTGGCGGGCGCGGCGCTCGCCGTGTTCGAGATCGTGTCGGCCAAGCTGCGCATCTTCCGCGCGCCGGAATTCCTGGGGACGGCGTTCCTGCTGGCGGTGCTGGGCTTGCTGATCCACTTCCTGCTGGGTGCATGACATGCCGATGAGCTATACACACTGCAATTCATCAACCTGCTGGCCGCGCTGCTGCTGCTGATCGCTTTCGCCATGCTGACGCAGCGGCGCATCCTGTCGCTGATCAACCTGTTCGCTCTGCAGGGTTTCGTGCTGGCACTCAGCACCTTCGTGGTGGCCTGTTCCACCAACCAGCACCATCTGTATTATTCCGCCGGGCTGACCCTGTTGCTCAAGGTGCTGCTGTTGCCCTGGCTGTTGCACCGGCTGATCCGCAAACTGAACGTGCGCTGGGACGTGGAGACGCTGATCAATATTCCCACCACCATGCTGGTCGGCATCGCGCTGGTGATCTTCTCCTTCAATCTGGCGGCACCGATCGCGCAACTGGCCGAAGGCCTCACGCGCGGCCTGATCGGTATCGCGCTGGCCAGCGTGCTGCTGTCGCTGCTGATGATGCTGACACGGCGCAAGGCGGTGTCGCAGGTGGTCGCCTTCCTGTCGCTGGAGAACGGCCTGTTCTTCGCCGCCACCAGCGCCACGCAGGGCATGCCGCTGGTGGTGGAACTGGGCATCGCGCTGGACGTGCTGGTGGCCACCTTCATCTTCGGCATCTTCTTCTTCCAGATCCGCGAGACCTTCGACAGTCTGGACATCACCCATATGGAGAAGTTGAAGGATGATTGATCTGCAACTTCTGGCGCTGTTGCTGACGCCGCTGCTGGGCGGCGGGCTGCTGGCCGTGTTCGGCTCGCGCAAGTGGGCGGCGGAACTCAATTCGTTGATGAGCTTTGCCACTTTCATCGCTTCGGTGGTCCTGACCATGCGCGTGATCGAGCTGGGGCCGCAGGCCGCCTTCAACGATCAGTTCTTCATCGACCAGTTCAATGTGTTCCTGGTCGCGCTGACCGCCTTCGTCGCCTTCACCACTTCGCTGTTCTCGCGCCCCTACATGCGCATCGAGCAGCATCACGGCAAGCTTACCGTCGGCATGCTGCACCTGTACTACAGCATGTACCAGCTGTTCACCCTGGCCATGCTGGTGGCACTCACCACCAACAACATGGGCATCGTCTGGGTTGCGATGGAAGCGGCGACATTGACCACCGTGCTGCTGGTGTCGCTGTATCGCACGCCCGCCAGTCTGGAAGCGGCGTGGAAATATTTCATCCTGTGCGGCGTCGGCATCGCGCTGGCCTTGTTCGGCACCATCCTGCTGTATTTCGCCGCCGAGCGCGTGCTGGGCGAGGGTGGTAACGCGCTGTTGTGGACGCACCTGAACCAGGTCAAGTCCAGTCTGGAGCCGACCGTGCTCAAACTGGCCTTTGTCTTCCTGCTGGTGGGCTACGGCACCAAGGTCGGGCTGGTGCCGTTGCACAGCTGGTTGCCGGACGCGCATGCGGAAGGCCCGACGCCGGTCTCGGCGGTGTTGTCCGGCCTGCTGCTCAACGTCGCGCTGTGCGCGGTGGTGCGCAGCAAGGTGCTGGTGGACGGCTCGCTGGGGACGCACTTTGCCGGTTACCTGATGATGGGCTTCGGCCTGCTTTCGGTGACGGTGGCTGCGTTCTCGCTGTTCCGGCAGCGCGACATCAAACGCATGTTCGCCTATTCCTCGATCGAGCACATGGGGCTGATCACCTTCGCCTTCGGCATGGGCGGGCCGGTGGCGACCTTTGCCGGCATGCTGCACATGACCGTGCACTCGCTGACCAAATCGGCGATCTTCTTCGCGGTCGGCCATGCGGCACAAAAGGCTGGCACGCAGCTGATGGAAGACATCCGCGGCTTGCTGCAGGTCAGCCCGACGGTGGGCTGGGGGCTGGCGCTGGGGACCTTTGCCATCCTGGGTATGCCGCCGTTCGGCGTATTTGCCAGCGAGTTCCTGATCATCACCACTGCCATGCACGAGTATCCGTGGGCGACCCCTATCCTGCTGATCGCCCTGGGTGTCGCATTCGCCGCGATCTTCGGCAAAGTGCAGCCTATGGTGTTCGGCGAGACCACGGCAAAACCACTGCCGCATCCGCCGGCGCTGATCCCGGTGTTCGTGCACCTGCTGCTGGTGCTGATGCTCGGCCTGTATATGCCGCCCTACCTGGCCGACTGGTATCGTCAGGCGGCGGCGCTACTGGGATAAACAAATATGCCGATCAAACATCCCAATCTGACACTGACCCGACTGACCGACGCGCTGCCGGCCTGGACGGGCGAGATCGCGGCGGAAGATCTGTTCGAAATCTGCCAGCAAGTGCACGACGGCGGTGGCAGGCTGGTGGCGCTGTGGGGCAGCGATGTGCGCAAGGAAGGCGGCGGGTTCATGCTGCACGTGACGTTGATCAACGAGACCGGGCTGGTTTGCCTGAATGTTCCGCTCCCGGCAGAGCATCCGGGTTATCCGGATATCAGCCGGATATTCCCGGCGGCCAATCGCATGCAGCGCGCCGCCTACGACCTGCTCGGCATCTTCGCGCAGGAAGGACATGATCATCGCAAGTGGCTGCGCCATGGCGCATGGCATAGCGGCAGCTTCCCGCTGCGCAAGGATTTCGATGTGGTGGCGAACCGCACTGCTGAACCGGATGACTATCCCTTCGTGCAGGTGGAAGGTCAGGGCGTGCACGAGATCCCGGTCGGTCCCGTGCATGCAGGCATCATCGAGCCGGGACATTTCCGCTTTTCCATCATTGGCGAACGGGTGTTGCGTCTCGAAGAACGCCTCGGCTATGTGCACAAGGGCATCGAGAAACGCTTTGAAAGCATGAGTCTGCAACAGGGGGCCAGGCTCGCGGGGCGCGTCAGCGGCGACAGTACCGTGGCCTATGCCTGGGCGTATGCGATGGCGGCGGAAAGCATTGCAAAGGTGACGCCGCCGAGCCGGGCGCTATGGATGCGCGCTTTGCTGCTGGAACGCGAGCGCATCGCCAACCATCTCGGCGATCTCGGCTACCTGGGCAACGACGTCGCGCTCGCTTTTGGCTTCGCCCAATTCTGGATACTCAAGGAACAGGTGCTGCGCAACAACGCGGCGCTGTTCGGCCACCGCTATCTGATGGACAAGATCGTGCCGGGCGGCGTCATGGCGAATCTCGGTGTCGACAGCAAGGCCGTCATCGAAGACGAATGCGACATGCTGGAACGTGAAGTGAGCATCCTGCGCGGCATCTACGACGAGCATGCCGGAGTGCAGGATCGCTTCATCGCTACCGGTCGCGTCGAACCGAAGCTGGCCGCCCAGCTGGGCCTGTGCGGATTGGCGGGGCGCGGCAGCGCTCAGGCTTGGGATGCCCGTGTGCAATTCGCTTGCGCGCCTTATGACAAACTGGAGGTGCAGATGGCGACCTATCGCAACGGCGATGTTGCGGCGCGCGTCAGCGTGCGCTTCGATGAACTGTTCGAGTCGTTGCGCCTGCAGCGCGAGATCATGGCCAACCTGGTGCATGACCACGAAGCGCCGGCCTTGCTTGAAAAGCTGCCGCCGAATGGCTTTGGCATCGGCCTGGTCGAGGGCTGGCGTGGTGAGGTGATGGTGGCGATCCATACCGACGCACAGGGCAACCTTGCCCGCGTGCATCCCCACGATCCGTCATGGCAGAACTGGCCGTTGCTGGAACATGCCATCATCGACAACATCGTGCCGGATTTCCCGCTGATCAATAAATCGTTCAATCTCAGTTATACGGGGCAGGATCTCTGATGTATCAAATCATCAAACAGATCATCAAAACGGGTATCAAGACCGAAACGCCGCCGCAGGCGGACGAGGCGATGCGCCTGGTCGAGCAGCGTTTGCAGCAGGAGATACTGGATGTGTTCGGCGGTGCGCTGGCGATCCGTCAGGTGGATGCCGGTTCATGCAACGGTTGCGAGCTGGAGATCCATGCGGTCAACAACGCCTATTACAACATCGAAGGACTGGGCATCAAATTCGTCGCCAGCCCCCGCCACGCCGACCTGTTGCTGGTCACCGGGCCGGTGTCGAAGCATATGGAGATCGCACTGAAACGCACCTACGAGGCCACGCCGGAACCCAAACTGGTGGTGGCGGTCGGCGAGTGCGCCTGCGACGGCGGCATTTTCGGCGAGAGCTACGCGAGCTGCGGCAAGGTGTCCAACGTCATTCCGGTGGATGTGGCGGTAAGCGGCTGCCCGCCCACGCCGACCGCCATCCTGCAAGGCATACTGACGGCCATCAGTGCGAAGGAAGTAGGAAAGCCGGCTTGGAAAGCAACCAGCTGTTTTATACGCAGACCACCCTGTTTCGCCCGCTCTCCTTGGCCTGATATAACGCGCCATCGGCGGAGCTTATCAATTGCTCACTGGCCTTGGTTTCATCTTCGCCCGATTTGCTCTGGAGCATTGCCACTCCGATGGAGAGGGTGACGGTCAGGGAGACATCCGGTTGAGCCGCGAATGAATGCGCTTCAATCATTGTGCGGATGCGCTCGGCAATTTCGCGAGCCTTGCTGAAACTTATCTGCGGCAACAATGCAACGAACTCCTCTCCGCCATAGCGGGCAAGCACATCATTGCTGCGCAGCTGGGATTTGATCAGACAGGCCACACTGCGCAATACCTCATCTCCGGCCTGATGGCCAAGATCATCATTGATGCGCTTGAATTTGTCGATATCAAGGAACATACATGCCAGCGGCTGCTGATGACGCCGCGCCCGAGCTATTTCTTCGTGGCAACGTGACTCGAAATAGCGGCGGTTGTTGATGCCGGTCAGCGGGTCGGTCAAGCCGGCCAGCTTGAGACGCTCGTGGTTCAGCGCATTTTCCAGGCAAATGGAAAGGATCGATGCCAGCCTTTCGAGGAAGTCGGCGCTGCTGTCCGCAGCAAACCGGTCGGGATCGCAGCTGCCCAGATTCAGGCTGCCGATGAGTTCGTTCTGCCGAATCAACGGTAGCAACGCCATCGATTTGCACCCGGTGGGCCAAGGATCGAAGATGGCTTCCTTCAATTCGGTATCGAAGTCCCCCAGATAAGGACGTTTCTTTTCTGAATACAATTTTTCCAGCAGAACCAGCCCAACCGTCTTGGGGCTGACAGAGCCACCGCTTTCCAGAAAGCGCGTGATCTCATATTCGGGATCAGTTAGCACCAGTGTGACTGCGTCGATATCAAAAGACGACTTATAGTCTTGCAGTATGACCTGGATGAGCTCTGCCAACGAGCTGGTAGCAATCAGGCGCTTCTCAAGTATGCCCAGGCGAAGCAGCTTCTTCTCGTTCAGGCGCGCTTCATCCAACAAGGTTTGAAGCTGGCGACGCAAGAGCTGGTTTTCAGTATTCAGAACTACCTCCACAGCAGGATATTCTTGACCTGCCAAAATTGTAGCAGTGAATTGCTCCAGTATTTGTCGTCAGAATATCTAGACCTTTATCTATACCGATTCACAAGGAAACCCGTTCTTCTTCAGGGTTACTCCGGTTGGACAAGCTGCGGCTTCCGGGTTGGGTGCCCGGAATAGGGGAGGGCAAGAGCCCGGAATTACGGCGGGGGAAAGAGTGATGAGGCCGTCGTAGCACCCACGAACGGCCCGCGGGTGGAGTGTTTTATTTGATGCGCATGCCGGGCTGTGCGCCCGCATCCGGCGACAGGATGAACAGTCCGGGTGCTTCGCCCGAGGCGGCCAGCACCATGCCTTCCGACATGCCGAACTTCATCTTGCGCGGCGCCAGGTTGGCCACCATCACCGTCATGCGGCCTTTCAGCTTCTCCGGATCGTAAGCCGACTTGATGCCGGCGAACACCGTGCGCGGTTGCGCTTCGCCGATATCCAGCGTCAGCTTCAGCAATTTCTCCGCACCTTCCACATGCTCGGCGTTGACGATGCGCGCCACGCGCAGGTCGATCTTGCCGAAGTCGTCGATGCTGATGGTGTCGGCGATCGGGGCGATGTTGCTGGTTGCGCCAGCTTCAGCAGCGGGGGCTGCGGCATGTTGCTGCGCTTCGGCATGGCGGGTCTGGGAGTGCGATTCGGGCATGGGTTTCAGGCTTTCCTGGTTGGCGGCGACCATTGCTTCGATGAGTTTGGGGTCGAGGCGGGTGGCCAAATGTTGATATGCATTGATATGGTGGTTACCTGCCAGGAACGAAAGGCTATCGTTCCACTTGAATTTTGGGATATTCAGAAAACCTTCAATTTCTCCAGCCAGCTTAGGAAGTACTGGACTCAAATAAATTGAGATAAGTCTGAAAACATTGAGTGCGACCGAGCAAACAAATTGCAACTGTGGGTCAGAGGGATTTTGTTTGGCGATTGTCCAGGGTTTATTGCGATCAATGTATTCATTGCAGCGATCTAAACATCCGGAAATGATTTCGCAGCGCACCTGCATAATCGCGCTTTTCATAAGCCTCAGCGATTGCATCAGCAGCTTGCTGCGTATGAATTAACACGTGCAAGGGGGCGGACTCCGTTGTTTCCCTATTGAATGGTTGTAGTGATTGTTCCTCCTTAACGCGAGTCTCGACCTCACACAAAATCCCATTGAAGTTTTCACAAATGAATCTTGCGCTACGGCTCGCAATATTGATGTACTTGCCGATCAGGTCGCTGTTCACCTTCGCCACGAAGTCCTCGAGGTTGAGGTCGATGTCTTCCATCGTGCCGTTCAGCTTGGCGGCGTAGTAGTAGCGCAGGTATTCGGTGTTCTTGATGTGGTCGATGTAGCTGCGCGCGGTGATGAAGGTGCCGCGCGACTTGCTCATCTTCTCGCCGTTCACGGTGAGGAAGCCGTGCGCGAACAGTTTGGTCGGCGTGCGGAAGCCGGCGTGCTGCAGCATCGCCGGCCAGAACAGCGCGTGGAAATACAGGATGTCCTTGCCGATGAAGTGGTACAGCTCGGCATCCGAGCCTTGTTTCCAGTAGTCGTCGAAGTCGATGCCGCTCTTCGCCGCACAGTTGCTTGAAGCTGCCCATGTAGCCGACCGGGGCATCCAGCCAGACATAGAAATATTTGCCCGGCGCATCGGGGATCTCGAAACCGAAGTAGGGCGCATCGCGCGAGATGTCCCAGTCGGTCAGCTTGTTCTCGCCTTCTGCGCCCAGCCATTCCTGCATCTTGTTGGCGGCCTCCGCCTGCAGCGAGCCGCTGCGCGTCCATTCGCGCAGGAAGCGCTGGCAGGAATCGGCGGAGAGCTTGAAGAAGTAATGGTCGGAGTTGCGCAGTTCCGGCTTGGCGCCGGACACGGCGGAGAACGGGTCGATCAGGTCGGTCGGCGCATAGGCGGCGCCGCACACTTCGCAGTTGTCGCCGTACTGGTCCTTGGCGTGGCACTTGGGGCATTCGCCCTTGATGAAGCGGTCCGGCAGGAACATGTTCTTGACCGGGTCGTAGTACTGCTCGATGGAGCGCACTTCGATCAGGCCGTTGGCTTTCAGCGTGCGGTAGATGCCTTGGGCGGATTCCTTGGTCTCGGTCGAGTTGGTCGAGCCGTAGTTGTCGAACGCCACATGGAAGGCGGCGAAATCGTCGTAGTGCTCCTGCCACACGCGGGCGATCAGTTGTTCCGGCGTGATGCCTTCCTTTTCGGCGCGCAGCATGATGGGCGTGCCGTGGGTGTCGTCGGCGCAGACGTAGTGGCAGCTGTTGCCGCGCATCTTCTGGAAACGCACCCAGATGTCGGTCTGGATGTATTCGACCAGATGGCCGAGGTGGATGCTGCCGTTGGCATAGGGCAGGGCGGAGGTGACGAGGATTTTACGCGGGGTTTTGCTGGACATTTTGCAGGATTCCTTTAACGAGGCGCGATTGTAGCAAAACCCACGCGCAGACGCGGAATTGGGTAAAATCGCGCCCGCAGAAACCTACCTGGGAAGCAAAAGGAAGCTAGATGAGCATCAAGTCAGACAAATGGATACGCCGCATGGCGGAGCAGACCGGCATGATCGAGCCGTTCGAGCCGGGGCAGGTGAAGGAAGTGAACGGGCAGAAGATCGTGTCCTATGGCACTTCCAGCTACGGCTACGACATCCGCTGCTCGCGCGAATTCAAGCTGTTCACCAACATCAACAGCACCATCGTCGATCCGAAGAACTTCGACCCGAATTCGTTCGTGAACGTGGAAGCCGACTACTGCGTCATCCCGCCCAATTCCTTTGCGCTGGCGCGCACCGTCGAATACTTCCGCATCCCGCGCAACGTGCTGACCATCTGCCTGGGCAAATCGACCTATGCGCGTTGCGGCATCATCGTCAACGTCACCCCGTTCGAGCCGGAGTGGGAAGGCTATGTGACGCTGGAGTTCTCCAACACCACGCCGCTGCCCGCGAAGATCTACGCCAACGAAGGCGTGGCGCAGGTGCTGTTCTTCGAGAGCGACGAAGTGTGCGAGACCTCGTACAAGGACCGCGGCGGCAAGTATCAGGGCCAGGTCGGCGTCACCCTGCCGAAGATCTGAGATGCATGCAATCCGTTTTTTGCCACAGGGAAATCCCGGCTCACTTTGTGTTCGCTGTGGCCTGCAGTTCTCGCGCGAGTCATCAGCGATGATCGCGCAGCTTAAAAACCCCTATCCGCCCCGCGAGTAGCGCCTTTCATCATTTCCCCGTCGCCGAAAAAACCTGCGACAATCCGCACACTTTTTAATCTGTAATCCCCAGTAGGGAGCTATTAATGAAATTCAACTTCCCCATCATCATCATCGACGAAGACTACCGTTCGGAGAATGCCAGCGGTCACGGTATCCGCGCACTGGCCAATGCCATCGAGAAAGAGGGCATCGAAGTCGTCGGCATGACCAGCTACGGCGACCTGACCTCGTTTGCGCAGCAACAGAGCCGCGCATCGGCCTTCGTGCTGTCCATCGACGACGAGGAGTTCGGCGGCGGCAGCGAGGAAGAGACCGAGGTTGCGCTGCGCACTTTGCGCGCGTTCGTCGAGGAGATCCGCTTCAAGAACGCCGACATCCCGATTTATCTGTACGGCGAGACGCGCACCTCGCGCCACATCCCGAACGACATCCTGCGCGAGCTGCACGGCTTCATTCACATGCACGAAGACACGCCGGAGTTCGTGGCGCGCCACATGATCCGCGAGGCGAAGTCCTACATGGATTCGCTGGCGCCGCCGTTCTTCCGCGCGCTGGTGGATTATGCGCAGGACGGTTCGTATTCCTGGCACTGCCCCGGCCACTCCGGCGGCGTGGCGTTCCTGAAGTCGCCGGTGGGGCGCATGTTCCACCAGTTCTTCGGCGAGAACATGCTGCGCGCCGACGTGTGCAACGCGGTGGACGAACTGGGCCAGTTGCTCGACCACACCGGCCCGGTCGCGGCTTCCGAGCGCAACGCGGCGCGCATCTTCAATGCCGACCATCTGTTCTTCGTCACCAACGGCACCTCGACTTCCAACAAGATCGTGTGGCACTCGATGGTGGCGCCGGACGACATCGTGGTGGTGGACCGCAACTGCCACAAGTCCATCCTGCACGCGATCATGATGACCGGCGCGGTGCCGGTGTTCCTGACGCCGACGCGCAACAACTTCGGCATCATCGGCCCGATCCCGAAATCCGAGTTCGAGATGGAGACCATCCAGAAGAAGATCGACGCCAACCCGTTCATCAAGGACAAGAAGCAAAAAGCCGCGCATCCTCACCATCACGCAGAGCACCTACGACGGCGTGCTGTACAACGTCGAGATGCTGAAGGAGATGCTGGACGGCAAGATCGACGCGCTGCACTTCGACGAGGCGTGGCTGCCGCATGCGGCGTTCCACGATTTCTACAAGAGCATGCACGCCATCGGCCGCGGCCGTCCGCGCGCCAAGGAATCGATGATCTTCTCCACGCAGTCCACGCACAAACTGCTGGCCGGCTTGTCGCAGGCCTCGCAGATTCTGGTGCGCGACAGCGAGTCGCGCAAACTCGACCGCGACTGTTTCAACGAAGCCTACCTGATGCACACCTCGACCTCGCCGCAGTACGCCATCATCGCCTCGTGCGACGTGGCGGCGGCGATGATGGAGCCGCCCGGCGGCACTGCGCTGGTGGAAGAAAGCATCTGCGAAGCGCTCGATTTCCGCCGCGCCATGCGCAAGGTGGATGCCGAGTTCGGCGCGGACTGGTGGTTCAAGCTGTGGGGGCCGGACTACCTGTCCGAAGAAGGCATGGCCGAGCGCGAGGACTGGGTGCTGCGCACCGAGGACCGCTGGCACGGTTTCGGCAAGCTCGCCGAAGGCTTCAACATGCTCGACCCGATCAAGGCCACCGTCATCACGCCGGGGCTGGATGTGGACGGCGATTTCGCCGACAGCGGCATCCCCGCCAGCATCGTCACCAAGTACCTCGCCGAGCACGGCGTGGTGGTGGAGAAATGCGGCCTGTATTCGTTCTTCATCATGTTCACCATCGGCATCACCAAGGGCCGCTGGAACACCATGGTGACCGAGCTGCAGCAGTTCAAGGACGACTACGACAAGAACCAGCCGCTGTGGCGCGTGCTGCCGGAGTTCATCGCCAAGAACCCGCGCTACGAGAAGATCGGCCTGCGCGACCTGTGCGACCAGATCCACGGCATCTACAAGGCCAACGACGTGGCGCGCCTGACCACCGAGATGTATCTGTCCAGCATGGAGCCGGCGATGAAGCCGTCCGATGCGTTCGCCAGGATGGCGCACGGCGAGATCGAGCGCGTGGCCATCGACGATCTGGAAGGCCGCATCACTGCCGTGCTGCTGACGCCCTATCCGCCGGGCATCCCGCTGCTGATCCCGGGCGAGCGCTTCAACAAGACCATCGTCGATTACCTCAAGTTCGCGCGCGACTTCAACAAGCGCTTCCCCGGCTTCGAGACCGACATCCACGGCCTCGTGGCGGAGCGCAGCAACGGCGATCGCGTGTACTACGTGGACTGCGTGAAGTAAGGGCGAGTCCGTTGCAACCATGTCTCCGGTGATTCGCGCCATCCACGCCGACATCACGACCTTGCGGGTCGATGCGATCGTGAATGCGGCGAACAGCTCGCTGCTCGGCGGCGGCGGAGTGGATGGTGCGATCCACCGCGCGGCGGGCCCGGAACTGCTGCAGGAATGCAGTCTGCTCGGCGGCTGTGCGACCGGCGATGCCAAACTCACCAAGGGCTATCGCCTGCCGGCCAGATTCGTCATCCACACCGTCGGTCCCGTCTGGCACGGCGGCATGCATGGCGAACCGGAATTGTTGGCCTCCTGCTACCGCCGTTCGCTCGAACTCGCGACAGCACATGGCATTCGCTCCATTGCTTTTCCTTCCATCAGCACCGGGGTGTATGGCTACCCCTTCGAACCGGCTGCGCGCATCGCTGTCCAAACTGGTCAGGTTGGCGCTACAAGAAAGGAGGAGGGATCAAGGAAGTGATCTTCTGCTGTTTCTCCGAACACGACCTGACTGTCTATCAGATATTGCTGGAACAACGAGCATGACCGAACCTGCCGACAAATTGCGTATCGACAAGTGGCTATGGGCGGCGCGCTTCTTCAAGACGCGCAGCCTTGCCGCCGATGCCGTGGAAGGCGGCAAGGTCACCATGCAGGGTGCACGGCTCAAGCCGGCCAAGGCGGTCGGCATCGGCGACATCCTGGAGATCCGCGTCGGCAAGTTCCATTACGAGGTCGAAGTGCTGGCGCTATCCAACAAGCGCGGCGGCGCACCCGAGGCGCAGAAGCTGTATCGCGAAACCGAGGCGAGCCGCGCCCGCCGTGAAGAGCTGGCGGCGCAATCTGCGCGCGCTACCGCAGCCAACCTTCAAAGGCCGGCCGACCAAGCGCGATCGTCGCGATATCGAACGCTTCGAAGAGCGAACCAGGAAAGTCACCAACAAGGCCTGGGGCGATTTCGAGTAGCCCATTCCAGAATCCACCGATGACGAGCGAATCCGGCAGTAAAACCAGCGCGGCAAAATGGCGCAGCTTCATGCTCAATGCGCTGCTGTTTGTCGCCGTCATCGCCGGTGTTCGCGCCTGGCAGCAACGCGATATGGCCAGTGGCACGGCGCCTGCCTTGCAAGGCGTCACTCTCGCAGGGCAGCCTTACGTATTGCCGGCCCATCCCGCCCGTCCCGTACTGGTGCATTTCTGGGCGACATGGTGTCCGATCTGCCGCACCGAGCAAGGTGCCATCGCCGCCATTGCGCATGACCATCCGGCTGATGTCATCACCATCGCCATGCAGAGCGGCAAGCCGCAAGAGGTCGCCAGCTTACATGCGCGAACAAGGCATCGAATTTCCGGTGCTGAACGATGCGGATGGCAGCCTCTCGAACGCTTGGGGTGTGCATGCCGTCCCGGCCAGCTTCATCATCGCTCCCGATGGAAAGATACGCTTCGTCGAAGTCGGCTATACCACCGCTTGGGGAATCAGGCTGCGACTTTGGCTGGCGGGGATGTGATTCGTTCGAGGTTGTGCAGAGTGTTGCCTGCGCGCACAACAGCAGTGTGAAATTGTCATTAAATCCAGAGAGGGTGGAATCTTCTTTCCGGCTGAAGAAGTTCTTTGCGTCAACGGAGCTGCTCGCCACACGTTGTTGGAATCGCAACACCGATATTTCATTCCCTTAACGACTGGAGGAGTTCACATGTTCAAGTTCAAACCGTTGTTTGCAGCACTGGGCACTGTATTGGCTGTATCCATGCTGCCTGCGGCACATGCCGCCGATGGCGCCGTAAAGCAGGATACCCGCGACATCCGCCAAGACAAGAGAGACGTCGCCAAGGACAATCGCGACATCCGCCAGGACAAGCGCGAGAAGCGTGAGGATGTCCGTGATCGCAATCAGGACCGCCGGGAGCTGATGAAGGACAAACGCGAAGGTAATACTGCCGGTGCAACGAAGGAGCGCCAGGAGCTGCACAAGGACAACGCAGACATCAGGAAAGACAATCGTGAGGTCCGTCAGGATCGCACCGAACGCCGAGAAGACAAGCGCGATCTGCGCCAGGATCGCCAACAGCGCCGCCACGACAAGCGCTGATAGCAGTTGCAGAAGGAACGGCGGGCATCATGCCCGCCGTGCTGTTTTCAAGACCGGTTTGAGCGAGTCTGGCGTCGCAGGAAATCTTCCATGAAGCCGACCAGTTGTTCGACTGCCGCGAGCGTCAGCCCGTTGTAGATCGAAGCGCGAACGCCGCCGGTAGAGCGATGCCCGGCAAGACCGGAGAATCCGGCAGCTTCTGCTTCGGCCAGGAAGCGTTTTTCCATTTCCGCGATTGGCCAGGTTGAACGTGACGTTCATCAGCGAGCGGTCTTTGGCTTCGGCCCTGCCGCGATAAAAGCCATTGCTGCTATCCAGCAGGCGATACATCAATTCGGCCTTGCTGCCGGTTGATTTCGGCCATGCGTTCCAAGCCGCCGATGTCGTTGAGCAGCCAGCGCGTGATCAGCAGCACGACGTAGATCGCAAACACGGGCGGGGTGTTGAAGATGGAATGCGCCTGGATCTGGCTGCGGTAATCCAGGAAGCCGGGAAGGTCGGTGGGCGCATCCTTGAGCAACTCGTCGCGAACCAGCACCACGGTGACGCCGGCCGGGCCGATGTTCTTCTGGGCATGGGCGTAGATGAGCGAGTAGCGTTCCGCTTCGCAGGGTTGCGACAGGAAATCCGAGGACATGTCGCAGACGCGCGGAACATCGTCGCGTCCCAGTACGCGGTGGAACTGCAGTCCTTCGACCGTTTCGTTGGAGACGTAGTGCAGGTAAGCGCGCATCCGCCGAAAAGGCGAGTTCGTCGTCGCCGGGCAGCTGGCGGAATCCGCTGGCTTCGCCGCTCCAGAGCACGCGCACCGGTCCTTCGCGCCTGGCTTCGGCCAGCGCCTTGCCGCTCCAGTAGCCGGTGTGCAGGTATTCCGCCGGAGACGTCTTGCCGCGCAGCAGGGTCATCGGGATCATCGAGAATTGCTGCGTTGCGCCGCCTTGCAGGAACAGCACGTGATAGTTTTCGGGCAGGCCCAGCAGCTTGCGGATATTGTTTTCCAGCTCGGCAACGACCGACGCGAACCAGTCGGAACGGTGGCTGATGCCAAGGATGGACAAGCCGCACTTCGGGGACTTCGATGATGGATTGCTGAACCTGCAGCAGCACGCTCTCCGGCAATGCGCCCGGGCCGCCGGAGAAATTCAGGCTGTTGCGCGGGTTCATTTGTTTGGTCAGCCGAAAAAGAAATTCCCGGAATGCATTCTTCACCTTTTGCATGTGAACCTGCTTGTAGGGGAACAGGTTTTCCGGGTCCATGGCATGCACGACCATGGTGTGGTCGATCTCGAATATCAGCAGTTGGCCGTCTCGGGTTTCCGCGCAGTCGATGCAGAGGTAGTCGAGCTTGGTGCGCTGATAGATCGCATCCAGCGCGTCGCGGTGGCGTTGCGCAAAGTCGCGCGAAGTGCTCCATGAAGGCCGCTTCCTCTTCCCGCTTCTGCGGCATCCTCGTACATGCCGGCATTCACGTAATGGATCATCCAGTTCGATGAGACGCCCATGTGGCAGGCGTAGGGCTTGCCATCGATCAGGGCGACGCGGAACTTGCGGAACAGTCCATCCTTGCCGCTGTAATCGATGAAGCGCGAGATGAAGAATTCTGCGTCTGTCCACCTTGGCGAGATAGGCGGCGAGTTCTTCGGCATTCTCGATCTTGTCGAGATCGCGCCCGGCATGCGAGCCGACAGGGCGCACGATGATCGGGTAGTCGCATTCGGCAAATTGTCCGGCAAGCGTGAATCTTGCCGGCGGCAATGTCCTGCAGCGCCGAACGCGAGGCGCTGCAGCGTCGGCGGGATGAGCAAGCCCGGGCGCATCCTGCAACAGCCTGCTGGCCGCCTCGCGTCCTGTCGGCGGAATATATTGCGGCGCGTTGATGACGGGCTTCGGCCAATGCGCCAACGACTGTTCCAGCGTGGCCAGCAGTTCGCGGTTCTCGTCGGATTCGCAAATGGCCACAAACAGCGGCATCGTGTTCCGGGACCGGCAACGCCAACGGGTTGCCGGGGGAAACGTAATAGAAAATGAGGTCGACATCGCTGTCTTCCAGCAGGCAGTCGAGCGGCGTATTCGCGGCGATATCTCCCGGCACCGACAACATCAGCAGGCGCAACCTGGCGGGTTGTTCGGCTGCCGCGAGGCGGTAGATGCGTTGCTGTTCCAGGGCCAGGGACTGGATATTCAGCCCGATTTCGCGCTGACCAATGCACTGCATGACTATGGACAGATTCATCCACAGCGCGGCATCGGTGGCGTTGCGTCCGGCCCGCTCCAGAATCTCCTGGCCGAGCGGACGCAGGTCTGTGCCTGGCGATACTCATGCGCAGAAAAGGGGCCAGACCCAGGAAAGGGGTTTCAGACTGGTTTTGTTGTGCTAAGCGTCGAAGGAGTCGTCAATTGATTTGATTGCCTGCATATGGAGTTGAGCGGTATTCGGGCATGTTGCGAATATTACCAACCTTGAGGGTAAATTATCGAGGTGGTTTTCAATTGCAGGAAAAGAGGGGGGAATCGACGTTAATACTCTGCTGCTTGCTGGCGGGAAAGTTGGGCCGGTTACGGCGCATTTCCGATTGCTGGCCAGCGCTGTTGCTATGTGCTCTGCGCGCTGAGATGCGAGATCAGCCTGGAAGTGTTGATCGGCTTGTGCAGCACGGGCCAATCGCAGTCCACCGCGTGGCGGATGAAATTGGAGGATGTATCGCCCGTCACCAGAACCGCCTTGATCGGCTTGCCCAGCTTTCTGGCGCAGCAGATTCAGGAACTGGATGCCGTTGAGTGTCCCCCCCAGCATGTAGTCGGCGATGTAGTAGTCGGCATGATCCACATGAGCATGACGCAAGGCATCTTCCGCCTTGTGGAAACAGATGACATCGCCACCCATTCCTTCCAGCCAGTTGATCATGGCTTGCGCAACCAGGGTGTCGTCTTCAACCAGGATAAAACGCTTGCCTTGCGCAAACGTTTCGTTGATCACGCCGGCCTGAGCGGATGCGGTAAGCGAGGGCTGGTTCGTATGCACGGCAGAAACAAGCGGCAAACTGAATTCAAAGACCGAGCCGTGACCGAGCCGTGACCGGCACCTGATCTTGCCTCCCAGCAACGACAATGCGCGCTTGGCGATGGACAGGCCCAGTCCGAGCCCGCTTGTCCGGTCCCGCTGCGGATTGTCGACCTGATAGAACTCGTCGAAGATGCGTCCCAGATGATCCTCTGCGATACCTATCCCGGAATCCCAGACCTGGAACAACACTGTATTGCCGCGCGGCCTGGCGCTGATCATGATGGAGCCTTTTGAAGTGAACCTGATCGCATTGGAAACGAGGTTCATCAACACCGACTTGACCAGGCCGACATCGCTGTGAACGGCGAAATCCTCGCGCACAGGGAAATACAACCGGAAGCGAAGCTGCTTCTCTCCGGCAGTGGGCGCAAAGTTATGCTCCAGCCAGTTGAAGAGTTCTGCCACATGGATCGGGGCAGGCTCTGGAACGATCATGCCGGCGTCCAGCTTCGACACATTCAGCAAGGCATCGAGCAGTCCGTTGAATGTCGACATGGACTGGTCGAGACGCTGGATGATCGCCTCCTGGCGCGAGGTCGGCTCGGTGAGTTTGAGCGCATCGATGAACAGGTTGGCCGCGGCCACTGGCTGCCGCAGATCGTGGCCAGCGGCAGCGAGGAAGCGCGTCTTGGCCAGTTCCTTGTCCTCCAGTTGCCGCATCGAATCGGTCAGCGCGCGCTTGGCCTCGACGCGTTCCGAGACGTCGTGAATGATCAGCAGGAGGTGCGAAATGCCGGAAACTGTTGATCGGCGCGAAGATGCCTTCAACGACCACTTTCCTGCCGAATGAGGTTTCGCCTTCGATGTCGCGGTGAAGGGTCAGCCCGGTTGCGAGGGCCTGCTCCGCATATTCGAACAGGCGGTTGCGCTTCCACGAGGCATTGATGCGGAAATCCTGTTGCAGAACTTCTTCGACGGTCCCGCCGACGGTCCTGGCATAGGCCTCGTTGGCCATCACGCAAGGGCCGCTGGCTTGGAACAGCGCGATGCCGGCCGGAGATTTCTCCAGGATCGCCTTGTTCAGCACATGCAATTCATGCGTGCGGTGTTCCGCCTGTTTGCGCATTTCGAGCTCGCGCGCGATCGACTGGGCGGCGTGTACGGCACGCACGCGGTCGCGCATCAGCAGCCAGGTGAGCAACGCCAGCAACAGGCTCAGCAACACACCGGCGATCGCGGCGATTGCGTTCGCCCGAAGTGTCGCGCTTGGTTTCGAAGGCGGGCATGGAGTGAGACCTGGATCGTCCAGGTACGCCCGGCGATATCGAGCGGCACGGCAGCGGTGTAGCGGGCGGTGGCGAGGGGCGGGGCGCCATACATTCTGGCCTCCTCGGTAGTGGCCGGGCCGTCATAGACCGCGACATCGAGCCCCGGCAAGCGGGTCTCCAGGGCATGCCGTATCAGGTCGTTCATGCGGAAGGATGCGGCGAACCAGCCGTCGATATGCGCGCGGCGCGCGGCCAGCGTATCGTGCGCAGTTGCCGCGGCGGTACACCGGCAGGAACATCAGCACGCCGGCCTTGGGGGTTTGCGCGTCTTCCTGCAGCAATACCAGTTTCTCGGACAGAGCGGCCTGTCCTCGTCGCAGGCCGTTTCGACGGTCTGCCGGCGCACCGGGTTGTCCAGGTTGTCGAAGCCGAGCACGCGCCGGTTGCGTTCGTTCATCGGCTCGATCATGGTGACCGGCGCATACAGCGGGCGCTTGCCTTCCGGGCGGATGGTGTAGTCGTGCAGGCCGGAACGGCGCATGGCGCGGATATGCGCCGCCTTTTGGGCGTCGCTCACGATCTGCGAAAAGCTGACCCCCTGCACGCCGGGGAAATTCTTGTCCAGCTCCAGTGCGGCGATATAGCCGCTGAACTCGTTCGCTTCCATCTCGCGCTGATTAAGGTAGAACGCTCGCGCTGCCGTACAGCACCTGCTCGTAGTGGGCGAGACTGCGCTGGATGCGTTCGCTGGTGTCGCGCACCTGGAAATCGAATTCGATACGCTGTTCCTGTATCGACGCATTGTGCGCGCTGAGCCAGAGCAGATAGGTGAGTGCCAGGAAAGTCGCCAGCACCAGCCACGGTGCATAGTGTTCGATATTGGAAAGTTTGCCAGCCACGTTACGGGACGTCTTCAGCGCTTCTTGTTTGAACATCAACCTCTCCTGCGATGGCTGCACTATACCGCAAGACTTGGCCGCGATGGCGCCTCACGCGACTGTGCGCTGATCAAGGAGCGGAAGGGGGCGGGGTTTTCAGGATGTGCTTCTTCATCTTGCCGATGACATGCATCTCGCATGCCTTGCAGTCGAATTCCAGCCTCAGCTTCTCGCTGCCGTTGACCAGCGTCATCGGTTCGGCACGCACCTGACCTTGCACGCCGATCACGCCCTTGGCCTGTTTCGGGCACAGGCTCAGCGAGTAGCGGATGCAGTGGCGGGTGATCATCAGCGGGACTTCGCCGGCTTCTTCATGCGCTTCGTAGGCGGCGGCGATCAGCTTCACGCCGTGCTTGGCGTAGAAGGCGCGCGCGGCAGAGTTGTAGACGTTGGCGAGGAAGGAGAGCGTCTCTTCCGGATACGGGGCGGGCGGCTCCACTGCGGCTTTGCGCGGCAACCGGGTCCAGGCTGCGAGGCGCGCGGCTTCGAGCTGTCTCACGGCCTCGCGGCGCAGCTTGTTGACCAGCGAACTCGGCACGAACCACGGTTGCGTCCATTCGATGTCGAGTGCGCTCAATTCGAAATCGGTATTGCCGAAACGCGCCAGCTGTTCGCGCACGCTGCCTTCCGCTTCCGCCGGATTCTTCGCGGGCTGTTTGTCGAAGGCGGCGCTGGCGGTGGCAGCTGATGCCGTCTTCATCCTGCAGCGTGAGCGAGAAGCCCTCCGGCGTCTCGGCAAAGGTGGCCTGCACCCCGATGCGGCGCTCGGCGGATTTCCTGTTGAGCGCCTGCTCCCAGGCATGGTCGCGGTTGCGGCTGATGGCGAGGCCGGGGCGCAGTCCCTGCAGCGTGTGCATGGGTTCGTTCGGATACACGCGCCACACCTTGCCTTTGCGCTCGACCACGTTCGCCTGCAGGCCGATGACTTCACGCTTGTGCAGGTAGTTCAGGCCGTCGCTGTTGGCCAGGTCTTCGTTCGCTTCCATCTCGAACCACTTGTCGCCGACCTGCGTCACCGTGCCCAGCTCCAGGCCGACGAAGGTGGGCGTGTCGAAGGCGCCGATGTCGGCCTGGCGTCCTTGCGAGAAATAGTCGGTCGCGCCGCGATGGAAGGTCTTGTCCGGGTTGGGCGTGAACAGCAGCCTGGTCTTGCCGCTGGAGGCCGCGTGCAGTTCGCGGGCGTTCGTCGAGGATCGCGTCGAGCAACTGGCGGTAGTGGCCGGTGATGTTCTTCACATAGGGCGCATCCTTGTAGCGGCCCTCGATCTTGAAGCTGCGCACCCCGGCGTCGATCAGCGCGCGCAGGTTGCCGCTCTGGTTGTTGTCCTTCACCGACAGCAGGTGCTTCTCGAACGCGACCACGCGGCCCTGCGCATCCTGCAGCGTGTAGGGCAGGCGGCAGGCCTGCGAACAGTCGCCGCGGTTGGCGCTGCGTCCGGTGTGCGCGTGGCTGATGTTGCACTGGCCGGAATAGGCCACGCACAGCGCGCCGTGGATGAAGTGTTCGATGACGGTGTCGGCCGGCACGGCGGCGCGCACCTTGGCGATCTCCTGAATGGTCAGTTCGCGCGCCAGCACGATCTGCGAGAAGCCGACATCGGCGAGGAAGCGCGCCTTCTCCGGCGTGCGGATGTCGCACTGGGTGGAGGCGTGCAGGTCGATGGGCGGCAGGTCGAGTTCCAGCAGGCCCATGTCCTGCACGATCAGCGCATCCACGCCGGCGTCGTAACAGTCCCAAGCCAGTTTGCGCGCGGCTTCCAGCTCGGCATTCGTGCAGGATGGTGTTGAGCGTGACGTAGATGCGCGCGTGGAAGCGGTGGGCGAAGTTCACCAGTTCGGCGATGTCTTCGATCGAATTGCCGGCCTTGTCGCGCGCGCCAAAGGAGGGCCCGCCGATGTAGACCGCGTCGGCGCCGTGCAGGATGGCATCGCGGCCGATGGCGGCGGTCTTCGCCGGGGCGAGCAGTTCGAGAGCTTGGGATGGGTATTCAGACATGAGGGATGAATTATACCGGAGGAGCGGCTTGTGCTTGCCCGACAGCCAGAGGGTGGGCACGATGTGCCCGCGCGGGAACTGTGGTCATGCTGAGCGGAAACCGTCGGGGGTAGCCCGACAGCTAGTCACTTTCTTTTGCTTCGCCAAAGAAAAAGTAACCAAGAAGAAGGCGACCCCGGTGCACCGCCCTTCGCGGTTCCCTGCGTTGCTCGAACCGACAGGCCTCCTCATAAACTCGCACGATCCGCTGCGCGGCCACGTGCTCAAACATATTCGTCGGAAATCCCGTGCTGTCTCCGCTACTCGGCGGCGCACAGGGGAGGAAGTTCAAGGCGGTTTGGTGTGCGCTTTTCGCACGCGCTTGTTTTTGGGGCGAGGCGGGCATTGCCCGCCTCGCTGGTTTGGGGGTTAGAGGCTTTGCTGTTCTCTCCCCTGTGCGCCGCCTCGAAAGGCTGCAAACAAGCGGAGGTTCAGGCGAGCACTGTTCGAGCTCCGCGGTGGGGCACGGGGTGTGTGCCCCGCTAGGGCGAGTTGCGCAGCCCCGCTTGTTTACAGCCTTTCGAGGGAACCCCCGCAGGGGGCGGCAGCACCGGGGGCGACTTCTTTGGGTTACCTTTCTTGGCAAGACAAGAAAGGTAACTAGCTGTCGGGCTACCCCCGACGGTTTTATTGGGTATCGATCTCGATGCCACAACCTCAGCGTTTATGCGGACATTTCACCTTGGTGCAGTCCGCATAGATGGACAGCGAGTGGTCGTGTATTTCAAAGCCGAGTTCGGCGGCGACCTTCTTCTGGCGCGACTCGATGGCGGCATCGTAGAACTCTTCGACGTGGCCGCATTGCAGGCACACGATGTGGTCGTGATGCTTGCCCTGATTCAGTTCGAATACCGACTTGCCGCCCTCGAAGTTGTGGCGCACCAGCAGGCCGGCCTGCTCGAACTGGGTCAGCACGCGATAGACCGTGGCCAGGCCGACGTCGTCGCCGGTGGAGAGCAGCTGCTTGTACACGTCCTCAGCGCTCATGTGGCGCTCCTGGCCGGATTCGAACAGGCCCAGGATCTTGAGCCGCGGCAGGGTGGATTTCAGGCCGGCGTTCTTCAGGTGTTCCGGCTGCAGCTTGTCCATGTCGTTGTTCCTCCTGGTTGTTTTGCGCATAATGCATGAAAGTGCTTGCAAATGCAAATGAGAACGATTATCGTTCGCACAAATCAACAACAAGGATACGCCATGAAAAAAATCTGTTTTGCCGCCTTGTTGTTCCCGTTTGCCGCCTTTGCAGCCGATGCCGACTACACGCTGGTGATCAAGGATCACCGTTTTCAGCCGGCCGAGCTGATCATTCCGGCCGGCAAGAAGGTCAAGCTGCTGATCGAGAATCAGGATGCAACGCCGGAAGAATTCGACAGCTTTGCGCTGAACCGGGAGAAGGTCATTTCCGGCCACGGCAGCGCCACGCTCTACATCGGGCCGCTGGATGCAGGGCGCTATCCGTTCATCGGCGAATTCAATGCAGCGACCGCCCAGGGCGTAGTCGTCGCGCAATAGGAGAAGCCAGCCATGTTTGGAACCGCCATTATCGTTTTTCGGGAAGTGCTGGAAGCGGCACTCATCATCGGCATCGTCGCTGCCGCCACGCACAACATTCCCGGCAGCCGGCGCTGGCTGTTTGCCGGGCTGCTGGCCGGCCTGGCCGGTGCCGGCGCTGGTTGCCGCCTTCACCGATGTGATCGGCTCGTTCGCCAGCGGCATCGGGCAGGAGCTGTTCAATGCCATCGTGCTCGGCATCGCCGTGCTGATGCTGGCCTGGCACAACATCTGGATGTCGTCGCACGGCGCCGAGCTGGCTGCCAATGCCCGCGCGGTCGGCGGAGACATCCGCGACGGGCGCAGCGAATGTTCGGCGCTGTTGCTGATCGTCGGCCTGGCCGTGCTGCGGGAAGGATCGGAAACCGTGCTGTTCCTGTATGGCATCGCCGCGTCGGAGAGCGGCCGCTCCTCGATGCTGTTCGGCGGCTTGGCCGGCATGGTGCTCGGCATCGTCGCCGGCTATGCGGTTTATGCCGGATTGTTGCGCGTGCCGCTGCGCTGGTTCTTCAAGGCGACCAGCGTGCTGGTGCTGCTGCTGGCCGCGGGCTGGCCTCGCAGGCCGCGCGCTTCCTGATCCAGGCCGATCTGCTGCCCAGCCTGGCCTCGCCGCTGTGGGATACCTCGAAGGCGCTGCCGGAAAACGGCGTATCAGGAATGTTGTTGCACAGCCTGATCGGCTACGACTCGCGTCCGGCCGGTATGCAACTGGTCTTTTATATCGTCGCACTGGTTGCCATTGGCGCCGGCATGAAGCTGGGCCGGGCACGCGCACAAATCGAATCACTCATCTGAAAGGAGCTGCTTAAATGAGGAGCAATAGCCGCGCATTGATTTTTTGTCTTGGTCTGATCAACACGGGCATTGCCTTCGCCAGTCCGGCCGATTACGTCTACACCCCCACCGTGGAATACGGCGAGAAGGAGGTCGATTTCAAGTACGGTTCCGCCACCCAGCCGGACGGCACCTACCTGGAAACAGCCAGCATGGGTTTCGGCTATGGCGCGAAAGAGAACTGGTTCACCGAGGTCTACTTGAAGCAGGAACGCACCGGCAGCGAGATCGCCAACATCGCCGAATGGGAAAACAAGTTCCAGCTCACGGAAACCGGAAAATACCCGGTCGATGTCGGCCTCATCACGGAACTGGAAGCGCCGTTAAGCGCCAACGAACCGTGGGAATTCAAGTTCGGCCCGTTGTTCCAGACCGAGTACGGCAAGCTGCAGCTGAACGGCAACCTGCTGTTCGAGCGCCCGTTCGGCAGATCGGACGAGAACGGCGAGCCCTATGTCACCTCGCTGCTCTACCAGTGGCAGGCCAAGTACCGCTGGAAGCCGGAATTCGAATACGGCCTGCAAGGCTTCGGCGAAATGGGAGAGTGGAACCACTGGCTGCGCAAGCGGAACAACTGCACAACGCGGGCCCCGCGGTGTTCGGCAAGATCGCGCTCGGCAACCGCCAGGCCATCCGTTACAACGCGGCCTGGTTGCTCGGCACCAGTACGGCCGCGCCCAATCACACGTTCAGGCTGCAGGTCGAATTCGAATACTGATGGCGAGATGCGTGATGCCCGCATACCTTGTCTGGTTTCATCGAAACGCAGATAATGTTTCGCACCGGGGATAAGGCAGCCTCCCCGCTTCAAGACGATTCCTCGTCCAAGGCCTGCTGTGGATGGGATATTTCCCAAGGAGGAATCATGCACGCATCACCACCAACCCCGGACGACACACGCCCCCCGGCCCCGATCACGCTGGCGCAGGCTTTCTGGTACTGGCTCAAGCTCGGCTTCATCAGCTTCGGCGGACCGGCCGGGCAGATCGCCATCATGCATCACGATCTGGTCGAGCAGAAACGCTGGATCTCCGAGAAGCGCTTCCTGCACGCACTCAACTATTGCATGGTGCTGCCCGGGCCGGAAGCGCAGCAGCTCGCCACTTATATCGGCTGGATGATGCACCGCAGCTGGGGCGGCATCATTGCGGGAACGATGTTCGTGCTGCCATCGCTGTTCATCCTGATCGCGTTGTCATGGTTCTACATCGCCTTCGGCAACGTGCCGCTGGTAGCCGGGCTGTTCTACGGCATCAAACCGGCAGTGACGGCCATCGTGGTTCAGGCGGCACACCGCATCGGCTCGCGGGCGCTCAAGAACAATTACCTGTGGGCCATTGCAGCCGCTTCGTTTGTGGCGATCTTCGCGTTGAACGTGCCGTTCCCTGCCATCGTCATCGGTGCGGGTTTGATCGGTTATTTCGGCGGGCGCATCGCGCCGGACAGATTCAAGGTCGGCGGCGGGCATGGCAAGGCAAGCAAATCGTTCGGCGCCGCGCTGATCGACGATCACACCCCGACACCGGAGCATGCCAAATTCCGCTGGTTCGGTTTGGTTCAGGTGGTCGTGATCGGCGGCCTGCTGTGGCTGCTGCCGATGGCATTGCTGATGGCCAACTACGGCTGGGATCACACGCTGACGCAGATGGGCTGGTTCTTCACCAAGGCCGCGCTGCTGACCTTCGGCGGCGCCTATGCGGTGTTGCCCTACGTATATCAGGGCGCGGTCGGGCATTATGGCTGGGTGACACCGGTGCAGATGATCGACGGCCTGGCGCTCGGCGAGACCACACCGGGGCCGCTGATCATGGTGGTGGCCTTTGTCGGGTTCATCGGCGGCTATATGCAAGCAGTATTCGGGTCCGGACCTGCTGTTTCTGGCCGGAGCGCTGGCGGCGACGCTGGTGACCTGGTTCACCTTCCTGCCCTCGTTCATCTTCATCTTTGCCGGCGGCCCGCTGGTCGAGGCCACGCATGGCGATCTCAAGTTCACCGCGCCACTGACGGCGATAACTGCTGCCGTCGTGGGGGTCATCCTGAACCTGGCCATGTTCTTCGGCTATCACGTACTGTGGCCGAAAGGCTTTGCCGGAAGCTTCGACTGGATGTCGGCATTGATCGCGCTGGCTGCCACTGTCGCATTGTTCCGGTTCAAGCGCGGTGTGATCGAAGTGATCGCGGCATGCGCCGCGATCGGGCTGATTCTGAAAGTCCTGGTCTAGAAACGGGATCGCTCTCGCGAAGAGGGCGATTTGCCGGGTCTTGCTGGCTGATCGGCCTTAGATCAAACCCATCATCACCAACGCGACGAATGCCGCGAACAGCGCGAAGTGGCTGATGCCCTCGATGGCGTTGGTTTCGCCGTCGTGCAGGTTGTTCATCACGGTGACGAAGGTGAGCAGCAACATGCCGCTTTGCACCGGCGTCAGCGCCATGACGATGCGCTCGCCGTTGAATAGCGCAATGGCTTCGATCACCGGTAGCGTGAGCAGCACGGTGGCGAGCGATGCGCCGAGCGCGATGTTGACGGTGGTCTGCATGCGGTCTTGCTGCGCGGCCTTGAGCGCGGTGAGTATCTCCGGACTGGCGGAGATCAGCGCGACCAGCACGGCGGGGATGGCCTTGGGCAGGCTGCTGCCGGCAAGTCCGGCATCGAGCAGGGCAGACAGGATTTCCGACAGCAGGCCGACCAGCGCGATCGCGCCGATCATCATGCCGGCATGCAGCGCGTTCGGGCTGTGCAGCTCGTCGTGCGCCTCCTCTTCGGTTTCAGTCGAGTACTCGAAGAACTTGCGGTGCTCCACCGTTTGCAAGCGCAGAAAACCGACGTACATCAGCGCCATGGTGCACACCGAGAAGACGGAATAGAAATGCCACTGCGCATCCGGCACGAAATCCGGGATGAACATGCCGATGCCGATGGCGACCAGCAGCATGGCGATGTAGGAATTGGCCGAGGAGATGTTGTATTTGGTCTGGCCGTGCTTGAGTCCGCCGACGATGGCGGCAAGGCCGAGGATGCCGTTGATGTCGAACATCACCGCCGAGAACACCGTGTCGCGCGCCAAGGTCGGGTTGGGGGCGCCCTGCAGCAGCACGATCAGGATCACCACTTCCACCGACACCGCCGCGAGCGTCAGGATCAAGGTGCCGTAGGGCTCGCCCAGGCGCATCGCCAGCACTTCGGCGTGATGCGCGATGCGGAAGGCCACACCGATGATGGCGGTCAGGATGAGCAGCAACAGGCCCCACAGCGGCAAGCCGCCGTGCGCGATGGTGCTGTGTTCGAGCGCAAAGCCCAGGCCAAGGACGGCGAGTGCGATGGCGATGGGGAATTCTGATTTGAGGGATTTCATGACAACATTTAGCTGCGACGGTAAGTCACGAAATGGTAGGCCAACGCTTGCGGAGTTTCCTGGGAGCGCACCTCGCGCGCCACTTCGGTCCACTGACTCCTGTCGAACAATGGGAAATGCGCGTCGCCATCGATATCCTGCTGGATCTCGGTGATATAGAGCGTATCCACAAGCGAGATGGCTTGGCGGTAAAGCTCGGCCCCGCCGACGATGAAGATCTCGTCGTCCCCGGCGCAAACGGCAATCGCCTCCTTCAGCGAGTGCGCGATGATGCAACCGTCAATTTTTAAATCGTTGTTGCGTGTAACCACCACCGTGGTACGGCCCGGCAATGGCTTGCCGATGGAATCGAAGGTCTTGCGTCCCATGATCATGTGATGCCCCATGGTCAGCGCCTTGAAATGCTTCAGGTCCTCCGGGCAACGCCAAGGCAGCGTGTTGTTCACTCCGATGGTGCGGTTGCGCGCCATCGCAACGATGAGGGAAAGTTTGCTCATACCGCGACGGGAGCCTTGATGGCCGGGTGCGGGTCGTAACCTTCCAGCGTGAAGTCCTCGTACTTGAAGCCGAAGATGTCGCGCACAGCTGGGTTGATCTTCATCGTCGGCAACGGGCGCGGCTCGCGCGACAGCTGCAGCGCGGTCTGCTCCATGTGGTTGGAATACAGGTGCGCATCGCCGAAGGTGTGCACGAAATCGCCGTATTCCAGACCGCACACCTGCGCCATCATCATCGTGAGCAGCGCATACGAAGCGATGTTGAACGGCACGCCGAGGAAGATGTCGGCGCTGCGCTGGTACAACTGGCATGAGAGCTTGCCGTCTGCGACATAGAACTGGAAGAAGGCATGGCAGGGCGCCAGCGCCATCTTGTCGAGTTCGCCCACGTTCCAGGCCGAGACGATGATGCGGCGCGAATCGGGATTGGCTTTGATCTGCTCGACGGCGATCTTGATCTGGTCGATCACGCGGCCGTCCACGGCCTCCCAGGAACGCCACTGCTTGCCGTACACCGGGCCGAGGTTGCCGTTCTCGTCCGCCCATTCGTCCCAGATGCAGACGCCGTTGTCCTTGAGGTATTTGGTGTTGGTGCTGCCCTGCAGAAACCACAGCAGTTCGTGGATGATGGATTTCAGGTGGCACTTCTTGGTGGTGACCAGCGGGAAGCCCTGCGACAGGTCGAAGCGCATCTGGTAGCCGAACACGCTGGTGGTGCCGGTGCCGGTGCGGTCGGATTTCTTGGTGCCGTGGTCCAGCACGTGTTGCATCAAATCAAGGTATTGGCGCATGGTGTAAATCGTTGTGTCGCGGCGCCGGGCGGCGCGTTCAGGGGTGTAATGCTAGCACATAGGGGTGGCGGTTCGCCTGTGCAAGGGAGGTAGGGCGGGTTAGCGCAACGTAAGCAGCCGTTAAAACATCCGGTGCATTACGCCTTTCGGTTAATGCGCCCTACGCGGGCTCAACCCATCCTACGCTTGCTTCAGATTTAGGGCGTGAATTATTGGTTTTCTAATTTGGGGAGTATATCCACCAGAAAAGGAAATTCTCTGGAGCAAACTACATCAATCTGCGATCTCAGAAATTCGTCACCACTTCTGTGCTGACCAAGGCAAAGGTAATAGTTGAGACCTTGATGTTTGGCGAAGATGATCCATTCTCCGGTTAGTGCAGAATCTTCAGTAAGGCGTTCCCAGTGCCCAACCACGGCATCATGTGCAATTCGTGCACAATCTTGCTCAGTCAGAAATTGTTCTTTGCCAGAGACTTCCGCTTCCGCCACTACTTGCTCAAGCCAAGGGAGGCCATATTTATGCATCCCTCTGCGGAGGTTTCTTGCCATAGATGACAGTCCATCTTCAAGAAAGTGTTTATGCCATAGTCCACGCAAGGGATAATGATTGAAAAGCGATGCCGGCTTAAGCCGACTGCAATCACGAATACCTTCAAGAGCTTCAATTTCGTGAATTACTTTCGCTGGGTTTAATTGCCCAGACTGAATGCCGCCGTAAAGGCCTAAAAGCAGCAAAACACTGTAGCGACCAGAGGCCGCACGCTCAAGGCCAACTATTTCTGCGAAGCGGCGTAGCTCTGATGTCATATCTTCTCCGTCAGAGTTAGTCGCAGTAAACCAGTTCCTGGAGGTGGATGTCATTCCGTAGAAAAGTGCGCCAAATATGTCAATGGATGCAGATTATCCAATGCCCTTCCTGTAGGCAAGGCGGGTTGAGGTGATCTCTTGTGTTCAGCGTGCCGAGAGAAATTATCCGTATAATTTGCCTCTGATTTTCGGAGAACAACATGACCCTCGCCCAACTCACTTTTTCCACCACCCTTTCCGCACCCCACCAACTCGTCCTCTTCCCCAAGGCCAAGACCCTGCCCAAGGACATCGCCCATGGCGAGCTGCTCGCCAGCGTGCTCAAGCGCCGCGACATGAAGGCGGAGGAACTGGCGAAGTCGCCGGTCGCGGCGAATGCGGCGGATGGCACGCTGGTGGCGTGGGCGATGCTGGACGAGAAGAAGGACACGTTTGCGCAGCAGGTGGTGGTGCGCAAGGCGCTGCAACTGCTGCTGGAGGAACAGCCGAAGGTGCTGGGCATTGCGGTGTCGGGTGCGACGGCGCAGCGTGCGGCGGAGTTGGCGGTGTATGGGGCGTGGGTGAATGCCGCGTTGCTGCCGGTGCACAAGAAGAAGGACGAGCGCAAGCCGCTGCAGAAGATCGAGTTGTGTGGACTCCCTCAGTCCCTTCCCCCGGGCAGGGGGAAGGTTAGGATGGGGGTGGAATCGCGGCGTAACAACGTGTCTACCCCCTCCCTACCCCTCCCCCTGCAAGGGGGAGGGAACCGTTCGGCATTCGACGCATTGAAAGCGCAAGCCGAGGGCAACCTGCTGTGCCGCGAGCTGACCATCTTGCCGCCGAACGAATTGACGCCGGGCATACCGCCAGCGCGTCAAGAAGCTGGCGCAGGCCAACGGCTGGAAGCACGAGGAGTTCACCATGCCCAAGCTGCGCAAGATGGGCGCGGGCGCGTTCGTGGCGGTGGCGCAGGGCAGCGAAACCGAAGACGCGGCCATCGTGCATCTCACTTACAAACATCCGAAGGCGAAGCAGACCGTGGCGCTGGTGGGCAAGGGCATCTGCTTCGATACCGGCGGCCACAACCTCAAGCCTTCGCGCTACATGCACAACATGCACGAGGACATGAACGGCTCGGCGGTGTCGCTCGGCATCCTGCTCGCGGCGACGCAGCAGAAGCTGGCGGTGAACATCGACTGCTGGCTGGCGCTGGCGCAGAACCACATCAGCCCCAAGGCCTACAAGCAGAACGACATCGTCAAGGCGCTCAATGGCCCTCCATCGAGATCGTGCACACCGACGCCGAAGGGCGCATGGTGCTGGCCGACACGCTGACGCTGGCCTCGCGCGCCAAGCCCAGCCTGATCATCGACTTCGCCACGCTCACCGGCAGCATGGCGACTGCGCTGGGCGCGCGCTATTCCGGCGTGTTCGCCACCAGCGACGAACTGGCGAGCCGCGCGGTGAGCACCGGCAAGCAGACCGGCGAGCGCTTGTGCGCCTTCCCGCAGGACGAGGACTACGAGGCCGAGCTGGATTCCAAGGTCGCCGACATCAAGCAGTGCACACTGGCGGGCGAGGCCGACCACATCCTCGCCACGCGCTTCCTCAAGCGCTTCGTCGAGCACGACACGCCCTGGCTGCACGTGGACCTATCGTCCAGCCGCTGCGAAGGCGGGCTGGGTATCGTGGCGGGCGAGGTGAACGGTTTCGGCGTGGCCTGGGGGCTGCGCATGCTGCAGGGCTGAGCGCGATGGGCCAGCCGCAGAACGTTCGCGATCTGCCGCCGCGCCAGCGCGGGCTGCTGGCGCTGGGGATGTTCTTCTTCGGAGGCTTTCTGCTTTCGATCGTATTCGGCTGGATACACACCGACCCGTCTTCCATCCATGCGCCGCTGTGGGTGCTGGGCGCGGTCGCGATGGTGTTCATCCTCGCCGGCGTGATGATCGTGCTGGCCGGGCACGACAGCCTGGCATGGCTGAACAACATCGTGATCTGGCTATTCGTGGTCTGCCTGGCCGCGCCGTTCAACTGGGTGGCGTTCGGCGAAGGCGAGCGTCATTTCACCAGTCGTTCCACAGCCATGGGCGTGACCTCCACTGGCGCGGCGAGCGAGAGCGAGGGGCGCATGATCTTCGGCATCATCGCCGTCATCATCGATCTGGTGGTGGTGCTGGCGCCGCTGTATGCCTTGCGCAGGAAGCGCGACAAGGATTGATGTTGCGGAAACCAAATTTCGCGGCGATGATGCGGCCGGAGGCGGGTCTGGCTCTGTTGTGGCCAGTCGAGAGATAAGAAGAACATGAAGAACATTTGGGGGTGGATTGTGGCGTCGGTGCTGCTGCTAAGCGCCTGCGCGACAACGCAGCAGGAAGGCGATCCCATGTCGTCAGACAGCCCGGCAGAGCAAAAGGTGGCCGGCATGGTCGAGCAGAAATCGGACACCCCGGCGGAACGGAAGCTGGAGTCCGGCATTGCAAATTACCAGAAGGGCAAGTTCAAACAGTCCGAGGAAGAGATTCGTCACGCGCTGCATCTGGGGTTGAACAACAAGCGCGATGAAGTGGCTGCGCACAAGTACTTGGCGTTCGTCTACTGCGTCTCGAAGCGAAGACTGCAGTGCCGCCACGAGTTCCGCACGGTGCTACAGGTCGATCCAGCCTATAACCTGAAACCATCCGAAGCAGGGCACCCGATCTGGGGGCCGGTCTTCGCGAGCGAGAAATCCAAAAGCGACAGACAGAACAAACATGCCAAACCGAGTCCGCATTGAACCGGCTGGCACTTTCAACGGGCCTCAACGGCCCGGTTCAGATCATTTATTGAACTCGAACTCGGCGGTAAGGATGTGGTGATCTGACGCGTCGGTCGGCTTTACGATGTAGCGCGTTGCCTTGAGGTGCTTGCTGTAGAAGATGTGGTCCAGCACGTAGGGGCGCTGGCGCCAGGTGATCTCCGCCTGCTGCACGGTCTGGAAGCCCTCTGCGGCGAACTGTTGCACCAGCGATTCCTGATCGCTGACGTTGAAGTCGCCGGAGATCAGCACCGGGCCGGATATGCGGCGCAGCTGTTCGATCACCAGGCGGCGCTGTTCCGGGTGGAATTTGCTGGACGAATTAAGCATGAAAAACGCCAGCAGGTGGGTGTTGAGCAGGTGCAGCTCACGGCCGTTCAGCGTGGTGGTCGCGCCGATCAGCAGGCGGTCGGTGGGGGTCGTCTTTTCCCCTTTGAATTCGAACTCGACCGGCGGCGAGGGCAGGTCGACGCGGAAGGTGTCGCGCAACGGCGTTTTGGAAAAGATCGCCAGGCCGATGCCGAAAGGCAGTTCGCGCGCATCCGGTCGGGGGTAGGAGAAATAACCGTGGTGCCCGGGCAGGGCCGCCTGCAGGCGGGTATAGTTCGGCGGTGGTTCGATCTGTTTGCCGCCGGGTTGAGCATGTTCCACTTCTTGCAGGAGGATGATGTCGGCGTCGTAACGCTTGATCTCGGCGATGGTCTGGTCGAGGTCGATCGGTGCGTTGTCGCCCTCGGCTTCATCCCATATCTGGCCGAATTGCATGTTGAACTGCATGACTTTGAAGGTGCCCATGGGGGTCTATGATGCCATTGCGAGCGTTTAAAGCAAACCTCCGTGTATCGGGTGCGGATTGCGGCTGCGGTTTGGGGGCACGAAATCGGAAAAACGCCCTGTCATCCAGGCTCCGATCCGCTGTGGCTGCGGTACGGCATGTCATATTGCTGATGTTTGCGGTCGTCCTGCTTGTTTCCTGCGGCAAAACGACAAAAGAGGAGGCGATCCCCCCGGGCCGCCAGGTCCTGGCGTTGGGAGACAGCCTGACCGCAGGCGCTGGCGTGAATCCTGAGCAGGCGTGGCCGGCGCTGCTGGCAAGCCGCACGGGCTGGGTGGTGGTCAATGGCGGCGTGAGCGGAAATACGAGCGCAGACGCATTGCAGCGATTGCCGGCATTGCTTGAGGAAAACAAGCCGGTCCTGGTGCTGGTGACGCTGGGAGGCAACGACATGCTGCGCCACATCCCGCAGCAGGAGACGGTTGCCAATCTGGGGCAGATACTTGTCATGATCAAGGCGCACGGGGCGAAGGTGGTGCTGCTGGCGACGCCGCAACCCAGTATTGCGGGGGCGGTTTTCCGGAGATTGTCGGCGCCGGAGTTCTATCGGGCCGTGGCCGAGCAGAACCAGGTTCCGCTGATCGAGGATGCGATCCCCGAGGTTCTTTCCGATCCGCAATTGAAAGGCGACCCCCTGCATCCGAACGCAGAGGGGCATGTGCTGTTGTCCGGGAAGATATTCGACGCCCTGAAGGAGATCGGGTTCGTGCGCTAGCAGACGGGCGGCATGGCGCTGTTGTCTGGCATGCGGTTACGTGGCCAGCGAGACCAGCCAATACCGAGCAAATTTGCCGATCGCCATGAACATCGCGGCTTGCCACCAGTTGAGGCGCAGCCAGCCAGCGGCGACGCACAGCGCATCGCCGATCAACGGTGCCCAAGCGAACATTAACGCCGGAGTGCCATAGCGCCGCACCTTCTCGACATGCTTGAGCTGCTGCGTTCGCCGCCGCGATACTTCGTCGGGAACCTCACTCGTTGGTATTAGCGGCTGCGATGCGGCTCCACCCACACTGGAGTGCTCCGCACCACCGTGTCCGAGCCGCGGCAGCATCCAACCCATGCCGAAACTCACCATGCCGCCCAGCGTGTTGCCGAGGGTGGCGAGCAGCAGCGTGGGCCAGAAGGAATCGGGATAAGTCTTGAGGACGGCGAACAGCACGGCTTCGGAGCCGCCGGGCAGCAGCGTGGCGGCAAGGAAACTGCTGAAGAAGAGTGAAACGAGACTGGCGGTTTCAGTCATGGGGAATCTTTAATGTTGAGCTGGGTAATACCGTTCGCCCTGATAACCAGCGACTTGGCTGGCGTTGTTTGACAGCCTAGTCGAATGGCTAGTTGTTCCATCAGCTTGTCGAAGGGCGTTCTTTCTAGCCAGCCGATCGTTGAATTCCACCGTTCATGGTTCGACAGGCTCACCACGAACGGTGGAATATCGTGTTTTCTAACTCATCTTTACTGGCCGAGCAGGGCAGCGAAGACTTTCTTCGCCAGATCGCCAGTCGCCTGCAACGGATGTGCCCGGATTTCTTTTTCCTGGTCGGCCATCATCAGGAACAGGCCGTCCAGCGCCTTGCGGGTGATGTAGTCCTCCAGGTGTGCGTCCTGCTCGTCCACCAGCCCCAATTTCACGCCTTTGCCGGCGAAGCGGTCATAGGCGTGCGCGAGGCTGACCTTCTGCATGGCTTGGGTGACGACAGGCTTGAACTTCTCGCCTAATGCCGTCCCGGTGTTGCGGCGGAAATATTGCGTGGCGGCATCGTCGTTGCCGAGCAGGATGTCTTTGGCATCGCTGACTGTCATGTGCTTCACCGCATCGACCAGCAGGGTCCTGGCTTCCGGCACGGCAGCCTCGGCGGCATGGTTCATGGAGGTGATCAGCTCGTCCGAATACTTGCCCAAACCTATCCTGCGCATGGTGCGGTCGGCCTTTTGCAGATTCTCCGGCAGCGGGATGCGTACCCGCTCGTTGCCCAGGTAACCGTTCTCCTTGGCGAGGTTCCTGACTGCGGTTTCCGCACCTTGGGTGAGCGCCTGTTTCAGGCTGTCGGCCTGTTCCTGTGCGGTGAATTGCGCCAGCCCGGAAGGTTTGGCGGCTGGCGCATTCGCAGTCTGGGCCGGGTGCTTCAGTTCATCGTACTGCGCCTTGAGCTTATCCAAGTCCAGATCGAACGCGCTGGCGGACATGCTGAGCGCCAGCATGCCGACGACCGAAACGAACCGCTTCATTTTTTGCGTGGCGGCAGCAGGTCGGTGATGGTGCCTTCCGCCATTTCGGCGGCAAAGCACAGCGTCTCCGACAGCGTCGGGTGCGGATGGATGGTGAGGCCGATGTCTTCCATGTCCGCGCCCATCTCGAGTGCCAGCACGCCTTCGGCGATCAGCTCGCCGGCGTTGACGCCGACGATGCCCATGCCGAGGATACGGCGCGATTTCGGATCGAGCAGCACCTTGGTCGAGCCTTCTTCGCGTGCGATGGACAGCGCACGACCGGAAGCGGCCCACGGGAACGAGGCCTTCTCGTACTCGACGCCTTGCGCCTTGGCTTGTGTTTCGGTCAGGCCCATCCAGGCGATCTCCGGATCGGTGTAGGCGACGGAAGGAATGGTCAGCGGTTCGAAGAAGGCCTTGTGTCCGGCGATGTTTTCCGCCGCGACTTTGCCTTCATGTACCGCCTTGTGCGCCAGCATCGGGTCGCCGACGATGTCGCCGATGGCGAAGATGTGCGGCACGTTGGTGCGCATCTGCTTGTCCACCGGGATGAAGCCGCGCTCGTTGACGATGAGCCCGGCCGCTTCGGCATTGATCTCGCGTCCGTTCGGGCGGCGGCCCACGGCCATCAGCACCTTGTCGTACACCTGCGCTTCGGCAGGCGCCTGCTCGCCTTCGAAGGTGACCTTGAGGCCGGCCTTGGTCGCCTCGATCTTGGTGACCTTGGTCTTCAGCATGATGGCTTCGTAGCGCTTGCCGATGCGCGTGTGCAGCGGCTTGACCATGTCCTTGTCGGCGCCGGGCATCAATTGATCCATCAGTTCGACCACGGAAATCTTGGCGCCGAGCGCTTCATACACCGTTGCCATCTCCAGGCCGATGATGCCGCCGCCGATCACCAGCATGCGCTTGGGCACGTCCTTCAGCGCCAGTGCGCCGGTGGAGTCGATGATGCGCGGATCGTCGTAGGGGAAGCCGGGGATGCGCGCCACGCTGGAGCCGGCGGCGACGATGGCGTTGTCGAAGGTGACGATCTTCTCGCCCTCGGCGGTCTGCACCGCGAGCGAGTTGGGCGAAGTGAACTTGGCAGTGCCGCGCACCACTTGCACCTTGCGCTGCTTGGCCAGGCCGGCGAGGCCGCCGGTGAGCTTGCCGATCACGCTTTCCTTCCAGCTGCGGATGGCATCGATGTCGATCTTCGGTTTGGCGAAGGTCACGCCGTGATGGCTGACTTCTTCCGCTTCGTTGATGACCTTGGCCACATGCAGCAGCGCCTTGGACGGGATGCAGCCGACGTTGAGGCAGACGCCGCCGAGCGAGGCGTGCTTCTCGATCAGCACCACCTGCTTGCCGAGGTCGGCCGCGCGGAACGCGGCGGTGTAGCCGCCGGGGCCGGCACCGAGCACCACGACTTCGGCGTGGATGTCGCCCTTGGCGACTTTGGCAGCCGGTGTCGGCGCCACCTGCGGTGCGGCGGGGGCGGCGGCCTGAGGCGCGGGTGCGGCCTTGGCCGGTGCTGCGGCTGCATCGCTGCTTTCCAGCAGCAGGATCACCGAGCCCTCGCTGACCTTGTCGCCGACCTTTACCTTCATTTCCTTCACCACACCGGCGACGGGCGAGGGTACGTCCATGGTCGCCTTGTCGGTTTCCAGCGAGATGAGCGCCTGTTCCTTCTCGATGGCATCGCCGGGTTTGACGGCGATCTCGATGACGGCGACGCCCTTGAATCCGCCGATGTCCGGCACTTTGATTTCGATGGTCTGGCTCATGTGGTTCTCTTCTCTTGTGGTCTTGTTAGAGTCTGATCTGCCCGTTGCCGAGCACGATGTATTTCTGCGACGTCAGCCCTTCCAGACCGACCGGGCCGCGCGCATGGATCTTGTCGGTGGAGATGCCGATCTCCGCGCCGAGGCCATACTCGAAGCCGTCGGCGAAGCGGGTAGAGGCATTCACCATCACGCTGCTGGAATCCACCTCGCGCAGGAAGCGCATCGCCTTGGTGTAGTTTTCGGTGACGATGCTGTCGGTGTGCTGCGAGCCATAGGTGTCGATGTGCGCGATGGCGGCATCCAGGTCGGCGACCACGCGGATGCTGAGGATGGGCGCCAGGTATTCGGTGTGCCAGTCTTCCTCGGTGGCGGCCTTCATCTGCGTAACCAGCTTGCGTGCGGCCTCGTCGCCGCGCAGTTCCACGCCCTTGCTGAGGTAGATGCTGCACAGTTCGGGCAGCACCTTCGCGGCGATGTTCGCGTTCACCAGCAGCGTCTCCATGGCGTTGCACACGCCGTAGCGGTGGGTCTTGGCGTTGTCGGCGATGCGGATGGCCTTGTCCAGGTCGGCTTCGTCGTCGATGTAGACGTGACAGACGCCGTGCAGGTGCTTGATGACCGGGATGCGCGCCTCGGCCGAGACGCGTTCGATCAGTTCCTTGCCGCCGCGCGGCACGATCACGTCGACGTAGTCCTTCATGGTGATGAGCTCGCCCACCGCGGCGCGGTCGGTGGTTTTGACCACCTGCACGGCATCTTCGGGCAGGCCGGCTTCGCGCAAGCCCTGGTGCACGCAGGCGGCGATGGCCTGGTTGGAATGGATGGCTTCCGAGCCGCCGCGCAGGATGGCGGCGTTGCCCGATTTCAGGCACAGGCCGGCGGCATCGGCGGTCACGTTGGGACGCGATTCGTAGATGATGCCGATGACGCCCAGCGGCACGCGCATCTTGCCGACCTGGATGCCGGAAGGGCGGTAGCTCATGTCGCTGATCTCGCCGACGGGATCGTGCAGCGCCGCGATCTGGCGCAGGCCTTCGGCCATGCCCTTGACGGTCTTGTCGGTCAGGGTGAGACGGTCGATGGAGGCGGCGTCCAGCCCGTTGGCCTTGGCGGCGGCGACATCCTTGGCGTTCTCGGCGATGAGCTTGGCGCTGTTGAGCAGGATGGCGGTGGCGATGTTCTCCAGGGCATGGTTCTTGGCGTTGGTATCGGCCTGTGCCATCCGGCGCGAAGCGGCGCGGGCCTGCTGCCCGACCTGTTGCATATATTTCTTTACGTTGTCCATCGTTTGTCTCTAATTGAAGCAGGGGTGCATTTTAGCATTCCGCTTGCGCTAGAATGCGCACTCTATTCAAGAGAGCTCACATGTCCGACATTCTCAACAAGATACTGGCGGTCAAAGCGCAGGAAGTCGCTTCCGCCTTGTCCGCCAAACCTTTGCCGGTGCTGCGCAAGGAAGCGGCACAGGCTGCCCCGGCGCGCGATTTCGTCGGCGCCATCCGCAGCAAGATCGCCGCCGGACAAGCCGGGGTGATCGCCGAGATCAAGAAAGCCAGTCCCAGCAAAGGGGTCATCCGTCCCGATTTCCATCCGGCGCAGATCGCTGAAAGTTATGCCCGGAGCGGCGCTGCCTGCCTTTCGGTGCTGACCGACGAACAGTTCTTCCAGGGCAGTGCGGAATACCTGAAGCAGGCGCGTGCCGCTTGCGACCTGCCGGTGCTGCGCAAGGATTTCATGGTGGACGAATACCAGATCTACCAGGCGCGGGCGATGGGGGCGGATGCCATCCTGCTGATCGCATCGGCGCTGACCCTGAGCCAGATGAAGGCGTTCGAGAAACTGGCGCACAAGCTCGGCATGGCGGTGCTGGTGGAGGTGCACGATGGCGATGAACTGGAAGTGGCGCTGCAGCTCAAGACGCCGTTGATCGGCATCAACAACCGTAACCTGCGCACTTTTGATGTCAGCCTGCAAACCACCCTCGATCTGTTGGCACGCATCCCGCAGGACCGTATCGTCGTTACCGAGAGCGGCATATTTTCGGCCGAGGATGTGGCGCTGATGCGGAACCACCGGGTGAATTCTTTCCTCGTCGGCGAGGCGTTCATGCGTGCAGACGACCCGGGGGCTGAATTGTCCAGGGTCTTCGGCAACATGCAGCTGTAACCCGAAGCGGGTATCCGTTGTTGTCTGGATAACGGTTATTCGAGCTTCTGTCTGGAGATATAACTTGAGCGCAGTCCATCCTTCCGAATTATCGCTCCTCATCCGGCATGCGCCGTTCGATCGCATGGAGCTCGACCATGTGATGTGGATGCTGGAGCGCATGCAGCTGGACTACTATGCCGAGGGCGAAGTGATCGTTTCTCCGGAGCAGGGGCCGGTGCAGCGTTTCTGGGTCATCAAGCAGGGCATGGTTCACGGCGAGCAGAACGTGGCGGACGCCTCGGAAGCGGATACCTGGCTGGAACTGTCGGAAGGCGAGTGTTTCCCGCTGGGCGCGTTGCTGGCCAACCGCCGTGTGGCCAGCGTCTACCGGGCGGGCACGGATCTCTTCTGCTATGAACTCCCAGCCAAGGATTTTCACGAGCTGATCGGCAAGAGCGCCGCGTTCCGCGATTTCTGCACCCGTCGCATCGCCAATCTGCTGGAGCATTCCAAGCAGGTCATCCAGGCGCAGTACAGCCAGTCGAGTGTCGAACAGCAATCGCTGGCCAGCCCGTTGTCGGCGATCATCCGGCGTGAGCCGGTGACGTGTCCGCCCGACACGACCGTGCGCAAGGCACTTGAGGTCATGCGCGAGCAGCGCATCGGTTCGATGATCGCGGCGGATGGGGAGGGCAAGACCGCTCGGCATCATGACGCTGCACGATGTGCGGGACCGGATCGCGATCCCGCAGATCGACCTGGAGCAGCCGGTCATCAATGTGATGAGCACGCAATTGTCGAGCCTGCCACCGCAGGCGCTGGCGCATGAGGCGGCGCTGACGATGGCCAAGCACGGTTTCCGTCATGTGCTGGTGGTCGAGAACGAGCAGCTGGTCGGACTGGTATCGGAGAAAGACCTGTTCGCCTTGCAGCGCGTCGGCCTGCGCCAGATCGGTTCGGCCATACGCCATGCCGAAACCGTCGATGTGCTGAAGCAGTGCGCCGCCGACATCCGCAAGATGGCGCACAACATGATGGCGCAGGGCGTGGCGCCGGAGCAGCTGACCCAGTTCATCTCGGCTTTCAACGACCTGCTCACTGCGCGCGTGGTGGAGCTCGAATGCAAGGCCAGCGGCCTGACCGGCACGCCGTTGCATGACGGGCTGTGCTGGATGGCGTTGGGGTCGGAGGGGCGCTTCGAGCAGACGCTGAACACCGACCAGGATAACGCGATCATCTTTACCATCCCGGACGGGATGGATGCGGAGCAGGTCCGTGCGCAATTGCTGCCGGTGGCGAAGCGCATCAACGATGCGCTGGCGCTTTGCGGTTTCCCGTTGTGCCAGGGCGGCATCATGGCCGGCAATCCCAAGTGGTGCCTGTCGCTGGAGGAATGGAAGCGCGCCTTCTCGGCCTGGATCAGCGGCGGCTCGCCGGAAGCCTTGCTGCATGCGACCATCTTTTTTGATTTTCGCTCGCTGTACGGGGCGTCGCATCTGGCCGAGGATTTACGCCAGTGGCTGGCGCGGGTTGCCAGCGACAACAGCCGCTTCCTGCACCTGATGGCGGAGAACGCCTTGCGCAACCGGCCCCCGCTGGGCGTGGTGCGCGATTTCGTGGTGGGCAAGGAGAATACGCTGGACCTCAAGGTGAACGGCATCACCCCGTTCGTCGATGCGGCACGAATCTTCAGCCTTGCCGCCGGGGTCGCCCAGACGAACACGATTCAGCGCCTGCGGGCGAGTGCGGCGAAGATGAATCTGCATGCCTCGGAGATCGATGCCTGGGTCGATGCCTTGCTGTATATACAGGTGCTGCGCCTGCGTCACCACGACGAAGCGAGCGAACATGGCTCATGCGAAGAAACACTGGATAACCGGATCAACCCCGAACGACTGAACGAACTCGACCGGCGCATCCTGAAGGAGGCGTTCCGTCAGGCGCGCAAACTGCAGGCGCGTTTGGCGCTGGAGTATCACCTGTGATGCGGGAATTGAAGATTGTATTTCACGTTTGTCCCCTCTCCCAACGGGGGAGGGTTAGGGTGGGGGAAGTGAGCGTGGGAAAGGTTAGCCATGTTCACTAGGCTGCTCGGTTGGCTCGCACCGCAAGCCGCAACTCGACCTGGAACAGTAGCGCCGGCTTGCGGCGTGGGAGGCGCTGACGCGCGTGGCGCTGGATACGCCGTCCGGAGAAACGCGTTATGTGGTGCTGGACGTGGAAACCAGCGGCCTGAACCTGCTGGAAGACAAGCTCATTTCCATCGGCGCCGTGGCGGTGGTGAACGGCAAGATCGCCCTAGGCGACTGTTTCTACGTGGTGTTGCAGCAGCAGGCGGCGAGCAAGAAGGGCAACATCCTGCTGCACGGCATCGGCACTACCGAACAGCTGGGCGGGGTCGAACCGGCCGAAGCCTTGCTGGCTTTCCTCGACTATCTCGGCAAATCGCCCATCGTCGCCTTTCACGTGACCTTCGACGAGACGATGATCAAGCGGGCGTTGCGCGATTACCTGGGTTATTCGTTCAAACACCCGTGGCTGGACCTGGCCTATGTGATGCCCAGCCTGAACCCGCCGCTGGCACGGAAGTATCGTGCGCTGGACGACTGGATCGGGCATTTCGGCATCCGTATCGAAGCGCGCCATAACGCGATGGCCGATGCCGTGGCTACTGCGCAACTGCTCCAGGTCGCCCTTGCCCAGGCGGGCAACAAGAATATCGGCGATTTTGCCGGGCTGCGCGATCTGGAGAAGGCGCAGCGCTGGGTTGCTGGCGTAAGCTGATTGTAAGTTTCCTGACGTAACCTCATGTACGGTTGCACGAGTGGGTCGGGCCAACAACCTGATTTATCGATTGTCTTGAGGGAGCGAGAATATGTCTAATCCAAATATCAATTGGGCGGCGATTGATGCCAATCCCAAGTTCCAGGCACTGCATCGGAAGAAAACCTTCTTCCTGTGGGGCTTGATGATTTTTTCCACCATCTACTATTTCTTGCTGCCCATCGGCGCAGCCTACTACCAGGATCTGTTCAAGACCAAGGTATGGGGTGTGGTCAACTTCGGCATCCTGTTCGCCTTGTCCGAGTTCGTGGTGGCCTGGGTGATCGCTTTCGTGTATTCGAAGAAGGCCAATGCCGAATTCGATGCGATGGCGCAGGAAATCATCAACGATGTGAATAAGGGAGCATGAGATGAAATCGATGATGAATAAATTGGTTCTCGCTGCGGCGGCCCTGTGCAGCACCGGTCCGGCATTCGCGGCTGGTGCAGTTGCCGACGAGTGGAAGTGGCTGACCTTCATGGTGTTCGGCGTGATCATCGCGATCACCATGGCCATCACCTACTGGGCGGCGCGCACCACGCACACCACTTCCGAGTTTTACGCGGCCGGCCGCTCGGTCAGCGGCATCCAGAATGGCTGGGCGATCGCAGGCGACTATCTGTCTGCGGCCTCCTTCCTGGGTATCGCCGGCCTGATCTCGCTGTACGGCTATGACGGCTTCATGTATTCCGTGGGCTGGCTGGTGGCTTACATCACCGTGCTACTGGTGATCGCCGAGCCTTGCCGCAACATCGGCAAATACACGATGGGCGACATCCTGGCTTTCCGCAACGACCCGAAGAAGACCAAGACGGTCGCTGCGCTGTCCACCATCACTGTGTCCACCTTCTACCTGACCGCACAGATGGTCGGCGGCGGCGTGCTGATCAAGACCCTGATCGGTATCGATTACGAGACCTCGATCATCGGCGTCGGTGTCCTGATGCTGGCTTACGTGGTGTTCGGCGGCATGAAGGCGACGACCTGGGTGCAGATCGTCAAGGCCGCGCTGCTGGTGGTCGCTTCCCTGATCCTGGTGTTCCTGGTCTGGTCGCCTTACGGATTCAGCCTGCCGGGTTACCTGAAAGCCGTGGTCGGTGACGACAAGGTGATCGCGCAAGTCGCCAAGCTGCTGGGCGATTCCGCAGCCAACATGAGCAAAGAGGATCTCGGACAACGCTTCCTTGAGCCCGGCTTGTTCCTGAAGAGCCCTATCGACCAGATATCCCTGGGTATGGCACTGGTGTTCGGTACTGCCGGTATGCCGCACATCCTGATGCGCTTCTTCACTGTGCCGACCGCACAAGCAGCCCGCACTTCCGTGATCTGGGCGATGGCCATCATCGGCGGCTTTTACGTGCTGACCCTGTTCCTTGGTACTGGTGCTGCGATGCTGGTGGGTTCTGCCAAGATCGCGTCTGTCGATGCCGGCGGCAACATGGCTGGTCCGTTGCTGGCGCAGTTCCTGGGCGGCGGCGCTGACTCCATGCTGGGTAACTTCATGCTGGCCTTCGTTGCCGCGGTCGCCTTCGCAACCATCGTTGCGGTGGTGGCGGGCCTGGTGCTGGCAGCGGCTTCCGCGATGGCGCACGACATTTACGTTGGCGTGATCCGCGGCGACCATGCAACTCCGAAGGAGCAGGTGGTTGCCGCTCGTGTGGCATCCGTTATCGTCGGTATTATCGCGATCACCGTGGGCATCATGGCCAAAGGCCAGAACGTGGCCCACCTGGTTGCGCTGGCGTTTGCGGTGGCTGCATCCAGCAACCTGCCCGCCGTGTTCCTTACCCTGTACTGGAAAAAGTGCAACACCACCGGCATCATCGCCGGCATGGTGGTGGGTGCTGTGACCGCGATCGGACTGGTGATGATTTCTCCTAACCTGACTTATCCGAAGGCGATCATTGCCGGCGCGAATAAGGTCCTGAACGGCGAGCCGGCAGTACCGGCCAAGGAAGCACAGCCCGCTGTTGCCCGCTCCAGCTTCATGTGCGAACTGTTCGCGATGGATGGTTGCGTACTGGCAAAACCGGCCCAACCTGCGACTCCGGAGAAGCCCGCCAAGCCGGGCGTCATCGAGAAGCTGGCTGGACTGAACGCCAAGCTGCAGCCGATGGAAGCGTCGCTGGAGTCGATCAAGGATGCGACCGCGAAGGCAGCAGCCGAGGCTGACATCGCCAAGGTGAAGAAGGACATCGCAGCGGCAGAAGCAGCCAAGGCCAAGGCTGAAGCTGACCTGAAGAAGTTCGAAGGCCAGACCACCAGCATCATGGGCCTGGAGAAGCCATTCTTCCTGTTGAAGAACCCCGGCTTGATCTCGATCCCGCTGGGCTTCCTGATGGTGATCCTGGGCTCGCTGTTCACCCGCGACAAGCGTGCTGAAGACATGTGGGACGAACTCTACGTGCGCCAGAACACCGGCATCAACGCAGAGGCCGCCTCAGCGCACTAAAGCAGCTGCTCGGCAACAACGAAAAACCCCGCCTTCATCGGCGGGGTTTTTTATTGTGCAACGGAAGCGAGGCGACAGGGCGGAAGGATGGGCTGCGAACAGGGCGGCTACTGGCCGGTCGCGCTGCGCTGCATGGCGATCAGGGCGGCTTCGGTGCGCGACCGCACGTGCAGTTTCTGCAGGATGCTGGTCATGTAATGCTTGACCGTTTTCTCCGCCAGGTACAAACGCTCGCCGATCTCCCGGTTGGTGAGTCCCTGGCTGAGCAGTTGCAGGATGTTGGTTTCCCGCGCCGTCAGTTCGGAGAACGAATCGATGGGATGCGGGTGCGAAAATTCGGTCAGCATGTCTGCGGCAAGGGCAGGGGTGACATAGGCTTCGCCTCCAGCCACCCGGCGCGTGATGGAGCGCAACTCGTTGGCGGACACGCCTTTCAAAACGTAGCCGTGCGCGCCGGCCTTGAGGGCTGCCATCAGGTTTTCGCGGTTTTCGGAGACGGTGAGCATCATGATGCGCACGACCGGCGAATCGTGGGAGATCCTTTCGGCCGCCGCGATGCCGCCCATGCCGTTCATCGAGACATCCAGCAATACGATGTCGGGGTGCAGGCGATGCGCCAGTTCAACGGCTTCCTCGCCGTTGCTGGCTTGCGCGACCACTTCGAAATCGGGTTCGGAACCGAGTGAGTGCGCGACTCCCTCGCGGAACAGCGGGTGGTCGTCGGCAAGAAGGATGCGGATTTTGCTAGTCATGGATCATCTCATCGGTTGACAGTGGAAGGCGGGCGCTGATGCGGGTGCCGTGGCCCGGGGAAGATTCGATCTCAAAGATTCCGCCGAGCAGGCGGACGCGTTCGCGCATGAATGCCAGGCCCAAGCGTCCGCCGACGGCTGCCGCCTGGGGATCGAAACCAGCCCCCTGGTCGGTGATGGTGATCAGCACCTCATCGTGGCTGCGTTGTACGTGAACCTGGGGGGCGCCCGTGTGTGCATGCCGCCAGCAATTGGAAAGCGATTCCTGCAGCAGGCGGTATACCGTGATCTTGACCGAGAGCGGGGCGTTGCCGAGCGTCCCATCGATATGGCTCTGGACGGTCTGTCCGGACGTGTGTTCGAAATCGCTGACAGCACGGCGGGCGGCGTTAGCCAGGGACAGTTCGGCCAAACCCGGAACGGCAAGCCCGGAAGATATCTTGCGCACATCGCGCAGCGAAGATTGCAGAGCGCCATGGATGCTTTGCAGTTCTTGCGAAGCGCCTTGCGGGGATGTGGTGCAGAAATGGCAGGTCGCGGCAAACTCGTCGAAGCGCATCAGCGCAAAGGCGAGCGTCTGTGCGGGACCGTCATGAAGGTCTGCGGCGATCCGCAACAGGAACTCTTCGTTGAGCGTGGTCGTGCTCACGCCAGCCTCGCGCAGCTGCTCGCGCATGCGGTCGTTTTCGTCGAGCAACGAGCGCAGTTGTTCGAGCTGCTGGCGCAGGTCGCGTTGTTGGTCGTTGATGGTGTTGCTGGCGCGGCGTACCAGGCCGAACAGCAACAGGAAAGTGGCAAACAAAGAAATGACGACCAGTCCCCAGCTGCGCATTTGGGCTGCGCGGATATCCTGCTTCAGTTTGTCCACGGAAAGATAGAACTCGGCGACCGCAATGACCTGATCCGGATGGTCGTGGGAACGGATCGGCACATAGACTTCGAGCAATTCCTTCCACTGTGCCTGCTCCGGCAGGTTGTCGGATTCTTTCAGTTGGCTGATACGCCCCTGGACGGTGCCGGCAAAGGCAGAGGCAAGTCTCCCCCTGATCGGGAAGCGCAGCCCCATCTGGGCGTGGTCGCTGCTGTAATCGATACGCCCGCTGGCATCCCATAGTTTGAAACGAAGCACCTCGCGATGCAGCGGGCCATAGATAAAGAGACGGTCGAGATCGGCATGCGTCTCCGGATCCACGATCTCGCCGTGTTTCCACCCGCGCAGTTCAGGTGCGGAGATGCTCTCCAGGTAGATCGCCGAGATCTCGGTGGCGCGGCGCACGGCACTGGTTTCGATCTGGTGCGCTATCCATAAGCCGATAACCACCACGCCGATCGTCAGAATACTAATGATCGCCAGCATGAACTGGCGCATCAGGCTCAGGCGGCCGAATGATTGCTTCAGTGCTGTCAGCATCGAATTCCCGAAATGTGATCGCAATTGGTTTGTGGTTGCTCGTGTTGGCTATGCCGGCATCAGACCATGGTCTGATAAAAATGGAACATCAGTCTTATATGTATCGAGCTGATAGACCGTAGTGGCGATGTGCTTGATTGTAGACAATGCTTACCACAAGAGCGATGTTTTTTTACAACAGGCATGGGGGAATTGGAAATGAAAAAGACCAAATTGATGTTCGTTCTGGTGCTGAGCGGGGTATTGGGCAGTGCCTTGGCTATCAATGCATCCGCCGCGGTGGATGTCGATGCTGCAAAGGCGCTGGCTCGTGAGAATAACTGTTTCAAATGCCACGGAGTCGACAAGGAAAAAGACGGCCCGTCCTACAAGAAGGTGGCGGAGAAATATCGCGGCAAAGCCGGGGCGGAAGAAAGATTGATTACGCATGTCACTTCGGGTGAAAAAGCGAAATTCCCCGATGGTCATGAAGAGGAACACAAGAACATCAAGGGCAAAGCATCGCCGGAAGCCATCAAAAACCTCGTGGACTGGATCCTTTCCCTCTGACGGGATTGTTCGTATTCGGTGAGGCAATGACTCGGCCAAGTGGGTGTTAATACGTTAGCAACATCAAAAATAGAAAAGGGAACTGCCATGAAATTCTTGATAAAAACTATGGTGTTGTGTGCCTTCCTGGGAGGGATGGGAGGCGCGTCCAGCCTGCTGGCCGAGGAGATGCAACCGGCAACCGAAGGGCAGCCGGCAATGCAAACCCAGCCCGCAGCGGCAAGCAACCTGCCTGATCTCAGCATGGAGGGGGTTGCCCCCAAAAATGCCCAGGAATCCTTGAAAAAGGATGCGATCTGTACGCGTTGCCACGACGAAACAGAGACCCTGCCGATCCTTGCCATCTACCAAACCAAACACGGCGTCCGGGGTGATTCACGCACGCCGAATTGCCAGACTTGCCACGGCGAGAGCGAGAACCACCTGAAAGGCAATACGGAAGGTAAAGGCCGTCCGGCTCCGGATATCATTTTCAGGAAACACGCCTTCCCGCTTTCATCGGCGAAAGAGCGCTCAGACAAGTGCATCACCTGTCACAAAGGCACCGCCCGCACCAACTGGGATGGCAGCCAGCACCAGGCCAACGACTTGGCATGTAACGACTGTCACAAGGTGCATGCGCCAGTCGACAAGGTACGGGAAAGGAAAACACAAACCGAGGTGTGCTTCACCTGCCACAAGGATCAGCGCGCTGATACGCACAAGATTTCCACTCATCCGATTGATGCGGGCAAGGTGATCTGTTCAGATTGCCACAATCCGCACGGTTCAGCCGGTCCCAAGTTGCTGAAGAAGGCTACAGTGACCGAGACTTGTTTCACCTGCCACGCTGAGAAACGCGGCCCCTTCCTGTGGGAACACCAACCGGTGACGGAGGACTGCACCAACTGCCATACACCGCACGGCTCCAACATCACGCCACTGCTGAAATCGCGAGCCCCATTCCTGTGTGACGAGTGCCACGATGGTCCGCATAACAGCCAGGCTTCATACGGTGCAAACGTAGCGGGTATTCAAGGCAACCCGGCTGCAGGACTTGCTGTTTCAACTACGAGCCCTATGGCCCCCGGATCGAACCAGGTTGGACGTGCATGCATGAACTGTCACGTAATGGTTCATGGCTCGAACAGCCCGGCCGGAGCGTTCTTGCATCGCTAATTTCAGGAAAAGGGAAATGATCATGAAAACTACCAAAGAGATTTTTAAGGTCAGTCGGTTAACCTTGGCGGTGCAGGGAGCGTTGATGGTGATGCTTGCCATACCTCTGGGCGCATATGCTGAAGACGAAGATGTCGCGGCTTTGACGCATCCCACCAACACCGTCGAAGTCGGCGTAGGGAGTACATCCAAGGATTCCGCCAAGTTTGGCGAATACAACGGACTGGATAAGAAAGGTGCGAACCTTATCGGCGACTTTAAAGTGCGCGGGGGTGATGCCTATAACTCGCACGACGGGGGCGATGGCATTACGCGCTGGCAGTTTAGCGGGGTTGATCTTGGAACAACTTCGCGCGAACTAGGCGGTACGTATAGCAAGCAGGGACAGTGGGACTTTGGCTTCAAATACGACGAATTGCAGCACAACTTCGGCAGCATCCAAACGCCCCAGCAGGGCTCTATGGGGGGGAATAGTTTTGTCATCCCGCAGGGCTTTGGCATCATCGACACAAAAAATCCAAGCAGTATCACTAGTCCCGCCACCGCAGGAATCAATGCTCCATATGGCTCCCAGGCGTTAACCCCGACTCAACAGTCATATTTCCATACGATTGATGTCCACTCGGACCGCAAAAAATCAACAATCACGATTGGTCATGAATTCGATCAGCAATGGAGTATGCAGTTCGAACTCAGCCACCTTGATCAATCCGGTGCAAAGCTGATTTCGTCGGGTACAGACTATCAAGTTAAATCTCCTGGAAATGCTCTGGGAGCGATTGTAGGTGCTCCAACAAAAGAAGCCATGCAGATGTTGGCTAACCCCACCAACTATAAAACCGATACTTTCAATTTGGCGCTCAATTGGATTGGGGATAAAGGCCATTTCACCGGCAGCTATTATCTCTCGCAATTCAAAGATGGCTACAACGGTGTGAGTTTTTCTAACCCCTTTACTGCAAATTCCACAAACGCTACTGCCGGCACGCCTTTAACCGGAGCGGCTTTCCCAGCCAATGGAACAGCCTTGGGAGTGGCATTTCCAATAAACACTCTAAGTACTGCCCCTGATAACTCTTTCCAGCAATTGAACCTGAATGGCGGCTACAACTTTACGCAAGCCACGAAACTGGTCGGAGGGGTATCTTACGGGCGCAATACCCAAGACGTGGCTTATATAAATCAGGATCAAATGCAGGTTGGTGGGTTGCCACAGTCGTCGCTCAACGGCTTGGTGGTCACTAAACACGCTGATCTGAAATTGACCAACCAAACAACTAGGGATTTGGCGCTGTCTGCAGGATTCAAATTCAATGATCGCGACAACCGAACGGCGTCGAATATTTACAAGTTTTACGACCTGGGGGGGGGGGGCGGAAACCTCCATTAGTACCCCGCTGAGCAACAAAAAGACCCAGTTTGAGTTAGAAGCCGATTACCGTCTTACCCAACGCCAAAAACTTAATGTCAAATACGAGCATGAGCAGATTCACCGCTGGTGCAACAGTTCGCTCACTTTGGCTCAAATTCTAGCGGTGACACCTGGGCCTGGCGGTACCGTTGGCAACGGCGTGGCGGCGGCATATTTTGCCAATGGCGCATCTTGCGTCCAGGTCCCCAATAGCACAGAAAATAAACTGGTGGCCAACTACCATTTGCAGGCAACCGATGAAGTAAATTTGACGGCCGGCTATTCATATGGCCGCCGCAGAGCAGACGTCAATCCTGCTTTCTATAACCCGATGCAAGCGAACAATCAGGGCTATGAACTGCCTGGCTATATCGCCTTCTTCGATGCTTCTAGGAACGAACAAGCAGTTAAGGCAGGTGTTAACTGGCAAGCTACAGAAAAACTGAACGTTGGTTTGAGCGGGCGTTACGTTAATGACGATTACAGCGCGGCACTGGGCGTACAAAAGGGTAATGCGTGGAGTGCAAACCTGGATGCTGGTTACTACTTCACCGAGAATACAAGCGCCACCGCCTATGTAACCGTACAGAGCCGGAAACGGGATCTCAACAATAACGTTTGGTCGCATGCAACGGCAACATTTAACACTCTTGTCAATCAGATGTGGACCAATACCCTCTCGGAAGACGAAAGTACGGTCGGGATTAATGGCAAACACGGTGGGTTGATGGGCGGCAAGCTCGATCTGAGTGCGGATTTGACTTACTCGTTGAGCAAGTCCGGCTACACGACTACGGATAACTACGTGAACGCAGCATGTACTGCCGTTAGCACCAGCGGGTATGCTTGCGGTCCTACTCCGGACATCAAGAGCGAGCTGATTCAATTCAAGCTGGCAGGCGATTACAAGTTGGACAAGGCGAGCACAGTCCGGGTAGGTTACCTTTATCAGAATCTTAAATCGACGGACTACTACTATAACGCCTACCAAATGGGGTATACGCCAACGTCTTTGATGCCGACCAACCAGCAGGCGCCGAAGCTACTCGGTTAATGTGGTCACTGCGAGCTATATCCTTAACTTCTAAGAAGGACCTGAATGACCTCGAGCAACGGTGCACGGTTAACTTGGTGCACCGTTTTTTTAGGGCAAGATTCAGCGATCCGAAGGGTTCGAATAATTTATAACGGAGGGAGAAATGGAAAGCAAAGCTGGAATTTTGAAACGCACATGGGGCGTGCTGAAGAAGCCGAGTGCAAAGTACTCGCTGCTGGCGTTGCTGGTGGTGGGTTTCTTCTCCGGCATCATCTTCTGGGGGGGCTTCAATACCGCCATGGAGGCGACCAACCGGCTGGAGTTCTGCATCGGCTGTCACGAGATGCGCGATAACGTGTACCAGGAATACAAGAAGACCATCCACTACTCGAATCGCACTGGCGTGCGCGCCATCTGCTCCGATTGCCATGTGCCCAAGGACTGGGGACACAAGATGCTGCGCAAGATACAGGCCAGCAATGAGGTATGGGGTGCGCTCACCGGATACGTCGATACGCCGGAAAAATTCGAGTCGCACCGCATGGAGCTGGCGACCCACGAGTGGGAGCGCATGAAAGCTTCCGATTCGCGCGAGTGCCGCAACTGCCACAACTTTGATTCCATGAGCGGGAACATCCAGAAGCAGACGGTGTACCAGAAGCACATGAAGGCGAAAGCCGAAGGCGGGACCTGTATCGACTGCCACAAGGGCATCGCTCACCATCTGCCGAAAGAGTATCGCGATCCGGATGAGGAGTAATTCGTTTCACTAGCGCTGTATGGCATCACCCCGTAATCCCCGCCGGCAACGGCGGGGTTTTTTATTGCACCATGCATTTGTGAGGCGCGGGGCGGGGATGCAGGAAGACAGAAGCCGGGCTGGTTGGTCAGACATCGGAAGCGAGGGGGAGAGCCGGGAAGCGGACGCAGATGCGGGTGCCGCGTGCCGCCGCTGCCTTCTTCCAGTTTCAGTTCGGCGCCGTGGCGCTTGGCGACCTCGGCTACGATGGCAAGCCCCAGCCCGCTGCCGCTCTGGCCGCTGCCGAGGATGCGGTAGAAGCGTTCGAATACGCGTTCGCGGTGTTGCGGTTCGATGCCGGGGCCGTTGTCCTCCACGCACAACAGCGCTCTTTGCTCTATCGTCTTGACGCTGACCGTGATGTGCCCGCCGGCAGGGGTGTAGCGAATCGCGTTGTCGACCAGGTTGTTGAGCATCTCGGTCAGGCTGTTCGCGTCGCCCTGTATCTGCACCGGTTCGTCCGCGCCTTCGTAACCGATGTCGATGTCCTTTTCCAGCGCCATCTGCACCCAGTTGACGGTGCATTCCTGCGCCAGTTGCCCGAGGTTCAGCGTGGAGAAACCTTCGGTGCTGAGACCGCCCGGCTCACTGCGCGCCAAAGCCAGCAATTGATTGACCAGCCGGATGCCGTGTTTGGTGCTGGTGAGGATGTGGTTGAGCGCATGCTGTTTACGTTCGGGATCGTCAGTGCGCAATGCCAGTTCGGATTGCGTCTTCAGCCCGGCGAACGGTGTGCGCAACTGGTGCGCCGCATCGGCAACGAAGCGCTGCTGGGCGGCCATCACTTGCTTCAACCGCTCCAGCAGGTCGTTCACGGCAACGATCAGGGGGCGCACTTCGGCGGGGGCCTTGCTTTCATCCAGCTGGCTCAGGTCGTCGCGCCGCCGGCTCACGACTTCGCGGCGCAAGCGGTCGAGCGGCTTCAGTCCTTGCTTCAGTCCATACCAGACGACGGCCAGCGCGATCAGGGTCAGCAACAGTTGCGGCACGACGATGTTGGCCAGAATGCCGCGTATGAGCGCCTGGCGCTGTTGCGTGGTTTCCGAGACATGCAATTGCAGGATCCTGCCGTTGGAGGAAAACGTCAGGCTGACCATGCGCGTCTTTTGTCCTTCGCGTTCGCCGTTGCTGAACAGCGGGCCCGGACGGTCGCGCCGGTAGGAGAGCGGGCGCAGGGTGTTGCCGTTGCCGGCGAGTTTCCGGCCCTCGCTGTCGGTCACGGTATAGAGCACCCGGTCCGGCATGCCGAGATCGGAGCCATCGGGCAGGGAGGGCACCACATCCAGCTGCTCATGCCCGGTTCCCAGCTTGAGTTCTGCCGCCACCTCATTGGCGCGTTGCAGCAACACCAGGTCATAGGGCTGGTTGGCATAGTTGATGGTGGCGAAGTAGCCCACGACCGTGCTGACGATCCACAGCAGGTAGAGGGAGATCAACAGCCTCTGCATGAGGTAGCTGCGCAGGGAACGGATGTTGTTTTCCATGACGCGGTTTCCGGTGGTGCCTGTTCGGGCAGGTTGATGGACCTGAAAAACGCTTGTTGCCCGCAGATTAGACAGATCAACGCAGATTATGCGTGGCGAGTTACTGAATGGGCGCCGAATCATCCAAAAGGTGAGTAAGTAGATCAATGACTACTCGTTGTTTAATCTGTGAAAATCTGTGTAATCTGCGGGTAAAAAAAGTTTTCGGCTTGGCTGGATTGCCGAACTGCTATGGCGGCGGGCACGCTGTTGATGACGTACCCCAGGCCGCGGATGGTGCGTATGGTCACCCCGGCCGGCTCGATCTTTTTGCGCAAGCGATGTATGTAGACCTCGATGGCGTTGTTGCTGGCCTCTTCCGAATAACTGTAGAGCCGTTCCAGCAGTTGCTCCTTGCTGACGACCCAGCCGGTGCGCAGCATCAGCGCTTCCAGCACGCTCAGTTCGCGGGTGGTGAGCTCAAGCGTGGCGCCATTGATCGTGGCGCGCCGCCCGACGCTGTCGAACGTCAGCGAGCCGCAGGTATAGACCGGGTTGACGCCGCACTGGCCGCGGCGGATCAGTGCGCGGACACGCGCTTCCAGTTCGGGCAGGCTGAACGGCTTGATCATGTAGTCGTCCGCGCCCAGGTCGAGCCCCTTGACGCGGTCGCCCTCGGCATCGCGCGCGGTGAGGATGATCACGGGCACCTGGCGGTTCTTGTCGCGCAGGCTGCGCAATACGCTGAAGCCGTCCACCTTGGGCAATCCAAGGTCCAGTATCACCAGATCGAACGGTTGCTCGCCGCTGAGGATGAGATTGGCGGCCTGCCCGTCCTTGACGCAATCGACGGCGTAACCGGAGTGGCGCATGGAATGGCATAGACCATCGGACAGTACTTCATCATCTTCGGCGATCAGGATGCGCATTGTGGTGTAAGTGCCGTGTAAGGATGGCGGGTTAAGTTCCTGTCATTGGGCGGATATACAGTTGGGTTCCGCTCCACTTCTTCATTAGGGAGCCTCTGATTAAGTCCTCCGTTCGTGGTGAGCTTGTCGAACCATGAACGGAGACGCACAATGAATTATTGGATTGCAGTGTTCACCCTTCGACAAGCTCAGGGCGAACGGACTTAATCAGAAGCTCTTTAGGCTATTCTAAGTGGAAGAGGTTAATTGTCCAAGCCGCACCACGGCAAGAGGTGGAAGGCTTTGCCGGAAAAGGGAAAAAGCATGCAGCTGACCGAGAAGCACAAACAGTATTGGCGGAAGAACCTCCGCCGGACCGGGATCCTGCTGGCGATCTGGTTCGTCGTCACTTTCGTGAGCGGCTGGTTCGCGAGGGATATGCAATCCATCACTATTCTGGGCTTCCCGCTTTCGTTTTACATCGCGGCGCAGGGGGCGCTGCTGGTGTATGTGGCCTTGGTTGGCTATTACGCATATTGCATGGACAAGCTGGACCGCGAGTACGGCGTACAGGAAGGGGAACATTGATGGCCGGTGCGACGCAATCGCGGTTCGTCTCGCAGCTCAAGCGCTACTACGCGCTTTACACCGGCGGATTCATCGGTTTCGTCGTCCTGCTGTCCATCCTCGAACAGATGGGAGTGCCCAACAAGATGCTGGGCTATATCTTCCTTGGCGCGACAGTGCTGCTGTATGCGGGGATCGGCATCCTTTCCAAGACCTCCGACGTGGCGGAATATTATGTGGCCGGGCGGCGCGTCCCGGCATTCTTCAACGGCATGGCGGTGGCCGCGGACTGGATGTCGGCGGCGAGCTTCATCGGTCTGGCAGGGACATTGTATCTGTCCGGATATGACGGCCTGGCCTTCGTGCTGGGCTGGACCGGCGGCTTTGTGCTGGTGGCCTTGCTGCTGGCGCCGTATCTGCGCAAATTCGGCCAGTACACCATCCCGGATTTTCTTGGCGCACGTTATGGCGGCAACATACCGCGCACCATCGGCGTGTTCGCCGCCATCCTGTGTTCGTTCACCTATGTGATCGCGCAGATCTATGGTGTGGGGCTGATCACCAGCCGTTTCACCGGGCTGGACTTCGGGGTCGGTGTGTTCGTCGGTCTGGGCAGCATCCTGGTGTGCTCGTTCCTGGGGGGCATGCGTGCAGTGACCTGGACGCAGGTGGCGCAATACGTCATTTTGATCGTGGCCTATATGATCCCGGTGATCTGGTTATCGGTGAAGCACACCGGCGATCCGGTCCCGCAAGTCGCTTACGGCTATGTGCTGGAAAAGGTCACGGCGCGCGAAAAGGTCCTGAACGACCCTTCCACGCCGGAAGGTGCGCGCGAGGCCGAAGTGCGCGCCATCCTCAAGCAGCGGGAGAAAACCAACGAGGACAGGCTGAAAGCGCTGGAAACAGGCGGTGCTGACTACCTGGCTGCGGAGAAGAACAAGCTGGTGCAGGCGGATGCGGCGCTGAAAGCAAAACCAGGCGCGGATCCCGGGGAAATAGAAGCGGCCGATAAGGCCGTGGCCTTGTTCCCGAAGGATGTCGCGACTGCGCGCAGTGTGTGGCGCGCGGCAGCCGAGTCGGACCGGATCAAGGCCGCGCCGGTCGCCGCCCACGCCGAACCGTTTGCCGGTCCTGACGAAGCAACGCGCGACAAGAAGCGCAAGAATTTCCTGGCACTGGTGATGTGTCTGATGGTCGGCACCGCGGCACTGCCGCATATCCTGATGCGTTTCTACACCACGCCCACAGTGAAGGAAGCGCGCCACTCGGTGTTCTGGTCGCTGCTGTTCATTTCCCTGCTTTACATTACTGCCCCTGCGCTGGCGGTGCTGGCCAAATACGATGTGTACACCTTGCTGGTGGGCTCCAGTTTTTCCGAATTGCCGAGCTGGGTATCGGCCTGGGCGTCGGTGGACAAGTCGCTGATGAGCGTGACCGACATCAACCATGACGGCATCGTGCAACTATCCGAAGTGACCATCGGCGGGGATCTGATCGTGCTGGCGACCCCCGAGATCGCGGGCCTGCCCTATGTGGTCACGGCGCTGGTGGCGGCAGGGGGCTTGGCTGCTGCGCTATCCACGGCGGATGGCCTGATGCTGACCATTTCCAATTCGCTTTCGCATGACGTGTACTACAAAATGATCGATCCGAAGGCGCCGACCAACCGCCGCTTGTTCATTTCCAAGGCATTGCTGCTGGTGGTGGCGGCGTTCGCGGCCTACATTACCTCGCTCAAGCCGGGTGACATCCTGTTCCTGGTCGGAGCGGCATTCTCGCTGGCCGCTTCCGCGTTCTTCCCGGCGCTGGCGCTGGGGGTGTTCTGGAAGCGCGCCAACAAGACGGGGGCGATCCTGGGTATGGTGGGCGGATTGCTGACCTGCATGTTCTATATGTATATCACCTATCCGTTCTTCGGCGTGAATGCCCCGCTGTGGTGGGACATCAACCCGATCTCGGCGGGCGTCTTCGGCATCCCGGTCGGATTCCTGGGCGTGATCGTCGGCAGCCTGCTGACGGCCGCGCCGGATAAGGAGATCCAGGAACTGGTCGATCACGTGCGCTATCCGACGCTGGAAAGAGACATTGCTACGAAGGCCGAATAAGCCGGCGCGCCGCGGCGGCCAGGACAATTCATTCAGGATAATGTGAACCATGACGACTCAGAAACGCACCGTCATCTACCTGTCGGACGGCACCGGCATCACCGCCGAGACATTGGGGCACGGCTTGCTGGCGCAGTTCGAAGGGATCGAATTCAAGCCCTTGCGCTTTCCCTTCGTGGACAACGAACAGAAGAGCCGCGATTGCCTGGCGCGCATCAACGAGATCAGCGGGCGCGAAGGTGTGCGTCCCATCGTCATCATGACGCAGACCAATGCCGATCTCAGTGCGCTCATGCACCAGGCGGACGCGTTCTTCATCGACCTGTTCGATGCCTTCATCGTGCCGCTGGAACAGGAGCTCGGTGCGCGGTATTCGCGGGCAGTGGGGCGTTCTCACGGTCATGCCAACCCGGAATACAACTCGCGCATCGCCGCGATGAATTTTGCGCTGGCCCATGACGATGGCGTTTCGGATGCCGACCTGAAGAATGCCGACATCATCCTGGTCGGCGTGTCGCGCAGCGGCAAGACGCCAACCAGCCTTTACCTGTCCTTGCAGTTCTCGCTGAAGGCGGCCAACTACCCGCTGATCCCGGAAGACTTCGAGCGCGACCAGCTGCCGTCGCGATTGCAGCCGTACCGGAACAAGCTGTACGGCCTGACCATCGACCCGGAACAGTTGCAGCGCATCCGCACCGAACGCCGCCCGAACAGCAAATACGCCTCGCTGGAAAACTGCCGCTACGAAGTCGCCGCGGCAGAGAAGATGATGCGGCGCGAAGGCATCAAGTGGTTCGATACCACGTCTAAATCCATCGAGGAGCTGTCAGTGCAGCTGATGCAGGCGCTCAATCCTGAACGTTGATGCCGGGCAACGGCGTTTTCATGCCGTAGACCTCGTAAAGTATCTCCACGAAACGCCGTGCCTGCGGCGACAGGAAGCGTCCCTTGCGCAACACCAGGCCGTAGCCGCGCTGCGGAAAATATTGCTTGAGCGGGATGCGCACCAGTTTTTCGGTCCCGGTCAGGCAGATGTCGGTCACGATGGAGATGCCCATGCCCAGTTCCACGTACTTCTTGATGACTTCCCATCCGCCTGCTTCCAGGGTCACCCGGAAAGTCAGGTTGTGCTGCTGGAACACATACTTGACCATGCGCCAGGTGGAAAGGTGGCGGGGCGGCAGGATCAGGCCGTAATGGCTGATGTCTTCCAGCGTGACTTCGGAACGATTGGCCAGCGGATGGTCTAACGGTACGATGAGCGCGGGGTCGAACGTCACCACCGGCTGGTAGGTGATGTCGTCGGGCACATCCAGCATCGAGCCGACCACCAGGTCGATCTCGTCGGCACGCAGCATCTTCAGGCCGTCGCGACCGGTCTCGTTATGGATCTTCAGCTGGATGCGCGGGTAGGCCGTGACGAAACGGCGCACCGCTTCCGGCAGGATGTACAGGATGGTGGACTCGCCGGCACCGATGTTCAGTTCGCCCGATTCCAGTTTGCCGTGCTGGGCGGCGAAGTTCTCTTCCAGGCTGTCTATGCCTTCCACCAGCGGCTTGGCAAGCGCGTGCAATGTCTCTCCATCAGGAGTAAGCTTAAGCACAGGGCCTCTCCGCTCGAAAACGGTGACGCCCAATTCACGCTCCATAGCTTGAATTTGCAAGGTCACGGAAGGTTGGCTCAAGAACAATTTTTGTGCTGCTAAGGTGATACTCCCGGTGTGAACCACCTCGCAGAATGCCCTCATTTGTTTCAGGCGATTGTTCTTGTAATAGCTTTGTTTTTCAGTACTCATCCCACCCTCCCCTCACGCCGACGCGGCTTTGTTTCAATTTTAATGCTTCAATTTTTAATAATTATGATTGAAACAATTGATTCGCGAAATGGTAATGGCTTGGTTTACTCTGCGTCCATATAAAAACAGAAACAATTCAAGGGTGTTGTGATTCACCTAATACGCTTAGTGGGGCGTAGATAAGTAGCGCATAGGGAGCCAGGCGGCTGGTTCTCTACGTTAATTTATTGAAGCGGGGGAGAGGTATATATGAGTACTTTATATAGCGTATTGGTCACGGGTGCCTTCATGGCGGGCCTGGGCGGCCTGTTGGCGCTTTTCCTTGCGATTGCCAGCAAGAAGCTCTATGTCTTTGAAGATCCGCGTATCCAGCAAGTCGAGGATATGCTTCCTCATTCCAACTGCGGCGCCTGCGGCACTGCCGGGTGTCATAACTTCGCCGAAAAGGCTGTGGCGGGCGAGATCGAGCCCGGGCGCTGCTCGGTAAACTCTCCTGACCAGAACAAAGCCATCGCCGCCTTGCTCGGCGTTGCGCTGGGCGATGTCGAGAAACGCGTGGCGCGGCTGGCCTGCGCCGGCGGCACCCATGTCGCCAAAATGCGTGCCCAATATTCCGGAATTTCATCGTGCCGCGCTGCAGCCGTGGCGGGCGGTGGCGGCAAGAGCTGCGCTTGGGGCTGCCTGGGGCTGGGCGATTGTGCCGACGTCTGCGATTTCGACGCCATCACCATGGATGCGCATGGCCTGCCGGTGGTCGATGTGAACAAATGTACCGCCTGCGGCGATTGTGTCGATATCTGCCCGAAGAACCTGTTCTCCATCCAGGGCGTATCGCACAAATTGTGGATGGCCTGCCGCAACGAATCCGATCCCGATACTGCCGAAGCGGCCTGCGAAGTGGCCTGCACAGCCTGCGGCCGTTGCGTAGTCGATGGCGCACCCGGCCTGATCCATCTCGAAAATAACCTGGCTGTAATCGATTACGCCAAAAACGAAGCAGCGAGCCGCAAGGCGATCGAGCGCTGCCCGACCGGGGCCATCGTCTGGCTCGAAGGCGACAAAGTCATCAAAGGCAAGGCCGCCAAAAAGATCATCCGTATTGAACCATTACCTGCCACTGTCGAGGCATAGGGGAAATAATCATGTTGAACAAGATCAAGCAGAAGTTGATCGGTGCTGCCACCGGCTCCGAGGGTACCCACACCAAATTCAAATATCCCGGCACGCGCGACGCCATCGACGGCAATACCGCCGTGATCATGGTGGAGCGCGAAGCGTCGCAAGGCGCGGGCGCCTACCCGATCACTCCCTCCACGCAGATGGGCGAATACTGGGCGGAAGAGGTTGCCAAGGGCCATCTCAACACCGGCGGCCATCCACTGATCTTCGTCGAGCCGGAATCCGAACACGCCGCTGCCGGTGTTACTGCCGGCCTGTCGATGACCGGTCTGCGCGCGGTGAACTTCACCTCCTCGCAGGGCCTCGCTTTCATGCACGAATCGCTGTATGCCGCCGTCGGCAAGCGTTTGCCCTACGTGCTGAACCTCGGCTGCCGCGCCATCACCAAGGCTTCGCTGAACGTGCACTGCGCGCATGACGACTACCACTGCGCCGACGACACCGGCTTCATCCAGGTGATGGCGAAGAATGCGCAGGAAGCGGCCGACCTCAACATGATCGCGCGCAAAACCGCCGAACAGGCGCTGACACCGGCCATCGTCGGCCAGGACGGTTTCCTGACCACGCACCTGATCGAGCCGATGATGGTGCCGGAACGCGAACTGATCGCCGAATATCTGGGCAATGCCGACGACATCATCGACACGCCGACACCGGCACAGCAGATGCTGTACGGACCCAAGCGCCGCCGCGTGCCGTCGATCTGGGATGTGGACAATCCGATGCAGACCGGCGTGGTCGCCAATCAGGATGCCTACATGCAGGCCGTGGCTGCACAGCGTCCGTATTTCTTCGATCATATCCCCGCGCTGTTCGACAAGAATGCCGAGGAGTTTCAGGCACTGACCGGCCGCAGCTACAGCCGTGTCGACGCCTACCGCTGCGACGATGCCGATTACATCATCCTCGGCCAGGGCAGCATGACCGTGCAGGCCGCCGCCGTCGCCGACTGGCTGCGCGAGAATCGCAAGATCAAGGTGGGCGTGGTCAACATGACCATGTACCGTCCGTTCCCCGGCGACATGCTGGGCAAGATATTGAAGGGCAAGAAGGGCGTGGCCGTGCTGGAACGCACCGACCAGCCGCTGTCCGAAGACCTGCCGCTGATGCGCGAAGTGCGCTCCACCGTTTCCAAGTGTCTGGAAAACGGCAAGGAACAGAATCATGCAGGCTATGCCGCTTACGAGAACGTCAAGGACATGCCGTCGCTGTACTCCGGCTGTTACGGTTTGGGGTCGCGCGACCTGCAACCGGAAGGCCTGATCGCCGCCGTCGAGAACATGCTGCCGGGCGCGGCACATCGCAAGTTCTACTACCTGTCGGTGGACTTCGTGCGCGACGAATCGGCCAATCCGAAACAGGAGATCCGCCAGCAGGAACTGAAGGCGGCCTATCCCGGCATCAAGGATCTGGCGCTGCGCGGTTCCGAGAACCCCAACCTGCTGCCCAAGGGCGCCATCGCGGTGCGCATGCACTCCATCGGCGGCTGGGGCATGGTGACCACCGGCAAGAACCTGGCGATGACGCTGTTCGAACTGCTGGGCTGGGACATCAAGGCCAACCCGAAATACGGTTCCGAGAAGAAGGGCCAGCCGACCACCTATTACCTGTCCGCCGCGCCGGAGCCCATCCGCATCAACTGCGAATACACCCGCGTCGACGTGGTGATGTCGCCGGACCCGCAGGTGTTCGGGCACACCAACGCGGTGGAAGGCCTGAACCAGGGCGGCGTGTTCATCATCCAGAGCAACCTGGGCAGCGCCGAAGCACTGTGGGAATCCTTCCCGATGCACATCCAGAAATACATCGTGGACAACCAGATCCGCGTGTTCTTCCTCGACGCGTTCAAGATCGCACGCGAAGAGTCGAGCAATGCCGACCTGCAACTGCGCATGCAGGGCAACGCCTTCCAGGGCGCGTTCTTCCGCGCTTCCGACGTGAAGGAGCGCGCCGGCCTGTCCGAAGAGACGCTGTTTACCGCCATCGAGAATCAGCTCGAGTCCAAGTTCGGCAAGAAAGGCAAGCGCATCGTCGAGGACAACCTGCGCGTGGTGCGTCGCGGTTACGAGGAAATTGCACGAGATCAAGCCCGAGCAGATGAAGGTCGGTCAGCGCGCCCAGGGTGCGGCCAAGGCCGCGCCTTCGCTGCCAATCATGCTGAAGCACCTGCCGGAAGGCGATGGCGGCATCGCCGACATCCACCGCTTCTGGGAACAGACCGGCAGTTTCTACATGAAGGGCGAAGGCTCCGGCAACCTGGTCGATCCGTTCATGGGCCTGTCCGTGATCCCCGCCGTGACCGGCGTCTATCGCGACATGACCGGTGTGCGTTTCGAACACCCGGAATGGAAGGCCGAAAACTGCACCGCCTGCGGCAACTGTTTCACCGCTTGTCCGGACAGCGCGATCCCCGGCCTGGTCTCGACCCCGGCCGACGTGCTGAACACCGCCATCCAGAGCATCGAGGTCGGCGGCCGCCCGACGCGTTTCCTGCGCAAGTTCAGCCGTACCATCGAGAAGAAGCTGCGCGCTTCGCTGGGCAAGGATGGCCTGGACGTGCGTGCGCTGCTGGGCAACGCCATCACCGAAGCTTTTGCCGAGGATGCCACCCAGGGCGAGGACCGTGCCAAGCTGGAAGCCGAACTGAACCTGCTGCGCGAAGAGATCGGCGGCTTCAAGTTCGCCACCACCAAACCGTACTGGACGTTGAAAGAGAAGAAGGAGAAGGGCGCCGGCGGCCTGTTCTCCATCACCGTCAATCCGTATACCTGCAAGGGCTGCGCGCTGTGCGTCGAGGTGTGCGAGGACGATGCGCTGAAGATGGTCACCCAGACCAAGGAGAGCATCGACACCCTGCGCCGCGACTGGAACTTCTGGCTCGACCTGCCGACCACCCCGGCGCAGTACAGCCGCATCGACGATCTCGACGAGAAGGTCGGCGCGCTGGAAACGCTGCTGCTGGACAAGCACAACTACCAGTCGCTCGCCAGCGGCGACGGCGCCTGCCTGGGCTGCGGCGAGAAGGGCACCATCCACCTGTTCACCAGCACCGTCACCGCGCTGCAGCAGCCGCGCGTGAAGAAGTTCGTCGCCAGGCTCGACAAGCTGATCGGCGAGCTGGAGAACCACATCCGCATGAAACTCAGCGCCACCGTCGACCTCACCGACACCCAGGCATTGATGGACGCGGTGCAGGCCAACAAGGGCCACGACCTGACGCTGGCCAACCTGTCGGAAAGCCTGCTGGCCAAGCATCCCGGCCAGCCTATCGATCCGCAATGGCTGAAGCGCGTGAGCCAGATGCTGGAAAAGCTGAAGGACCTGCGCTGGCGCTACATGGAAGGCCCGAGCAAGAAAGGCCGCGCCGAGATGGGTATCGTCAACTCCACCGGCTGCACCTCGGTGTGGGCATCGACCTTCCCGTTCAATCCCTATCCGTTCCCGTGGACCTCGCACCTGTTCCAGGATTCGCCGTCGGTCGCGATGGGCGTGTTCGAAGGCCACATGGCCAAGATGGCCGAGGGCTTCAAGGTCGTGCGCCAGGCCGAGATGGAACTGGCCGGCGGCTACGAGCCTGCCGAGCAGGATGATTTCTTCGCCCGCTTCAACTGGGAACAGTTCAGCGACGAGGAATGGCACCTGTGTCCGCCGGTCATGTCGTTGGGCGGCGACGGCGCGATGTTCGACATCGGCTTCCAGAACCTGTCGCGCGCATTGATGTCCGGCAAGCCGATCAAGATCCTGATCGTCGACACGCAGGTGTATTCCAACACCGGCGGCCAGGCCTGCACTTCCGGCTTCATCGGCCAGGTGGCCGACATGTCGCCCTACGGCGCGAGCAAGCATGGCAAGAGCGAGCAGCGCAAGGAGATCAGCGTCATTGGCATGGCGCACCGCACCTCCTATGTGGCGCAGCTGTCGCAAGGCAACATCACGCACATGCTGGAAAGCTTCATCGACGGCATCAACAGCCGCCATCCGGCGCTGTTCAACGTGTACGCGGTGTGTCCGCCGGAGCACGGCGTGGGCGACAACAGCGCGGTGGCGCAGAGCAAGATGGCGATGGAGTCGCGCGCCTTCCCGCTGTTCCGTTTCAACCCGGATGCAGGCGTGACCTTCTCCGAATGCGTCTCGCTGGAAGGCAACCCGGCGCTGGATGCCGACTGGCCGAGCTACACCCTCGACTATCTGGAGGACGGCGGCAAGAAGAGCATGTCGCTGCCGATGACGTTCGCCGATTTCGCGCTGTCCGAAGGCCGCTTCGCCAAGCAGTTCAAGAAGGCGCCGCCGGAAACCTGGAACGACGACATGGTGCTGCTGGCCGATTTCCTCAAGCTCTCCGCAGACGAGCGCGAAGGCAAGTTCCCGTTCATCTGGGCGGTGGACAAGAAGCAGCGCCTGATGCGCGTGCTGTTGTCGGCCGAGATGGTGCATTCCTGCGAAGAGCGCCAGCAGTTCTGGCACCAGCTGAAGGACCTGGCTGCGGTCGGCCGTCCGCAAGCGGGTGCAGTCGATGAAGCGGCCATCGCCAGCCGCGTGCGTCAGGAACTGATCCAGAAGCTCTCGTCCGGTTTCGGCATCAGCTCCAGCGATGCCGCTCCGGCAGCAGTGGCGGCGGCACCCGCAGCGTCTGCGGACGGCTACGAGCCGGTCTGGGTCGATACGCCGGAATGCACGGCGTGCGACGAATGCATCAATATCAACCCGAAGGTGTTTGGCTACAACGAAGCGAAAAAGACGGTAGTCCTTGACCCGAAGGCGGGCAGTTATCTTGATCTCGTCAAGGCGGCGGAAAAATGCACGGCCGGCGTCATCCACCCCGGCACGCCCTGGAACATGAACGAGGCGAACCTGGACAAGCTGAAGGCTCGCGCGGCCAAGTTCAACTGAGGTGAGCGTATGCGACTGCCCTTTCTGAAACGCGCAGCGACCTTCGAGCACGGCATCCATCCGGCCTATCACAAGGACACCGGGAGCCTGCCGATCAAGCGTCTGCCGTTCGCGCCGCGGCTGATCGTGCCGCTGTCGCAGCACATCGGCAAACCCGCCGTGTGCTGCGTGAGCGTCGGACAGGAAGTGCTGCGCGGCCAGGTCATCGCCACGGCGGACGGCTTCGTTTCGCTGCCGGTGCATGCACCGGCTACCGGTGTGGTCGAAGCGATCGGGCTGATGCCTGCCGCCAACGGCAAGATGGTGGATTCGATCACCATCCGCGTGTACCAGGCGGATGGCCAGGAAGTGCAGGTGCATGCGCCTGTCGACATCGATGCGCTGGACCAGAAGGAATTGCTGGCCGCCATCCAGCAGACCGGCATCTCCGGCCTCGGCGGCGCCACCTTCCCGGCGCACGTCAAACTCAACGTGCCGGCAGATACGGTGATCGACACCATGGTGGTGAACGGCGCCGAGTGCGAACCGTTCCTCACCTGCGACCACCGCATCATGGTCGAGCGCACGCAGGACCTGATCCGCGGCATCCGCATCGCCATGAAGGCCAGCGGTGCGCCGCGCACCGTCATCGGCGTCGAGGACAACAAGCCGGATGCCATCGCCGCGATCCGGGCGGCGTTGCCTGCCGACGGCAGCATCACGGTGCAGGCGCTGGAAACCAAATATCCGCAAGGCGCGGAAGACACCATCATCTACGCGCTGCTCGGCCGCGAGATCCCGGCCGGGCAGCGTCCGGCGTCCATCGGCGTGCTGGTCAACAACGTGATGACGCTGGCCTACCTCGGCCGTCTGCTGCCGGCGGGCGAAGGCATCGTCGAGCGCGTGCTGACCGTGGCCGGACCGGCGGTGGAAAAGCCCGGCAACTACATCGTGCCGATCGGCACGCCGTTGCGCTTCCTGCTGGAGCAAGTCGGGGCCAAGAGCAGCGCCAAGGAAATCATCCTCGGCGGCCCGATGATGGGCATGACCATCTCGTCGCTGGACGTGCCGGTGACCAAGGGCACTTCCGGCGTGCTGGCGTTCGGCAAGGGCGAATTGCCCGAGGAAGCGCCGCGCGTCTACGCCTGCATCAAGTGCGGCGAATGCGTCAAGGTCTGTCCGAAGTTCCTCAATCCGTCGCAACTGGGGTTGCTCGCGGCCAAGCGCGAATACGCGGAGATGGCCGAGCGCTACAACCTGGATCGCTGTTTCGAGTGCGGCTGCTGCAGCTATGTCTGCCCGTCGCATATCCCGCTGGTACAACAATTCCGCATCGCCAAGGCGGTCAACAGGGAGAAAGCGGCAACATGAGCATGGAACTCCGTACATCTCCCCATCAGGTCAGCGACCGCAGTGTGCCGACCATCATGAAGCACGTGGTGCTGTCGCTGCTGCCCATCTGCGGCTTTGCAGTGTGGCAATACGGCCTGTCGGCACTGGCGCTGCTGCTGACCGTCACGGCGACCTGTCTGGCGACCGAGCGCTTTTTCAATCGTGCTTCGGCGCAGCCCAACACGCTGAACGACTGGAGCGCCACCATCACCGGCCTGGTGCTGGCGCTGACGCTGCCGCCGTCGTTCCCGTTGTGGATGGGCGTGGTGGCCGGCTTCGTCGCCATCGCCATCGGCAAGGCGCTGTTCGGCGGTCTCGGCAACAACGTGTTCAACCCGGCACTGGTCGGTCGTGCCTTTGTGCAGGCGGCTTTCCCGGTCGCCATCACCACCTGGGTGCCGGCCTTCGCGCTGCACCGCTTCAGCGAATTCATCCCCAGCACACTGGCGGCGCCGTTGATGATGCCGCCCGAAGTGGCAGGCTGGATCAAGCAGCAGAGCGTGGATGCCTTCACCGGCGCGACACCGCTGGCGCGCTGGAAGTTCGAGAACGTCGTCGCTTCTTCGCACGACCTGTTGACCGGCGCGGTGACCGCTTCCACCGGCGAGACCTCGGCCATTCTCATCCTGCTGTGCGGCGCCTATCTGGCGGCGCGCAAGTTCATGGATTGGCGCATTCCCGTGGCGGTGCTGGCCTCGGCGGCGCTCACTGCCTGGCTGTTTCAGTTGTATAACCCGGCCCATTTCCCGGCACCGACCTTCGTGCTGATGTCCGGCGGCCTGATGATAGGCGCGGTGTACATGGCGACCGATATGGCGACTTCGCCGATCACGCCGCTGGGCGTGTGGATCTACGGCGCGGTGATCGGCGTGGTGACGGTGATGATCCGTTACTTCGGCGGCCTCACGGAAGGCGTGATGTACGCCATCCTGCTCGGCAATGCGCTGACCCCATTCATCGATCGATACACCCAGCCGCGCGTGTTCGGCACCCGCCAGAAGGGGAACAAATGAACGAGCCGACTCCAATCCAGACGACGCCCAGCGGCAAGATGATCTCCACCATGGTGCTGGTCGCCAGCATCTGCGGCGTGCTCATCGTCGGCGCCTTCGAAAGCACGCAAGGCGCCATCGCCGAGAACAAGCGCATCACGCTGGAGCGTGCTGTATTCAAGGTGCTGCCGGGCGCAGCCAAAGTGACCGAATATGTCGCCACACCATCCGGCATCCAGCTGCTGCAGGGCGGTGCCATTCCGGAAGGCGGCGTCAAGTTCTACGCGGCTTACGACCAGTCCGGCGCGCTGAAGGGCATCGCTGCCGAGGCCGCTTCCAAGGGTTATGCCGACACGGTGCAAATCCTGTACGGCTACGACGTGCAGTGCCAATGCATCGTCGGCATCGGCGTGGTGTCGATGCGCGAGACGCCCGGCATCGGCGACAAGATCCTCACCGATACGGCGTTCCTGAAGAACTTCGAGGCGCTGGATGTGCGCGTCAATCCCGAGATGACCGCGCTGGCGAATGCGGTGAAGACGGTCAAGCACGGCAGCAAGACCAACCCCTGGCAGATCGACGCCATCGCCGGTGCCACCGTGACTTCCAAGGCTGTCGGCCGCGGCATCAACGAGAGCGCGCAGAAGCTGATGCCGCTGCTGGTGCCGCATGTCGATACCGTGAAGGGCGACGGGCCGCGCAGCGGCATGCCCCAGCCTCCCACAAAGGAGATCAAGCATGACTTCGATCAACAAAGAACCAACCAATATGGAAGAGTTTCTGGAAGGCATCTGGAAACAGAATCCGACCTTCGTGATGATGCTGGGCATGTGCCCGACGCTGGCGGTGACGGTCTCCGCCGTCAACGCGATCTCGATGGGACTGGCCACCGCTTTCGTGCTGGTCGCCTCCTGCGTGCTGGTGTCGATGGTGCGCAACGTGGTGCCGAAGGAAGTGCGTATCGCCACCTACATCGTCATCATCGCCACCTTCGTGACGCTGGTCGATTACCTGATCCAGGCGGTCAGCCTGAAGCTGTACGACGCGCTCGGCGCATTCATCCAGCTGATCGTGGTGAACTGCATCATCCTCGGGCGTGCCGAAGCGCATGCGTCGAAGAACCCGCCGTTCAAATCCATGGTCAATGCGCTGGGCATGGGGCTCGGGTTCACCATCGGCTTGTTTTCATTGGGTGCCACACGCGAGATATTGGGCTCGGGCAAACTGTTTGGCATCTCGCTGTTCGGCGATCACTTCCAGCCCTGGGTGGTGATGGTGTTGCCGCCCGGCGGCTTCTTCGTGCTGGGCGGCTGGTTGCTGTTGTTCTCCTTGCTGCGCAGCAGGAAAGAAAGCAAAGCAGTGGCGGAAGGGAGGGCATAACCATGCATGATTCATTAAGCCTGATTTTCATCAGCACGCTACTTGCCAACAACTTCGTGCTGGCAACGTTCCTCGGCCTGTGTCCGTTCCTCGGCGTGTCGAGCCGGCTGGATACCGCCTTCCCGATGGGCGTGGCGACAACGTTTGTGATGCTGGTGGCATCGTTGTGCGCCTACGGCCTGAACGTGGTGCTGGCCTATTTTCATCTCGATTTCCTGCGCCTGATCTCCTACATCGTGGTGATCGCCTCGTCGGTGCAGCTGGTGGAGATGGTGATGAAGAAATACACCCCGGCGCTGTTCCGCGCGCTCGGCATCTACCTGCCGCTGATCACCACCAACTGCGCGGTGCTGGGCGTGGCGCTGTTCCAGACCTCGCGCAACTACGACCTGGCGCAGTCGCTGGTGTTCTCGTTCGGCGGCGGCGCCGGGTTTCACGCTGGCGCTGGTGCTGATGGCTTCGCTGCGCGAACGTCTGCAGCTGGCAAACGTGCCGACGCTGGTGCAGGGCACGGCGCTGACATTGATCATGGCCGGATTGCTGTCGCTGTCCTTCATGGGCTTCGCCGGATTGGGAGGTGGGGAATGATCTATCTCAAGACCGTGCTGATTGTGCTCGTGCTGCTGGCTGGCTGGCTGGCGGTGCGTGCCGTCGCCCGTAATTATGCGGCACGCCATCCGGAATTCGGCGCAGTGCGTGAGGACGGCGAAGGTTGCGGTTGCGGCAATCACGCCTGCGGCACGTCGCAGTGCAAGCGCGAGTCGCATTAAACCCAAACGTTATTTGATGGCTTGAACGCCGAACACTTCGGCGCTTGAAGAAACGTTGTTCAATAAAACAGGAGAAGTTCATGCAACCGTATGTCATTCCCTTCCAGTCTCTGGGTATCGCAGACATTCCCGAGGTGGGCGGAAAGAACGCATCGCTAGGCGAGATGATTTCCAACCTGAGCTCGTCCGGGGTGCATGTGCCCGGCGGCTTCGCCACCACGGCGCAGGCGTATCGCGATTTCCTGGCGAATGACGGACTGGACAAGCGCATCGAACAGTTGCTGGCAAAGTTGAATGTCGAGGATGTCACCGCACTGGCCGAAGCCGGCCGCACGATACGCGGCTGGATCGTCGAGGCGCCGTTGCCGAAACGCCTGGAAGAAGAGATACGCAGCCACTATGCCAGGCTGGTGACTGAGGGCGAGGGCAGCTTTGCCGTGCGTTCCTCGGCCACGGCGGAAGATTTGCCGGATGCTTCGTTCGCGGGGCAGCAAGAGACGTTCCTGAACATCTTCGGCATCGACAACATCCTGCATGCGATCCGCGAAGTGTTCGCCTCGCTGTATAACGACCGCGCCATCTCCTACCGCGTGCACAAGGATTTCACCCACGCCGACGTGGCGCTGTCCGCCGGCGTGCAGCGCATGGTGCGTTCCGACCTGGGCGCGTCCGGCGTGATGTTCACGCTGGACACCGAATCCGGCTTCCGCGATGCCGTCTTCATCACCTCGTCCTATGGCCTGGGCGAGATGGTGGTGCAGGGCGCGGTCAATCCGGACGAGTTCTATGTGCACAAGCAGAAGCTTCAGGCAGGTTTTCCTGCCGTGATACGCCGCGGCCTGGGTTCCAAGCAACAACGCATGGTGTTCGACGAGCAGCGTTCTGCCGGACGCTCCACGCGCATCGAGCCGGTGCCTGCCGCCGACCAGTCGCGCTTCTCGCTGAACGACGAGGACGTGCTGCAACTGGCGCGTTACGCCATCTCCATCGAGGAACACTACGGCCGTCCGATGGACATCGAATGGGGCAAGGACGGGCTGGACGGCAAGCTGTACATCCTGCAGGCGCGTCCCGAGACGGTGAAGTCGAATGCCGGCAACGGCGGCACCGAGAAATATCCGTCTGCACCAGCGCGGCGACCGTGCTGGTCGAAGGCCGTGCCATCGGCCAGAAGATCGGCGCCGGCCGCGTGCGCATCGTCGCCAGCACCGCCGAGATGGACAAGGTGCAGGCCGGCGACGTGCTGGTCACCGACATGACCGACCCGAACTGGGAACCGGTGATGAAGAAGGCTTCCGCCATCATCACCAACCGCGGCGGCCGTACCTGCCATGCCGCGATCATCGCGCGCGAACTGGGCATCCCGGCCATCGTCGGTTGCGGCCATGCCACGACTGCGCTGCAGGATGGCGAGACCGTCACGGCCTCCTGTGCGGAAGGCGATACCGGCTACGTCTATCACGGCAAGCTGCAGTTCGAGGTGGTCGTGCACAGCGAGGCTGAATTGCCGCCGATCCCGGTCAAGCTGATGCTCAACGTCGGCAATCCCACGCTGGCGTTCGAGTTCGCACAATTGCCGTCTGCGGGCGTGGGGCTGGCGCGTCTCGAATTCATCATCAACAACCTGATCGGCATCCACCCCAAGGCCGTGCTGGAGCACGACAAGCTGCCGGGCAAGCTGCACGAAGCGGTGCTGCAGCGCTCCGCCGGTTATGCCAACCCGGAAGAGTTCTATGTCGAGAAGATCACCGAAGGCGTCGCCACCCTGGCGGCGGCGTTCTGGCCGAAGCCGGTGATCGTGCGCATGTCCGACTTCAAGTCGAACGAGTACCGCAAGCTGATCGGCGGCGATGTCTACGAGCCGATGGAAGAGAACCCGATGATCGGTTTCCGCGGCGCGGGCCGTTATGTGGCGGCGAACTTCTCCGATTGTTTCGAGCTGGAATGCCGTGCGATGAAGCGTGCACGCGAGAAACTCGGCTACACCAACATCGAGCTGATGATCCCGTTCGTGCGCACCGTGCAGGAAGCGAAGGAAGTCGTCGCCACGCTGGAGAAGCACGGCCTCAAGCGCGGCGACAAGGGCCTGCGCCTGATCATGATGTGCGAGATCCCGTCCAATGCGCTGCTGGCGGAAGAGTTCCTGCAGCACTTCGACGGTTTCTCCATCGGCTCCAACGACCTGACGCAGCTGACGCTGGGCCTGGATCGCGACTCCAGCCTGGTGGCGGATCGTTTCGACGAACGCGATGCGGCGGTGAAGGCGTTGCTGAAGATGGCGATCGGCACCTGCAACCGGCTGAACAAATACGTCGGCATCTGCGGCCAAGGGCCCGTCGGACCATTTCGATTTTGCCGAGTGGCTGGTCGAGACCGGCATCCAGACCATGTCGCTGAACCCGGATACGGTGATCGAGACATGGCGCAAGCTGGCCGAACAAGGAAGTTCTCGTTAAGCCCTCCGTTCGTGGTGACCCTTCGACAGGCTGATGGAACTACTAGCCATTCGACTAAGCCCGCAAGCGGGCAAGTCGCTGGTTATCAGGGCGAACGAAATTAATAAGTAGTTCCAAGAATTAAACTTGGAACTACGGCAGCCGGATCAAGGTGAGTCCGGCTGCCGCAGCACCACCGGACAGGCAATCTGCCCGGTATCACCAGTAAGCGTTTCCCTGCCCCTCCCCCATCCCACTCTCCCCTTTTGGGGGGAGGGGTCTTTTTTGTTTTCGAGAAATGCACGAACTGTGCTGCCACCTTACCAGATTAGTTTACGAATTGGCTAGGCGGGGATTCTTCATGGAAGGCAGAACAAGTCCTCCGTTCGTGGTGCCTCGACCTGGCTCGACAAGCTCGCCATGAACGGGAGCTGCGGATCAGCGGTCCCTGGGTTCGACAAGTAGGGCGAACGGACTTGTTCAGCGTTTTCTAAATAAACTTTCCCGGCACCTGTTCCCTACAACATTTTCGTTGCAACTTGATGACTCCGCGCACCGCTGTGGCGCAATGGATACAAACGCGTGAATTTTTTGTTACACGGCCGGATTTCGAGATTTCCGCGACAGAATCCGCGCCGAATTCTCACTCGGGGGAATTTATTTGTTGCTGCCGTTCAGCCTATCTGAATGGGGCAGCCAACCTAACCACAAGGAGCTTTAAAGATGCAAAAGAAAATCATCGCACTGGCTATCGCTGCTGCTTTCTCTGCGCCAGCTTTCGCCGATACGACTGTTTACGGCGTGCTGGATGTAGGTTATGCAAAACACAGCCAAGACGCTTACCACAACGCATCTTCCGTGAAGTCCGGTTATGCAGCCTTTGGTTACAGCACAATGACTTCCAGCCGTCTGGGCGTTCTGACTACTGAAGACTTGGGCGATGGCATGAAAGGCATGGTGAAGGTTGAAACCGGTATTGGTTCCAACCCGATGGCTGGTGTTGCACAAACTGGCACAAGGGCTGTTGCCAGCAATGGCCTGACCATCGATGCGACTTCGCTGGGTAGCCGCGAATTGTGGGTTGCTTTAGTGCTGGCTCAAGGAACAACAATCAAGGCTGGTTACGGATCTACACTGATTCGCGACATCAGCCTGGGTTATGACGCTGCTCCTGGCGGCAATCTGATTGGTAACGTGCTGAACAACGACGCAACCCTGAGTTCCAACCGCGTCGTCGGCGTTACTGTTTCTCAAGGATTTGGTCCTGTGACAGCGTCGGTTCAACTGTCCAAGAACTCAAACTTCAATGACAACACGACAGATCAGCAGTCCAACAATGGCTACTTGCTCGGTTTGCAATATGCTGATGGTCCGATTTCTGCAGGTTTTGCTTACCAAAACCTGAAGAACACTACTAATGCTGTAGCGGCCGTAGCTGCTTCAACTTATTCTTTGGGAGCCGCTGCAGTTGCCGCTACTGATACAACCCAAAAGATCACCATTCTTGGCTGGTTCTTACGATCTGGAAGTTGCCAAGTTGTTTGCTGAATATGCAAACATCAAGAACGACGACAACTTGAACTGCTGCGGCTTCAAGCAAGAAGACCTACGAAAGCATTGGCGTTGACGTTCCGTTGACTTCGGCAGCTATGGGCTTCGTTCAGTTGAGCCACGGTACTGTTGATGCAAGCACAACTGTAAGCCAAAGCATCAGCGGCTATACGGTTGGTGGTAAGTACAACATGAGCAAGGCAACTTACGGCTACCTGTCTATCGGCAATACCAAGCTGGATGAAGCTGGTGCTACCACGGGTATCAAGGTTGATCAGTACACTTTGGGCCTGGTTCACACTTTCTAATTTCCTGCTGGCATAGCCAGTCAGGAATTAGTACGTAGTGCCAAAACCCTGCTGTGGCAACACAGCGGGGTTTTTTTGTTCGGAAAATTTGAAGAACACAGCTTTGATGTCTGCAACAAGCAACAACTTTGCCTAATTTCTTGCTGGATGGCGTACGTTTTGTTTGACAGCCTTTGCCGCACGGCAAGAATTGCGCTGTTGCAAAAAAGATACACATTCCCTTTTTATTACGAACAAAAGTTGAATCAGCATAGTGAGGGTGATACCTTGCGCCTCGGACTAGGGGGGGAACCCACCGAACCATTGTTTCGCTAGGGATAGGCCCGAAACGAAAGTGAATATCAACTCGAGGAGATTATTCAAATGCAAAAGAAAATCATCGCACTGGCTATCGCTGCTGCTTTCTCTGCTCCGGCTTTCGCCGATGTGACTGTGTACGGCGTGGTTGACGCTGCTGTTGCTCAACGTTTCCGCTGACGGCCAAAAGAGCGACATGCAAGCTGTTTCCGGTGGCCTGGCTGCTTCCCGTATCGGCGTAAATGGTGCTGAAGATCTGAACAACGGCATGAAGGCTGTTGTCGTTCTGGAATACGGTCTGGACACACAAACCAATGATGGCGTGGCGCAACTGGCAGTGCCTTGACGCTCTACGCGCACGTCAGCAAATGCTGGCTGTGGCTGGCGACTTCGGTACCGTTGCTACCGGCTACCTGCAAACCACCGGCTATGACTGGCCAGTCAAGTTCGACCCGACTGCCGGTTCTCTCGTGTCTCCGCTGCAAAGCATGACTAAGGGTGCTAATTTCCTGATCGGTTCCAGCAGCTAAGCGCTGCTCGTGCTCAGCGCGCTCTGGCTTACATCTCCCCGAACATGAGTGGCGTGACTGTTGCTGTGAACTATTCTACAGATACAGGCTGGACTGCTGGCAGCACGGTCTGGGTAACCTGCTGACTCCTCAACAGCCGCTGCTGAAGCAAGATTTCAGCGTCTGGTTTCCGCAACCTATACCGGCGGCCCTCTGTCCGTTGGCGGCGTGTATGCCAAGTCTACTTCTGCGGCTAATAAAGCCCTTGAACATCACTGAATACTGGCTCTGGGTGCTTCCTATGACCTGAACGTGGTCAAGCTGTTTGCGACCTACCAGAACACCAAGACATGCAACGCGCTAATGCAGCAGTCCAGACAAGGCGATGTCGTTCAGCGCAGTCGCTCCGGTTGGTCCTGGCGCCGTGGCATTCAGCTATGCCAAGAACACCCTGGGCACCACAACGCCGTGGCGGTAACCACCAGTGGCAATGGCTACACCGTGGCATGGCTGCAAGGTCTGTCCAAGACCACAACTTTGTACGCAGCTGTCGAAGAGGCAGCAACGGTTACCAACGGTACGCTGTCATGGCGTCGGCTAGCGACGTGCTGAATACCCTGACTGCTGGCGGCAGCTCCAACTATGCTCGCTCTGGTCTGAACAAGAAGTTCTAATTTAGACTTCTGCAGTAAAAACCGGTTCTGCCGGTGTCAAACTGAAACGGCCACCTTCGGGTGGCCGTTTTTATTTGACAGTGACTATGGCGATTGCCTAAATTGCAGTTCCCAACAGGAGATAATCATGCTGAATCTGGACAAATTCATCATCGAATTCGATAAGGGCCTGCGCACGCTGTTTGCCAAAGCGCCGACCGCGCGCCCTTATCCCGATGCCGATCTTCCCGATGTCGCCGATGAGCGAGGCGGAGAAGAAACATGCCGCCGCGCTGATGCGCATCAACCATACCGGCGAGATCTGCGCGCAGGCCTTGTATCAGGGGCAGGCGCTGACCGCAAAAGACCCGCTGGTGGAGGCGAAGCTGAACCAGGCGGCGTGGGAAGAGACCGAGCACCTGGCCTGGACTTCGCATCGCGTGTACGAGCTGGGCGGCCGCCTGAGCCTGCTCAATCCGCTGTGGTACGGCGGTTCGCTGGCGATCGGCGCAGTGGCCGGGGCATTGGGCGACAAGTGGAACCTGGGCTTTCTGGCCGAGACCGAGCGCCAGGTCGGCGCGCACCTGCAACATCATCTGGATACGCTTGCCGCCGCAGGACGCCAAGAGCCGCGCCGTGGCGCAGCAGATGTATGTGGACGAGGTCGGGCATTCCGATATGGCGGTGGCGCTGGGTGCGGCGGAGTTGCCGTTGCCGGTGAAGCTGGCGATGCGCGGGATGTCGAAGGTGATGACGAAGACGGTGTATTGGGTTTAAGGAACCTCTGATTAAGCCCGTTCGCCCTGAGCCTGTCGAAGGGTGAACACTGCAACCCGATGATTTGTTGTGCATCCCCGTTCATGGTTCGACAAGCTCACCACGAACGGGGGCTGATCAGAGGTTCCTTAGCGAAATCCGCAAGATTTTTCTTCCCTCTCCCTAGCCCTCTCCCACAAGCGGGCGAGGGGACTAGCTGGGCTACCCCTCCACGATCTCGAAATCGTGCGTCACCTTCGCTGTCTTGCCCATCATGATCGAAGCCGAGCAGTATTTCTCGGCTGACAGGTTGATGGCGCGTTCGACTTGTTCGCGCTTGAGGTCCTTGCCGGTCACCACGAAATGCAGGTGGATACTTGGTGAATACCTTGGGGTCGGTGTCGGCGCGGTCGGACTGGATGTCCACCACGCAATCGGTGATCTTCTGCCGTGATTTCTTCAGGATGGTCACCACGTCGTAGGCGGTGCAGGCGCCGGTGCCGATCAGCAGCATCTCCATCGGTCTTGGGCCCAGGTTGCGTCCGCCGCCGGTGGGCGGGCCGTCCATCAATACGGCGTGGCCGCTTTCAGTCTCACCCAGAAAAGAAACCTCTTCTACCCATTTGATGCGTGCTTTCATGGCATGACTCCCGAAAAATTATGCCCCGGATTTTAACTGATACCAGAACAGCCCGATCAACTCGTGCATGAATATCCTGCTGTCGCGCAGGGCAGTGGCATTGGGGACGAAGCTCAGCAGGTCGGTGCGGTAGCGCGTGGTGTAGGCAGTGGGCGCGGGGACGACCTGGAAGCCGGCAGACTGGAAGGCCAGCACCGCACGCGGCATGTGCCAGGCATGGGTGACGAGGTAGATGCGCGATATGCCGGCCTGCTTGAGCAGCTCCCGGCTCAGCCGCGCATTGTCGCCGGTGTTGTCCGAAGCGCCCTCTGCCCATTGCACCGGCACGTTGAATTCCTGTTCCAGCACCTGTTTCATCTGTTCGGCTTCCGGGCGGCTGTTGCCCTGCGGTGAGCCTCCCGTAACCAGAATGGGTTTGCCGGTCGCGCGGTGCAGTTTGGCGGCAAAGCGCAGGCGTTCCAGCGTCTCCTTGCTGACGGTGTCGCCGCCGTATTCCGGCGCATGGAAATAGGTGCCGCCGCCCAGCACGACGATGGCATCGGCCAGCGGCTTTTTCGTGTCGGTGACATAGGGATCGCCTTCCAGCTCATGCAGCATGGCTTCGGCGAAGTAGGGGGTGGAAAGCAGCCACAGCATGGCCACCGAACTGGTGACCAGTATCCGCGCAATGAGCGGTCGCTTGTCCCATAGCCATAGTCCCAACACCGCGAGCAGCAGCAGATTGAGCGGGGGCAGCAGGATGCTGCTGATGAGCTTGGTGATGAACCAGGACATGGCTGGGTTTCGCAATGAGGTGGTGCGGCATTATGGCAGAAGGCGCAGTGGAGCAGCCCGGCGTTGACGTCACAATAAAATAACCTGTGCGTCATTAAAGTTTCGCATGCCGCGGCGACACTGCGCGGCATGAAGAGTCTGCTCAAATATTGGCGCTGGTTCATCCCGTTGCTGCTGTGGAGCGCTGATGCCCATGCCTGGGGACTTTACACCCATGTCTATTTTGCCCAGCTGCTGGTGTGGGCGGTGCCGCTCACCGATCCGCGCTATCGCCGGGCGATCAGGATGTTTCCCCGGCTGGTGCTGGCCGGCGCCTGCCTGCCCGACCTGGCGCTGCTGAGCGAACGCCCGTGGGGCGAACCGTTCTCCACCACGCACCAGTGGCAGCGCGCCCGCAAGCTGCTGGATAGCGCGCAGAGCGATGAGGAGTACGCGATCTCGCTGGGCTTCGTCAGCCACTTGCTGGTGGATGTGATCGCGCACAACCACTTCGTTCCCGCACACGAAAAGATGTGGGGCAAAGTCCCCGTGTTGACGCATGCGGCATGCGAATGGGCGATGGACAGGCATATCCGTTCGCAACTGTATGTCGAACCGGCCGAGCTGATGGATGCGCATCGTGATGAATTGGCGGCATACGTGGCCCGGCATTTCGCCTGCCCGCAAACTCTGGCCAGGCGCGGCGTGGCGATGCTGGCTGGCGCGGAGAATCTGCTGCGTACCAGCCGCCTGTCGCATCTGTGCTACCACGGCGCACGCCTGTTCGATGCCGGGATGCAGCGCCGTTTCAACTATTACCTGAGCGAGACCGGCGCGCGATTGACGCATATCGACCGCATCCTGCTGGGCGAAGAACCGGTGTGGGACGCCAATCCGCATGCCGACGATCCGGCGGTGCGCCAACGCATCGAGCTTGTCTCGCCGCTGCAATTGCGCCACCGCGTGCCGTTGCCGCGGGATGTGTTCAGCGAAGCTTGAGGGATTCCGTATTCCGGCGTAGGCCCACTGCTGTTCGGAATCATCTGAAACAGTTTCTCCCAGCCGGGACTGTGGTCAGGGACGTTGCGCAGCAACGGGGTACCCATCGGCGTACCCCTGGCGGGTGTAAGGGTGGGGATGAGGGAATCCTGCTAGAGGGCAGCGCGATGATTTCAAAGCCTTCCCTACCCTAGCCCTCTCCCGGAGGGACAGGGAACTGAATCGCAACCAGAACTTGAGTCGGCTTGTGCTTGTTGACTCGATCACCAACAGTCGCAAGTCCATTCCTTGACGAAATTATTGCGGATAGCAGTCACGAGGTAGGGTGGGCTGCGTTAACCGACCTGCATCCACTGTCGAAAGGCGAATAGGCTTCGACAAGCAGCGAACGGTTAGAAAAATAGCGAAGCAACCGCAATCACCGCACCCAGCACCGCACCCGCCAGCACGTCGCTGGGGTAGTGCAAGCCGAGTATCGGGCGCGACAGCCCGACCAGCGTGGCGAACGGCACGACCAGCCAGAACAGCCCCGGGAAATAGGACAGGGCGACGATGCTGAACGCGACCGCATGCATGGTGTGGCCGGAAGGGAAGCTGAACTGGTCCAGCGTCTTGCCCACGCATTTGATCGCCGGGTAGACGTTGAACGGGCGCGGGCGCAGGGTCTTGTGCTTGATGTATTTGTAGATCGCCGTGCCGACCAGGCCGACGGCCAGCATGTGGAGCACCGGCACTACCGCAGCGCCCTGGTATTCCAGCAGCAGCACGGTCATCAGCATGTACCAGAATACGCCGTCGCCAAGACGGCTGGCGAGGCGGAAGAAATTACGTACGGTGAAGTTGCGGCTCTGCCGGTTGCAGAACACGCAGAGTTCGATATCCCAGGTCTTAATCTGTTGCAGCGGAAAGTTCAGGTTGGACATTTTGTGCTCCCTGTTTACGTACGGTATCGAATAACACCGCTTCCATCTGGCCCATGATGTGCTCCCAGGTCAGTGTTTCCACCGTTTCGCGTGCGGCGTTGCGCAGGCGTTGCACGCGCTCCATATCCGAGATCAGGCCCTTGGCCTGGGTGACGAAGGCATCGGTATCGGCGAACGGCACCAGCAGCCCGTTCACGTCGTGGCGGATGTGTTGCTGTGCGGCGGCGTAGTCGTAAGCGACAGTCGCCAGGCCGCTGGCCATCGCCTCGACGGTAACGTTGCCGTAGGTCTCGGTCAGGCTGGGGTAGAGGAAGATGTCGCCGGAGGCATAGTGTTGCGCCAGCGATTCGCCGGTATGCATGCCGGCGAAGATCACGTGCGGGTGCTGCCTTTCCAGTTCGGCGCGTGCCGGGCCGTCGCCGACCATCACCAGCTGGGCCAGCGGGTTGATGTTGCGCATCTGTTCGAACGCCTTGATGACGACATGCAGGTTCTTTTCCGGTGCGATGCGGCTCACCAGCATCACCACCGGCGTCTCATCGCTGGCATTCCAGGATGCGCGCAATTCCTCGCTGCGTTTGGCCGGGTGGAACAGTTCGGCATCGACGCCACGCGAGACCACCAGCACGTTCTTGTAGCCTTCGAATTCCAGTTGCTGTTGCAGCGCGGTGGTGGGCACCAGCGTGCAGGCGGCCTTGTTGTGGAAGTGGCGCAGGTAGGCGGCGATGGGCTTCTTCAACAGGCCGATGCCGTAGTGCTGCGGTATAGTTGTGGAAGTTGGTATGGAAATCCGTGCTTACCGGGATGCCGAGCTTGCGCGCGGCGGACAGCGCCGACCAGCCCAGCGGGCCTTCGGTGGCGATATGCACGATGTCCGGGCGCTGCTGCTTCCACAGGCGCGTCAACAGGCCCTTGGCGGGCAGGCCGGATTTCAGCTCCGGGTAGCCGGGGATCGGCATGCCGGAAACCAGCGTCTCCTCGTAGCCATGTTCCTTCGCCGCCACATCCTGCTTGTGCTGGCGCGGGCGGATCAGGTGGATGCGGTGCTGGCGCTTGAGCAGGCCGTACACCATGCGGCCGATGGTGATGGCGACGCCGTTCACCTCGGGCAGGTAGGTTTCGGTGACCAGCGCGATGTTGAGTGGCGCCGACGGAGTGGGGTTTTGGTTTGGTGTATTCATGCGGCGCATCGTGACGCGCGTGCATGAAAGTTTGATTACGGGATTTTGAAATATTCGTGAATCAGAAAGGCAGAGCAATTAGCCACAGAGAACAGAGCGTAGACGTTGTCAGGGCTTCAGCCCCTTACAGACCACGGCTACGGATGGGGTGCAGAGTCACAGAGAAATTGGTGGTTGTAACCAGACCTCTCTGTGATCTCTGTGGCAAAAAAGTTTCTAGCCAAGCAGCACCAGCCCCCACACCACGACCACGTTGACCAGGCTCACCAGCACGGCGGCGCTGCCGATGTCCTTGGCGCGTTTGGCGAGGTCGTGGTTCTCCAGCGAGATGCGGTCCACGGTGGCCTCGATGGCGGAGTTGAGCAGCTCGACGATGATGACCAGCAGCACGCTTCCGATCATCAACGCTTTGCCCAGATGACCGCCCGGCAGCCACAACGCCAGCGGTATCAGCAGGATGGCGAGCAGCACTTCCTGGCGGAAAGCGTCTTCGTGCTTGTAGGCGGCGCGGAACCCGGCCAGAGAATAGCCGAAAGCGTTCCACAACCTGACCAGACCTGTTTTGCCTTTGTACGGACTTTCCATTGCATGACTCCATGAGTTTGAAACGACACTATGACACTGTACTCGCAACCCAAAAAAACGCGCACCGGGAAGCGCGCGTGAAGGGAGGAGAGAACTGCAAACGGGTGATTACGCGGCTTTGCGCAGGAAGTGCTTGGCGTAGCGCGCGTTCATGCGCGACACCGGCATCAGGATGAACAGGTCGGCGCAGTTGAAATCCGGATCCCATGCCGGTTCACCGGCAACGTAGGCGCCCAGGCGCAGGTAGCCCTTGATCAGCGGCGGGATGGCAACGTCCAGATTCCGGTTCAGCGATTCGAGCGGCAGGCGGCAGTGCGGGAACACGTGATACTCGGCCGGCGCACCGTGCAGCTTGTGCACCTTGTTGTAGACGCTGGCGGCATAGTGGCCGCCGTCGCCCATGCTGATGCTGGCGCAGCCGATCAGGTATTCGTGGTTGTGCTTGCCGATGTAGTCGGCAAGGCCGCTCCACAGCTGGGTGATGGTCGCGCCGTCGCGGTAGTCCGGATGCACGCAGGAACGGCCGACCTCCACCATGCGGTCGCGCAGGTGCATCAGGCGCGAGATGTCGAACTCGGTCTCGGAATAGTAGCCGCCTGCTTTCACCGCCTGCTCCGGCGGCAGGATGCGGTAGGTGCCGACGACCTTGTTGTCGCCGTGATCGCGTACCAGCAGGTGTTCGCAGTACCTGTCGAAACGGTCGATATCCAGCCCCAGTTCCGCGCTGGGCAGCTTGGCGCCCATTTCCTCGCCGAACACCTTGAAACGGATGCGCTGGGCTTCAGTCACCTCGGTGATGCTGCGCGCCAGGCTGAACGTGAGCTTGCGCGGGGACTCGACTGCTTGTTGTTCGCGGACCAGGTCTAACATTGCTGCTCTCCTATCGGGTTGACGGGAACAGGTTAAGGCCGCTTTGTTGCGCAGGGGTTAAGGGAATATGAAAGTTCGGTGAATCCGCCTGGTGCAGTGCGGTGCCGATGCGCTCATGCGCCATCCGGGTCAGGTTGCGCCGGTCCATGCGTTGCGCTTCCAGCGGCTTTCCGCCGATGAGCCGCACGTGCAGTTGCGGCGTGGCGAGGATGTTCCACATCGATGCGCCGAAAGACATCTCGCCGATATAGGCGGCAGCAGTGCTGCGCGCGCCGTCATCGTCTTCATAGCGGATGGCGATGGGGTGTAGCTGAACCGCAGCGTCGATGGCAGGTTGCAATAACGAGGAATGGAAATGCGCGACCTTGCTGCCGTCGGTGGTGGTGCCTTCGGGAAAGACGGCGAGGCATTCGCCCTGTTTCAGCAACTCCACCAGCTGCACGTTGATGCGGGCCGCGTCGCGCGCCTTGCCGCGTTCCAGGAACAGGGTCTGGGCCCGCGTGCACAGCCAGCCGATCACCGGCCAGCGCCGCACTTCCGACTTGGCGACGAAGCGCATCGGCACCACGGCGTTCAGCACGAACACGTCCAGCCACGAGATGTGGTTGGTGACGATGAGGCCGTGGCGCAATTCATGCATATCGCAATCGCAGTCGATGCGCACGTTGAAGATGCGCAGCAGGTTGCGGGACCAGCATTGCAGGATATGGCGGCGAATGACGGGGCTGAACCACGGGTAGACCGTAGCCAGCGCCAGACCGGAGGCAAGGTGGAGCGCCAGGCGCAAGGCGCGAAACAGCGCGATCAGGTGTCTGGTCAAGATGTCAATCCACGGAAAACACGGAGTACGTGCAGAGGTAATCCAGCGTTCTCCTGAACCCCTGCGTGAACAGCAGGGTGTGGATGCTGAGGGAATCCGTTTTTTCGATGGTGTTTTTCATGTGACCAGGTCTCCTTGCCTGGCGGCTAGGCTGCGCCGCTCGATGAATAAACAGTTGCCGGGGATCTTTTTCGCCATCTTCTTGGCGTCGCTCATTGCGGCTGAGACTTCGTGGTGCGACAGAAACTGTCCTGGCGGGACCTGGATCGCGCCGATGGAGAGGCTGGTGAGCGGGTGGAATTTGACGGTCCCGTCGCGGCCTTCGCTGCAGTAGCCGCCCGCGGCCAGGTGCTCTTCCCTGAACATCAGCCCGGCGGCCTGCTCGAACGAGCGCAATGCCTGGTCGCAGCGCGATCTCCAGTCGCGGCTTTGCATCAGCAGGATGAAGTCGTCGCCGCCGATGTGGCCGATGAAATCCAGCTTGGGATCGCAGGCCCAGTTGAGCACGCGCCCGGTGAGCTGGATCATCTCGTCGCCCTTGCGATAGCTGTAGGTGTCGTTGAACGGCTTGAAGTGGTCGAGGTCGCAGTAGCAGGCGACGAAGGGGGTGTTCGCATGCAGCAGCCGCTCGATGTGCTCGTTGATCGGCACGTTGCCCGGCAGCAGGGTGAGCGGGTTGGCATAGCGCGCCGCCTCCAGCTGCATCTGTGTCAGCTCGCGCAACAGGTCCTGGCCGGAAGCGACGCCGATATAGCGTGCGTTCTCGGTGAGGATGAAGCCGTCGGCGAAATGGCGGGTATCCGCCTCGGCCAGGAAGTGGCTGAGCTCCTCGATCGGCATGTTCTTTTCCACCAGCAGCGGTTCGCCCTGGATCAATCCGTCGCAGGGTTTCCTGCCCATCAGCTCGCGCTGGTAGGGCTTGGCGAAGCGGTCGATGAACTGGTAGCGGTTGATGAGGCCGAGCGGCTTGCCGCTTTTCACCACCGGGATGATGCGCAGCGCGGGATTGGCGGCGAAACGCTCGAACACGTGATCGTTCAGTGTCTCGGGAAGCACCGGCTCGATGTAGGTCAGCAGCTTGTGCGCGGTCGTTCGCGAACGCAGGTTCAGCTCTGCCTTGGGAAAGATGGCGATGTTGGACGAGTTGATGATGCGGCTGGTCTCGGCGGAGGCCAGCAACGGCGGCGTCGGGCTGGGACGGGCGATGAAGTAGCCCTGGCCGAGCGCGATGCCGATGTCCTTTATCACGCGCAGTTCGGCTTCGGTCTCCACCCCTTCGGCGATGACGTGGGTGTCGGAGCTTTCGGCGATCTGCTGGATGGATTTCAGGAACTGCAGCTTGATCGGGTCGCGATCCACGCCCTGCACGAAATGCATGTCGACCTTGATGAACTCGGGGCGCAGTTCGGACCACAGGCGCAGGCTGGAAAAGCCTTCGCCCAGGTCGTCGATGGCGATCTTGAAGCCCATGCCGCGGTAATGCAGCAGGGCATCGCGCATACCGGCGAAGTCGAAAGTCGGCTGGTTCTCGGTGATCTCGATGATGACCCGGCCCGGCTCGATGCCCAGCTGCTTCAGGAAAGCCAGCGTCTGGCCGTTCTTGAAGCTGGGGTGGGTCAGAGTTTGCGGGCTGACGTTGAGGAACAGGTTGCCAGGCAGATTCAGTTTGGCGAATGTCTCCAGCACGGTCTGTCGCGACAGCATCTCCAGTTCAAGCTGCAACCCTTGCTGTTCCGCTGCGCCGAACAGGTTGATCGGGGAATGCAGCGGGCTGTCCGCCGGGCCGCGTATCAGGCCTTCGAAGCCGAGGAATTCGCCGCTCTTGAGGTCGATGATGGGCTGGAACAGGGCGCTCAGGCGGCGCTGTTCGAGGATCTCGCGCAATGGCGTCGTGGCTTGTTCTTCGATAAGCGGCACGAACAGATTGGCCAAGACTTGAGCGCGGGCAATGTTGCTATGCTTTTCGACGGGTAGAATGCCGTTCATGGGTGCTCCTGCTGTCTGTGTTTCATCAGGGAGCGGACGATAGCGCCGGGTTGTTACGCGAATATGACGGGGGAGAGACGATGGATATTCTTGGTTTGCGGCACCAATCATCCGGGCTGAATTCACGCTTTATCGGCGGCGGCCTGTCGTTCGCGGTGTATGTGCAGCGCACGCAAGCGATGTTGCGGCAGGCGCACGATGGGAAAAACGAGCAGGATGAGATCGTCGCCGGCAATTCGCCTTTTGAATTATGGCCGTCCGGCAATTTCGAAAAAGGGCACGACAAGCCCTATAAGCGCGGGATATTGCTTACCCATGGATTGACCGATTCGCCCTACCAGATGCGCCATCTGGCGGCCTTTTTCCAGCGCATGGGGTTTCGCGTGATGGTGGTGCTGTTGCCGGGGCACGGCACCCAGCCCGGCGACCTGCTCGATATACACTGGCAGGAATGGGAGAAAACGGTGATCTACGGCGCCGATACGCTGGCAGCCGAAGTGGATGAGCTGTATCTGGGAGGGCTTTCGGCGGGCGCGGCGTTGAGCGTGCTGCATGGCTCAAAAGACAAGCGGGTGCGCGGCCTGTTCTTGTACTCCCCCGCATTCGAGATCGATCTCCGGGCCAAATGGGCGAACCTGCACCGGCTCTACAGCAAGTGGTTGCCGAAAGAGGCGTGGGTGAACGTGATGCAGGATCGCGACCTTTATAAATACGAATCCTTCTGCAAGAACGCCGCGGCGCAGATGTATGCGTTGACCCAGGCCTTGCCGCAAGCCGGCGCGAAAATACCGGTGTTCGCCGCCGCCAGTGCGGACGACAGCACCGTGCATGCCGACGCCACGCTGCACTACATGCACCGCGCGCAACACGTGGGTTGCAGGCTGGTGTGGTATTCGACCAAAAAGGTCGAGCGCCATAATATCGAGTGGGTGAACAGCGCCCTGCCGGAGCAGCGCATCCTCTCCAGCGCGCACACCGCCATCGTCATGCCGCCGGAAGATGCGCATTACGGCGCGAGCGGCGGCTATGCGAACTGCCTGCATTACTATGAAGACGACAAGGATAGCTATCACGCCTGCCGCGCTGGCGGACCGGAAACCTGGCTGGGTGAAGTGACGCCGCTCAACTTGCAGCGTGGCATCGTGCGCCGGCTGATGTACAACCCGCACTATGCGGCATTGGAAACCTCCATGCAGAAATTCATTGAAAGTCTGCCATGAGCAGGACTCTGATCTTCGCCCATCGCGGCGCGAACAGGGAGGCGGCGGAGAATACGCGCACGGCTTTCGACAAGGCATTGCGTTATCCGATCGACGGCATCGAGACCGATGTGCAGCTGAGCCGTGACGAAGTGGCCGTGCTGTGGCACGACCGCGACCTGAAGAAGCTGAACCTGCACGGCCAGCACATCGACGATTACGATCACGCGCAGTTGCGCGAGCTGGATTTTGCCGCGCATTTTGCCGGCGCCGCCAGGGAAGGGGTGATGAGCCTGCAGGAATTCATCGCCGCCTACCGCACGCGTTGCCGCCTGCTGCTGGAGATCAAGAACCGCGACTGGGAAATGGTTGCCCGGCACGAGCTCAAGGTGCGGCAGACGCTGGCGCTGGCCGGCACGGTGACGGACGAGCACATCATGGTCTCGTCTTTCAACCTCGATAGTCTGGTCTACGCACACCGCATTGCGCCGCAGTTTCCGCTGGTATTCAATCTGGAGCCGGAACACACCCTGAACGATGCACGGCGCGTACTGGATGAACAGCCATTCCTGCTTGGTTTGTGCGTGCACATCTCCACGCTGGACCGGGATATGGTGTCGTTGTTGCACGGGCGCGGCAAGCGTATCGCGGTCTATACCTGCAACACCGATGCCGAGATAACGCGTGCGCTGGTCCTGGGGGTGGATGTGTTGATCAGCGACGTGCCGCAGAAGGCGTTGCAGATGAGGGATGAATGAAACGCGACTTCTCGTCGCTGCACGGCGGATTCGACCTGCTGGTCTGCGGCGGCGGTATCTATGGCGCATGGACGGCCTACGATGCGGCGCTGCGCGGACTCAAGGTGGCGCTGGTGGAGCAGGGCGACTGGGCGGGCGCGACCTCGTCGGCATCCAGCAAGCTGATCCACGGCGGCCTGCGCTATCTGGAGACCTATGACTTCAAGTTGGTGCGCAAGGCACTGCGGGAACGGCGCATGCTGCTGCAAGTCGCGCCGCACCGGGTGTGGCCGCTACGCTTCGGTGTGCCGGTGTACTCGGACAGCCGCAACGGCACGCTGCTGTTGAAAGCCGGATTGACGTTGTATGACGCGCTGGCAGGATTTCCGGGTGAACCGATGCGCCACCATCATTTCGGGTATGAGGACTTTTCCTGGCATTTCCCGTTCCTGGAAGAGGCGGGTTTGCGTGGCGGTTTCACCTATGGCGATGCACAGACCGACGATGCGCGGCTGGTGCTGGAGCTGGTGGCCGGGGCGATGGCGCACGGCGCGGTGTGCGTGAACTATGCCAAGCTGGTCGCCTGGAACGAGGAGCGCGGGCAGGTATGCGGCGCCACGGTGCTGGATGTGGAGAGCGGCGTCACGACGCAGGTGCGAGCCAGGCAATGCGTCAGCACTGCCGGGCAGTGGACGGCAGCGGCCGAACAGGGCCGTGCTTGGTGCCGCCTGAGCAAGGGCATCCATCTCGTGTTGCCGGGCTTGCCGGCGAACGAGGCCATCCTGCTGACGGCGAAGGAGGACGGGCGCGTGTTCTTCGTCATCCCGTGGTACGGGCGCACGCTGCTTGGCACTACCGATACGGATTACCGCGGCGATGTGGAGCGCGTGGTAGTCGATGGTGACGATGTGGATTACCTGCTTGCCGCAGCCAACCACTATCTCAAGACGGCATGGACGAAACAGGATGTCGTCGGCAGTTATGCGGGTTTGCGGGTGATGAAACAAAGCGATGCTGGTCATCCATCCGATGCGAGCCGCGATTGGGAATTGAAGGCGAGCCGGCAATGGCCTGCTCTTCGCCATTGGCGGCAAGCTCACTTCGGCGCGCGAGGATGCGGCAGTGATCGTCGATACGAGTATGCACGCGGCTCGGCCTGACGACAGGCTGCGCGACCAGGGGGCGGGATTTTCCGTGGAAGCCGCAGCAGGATTTTTCCGCATGGCAGGAACAGGCCGGCGCGCAAGCCCTGCGCCTCGGTGTCGATGCGGAGAGCGCGAACTGGCTGATGCGCCGCCACGGCGCCCGTATCGGGCAGCTATTCCACATCATCGAAGAGAGACCGCAGCTGGCCGCGCGCATCGTGCCGGACCTGCCGTTGATCAAGGCCGATCTGCTGTTATGCGCTCGCGACGAGATGGTGCTTCATCTGTCCGACCTGTTGCGCCGGCGTATGCCACTGCTGATCCTGGCGCGGCTGGGCCCGGCAGAGCTGCGTCGTTTGGCAGAGCTGGTCGCGCCTGAGCTGGGTTGGGACGCAGCAAAGGTGGAGCAGGAAGTCGGGGCGTGCCGCGCATGATCGCTGCCGTCGCACTCGATCTGGGGACGACAACGATCAAGGCCGGATTGTTATCCAATGAAGGGGGGCTGGGCGGCATCGTGGCGCGGCCTGCACCCGCGATCATGGCCGATGGCGGGCGCTATGAGAGCGATGCCATCGCCTACGCCACCACGGCGGAAGCGGTGCTGGCCGAGTGTGTCTCTCAAGCAGGGGTGTCGCCGCCGCTGGGCTTGTGCAGCCAGCGTTCTTCTTTCCTGATCTGGGAGCGTGCCAGCGGCAACCCGGTTACGCCACTAATCTCGTGGCAGGACGACCGAGGGGCGGAAAGCTGCGCCGCATTGCGCCATTGGGAGGGGGTGGTGCGCGAACTCACCGGGCTGCCGCTGGCGCCGTATTATCTGGCGCCCAAGCTGCGTGTGCTGTTGCGGGACAATCCTGCATGGCGTGAACGGCTGGTGCGCGGCGAATGGTTGCTGGGCACGCTGGATACTTTCCTGATCTGGCGCTGGACAGATGGCAGGCAGCATATGATCGATGCCTCGATGGCGGCGCGCACGCTGTTGATGGATGTCCGGCGCGGGCAGTGGTCGCCGGAATTGTGCGAACTGTTCGATATCCCGCTGACCATCCTGCCGCAGATCATGCCCTCTGCGGGGCTGGGGATGCAATTGAAGAACGGCCTGGTGTTGCGGGCCAGCATGGGCGATCAATCGGCGGCTCTCGTGGCCAGTATCGCCGAGGGACGGCCGGAAGCCCTCGTCAATCTTGGCACGGGCGGGTTCGTCGTTTGTTATTTGCCGGAGAGCCGGAGGAGTGTGCCGGATGGCTATCTGCAAACGCTGGTTTGGCAAGATGGTGCGCGGCAGGCTGCACCTAGCCTGCGAGGGTACCCTTAATTCCATTGCGGCCGCATTGGCGGCCTATCCAGCCGAGTCGTGCCGTGTCGAAGACTTGGGCGGAGATCCTGTTTTCTGCCTGGCCGAACCCAGCGGGCTGGGGGCGCCGTATTTCCGCAGCGACCTGGGGCTGAGGTTCTCGGAACCGGTCGAGCATCTGCCGCCGCAACGCATCGCGCTGCTGCTGCAGGAAGGCATCGTTTTCCGCGTGGCGCGCATTCTGGAAGATTTCTGCCGCGAGTTCGGCATTGAGCGGGTCTACCTTTCCGGCGGGCTTTCCCATCTGCCTTGTCTGCAACAGGGCATCGCGCTTTGCGTGCCGCAGGATGTGTATCTCTTGCCGCAGGCGGATAGCAGCCTTGGCGGCGCGGCCAGCCTGGCTGCAGGAGGCATTCTGGTCGGTGCCGGAAATGCGGAAAAGATTAATAGACTCAATGGCATGTCTAGCCTTGCAGAAAAATATATCCAGTGGAAAGACTGGCTTGACGGGCTGCTGCGCATCAACCCCGCCGGGCACGGCGGCCTGCGTCTTTGATAATGGTTTGACAGGGAGAAAGGTCTCGCATAGAATGCGCGCCCTTCGCAGTCTGTTATCCATTTTTAGTTTTAGGAAATGCCATGAAAACATTTTCCGCAAAGCCGCACGAAGTCCAGCACGACTGGTTGCTGGTTGATGCCGCCGACAAAGTTCTGGGCCGTTTGGCCAGCCAGATCGCTGCCCGTTTGCGCGGCAAGCATAAGGCTATCTACACACCGCACGTCGATACCGGCGATTTCGTCGTGGTCGTCAATGCCGACAAGCTGCGTGTGACCGGTAACAAGGCTCAGGCCAAGATGTACTACCGCCACTCTACTTATCCGGGCGGCCTGTACGAAACCAATTTCACCAAGCTGCAACAGCGCCATCCACAGCGCGTGCTGCAAAAGGCCGTGCGCGGCATGTTGCCGAAGGGTCCGCTGGGCTATGCGATGTTGAGCAAGCTCAAGGTCTACGGCGGTGCGACTCATCCGCACAGCGCGCAGCAACCGAAACCTATCGATCTGTTGAAGGCTTAATCATGAGCGTAACTTATAACTACGGAACAGGCCGTCGCAAGAGCGCGGTGGCACGTGTGTTCATCAAGCCCGGCAAGGGCGACATCGTCGTCAACGACAAGCCTATCGATGTGTTCTTCTCTCGCGAGACAGGCCGCATGGTGGTGCGTCAACCGCTGGAACTGACAGAAATGATGGGCAAGTTCGACATCATGGTGAACGTCTCCGGTGGCGGCGAATCCGGCCAGGCCGGTGCCGTGCGTCACGGTATCACTCGTGCCCTGATCGACTATGATGCCAACCTGAAGTCGACCTTGAGCAAGGCGGGTCTGGTTACTCGCGATGCACGCGAAGTCGAGCGTAAGAAGGTCGGTCTGCGCAAGGCGCGTCGCAGGAAGCAATTCTCCAAACGTTAAGCGAGTCTGTCCCGAGTTTGTCGGGGGCTGGTCGCAAGACAGGAAAGGCCGCCAAAAGGCGGCCTTTTCATTTATCATTCGTAGGCTTTATTGGAAGGATAAATCGTGCTTAAGGTCGGAATCGTAGGCGGGACAGGTTATACCGGAGTCGAATTACTGAGGCTGTTGGCGGGGCATCCGCAAGTGCAGTTGCATGCGATCACCTCGCGTGCCGATGCGGGCATGCCGGTCAGCCAGATGTTCCCCAGCCTGCGCGGATACGTAAACCTGTCTTTCACTCATCCGGACGAAGCGCGCCTCGACCAATGCGACGTAGTTTTCTTCGCCACCCCTAACGGTATCGCCATGCAACAGACGCGCGCCTTGCTGGATGCGGGCGTGCGGGTGATCGACCTCGCAGCGGATTTTCGCATCAAGGACATCGCGGTATGGGAGAAGTGGTACGGCATGACCCATGCCTGCCCGGATCTTGTGACCGAAGCGGTGTACGGTTTGCCGGAGGTGAACCGGGAAAAGATCAAACAGGCGCGGCTGGTGGCCAATCCCGGCTGTTATCCGACTGCGGTGCAATTGGGCTTCATCCCACTGCTGGAAGCAGGGATGATCGAGGAGGGCTCGCTGATTGCCGACGCCAAATCCGGCGTGTCGGGTGCAGGGCGCAAGGCGGAAGTGCATACCCTGTTTGCCGAATCGTCGGACAACTTCAAGGCATATGGTGTGGCCGGGCACCGGCATCTGCCGGAGATCAGGCAGGGGCTGACCAATGTATTGGGCAAGCCGGTCGGCCTGACTTTCGTGCCGCACCTGACGCCGCTGATACGCGGTATCCACGCTACGCTGTATGGACGGCTGAAAAAGGATGCAGATTTGCAATCCTTGTTCGAACAACGTTATGCCGGCGAAGCGTTCGTCGATGTGCTGCCCGCGGGCAGCTTGCCTGAAACGCGTACCGTCCGCGGCTCCAACTTGTGCCGCATCGCGGTTCACCGGCCGCAAGGCGGCGATACCGTGGTGGTGTTGTCGGTGATCGACAACCTGGTCAAGGGGGCGGCAGGACAGGCGGTGCAGAACATGAACATCATGTTCGGACTGCCGGAAGCCGCCGGGCTGAATGTGGTTCCTTTGTTGCCGTGATCATGGCGTTGATCCGGAGCATCAAGCGCAAGTTCAGCATCTCCGCTCCGCGGTTGTCGGTGCGCCCGCATGTGCCCTGGTACGTGCGCTGGGCGATTGCGTTGCCTTTCATTCTGGCGATCGGCTTTGTGGTCGTGTGGGCGTACGATTCCGGCCTGGAACTGGCAGGCTTCCATCGCGGACAAGCGGAGCAGGAATTAAGCGAGTTGCGCGAACGGGTGCAGTTCCTGGAGGGGGAGAATGCCAAACTGACCAATCAGGTTGCCGCCTATGAGCGCCAGGGGCAGATCGATCAGGCCTCCAGCCAGGGGATCGAGGCACAACTAAAGAATCTGCACGACGAGAATGCCCGCCTGCAGGAAGATCTGATGTTCTTCCAGAACCTGCCACTGACCGGTTCGCGCGAGGCGGAATTGTCCATACATCGCCTGAAGATCGAGCCGGATAGTTTGCCCGGCGAATACCGGTGCCGCATGTTGCTGGTACAAAGCGTCCAGCAGCGTGGGAAACCGTTCGAGGGGAGCATGCAGCTGGTGGTGAGCGGCGAGCAGGATGGGCAAAAAGTAGTGCTACAATTCCCGCAGCAAAATTCGCCGTCGGATGTGGCGGCGCATCAGTTGAGCTTCAAGTATTACCAGCGCGTGGACAAGGCATTCAAATTGCCGCCGGACATGAAGATTGAAACCGTTCAGGTGAGAGTGTTCGAGAAGGGCGTGCAGGAACCCAAGGTGCAACAGACGGTCGGTCTGTCTCCCCTATCCTAAAGGAGAAGCAAGCATGTTCAGTAGTCGGCAAAGTAAACCGCAGAACCGTATCGACTCTTTGGTCGGCGCCGGAACCAGAATTGACGGCAATGTCAGTTTTGCGGGCGGCCTGCGTGTGGACGGCGAGATCAAGGGTAATGTCATTGCCGATTCGAGCAAGCCGAGTACCCTGGTGCTGAGCGAACAGGCGCGCGTGGAAGGTGAAATCAAGGTTACCCATCTGGTGGTGAACGGGACGATCATCGGTCCGGTGCATGCGGCAGAATATCTGGAACTTCAGGGCAAGGCCAAGGTCACAGGCGACGTTCACTATAAGACGCTGGAGATACAGTTGGGCGCGATCGTGGAAGGCAGGTTGATTCACTTGGCGGAAGCGGAAGACAAAGTAGTGGCATTCAAGCTCGGAACGGCCGAGTCATAATCAAACCAGTTAGGAGGAAGTATGAATACAGTGGCAGAAATGCAAGACCCTTTGTTGTTTACGGACAATGCGGCGAACAAGGTGAAACAACTGATTGAGGAAGAGGGCAATGCGGATTTGAAGCTGCGCGTGTTCGTTAGCGGCGGCGGTTGCTCCGGCTTCCAGTACGGTTTCACTTTTGACGAAGTGGCCAATGAAGACGACACCGTGATGAACAAGAACGGCGTGCAGTTGCTGATCGACCCGATGAGCTTTCAGTATCTGGTTGGCGCGGAGATCGATTACACCGAAGGTCTGGAAGGTTCGCAGTTCGTCATCAAGAACCCGAATGCCACGACTACCTGCGGTTGCGGTTCGTCGTTCTCGGCATAAAGATACAGCGGTTGTTGCACAGGACGGGGCGCATTGCGCCCCGTTTTGCTTTACGCGGGATAAATAGCCCCCAGCACGCAAGGGTGTTTTGCTCCGGTAACGGCAGGCAGGTTGGCGGGGCGCAGGTGCATGGCCTGTTGCGCCAGCCAGGCGAAGGCGATGGCCTCCATCCAGTCAGCGGCAATGCCTAACACCTCGGTCGGCTGAATACGGCATTTCGGCAAGGCATGCTGCAGGTAGGCAACCAGTGCCGCGTTATGTGCACCGCCACCGCACAGGTAGAGTTCCTGCGCTCCTGCGCAGAAACGCTGCACGGCGTTGGCGATGCTATCGCCGGTGAACGCAAGCAGGGTTGCCTGTATATCTTCGGGCGCCTCATTTCCAGTCAAATGACTTTCCAGCCAGGCGAGATTGAACAGGTCGCGTCCGGTGCTCTTGGGCGGTGGCAAAGCAAAGAATCGCTCCGACAGCAACCTTTGCAGCAAGTCGGGAAGGATCTTGCCGCTGGATGCCCATGAACCATCCTTGTCATAGGGTTTACCTTGGTGTTTGGTGATCCAGGCATCCATCAGCAGGTTACCGGGGCCGGTGTCGAAACCGAAGGTATCTTTGCCCGGCGCAAGAGCGGTCAGGTTGGCGATGCCGCCGACGTTGAGAATGACGCGATGGAGGTCCGGGTGGCGCAATACGCGGTCATGGAAAGCCGGAACCAGCGGCGCCCCTTGTCCGCCGGCAGCGATGTCGCGGCTGCGGAAATCGCTTACTACATGGATGCCGGCCAATTCAGCCAATAGCGCCGCGTTGTTGAGTTGTATGGTGTAGCCGTGTTCGGGTCGGTGCCGCACAGTCTGTCCGTGACAGCCGATGGCTTGAACTTGTCCGGCAGACACGCCGGCATTCTTCAGCAAGGCCTGCGTCGCCTCTGCATAGCCGCGTGCCAGCCGGTTGGCAATGAGTTGCGCCTGGTGCAACTCGTTGCGGGAGACATGGTGCAGCGCGAGCAGTTCTTCTTTCAGCGCCGGTGCATAAGGCTGGTAGTGGCTGGCAATGAGGCGGGGTGTCGGCTGGGCAAGGTCGACCAGCGCGGCATCGATACCGTCCAGACTGGTGCCGGACATGATGCCGATATAGAGGTCAGGCGCTGTACCCACACCTAGTCAAGCTTGGCGATATGAGTGTTGTGGAACGTGTCCAGCTGCCCGAACAGATCGCGCGTCGCATCTGCAAAAGCAGTCTTTTGCGCACCACTGATCGGCTTGCCATCCGGCAGGGCCACTTTCAGTGGATCGCGCTGGACGCCGTCCATCTTGAACTCGTAATGCAAATGTGGCCCGGTAGCCAAACCGGTCATGCCGACATAAGCAATGACCTGTCCTTGCACCACACGCTGGCCCTTGTGCAGTCCGCCGGCGAAACGTGACAAGTGACCATATACCGTGGTGAAGTGTCCTTGGTGATTGACCACCACCACATTGCCATACCCGCTCTGTTTGCCGACTAAGGCAACTACACCGTCGCTGGTGACCTTGACCTTGGTGCCGATCGGTGCGGCGTAATCCACCCCCTTATGGGAGCGCCACTTGTTCAGGATCGGGTGGAAACGCGACTTGGTGAAACCGGAGCTGATGCGGGAAAACTCGAGGGGGGAGCGCAGGAAGGCTTTTTGCATGCTCTTGCCATCGGGGGAGTAATAATTGCCCGCGGATTCCGAGGTCTGGAAATAGGCGGCACGGTAGGCATGTCCGTGGTTGACGAATTCGGCAGAGAGAATGCGGCCGGTGCGCGCGGGCTCGCCGTTGATATAGGTCATCTCGTAGATCACCGTGAATTTGTCGCCTTTGCGCAGATCGCGGTGAAAATCGATGTCTCCGCCGAAGATGTCCGCCATTTGGTTGGCAGCCGGGTCGGGCAGGCCGGCCTCGTCGGTCGCGGCAAAGAGATTGGTTTTGATCTCGCCGGTACGGATCTGCATGCGTTTTTCGGTCTGGGCGGGCAGCGTGCGCACTCTGAAGCCGTCGCCACTCTTTTCAATGACCACCTGATTGGCGTCGTTGCCCAGATAGCGCAACGCCAGCAAAGCGCCATTGGCGTCTGTCTCGGCCTGGACTTCCTTGCCCACGGACAACCTGCGCAGCCCTTCGGCAGCCTTGCTCTTGCGCAGATAATCGCTTGCAGCCTGGTCATCCACGTTCAGCCTGCGCAGCAGTTCGGCGATGGTGTCGCCACGCTGGATACGTTCGTTGCGCCAGAATGAGGTCGTATTGCCTGCAATGGCGGGAGCATCAGGCAGGGTAATCTGTTCGATCACGGTCTTGAGTTCGCGCGATCCCGCATCCGTTTGAGGCATGATGCCGAATGCGGTCACCACCCCCAGCAAAGGCAGGGTGGACAAGGTAACGAACCAGCGCAGCTTCATTTTGTGCGCGTGTGACAAGGTGTTTTGCGGTAACATTCGCGCCTCCCAAGGCGGCAGTGCTTGTGTAGGGTTGTTGATCTTTATCGGCAAACACAAGGACTTAACTGAGGTATGACGTGCACTTTAACAGAAAGCGCACCCCCCTCAAAATCCGCTCAGGCACCGGGCGAGTAACAGACAAGCGGTCTTCGATATGAATCAACAAGAAATCCTCAATCAAATCAAACGCGGCAGCGATGAGCTGCTGATCGAATCGGAGCTGGTCAAGAAGCTCGAACAAGGCCGCCCGTTGCGCATCAAGGCCGGTTTCGACCCGACCGCACCCGACCTGCACCTCGGCCACACCGTGCTGCTGAACAAGATGCGCCAGTTGCAGGACTTGGGGCATCACGCCCTGTTCCTGATCGGCGATTTCACCGGCATGATCGGCGACCCCACCGGCAAGAACGCCACCCGCCCGCCGCTGACGCGCGAGCAGGTGCTCGCCAATGCGCAGAGCTACAAAGAGCAGGTGTTCAAGGTGCTCGACCCGGCCAAGACCGAGGTCGTGTTCAACTCCACCTGGATGGACAAGTTCAGCGCGGTCGACCTGATCAAGCTGGCCGCCACGCACACCGTGGCGCAGATGCTGGAGCGCGACGATTTCGGCAAGCGTTATAAAGCCAGCCAGCCCATCGCCATCCATGAATTCATCTACCCGCTGGTGCAGGGCTACGACTCCGTCGCACTGAAGGCCGACCTCGAGCTGGGCGGCACCGACCAGAAATTCAACCTGCTGATGGGGCGCGAGCTGCAGCGCCATTTTGGCCAGCCGGCACAGTGCGTGCTCACCATGCCGCTGCTGGAGGGGCTGGATGGCGTCAACAAGATGTCCAAGTCGCTGGGCAATTACGTCGGCATCACCGACACGCCGACCGACATGTTCGGCAAGATCATGTCGGTCTCCGACGAGCTGATGTGGCGTTATTACGACCTGCTTTCGTTCCGCAGTCTGGCGCAGATCGCCAACTTCAAAGAGGAAGTGGCGGGCGGCCGCAACCCGCGCGACATCAAGGTGATGCTGGCGCAGGAGATTGTCGCCCGTTTCCATTCGCAAAAAGCGGCCGAAGACGCGCTGGCCGAATTCGAGGCGCGCTTCCAGAAGGGCGTGCTGCCGGACGACATGCCCGAAATCGACGTTGCCAGCACGGACGGCCATATCGCCATCGCCCACTTGCTCAAGCAGGCCAACCTTGTTGCCAGCACCTCCGAGGCCTTGCGCATGATCGATCAGGGCGGCGTCAAGCTGGACGGCGAAAAGGTCAGCGATAAAGCCTTGCAAATCAAGGCCGGCGCGGTGGTTGTGGCGCAGGTCGGGAAGCGCAAGTTCGGCCGGATTTCGGTGCAGTGTAAATATCGGTTGTGTATTAAAGCGTTGTTTTGTAGAATCGCGCCCTCGAATTTTTGGTAGAAGGTAGTTTGTCCATGACAACAGTACGTGTTAAAGAGAATGAGCCGTTCGAAGTTGCGATGCGCCGCTTCAAGCGTTCCGTGGAAAAGACCGGTCTGCTGACCGAACTGCGCGCACGCGAGTTTTACGAAAAGCCCACAGCCGAGCGTAAGCGCAAGCTGGCCGCTGCCGTGAAGCGCCACTACAAGCGCCTGCGCAGCCAGACCCTGCCTCCGAAGCTGTATTAATCCTTTTCAATAAGGCGACGCCGCAATCCTCAGAGGTTGCGGCGTTTGTTTTTGCCATGAGCTTGAAACAGCAGATCACCGACGACATGAAAACCGCGATGCGCGCCAAGGAAACGGCGCGTCTCGGGGCGATTCGTCTGTTGCTCGCCGCGATGAAGCAGCGCGAAGTGGATGAGCGCATCGAACTGACCGATGCGGATGTGGTCGCCATCATCGAAAAGATGCTGAAGCAGCGCCGCGATTCCATCAGCCAGTACAAGGCGGCGAACCGCCAGGATCTGGTCGATGTCGAGGAATTCGAAGTCTCGGTGCTGCAGACCTACATGCCGCAGCAGCTCAGCGAAGCCGAGATCGTCTCTGCTATCGCTGAAGCCATCGCTGCGACGGGCGCCGCCGGTCCGCAAGACATGGGCAAGGTGATGGGCGTGGTCAAAGCCAAGCTGGCTGGTCGCGCCGACATGGGCAAGGTGTCCGGCCTGATCAAAGCGCAGTTGACCAAATAGTTTCACACACACCCGTTCGGCTGAGTAGGGGCGCAGCCCCGTATCGAAGCCTCTCAAAGTTTAAAAAGCATCCCTCGATACGGCCTGCGGCCTACTCGGGACGAACGGTAGTAAGGTATTCTTCGGTACATCCATTCGAAAATGCGAGGGCGGAGTGATTCCAAAAAGTTTCATTCAGGATCTGCTCAATCGCCTCGATATCGTGGACGTGATCGAGCGCTACCTGCCGCTCAAGAAGGCCGGCGCCAACTACGTTGCCTGCTGCCCCTTCCATAACGAAAAATCCCCGTCCTTTACGGTCAGCCAGTCCAAGCAGTTCTACCACTGTTTCGGTTGCGGCGCGCATGGTACCGCCATCGGCTTCGTCATGGAGCACACCGGCATGGGCTTCGTCGAGGCGGTGGAGGACTTGGCCAAGAGCATCGGCGTCGAAGTTCCTCGTGAAGCCTCCAATGTGCCGCAACACAAGGTTGCGCCCGATCTTTACGATCTCATGCATAACGCCACGCGTTACTACCGCGAGCAACTGAAGAAATCCCAGCGTGCCATCGATTACCTCAAAGGTCGCGGATTGAGCGGCGAAGTCGCGGCGCGCTTCGGCATCGGCTATGCGCCGGACGATTGGCAGAACCTGAAGGCCGCCGTGCCCAATTACCAGGATGCCAGCCTGGTCGAAACCGGGCTGGTGATCGAAGGTGAAGGCGGCAAGCGCTACGACCGCTTCCGCGACCGCATCATGTTCCCCATCGTCAACGTGCGCGGCCAGGTCATCGGTTTCGGCGGGCGCGTGCTGGACAAGGGGGAGCCCAAATATCTCAACTCACCCGAGACCACGCTGTTCGAAAAAGGGCACGAGCTCTACGGACTGTTCCAGGCGCAGAAGGCCATCCGCGCCCAGCAGCGCGTGATCGTGGTCGAAGGCTACATGGACGTGGTGGCGCTGGCGCAGCACGGCGTGGAATATGCCGTGGCGACGCTGGGCACGGCGACCACGCCTTTCCATGTGCAAAAGCTGCTGCGCCTGTGCGACCAGATCGTGTTTTGTTTCGACGGCGACAGGGCGGGCCAGAAGGCCGCCTGGCGCGCGCTGGAGAATGCCCTGCCGCAACTGCAGGACGGCAAGCGCATCGGCTTTCTGTTCCTGCCGGAAGAGCATGATCCCGACACCTACATTCGCGAATTCGGCACCGAAGCTTTCGAGCATGAGCTGGATAACTCGCTGCCGCTTTCCGGCTATTTGTTGCGCGAACTGACCGCAGAGGTCGACCTGCACACCCAGGAAGGGTGCAGTGCCCTGCTCAAGAATGCCCAGCCGCTGCTGACCGCCATCACTGCGCCCACCACGGCGCTGTTGCTGCGCAAGGAAGTGGCGGCGCTGGCCGGCGTGACGCAAGCGGAACTGGAATCGCTTTGGGCTATCAAACCCATCGCTGCCCCCAAGCACGTCGTTGCTGCGCCGCCCAAGGCCAAGCGTGCCGCGCCCTCCGGATTGCGCACCCTGCTGCGCTGTCTGGTGATGAAGCCGGAATTGGCGCGCGAGTTGCCTGGTGATTTTCATGTCGAGGGTGCAGAAGCTGCGGCAATTGCCGCTATAGTGGACTGGTTGAACGAATCGGCAGACGAAACCACAACCGCGGCGCTGATCCAGCATTTTCAGGGTACCGTGCACGAGCCGGTGCTCGCCTCGCAGGGCGACATCATGCATCTGGGCGAAAATTTCGATGTCGAGGCCGAGTTTCAGGGCCTGTTGCGCAAGATGCAGCGCGAGGCTGTTGATGCCGAAATTGCGCAACTGGAAGCCAGAGGGGCTGAAAATGAGCGAGGCGGAGCAGGCGCAGTACAAGCAGCTTTGCGAGCAACGCAAGCAATTGAAGGCGCAAATCAGCTGAAAAAACAGGCGGCAGGCACGGTATTTGCAAATGCCTGTACCGGCAGGAATCGAAGCTAAGCTTCGGAAAAGTTTTAAGAAATCGGGTATAATCCGCGCCCTTTTCGACGGCACCTCTTTTACGTGTGCCGGGTAATTTCGAGTACGAATCAACTTTGGGAAACCTCAAAATGGCGACTCCGCAGCAAAAGAAAAAAACCAGTTCAACTTCCAAACCCACCGCAGCCAATGCCAAACAAGCAGCCAATGGAAAACAGGCTGCAGCAGAGGGTGCGGCCGTAGATCAAACGCTGGATATCGAAGCGCGTCGCACGCGCCTGAAGGCGCTGATCCTGCTGGGCAAGGAACGCGGCTACCTGACTTACGCCGAGATCAACGACCACTTGCCGGAAATGCTCGAAGTCGAGCAGATCGAAGGTGTGGTGAGCATGATCAACGACATGGGCATCACTGTCTGCGACGTTGCGCCGGATACCGAGACGCTCATCATGGCCGAGACGGCCCCTCCTGTTGCCGACGAAGATGCAGCAGAAGAAGCCGAAGCAGCGATCTCTACCGTGGATTCCGAATTTGGCCGTACCACCGACCCGGTGCGTATGTACATGCGCGAAATGGGCGTGGTCAACCTGCTCACCCGCCAGGACGAGATCGAGATCGCCAAGCGCATCGAAGACGGCCTGAAGCACATGATCCAGGCCATTTCCGCTTGTCCGGCAACCATCGCCGAGATCCTCTTGCTCGCCGATAAAGTGGCAAAAGAAGAGCTGCGTATCGACGAAGTGATCGATGGTTTCATCGACACCGATGAAGGCATCATGGTCAACGAAGCTGTCGAAGAAGAATCGGAAGAGAGCGAAGAAGAGGAAGAGGAAGAAGAGGAATCGGAAGAGGACGGCGAGGCCGCGGCTGCCGCCAACCTGGCGCAACTCAAGATCGACGCGCTGGAACGCTTTGCCGTTATCAGCGATCTCTTCACCAAGCTGGGCAAGGCCTACGAGAAACACGGCTATCGCAGCAAACAATACGACAAGCTGCAGCTGCAGATTTCCGAAGAATTGATGCAGTTCCGCTTCTCGGCCAAGCAAGTGGACGCTTTGTGCGAAACTATGCGCGGCCTGGTAGAGGAAGTGCGCGGTTGCGAGCGCAGCATCCAGGAACTGTGCGTGACCAAATCACACATGCCGCGCCCGCACTTCATCAAGGTGTTCCCGCTCAACGAAGGCAATCTGGATTGGGTCAAGCACGAAATCGCAGCCAAGAAGCCCTACAGCGAAACGCTGGCGCGTCATCAGGCTGCCATTGTGGACCAGCAGAAGAAGATGCTGGCGCTGCAGCAGCGCGTAGGCATCCCCATCCTCGACCTGAAAGAAATCAACAAGCAGATGACCAACGGCGAAGCCAAGGCACGCCGCGCCAAACGCGACATGATCGAGGCCAACCTGCGTCTGGTGATCTCCATCGCCAAGAAATACACCAATCGCGGCCTGCAGTTCCTCGACCTAATCCAGGAAGGCAACATCGGCCTGATGAAGGCGGTGGACAAGTTCGAATACCGTCGCGGCTACAAATTCTCGACCTACGCGACCTGGTGGATCCGCCAGGCCATCACCCGTTCCATCGCCGACCAGGCACGTACCATCCGCATCCCGGTGCACATGATCGAGACCATCAACAAGATGAATCGTATCTCGCGCCAGATCCTGCAAGAAACAGGTCTGGAAGCCGATGCCGCCACGCTGGCGATCAAGATGGAAATGCCGGAAGACAAGATCCGCAAGATCCTCAAGATCGCCAAGGAGCCCATCTCCATGGAAACGCCGGTGGGCGACGATGACGACTCGCATCTGGGCGACTTTATCGAAGATGCCAACTCGCTGGCGCCGATCGACGCCGCAGTTTACGACAGCCTGCGCAACGTCACCAAGGACATCCTCGACAGTCTCACCCCGCGCGAAGCCAAAGTGCTGCGCATGCGCTTCGGCATCGAGATGAACACCGACCACACGCTGGAAGAAGTCGGCAAGCAGTTCGACGTCACTCGCGAACGTATCCGCCAGATCGAAGCCAAGGCCCTGCGCAAGCTGCGTCACCCGTCGCGTTCTGAAAAGCTCAAGAGCTTCCTGGATGGGGACAACTAAGCTTTACGGGCCCTTAGCTCAGTTGGTTAGAGCAGAGGACTCATAATCCTTTGGTCCCCGGTTCAAGTCCGGGAGGGCCCACCAAAAACAAGGAGTTACACGAAGGTGTAACTCCTTTTTTCTTTGCACATCCAATGGTCCCGCTATTCATGCGGTATCAAGACCGACATCAAAATCAGCATCAGTATTTCGCGTAGAAAATCCTTTGGTCCACCACGGTCACTGTGCAAACTGTGTCATCCATTGCGTTCGGGAAACTCAAAGTCTTCACCTCACTGGGGTAGTTTGACACCCAAGGGGGCAAAGCGCAGACTCAATCGCAGTTACAAACAATGCAGCAAAGGAGAAGTGAATGTCCAAGAAACGTTTTCACTGTCAGGCAGTGACGCATGTGGGCAACAAGGCCATTAGCGTCACCGATGAAGGCCACGCTTTCCTGCTTTCGATCGAAGACGCCGCCAACAAATTCAACTACCTGAAAGAAGCCATCGCCACCGGCAAATATCCCATCGCCATGGAGTTGGTGAATTCCGTTCCCCAAATGATGGTCGGTGCAACGATCAAATATCAAATCGCTCAGCACGATGCGGAAAAGTTTCTACACTCGCTGGATAAGGCGCTGCATCATTGAAACTATTGGTCCCCGGTTCAAGTCCGGGAGGGCCACCAAATAAGAAAACCCGCCATCTGGCGGGTTTTCTTATTGTGCAAGACGTTGGTTGTCTTCTACATGTTTGAGAGCACTACCACCTGAACACACATGGAAATGAAGTAGCCTGCTCCCCAGGCCAAGCAGCTTTTCAACGTGCATTGAAGGCTCTGCCCTGACTCTCTGCACATCATGATTCCTGCCATCAGAACGAGTGTTCCGATAGCGAGCGTCGTCAGCATAAACATGGTTGGATGCATCATAACCTCCCAGATAAAATCACTATGGGCGCAAGTTATTCGTTGGCAAGAGTCATGTCCATATGCCGAAAGGCCTATATATGAGCCTAGTACCAGAAAAAACGGGTATGTATTTTAATGGGCGACTTTATATATATCTATAAAATACAATTTGTTACTTCTTGCAGCCGGCATCGTTGGGGGCTTTGTACACGCTGTTTTGTCTGAGGTGTTCTTATGAAAATACACCGTATTGATTCGCTGGGAACGCTGCTCGATTTCGATGCGGCTATCACCCGCGCATGTCAGTGAATGTTACGAAGGTTGTTCCATCAAAGGTTTCTGGGATTACGCGTTGAACCGGGGCGGGACGTTGGCGGTAGACGGTGGCCAGGTGTCCTATAATCGCCGGAAAGTCTTTCTTGTGTAGGTGCTTTCACATTGCAGTATTTTGCGTAGCGTTTATTGGGGATGGAATTGACGGAAATCGGAGAATTAATCCTTGGCGTGACGCGGGATGGAACTTCGGTTCTGGGCGCAGAGATTCGTTCCTCACGCCCGCAGGCGGCGCAAGTATTGAAAGGCAAGACGCCTGCGCAAGCGATGCGGATCTTTCCGCTGTTGTTCAGTGTATGCGGACATGCGCAGGGAGCGGCAGCCAATGCTGCCTTGTACGCCGCACAACATGGTGAGTTGCCGGAAGTCGCTGCGGCCGGGCGGACGGTCATGTGCGAGGCGGTGCAGGAACATTTGTGGCGCGTGATGCTCGACTGGCCGAAATTGCTCGGATTGGGGCAACAGGAACAGATGTTCGCAAGGTGGTATGCGATGCTGCACAAGATTGCCGTCGGTGAAGCCGGAATGGCGGTCTTCAGGCAGGAATTCGAGCGCGACTGGCTGGGGATGCCGGTGGCTGAATGGCGCGGGATTGAGAATTACCTCGCGCTGCAAGCATGGTGGAACAAGGCGGAGAGCCCGGCGGCGCGATTGCTGGCGAAACTGGCCGATCTGGAACATGGCCGGCATGGCGCGGGCGGGAGCCGGATGCTGCCCGCATGGTCCGCTGTCGAGGCCCAACAGGCATGCGCCGGACAATGGGGCACGGCATTTGCCGCTTTCCCGGAATGGCATGGAAGTGCGGCGGAAACCGGGGCATGGAGCTATTATGCGGACTGCGCGCTGCTGCGCGATGTCTGGCTGAAAAGCAGCTCGAAGGCGTTGACCCGACTGCTGGCCAGGGTGCGCGATGTGGTCGAGATGGCAAGTGGCAGTGCTGCACCACGGCTGGATGCAGCCAGTCCTGCGGCAGGTGAAGGCATCTCGGTCGTGCGCACGGCGCGGGGTTTGTTGATGCATCGTGTGCACCTTGTGGCGGGGCAAGTGTCGGACTATGTGATCGTTGCGCCGACGGAATGGAATTTCCATCCCAACGGGGCTTTCGTGCAGGACTTGCTCGGCATCAAGGAGTGCAACCGTGAGCGTCTGCAACAATTGGTACAGGCTGAGGCATTGTCGCTCGACCCCTGCGTGTCGTACCAGATCGAAATAAGGGATCATTGATGCACGAGATGTCGCTGGCAGAAGGCGTGCTGCAGATCATCGAGGATGCGGCACAAGAGCAGAATTTCAGCCGTGTCAGAACGGTATGGCTGGAGATCGGCCAATTGGCTGGTGTGGAAGTCGAGGCGATGCGCTTCTGTTTCGAAGCCGTTGTGCGCGACAGCATTGCACAAGATGCGCTTTTGGAGATAATCGAGACGCCGGGGCAGGCTTGGTGCATGCAGTGTGCAGATACGGTACAGGTACAAGCCTTGTATGATGTATGTCCGAAATGCGGCAGCCACCAGCTTCAGGTGACAGGCGGCAACGAGATGCGGGTCAAAGAGCTAGACGTGGAATAGAGGATAGCGATGTGTAACGTATGCGGATGCGGTTCGGGTCAAACGCTCATCGGCGGGCATGCGCTCAAGCATGGGCGCAGATCCGGTGCGCAAGTGCAATACCGGATACACGACAAGGACGCAGCGCACGATCATGCTCACTCGCCTGTCTCCCACCATGGTTCGATCGATTTCGGCGCCGGCCTGGCGGGTGCACATGCGCCGGGCCTGAGTCAGGCGCGCATGGTGAAGATCGAGCGCGACATCCTTTCCAAGAACGATAGCTACGCCGAGGAGAATCGCGGCTATCTGGAAGCACATGGCATCTTTGCCCTCAACCTGGTCTCCAGCCCCGGCTCCGGCAAGACCACACTGCTGGTCAAGACCATCGAGGCGCTGCATGGAGAGTTGAAACTGGCAGTGATCGAAGGCGATCAGCAGACCGATAACGATGCCGCCCGGATTCGAGCGACAGGCGCGCCTGCGCTGCAGATCAACACCGGCAAGGGCTGTCATCTCGATGCCTGCATGGTTGGCCGCGCGATGGAGCAGCTCAAGTTGCAGGATGACAGCCTGTTGCTGATTGAGAATGTCGGCAACCTGGTTTGCCCGGCCAGTTTCGATCTGGGAGAAGCGCACAAAGTGGCGATACTTTCCGTGACCGAGGGCGAAGACAAGCCGCTCAAGTACCCTGACATGTTTCGCGCTGCCGACCTGATGCTGCTGAACAAGTGCGATTTGTTGCCGTACCTGACCTTCGATGCCGATCTGGCGGTGGCCAATGCCCGCCGCGTCAACCCTGACATCCAGGTGATACGAATTTCCGCGACCAGTGGCGAGGGGATGGGCGACTGGTTGCAATGGATAAAGGCGGGGTGCAAGAAAACCATATCGGGCAGGATGGGCTGAACGGTTGAGTCCGTTGTAAAACCAATTAACCGCCGGGCAGTTATTCACCTGCCTGTGTGCATAACAATACGAATAGATGAATAACAAAATATGACCAAGATTATCCACGCGCAAATCAGAGTTTCCGGCCAGGTCCAGGGGGTCGGCTTTAGGCCATTCGTATACCGTCTTGCACATGAGCTTGGCCTGGCGGGCTGGGTGCGCAACGATAGCGACGGCGTGGAGATCGATGTCGAAGGCGAGCGCACACAAGTGTTGCGCCTTGTCGAACGCCTGCAAAGCGAACCGCCCGCGCTGGCCCGGGTGGAAAAAGTCACCCACGACCTGTCGCAGGCCCCGACCGGCATGCGCGGATTCACCATCACGGCCAGCAAGACGGGCAAGGTGCAAACCGGTATCGCGCCGGACAAGGCGATTTGCCCGGAATGCCTGGCGGAACTGTTCGATCCTGCCAACCGCCGCTACCGCCATCCCTTCATCAACTGCATCCATTGCGGCCCTCGCTACACACTGATTGCGCGGCTGCCTTACGACCGGGCCAACACCAGCATGGCGAAGTTCGCGCAATGCCCTGCCTGTCAGGCCGAATATGACGACCCCGGTTCGCGCCGCTTCCACGCACAGCCCAACGCCTGTCCGGCATGCGGCCCCAGCCTCCAGTTGTACGACGGGCAGTGGCAAACGCAGGCGGCGGCCGATCCCATCGCAGCAGCTTGCGAGCGCATCCGTGCCGGACAGATCGTTGCCGTCAAAGGTATCGGCGGTTTCCATCTGGTCTGCGATGCGCGCAATGCCGAAGCAGTCGCCCGATTGCGTGCCGGCAAGCAGCGTGAGGAGAAACCTTTCGGGGTGATGGTGCTGAATACGCTCTCGGCGCGTCACTATGCGCGATTCCGCGACCAGGATGCGGCCTTGCTGGAAACGGGCGAGCGCCCCATCGTCTTGCTGCGCCAATCGGAGATCTGTGCTGCCGAATTGCAGGGTGTCGCTCCCGGCTTGTCCACCATCGGCCTGATGCTGCCGTACGCGCCGCTGCATTATCTGTTGTTCCATGAATTGCTCGGCAAGCCGGAAGGGGCAGACTGGTTGCAACAGGCCACACCGCTGGCCCTGGTGATGACCAGCGCCAATCAGGGCGGCGAGCCGCTGGTCAAGGATGATGCAGGAAGCACGCCAGGCGCTTTCCGGCCTGGCCGATGCCTTCCTGACCCACAATCGCGACATCCTGCACCGCTGCGACGACAGCGTGATGAAATGGCAGGGCACTGCGCCTGCATTCATCAGGCGTGCGCGCGGTTACACGCCGCGCCGCATCGTGCTGCCGTTCTCCGGGCCGTCAGTGCTGGCTTGCGGGGCATGGCTGAAGAACACCGTGTGCCTCACCCGGGGAAACGAGGCCTTCGTGTCGCAACACATCGGCGATCTCGACCATGCCGGTGCACGGCAGATGCTGGACGAGACCGTCGCCTATCTGTGCGACATCCTCGATGTGCAACCGCAGGCCGTGGCGCACGATCTGCACCCCGATTTTTACAGCACCCAGTTTGCGCAGGCTTATGCCGCGCAACACAAGCTGCCGGTGTTTTGCCGTGCAGCATCACCACGCGCATATCGCCGCGATCTGCGCCGAACATCGCCTGACCGAGCCGGTGCTCGGCCTGGCACTGGATGGCGTGGGGCTGGGCACGGACGGCAGCGCATGGGGGGGTGAACTGCTGCGCGTGGAGGGCACGAAATTCGAAAGGCTGGGACACCTCGCCCCCCTGACCATGCCGGGAGGCGACCGGGCAGCTCGCGAGCCCTGGCGCATGGCGGCAGCGGCGCTGTTCGACATGCAGCGCGGCGACGAGATCGTGCGCCGTTTTTCGGCACAGGAAGGCGCGGAGACGGTGCTCGGGATGTTGCAGCGTCAGTTGAATTGCGTCCCGGCTACCGGCATGGGGCGCTACTTCGATGCCGCCGCAGGGTTGCTGGGCGTCAGCGAGATCCAGGGCTACGAAGGCCAAGCGGCGATGCAGCTGGAAGGACTGGCGGTGCGCCACGGCAAGGTTGCCCCGCTTGCCCTCGGCTACATCCACACGGCCCAGAACGACCTGGATTTCCGGCCGCTGCTTACCGCCCTTGCCGACTGCAAGGATGCCGCCTATGGCGCAGCCTTGTTCCATGCCACGGTCGCCGAGGGGCTGAGTGCCTGGGTGCAGCGTGCCGTTTCCCAATCCGGCGTTCCCCGCGTCGCGCTGGGGGGCGGATGCTTCCTCAATGGGGTGTTGTCGAACGCATTGACCGAGAGCCTGACAGCGGAAGGCCTGTATGTGCTGAATGCGCAATTGTTGCCGCCCAACGATGGCGGGATCTCGTTCGGCCAGGCCAGCATCGCATTGCAACAGATCAACCTGGGAGCCTGAAGCGGCTCTCGTTACCAAAGGAAATTTCATGAAAAAACAATTCATCGTCCCCTTGTCGCTGGCTGTACTGGGCGTAGCGCTGTTTGTACTGGCAGGTTCGCCGGCCTCATCGGCATCGGCGGTCCCTTCTGTCGACGTCAATCAGGCAGCAGCCCTTCAGGCTAAAGGCACCTTCCTGCTCGATGTACGCGAACCGGGGGAATTTGCCGAAGTCCATGCCCAGGGGGCCACACTCATTCCGCTGGGGCAGCTGCAATCCCGCCTGAACGAGATCGCGCAATACAAGGACAAGCCGGTTGAAGTGATCTGCCGTACCGGCCACCGCTCGGCACAGGGGGCTGCGATCCTGCACGATGCGGGCTTCAAGCAGGTCACCAATGTGGCCGGCGGCACCAATGCCTGGGTCGGCGCTGGTCTGCCGGTGATCAGGAATTAGCCCATGTGCCTTGCCATCCCAGCACGTATCGAAGAATTGACGACGCCGGGCAATGCCATCGTCAATCTGGGCGGGGTGCGCAAGGAAATCTCGCTGGCGCTGGTGGACGATGCCGGTATCGGCGATTACGTGATCGTGCATGTCGGCTACGCGCTGCAAAAGCTCGATCAGGAAGAGGCCGAACGTACGCTGGAAATGTTCGCCGAGATCGGCCAGCTGGATGAGTCAGGCGCAGCATGAAATACGTGGACGAATTCCGCGACGGTGAACTGGCCCGGAATATCGCCACCAACATCGCGCGTGAAGCCGATCCGAAGCGTGCCTACCGGTTGATGGAATTTTGCGGCGGCCACACCCACGCCATCTCGCGCTACGGCATCGCCGACCTGCTGCCGTCCAACGTACGCATGATCCACGGCCCCGGCTGCCCGGTGTGCGTGCTGCCCATCGGTCGCGTCGACCAGGCCATCCGCCTGGCGCGCGAGCACGGCGTGATCCTCTGCACCTATGCCGACACCGTACGCGTCCCGGCTTCCGACAATCTTTCGCTGATGCGCGCCAAGGCCAACGGTGCGGATGTGCGCATGATCTACTCGACACAGGATGCGCTGAAGATTGCGCGCGACAATCCGCAACGCGAAGTCGTGTTCCTCGCCATCGGTTTCGAGACCACCACGCCGCCGACCGCCGTGGCGGTCAAACAGGCTGCGGCCGAAGGGCTGAAGAACTTCAGCATCCTGTGCGACCACGTGCTGACCCCGGCCGCCATGCACGCCATTCTCGCCGTCGCAGGCGGCGTGGCGCTGGACGGCTTTGTTGGCCCGGCGCATGTATCCACCGTCATCGGCAGCAGGCCGTATGAACCCTTCGCCGACGATTACGGCAAGCCAGTGGTCATCGCCGGTTTCGAGCCGTTGGACGTGATGCAGGCCATCCTGATGCTGGTGCGCCAGGTCAACGAGGGGCGCGCCGCCGTCGAGAACGAATTCACCCGTGCGGTGACACGCGAAGGCAACCTGAAGGCGCAAGAGCTGGTGGCGGAAGTGTTCGAGCTGCGCGACCTGTTCGAATGGCGCGGCCTTGGCAGCGTGCCGCACAGTGCGCTGAAGCTGCGCGACAAGTTCGTCGCGTTCGATGCTGAACAGAAATTCAAGGTCGATTACGTGACTGTGCCGGACAACAAGGCCTGCGAATGCGCCGCGATATTGAGAGGCCAGAAACGCCCGCAGGAATGCAAGATCTTCGGTACGGTGTGCACGCCTGAGAATCCCGTAGGTTCATGCATGGTGTCGTCCGAGGGCGCCTGCGCGGCGCATTACAGTTATGGGCGCTTCCGGGAGGCGGCATGACGAGCTGTTCGATCAAGCCGAACTACGTCCGCTCGCTCGATATCAAGAATGGCCGGGTCGACATGTCGCACGGTTCCGGTGGTCGCGCCATGGCGCAGCTCATCACCGAGCTGTTTGCGGCGGCGTTCGATAATCAATACCTGGCGCAGGGCAACGATGGCGCGACGCTGCCGGTGGCGAACGGCCGACTGGTGATGGCGACGGACAGCCATGTGGTGTCGCCGTTGTTCTTTGCCGGCGGGGACATCGGCTGCCTGTCAGTGCACGGCACCATCAACGACGTGGCGGTGATGGGGGCAAAGCCGCTGTACCTGTCGGCTTCGTTCATACTCGAAGAGGGATTCCCGCTGGCCGACCTGAAACGCATCGTCGAGTCGATGGCACAGGCTTCGCGCGAGACGGGGGTGCTCATCGTCACCGGCGATACCAAGGTGGTGGAGCAGGGCAAGGGCGACGGCGTGTTCATCACCACCACCGGCGTCGGCGTGGTGCGCGACGGCATCGATCTCTCCGGCGACCTGGCGCAGGCGGGCGACAAGATATTGCTCTCGGGCACCATCGGCGATCACGGCATGGCCATACTTTCTCAAAGAGAAGGGCTGACCTTCTCCGCGCCCATTGTGTCGGACACGGCGGCGCTGCATGGGCTCATTGAAGCGATGCTGGATAGCGGCGCGCAGCTGCGCGTGTTGCGCGATCCGACCCGCGGCGGTCTGGCGACCACGCTGAACGAGATCGCCAAGCAATCCGGCGTGGGCATGATGCTGCATGAATCGGCGATCAAGGTGAACCAGCCGGTCGAGGCGGCGTGCGAATTCCTCGGCCTCGATCCGCTGTATGTCGCGAACGAGGGCAAGCTGGTCGCCATCTGCGCGGCGGACGATGCGGAGCGTTTGCTGGCGGCGATGCGCGCACATCCGCTGGGCGCTGAGGCATCCATCATCGGCGAAGTGCTGGCGGATGCGCATGGCTTCGTGCAGATGACCACCCGGCTGGGCGGCCGCCGCGTGGTGGATTGGCTGGCCGGGGAGCAATTGCCCAGGATATGCTGACAGTACACAGTATTGCTGACATCAATTGTCTGCAGTTGCTGGCATAATTGACGCAGGGCAGGCGGAATCTTCTTGACGGAGGCGTTATGGGAACGATTCATGGCGGCATTTATCCCTTGGTTGCATTGGCCTTTGTGCTGGGCATGAAGCACGGCATGGATGCCGACCATCTGGCGACCATCGACGGCCTGACGCGCTTCAATGCCGCCGCAGGACGCAAACGGCTGGCGCGATTCTGCGGTTTCCTGTTCTCTGCCGGTCATGGCCTCGTGGTGTGCATCGTGGCTGTGGCAACCAGCTTCCTGTTTCAGCAGGGCGGCGTGCCGGCATGGATGGACGGCGTGGGTGCCTGGGTGTCGGCTTTCTTCCTGCTCTCGCTGGGCGCACTCAATCTGTATGCGGTGTTTTCCACACCGGCGCACGAGATGGTGCAGATGGTCGGCATCAAAGGCCGCTGGCTGGGAAGGCTCAAGCATGCCGGGAATCCGCTGGTGATCGCGCTGGTAGGCGCGCTGTTTGCACTTGTCCTTCGACACCCTTTCGCAAGCGGCACTGTTTTCCACAACCTCCACCCAGTTCGGCGGCATGGCTCATGCGCTGCTGCTGGCCGTATGTTTCATGGCGGGCATGATGGTGACCGATGCGGCAAACGGGCTGTGGATATCGCACCTGTTGCAGCGTGCCGATGCCTCGGCACGTGTCGCCTCGCGCATCATGGGCATCACCGTGGCATTGCTCAGTCTGTCCGTGGCGGTACTGGAATTGTCGCGCAGGTTCTTTCCTGAAGCTGCCGCGTGGCAGGAAGGCAGGGAGCTGTTCATTGGCATGGCCATCATTCTTGTGATTGCAGCCAGCTTCCTGTTTGCGCGCCGCATGCAGCAATTAAGTTCAGTCTAGTGCTTGGAATTGGCGGGGGTGGATGAACCGCGGAAACTTTTCGATCAGGCAACAACCGAATGGCTTACTGGGGGATATAAAGATATGCATACTCAGGAACGACGAAGCTCCAGACGATTTCCTATGGTCTTTGAAGGCTACGCGATTCTGGATGGCATCAAGACCAGACTGAAAACGCTCGATGTTTCACAAAAGGGCGCCTTGGTGGAAATGGCCGGTATCCAGCCATTCATGGAAGCCATGGAGCTGGATATTCATCTGGATATGGGCTTCAAGGGGATGGCGGCTATCTGCCGGGTCAAAACAGACAACAACAGCACTCTGTGTGGCGTCAGATTCAACCGTTTCGATGCTCATTCAGATTTATTGTTGGCTGCTCATATCGCCAGGTTCGAACATCAGCAACCCACGCTGGGCATGACGCCCTAAGTGGAAGGGGGCAGGCAAGCCGGTCCGGCAGGTGCTGTGATCGAGCTAGAGGGGTGACTGATTGGCGAAATCCAGAGCCATCTCCATCACGTACGATTCCGTGCAGCACCCCAACATGCCTTGGTTAACCAGACGTTGGTATTCCAGCCGGACTAATTCGGCATGCCTGGACTGGAACTCGGATGGCTCCATATCCTTCTTCGAGATGTGCAAGCTGCGTCTCAAATCCAGCAACATCGACCTTGTCACGGGAACCATCGTGGAAGGTTGCTTCAACATTGTCTGTTTCGTCATGGCCACTACCTCCGGGGAGCAAGACTACTCCGGTCCGGGCTTGACGACCAGACCGGCGTTCTGAAGACATGAAGCCAGGGCCGATTTCACGAGCGGCCGGATGGGGCTAGAATAGGCCAAAGTGATCAGGGCAAGGGGCGGCGGCCGCGCCGAAAATCCTCGTATGATTTTTATCTCGATTTAACGTAGCGCCAGGGTAAGGGAATGAAATACGAAAAAGTTATTTTGGTAACACCTGAAAATGCGGAAGAACAAGCTCAATTTGAAGCTGAATATCCCCACCTGCAATTCTATTCATTCCGGACCCTCAAGACTTTTGTCGTGCCGCTTGAAGATGAAAGCCTGGTGAAAGGAAAAGTGGGCGGCAATGGCGCCGGAAATAACCATCATGCTGCCGTGAGCGTGTTGAATGATTATTACGGCATACAAGTACCGGATTCATTCCTGAGAGCAACTTTCGACAAGAATCCGGCACTCCAGGAAGAAGTTGCTGGCGGCGGGATCAATGACCCGGCGCGCCGCGAGATGTTGGTCAATGCGTTATTGCGAGAACTTGGCCAGCCGTCGTGGCCGGCTAATGACGTCGATCCCAGGATACTCAAGAATTTCCAGATCAATTTATCCATGAAGCTCACCCAGATTGGCGGCAAGCTGAAATACAAACGCGTCTGAGAAGGCGGCTGTCAAACCACGGTCAGCCCCAATGAACACCAGTCCTGCATGCCGCCGCGATACCACTTGAGCTTTGCGGCCGGGTAGCCGAGCTTGAGCAGGGTGCGGATGAAATTGGGTGTCTGCCCGCACCACGGGCCATTGCAGAAGATGGCGAGCGTGCGCGATTGGCTGAAATCGTAAGACCCCGCCGTGGATTGCACACCAAATCGCTGGACGAGCGTTGCGCCCAGGCCGGCCAGATCGGTGGGCTGTCCCGCGTTGTTTTGCGCATAGGGAACGTTCACAGCACCGGGGATGGTGCCCTTGGCGAACCAGTCCGGCGTGCGCGAATCGACCACGATGCAGTCAGTTTCGCCCTTGTGTATGCGGTCGAGGTAATCCAGCACTTCCAGTTCGCCCAGCGTCTCGATCCCGGGCGCCAGCATCATCGGCTGTATGCAGTAGGGCGGGCATTTGCGCGCGGTAAGGGCGTATTCGGCGCTGATGGTGGATGCGGGGTCCTGTTCGCGCTGGATCAAAACGGGCTTGCCGTTGTGCAGCACTTCCAGGCAAGGCAGGCCTTCGCGGATGTTGTAGTCAGACATGGCGTATTCCATTGTATGCGCGGTATCGGTGCGTCAGCAGACCGGTGCGGATGCCTTTATTTCTTCTTGCTGTAGGCGGCGGCGATTTCCCGGTACTGCTTGAGTTCGGTCTCGATGGTGGAGAGCTGGTAATAGTCGTTGCCTGCCTGCTTGGCCAGTTCAAGCTGTTCGATCGTGCCGTTCAGGTCGCCGTGCAGGATGTAGTTGTAGGCCAGCATATGGTGCTCTTCCTGGTGCCTGCCCAGCGCCGCATACGCCCGGGCCTCCAGATCGTAAAGTTTTGGGTCGTTGCCGTCGCGGTTGACTTGGTCGTCGAGCAATTTGAGTGCGTCGTTGTAGCGCTGATCCCGCAGCAGGACTTCTGCATAGTCGTAGATCAGGGCATGGTGTTCCGGGAAATTCTTCAGCGCGGCGCGATAGAACGCGACGACTTCGTTGCCCGGTTTGGTCAGCTGCATGATCTGCCCGGCCAGCGTCTCTATCGTGGCATTGAGCGGCGCCTGCTTGTGCAGGACGGCGAATTCCTTCTCGGCACGTTGCGGCTGGTTGTTGCGCAACAACGCCAGCACCAGGCCGTAACGGTGAGCGATGGGGTTGCCAAATCTCTTTTCGCCCAGAGCGGCATCGAAGTAGGCGACTGCTTCCTGCGGCATCTTCTGTGTGGCGGTCAGCCGGGCGCGCATCAACTGGAAATCCAGGCTGTCGGGCACGAGGTGGTAGGGCATCTGTTCCACGCGATTCTCGACGTCGGCGATACGCTCGACGGTGACCGGGTGGGTGCGCAGATAAGAAGGGGTGTTCCCCTCCATCAACTGGGTGGCTTTTTGCATGCGCTCGAAGAAGGCGGGCATGGCGCGGGTGTCGAAGCCGGATTTTTCCAGGATGCTCAGGCCGATACGGTCGGCTTCCTGCTCATGCTCGCGGGTGAAATTGAGCTGGCGCTGCACCACACCGGCTTGTGCCCCGACGATGGCCCCGGTCGCCGCTTGCGGGCTGTTGCGCGCGGCAAGGATGGCTACGGCAAGCGTCGCCAGTGCGGCGAGCGAGTCGTAGCGTTGTCCGGAGACCATGCGCGCATAGTGGTGCTGGGTGACGTGCGAGATTTCGTGGCTCAGCACCGAGGCGAGTTCGGATTCGTTCTGGGCCAGCAACAACAGGCCGGTATTGACGCCAACGAAGCCGCCGGGCAGGGCAAAGGCGTTGATGGCGTTGTCATTGATGGCGAAGAACTCGAACGGCTGGCTGGGCTCGGGGCTGTTCGACACCAGCTTCCCGCCGAGCTGATTGAGATAATCGGAGATCTCGGGGTCGTCCATGTAGCTTTTGCTGGCGCGGATCTGGAGCATGCTTTGTTCGCCGATCTGACGCTCCATCTGCGGCGAGATCATTTCCTGCGATACATCGCCCAGATCGGGCAGGCCGTCCGCGCGCGCAAGTAACGGCAGGAGCAGCAGCGCTGAAAGTAGTGCTTTTTTCATGGGCGGTATGATAACACCACCCCCTGAAGAGTTCCCCTGCAGTGCTGCCAATCGCGGGCAGGCCGGGAGCGGTGGCTGGACATGGCGGCCTGCAGCCTTCAGAATGCGCGCCTCTAGGGGTATTCAGGCAATGGAAAAGGTCGGCAAGTACGAGATCGTCAAGGAATTGGGGCACGGTGCAACCAGCACCGTGTACCTTGCGCTCGACCCGTTCAGCCAGCAGCAAGTCGCCCTCAAGGTGTTCAATCTGGACAACCTGCATGACACCAACCGGGCCAAGGCCTACCGCAAACTGCTGCTCACCGAGGCCTCGCTCGCCGGAAAACTTTCCCATCCGCATATCGTGAAGATCATCGATGCCGTGATGGATGGCGAAGTGAACTATGTGGTGATGGAATACGTCGATGGCGAGACGCTGGAGCGTTACGGCGATGTCGACCACCTGATGGATCTGGGGCACATCGCCGAGATCGTCTACAAATGCTGCAAGGCGCTCGAATACGCGCAATACCAGGGCGTGACCCATCGCGATATCAAACCCGCCAACATACTCATCAGCGGCGACCGCGACATCAAGATATCCGACTTCGGCGCGGCGGTTGTGGACAACCAGCAGAGCACGCAGGTGAGCGGGGTGGGCTCCCCGGCCTACATGTCGCCGGAACAGATCAAGGAAATGGTGCTGACCCACCAGACGGATATCTATTCGCTGGGCGTGACCATGTATCGCCTGCTGACCGGCAAGCTGCCGTTCGACGCGGCCAACAGCTACAGCATGATCTACCAGATCCTGAACATCGACCCGCAACCGCCCAGCGCCTTCCGTCCGGAGATACCGCCGGAACTGGATGCCATCGTGATGCGCGCCATGGCCAAGGACACTGCGCATCGCTACCAGACCTGGGATGAGTTCGCGCGCGACCTGGTCGCATTCATCAGCTACAGCGTGCCGCAGCAGGATGAGTATTTCGATACCGAGAAGTTCGATACCCTGCGAGCCCTGCACTTCTTCAAGGATTTCAGCGATGTCGAACTGTGGGAAGTGCTGCGCATCAGCGTCTGGCACAAGCTGCCGAAAGAACAGGTGATCCTTCGTGAAAGCGAGGAAGGGCAGAATTTCTACATCATCGCCCACGGTTCCGTGCGGGTGGTCAAGCAGGGCCGTTTGCTGAGCCTGCTCCACCAGGGCGATTGCTTCGGCGAGATGGCGCATTTGTCCGGCAAGGATGCCCGGCGGACCACCGATGTCATCTCCAAGACGGATGTCACGCTGATCGAGATCGTTCCCGAAACGTTGTCTCACGCCTCGGCGAATTGCCGCTTCCAGTTCAGCGAAGCTTTCCTGTCGATACTGGTGAAACGCCTGTCCATGGCGAACACGCGCATATCGCGCCTGTTGACCGATCACGGCGACGAGCAGTAGCCGGGCAATGCGGGACAACTAGACGTGGCCGAGTTCAGGAATATCACCGCCGCCGAACTCCCCGAGCCTGATCGCCGAGCGGCAACGTTCAACTGGTCGATGTGCGCACCGATGCGGAGATCGCACGCGGACGCATCAAAGGGGCGATCAGCCTGCCGCTGCATCTGCTGCCACTGCGCATTGCGCGAACTGGATGCGCAGAAGACTACGGTGTTCTATTGCCAGATGGGCGGCCGTTCGGCGCAGGCCGCAGCGTTCGCGGCGGCGCAGGGCCTGGCGGGGAGCGGCCAACCTGCAGGGCGGCATCATGGCGTGGGCTGCAAGCCGGCGGGGAGATCGTGACGTGAGCGAAGCGGCATTCGATGTCGAACTGGATGTGCGGCAGCTGGCCTGTCCGTTGCCCATCCTGCGCGCAACGAAATCGCTGGCCATGATGAATCCGGGACAGGTCCTGAAAGTCGTGGCAACCGACAAGGGTTCGCCCAAGGACTTCGTGGATTTTTGCAGCAAGACCGGCAACGAGCTGTTGTCGTCGACCGAACAGGAGCGGCGAATTCGTCTTCCTGATCCGCCGCCGCAGTTAGCTTATTCCGCCGCTTTTTTCTCGATTTCCTTGGCCAGGAAATAAGCCATCACGGTACGGATCACCACGATGCCGCCGAGCAGCATCAGCGTGTCCTTGCTCGGCACCACGATGGTGCCGATGATGTCGCCGGCGAGGAAGAAGTCGAGGCCCAGTGCCATCTTCTCGCCGATGGCGATGCGGATGTCGCGCAGCGAGGTCTGCGGCAGCTGCTTGTCGAACAGGCTGCGGCCGCGCTGCAGCAGCATGATCAGGCCGTGCAGGCTGCCCCAGGTGACCACCGCCACGCCGAGCATCTCGGTGAGCGGCACGATGTAGGCGATCGCTTCGACCAGCAGTTCATGCAGCATGGTACTCACCTCCGTTGAGCTGTAGGGTGGGAAGTTGCAGCGCTCCCACTCATGGCTTGATACTCAGCGTGGACGAATGACGTGCCAGCTATCTAGCCCAGCTTCTTGCGCTGTGCCTGCAACTGCACCAGCGTCGCGCCGAACTCTTCCAGGCGTTTCTTTTCCTGCTCCACCACCGCCGCCGGCGCGCGGGCGACGAAGCTTTCGTTGCCGAGCTTGGCTTGTGCCTTGGTGATCTCGTTGCTCAGGCGCGCGATCTCCTTGTCCAGGCGCTCGCGTTCTGCGGCGACGTCGATCTCCACCTTCAGCATCAGCTTGAAATTGCCGACGATGGATACCGGCGCATCGCCTTCCGGCAGTTCGGCGACGACCTGCACTTCGCTGAGTTTGCCGAGGCTGCTGATGTAAGGCGCGAGTGCGTTCAGCACTGGCGCATCGCCGGCGGCGATCAGCGGCACGCGCGCGGCGGGCGACAGGTTCATCTCGCTGCGCAGGCTGCGGCAGGCGGTGGTGAGTTCCTGCAGCAGCGCGATCTGCGCGATGGCGGCCTGCGTCGATCTTGCTGCTGTCGGCCTTGGGATAGGCTTGCAGCATGATGCTGTCGCCTTTTGCATTCGCCATCGGCGCGACCGACTGCCACAGCTCTTCGGTGATGAACGGGATGATCGGGTGCGCCAGGCGCAGGATGGTTTCCAGCACGCGCACCAAGGTGCGGCGCGTGCCGCGCTGCTGCGCTTCGCTGCCGTTCAGCTGCACCTTGGCCAGCTCCACATACCAGTCGCAGTAGGTGTTCCACACCAGTTCGTACACGGCGCGCGCGGCCATGTCGAAACGGTAGTCGGCGAAGTGCGTCGCCATCTCGGCTTCGGCCTGTTGCAGCACGCTGATCATCCACTTGTCGGCGGCGGAGAATTCCAGCGGCAAGCGATTCGTCCTGGCCGACGTCCTTGCCGTCGCAGTTCATCAGCACGAAGCGCGTGGCGTTCCACAGCTTGTTGCAGAAGTTGCGGTAGCCTTCGCAGCGCTGCATGTCGAACTTGATGTCGCGGCCGGGCGAGGCGAGCGAGGCGAAGGTGAAGCGCAGCGCGTCGGTGCCGAAGGCGGTGATGCCTTCGGGGAATTCCTTGCGCGTGCGCTTCTCGATCTTCTCCGCATCCTTCGGGTTCATCAGGCCGGTGGTGCGTTTCTTCACCAGTTCGTCGAGGTCGATGCCGTCGATGAGGTCGATGGGGTCGAGCACGTTGCCCTTGGACTTGGACATCTTCTGGCCTTCCGCATCGCGGATCAGGCCGTGCACGTACACATCCTTGAACGGGATCTTGCCGGTGATGTGCTTGGTCATCATCACCATGCGCGCCACCCAGAAGAAGATGATGTCGAAGCCGGTGACCAGCACCGAGGACGGCAGGTATTGCTTCACGAATTCGTTCTGCGCGTCGAACGGCTTGCCTTCTTCCCAGTCCAGCGTGGAGAACGGCCACAGCGCGGAAGAGAACCAGGTGTCGAGCACGTCGTTGTCGCGGTCGAGCTGTCCGGCGTAACCGGCCTTGTCGGCGAGCTTGCGCGCTTCGGCTTCGTCGCGCGCGACGAACACTTCGCCGTTGACGCCGTACCAGGCGGGAATCTGGTGGCCCCACCACAGTTGGCGCGAGATGCACCAGTCCTGGATGTTGTTCAGCCACTGGTTGTAGGTGTTGACCCAGTTCTCGGGGTGGAACTTGATCTCGCCGGAGCCACGCATTCCAGCGCCTGCTCGGTGATGCTCTTGCCCTCGGGCCCGCCTTGCTCATCGCCACGAACCACTGGTCGGTCAGCATCGGCTCGATCACCACGCCGGTGCGGTCGCCGCGCGGCACTTTGAGTTTGTGCTTGTCGGCCTTGATGAACAGGCCGGCGGCTTCGAGGTCGGCGCAGATCTGCTTGCGCGCGGCGAAGCGGTCCATGCCTGATACTGTCTTGCGGTGCGTGTTCGTTGATCTTCGCGTCCAGCGTGAGGATGGAGATCATTTCCAGCTTGTGGCGCTGGCCCACGGCATAGTCGTTGAAGTCATGCGCGGGCGTGACCTTCACCACGCCGGTGCCGAATTCCTTGTCCACGTATTCGTCGGCGATGACGGGGATGGTGCGGTCGCACAGCGGCAGCGTGACCTGCTTGCCGATGAGGTGCTTGTAGCGCTCGTCCTCGGGATGCACCATCACCGCCACGTCGCCCAGCATGGTCTCGGGGCGGGTGGTGGCGACCACCAGATGGCCGCAGCCGTCCGCCAGCGGATACTGGATGTGGTACATGAAGCCGTCTTCTTCTTCCTGCACCACTTCGAGGTCGGAGACGGCGGTGTGCAGTTTCGGGTCCCAGTTCACCAGGCGCTTGCCGCGATAGATCAGGCCTTCGTTGAACAGGCGCACGAAGGTCTCGGTGACGGTCTTGACAGCTTCGTCCATGGTGAAGCGCTCGCGCGACCAGTCGGGCGAGGTGCCGAGGCGGCGCATCTGCTTGGTGATGGTGTTGCCGGAATATTCCTTCCACTCCCACACTTTCTCGATGAACTTCTCGCGGCCGAGGTCGTGGCGCGAGATGCCTCTGCGCGTCGAGCTGGCGTTCGACCACGATCTGCGTGGCGATGCCCGCGTGGTCGGTGCCCGGTTGCCACAGCGTGTTGTCGCCCTTCATGCGGTGGTAGCGCGTGAGCGCATCCATCAGCGTCTGGTTGAAGCCGTGGCCCATGTGCAGCGTGCCGGTGACGTTGGGCGGCGGCAGCTGGATGCAGAAATTCTCTTTCTTGGCGGTGTCGAGTCCGGCCTTGAAGTAACCGGCGTTCTCCCAGGTGGGATACCAGCGGGCTTCGATGTCTTTCGGGTCAAAACTTTTTGCGAGTTCTTTTTGCTGAGTCATGTTCTTGCGATGAATGTGATAGCCGCAGTGGCTGGAAAGGGCGTGATTATACAGGGTAGGGTGGGCAGGTGTGCCTGCCCTGCTGGTTAGCGGACGGCTTCGTGGATGAGTTCGGGCAGCGCGGCCTGCACCTGCTGCATGGCCTTTTCCCACTTGGCTTCGGAGCGCGAGCCGATGGCGTTGCGCAGCGTCGCTTCCAGCTGCGGGAAGAGCTGTTCGGCCAGCTGCCGGCATTGCTCGTCGGAGAGCAGGGCGGCGGGCGGCGGTTCGGCGGGTTCGGCACTGACGGTTTCCGTCAACGTCGGCAGTTCGAGCACCGTACCGTCCGCCAGTTCGGTCAGGATGGGCAGCAGGTCGGGGTTGATGGTGTGGTCGTTCATGCCTTGCGCAGGTCGAAATGGCGCAGCTCGTAGCCGCGATCCTTGTAGAACTTGTAGCGATCGCGCCCCAGCTTGGCATCGGCGTCGTCCTGGCCGACGATCTCGATGACGCGCTCGAAGCGGCTGAAGAACGGCAGGCATTCGTTGTGCAGGCTGATCAGCAGCTCGGAGTGCGGGAAGGTCTCGTCGCGGCCGATCACCACCGGCATGGTGGCCGCATCCGCTTCACTGCTGCGGCAGTGCGGCATGAAGGCGGTGGCGGGGAAGTGCCACAGCAGCTTGTCCAGCTTGTCGGCGGTGTCGTCGTCCGGCACGTGCAGCAGCACGCGCAGGCCGTTCTGCATCGCCTTGTGGCTCAGCTGGCAAGCGGTGCGCAGCTTGTCTTCCGAGCCGGTGTAGAAGTCTACCTTGGTCACTTCGCTGCCGTGCGGTTGATCAGGTACTGCGTCAGCAGCGGCACCGGACGTCCGGTCGCGCCCTTTTTCTTGCCGGATTTCCAGGCCGTGCCGGCGATGTCCAGGTGCGCCCAGCGGTAGTCCTTGGTGAAGCGCGCCAGGAAGCAGGCGGCGGTGATGGTGCCGCCGGCGCGGCCGCCGATGTTCTGCATGTCGGCGAAGTTGCTGTCCAGCAGCGGCTGGTAGTCTTCCCACAGCGGCAGTTGCCAGATGCGGTCGTGCGACTGTTCGCCCGCGGCGATGCAGTTCCTTGGCCAGCTTGTCCTCGTTGGCGAACATGCCGCTGGCGACATGGCCCAGCGCGATCACGCAGGCGCCGGTCAGGGTGGCGATGTCGATGACGGTGTCCGGGTTGAATTTCTTCGAGTAGGTCAGCGCGTCGCACAGGATCAGGCGGCCTTCGGCGTCGGTGTTCAGGATCTCGATGGTCTGGCCGGACATGGAGGTGACGATGTCGCCGGGCTTGGTGGCCTTGCCGGAGGGCATGTTCTCGCAGGTCGGGATCACGCCGACCACGTTGAGCTTCAGGCCCATCTCGGCGATGGCCTGCAGCGTGCCGAGCACGCTGGCCGCGCCGCACATGTCGTATTTCATCTCGTCCATCTCGGCGCCGGGCTTGAGCGAGATGCCGCCGGTGTCGAAGGTGATGCCCTTGCCGACCAGCACGATGGGTTTCTGCGTCTTGGCCGCGCCGGAATATTCCAGCGTGATCAGCTTGGCCGGCTGTTCGCTGCCGCGCGTGACGGACAGCAGCGAACCCATGCCCAGCTTCTGCATGGCCTTCTCGTCCAGCACGGTGGTCTTGATGCTCTTGTGCGCCTTGCCCAGCGCCAGCGCCTTGGCGGCGAGGTAGGTCGGGGTGCAGATGTTGCCGGGCAGGTTGCCCAAGGTCTTGGTCAGTTCCATGCCGTGCGCGGTGGCGGCGGTCTGGTCGAGCACGGTCTTCAGCGCGGCGGCGGGCTTGTCCAGCGTGGCGAAGGTGATGTGCTTCAGCGTGGCGGGTTTGGATGGCTTGCTCTTCAGGCCGTCGGCGCGGAACGCCTGCTCGGCGGCGGTGAATACGGCTTGTTTGATGACCCAGTTCGCGTCCTTGCCGACGCCTTCGTCGGTGATGAACAGCGCCGCATCCTTGGCTGGCGTGCCGTTCAATGCGCTGAACGCCGCGTTCAGGATATCCAGGCTGGTCTTGTTGTTCAGTTCGCTGGCTTTGCCCAGACCGACCAGCAGTACGCGTTCGGCCATGACGCCGGGAAGCTTGTGCAGCAACAGGGTGGAGGCGGATTTGCCGCTCATGTCGCCGCGCGCGATGAGATCGCTGAGGGCGTGCTTGGCAGCCTTGTCCAGAACCTGTGCCGCCTTCGACAGTTTGCCGCCATCGAATACGCCGACCACGACGCAGCCGCTCTTCAGTTTTTCCGGACTGCCTTGTTTTATGCTAAATTCCACGCGCTTCTCCTCATTAATCTCAGAATTGATCCAGATGCCGGATTATCCGCAATCCCTACCACAAAAGTCAAAGAAGCCGCGGCTGCTCGGCATCTTCTATTGGTCGCTGGTGCGCGAGTTTGCGGGGACCGGATTGCTGGTTTCTTCCATTCTGCTGGGTATCGTCGTGTTTACCCAGCTGATTCGCCTGCTGGGCGATTCGGTCAGCGGCTTGCTGGCGGTGGACGGGGTGCTGGCGATGCTGGGTTTCAGCTCGCTCAATTACCTGCCGGTGCTGCTTTCCATCAGCCTGTTCCTGTCGGTTCTGCTGACGCTTTCGCGCAGTTACCGCGACAGCGAGATGGTGGTGTGGTTCACCTCGGGTATCGGATTGACGCGCTGGATACGTCCGGTGCTGGGTTATGCCATTCCGGTGACACTGGTGATTGCGCTGCTCAGTCTGGTGCTGTCGCCGTGGGCCTTGTCCAAGGCGGACGAATTCAAGCGCAGGCTGGATAGCCGCGACGATGTTTCAGCCGCGACGCCGGGCGCCTTCCGCGAATCGAAGCAGGCGGATCGCGTATTCTTTCTGGAAGATGTGGATGCGCAGAAGAAGCGCGTCGGCAATATCTTCGTGCAGTCCACCCAGAACGGAAAAGAAGGCACGATGGTCGCCAAGGAGGGGTATCAGGAAACTGCGCCGAACGGCGACCGCTTCCTGGTGATGCTTAACGGTACGCGTTATGAAGGCATTCCCGGCCAGGCGGATTTCAAGATCGTCGAGTTCCAGCGTTATGCCATGCGCATCGAACCCGTCGAGCTGAGGCAGGAAGCTCCCAATCTCAAGGCATATTCGACTTTGTACCTGTTGCAGAACCCGACTCCCTGGAATCTGGCTGAGCTGGAGTGGCGTATCGGTTTGCCGCTGAGCGCACTGATATTGGCTTTGCTGGCGATCCCCATGAGCTTCGTGAACCCGCGGGCCGGGCGTTCGCTCAACCTGATCACCGCGATGGTGATCTACATGTTCTACAACAACATGATCAGCGTGACCAACTCCTGGGTCGGGCGCGGCAAGATCAGTGCGGCTGCCGGTTTGTGGGGCATCCATTTGCTGATGTTTGCGGTGATGCTGGTTTTGTTCTATCACCGGTCGTCGGTATCCGCCTGGCGGAGGCTGAGACGATGAAGTTGCTCACGCGATATCTGCGGCGGGAAGTGTATGCCAGCATCGCGCTGGTATTTGCGGCGCTGATCATGCTGTTCGCCTTGCTGGACCTGATCAATGAACTGAATTCGATGGGGCGCGGGGATTACCGCCTGGGTTATGTGTTGCTGTTCGTAACGCTTACCATCCCCGGGCATATCTATGAACTGTTCCCGGTCGCAGTGCTGATCGGGACCATCTTCGCCATGGTGCAGATGGCGGCCAATTCGGAATTGACTGTATATCGAAGTTCCGGCGTGTCGCTCAAGCAGATGATCGGTGCGCTGACCAAGATAGGCTTGCCGTTGGTGATCCTGTGCTTCGTATGCGGCGAATTTATTGCGCCGCCGAGCGAGCGTATGGCTCAGCAGTTGCGGTTGAAGGCGCAGAACGCGAAAGTCTCGGTGAAGGAATTCCGTTCGGGGGTGTGGGTGAAAGACGAACGCAGCTTCATCAACGTGAAAAGCGTGTTGCCGGACACCTCGTTGCTGGATGTCAGCATCTATGAATTCGACGACAGTTACCATCTGCGCAGCATTACTGCGGCTGAGCGGGCTGCGTATCTGGAGGACGAACGCTGGCAGTTGGAGGGAGTGCGGCAGACGTTCTTCGATAAGCAGACCGCTACCACCGGCCTTCAGCCGACCGAAGAATGGCACTCATCCCTGAACCCGGACATCCTGAGCGTGTTGCTGGTGGTGCCCGAGCAGATGTCGGCCTGGAATCTGTATCAATATACGGCGCATCTGCGTGAAAACCACCAGAAGACTGCACGTTACGAAATCGCGATGTGGAACAAACTGGTCTACCCGTTCGCGGTGCTGGTAATGATGTTGCTGGCCTTGCCGTTCTCCGCCTACCAGCGCCGCGAGGGCGGTATCAGCGGCAAGATATTCATGGGCATCGTGCTGGGGCTGAGTTTCCATTTCATTGGCAGATTGTTTGCCAACGTCGGTGCGCTGAACGAATGGTCGCCGCTATTGAGCGCAACTGCGATGACTTGGCTGTTTCTGGGGCTGGCGCTGGGCATGCTTTGGCGGACCGAGCGGCGATGACGATTTCGAACGCGTTCCGGCTCATGGCTGAAGCGTAGGTTTGGGGATCAAACGGGGCGGGCTGGACTTGATAAACCAGCTCTTGCGACTCTGCTGCTGCAGGCGATTTAAAGTACCAGTGGACTGGGTCTCGCGAGCGCGGACATCCTAGTGTCCGGAAGCAGCGTCCGGTTGAACGCCGCTGGCGGCTTGGCTTGACTGTTGTTCACGCACCATCTTTTTCACCACTTCGCGAGTTTCTTTGGGAACCTTGCTGAAGGCCTTGTATTTCTCTCTGGCATGCGAGCGTTGCTCTGGCGTCAGCTTGCTCCATCTTTCCAGGCGCGCATGCAGACGCTGCTGTTGCTGTGGACTGAGTTTGGGGTAGCGTTTTGCGATTGCCAGAAAGTTGGTCTGCTGGACATCCGACAGCGACTCCCAGGTATTGGATAAAGGAGAAAGAGCTTCTTTTTGTTGTGGGTTTAAAGTCGCCCAAGGTTCTGAAAAAGCGCTCAGCGGCTGGCACGACAAAGTCAGGAGCAACAGGGCCAAGCAGTTTCGAAACAAAGCTTGCATCACGCAATCCGTAAAGGGTTAATCGACATACATATCGACGGGCAGGTCGTCAGTCAGTATCGCGATGTCAATATCGGCGTGATCGTGCTCGCTGACATGCTGCCAATAGAGGGAAACGCCCAGCAGCAGAATCGCTGCAAGCAGGGCAGCGACTCCCAGGCGGAATGCCTTGTGGGGGTGTCCTGGATGATGATGGATCAGGCCGTGCTGAGTCAGCCAGGCCAGTACGGGAGCCTGTTGTGTGATTTGCTGGTGTTGCAGCGCAGCACGACGGGCAGCCAGCAGTTTGTCCGAAACGCCTTGATCGATTCGGGCAACAGAGTGATCAAGCAATTGCCCGATTTCACGGATTTTTAACTTTTGGTTCATGATAGGTCAATTCCTTTCTCTCTCAGTATCGCGGAGAGTGCGTGAGTGGCTCGCGAACAGTGCGTCTTGACGCTACCCTCGGAACAACCCATGGCGGCTGCCGTTTCTGCGGTGTCCAGTTCCTCCCAATAACGCAGCAGGAAGGCTTCGCGTTGACGTGCAGGCAGCGTTGCCAACGCTTCTTCGATCGCCGCGATCAGCTGGGCCTGGGTCAGCGCCTCTTCCGGCCTTGCGGGCTGGCTATTGTTGTCTTCATCCTGCAGGGTCTCGAGTGGGTCGAAATCCTCGCTTTCATGTTGCGGAGTAAACGAAGACATCAGCGTCGTCCAGAATGACCGTACCTTCTGCCGGCGGAAATGATCGCGTATGGTGTTCTGCAATATGCGCTGGAAGAGCATGGGGTACTCTTCTGCCGGATGGTCGCCATAACGCTCGGCGAGCTTCATCATGGCATCCTGCACGATGTCCAATGCCACATGTTCATCTCGTACTGCAAATTGGGCCTGTTTATAGGCCCGTCGTTCGGCTTGAGCGAGGAACTCGGAAAGTTGCTGCGGCGTGGACAGTTTCGAAGACTCCGTTGTGAACTGGGCGAATACTAACAAATTCTCGCGCAGGGTAGGGATTTCAGCGTTTCCGGAACCTGCCCGGGGTTGACCAAAATGCCGCTAGCCTTTATCTTGCTAGGTCTTTCGTAGCTTTTTCAAGGTAGTGGGTTCATGGAACTGACAGGCGCAGAAATAACCATCCGCTGTTTGCAGGAAGAAGGGGTCGAATACGTTTTCGGCTACCCCGGCGGGGCAGTGCTATTCATTTACGACGAGCTGTTCAAGCAGGAACAGGTCAAACACGTGCTGGTGCGTCACGAGCAAGCTGCCGTACACGCTGCAGACGGCTATGCCCGCTCTACCGACAAGGTCGGCGTGGCGCTGGTGACCTCCGGCCCCGGTGTGACCAATGCCGTCACCGGCATCGCTACTGCCTATATGGACTCCATACCGATGGTGGTGATCAGCGGCCAGGTGCCGACCAGTTATATCGGTGAGGATGCCTTCCAGGAAGTGGATGCGGTCGGCATCACCCGTCCCTGCGTGAAGCACAACTTCCTGGTGAAAGACCCTAAAGATATCGCCAGTACGCTGAAAAAGGCGTTCTACCTGGCCAAGAGCGGCCGCCCCGGCCCGGTGCTGGTGGATATTCCCAAGGATGTGTCGAACCAGAAGGCGGAGTATTCCTACCCCGCGACAGTGAACATTCGTTCCTACAACCCTCAGATTCGTGGCGATATCGGCCAGATCAAGCAGGCGGCACAGCTGTTGCTGGAAGCCAAGCGTCCGATGGTCTATGCCGGCGGCGGGGTGATCCAGTCCGGCGCAGCCAAACAATTGACCGATCTGGTACGTTTGCTCGGCGCTCCCTGTACCAACACGTTGATGGGTTTGGGCGGCTATCCGGCCAGCGACAAGCAGTTCGTCGGCATGCTCGGCATGCACGGCACCTACGAGGCCAACCTCGGCATGCAGAATTGCGACGTGCTGTTGGCGGTGGGCGCGCGTTTCGACGATCGCGTGATCGGCAACGTGGCGCATTTCAATTCGGTGCCGCGCAAGATCATCCATATCGACATCGATCCCGCCTCCCTTTCCAAGCGCGTGAAGGTGGATGTGCCCATCGTCGGTGACGTGGCGCATGTACTCTCTGACCTGCTGGCCGTGCTGAACAGCAGCAAGCAGAAGCCGGACGCGGCGGCGCTGAAGGACTGGTGGAAACAGATCGACGAATGGCGCAGCGCGAATTCGCTGACCTACAAGAACTCGAACGAACTCATCAAGCCGCAATATGTGATCGAGACGCTGCACAAGATCACGGGGGGCGACGCCTTCGTGACCTCCGACGTCGGCCAGCACCAGATGTGGGCGGCGCAATACTATAAATTCAATCAGCCGCGGCGCTGGATCAATTCCGGCGGCTTGGGCACGATGGGTTTCGGCCTGCCTGCCGCGATGGGCGTGCAACTGGCGCACCCGGGGGCGACCGTGGCCTGCGTGACGGGCGAGGGCAGCATCCAGATGAACATCCAGGAACTGTCCACCTGCAAGCAGTACAACTTGCCGATCAAGGTGATCGCGTTGAACAACCGCTACCTGGGCATGGTGCGCCAGTGGCAGGAATTCTTCCACGGCAACCGCTATTCGCATTCCTACATGGACGCGCTGCCCGATTTCGTCAAGCTGGCCGAGGCCTACGGGCATGTCGGCATTCTGGTGGAAAAGCCCTCCGATGTGGAAGGCGCCCTGAAGGAAGCCTTCGCCCGCAAGGACGACCTGGTGTTCCTCGACTTCCGTACCGACTCGACCGAGAACGTGTACCCCATGGTGCCCGGCGGCAAGGGCCTGTCCGAAGTGATCCTGGCGGAGGACCTGTAACATGCGACATATCATTTCTTTGCTGATGGAAAACGAATCCGGCGCGCTGTCGCGCGTGTCCGGCCTGTTCTCGGCGCGCGGCTACAACATCGAGTCGCTCACCGTAGCGCCGACCGAAGACCCGACCATGTCGCGCATGACCATCGTCACCAGCGGCTCCGACGAAGTGATCGAGCAGATCAACAAGCAGCTCAACAAGCTGGTCGATGTGGTCACGGTGATGGACTTGAGCGACGGCGATCATATCGAGCGCGAACTGATGCTGGTCAAGGTGCGTGCGCTGGGCGAGGCACGCGAGGAACTGAAGCGCATCGCGGATATCTTCCGCGGCCGCATCATCGACGTCTCCGACAAGACCTACACCATTGAGCTGACCGGCGCGGGCTCCAAACTGGACAGCTTCCTGCAGGCGATCGACCACAGCCTGATCCTGGAGACGGTACGCACCGGAGCCTCCGGCATCGGTCGCGGCGATCGCATCCTGAAACTTTAACGATTTTTATTCACTGATTTTTTCGACGAGGCCAACATGAAAGTTTATTACGACAAAGACGCAGACCTGTCCCTGATCAAGGGCAAGCAAGTAACCATCATCGGCTACGGCTCCCAAGGCCACGCTCACGCACAGAACCTGAAGGAATCGGGTGTCAACGTGACCGTCGGTTTGCGCAAGAACGGCGCTTCCTGGAAGAAGGCCGAAGCTGCAGGTTTGAAGGTTGCCGAAGTGGCTGCTGCAGTGAAGAGCGCCGACGTGGTGATGATGCTGTTGCCCGACGAGAACATCCCCGATGTTTACAACACCGAAGTTGCACCGAACCTGAAGGCAGGCGCAGCACTGGCGTTCGCTCATGGCTTCAACGTGCATTACAACCAGGTTGTGCCGCGTGCCGACGTGGACGTGATCATGATCGCGCCGAAAGGCCCCGGCCACACCGTGCGTTCCGAATACCTCAAGGGTGGTGGCGTTCCTACGCTGATCGCCGTGTACCAGGACAAGAGCGGCAAAGCGAAAGACATCGCATTGTCTTATGCTGCTGCTAACGGCGGCACCAAGGGCGGCGTGATCGAAACCAACTTCCGCGAAGAGACCGAGACCGACCTGTTCGGCGAACAAGCCGTGCTGTGCGGCGGCGCGGTGGAACTGGTGAAGGCCGGTTTCGAGACACTGACCGAAGCGGGCTACGCTCCGGAAATGGCCTACTTCGAGTGCCTGCACGAGCTGAAGCTGATCGTCGACCTGATGTACGAAGGCGGCATCGCCAACATGAATTACTCCATTTCCAACAATGCCGAGTATGGTGAGTATGTCACCGGCCAGCGCGTGATCGCCGACCAGGCTCGTGCTGCGATGAAGGAATGCCTGAAGAACATCCAGAACGGCTCCTACGCCAAGCAGTTCATCCTGGAAGGCCGTACCAACTATCCGGAAATGACTGCGCGCCGCCGCTTGAATGCCGAGCATCCAATCGAAGTCGTGGGCGGCAAGCTGCGCTCCATGATGCCGTGGATCGGCAAGAACAAGCTGGTCGATCAGTCGAAGAACTAAGAATCGGGAAGGGGGAAGGGTAAAGGGGGAAGAGTAAAACCTCCCACCTTCTCTCTTCTCCCTTTACCCTTCCCAAAATGAAAAACTATCCACACCCCATCATCGCCCGCGAGGGCTGGCCGTTTCTGGCTATTTCCCTGGTTTTGGCTATCGCCGTTTCCGTCTGGTGTGCGGCCTGGGCCACGCCGCTGTGGATCATCTTCGTGTTCGTGCTGCAGTTCTTCCGCGATCCGGCGCGCGTCATTCCGCAGGAAGCCGGCGCGGTGCTGTGTCCGGCCGACGGCCGTGTCATCAAGGTCGAGCGCACGCAAGACCCCTACGGGCAGCGCGAAGCGATCCTGGTCAGCGTGTTCATGAACGTGTTCAACGTGCATTCCAACCGCAGCCCCGTGGATGGCACGATCCAGAAGGTGCAGTATTTCCCCGGCAAGTTCGTGAATGCCGATCTGGACAAGGCGTCTTCCGAGAACGAGCGTAATGCCATCGTGCTGCAAACCAATGACGGCCAGACTGTGACCTTCGTGCAAGTGGCGGGACTCATCGCTCGCCGCATCCTGTGTTACGTCAAGGCCGGTGATGTGCTGTCGCGCGGCCAGCGCTACGGTTTCATCCGCTTCGGATCGCGCGTGGATGTCTACCTGCCGCTCAGCGCTACCGTCAAAGTTGCCATCGGTGATAAAGTGCGTGCCACCGAAACCATTCTGGCGAAACTTTGAACTCATGACTGAACTTAATCAGCGCAAAAACATGGACTTGCGTCGGCGCAGCATCTACCTGCTGCCGAACCTGTTCACCACGGCTGCGCTGTTTGCCGGGTTCTACGCCATCGTCCAGGCGATGAATGGCAAGTACGAATATGCCGCCGTGGCCATCTTCATCGCCATGGTGCTGGATGGCCTGGATGGCCGCGTGGCGCGGTTGACGCATACGCAAAGCGAGTTCGGTGCCGAATACGATAGCCTGTCCGACATGGTGTCGTTCGGTGTCGCTCCTTCCATCCTCATGTACGAATGGGCGTTCCGCGATCTGGGCAAGTGGGGCTGGTTTGCGGCCTTCATTTATTGCGCCAGCGCTGCGTTGCGCCTGGCGCGCTTCAATACCAATATCGACGTAGTCGACAAGCGCTACTTCCAGGGCCTGCCCAGTCCGGCAGCGGCCGCGCTGGTGGCCGGTTTTGTATGGGTGATGCAGGACAACAATTTCACCGGTTTCGAATTGCGCTGGTTCGCCGCGGTGTTGACCGTGTTTGCCGGGCTGTCCATGGTGAGCAACCTCAAGTACTACAGCTTCAAAACGATCAACATGCGCAAGAGCGTGCCGTTCATCGTCATCTTCCTGTTCGCACTGTTCTTCATCTTCGTCGCACAGAATCCGCCGCTTAATCTGTTCCTGCTGTTCTTCGGCTATTGCCTGTCCGGCTACGTGATGTGGCTGTTCAACCTGCGCAAGCCGAAAACGCCGCCGCAAGCGCCTTAAGCAAACCTCGATAAGTCTTGATCGTCATTCCGGCGGAAGCCGGAATCCAGTGTTTTTAATGAGCTGACACAGCCTTCGCCGGTGACGGCCTCCTACCGCTGCCAAAGCGTTTCCGGTTTTCCTGCTGCCAGATTCAGCACCCGGCATAACACGAACAACAGATCCGAAAGCCGGTTGAGATATTGCAGCCCCTCTTGCGGGGCTGTTTTGTTTTGCTTCAGCGGAAGGTAGTCGCGTTCGGCCCGGCGTGCCACCGTTCTGGCGACATGGCACAACGCAGCGGCACGTGTGCCGCCGGGCAGGATGAATTCCTTGAGCGGCGGCAGACCGGCGTTGTGGCGCGCAATGGCGTCATCCAGCCGGGCGAGCTTGCCGCTATCGAACGGTGCACCGGGCGAGGCGAGCGTCCCGCCCAGATCGAACAGGTCGTTCTGGACACCCAGCAATTCCTGGCGAATCTCCTCCGGCAGGGGTTCGGCAAGCAATACGCCGAGATGGCTGTTGAGTTCATCCACGGTGCCGATCGCGGTGATGCGTGGATGATCCTTGGGCAGGCGCGAACCGTCGGCCAGCCCGGTGCTGCCGTCGTCGCCTGTTCTTGTCACGATCTTGCTCAATCTCATGGATATCTTGTCAACGTAAAATGACTCGCCCGCAGATTACACAGATTGACGCAGATTGGGAACGAATTCGGTCCTGAACGCGAATCGGGCGGGTTCGTCAATCCTGATAAGAACGGGCGGATACGAGGGAGGTCTGGTGCGCAATCTGTGTAATCTGCGGGAAGGGTTTATTGCTTTTCCAGGCAGGAAATATATATCGCCGCGTCCGGCGCGGTCTTGTGGCGCTGCGCCTGCCAGATCATTTCGCCGAGGCAGTCCATCATCGCATGCTGCGCCTCATGTTCCGATTCGTATTTCTGTGTAAGCCGTGCGAACTGTTCACGGATGCCGTGCGGCTGGCCGATGGAAATCTGTTCCTCGATGGTCAGGTGCATCATCAGGTGCAGGAAGGGATTCACCACATTGCCGTCCGGCGCGTAATCCTTGTCCTGGTTGCGCTCCGGGTCGTTGAATAGCGCGTGATACTCGGGATGCTTGTCGATGAGCTGGGCGGTGAGGTCTTCCAGTGGAGTGAGCAATTCGCCGGCGCGGCGTTTGCGCCAGGATTCGAACAGGAATTTTCTTGCTTCGTCACGGCTGGGGTTGAACATCACAACACCTTCTCTTTAAATTCGCACAAGCTTTCGATGATGCACTCGCCGCACTTCGGCTTGCGCGCCACGCACACATAGCGCCCGTGCAGGATCAGCCAGTGATGCGCGTCCTGCTTGAATTCGTCGGGCACGAATTTCATCAGTTTCTTTTCCACCTCCAGCACATCCTTGCCGGGGGCGAGGCCGGTGCGGTTGCTGACGCGGAAGATGTGCGTGTCCACTGCGATGGTGGGCTGGCCGAAGGCGGTGTTGAGGATCACGTTGGCGGTCTTGCGGCCCACGCCGGGCAGGGCTTCCAGCGCTTCGCGCGTCTGCGGCACTTCGCCGCCGTGCTGCTCCAGCAGGATGCGGCACATCTGGATGATGTGCTTGCTCTTGGTCTGGTACAGGCCGATGCGCTGCACATATTCGCGCAGACCGGGCTCGCCGAGGTCGAGGATCTGCTGCGGCGTGTTGGCGACGGGAAACAGTTCGCGCGTGGCGAGGTTGACGCTCTTGTCGGTGGCCTGCGCCGAGAGGATCACCGCGACCAGCAGCTCGAATGGCGTCCTGTGTTCCAGCTCGGTGGTGGGGTGCGGATTGGCCGCCTGCAGCCGCAGGAATATCTCGCGGCGTTTGGCGGGGTTCATCCGTGCGTTGCGGGGGAGCAGCCGCCGTCGATGGGGGCTGCGGCGACCGGATTCTGGCTCTTGCGCTGGGCGCGCAGGTTGAGCCAGTTCTTGCAGGCGATCAGGCAGCCCAGGCCGATGAAAGCGCCGGGCGGCAGGATGGCAAGCAGGAAGCCGTTGTAGTTCGGGATCACGTGCATCACCCAGGTCCTTGGCGGCAGTCGCCCAGCGCGAGGTCGATGCCGGAGAACAGCGTGCCCTTGCCGATCAGTTCGCGGAACGCGCCGAGCACGCCCAGCACGGCGGTCAGGCCCAGGCCCATGGCGAAGCCATCCAGCGCAGAGGGCAGCACCGTGTTCTTGGAGGCGAATGCTTCGACGCGGGCCAGCACGATGCAGTTGGTCACGATCAGCGGAATGAAGATGCCCAGCACCACGTACAGGCCGTACATGTAGGCATTCATCAGGTACTGCACCACGGTCACCAGCACCGCGATGATCAGGATGAACACGGGAATGCGGATCTCGTTCGGCACATAGTTGCGGATGGGCGCGATGGCCGCGCCGCTCAGGGCCATCACGATGGCGGTGGCGAGGCCCAGGCTGACGCCGTTGACCACGGTGCTGCTGACCGCCAGCAGCGGGCACATGCCCAGCAGTTGCACCAGGCCGGTGTTCTGTTTCCAGACGCCGTTGAACAGGATGTCTTTGAATTCCTGAAGGGTCATGACTGCTTCTCCTTCGCTTGGTCATTGGGGGCGAACAGTTTGTCGCGGTTTTGCTCGAAATAGATCAGCGCCTTGTTCACCGCTTTCACCACGGCACGCGGCGTGATGGTCGCACCGGCCATGTAATCGAACTGGCCGCCGTCCTTCTTCACTTTCCAGTCGGCGTCCGTGTATCCGGCGCGCGATTTGCCGTCGAAACCCTTGATCCACGGGCTCTTCTGGATATCGATGTAGTCGCCCAGACCGGGCGTTTCATGGTGCGAGACCACGCGCACGCCTGCCAGTTCGCCGTTGGCGCGCACCGCCAGGATCAGCCAGATCTTGCCGCTGTAGCCGTCCGGCGCGATCGACTCCAGCACGACCGCTGAGGGTTCGCCCTTAAGCCGGGCGCGGTAGGCGGTGGTCGTGTCGCTGGTGCCGAGCAGCGGATCGGCGGCGACAGCCAGCTTGTCCTGGATGATGTCGTTGTCGAACAGATCGTGCGGCACGATCTGCATGATGAGCTTCAGCTTTTCGCCTTCTTCGCTTTTCTGCGATCGCGTCATGCGTCATGAAGAAAGTCGAGGCCAGCACCGCGGTGCCAAGCACGGAAAAGAATACCAGGTTGATGGCGGTCTGCAGGGTGGAGCGGACGACACGCTTCATTTCCCGCCTCCCTTCTTGCCGAACACCGCTGGCTGGGTCAGGTTGTCGATCAGCGGCACGCAGATGTTCATCAGCAGTGCGGCGAATGCGACGCCATCGGGGAAGCCGCCGAAGGTGCGGATCAGCCAGGTCAGCAGGGCCGCGCCGAAGGCATAAACGATCCTGCCTTTGAGCGTGGTGGCGCCGCCGACCGGGTCGGTGTAGATGAAGAACGCGCCCAGCATGGCTGCGCCCGAGAACCAATGGAACATCGGCCCGGCGAAATGCGCCGGATTAACGAGGTGGACGATGCCGGCAATGGCGAACAGCGAACCGAGATAGACCGCCGGGATCACCCAGTTGATGACGCGCGTGGCGAGCATGTAGATGCCGCCGATGGCGAAGCCGAGCGCTACCATCTCGCTACCCTTGCCGGCAAGGTGACCGAAGATCGGCTGGTTGCTGCGGATGTCGTTCACCGACAGGCCTAGGTGCAATTGCGTCTTCAGCGTGTCCAGCGGCGTGGCCATGGTGACGGCATCGATCGTATCGCCGGTGGGCAGGACGCCGCCGAAGATGTAGTCCAGCTGTTCAGAGAAGGTGAGGACATGCTCGCCCAGCATGTTGGGTGTCAGCCAATGCGTCATGTGCATCGGGAAGGAAATGATCAGCACGGCATAGCCGATCATCGCCGGATTGAACGGGTTGTTGCCCAGTCCGCCGTACAGGTGTTTGGCGATGGCGATGCCGAAGGCGGTGCCGATCACCACCAGCCACCAGGGCGCCAACGCGGGAATGGACAAGGCCAGCAGCCAGCCGGTGATCAACGCGCTGTTGTCGGAGAGGAAGGGTTTCAGCGGACGGTTGCGCAGCTTGAGCATCGCGGCCTCGGTGGCCAGCGCGGTGATGGAAGCCAGCGCGATCGACACCAGGATGGCCGGGCCGAAGAACCACACGTACAGTGCGATGCCCGGGATCAGCGCGATCAGCACGCGCAGCATGATCTGGCTGACACTGGTGGGGGTGGTGATGAATGGCGATGACCACATGGTTGTTATGTCCCTTAACTTGGTTTCGGCGCTTCGTCATCCGCGCCCGGATGCGATGCCAGCTCGTTGAACTTGGCGCGGCGAGCATCGACCGCGGAGATCTCGGCCTGCTGTTGCGGCGTCAGGTTGTCGACGTTCTTCGGCTGCGCAGCCGCCGCCTGTTCCTTGGCGCGCGCGATGGCGGCATTGATGCGCATCTGCATAGCATCGTCCGCGGCGGCAGTGGCAGTTGTGGTGGTGGCGGGTTCGGGGGCAGGCGCGGCCGGTTTAGCGGCCAGTGCGGCCTTTTCTTTTTGCGCCAGCCGCTCGGCTTTTTCCACTTTCTCGCGCTCGATGCGGAACTGGCGGTACTCGTGCCGTTCACGCGCGGTTTCAGCCGACTGGCTCTCCTTCTCGCGCTGCCAGATCTCGCTCTTGGCGAAGCGGTAGTACTGCACCAGCGGGATGTGGCTGGGGCAGACGTAAGCGCAGGCGCCGCATTCGATGCAGTCGAACAGGTCGTATTCCTGCGTCTTGCCGAAATTCTGCACCTTGGCGAACCAGTACAGCTCCTGTGGCTGCAGCTCGGCCGGGCATACCTCGGCGCAGCGGGTGCAGCGTATGCACGGCAATGCAGGCTCCGGCGGCGGGAACAGCGCATCCGAGCCCTCGATGATGCAGTTGGTCGCCTTGGTCACGCCGACGGCGCCCGAAGGCAGGTCCACACCCATCATCGGGCCGCCCATGATGTGGCGGTTGGTGTCCGGCTTGCTGCCGGCCAGGGCCACCAGTTCGTCGACCGGCGTGCCGAGCAGCACTTCGAAATTGCCGGCGTTCTTGACGTTGCCGGTGACGGTGACGATGCGCGACATCAGCGGCTCGCCGTGGGTGATCGCGCGCCACACGCAGTAGGCGGTGGCGACGTTGAAGCACTGCACGCCCTTCTCGGTGGAGCGCACGCCGGCCGCGACTTCGATGCCGGTGAGCACGCGGATCAGCTGCTTGGCGCCGCCGCCGGGATACAGCGTGGGCACGGCGATCACTTCCATGTGCGCATGGCCGTCGGTCTGCACCGCCTTCTGCATCGCCGCGATGGCCTCGGGCTTGTTGTCCTCGATGCCGATCAGCACCTCTTCCGCATACAGCAGCTCGCGCAGCACTTCCGCGCCGCGCACGATGTCGCCGGCGCGCTCGCGCATCAGCATGTCGTCGCAGGTGATGTAGGGCTCGCATTCGGCGCCGTTGATCACCAGCGTCTTGATCTTGTGCTTGTTCGAATACGACTTCATGTCGCTGGGGAACACCGCGCCGCCCAGGCCGACCACGCCGGCCTCGCGCAGTATGTGGCGCAGCTCGGTATGCGGCGTCTGCTTGTAGTCCACGCCGCTGGTGTGCGATCCATTCGTCCTTGCCGTCGGGGATGAGGGTCACGCACAGGTCGGGCAGGCCGGAAGATGCGCGACCACCTGCATGTCGATGGCAGCCACCGTGCCGGACGTGGAGGCGTGCACCGCGCTGGACAGGCGTCCCTCCGGGCGGCCGATCACCTGGCCCTTGAGCACGCGGTCGCCCACGTGCACCACAGGCACGGCGCGGTTGCCGACATGCTGGTGCAGGGGGATGACCAGCTTGGAGGGCATTGCCGCCTGGGCGATGGGGGTGCGGGTCGATTCGGTCTTGTGGGTGGGCGGATGGACGCCGCCGTGGAATTTGTACAGCGTTCTCATTGGGCAGTAGCCTGTACGACGGAAATGGTCGGGTAGCGCCACTTCCAGTTGGAAATGTCTTCGCCGATGGGCTGCATGCTGATGCAGTCCACCGGGCAGGGCGCGACGCACAGTTCGCAGCCGGTGCATTCGGAAGCGATGATGGTGTGCATCTGCTTGGCCGCGCCGGCGATGGCGTCCACCGGGCAGGCCTGCAGGCACAGCGTGCAGCCGATGCAGGTGTTCTCGTCGATGAAGGCGACCGCCTTGGCCTTGGGGGCGACGCCCTCGCCGAAAGGCTTGAATTCCACGCCGAGCAGGTCGGCCAGCTTGCGGATGCCTTCCTCGCCGCCGGGCGGGCACAGGTTGATGTCGGCCTCGCCCTTGGCGATGGCATCGGCATAGGGCTTGCAGCCGGGGAAGCCGCACTGGCCGCATTGCGTCTGCGGCAGCACGGCATTGATCTTTTCCACCAGCGGATTGCCTTCGACCTTGAATTTGATCGCGGAAAAGCCCAGCACCGCCCCCAGCAGCAGGGAGATGCCGATCATCACCAGAAGCGCAGCGATCATTTCACCAGGCCCGAGAATCCCATGAACGACAGGCTCATCAGTCCGGCCGTGACCATGGCGATGGCCGAGCCCTTGAAGATGCCGGGTACGTCGGCGCCTTCCAGGCGTTCGCGGATGCCGGCGAACAGCACCATCACCAGCGTGAAGCCGACCGCGCCGCCGAAACCGAACAGCAGCGACTCGACGAAGTCATGCTTGGCCTGCAC
>CAVTMV010000010.1:0-152112 GCA_963735945.1 uncultured beta proteobacterium
CGGCGCACAAAGACCTCAAGGCCGATTACATCATCGCCAACCCGCCGTTCAACGTCAGCGACTGGAGCGGCGAACTGCTGCGCAGCGATGGCCGCTGGAAATACGGCGCACCGCCCGCAGGTAACGCCAACTTCGCCTGGCTGCAACACTTCATCTACCACCTCGCACCCGCAGGCCGCGCAGGCGTGGTGCTCGCCAAAGGCGCGCTCACCAGCAAGACCAGCGGCGAGGGCGAAATCCGCAAGGCACTCATTGCCGATGGCAACCTCATCGACTGCATCGTCAACCTGCCCGCCAAGCTGTTCCTGAATACGCAGATACCGGCCGCGCTGTGGTTCATGAACCGCGCCAGAACCAACGGCCACCCGCGCAAGGGCGAAATCCTCTTCATCGACGCGCGCAACCTCGGCCACCTCATCAACCGCCGCACCAAAGAACTCGCGAATGAGGACATCCAGCAGATTACTGCCACGTACCATGCCTGGCGCATCTACAGGCGAGGGAGCGTATGAAGACGTGAAAGGCTTCTGTGCCTCTGTACCGCTTTCGCGCGTGGAGGAACTGGACTACGTGCTCACGCCGGGCCGCTATGTTGGTCTGCCGGACGAAGAGGATGACTTCAACTTTGCCGAGCGCTTCGCCGCACTAAAGGCGGATTTCGAAGCGCAGTTGCTGGAAGAGGCGAAGCTGAATAAAGCCATTGCCGAGAATCTGGCGAAGGTGAAGGCATGACTGGCTGGGCAACGAAACGATTGGGGAATTTAGTTTCGTCTCCCATTACCTACGGCGTTGTTAAGCCGGGAGATTATGATGCCGATGGAGTGAAGCTTATTCGGGGCGGCGATAATTTACCGAGGAAAAATCAGCAACAATCTGAGAACGATTAGTCCGCTTGTTTCTCAGCAATACCAAAGAACTGTACTTCAGGGCGGCGAACTTCTTGTTTCATTGGTGGGCAATCCCGGAGAGGTTGCCTTGGTTCCCAACGAACTAGCGGGGACAAATCTTGCTAGACAGGCGGGAATGGTCCGATTAAATAATGAAGTGGATCCACGTTTCGCTTTGTATTACTTCATGTCCCCACCCGGTATCGAACAAATAATGTCGAAAGTCATGGGGTCGGTGCAGCAGGTCATTAATTTATCAGACCTAAAAGAAGTAGAAATTTCGTATCCGTCACCTTATGAACAAAGAGCCATCGCCGCCGTCCTCAGCAGCCTCGACGACAAAATCGACCTGCTGCACCGCCAGAACAAAACCCTCGAAGCCATGGCCGAAACCCTGTTCCGCCAGTGGTTCGTGGAAGAGGCGCAGGAGGATTGGGAGGAGGTTAGGCTTGGTGATTTCTTCCCGGTTGTTACGGGGAAGAAGGATGCAAATTTTTCTACCGATGATGGCGAGTACCCTTTCTTTACTTGCTCACAAACGGCTATCAAAGCCCCAAGTTTTAGTTTCGACGGCGCAGCGATTCTCTTGTCAGGCAACGGCGACTTCAACGTCAAAAGATACATTGGAAAGTTTGAAGCCTATCAGCGCACGTATGTGCTGATCCCCTACGACATAAAGTATTTCAGCTTCTTGTTCACGTTGATGAGGTATTACCTGTCTGACATCACAGGCGGCCATCAAGGTAGCGTAATCAACTTCATCACCAAAGGCATGATTACTGATTTCACATTCTCTATGCCTAAGGATCGTAGGCTGGTCTTAGAGAAGCTTGAGCAGTTCAATGAAATCTACAAAAAGGTCGATTCGAATTCCACTCAAATCCGCACCCTCGAAAAACTCCGCGACACCCTGCTGCCCAAGTTGATGAGCGGTGAAATTCGAGTCAATCTATTAATCAATTCGAGACAACCAAAATGACCCAACACGAAAGTCAAGAGATGAATCGAAATGCATTTTCTGGCGCAATAAAGAAGACGTATTCACATGTTGGGAATTTTATTCTATTGGGGTTAACTGGCCGTACGGGCTCGGGTTGCTCATCGGCTGCCAAAATTCTGGGGCAAGAAAATGCTCTTCCAATCGGTGACTCGACAATTTACACATCGACAAACGATAAGAGAAAACTAGGCATAGTTCAGAAATACACGCAGAACAATTGGGAACCTTTTTACTCAATTAGAGTTACAACAGTCATCACATATTTCATTTTGGATCTCGACTTTGGGCAATTTGCCGAATTTCTCTCGACGGTTGTACCAGGCAAGGATGCGGGTGATATAGCAAATAAATTGTCTTCTTTCAAAGCTGAGTACGAGGAAGCACACGGCTTGGTCAAAGAATTAAAGGGTTTGCCAGAAGATAGTAAGGATAAAGTTAAAGCTAGAGCGAAACGCTCGATCGAGATTTTCTTTGATGTTCTTCCGCAATTTACCGAAAAATTGAAAGAAGCGTTGCAAGAACTGATTGGAGTCGATTCGTATGTGCTTTTATACCAAGAGGCGGGCGACAACATCAGAGCCTCCGGCAAAGCGAATGTGAAGGAATTCGATGCCGATAAAATCTTCTTCCTGCCGCGCGTAATAAATAAGATTGTTCGCGCTCTGCAATACAAACATAAGGATGAAGGCAAAGAAAATCTATTCATCGTCATTGATGCAATTCGCAACCCGTACGAAGCGGAATACTTTAAACAAAGGCACGCGCATTTCTTTCTTGTTGCCGTTAATACGCCAAACTCTGAACGGTTGGCGCATCTTAGAGACAGCCATAAGCTATCAGATGCTCAAATTCAGAAATTAGATCAGAAGGAATATCCAAAGAAAAATTCTGGAATAGAGATGTTTGTTTCCCAGAATATTCAGCGATGCATTGAGTTGGCGGATATTCATCTAACCAATCCAAAAAGACAAAAGTTCAACAACACAGAATTGGCCAATCAACTGTACTGGTATGTAACGTTAATCAAGCATCCGGGCCTTGTGACACCGACTGCCGTTGAAAGATCGATGCAGCTCGCATTTACCGCCAAACTCAATTCTGGCTGCATTTCCAGGCAGGTTGGTGCGGTTATAACCGATGCAAGCTATTCGGTTAAAGCTGTTGGATGGAATAGTGTTCCGGAGGGGCAGGTGCCTTGCCTTCTTCGCGGTGCTGATGAGCTGCTGCACGGTGTTAGTGATACATCTACTTTTAGTGAATATGAACAAAATAGCTCAGAATTTCGCAGGGTTCTTGATTTAAGCTTTTCTACAATCATTAGGGATGAGGAGTTGGGTGGAAGGCCCTTCCCATACTGTTTCAAAGATGTCTATAACGAAGTGGAGGGGGAAAAGAATCAAGTACACACAAGATCACTTCACGCCGAAGAAAATGCCTTTCTGCAAATCACGAAGTATGGCAGGGGCGGGGATAAAAGGTGGGGTGCTTTTTACAACTGCCAGCCCATGTGAGCTTTGTTCCAAAAAGGCATACCAGCTTGGAATTGAGAAAATCTACTTCATTGATCCCTATCCTGGGATATCGAATGATCATATTCTTAAGGCCGGGAACAACAACCCTGAATTGATTTTGTTTAGTGGAGCAATAGGTTCTGCATACCACAAGATTTACCAGCCCATCATGCCGTACAAAGATGAACTTAAGGTTGTGACTGGATATAAGTTGAGTGGGGGAAAGAAGATCATTTACAAGAAATCAAAGCGTGAAGAAGAGCTCGAGCGGAGAATCGAAACGCTTGAGCTTGAACTTCAAAAGCAGACTTCATCTCAAGTTGGCTAGGGGTTGCATGAAGCTCACCGAATCCGCCATCGAAGACTTCGCCATCAAGCTGTTCGAGCGCTTGGGCTACGACTACATCCACGCGCCGGACATTGCGCCGGATGGCGATACGCCGGAGCGCAGCCGTTACGACGAGGTGTTGCTGACCGGGCGGCTGGAAGCGGCGCTGAAGCGCATCAACCCCAAGTTGTCGCCCGCATTGCTGCAAGCAGGCTTGAAGGAAGTGCAGCGCATCCATTCGCCCGAGCTGCTGGCGAACAACGAGGCGTTCCATCGCTTGCTGACCGAGGGCGTGCCGGTGATCCGCCCACAAGGATGGCGACGAGCGCGGCGAGCGGGTGTGGCTGATCGACTTTGCCAATCCGGAGAACAACGAGTTCGTCGTCGCCAACCAGTTCACGGTGATCGAGAACCACCAGAACAAGCGGCCCGATCTGGTGCTGTTCGTGAACGGCATTCCGCTGGTGGTGATCGAGCTGAAAAACGCCGTCGATGAAAACGCCACGATCAAGGCGGCGTATCAGCAACTGGAAACCTACAAGCAGGCCATCCCCAGCCTGTTCACTTCCAATGCATTCGTGGTGATCTCCGACGGGCTGGAGGCCAAGGCGGGTTCGCTCTCGGCGGGCTATTCGCGCTTCATGAGCTGGAAGAGCGCGGACGGCAAGGCGGAGGCTTCGCATCTGGTGAGCCAGTTGGAGGTGCTGATCAACGGCATGTTGAACAAGGCGACGCTGCTGGATCTGCTGCGCCATTTCATCGTCTTTGAAAAATCCAAGAAGGAAGACCCCAAGACCGGGGTGATCACGATCAGCACGGTGAAGAAGCTGGCGGCGTATCACCAGTATTACGCGGTGAATGCGGCGGTGGCTTCCACGCTGCGCGCGGCGGATATGGCCGAGCTGAAGGCGGCGCAGACCCCGGCCAGCTACGGCTTGCCCGGTGTGGCGCAACAGCCCAAGGGCGACAAGAAGGCCGGGGTGGTGTGGCATACGCAGGGTTCGGGCAAGTCGCTGTCGATGGTGTTCTACACCGGCAAGATCGTGCTGGCGCTGGATAACCCGACGATACTGGTGATCACCGACCGCAACGATCTGGACGACCAGTTGTTCGATACCTTTGCCGCTTCCAAGCAGTTGCTGCGGCAGGAGCCGGTGCAGGCCGAGAACCGCGAGCAGTTGAAGGACTTGCTCAAGGTGGCTTCGGGCGGGGTGATCTTTTCCACCATCCAGAAATTCCAGCCGGAAGAGGGCAATGTGTACGAGCAGTTGTCCGCCCGCAAAAACATCGTGGTGATCGCCGACGAGGCGCACCGCACGCAATACGGCTTCAGCGCCAAGACGGTGGACGACAAGGATGCCAGCGGCGAGGTGATCGGCAAGAAGGTGGTGTACGGCTTTGCCAAATACCTGCGCGATGCGCTGCCGAATGCGACCTATCTGGGCTTTACCGGCACGCCGATTGAAAAGACCGATGTGAACACCCCGGCGGTGTTCGGCAACTACGTGGACATCTACGACATCGCGCAGGCGGTGGAAGACGGCGCGACGGTGCGCATCTATTACGAGAGCCGTTTGGCGAAGGTGGGCCTCTCCGACGAAGGCAAGAAGCTGATCGCCGAGCTGGACGAAGAGCTGGACCAGGACGAGCTGACCGAGACGCAGAAAGCCAAGGCCAAGTGGACCAAGATGGAAGCGCTGATCGGCAGCGAGCAGCGCATCAAGAACATCGCCCACGACATCGTGGCGCACTTCGAGGCGCGGCAGCAGGTGTTTGCAGGCAAGGGCATGATCGTGTGCATGTCGCGGCGCATTGCCGCCGAGCTGTATGCAGAGATCGTGAAGCTCAAGCCGGAATGGCACGACGACGATTTGAGCAAGGGTGCGATCAAGGTGGTGATGACGGCGGCCAGCAGCGATGGCCCGGTGCTGGCCAAGCACCACACCAGCAAGGAGCAGCGCCGCGCGCTGGCCGAGCGCATGAAGAACGACGACGATCCGCTCAAGCTGGTGATCGTGCGCGATATGTGGCTGACCGGCTTCGATGCGCCCAGCATGCACACGCTCTACATCGACAAGCCGATGAAGGGCCACAACCTGATGCAGGCGATTGCGCGGGTGAACCGGGTGTACAAGGACAAGCCCGGCGGCCTGGTGGTGGACTATCTGGGCATTGCCGCCGATTTGAAGGAGGCGCTGTCGTTCTATTCCGATGCGGGCGGCAAGGGCGACCCGACGCTGGCGCAGGAGCAGGCGGTGAGCCTGATGCTGGAAAAGCTGGAAGTGGTTTCGGCGATGTACAACGGCTTTGCCTATGAGGATTATTTCGCGGCGGAGACTTCGCAGCAAGCTGTCGCTGATACTGGCAGCGGAAGAACACATCCTCGGGCTGGAAGATGGGCGCAAGCGCTACATCAACGAGGTGACAGCGCTGTCACAGGCATTCGCCATTGCCATTCCGCACGAGCAGGCGATGGATGCCAAGGACGAGGTCGGATTCTTCCAGGCGGTGAAGGCGCGGCTGGCGAAGTTCGACGGCACGGGCGAAGGGCGCAGCAACGAAGAGATCGAAACCACCATCCGGCAGGTGATCGACCAGGCGCTGGTGTCGGAAAAGGTGATCGACGTATTCGATGCGGCGGGCATCAAGAAGCCGGATATTTCGGTGCTGTCCGAAGAGTTTCTGGCGGAGCTGAAAGGCTACAAGCACAAGAACGTGGCGCTGGAGGTGCTGAAGAAACTGCTCAACGACGAGCTGAGAGTGCGCGCCAAAAAGAATCTGGTGCAGAGCAAGAGCCTGATGGAGATGCTGGAAAACGCCATCAAGAAATACCACAACAAGGTGCTGACCGCCGCCGAGGTGATGGAAGAGCTGATCAAGATCAGCAAGGAGATCGTCGCGTCCGACGCCGAGGCCTCGCACATGGGCTTGAGCGATTTCGAGTATGCGTTCTATACGGCGGTGGCGAACAACGACAGCGCGAAACAGTTGATGCAGCAAGACCAAGCTGCGCGAACTGGCGGTGGTGCTGACACAGCGGGTGCGCGAGAACGCTTCGATCGACTGGACGATCAAGGAAAGCGTGAAGGCCAAGCTGAAAGTGATCGTGAAGCGCACGCTGCGCCAATATGGCTATCCGCCGGATATGCAGTTGCTGGCGACGGAGACGGTGTTGAAGCAGGCGGAGATGATTGCGGATGAGTTGGCTGTAGCAGCCGTTTGATCCTTGATATAGAGCAGACACTCGCGGTAAACGAGATAAGAAGCTTAGTGCTGATCCAGGATTGATCGAAGAAGGCTTATAGGTAAATAAGGCAGTATCCCTACGACGAAAAAATCATTAACGGCGCTAAAAAGTCTCATGTAAATAAAAAGTTACACGAAATTAATGGGTGGTTGTATGGATACCGCAATAGGAATCCCTACATACAATATTTCGGTGTAAAGAATAATTCTAAATAAACAATACGTTACACACGTGCAAAATTCAGTCTTTTTGAGTTCAAAAATGTGCTTTTTTTGTGCTTTTTGTCCAATAGTGTCCTATGTGGGCATGCTAATTATTAATGAATATCAATAAAAACAACGCATTATCAGTGACTTCCGTTTTGACTGGAGCATTGGTCTGGGGCCTGATATGGTATCCCTATCGCATATTGCAGGACGCCGGTGTGTCCGGTGCGTTGGCGACGTTCCTGACCTATTTGCTGGCGATGATTTTCGGCGCTTTCATGCTGCCGCGCGTTTGGCGTGAACGCAAATCTCTTGGCGGATGGACGCTGTTGCTGATATTGAGCGCGGGCTGGGCAAACTTCGGTTATGTGCTGGGTATGCTGCATGGCGAAGTCATGCGCGTCCTGTTGCTGTTCTATCTGGCTCCGGTCTGGACCATCCTGTTCTCGTACTGGTTGCTCGGCGAGCGGCTCAATCGTTACGGCTTTCTTGTCATCGCGCTGTCGCTGGGAGGAGCGATAGTCATGCTTTGGGAGCCTGCGCTCGGATTGCCGTTACCGCAGAACATTGCCGAGTGGCTGGGGCTTTCAGCAGGGATCGGTTTCGCCCTTTCCAATGTCGTCTCGCGCCGGGCGAATCATCTCAGTGTGGAAACAAAGTCTTACAGTCTGTGGCTGGGTACGGCCGCGATGACTTTGCCTTTTCTGCTATGGCAAGGAGGAGTGGTAGCGCAGGTTTCGGCGATATCTGTGCAATCCTGGTTGGCACTGTCGCTGATGGGGCTTGTGTTGTGTGCTACCAGCTTTGCCGTGCAGTATGGGGTGACGCATCTTCCGGCCAATCGTGCAGTAGTGCTGTTTCTGTCCGAACTTGTTGTCGCAGCTGTTTCTTCATATTTTCTGGCTGCTGAAAAGATGGATGTGAGCGATTGGATCGGTGCTGTATTCATTGTTTCAGCCACCTTGCTGTCGGGGCGATTGCCTGTTCCGGAAAAGCAAACTTGAAATAATGTGTTGCAATTTGCATCAAAATGGACTGAGTGACGTTTTCATAAGCCTGGGTTAGACTGCGCTCGGTTAATAAGTCGTGAAATTATTGAATGCAGCAAGAAGCGAAGATATTACTGGATGTAAAAAGTAGTCCGACGCCAGCCGAGATAGGCGACCTGTTCAACAATGTTGATTCGGCGGTTGTGTGGTCAAAGCTGGTCGACATTATTCGTCGCATGAGCCCGGGTTATGATTTTTCATCCGTTCAGTCCGTATATGACGACGTCATGCGGTTATTCCGGGGGGACTATCCCGGATATGGCCCCATCAAAACGCTGTATCACGATTTACCCCATACCTTGGATGTTTTGCTTTGCGGTGTGAGATTGATGCATGGAATACATGTATCTGGCGAGCACCTGAAAGATGATGAGATTACCTTGATCATGTTTGCCATCCTGATGCACGATCTCGGCTATGCCCAGCGCAAGGGCGAAGAGCGTGGAACAGGCGCGCAGCACACGCAGACACATGTTCAGCGCGGCATCGAATTCATGCGCCAATATTTCGCTGAGCGTAACTTTCCTCCCAGCACGGCAACGACGGTGGCCGGCATGATCATGGGCACCGAACACAACCGTCCGTTCAGCCGGATCGATTTCAGCGATGAAAGAGCCCGCATGCTGGCGCGCATTGTTGCTACTGCAGACATCACCGGGCAGATGGCGGATCGGATTTACCTGGAAAAATTGTTATTCCTTTATCTTGAATTCAAAGAGGCTAATTTCGGCAGCTTCCAGAGCATGTATGACTTGTTGTGCCAGACTAATCGTTTTTACGAAATGACCCGGGAAAAGCTCGATGGAGTGCTGGGGGGGATCTACAAAAAACTCGGATCTCATTTCAAGGAAGTGCTGGGAGTGGATAACAACTTTTATCTGGAATCCATTGAAAAGAACATGGCCTATCTCTCCAAGGTCGTTGCACAAGATCAGGCTGAATATTTCAGTATGCTCAAACGCAATGGGGTTGCGGAGAAGTCGCGAACGATTGCGCAAACGCAAAACTGATTTCGCCTTGCAATGAAACAGCACGAAACCACTCACTGAACTTCGATGACCTCGACAACCACATCCCCACTGCAGGTGGAAAGGCGCAAGCCAAGACAGAAGAACCAGCCCAAAGACTATGGGTGGGCGTTGTATTTGATCATTATCACTTTGTTGATGGTTGCCGGTTTCGCCATTTCAAACGATCAGTTCTATAAGCCAGGTGACAATGTGGGGTATTACATCGGACTGGCTGGCGGACTGATGATGCTGACCCTGCTGATTTATCCGTTGCGCAAGCGGATCGGGTTCATGAATAACTGGGGCATCCTGCCGAAATGGTTCAAGTGGCATATGATATTCGGGATACTTGGACCGGCGCTCATCATGTTCCATTCCACCTTTCATATCGGATCGATCAATGCCGGCGTAGCGATGGTGTGCATGTTACTTGTGTCCGGCAGCGGGATATTCGGACGTTTTTTCTATACCAAGATTCACCATGGCCTTTACGGCAGGGAAGCCTCCTACAAGCAACTGCAGGATGACCTGGACGGGTCTGGAGAGATCAAATCCGTTCTGAGTTTTGCTCCTGAAATCCAGCAAAAACTGCTTGATTTCCACGATCGCACGTTGAATTCATCGAAGGGCGGCATACTCGGCCCATGGAAATTCCTGATGCTCGGCATTCAGGCGAAGCTGTTCTCAAGGGCTTTGATAAAAGAATTGGAAGACGTCATGTATGTCGATGCCAATGAGAAACAATGGAACGATGCTCAAATGAAGCGCCTCGACGAGCTTTTTTACCAGAGCGAGAAGTTCATCCGGTCATATCTGACCTCTGTGCGTGACATCGCCCAGTTCTCGACCTACGAAAAGCTTTTCTCCTTATGGCACATTTTTCACGTCCCCTTGGTTTACATGCTGGTATTCAGTGCGATATGGCATGTAATCGCTGTTCACCAATATTGAACCGGCAACCACTCATCATGCTGACATTGATCAAAGCGTTATTTCTTGCAGGGATGTTTCTTTGGGGCACGACAGTTGCGCGCGCCGACTCGACCAGTTCACTTTTGCTGCCTGGTCAGGTGATTCACGGACATGCCAAATACGAAAATGAATGCAGCAACTGTCATAAGCCGTTCGACAAGGCGGCGCAATCCGGTCTGTGCAAAGACTGCCACAAGGATATCGGCAAAGACATAAGCGAAAAGCAGGGTTATCACGGCCTGATGAAAGAGGAGAAGGAGTGCAAAGAGTGCCATACCGAGCACAAAGGCCGGGACGCACGTATTGCAAAGCTGAATACCGTTAACTTTGATCATTTAACCACCGGCTTTGAATTGAAAGGGGCGCACCTGGATAGCAAGGTGCTATGCAAGGATTGCCATTCTCCGCAAAAGAAATACCGGCAAGCTCCAACCAAATGCATCGGTTGCCATGAAAAGGCTGACAAGCATAAGGGCGGGTTAGGTACGGAGTGCGCGAATTGCCACGAGGAAAAGAACTGGAAAACCACTCACTTCGACCACAGCAAGACGCATTTCCAATTGCAGGGGAAGCACGTCGATGTGAAGTGCAAGGCCTGCCACCTGAATGAAAAATACAAAGACACTCCGCAGCAATGCAGCGGCTGTCACAAGAAAGACGACAAGCACAAAGGAAACTTTGGCGCCAAGTGTGAAACCTGCCACAACGACAAGAGCTGGAAGGAAATCCTTTTTAATCACGACAAGCAGACCAAGTATCCTCTGCTCGGGAAACACCATGAGGCGAAATGTGTCAGCTGCCACAAAGGCGATCTGTATAAGAACAAACTGAAGACAAATTGCTCCTCATGCCACCAGAAGGACGACAAGCACAAGGGTAAATTCGGGTCCAAGTGCGAGTCCTGCCATATTGAGCGCAGCTGGAAAGAAATCCCGTTCGATCATGACAAGAAGACCAAGTACCCGTTGCTGGGTAAACACCGTGACACCAAATGCGCCAGCTGTCACAAGGGGGATTTGTACAAGGACAAGCTGAAGACGGACTGCTACTCGTGTCACAAGAAAGACGACAAACACAAGGAGAGCTTCGGTCCCAAATGCGAAACCTGTCATACCGAACGCGGATGGAAGGAGATTCTGTTCGACCATGACAAGAAGACCAAATACCCCTTGCTAGGGAAACATGTGGATACGAAATGCGTCAGCTGCCACAAGGGCGATTTGTATAAGGACAAGCTGAAGACGGATTGCTACTCATGCCACCAGAAGGACGACAAGCATAAAGGCGAGGAAGGCAAAAAATGCGAATCCTGCCATCACGAACAATCATGGGGCAAGGTGGAGTTCAACCATACGATCACGAAGTTCCCGCTTACCGGCAAGCATCAATTGGTCGAATGCAAGAAATGCCATTTGACCGTTGAGTTCAAGCAGGCCAAATCGGATTGCTGGTCCTGTCACGAAAAACAGGACGTACACAAGCGTACTCTGGGAACGGGTTGCGACTCTTGCCACAACACGCGCGATTGGAAGGATTGGGATTTCGATCACGACAAGACCAACTTCAAGCTGGACGGGAAGCACAAGAACATTAAGTGCATCGAATGCCACAAAACCCCTGTCAACAATAAAGTTGTTCTGGCGTCCACCTGTTATAGCTGCCATGACAAGGATGACAAGCACGATGGTGAATTCGGGCTTCAGTGCGAGCATTGCCACATCGGTTCGACGTGGAAAACCATCAAAGTCGGGAGCCAGCGCTGGATGAATCGTTAAAATTCAGCCACAAGCACCCGTCTTCAATAGGGGTTATATGCCGTTGGTTCTCATGCCTGGAACCGATGAATGGTCATATTAAAACGTAAACTTATCGTTAGAATTGCGTGAACATTGAGTGGTTGCAAAGACAACCCTTAAAAAAATAAATAAACGGTGGAGGTACTGGATTATGAAGACGCACACTACAAGTCGTAGTATCTTCAAACTGATCATGGTGATGCTGGCAGTGCTGATGGCCGGCTTCACGTCTCTTGCATATGCGGCTAAATCTGCTCCTGCCGACACCCCATTTGATCACTCGAAAACCGGATTTGTACTAAAAGATGTGCATGCCACCTTAAAGTGCGAACAATGCCACGTCGAAGGAATTTTCAAGAACACTCCCAAAGAATGTGCCGGTTGCCACACCACCGGTACTCGCGTCGCGGCCACGCCGAAACCGATCAATCACGTACCTACTACCAGCGGCTGTGATACCTGCCACGTCAGCACCGCCAATTTCCTGGTAAAGAGCTATGCCCACGTCGGTATTACGGGGGGTTGTGCGACTTGCCACAACGGCCAGTCCTTGGGAGTAGTGAGCAAACCGGCGAATCACTTCCCGACATCGCTGCCTTGCGAATCGTGCCATACCAATACATCGACGTTCCTGAGCACGCGCATGGATCACACCGGGGTAACGACCGGGTGTGCGCAGTGCCATGGCGGACAGTTCGCGGGGGTGGTTAGCCAGCCTGCATTGCACATTCCTACGAGTGGACTTGATTGCGCTTCATGCCATCAGGGATTTACCACTTTCCTGGGGGCGACATACAACCATCCTGGGATAACGAACGGTTGCGAAAATTGCCACGGGGTTTATCCGGGAGTGACGGCCAAACCGGCCTCCCATATTCCAACGCCTGTGAACACATGTGTCACTTGCCATACCCAAGCCAACACCAATGGCTATACGCAGTTTCCTGAATGCGGTATTCCACCAATCGTATGCTGCTACGGCCGGAAGCTGCTACAACTGCCACAGCGGCGGATATCTGGCAGCAAATGCTCAGCCCAAACCGGCTACCCACATTCCGACTACGCCAGGTAATCAATCATGTGATGTGTGCCATACCAATGGTAATTATTTCTGCCTTTTCTGGGGCGAGTTACCATCCGCTGGCAGCGAACAATCCGCCTGCCGGCCTGTGTTCGACTTGCCATAGCGGTTCATACATGGCGGGGCCGAGCTCAAATGGGCTGTATCCACAGCCAAAGATAGCCTTCCATATTCCCACTACTCACAGATTGCGGTTCATGCCATACATCCGTCAATACGGGGAATTACATGACTTTCCAGGGAGCGGGATTTCATCCCGGTAATGGAGGGGGAGTTATAACCGGAACCTGCGGAAAAGGGGGATGCCATGATGGCACCAACACTGCAGGTGCTTTGGGCAAATCAGCCAATCACATATCGACCGCAGGACATTCAGCTACAGCTTGTGATGATTGCCACACTGTAGCACTCACGATCAACTATACGACCTTCCTGGGGGCAACTTATAGCCATAGTACCCCGATAGGCGTTTGCAGCACTTGCCACAATAATTCCACTGCGACGGGGCAGCCCGCTACGCACATTCCGACCTCTGCGCCGTGTAATCAATGTCATGCTCTGCCGCCCCCAAGTGGCAGTGCTATCGACTTTACGGGGGCGACCTTCCATCTGATTGCGGCCAATAATGCTGCTGCTACCGGCCTCTGCCAGAACTGCCATAACGGTTCATACACAACCTATACGAGCTTCAATGGGCTTGTTCCCCAGGCTAAGTCCGTTCCCCATATCCCGGCAACTGGTTCGTGTGATGCCTGTCATACAGCGGCCAACACAGCAAACTTCACGACCTTTGGTGGGGCAAACTATAACCATACTGGTGTAGTCGCCGGAAGTTGTTCGACTTGCCATAACGGCTCTTATCCGGGAGTGACTTCACAAACGAATTGCCTCAGCGGAGGCGGGGCATGTCCTTCCCCCAGTCCTTTTGCTCACCAGGCAACATCTGCACCCTGTGACCAATGCCATAACGCGGGCGCTTCCCTTAATTACACAACATGGGCGAATGCCGGCTATACACATACAGGCGCAGATACCGGGCAATGTGCCAAGTCTGGCTGCCATAGTGCCGGCGGATCAGGGAAGGGCATTATCGGCGAATCACTTCCCCACCACCTTGTCTTGCGATTCGGGGGGTTGCCATAACAATCCTGGGGAATCATTCGCTGGAGGCCAGTTGGTTCACTCGGTGGTGACTTCCATGCGCTGTGATAGTTGCCATAATGGTTCGTACAACGCTTTTGGAACAACAGGCGCAATACCAAAGGTATCAAACCATATTCCGACAGCGATCACCGGAGGACTTGACTGCAATACCTGCCATACAGGTTCAACTCCGCAGTCAGCTGCAGCGGCCACCGGTGGAACAGCGATGTGGGCAAAGGGCTCGCAACCGGGAGAGACGATGAACCACAATGGCGATGTGGGTGGAGCCCCGAATTACTGTGTGACTTGCCACCTGACTGGTACTGCTTATCTGGTTCCTAGTGGTTTCCAGAGGAAGAACCATAACGGTTCCAGCACATCAAAGGATTGCTCAAGATCGAGTTGCCACAGACCACTTGGCAATGTTGGATCAACATACTCATCATGGAATTGATTTGCGGGAGTGAGTTTTACCTTGGAAGCCGGCCTGAAGAAGGCCGGCTAGTCGAGACTTGTATAGGCGGATCAATTCATGTCTTATAAGAACTTCCAGTGCGTGGCTTGGCGAATTTTATTCCTGGTCTTCCTTGGTTCTCTGTCATCGTTTGTTTTTGCCGACGAGATCGTTGATGACATCACTGTCCGCACGGAAGCCAATGGTGATGTGGTTGCGGAAGTGAAATTTGCCTACCCGATCCAGTATCTGAGACATTTTCCCGATGGAAAATCGTCTTTCGTTACAATTTTCTTCAACGTTCTCAGCAGCGTTCCTTCCGACGTGTGGCAAGACTACGAGACACACAGAACGCCGCCTTCCGATTTGATACAGGAGATTACGGTATCGACGCGCGATCTTGGTACAGGCCCCAAGGTCCAGATAAAGTTTAATCGCCCGGTCGAATATACAGTCACGATGAGCAATAGCCAGATCCTGCTGATCCGTATCAAGCCAGTCATCTTGCAAAAAAAGAATGAAAGCAAACCAGTTTCAGGAAAGCCGGTAGCAATGCTGCCGGTTGCTGCCGCTTCGACTTCTGCTTACACACCAACTATTACTGCTGCGGCGAGAAATGTCGCGGCAGCAGGCTGCAAGGTTGGCATTCTCGTTTCCTAATTAATCGAATCGGCATTATGCGCTGCACAAAAATCTTTCGTTCGGTCCTGTCCCTCATATTTCTTGTTCTGTTGGGATTATTGCCATCCTATGCATCTGCTGACGAGATCGTTGATGACATCAAGGTTCATACTGAGGCAAATGGCGATGTGGTTGCGGTAATAAAATTTGCATTCCAAATCGGATATACGAGACATTTCCCGCAAAGAAAATCTTCCTTTACTTCAATTTATTTCAATATCCTTGGCAGCGTTCCAGCTGATGTATGGCAAGACTACGAATCACACAGAACCCCGCCTTCGGATGTCATCGAGGATATTACTGTATCGACACGTGACCGCGGGACCGGGCCAAAGGTCCAGCTCAAATTCTATCGCCCAGCCGAATTCACTGTATCAATGGGCAGTAACAGCCAGATATTATTGGTTCGCATCAAGCCAGTTACACCACAGCAGAAGAGTGAAGACAAAACCGTGCCTGCTCAAGCCGCTGGCATGGCATTACCGCTTGTTACACAACCAGCCACCACCTCTCCACAGCCAAGCGCAAAGAAACCTTCAGTTTCGACGTCAACCGCACCCGTAGCACTGGCACCCGTAGCACCGACACCCGTAGCGACCGACACCAGTAGCACCGACACCAGTAGCACCGACACCAGTAGCACCGGCACCAGTAGCTGCGATATCCGCGGTGCCGTCTGGTGAAGTCACGTCTCCCAAAGTCGTGTTGGCCCCCTCCTCGCTGAAACCGATTCATATCCCGCTTGGCGGAAAAGATGGTTTACCGTCTTTCCCGGACATCGATCAGTACGCTCCAGAGGAAAAAGCAACTCCAGCAGAGAACGCATCCCTGGCCGATCAAATGCTGAAAGCTAACAAACAGGCTGCCAAGCTGATGGAAAAGGGCGGCAATGAGCTGCTGGCGGGGCAATCGATTTCAGCAGCGGCCTCTTTCAACGAAGTGCTGAAGCTGCCTCCCAACAAATATTCCCAGGATGCCCAGTTATGGATCGGGATAGCGAAGGAGACGTCAGGTCAGCAAACCAAGGCCATTCTGGAATTTCAGACATACTTGAAGCTTTATCCGAGCGGGAAGTCGGCAAAATGGGTTAATGAGCAGGCTGGCGATACTTAAGAAAGCAGTTCCCGCGGCTTTTGCTGAATTAGCCAAACCTGCGCCTGCGGAATCCACCCCGTCCGCGGCGCCTTCCACGCCGGTGAAGGCAAAAAATACCGAGTTCCAATATTCCGAATTCGGCAGTCTGTCGATGTATTACTACACGGGCGCCAGCCAGATCACCACAACATCGACAGTGAATGGTACCCAGACGGTCGCATCTTTTTCCAGGACTGATCAGAACTCCTTGATCACCAACATCAACATGACCGCGCGGGCAAGCAATAACGAATATGAAAACAGAGTGGTATTCCAGGAGTTCTATGCGGCCAATTTTCTCCAGGGGCAAAAGAACACCGACAGATTGGGGGCGGCGTATTATGAAGTGAAAGACCGGATTGTCGATTATTCCGTGAAGATCGGGCGACAGTCTGGTTTTGGCGGCGGCGTGATGGGAAGATTTGACGGCATTATCTGCTGGATATGGTTTTTATCCCAATTGGCGTGCAAATGTCGTGACGGGCCAGTTGTCTGATTTTTCGATCGATGCCAAACCCCAGTTCTATGGAGCGAGCCTGGATTTTGGCACCAGGAATCCCTTGGGTGGTTCGGTTTATATGATCAACCAGACGGTAAGCGGCATAACCGACAGAAGTGCTGTGGGTGGCAACCTGAGGTATTTCGACCCGCGATATTCCATCATCTCCATGCTGGACTACGACGTGCAATTCAAGGCGCTGAATATGATTACAGTGCAGGGGACTATCAATGGGGGCGGCACCGGAAACGATTACAACTTCCTGCTGGATCGGCGCAGGAGCCCGATTCTGGACATCAGGAATGCGGTGTATGGCACTACTACTTCGCTCGCGACACTCATGCAGAATGGCTGGACTACGAGCGATCTGGTTGCATTGGCGAATCAACGTACGGCGACTTCGGATTCGGCTCAAATAGGCATGACCAACCACCTCAATGAAAAATGGAATATCGGAACTGATTTTTCCATTTCGAGAACGGAGGGCTTGGCGGCCAGTGGTGGGCAGATCGACCCCGTTTTTGGATGTGTAGCTACGGAAGGGTGTGTGCCGGCACAACCTTCAACCGGAAACACCTGGACGATTTCCGAAAGAATGACCGGATTGGGAGTTATCCAGTCACGTGATGTGACGAATTTCAATTTGAGCTACACCAAAGGCCAGTTGTTTACGATGGAAGCTTTTCAATGCAGCAATCACTCTGACTTGAAAGAGAAATGGACGCTTGATTCCACCTTCCGTCTGAGTTTCCAGTCAGACAACACCGGGGGCAAATCAACCGATATTTCGCCTACGGCAAGAGTGTCTTACCAGGTGAGAAATAACCTGGCAGCCGATGCTCAATTGGGTCTGGATTGGACCAATTCTTCGTCCAGCGTATTGCAATCAACAACGAAATCGTTCCGGGACTTTATTTCCCTAGGTTTCCGTTTGAATTTTTGAAAAGAACAGCCCCAGGACTTGTCCTGGAGCTGCTTCGTTTCACGCCACCGTAACCGCCTTGTCCAGATATACGTCCTGAACCGCATTGAGCAAGGCAATGCCATCTTTCAGCGGTTTCTGGAATGCCTTCCGCCCAAGTATCAGCCCCATGCCGCCGGCACGCTTGTTGATCACGGCCGTACGCACCGCCTGTTGCAAGTCATCCTTGCCCGATTCGCCACCGGAGTTGATCAACCCGGCGCGCCCCATGTAGCAGTTGGCCACCTGGTAGCGCACCAGATCGATGGGGTGGTCGGTGGTCAGTTCGCTGTAGACCTTGGGATGGGTCTTGCCGAACTTGATGGCGTTGTAGCCGCCGTTGTTCTCGGCCATCTTCTGTTTGACGATGTCGGCGTTGATGGTGGCGGCGAGGTGGTTGGCCTGTCCGGTGAGGTCGGCGGCGACGTGGTAGTCCTTGTCGGCCGTCTTGAAGGCGGAGTTGCGCAGGTAGGCCCACAGGATGGTCGCCATGCCGAGTTCGTGCGCGTGTTCGAACGCTTCGGAGATTTCCTGGATCTGGCGGCGCGAATGCTCGGAGCCGATAGAACACGGTCGCCCCCACGGCGACTGCGCCCATGTTGAATGCCTGATCCACGCTGGCGAACAGCGTCTGGTTGTAGATGTTGGGGTAGGTGAGGATCTCGTTGTGATTGATCTTCACGATGAACGGGATCTTGTGCGCATAGCGGCGTGCCACGGAAGACAACACGCCGAGCGTCGATGCGACGCCGTTGCAGCCGCCTTCGATGGCGAGCTTGACGATGTTCTCCGGATCGAAATACATCGGGTTGGGCGCGAACGATGCGCCGCCGGAATGTTCCACGCCCTGATCCACCGGCAGTATCGAAAGGTAGCCGGTGTTCGCCAATCGCCCATGTCCGTACAGCGCCTGCAGGCTGCGCAGCACGCCGGTCTTGCGGTCTTTCATCGCGACCACGCGATCCACGTAATCCGGACCCGGCAGGTGCAGCGATTCTTTCGGGATGCCAGCACAACGGTATTTCAACAGATGGTCTGCTTCTTCGCCCAACAATTGCACGATGTTCGTCATGATTTCGCTCCTTGGATGGTCAGAATGGCGCTGCCATCTTACTCCCTGTGTATAATTTTGTGCATTCCAACTTTACTGCCAGAGAACCCATGAAACAGACCATCCTCGGAACCCCGCTTAGCCCAACCGCGACCAAAGTCATGCTGCTCGGCAGCGGCGAACTGGGCAAGGAGGTCATCATCGCCTTGCAACGCCTGGGGGTGGAAGTCATCGCCGTGGATCGCTACGAGAATGCGCCGGGTCATCAGGTGGCGCATCGCGCGCATGTCATCAATATGGCGGATGGCAAGGCATTGCGTGCGCTCGTCGAAAAGGAGAAGCCGCAAATCATCGTGCCGGAGATCGAGGCCATCGCCACCGACATGCTGGTAGCAGATCGAGAAGGAGGGTTTGGCGCGCGTGATTCCCACCGCCCGTGCTGCGCAGCTCACCATGAACCGCGAAGGCATCCGCCGCCTGGCTGCCGAGACACTGGGATTGGCCACATCGCCCTACAAGTTTGCAAACAGCCTGGAGGAATTGCAGGCCGCCATCGATGGTGGTATCGGTTATCCCTGCATCGTCAAGCCGGTGATGTCGTCTTCGGGCAAAGGCCAGTCCAAAGTGGATGGCCCGGCTGACGTAAAGAACGCCTGGGATTACGCCGCCAGCGGTTCACGCGTGAACCAGGGCAGGGTGATCGTGGAGGGCTTCATCGATTTCGATTACGAGATCACCCAACTTACCGTGCGTGCCGTCGGGACGAACGGCGGTATCGAAACGCACTTCTGCGAACCCATCGGCCATGTGCAGGTGCATGGCGATTACGTCGAGAGCTGGCAGCCGATGGCGATGACGCCAATGGCACTGCAGCGTTCGCGAGAGATCGCCAGGAAGGTAACGGACGATCTTGGCGGGCAGGGACTCTTCGGAGTGGAGTTGTTCGTGAAGGGCGACATGGTGTGGTTCTCCGAAGTCAGCCCGCGCCCGCACGATACCGGCATGGTGACGATGTGCACCCAGCGTCTCAACGAATTCGAACTGCATGCGCGCGCCATCCTTGGCTTGCCGGTGGATGCCAGCCTGCGAGCTACCGGCGCCAGTGCCGTGATCTACGGCCAGATGGATGAGAAGGGTATCGCCTTCAAGGGCGTGGAAGAGGCGCTGCAGGTGCCCGAATCCGATATCCGCCTGTTCGGCAAACCCGAGGCTTTCAAGAAACGCCGCATGGGCGTGGCGCTGGCCAACGGTAAAGATTCCGACGAAGCGCGCCAGCGCGCCAAACTGGCGGCAAGCAAAGTGATCCCGGTCAAGGCATGATCCTCGCCATCCATCATGCGACTTTGCTGACGAGCGACTTGGTCAAGGCGCGCGCTTTTTACGAAGGCGTATTGGGCTTGCGACCTGATCCAGACCGGCCCCGGATGAGCTACGAAGGCGTGTGGTACGACATCGCTGCGAAGCAGCAGCTGCATCTGATGTTGTTGCCCAATCCGGAAGCAGATTTGCAGCGCCCGGCACACGGCGGGCGCGACCGCCATGTCGCTTTGGCTGTGAGCGATCTGCAAGGATTGCAAGCCAGGCTGGAAGCGGCGGGCATTCCTTATACGGCCAGCCAGTCCGGGCGAAAGGCGCTGTTCTGTCGCGATCCGGATCAGAATGCACTGGAGTTCATTGAGGTCGGGGAGTGATGCAAACGATCATCGCATGATCACGGGCATCAGCCCGAAAGCCTGGTATCAGTCAGCTTGCGACAAAGCCGGCTTCGTCTGCGATGCGCGCCAGTTCGCGGCCATCGACGAACTGGAAAAGCTCTGGCAACAACTGGTCGAGTTCAAGGCCAAACGCAACCAGTTCCTTGGCCGCAGCCTGCTCAGCCCGGATGTGCCGAAAGGCTTGTATATCTGGGGCGGGGTGGGGCGCGGCAAGACTTTCCTGATGGATGGTTTCTATCATTGCCTGCCGTACCGTCGCAAACGCCGTATCCACTTCCACCATTTCATGGTCGAAGTGCACCACGAGATGAAGCTGCTGGCTGGCGAACGCGACCCTTTGATGGCGTTGGCCGACAAGATCGAGCGTTCCACCCGCTTGCTTTGCCTGGATGAATTCCATGTGGACGATATCGCCGATGCGATGATCCTGGGCCGGTTGCTGGCGGCGCTGTTCGAGCGCGGCGTCGTTTTGCTCACCACTTCCAACTACCCTCCGGACGGCCTGTATCCGAACGGCCTGCAGCGGCAGAATTTCCTGCCTGCCATCGCCTTGTTGAAGCGCGAGCTGAAAGTGCTGCATCTGGACAGCGAGACCGATTACCGCATGCTGCAGATGGCGCGAGATCCGCTGTTCATGCTGTCTGCGGATGCGGCAACGGTAGATCGCATGATGTCCCTGTTCCAGCGCCTGACGGCGGGTATGCACGCCGAAGCGGATCATATTCAGGTGAGGCAGATCAGGATTCCGGTTCGACGTGTCGCTCGTGAAGTCGTCTGGTTCGACTTCAAGGAACTGTGCGGCGGTCATTACGACCAGTCCGATTATCTGGAGATTGCCCATCGCTACCCGACGGTTTTTGTTTCGGATATCCCGAAAATGACGGCCGACAATGGTGCAGAGGCGAAACGTTTTGCCTGGTTGATCGACGTGTTTTATGACAACCGCGTCAAGCTGGTGGCCTCATTCGAGGTTCCGGTTGATGCAATCTATGGCGAAGGTCGGCAGGACAGTGAAGCGCAGCGTGTGGTCAGCCGCTTGATTGAGATGCAGACACGGCATTATCTGGAGCTGCCCCATCGTAGCCGCGGAGTGACTCTGACTGGTCAGGTGCAGAGTCCGGAATAGAATTTAATCCTGAATTGGTCCCGCAATGAGGCGGGGCCGGAATTACGAACCGCTCTTCAGGCGGGTGTCGTAGGTTGATTGACAGGCCGCATTGGCAGCTTCCAGATTCTTGGCCGCCTCATCCTGCGCAGCTTGTGGGACAGCGAATTGACCGCGCTTGCGTTTCACCGGTTTCTTGTTCGCTTCGAGGAAATCTTCCTTCGCTTTTTCCGCAGTCGCTTTGCAGGTTGTCAGATCGGCCATGATCAGGGCTTCGAATTTTGCTTTGGCTTCCGCCTGGGCTTTTGCTCTGGCCAGCGCTTGTGCGCGTGCTTGTTCCAGCGATCTACGCAAGTCTTCAGCTGCCTGTAATTCCTGCTTGTTCTGGTAATCCAGATAGATCCAGCCGCCAGCTGAAAGAACGATGAGCACAACCGCGATGACCTTCTTAACCATGCTTCCCCCCAGAAGTATTTGATGAACTGGCCCGCATGATAAACCAATTCAATGGGTTGTAGTCTGAAAGTGCAGCAGAAACAGCAAAAAATTCACAATTCAGATGTTTCGGCCTGCGGGCTATATTTGATCACGGTGCCGGATTCGGATAGAGCTTGTGCACCGCCTCGATCTTTTCCAGCACTTCAGTGGACAACATAACCTCGGCACTCCCCAGATTCTCGTTGAGCTGCTGCAGGGTGGTTGCGCCAATAATGACGCTGCTGGTAAACCAGCGCGTTCTGGCAAAGGCGAGTGCCATTGTGGCCGGAGAGAGGCCGGCTTCCTGGGCGATGCGCACGTACTCCCTGGTGGCGGGCGGCACATTGGGTTTGTTGTAGCGCTGGCCAAAGCCGGGGAAGAGCGTGATGCGCCCATGGGCCGCAGGATCGGCCAGATATTTACCGGTGAGCCAGCCGAAGGCCAGCGGGCTGTAGGCGAGCAAGCCGACCTGATCGTGATGGCAGATTTCGGCAAGGCCGCTTTCGAAGGTGCGGTTCATCAGATGGTAGGCGTTCTGCACGCTGACGATCATTGGCAGGCCAAGCTGTTCCGCGCAGCGCACGAATTCGGCAACGCCCCACGGCGTTTCATTGCTCAAACCGATATGGCGAACCTTGCCGGCTTTGACCAGCTCGGCCAGAGCCTGCAATTGTTCGGCGATGGGCGTGCTGTCGCGTTCCTGTGTGACGTCATAGCTGGTCGCACCGAACATCGGCACATAGCGATCCGGCCAGTGTATCTGGTAGAGGTCGACGTAGTCTGTCTGCAAGCGGCGCAAGCTGCCCTCGATGGCCACGGCGATATGTTCACGATTGATGCGAGGACCGTTGCGTATCCAGCCGAATCCGCGTGCCGGACCGGCGATCTTGGTGGCGACAATGAGCTTGTCTCGCGATTGTCGCTTGAGCCAGCTGCCGATATGGCTTTCGGTACGATGTACGGTTTCGGCACGCGGCGCGACGGGGTACATCTCGGCGGTATCGATGAAGTTGACCCCGTGCGAAACGGCGAGATCGAGTTGCGCGTGAGCATCGGCTTCGCTGTTCTGTTCTCCAAATGTCATGGTGCCCAGCGCCAACGCCGACACATTCAAATCGCTGCCGCCCAATCGCCTGTATTCCATAATCACTCCGATGGATTAGAGGTGGTTATTTTAATCCCTTCCTCGTGTTAGCATTTGACCATGCTGATGCCTGTGCTATTTCTTTCACATGGAGCGCCTAGCTTGCCCCTCGAAGCAGGAGAGACAGGTGCAACCTGGAGGCAGCTAGGCGAACAACTGCCAAAACCTTCCTCCATTCTGGTCGTGTCTGCACATTGGGAATCGCACATCCCGACTGTCAGCCGTGCGGTGCAGCCCGAGACCATCCATGATTTCAGCGGATTCCCCGAAGAACTTTACCGCTTGCAGTATCCCGCCCCTGGTGCGCCGCACATGGCGGAATCGGCAGCGCAACTGTTGCAGCAAGCCGGCATCCCGGTGCGAATCGATGATACGCATGGCCTGGATCACGGAGCGTGGGTTCCGCTGAGTATCATGTTTCCGCAGGCGGATGTCCCTGTCGCCCAGCTTTCCTTGCAGCCCGAGCGGGATCCGGCATGGCACCTCGCTTTGGGACGTGCATTGCGTCCCTTGCGCGAGCAAGGCGTGCTGATCGTCGGCAGTGGTTCGATCACGCATAATTTGCGGGCGCTCTTCAGCCATCCTCGGGGCGAGCCTGCACCCGCGTGGGTGACTGAGTTCTGCGACTGGATCGCTGCAAGAATCCAGGATGGCGATCTCGATGCACTTTGCGCTTACCGTACGCTTGCGCCGCATGCTGTGCAAAACCACCCCACCGACGAACATCTGTTGCCGCTGTTCGTGGCGCTGGGGGCGGCGTCCAAGGTGCATGATGCCCGGCGCCTGAATCGGGTGATGACGTTTGGATTGTTGGCGATGGATGCATGGCTGTTCGACGGTGCAGGGTAAGTATCCATAGTAAACAGTGCGTCGGGTGCAGTTTATTGCAAATTTTTTGCAGAGGAGGCGATATGAACACGACAAGCATGATGCAATATCTGCCGCAGATCGAAGCGGGAGCCGTCGAGCAGAAGCTGACGGAATTGCGGGCGCAATACCCCCAATTGGGTGTCTGTGCGTTGCTGCCGGAAGCAGAGAAGGACAAGGTGGCTGTGTTGCAGGCGGCTTGCGCCAAACTCAAGGTTCCGCTGGTCGGCGCGATCTTCCCGGCGCTGGTCAAGGAAGGGAATTTCCTGACCAACGGTGCGTGGCTGCTCTGCTTCAAGGAGATGCCCTATTTTGCGCTGTACGACAATTTGCCGGTTGAGCCCGCTGAGGTCGAACGAGCAACCGGGAAGATCGCTAACGACTTGCGAGCGCAAATCAATCACATTCAGGACCTGACGCTGTTCATGCTGTTCGATGCCATGGTGCCGAACATCGGTACGCTGCTCGACAATCTGTACCTGCACCTGGCGAACCGGGTTCACTATGCCGGAGCGAATGCGGGCAGCGAGACTTTCCAGCCGATGCCGTGTTTGTTCGATGGCGAACGCCTGGTTCAGAACGGCGTGCTGATGCTGTTGCTGACGCACCACAAGGGCGCGATCCTGGAACATGGCTACCATACCAATCCGCACACCTCCTACGCGACTTCGACCAGCGGCAACCGTATCTCGCAGATCGACTGGCGGCCGGCCTTTGAGGTGTACCAGGAACTGGTGCGCGAGCATTATGGCGAAGAGGTTACCGCGGAGAACTTCTACCAGTATGGCGTCCATTTCCCGTTCGGTATCGTGCGAGCCAACCATCATGTGGTGGTGCGCATCCCGGTCATGCTGGCCGACGATGGTTCATTGTTCTGTGTCGGCGAGGTGCCGCCCAACTCGGTGTTGACCCTGCTCAAGGCGCCTACCGTGCGGACGGTAGAGACGCTGCACAACCTGACCGAAGGGCTGAAGACGCTGAATGAGAATGTCACGGGTACCGACTTGCTGTTGTTCTATTGTGCCGGCCGGCGCTTGCATCTGGGCGTTGAGATGGCGACCACGGAGCTGGAAGCATTCGCCGGTTTGACCCAGGCGGCACAGATATCGGGAGCGCTTTCGCTCGGCGAGATCGGCGGATCGACGGTGCATGGCTATCCGCTATTCCACAATGCCACGCTGGTGGCTATGCGCTGGTAGCATGGAACGCGAAAATGTCCTGCCGGTCCTTTATGACCTTGTTGTCACCATAGGCAGCGAGATCAGCGTCAAGCCGCTTCTTACGCGCACACTGCAGCGCCTGCTCTATCACACCTCTTTTTCGGCCGGATTCATTTGCCTGGAGGTTCCTCCGTGCGACCAGACCGACGATCAGGTCGAGGTGCGCATCGATGCTGCAGTCGGGGATTTCGACCTGATCGGCAAAGTCGGCACTGCCATGAATTTGCCGCGTGCATTGATTTGCCGGACGGCCGCCCGCGAATCCGATCAGGCGGCACTGCTGTCGGCATTGCGCTGCACCAAGACTCAGTACAAGTCCTATCTCAGGCTGCCCATCGACAAATTCCGGCGTGATCATTCTGCTTGCCGCCGAGAAACCGAAAACGACCCTGCCGCTGACTACGATGCTGCAACCGGTGCTGGCGCACTTGGCCAAGGCTATCGTGCTATGCCGCAGCAATGACGCGCAAGCCGCTGCTGCTGCGGCCAAGCAGGCGCAAACCGAGCAATCCCTGCGTCAAAGCGAGGCGATTTTCAATTCGCTGATCGAATTGAGCCCGATCGGGGTCGGTTTCTCGAGCGATGGGGTGGTTCTCAATGTGAACCAGGTCTGGCTCAAAATGTTCGGTTATGACGAACCTGACGAGATAATCAACAAATCGCTGTTGAGCATTATTGCACCGAAAAGACGCGACGCGATTGCGGAGCGGGTCAGAATGCGCGCCCAGGGGCTTCCGGTGGAGAACGTTTATGAAGTCGATCGGCTTGCGCAAGGATGGTACGGAGTTCCCGGTGCTGATCTCGGCAAAGCGGGTGGAGACGCCAGACGGCCCGCGCACCCTTTCTTTTTTCGTCGACCTCACCGAACAGAAGCGTACCGAGAAGAAATTCCGCACGCTCTACGATTCCACCAGCGACGCCGTGATGCTGCTGGACAAGCAGGGGTTTCTTCGACTGCAACAAGGCGACATTGGAAATGTTCGGTTGCGCCACGGTGGAAGAATTCTGTACCAAACATCCGGCCGACCTGTCGCCACCGCAGCAACCGGACGGCAAGGATTCTTTGGCCCTGGCAAACGAGCATATCGCCACGGCGATGGAGAAGGGCAGTGATCGTTTCGAGTGGGTCCACCGCCGCGCCGACAACGGCAAGGATTTCCCGGTTGAAGTGTTGCTCAGTGCGATGGAACTGGATGGCAGGCCGGTTCTGCAGGCCACCGTGCGCGATATCACCGAACGCAAGCAGAACGAGCAGAAGATCTACCAGCTGGCATTCTATGACTCGTTGACAAACCTGCCCAATCGGCGCTTGTTGCTGGATCGTTTGCAGCAGGCATTTGCCGCGGGTGCGCGCAGTGGACAAGTATGGCGCAGTGCTGTTTTTCGATCTGGATAACTTCAAGACGCTCAACGACACCAAGGGGCACGATATCGGCGACCAGGTGTTGATCGAGGTGGCCAGGCGGCTCAATACCTGCGTCCGTGACGGCGATACGGTTGCGCGTCTGGGGGGGGACGAGTTTGTGGTGGTACTGGAGTCTTTGCATGCCGTTTCCGACGATGCGGCAGCGCAAGCCGATCAGGTTGCCGAAAAATTGCGCGATGTCCTGAGCCAACCATACCAGCTGCCAAATTACATTTACTACACCACGCCCAGTATCGGCATCGTCCTGTTCAGGGGGCATCAGCAAAGTCTGGATGACGTGCTGAAATATGCCGATACCGCCATGTACCAGGCCAAGACGGCCGGCCGCAATACCATACGTTTTTACGATCCCGAGATGCAGGCAGCCATTGAGGCGCGCGCCGATCTTGAGGAGGAGCTGCGGTATGCACTTGAACGGCAACAACTCCTTTTGCATTACCAGATACAGATGGATAGCCGGAATCGTCCCGTGGGCGCGGAGGTATTGCTGCGTTGGCAACACCCGGAGCGCGGGCATGATATCCCCGGCACAATTCATTCCCCTGGCGGAGGAGACCGGACATATCGTTGCCATCGGTCTATGGGTGTTGCAGACAGCATGCGCCCAACTCAAGGCCTGGCAAAGCGATGCGCTGACGCGCGACCTGACACTGGCGGTGAACGTGAGTGCCAGGCAGTTCCGCAGTCCGGATTTCGTCGCGCAGGTGCAGCGCACATTGTTGGCGACGGGCGCCAAACCCGGCTTGCTCAAGCTCGAATTGACGGAAAGTATCGTGCTGGAGAACGTTGAGGACACCATCGCCAAGATGCGCGAACTGAAACTGATGGGGGTGAGCTTTTCGATGGACGATTTCGGCACGGGATATTCTTCGCTGCAATATCTCAAACGTTTGCCGCTCGATCAGATCAAGATCGACCAGTCCTTTGTGCGCGACATCGTCAAGCGATCCTCAACGATGCCGCCATCGTGCAGACCATCATCGCGATGAGCGACGTATTGGGCCTGAACGTGATCGCAGAAGGCGTGGAGACAGAGGCCCAGCGCGAGTTCCTCGATCAGCGTGGTTGCCACGCGTTCCAGGGATATCTGTTCGGCAGGCCGATGCCTCTTGAACAATTTGCGGCGGCCCTGCGAGCAAAGCAATCATGACCGGATTCAAGGGAGCATCGACATGAAGTTGAGCACGAGATTCTATTTGTTGATGCTGGCCATATTCCTGTGCTTCAGCCTGGTTTCCTGGATCGCATTTGGCGAGCTGGTGAACGAGATCAATGTTCGATGGGGGCAGCAATTCGCCGAGCGGCAAGTGTTGTTCGACAAACACCGGACCCTCTCGCCGTTGATTCGCGAAATCAGACTGGCTCGCCAGATGGCGACCGAGCCGGCGCTGATTGAGATGGCATTGCACGAGAATGATGCGGCAGTGAAGAAGCGTGCGACACAGGTGATGGAGCACTATCGTTTCGAATTTCGCGACCACAGTTATTTCGCCGCCTTTGCCCGCAGCGGCAATTATTACTTCAACGATTCGGAAGGGCAGTATTCGAATAGACAGTATCGCTACACCCTGTCGCCAAAAGAAAAGCACGACTACTGGTTCTATGCGACGCTGAAAAACGGGGCGGATTATCAGGTCAATCTCGATCCGGACGTGCATCTGGGCGTGGTGAAGGTCTGGATCAACGTGCTGCTCAAGAATGGAGGCGAGGTATTGGGAGTGATCGGTACCGGCATCGACCTGACCGAGTTCCTGAAGGAAAGCGTGGACATCAACCAGCCGGGCGTGGATACCTTCTTTGTGGACAAGAGCATGGCGATCCAGCTTTCCGCCGATCCCAAATTGATCGACTTTGCCAGCATCGCCAAAACGGTCGGCGAACGTATCAAGATCGATGTGCTGCTCAAGAACCCGGCAGATGTCGAGCGTTTGCGCCAGACTGCCCTGGAACTCGAGAAACAGCACGGCAGCGATGTGTCTACCTTGTGGGTGGATTACCGTGGGGAGAAGCGGCTGCTCGGCATGGCCTACCTGCCGGAGGTCGGCTGGTATGACCTGACTTTGATGGATGAAAAGAGCTTGCAGGTGTTGCATGGTTTTGCCTGGCTGCCGCTGTTGTTCGGGACGATATTCCTGCATGGCGATGCTGATACTGGGGTGCTTGCTGCATCGCTGGGTGTTGGATCCGATTAGCAAGACTGACCAAGGCCACCGAACATATCCAGCATGGCAACTACGACATCGAACCGCCGATCGTCGGGAAAGGCGAGATTTCGGCGTTGTCGCGTTCTTTCTGGCAGATGGTGGAGTTCGTGCGCAATACCAATGTCGAACTGGAACGCAAGGTCGAGGAGCGTACGGAGGATTTGCAGCGGCTGACCGAGATCGATTACCTGACGGGTCTGCTGAACCGGCGCGGCATGATGGACAAGCTGGAAAAAGAAGTTGCACGCCAGGCACGGCAGGGAGGTTCAATGGGGCTGCTGTTGCTCGACCTGGATCACTTCAAGCAGGTCAACGATACCTATGGCCATGCGGCGGGCGATCTGGCTTTATGTGCCGCGGCCAATGTCTTGCGCTCCATGAAGCGCAGCTATGACTCACGCCGGGCGCTGGGGAGGCGAGGAATTCATGCTGCTGTTGCCGGAATGCCATGAGGAAGAACTGGTTGCCATTGCCGAACGCATTCGCGAGGCGATACGGAATTTGCGCATTGCGACCGGTACTCAGGCTTTCAGCCTGACCGTCAGCATCGGCGTGCACTACCCGAATACGCCGCAGACACTGGACGCGATGCTGCAACTGGCCGATAAAGCCTTGTATGCAGCAAAAGATGCGGGGCGTGACTGCGTGCGGACTTCCTGGCAGGAGAGCCTGACAGGGGGAGATCGCTATCCCCGGGTGTTCGACTGCGTCTGGAACTGGGTCAGATCGACCAGCGGCGCCGGTTGCCAGCCGGGTTTGCGGTGTTCGGCCACGACATTGGTGAAGATGCCGCCGCGCACGATAGAACTTGGCGGTCAGGCGCATGAAACGGGGCTGGGTGGCGGCGACCAGGTCGTCCAGCACGCGGTTGGTCACGTCCTCGTGGAAATGCCCTTCGTTGCGGAACGACCAGATATACAGCTTCAGGCTCTTCAATTCCACGCATTTCTCGTCGGCGATGTAATCCAGGATCAGGGTGGCGAAATCCGGCTGGCCGGTCTTGGGGCACAGGCAGGTGAATTCCGGGATTTCCATGTGGATGTGGTAATCGCGCTTGGGTTGCGGATTGGGAAAAGTCTCTAATGCCTTAGTGGGTTGGGTGGTCATTTGGTGAGGTGCACGGGTTCAGTTAGAATGCGGCGCATTATATCGTCAGCCTGAATCAAATTGCGTCTTGCCCATATAAAGTTAGCCGGTTTCAAGTCCTTCGTTGATCCCACCCATATCTCGCTGCCCGGGCAGCTGGTGGGTATCGTCGGCCCCAATGGTTGCGGCAAATCCAACGTCATCGACGCCTTGCGCTGGGTGCTGGGCGAATCCCGCGCCTCGGCATTGCGCGGCGAATCCATGCAGGACGTGATCTTCAACGGCGCCGGCACGCGCAAGCCGGTGGCGCGCGCCAGCGTCGAACTGGTGTTCGACAATTCGCTGGGCAAGGTCGGCGGCCAGTGGGCGACCTACGCCGAGATCTCCATCAAGCGCGTGCTGCAGCGCGACGGCGATTCCAGCTACTACATCAACAACCAGTCGGTGCGCCGCAAGGACATCACCGACATCTTCCTCGGCACCGGCGTCGGCGCGCGCGCCTACGCCATCATCGAGCAGGGCATGATCTCGCGCATCATCGAGGCCAAGCCGGAAGAGCTGCGCGTGTTCCTCGAAGAAGCGGCCGGCGTGTCCAAATACCGCGACCGCCGCCGCGAGACCGAGCTGCGCCTGGGCGATACCCGCGACAACCTGCTGCGCGTCTCCGACATCCTGCAGGAACTGGACAAGCAACTGGTGCATCTGGGCGGACAGGCCGAAGTGGCCAAGACCTACCGCGAACTGGAAGCACGGCGCGAGACCACGCAAAAGCTGCTGTGGCTGGTGAACAAACAGGAAGCCGAAACGCGCCGCGCGCGCTTTGCGCAGCAGGTCGAGAAGACCAAGAACGACCTGGAAGCCGAGATCGCCAAGCTGCGCGAAGTGGAAGCCAAGCTGGAAACCGCGCGCAGCGAGCATTTCGGCCTGTCCGATGCGCTGCATGCCAAGCAGGGCGAGCTGTATGCGAGCAATGCCGAAGTGTTGCGCCTGGAACAGCAGATCGCCTTCATCGTCGAGCAGCGCAACCGCCTGTCGCAACAGATCCAGAACGGCGAACGCCAGATCGCGCAGCAGCAGACCCAGTTGCAGGGCCTGCGCACCCTGCGCACGCACTGGCAGCAACAGCAGGAAGATGCCGCGGTGCGCGTGGCGACCTGCGAGAACCGCAGCGAGATGCGAGGCGCAGAGCCTGCCGCAGGTGGAAGAGGCGGCGCGCGTGGCGCAGGAACGCCTCAATGCGATGCAGCGCGAGCAGATGCTGATCCAGCAGCAATTGCAGATCTTCGAGACGCAGCGCGGCCATGTGCAGGGCAACGTGCAGCAACTGGATAGCCGCCGTTCGCGCCTGATGCTGGAACGCGACAACCTGCCGCAAGTCGATATGCGAATTGCTGGAGCAGAACCAGCAGCAGCTCGCCGAGATGCAGGCGGAGTACGAGATGCAGCAGCAACAGCTGGCGGAGTTGCAGGAGCGCCTGCCGCTGGCCGATGCCGAGCGCCGCCAGCAGCGCGATGCCGTGCAGGAACTGGAGCGCCAGCTGGCGCAGACCGAAGCGCGCCTGAATGCGCTGCAGCAATTGCAGACGCAGCTCGACAACGACAAGAACCTGAAGGCCTGGCTGACCCAGCACCAGCTGGATAACGCGCCGCGCCTGTGGCAATCCATCCGTATCGAACAGGGCTGGGAAGACGCGCTGGAAGCGGTGCTGCGCGAGCGCATCAATGCGCTGGCATTGCCGCGTCTGGAAGATGCGGCAGGCTGGAACGATGCGCCGCCGGCCAAGCTGGCCGTGTATGCGGCGGACGGTTCGCGCTCGGCCAATGCGGCTGCGCAAGCCGGTTTGACGCCGCTGGCGAACTACGTGCGCTGCCAGGATGCGCAGGCGGCGCCCGTGGTGGATGACTGGCTGGCGGGCGTGTATGCCGTGGCCAGCCTGAACGAGGCGCTGAGCCAGCGCAGCAATCTGCCGGCCGGCGCCTGGCTGGTGACGGCGCAAGGCCATCTGGTCGGCGCGCACAGCGTGCTGTTCCATGCGCCGGACAGCCAGTTGCACGGTGTGCTGGCACGCCAGCGCGAGATCGAACAGTTGCAGCAGGAAGCGCAGCAGCGCAGCGAAGCACTGGAGCAGGGCAAGCAGCAGTCTGCGCAGGCCGAAGAGGCGTATCGCACTGTCGAAGGACGCATCGCACCGTTGCGCAGTTCCAGCAGCGAGCTGCAGCAGCGCCAGCACAGCGTGCAGATGCAGATCCTGAAGCTGACCCAGGCCAACGAGCGCACGCAGGAACGCAACGTGCAGATCGCGCAGGAGCTGGAAGAGCTGGCCGACCGCATCGCCAACGAGCAGCGCCAGATGGAGGAGATCGCCGAGCAGATGGCGATCCAGCGCGAGAAGCTGATCGTCGCAGCAGATGGAAAGCGATCAGGCGCGGCAGCAGTCCGGCACGCAGGACAATCTGTTGCGCGAACAGCGCGACCGCGCACAGAAGGCGCAGCACGAATTGCAGGAAGCGCGCTTCTTCGCCAAGACCTGTGCGGAGAAACTGGCCGACCTGGAGCAGAACCTGAAACAGCACGGCGAGACGCTGACGCAGCTGGAAGAGGCGCTGGCGCACAGCCGCAACGAACAGGCGAGCCTGAGCGACAGCGATGCCGACCAGCAGTTGCAGGCGGCGCTGGAGCAACGACAGGTGACGGAACAGGCGCTGGCCGAAGCGCGCAACACGCTGGAACATGCCACGCTGAACCTGAACCGCATGGAACAGGAGCGCATGGCCTGCGAGCAGAAGCTGAATCCGCTGCGCGAGAAAGTCAGCGAGATCACGCTCAAGGAGCAGGAAGCGCGCATCCAGTTCGAGCAATGGGCGGAACAGCTGCAGGGGGTGGACGAAGAGCCGCTGCTGCCGCTGATCGAAGGCGCCAAGGCCGGCGGCTTGCAGAGCGAACTGACCCGGCTGGGCAACGAGATCACCGCGCTGGGCGCGGTGAACCTGGCGGCGCTGGAAGAATTGCAGACGGCGCAGGAGCGCAAGACCTATCTGGATGCGCAGGCCAAAGACCTGAACGAGGCGATCGAGACGCTGGAAGACGCGATCCGCCGCATCGACAAGGAATCGCGCGACCTGCTGATGGCGACCTATGAGGAGGTGAACCGCCATCTGTCCGAGCTGTTCCCGATCCTGTTCGGCGGCGGCGATGCGAAGCTGGTGCTGACCGGCGAGGAGATCCTCGACAGCGGCGTGCAGGTGATGGCGCATCCGCCGGGCAAGAAGAATGCCTCCATCCATCTGCTGTCCGGCGGCGAAAAGGCACTGACCGCCATCGCGCTGGTGTTCTCGCTGTTCCAGCTCAATCCGGCGCCGTTCTGCGTGCTGGACGAGGTGGATGCGCCGCTGGACGACACCAATACCGAACGGCTGTGCAAGCTGATCCAGAAGATGTCGGACAAGACGCAGTTCGTCTACATCAGCCACAACAAGATCACCATGGAGATGGCGCAGCAACTGATCGGCGTGACCATGCAGGAGCGCGGCGTCTCCAAGGTGGTGTCGGTGGATATCGAAGAGGCGCTGAAGCTGAGCGAGGAGAGCGGCGGCAAGGCCGCCGTTACTGCCTAGTTGCAGTTTGTGCTGACTGATCTTGCGAGCTTCTTCCAGGCGTTGCGCGCGTGCATCATCGTCCAGGAATGAACGTTCGCCGTTGGCGTCGTAGGTGACGATGCGAGCCCCGTCTTCCAGTGCACGTACATTTTGACGGGCGGCCTCGCAGTTGTCTCGTTCTTGGTTTCTGCAGCGGTCATCCTGCTTGGCTTTCTTTTGCGAGGCATCTTCTTTTTCCTGCTTGGCCTTCTTCATTTCAGCTTCGCGTTCGGCGAGACTTTTGGGGGCATAGCTGGCTGGGGCATTTGCCTGGTCTTTGCCTGCAATGTTGCGCACGGACTTTGCCGTTGTCACTTCGGGCGGGACAGTATCCGAGTAATGTACTTTGCCTTCGGCATCCACCCATTTGTTCAGCCCCGCATGGGCATTCAGGCTAAATAGCATCAGCACAATGATCGCAAAATGGTATTTCATGAGCATCCTCCAGAGAATGATGGATGCGAAACTAGCTGTTAATTTGTCTCGCGTCAATTTATGATAGCGCTCGATTTTATACTTGCCTCTTCAATCATAGGAGCTCCGGAACGACAACTAGCAGGGTTTTCAAGCAGAAATGTCACATACACAATTGCCGGCAGGCATCAATCAGGATTATTTCCAGGTAGACAGAAATCAGGATTTGGTACTCCGGTTGTTTCGTTCTTATTACCGTGCGCATCAGAACTCGGGGAAGCTGTTCGACGACTTCCCCGATTTCGTTATGGTCAGGCCCGACGTACTCAAAGATGCCGATCTGATGACGCGTGCTTCTGACAAGTTGATACTTGACGATTGCATCCATCATGCGCAGGAGCGTCATGGTTATGTGGGCGTGAGCAAACGAAAGAATCCCAAGCTCAATTATTATTGGCTGGAATTGACGGTAATGCCGTTTGTGCTGGGCGACTCGGTGACGGAGAACAATAAAAACGAGTTCTTTTATGTATTGAGCAATTTCATCGAATATACCAAGCAACACCCGGCGATGTATGGAGACATTACGGCCGAGATCGATTCCGACAAGGATCTGGCGTTGATGCTGAAGGAGATCAACAAGCAGGGCGATAAGTTGAAGTCGTTATTGTCTGTTTATCCGGAAGAAATGCTGGTGCGATTCAAGGCGAACTGGCCGATCAGCGAGGTGAATAAATTGCTGATGACCATGAAAGACAATGACCAGAGCTGGTGTGAGGTATTTTTCGAGTATCTGATTTATGTGATGGGCAGGAAGGGCAAGGCGTAGTCTCTGGGGGCAATCACGCTGCGGTCATAACGCAAGTTTTGATATAATGCGCTCTTTGCAGAGGAAGGCGCCCATGCGTATCACACAAAAAGCTCTCACCTTCGACGATGTGCTGTTGCTTCCGGCACATTCGAACATCTTGCCGCGCGATGTCAGTCTGCGCACCCAGCTTACCCGCAATATCACCCTGAACATCCCGCTGCTGTCTGCAGCGATGGATACCGTCACCGAGGCGCGCCTGGCGATCGCCCTGGCGCAGGAAGGCGGCATCGGCATCGTGCACAAGAACATGACGGCCAAGGAGCAGGCGGCACAAGTCGCCAAGGTCAAGCGTTTCGAGAGCGGTGTGGTGAAAGATCCGATCTCCATTACGCCGAACATGACGGTGCGCGACGTGCTCAATCTGACCCGCCAGCACAAGATCTCCGGCCTGCCGGTGCTGCAGGGCAAGCAGGTGGTGGGCATCGTGACCAACCGCGACCTGCGCTTCGAGAGCAACCTCGACCAACCCATCACCAACATCATGACGCCGCGCGAGCGTCTTATCACCGTCAAGGAAAACGCGAACCGCGACGAAGCGCGCAGCCTGATGCACAAGCATCGTATCGAACGCGTGCTGGTGGTGAACGATGCATTCGAATTGTGCGGCCTGATCACCGTCAAGGACATCCTCAAATCCACCGAACATCCGAATGCCTGCAAGGACGATCTCGGTCGCCTGCGCGTTGGCGCTGCGGTCGGCGTGGGCGAGGGCACGGAAGAGCGCGTGGCTTTGCTGGTCGAGGCGGGCGTGGACGTGATCGTGGTGGACACCGCGCACGGCCATTCGCAAGGCGTGCTGAGCCGCGTGCAATGGGTCAAGAAGAATTTCCCGCAGGTGGATGTGATCGGCGGCAACATCGCCACTGCAGCTGCGGCCAAGGCACTGGTCGATCACGGTGCGGACGGCGTCAAGGTCGGTATCGGCCCGGGTTCCATCTGCACCACGCGCATGGTGGCCGGTGTCGGCGTGCCGCAGATCTCGGCGATCCATAATGTGGCGGAGGCACTGGCGAGATTCCGACGTCCCGCTGATCGCCGACGGCGGCGTACGCTTCTCCGGCGACATCTCCAAGGCCATCGCTGCCGGTGCGCATTCGGTGATGCTGGGCGGCCTGTTCGCCGGTACCGAAGAAGCGCCGGGCGAGATCGAGCTGTACCAAGGACGTTCCTACAAATCCTATCGCGGCATGGGCAGCCTGGGCGCGATGCAGCAGGGTTCCAGCGACCGTTACTTCCAGGACAACGTGGCCAATCAGGACAAGCTGGTGCCGGAAGGCGTCGAAGGCCGCGTGCCTTACAAAGGCAGCGTGCTGGCGGTGATCCACCAACTGATGGGCGGTCTGCGTTCCAGCATGGGCTACCTCGGTTGCCCGGATATCCCGACCATCCACGCCAAGGCCGAGTTCGTCGAGATCACCTCTGCCGGCATCCGCGAGTCGCACGTGCATGACGTGCAGATCACCAAAGAAGCACCGAACTATCACATCGACTAACTGCGAAGAGATCGAGGAGAGCGGATAGAGAAGGGTAGCAGCCTGAACCGCTCTTCTCCCCTTCTCGTTTCTCCATCACGGCGATCAACATGCACAAGAAAATCCTCATCCTCGATTTCGGTTCCCAGTACACCCAGCTTATCGCCCGCCGCGTGCGCGAGACACATGTCTATTGCGAACTGCATCCCTGGGACATGAGCGAGGCGGATATCCGCGCGTTCGACCCCGGCCGGCATCATCCTCTCCGGCGGCCCGAATTCGGTCTATGAAGAAGAGACGCCGAAGGCGCCGCAGGTGGTGTTCGAGCTGGGCGTGCCGGTGTTCGGCATCTGCTACGGCATGCAGACCATGGCGGCACAACTCGGCGGCAAGGTCGAAAGCGGCAAGGTGCGCGAGTTCGGTTATGCCGAGATCCGTGCACAAGGGCACTCGAAACTGTTTAACGGCATCCAGGACAAGACCAACGCGCAGGGCCACGGCCTGCTCGACGTGTGGATGAGCCACGGCGACAAGGTGACGGCATTGCCGCCCGGATTTACGGCCATTGCTTCCAACGACGCCACGCCGTTCGCCGCGATGGCGGACGAGTCGCGCCGTTATTACGCGGTGCAGTTCCATCCCGAAGTCACCCACACCTACCAGGGCAAGGCCATCATCGGCCGTTTCGTGCATGACATCTGCGGCTGCGGCCAGGACTGGAACATGCCGGATTACATCGGCGAAGCGGTGGCGAAGATCAAGGCGCAGGTCGGCAACGAGGAGGTCATTCTCGGCTTGTCCGGCGGCGTGGATTCTTCCGTGGCGGCGGCGCTGATCCATCGCGCCATCGGCGACCAGCTGACCTGCGTGTTTGTGGACAACGGCCTGTTGCGCCTGCACGAAGGCGATCAGGTGATGGAGACCTTTGCGCAAAACCTGCACATGAAGGTCATCCGCGTCGATGCCAGCGGCGAATTCATGAAGCACCTGGCCGGTGTGACCGATCCCGAGCAAAAACGCAAGGTCATCGGCCGCGAGTTCGTCGAAGTGTTCCAGCGCGAATCGGCCAAGCTGAAGAGCGCCAAGTGGCTGGCGCAGGGCACCATCTATCCGGACGTGATCGAATCGGCCGGCGCCAAGACCAAGAAGGCGCACACCATCAAATCGCACCACAACGTCGGCGGCCTGCCGGAATCCATGCACCTCAAGTTGCTGGAGCCGTTGCGCGAACTGTTCAAGGATGAGGTGCGCGAACTCGGCGTGGCCTTGGGCCTGCCTGCCGACATGATCTACCGCCATCCGTTCCCCGGCCCCGGCCTGGGCGTGCGCATCCTCGGCGAAGTCAAACGCGAGTACGCCGAGTTGTTGCGTCGTGCCGATGCCATCTTCATCGAGGAATTGCGCAACACCAAGGATGCCGACGGCAAGAGCTGGTATGACAAGACCTCGCAGGCCTTCACCGTGTTCCTGCCGGTCAAGTCGGTCGGCGTGATGGGCGACGGCCGCACCTATGAGTGGGTGGTGAGCTTGCGCGCGGTGCAGACGCAGGATTTCATGACCGCACACTGGGCACATCTGCCGTATGAGTTGCTGGGCAAGGTCTCCAACCGCATCATCAACGAAGTACGCGGCATCAACCGCGTGGTCTACGACATCTCCGGCAAACCGCCCGCCACCATCGAGTGGGAATGATTTAACGTCTGGCAATAACTAGCGATATCCAGCAACAAAACCTCACCAAGCCCTGTAACCACGGGGCTTTTTCATTCTCTTTCTGGCATTACCCTTGCATCGCTTGGGACGGAACAGCACTTAACCGCTCATATTGCGTAATACCGAGTAGCTGATGAAAACAGCTACCGGCATTATTGACTGGATGTTGCTATAATTTTCAGGCAGTCAAAAATACAAAATGAATTAGGAGAGAGTCATGAAATTCAACCAATCCGGTTTTAACCTGATTGAAGTAGCGATATTGATCGTGTCTGCCTCAGTCCTGCTTGGCGTCGTTTGGAAGGGACTGGAATACCTCAATGTCGTAAATTGAGACACTTCAATCGCACCAGCCCCCTCAAATTGCGGCTCGTTTGGAGCCGGATTCAAACAACACCGGGCTGGCGCGGCCAAAAATAGCCTGTTTTTCCACCTTTATTCCGGGCTTGATCGGAACGGCGAACTGTTACTTTAGCGTCGAGCCGATGCCCTGCGCATCTCAACGCGAAAGAGGTGGAACATGTCTGCAGCGAAAAATATCCGTTTGGTTTCTTCACGTGACGAAGAAAGCCCTGTCGAATCCGAAGCGATACTCGAATCGCGCGGACGCATAGAAGCCGAGATCGAGGCGCAACTGGCCGCGCAAGCGCGCGCCCGCGCCGAAGCCCATGCCCGAGCCATATTGCAAGGCAAGGTGCGCCAGGAGAGCGTGCTTACCGAGCAGATCGAGGCGCGTACCCGGGCCGAAGCCGGCCTGATGGAAGAAGTGCAAGCCCGTCTTGATCAGGAACGCCAATTGGCGGAAATGGTGCACTCCAAGATGGCTGGCGAAGAACGCCTGGCCAGTGCTGTAAGCGAAAAACTGGAAGCCGAAAGACAAGCCCTGGCTGAGCTTGAGCAGCGGACTGCTGCCGAGCAACGTTTGCGCAATGAACTCGAACAACAAGCGCAGATGAATCGTGAAGCAGCGCTGATCGCCCAGGAAAAAGCCCAGACAGAAGGGCTGGTGACACAGGCTGCACAGAACAAGCTCAAGGCCGAGAAAGAAGCGATGGCGTTGATCAATGCCAAGCTTGCCGCCGAAATGTCTGCGCAAGATGCGATGAATGCGCGCGTTCGAGCCGAGATGCTGGCGCTGGCCGAGACACAATCGCGTGTTGCAGCAGAACTGGAGGCCGAGCGCGCGGCTACTGCCCGCGTTGAAGAAGAGCGAAAAATCGCCCAGGAAGCCGAGTTGCGCGCCAGGATCGAACAGCAGGCACAAGCCGAAGCTTCAGCGCGCGTTGCTGCTGAACTGAAGTCGGCAGAACATGCCAAGCAGGCACTGGAAAAGGAGCAGGACGAGCGCCTGGCAGCGGAGCGCAAACTGCAGGCTGAGCAGGAGATGTTGAGGTTGCTGGATTCGCGCGTGCAGGCCGAGCAGCTTGCCGTCAAGGAGCGCGAAGCAGCGAATGCCGTGCTGAAACAGATCGAACTGGAGGCGCGTGAACTGTTGGCAGTCGAGGAACAAGCCAAGCGTGCCGCCGAGGTCAAATTGCAGGCAGAGCGCGAGTTGATGACACTGGCACAGCAACGTGCCGAGGCGGATATGCGCGCTTCGCATGCCACCGAATTGCAAGTGCATGCCGAAACAGAAGCAATCGAGCTGGCCAACCAGCGGTACGAGATGGCCGAATGCGCCAGAAGCATCGCCGAGGGAAAAGCCGAGTTGGAGAAGCAACTGTTTGAAGCAGAGCAGGCTCAGTCCAGGGCCGATGCGCTGGCAACCCAGGAACTTCAGAAGAAGCTGGATGCCATCAATGCATCGCTGCCATTGGCAGAGCAGCGTGCCCTGCTCATGGTGGAAGCCTGTCTGGTTGAGGAAGAGAGGCTGGCAGCAGAAAGTGCTGCCGTCGCCGCATTGCAACAACGTACCGATGTCGAACGCCAGGAAGCCGCAGCATCGAGACAGCGCCAGGAGCAGGACGAAAAGGCCGCGCGTGTTGCCGAGGCCAAATTGTTGAGCGAAAACGAGGCGATCGATAAGGTCGCGGCGCGTATGGATGCGGATCTGCGCGCCATCGAGGCAGACAACGAACTGATTGCAGCCGAAACGCGCGCACAAGAAGCTGCTGCTGCGGCAGAAGCACGGACAAAAGCGATGATCACAGCCGTTGAAGCAAATGCACGGGAGGCTATTGCCGCTGCTGAAGCCCATGCACGAGAGGTTGTGACTGCTGCCGAAACACGCGCACAAGAACTCATTGCAAGCGCAGAGGCGCGAGCCAAAAAGGTCGCCGCTGCCGCCGAAGCACGTGCAAAAGAATTCGCTGCAGCCAAACAGGTGCTGTCGGAAAAGATCGTTGCCGATGCGAAACTGAAAGAAGAGATCGAGGTTCGTGCCATCAACATGGCAAAGCTGCAGGCCGAAACATTGGCGAGCGCGATCAAGTCTGAAGAAGAAGCCATGCAGGCCGAAGCGCGTGCCGTGATGCAGTCACGCCAGCGCATTGCAGCGGCCGAGGAAGCCAAGCGCCGCACGGCCGAGCGTGAGCGCAAGGAGACAGCGCAGTTCTTGCTGGATCAGCAGAAGCGGGACGCGGAAGAGCATGCTGCAGCGGAGCGGGTGGCCGAGCTGGTGCGTCAACGTGTCGCTGCCTCCAAGGAAACCAAGCGCATTATCGAGGAGCGTGAGCGTGAAGAGGCTGCACAGTTGGCATTGGAGCAGCAGAAACTGGCACTGGAGCAGCAGAGCCTGGCCAAGCAGCAGCAGAGCAGGGAAGCTGAAGAGCGTCTGGTTGTTGCGTGCAATGAGCGTCTGGAAGCAGAACGCATGGCTATCGAGGCGACCGAAGCTCGCATTGCGGCAGAACAGCATGCGGCAGAACTGGCACGCCAACGCGATTTCGCGGAGTTGCTGGCTCAACAAGCTGCTGATGAGATGAACGAGCTGGAACAACAGACCATTGCAACGTTGACCGAGACTGCGGAGATCGAGCGTGGCATGAAAGCAGAAATTCGCGAAGAGTTGCGCAATGCCAAAGCTCAGCTGGAAACGGGAAAACTGTTGCAAAGACTGAGCAAGACGCATCGCGTCAACCGTTTCTCGCAGGTCGCCCTGGCAGCTTCGCTGCTGCTGAGTGTGGGGCTGTGGTTCGGCGGCATGGGCGGCTCTAACGTAAAGGCGGAGAGCGGCCCAGGCAAGGCGGCTGCTGTTGTTCAATCCGCTCCGGTGCAGCAGGCGAATGAACCTGCAGCGCTGGAAAATTTGAAACTGTCCGCCTATCTGGGAAGCAATTCCGCCATGCAGGGGAATCCGGCTGACAGAGAGTTTTAACGGCTTGCTTCAGGAAAAAGAAAACGGGGGCCAAGTGCCCCCGTTTTCTTTTACTGCAGGATCGTCGAGCCTAGAATTTAACGACGCGGGTTACACCGTCGCTCTCGATGACGCGCACCTTGTCACCGGCCTTGATGTCTTCGTCTTTGTTCGCGGCCTGCACAACGGAGATGTAATTGCCGTCTTCCAGCTTGATCGAGTATTCAAAGCCATTTTCGCGGGTGTAAGCCTTCTTCCGCCGCTGCACCGACTACACCACCGACCACCGCCCCGAGTACGGCAGCAACCTGTCCGGTTTTGCCTTGCGCCGCGCCGCTACCGGCAATGCCGCCAACGATGGTGCCGGCAGTCGTTCCGATAGGCGTCTTGGTGCCTTCGATACGTACCTTATGCACACTTTCGATCGTGCCGACCTTGAAATGCTGCACTTGCTGCACCTGGTCGCGGCTGTAGACGTCGCCGCCTTTTTCGCTGGCACAGCCTGCCAGGATGAGTGGTGCCGATAAAAGAAGAATGGCTATTTTGTTCATGATGTCGTCGTTCCTTCAGAAGATGGAGTGGATTCGGAGCTGGTTACTTCGGTTTCTTTGACCTCTGGATCGGACACGGGTTCACCGGGTTTCCATTGCTTGAGCAGCAAAGCGTTGCTGACTACCGATACCGAGCTCATCGCCATGGCCCCGCCAGCGATCATCGGGTTGAGCAGCCCCATGCCGGCCAGCGGAATGCCCAGCACGTTGTAGGCGAAAGCGAAGAACAGGTTCTGGCGGATCTTGGAAAGTGTCACGTGCGACAGGTCGATGGCGTCGGCCACGCTGTTCAGGTCGTTGCGCATCAGCGTGATGTCCGCCGCTTCGATGGCGATATCGCTGCCGCTCTTCATGGCGAAGCTGACATCGGCGGCGGCCAGCGCGGGCGCATCGTTGATGCCGTCGCCGACCATGCCGACCAGCGTCTTGGCATTCTTGAGCGAAGTGACGTAGCTGGCCTTGTCCTGCGGCGATACTTCGGCGATGAATTCATCGATGCCGGCCTGGTGCGCGATGGCTTCGGCAGTGGCGTGGTTGTCGCCACTCAGCATCACGACACGCACCCCCATGCCGCGCAAACGTGCCACGGCAGGGCGGCTGCTGGGGCGGATATTGTCGGCAACGGCAAGATAACCGAGCAGCATCTGTCCACGCGCGACCGCGATCACGGTCTTGCCCTGTTTCTGCAGGACTTGTATCGACGGCTCATCCTGCGCGATACCCTGCTGGGCGATGAATGCAGGCGAACCGAGCAGGTAAGGGACCCCCTCCAGCTTTGCGCGCAAGCCGCTTCCCGGCGATTCGTCGAAATCGGTCACCGGCAAGGGCATCGTCGCTTGCGACTGGGCATACTCCATGACGGCGACCGAGAGCGGGTGCGTGGAATGCTGTGCGAGGCTGGTGGCGATCCGCAGCAGTTCACCGACGGTGCTGACCGCGCTGGGCCGCAGATCGGTGAGGGCGGGTTTTCCTTCGGTCAGCGTGCCGGTCTTGTCCAGCACCAGCACGGAAAGTTTATGCGCACGCTCCAGAGCCGCCGCATCCTTTACCAGTATCCCTTCGCGCGCAGCCAGGCCGCTGGCAACGACAACGGTGATGGGCGTGGCGAGACCCAAAGCGCACGGGCAGGCGATCACCAGTACCGAGACGGCGGTGATGATGGCGTAGGCGAAATCTCCCTCGGTCTTCAACCAGACGAAGAAGGTGATGACGGCAAGCACCAGCACGATGGGGACAAAGATGCCGGAGATCTTGTCGGCCAGCCGCTGGATCGGGGCTTTCGAGCCTTGCGCCTGTTCCACCAGACGCACCACCGCAGCCAGTTGGGTATGACTTCCCACCGCCGTGGCTCGGCACTTGATGACCCCCTGGTGGTTGAGCGTGGCGGCATAGACCTTGTCGTTGGCCTGTTTGGATTGCGGCATGCTTTCGCCGGTGAGCATGCTTTCGTCCAGCGTGGACAAGCCTTCCAGCACTACGCCGTCCACCGGTACGTTCTCGCCGGGGCGCACGATGAAGATTTCGCCGGGGCGCAGTTGACCGACCGATACGTCCAGCACCTGGCCATCGCGCTCCGTATGCGCGATCTTTGGTTGCAGCTGGATCAGTTTCTCAATGGCACTCGATGCTTTGGCCTTTGCCCGCATTTCCAGCAGTTTGCCCATCAGCACCAGCGTGATGAGCACTGCGCTGGATTCGAAATACACGGGCTGGTGGATATCGAACAGGATGATGGCTACGCTCAGGAAATACGCGGCACTGGTTCCCAAAGCCACCAGCAAGTCCATGTTGCCGCTGCCGTGCTTGACGCTAGCCCATGCGCCGCGATAGAAGCGAGCACCGATCCAGAATTGCACCGGTGTCGCCAGCAGCCACTGCATCCAGACGGGAATCATCACATGTACATCGAACAGCATGAGCAGCATTTCCAGCACCATCGGGGTGATCAGGGCGACGGAGATGAAGAAGCGCAGCCTTTCCTGCTGGTAAGCCTTGAGTTTGTCTGCCTTCTCGGCTGCGAAATCGCGCGTTACATGGGCATCGAAGCCGGTATCGCGCACAGTCTTGATCAATGTATCAACGTTGATATGCGTTGGATCGAAGCTCACGCTGGCCTTTTCGGTGGCCAGGTTCACCACCGCAGTGACGTCAGGTAATTGATTCAATGCTTTTTCCAGGCGGCTGGAGCAGGAGGCGCAATGCATGCCGACGATCTGGAGGTCGGCGTGATTTTCAGCTTGAGACATGGGGTAATTACTCGGGGAATCGATATGCTAAAGATACGCGCGGGCGGCCCTCTTGTCCATCTTGCACGCCACAGACCTTGAGCAATCCAAGGTTTCCTGTTTCAATCCAGCCTCATTTCAAAAGCAGGGAAGAACATGGGGCAGGCAAGCATCGGCATCATCGGGGGGAGCGGTGTCTACGACATCGCCGGTCTGGAAAACAAGCGCTGGGAAAAGGTCGAGTCGCCGTTCGGCGCGCCATCGGACGAACTGCTGTTCGGCGAACTCAATGGCGTGAAACTGGCCTTCCTGCCGCGACATGGCCGCGGGCACAAGATCCCGCCGTCCGAGATCAACTTCCGCGCCAATATCGATGTACTCAAGCGCGTCGGCGTCACGCGATGTCATCTCGGTCAGCGCGGTCGGCTCCCTGCGCGAGCACCTGACCCCGGGCACCTTCGTCATCGTCGATCAATTCATCGACCGCACCTTCGCGCGCGCGAAGTCGTTCTTTGGCAGCGGCCTGGTGGCGCATGTCTCGATGGCGCATCCGGTATGCAAGCGCCTGGGCGACCACATCGAGGAAGCGGCGAAAGAAGCCGGCATCAACGCGCTGCGCGGCGGCACCTATCTGGTGATGGAAGGCCCGCAGTTCTCCAGCCTCGCCGAATCCGAACTGTACCGTCAGTGGGGCTGCGACGTGATCGGCATGACCAACATGCCCGAAGCCAAGCTCGCTCGCGAGGCCGAGCTGTGCTACGCCACCGTGGCGATGGTCACCGACTACGACTGTTGGCATCCCGACCATGATGCGGTGACGGTGGAGCAGATCGTCAAGGTGCTGCTGGCGAATGCCGACAAGGCCAAGACGCTGGTGAAGCACGTCGTGCCGAAAGTCGGCGGCGATGCCAAGGCCTGCGATTGCGGCTGCCGCACTGCGTTGCAATACGCGCTCATCACCGCACCCGAAGCGCGCGACGAGCAGATGAAGCAGAAGCTGCAGGCCGTAGCCGGACGGGTGCTGAAAGGCTGATCATGACTGAATACGACTCTCGCCAGCAGCTCCTCGACATCTCGCACCGTCTGGTCGAGCTTGGCCTCAATCGCGGCACGGCAGGCAATGCCTCGGTGCGTTATGCCGATGGCCTGCTCATCACGCCTTCCGCCTTGCCCGTATCGGAGATGACTTCCGAAAGCATGGTGTATATGGATCTGGACGGTAACGTGCTGCAAGGCGGCAAGCCATCCAGCGAATGGCGCTTCCACCGCGATATCCTGGCCGCCCGTCCCGAGATCGGTGCGGTCATCCACACCCATGCCACTTTTGCCACCACCATCGCCTGCCTGCGAAAAGACGTCCCCCCAGTACATTACATGATCGCCATGGCGGGTGGAGACAACATCCGTTGCACCCCTTACACCGTGTTCGGCGAGCAGACGCTTTCCGATCATGCGCTGGAAGCGTTGCGCGACCGCAAGGCCTGTCTGCTCGGCAACCACGGCATGATCGCGCTGGGCGCGGACCTGGCCGATGCGCTTGGCCGTCGCGGTGGAAGTCGAGTTCGTCTGTGAGATCTATTGGCGCACGCTGCAGGCCGGCGAGCCGCAGATACTCACTGCGCAGCAGATGCACGATGTGAAACAGAAGTTTGTGGAGTACAAAAAACGTAGCTAGAAAAACATCCCGTTCGTGGTGAGCTTGTCGAACCATGAACGGACAATGGTTCGCCTCCATTCATCCTTCGACAAGCTCAGGACGAACGGAATTTTAAACAGGAAACAGGTATGCCCATCAAATCGAAAGTCCGCACCGTCCCGCATTACCCCAAACAAGGCATCATGTTCCGCGACATCACCACAGTTCTCAAAGACCCCGCCGGCCTGCGCGCCACCATCGACGAACTGGTGGCCCGATACAAAGACGTGAAGATCGACAAGATCGCCGGCATCGAATCGCGCGGCTTCATCATCGGCACGCCGCTGGCCTATGCGCTCGGCGTCGGCTTCGTGCCCATCCGCAAGAAGGGCAAACTGCCCGCCGAAACCATCGGCCACGACTATGCGCTCGAATACGGCACTGACCGCATCGAGATTCACACTGATGCGATTTCCAAAGGCGAAAAGGTGCTGCTGGTGGACGACCTTATCGCCACCGGCGGTACGGCCGAGGCCGCCGTCATCCTCATCGAGAAGATGGGAGGCAAGATCATCGAATGCTGCTTCATGATCGACCTGCCGGACATCGGTGGACGTGCGCGGCTGGAGAAGCGCGGGCACAAGGTGTTTTCGCTGTGCGAGTTTGAGGGGGATTGATGATGAAAGTCGAAACCCTACGCTGGTTCAACAACCGGCTGGAAATGATAGATCAGCGCATTCTGCCTGCCGCCTTTGAATATTTGAGTTACTACTCGGCTGCTTCGGTGGCGGAGGGCATCCGCAGCATGGTGGTGCGCGGCGCGCCAGCCATTGGCGTGGCGGCGGCTTATGGCGTGGCGCTGGAGGCGTTGCGTTTGCAGGACTCAAGTCTGGCGGATGATTTCAAGGACGGTATGGAAACCGGCTTTACCGTGCTGGCTGCCAGCCGCCCGACGGCGGTGAACTTATTCTGGGCGTTGCAGCGCATGCGTAAAGTGTGGGAGGGCGTTGCGGCACAAACGCCGCAGCAGGTCGCGCAGCGCTTGCTGGCCGAAGCGCACGAGATTCTGGCCGAGGACATCCGCATCAACAAGGCGATGGGCGCGAACGGTGCGGTCTTGCTGAAGGACGGGGCGCGGGTGCTGACGCATTGCAATGCCGGCGCGCTGGCGACGGCGGGCTGGGGCACGGCGTTGGGGGTGTTCCGTTCGGCGGTGGAGGCGGGCAAGAAGATCTCGGTGATCGCCGACGAGACGCGGCCTTTCCTGCAGGGGGCGCGGCTGACGGCGTGGGAGATGGTGCAGGAGAACATCCCGGTGACGCTGATCACCGACAACATGGCCGGTTACATGATGGCGCACGGTGAGGTGGATGCCGTGGTGGTGGGCACGGATCGCGTGGCGGCCAACGGCGACGTGGCGAACAAGATTGGCACCTACATGGTGGCGGTGCTGGCGAAGCGCCACAACATCCCGTTCTATGTGGCGTGTCCTCTTTCGACCATCGACATGAACATTGCTACGGGTGCGGACATTCCCATCGAGGAGCGCTCGGTGGACGAGGTGAAAGGTTTCCGCGACAACCATTGGGCGGCTGCGGGGGTGAAGATACGCAACCCGGCCTTTGATGTGACGCCGGCTGAACTGGTGACGGGGCTGATCACCGAAAAAGGCGTGGTGTTGAATCTGGATGTGCAAGGCATACGGAAGTTGATGCAGCAGTAGTTTTAAGGAGGGTTCCCCCATCCCCACCCTTCCCCCGGTGGGATAACCAGCGACTTGCCCGCTTGCGGGCTTAGTCGAATGGCTAGTAGTTCTACCAGAAGGGCTTAACCTCCCTCTCCTCGCGGGGGAGGGAATGAGGGTGGGGGGGGGGCTTTTCCGAGTTTTCCTTAAATACCTGTTTCCCTTAAGCTAACCTTTTGGTACAATCCGCGCCGTTTTCAGATGGGCTTCAGGCCCGTTTTTTATTTGTGGGTACGAATATGGATGTGGCGAAGCTGGTAGAGACGACGCTGGCCGGTATGGGTTACGAGCTGGTTGACCTGGAAATGTCCGGTCGCGGGCTGATGCGCGTGTTCATGGACAAGCCTGATGGTATCTCGGTGGAAGATTGCGAGCGGGTGAGCAACCAACTGGTGCGCCTGTTCACGGTGGAAGGGGTGGCGTACGAACGCCTCGAGGTTTCTTCGCCGGGGCTGGACAGGGTACTCAAGAAGGAAGCCGATTTTGTGCGGTTTGCCGGGCAGAAGGCGCAGCTCAAGGTGCGCGTGCCGATGGCGGGCCGCAAGAACTTCGTCGGCATGATAGGCGAAGTGAAAGACGGGATTTTGCAGTTGGATGTGGATGGCAGCCTGGTTGCAATCGAGCTGTCGAATATAGATAAGGCACGTTTGGTGCCGGTGTTTTAACTTAGTGCTCGTTGGAGACGGTTATGAGTCGTGAAGTTCTGTTGTTGGTAGATGCCTTGGCGCGTGAGAAGAACGTGGATAAGGAGATCGTGTTCGGTGCGCTGGAATCGGCCTTGGCCTCCGCAACCAAGAAGCGTTTCGCAGAAGAAGAAGCGGATGTGCGCGTGAGCATCGACCGTCAGACCGGCGAGTACGAGTCTTTCCGCCGCTGGCAGGTGATGGACGACGAGACGTTCGAGACACCCGAATTGCACATCAAACTGGAAGAGGCGCGCAAGCAGAACCCCGATATCCAGATGGAAGAATTCATCGAAGAACCGCTGGAAAACATCGATTTTGGCCGGATCGGCGCACAAGCGGCGAAACAGGTCATCTTCCAGAAGATCCGCGACGCCGAGCGCGAGCAGATTCTGGCCGACTTCATGGAGCGCAACGAGCACCTGGTGTCCGGCACGATCAAGCGCATCGAGCGCGGCAATGCCATCATCGAGTTCGGCAAGATCGAAGCGCTGTTGCCGCGCGACCAGATGATCCCGAAAGAGAACCTGCGCGTCGGCGACCGCGTTCGCGCCTATCTGCTGCGCGTGGACCGTACCGTACGCGGCCCGCAGATCATCCTGTCGCGCATCACCACCGAGTTCCTGAAAAAACTGTTCGAGCTGGAAGTGCCGGAGATCGAAGAAGGTCTGCTGGAGATCGTCAGCGCATCCCGTGACCCGGGCTCGCGCGCCAAGATCGCGGTTCGTAGCCACGATCAACGCCTCGACCCGATCGGTACTTGCGTCGGCATGCGCGGTTCGCGCGTGCAGGCCGTGACCAACGAGCTGGCCGGCGAGCGTGTGGACATCATCCTGTGGTCGGACGAGCCGGCAACCTATGTGATCAACGCCCTGGCACCAGCCGAAGTGACCAGCATCGTGGTGGACGAAGATCGTCACAGCATGGATGTGGTGGTCGAGGAAGAGAATCTGGCACAGGCCATCGGCCGCGGCGGCCAGAACGTGCGCCTCGCCAGCGAGATGACCGGCTGGGAGATCAACCTGATGACGGTGGAACAATCCGCCGAGAAGAACGAGCAGGAATTCTCGAAGATTCGCGACCTGTTCGTGAGCAAGCTGGATGTGGACGAGGAAGTCGCCGACATCCTGGTGCAGGAAGGTTTCAACACGCTGGAAGAAGTGGCCTACGTGCCGCTGGAAGAGATGCAGGCGATCGAAGCCTTCGACGAGGCGACGGTGAACGAACTGCGCAGCCGTGCACGCAATGCGCTGCTGACGGCTGCCATCGTCAACGAAGAGCAGGTCGAGCACAACATCGAGGATCTATTGAAGATCGACGGCATGGATGAAGAGACAGCGCGCACATTGACGGGCAAGGGGATCGGCACGCAGGAACAGCTGGCCGATCTGGATGGTGACGAGTTGGTGGAAATGACGGGAATGGATGCTGATCGCGCCAATCAATTGATCATGACGGCGCGCGCGCCTTGGTTCGTTTGAGCCGGAAGTGCGCTTCAGGTAAAGGTTATCCGTAGTCTGGTATTGGTTTTAAGGGGTCGTAATGGGAAAAATGAACGTCGCGCAATTTGCGGGTGAGCTGGGACTGCCGGTCGAACTGCTGTTGGAGCAGTTGCAATCGGCTGGGGTCAGCAAACAGAAAGATACCGACACCATATCGGAACAGGACAAATCGCAGCTGCTGGAGCACTTGCGCAGCGCGCATGGCGGTGGCGGCAAGGGCAAGATAACGCTGGTGCGTCGCGAAACGACTGCGATCAAGAAGGCCGATAGCAGCGGCAAGTCGCGTACCATCCAGGTGGAAGTCCGTAAGAAGCGCACTGTTGCGCCAGTAGCGGCGCAGGCTGCAGAAGAGGCAGCACCTGCACCGGCGGCGCCGGCCGTTGAAGAAGCCAAGCCGGCCAAAACCAGGACCGTACTGGGTGAGCAGGAACAAAAGGCGCGCGAGGAAGAGGCACGCCTGCAAGCCGAATTGGCGACACGCCAGGCAGCCGAGATTCAAGCCAAACAAGAGCGCCAGAAACGTAAAGCTGCGGTGGCCGCCGAACCGGCGCCTGCACCTGCAGCGCCTGCGTCGGAACCAGTGGTCGAGGCCAAGCCTGCTGTCGAAGCTGCTGCCGCACCCGCCGCTGCGCCTGCTGCTGGGACGCCGGAAGGGACTCTGCATAAACCGACGCTCAAGCCGGGCGACAAGGTGGCACGTCCTGCCAAGAAAATCGATAAACCTGCTGCAGCCAAGGACAGTCCTTGGGATGAGGCAGGGCACAAGAAGCGTCCGCCTTCGCGCACCACCGACACGCGTGCCGGATTGGGCGGCCGCACCGGCGGCAGCGCGATCCGCGCACCGCGCCACGAGAAACACAGCAAGCCGGAAGCGGCGCATGCCTTCTCCTTGCCGACCGAACCTATCGTTCAGGAAGTGATGGTTCCGGAAACCATCACCGTGGCCGAGTTGGCGCAAAAGATGTCGATCAAGGCAGCCGAGATCATCAAGACGCTGATGAAGATGGGCTCCATGGTCACCATCAACCAGGTGCTGGATCAGGAGACCGCGATGATCCTGGTCGAAGAGATGGGTCACAAGGCGGTTCAGGCCAAGCCGGACGATCCCGATGCGTTCCTGATGGAAGCGGTCGATCATGGTGATGTGGTGCTGGAGCCGCGCGCCCCGGTGGTGACGGTGATGGGTCACGTCGACCACGGTAAGACTTCCTTGCTGGACTACATCCGTCGTACTCGCGTGGCGAGCGGCGAAGCTGGCGGCATTACCCAACATATCGGCGCATATCACGTCGATACGCCGCGCGGCATGATCACTTTCCTCGACACTCCCGGTCACGAAGCCTTTACGGCGATGCGTGCCCGCGGTGCGAAAGCGACCGACATCGTGATTCTGGTGGTAGCTGCCGACGACGGCGTGATGCCGCAGACCAAGGAAGCGATCCACCATGCCAAGGCGGCGGAAGTGCCTATCGTGGTGGCGGTGACCAAGATCGACAAACCCGATGCCAATTCCGAGCGCGTGCGCCAGGAGCTGGTGGCGGAAGGCGTGGTGCCGGAAGATTGGGGCGGCGACTCGATGTTCGTTGAAGTGTCCGCCAAGACCGGACAGGGTATCGATACCTTGCTCGAAGGCATTCTGTTGCAAGCCGAAGTGCTGGAGCTGAAGGCACCGAAAAATAGCAGCGCCAAGGGTGTGGTGGTCGAAGCGCGTCTGGACAAGGGCAAGGGCGCTGTGGCGACTTTGCTGGTGCAGTCCGGTACCTTGAAACGCGGCGATGCGATTTTGGTTGGTTCCGTGTCGGGTCGTGTTCGCGCCATGCTGGATGAGAATGGCAAGGTGATCAATGAAGCCGGCCCTTCCATTCCGGTCGAGATTCAAGGTCTGTCCGAAGTGCCGACAGCCGGTGCGGATTTCCTGGTGCTGGCCGACGAGAAGAAGGCACGCGAAATCGCATTGTTCCGCCAGGGCAAGTTCCGTGATGTGAAGCTGGCGAAGCAACAGGCCGCCAAGCTGGAGAACATGTTCGAGCAGATGGGCGAGGGCGAAGTGCGCACCTTGTCGCTGATCGTGAAAGCAGACGTTCAGGGTTCGCTCGAAGCGATCGCCAGTTCGTTGCAAAAACTTTCCACGGCCGAGGTCAAGGTCAATCTCATCCACAACGGCGTGGGTGCGATCACTGAATCCGACGTCAACCTGGCACTTGCTTCCAAGGCGATCATCATCGGCTTCAACTCGCGTGCCGATGCGACGGCGCGCCGTCTGGCGGAATCGTCCGGCGTGGATATCCGTTACTACAACATCATCTATGCGATGGTGGACGAGATCAAAGCGGCGCTGTCCGGCATGTTGGCTCCGGAGAAGAAGGAAAGCATCATCGGCATGGTCGAGATCCGTCAGGTGTTCACGATCTCCAAGGTCGGTACCATTGCGGGTTGTTACGTCACCGAGGGCATGATCAAGCGCGGTTCCAGCGTGCGCGTGCTGCGTAACAACGTGGTGATCCATACCGGCGAACTGGATTCGCTGAAACGCTTCAAAGATGACGTGAAGGAAGTGAAATCCAACTTCGAGTGCGGTCTGTCGTTGAAGGGTTACAACGATCTGCAAGTCGGCGACTTTCTTGAAGTATTCGAGATCGTCGAAGTGGCGCGGGCGCTTTAATGGCCAAAGACTACGCACGCACCGATCGCATCGCCGAACAGATCCAGCGCGAATTGGCTGAGCTGATTCGCCTGGAGGTGAAAGATCCGCGCGTGAAGAAGGTCACGCTGACCGGGGTGGAAGTGACCAACGATCACGCCCATGCCAAAGTGTTCTACACCTCGCTGGATGGCGACAGTCCCGTTTTGCATCAGGGGCTGGAGCGTTCCGCCGGGTTCCTGCGCAGCCAGCTGGCACATGCCATGAAGCTGCGCATCACTCCGCAGTTGCATTTCGTCTATGACGCCTCCATCGAGCGCGGCTCACATCTTTCGCAATTGATCGATCAAGCGGTTGCCAGTGACAAAAAAGACTGAGCAATTCAAAGCGTGTCAAAAGGCCGCTGGATGGCGTCCTGTTGTTCGACAAGCCGCTGGAACTCAGCTCCAACGTTGCCATGCAAAAAGTCCGCCGTCTGTTTCAGGCTGAAAAAGCCGGACATACCGGCACACTCGATCCACTGGCCACCGGCCTGCTGCCGGTCTGTTTTGGCGAAGCCACCAAGTTCACCCTTTCCCTGCTGGATGCCGACAAGCGCTATCGCGCGACGATCCGGCTGGGCCAGCGCACCACCACCGGCGATGCCGAGGGCGAGGTGATCGAGACACGCCCCGTCGCAGTGGATGAGCAACAGGCTTTGGCCGCGATGGCCAAGTTCATGGGCGAGATCCAGCAGCTGCCGCCCATGCATAGCGCGATCAAGCACCAGGGCAAACCGCTGTACGAATACATCCGCAAGGGCGAGACGGTGGAGCGCGAATTGCGCACGGTATTCATCCATGAGTTGAAACTGGAGCGGCTGCAAGGCAACGAACTGGAATTCAGCGTGCTGTGCAGCAAAGGGACCTATGTTCGTACCCTGGCCGAAGACATCAGCGAGGTGCTCGGCTGCGGCGGCCATCTGATCGCCTTGCGCCGTACCGGGATTGGCGAGTTCACCCTGGATGCGGCGCATACCCTGGTGCAGCTGGAAGCCATGGACGAAGGGCAGCGCGATGCCTGCCTGGTGCCGCTGGACAGTCTGGTACAGGGTCTGCCACGGCTGGATCTGGATGCCGTTCAAGCCAGCCGGCTAGCCCAAGGGCAGCGGCTGGGGCTGCGGGATGTGCATCCTGACGGCAAGCGCCGGCTGTATGCGGAGGGGCGTTTTATCGGTTTGGGGGATTTGGTCAGCGGCAGATTGGCTCCCAGCCGTCTGTTGTCCAGTATTGCCAAAGCTGCCGCTGTGGCTAATTCAGCTTGAGCGGATACCCTATTCAAGGGTAGAATGCCGCACTTTTTATTGGAGAGAGAAGTCTAAATGTCTATTACCGCCGCACAAAAATCGCAAATCGTTACTGACTATCAGCGCGCCAAGGGCGATACAGGTTCCCCTGAAGTTCAAGTAGCCTTGATGACGGCACGTATCAACTACCTGACCGATCATTTCAAAGAACACAACAAGGATCACCACTCCCGTCGTGGTCTGTTGCGTCTGGTAAGCCGCCGCCGCAAGTTGCTCGACTACCTGAAGAGCAAGAACGAAAACGGTTACAAAGAGCTGATCAAGCGTCTGGATCTGCGCAAGTAACAATAGGAATTAAGTAGCGGGTCGCTTATGCGGCCCGCTTCGTTTTGGTTGTCGTTTTATCACGCTGGCAACTCGGTCACGCATATACATTGGAGAGAGCTATCTTGAGTCACTATAAAAAAACCCTGAGCTACGGCAAACATCAATTGACACTGGAGACAGGCGAGATCGCACGCCAATCCAGCGGTGCAGTCATGGTCAGTCTGGACGACACCGTGGTGCTGGTCACCGTGGTGGGACGCAAGGATGCCAAACCAGACCAGGATTTTTTTCCGCTGACCGTTGATTATCAAGAGCGCACCTATGCTGCAGGCAAGATCCCCGGCGGCTTCTTCAAGCGTGAAGGCCGACCCAGCGAAAAGGAGATCCTGACTTCGCGCCTGATCGACCGTCCGTTGCGTCCGCTGTTCCCGGAAAGTTTCTACAACGAAGTGCAGATCGTGGCGACCGTGGTGTCTTCCGATCCGCAGATCGATTCCGACATTCCTTCCATGATCGGCGCTTCCGCTGCGCTGGCGATCTCCGGCATCCCGTTCGACGGCCCAATCGGCGCAGCGCGCGTGGGTTACCTGAATGGCCAGTATGTGTTGAACCCGACCAAGGATGAGCTGGTCGAGCTCGCAGATGGATCTGGTGGTTGCCGGTACCTCCAAAGCGGTGTTGATGGTTGAGTCCGAAGCGCAAGAACTGTCCGAAGAGATCATGCTGGGCGCGGTGGTGTTCGGCCACGAGCAGATGCAAGCCGTGATCAATGCCATCATCGAGATGGCAAATGAAGTGGGCCAGGACGACTGGGACTGGACTCCGGCAGCCAAGAACGAAGCGCTGATCGCCAAGATCGCCGCACTGGCCGAGAACGACCTGAAGGCAGCTTATGCCGTGCGCCAGAAACAGGCACGTACCCACCAAGTGGAAGCGATTCGCGCCAAGACGCTGGAAGCTTTGGCAACACCTGAATTCGAGAACGTCTCCGCCAACCAGAAGGCCGAACTGTTCGGCGCGCTGGAAGCCAAAATCGTGCGCGGTCAGATCCTGAGCGGCGAACCACGCATCGACGGTCGCGATACCCGCACTGTGCGTCCGATCACTATCCGTACCGGCGTGCTGCCGCGTACCCACGGTTCGGTGCTGTTCACTCGAGGCGAGACACAAGCTTTGGTCGTGGCAACACTGGGCTCTATGCGCGATTCGCAAACCATCGATTCCTTGCAGGGCGAGTACTCCGACCGCTTTATGCTGCACTACAACTTCCCTCCGTATGCAACCGGTGAAACCGGCCGTGTCGGTACGCCGAAGCGCCGCGAAATCGGCCACGGTCGTCTGGCCAAGCGTGCCTTGGTTGCCGCGTTGCCGAGCGAAGAGGAATGCGGTTACGCGATCCGTGTGGTCTCCGAGATCACCGAGTCCAACGGTTCCAGCTCCATGGCTTCCGTTTGCGGTGGTTGCCTGTCCATGATGGATGCCGGCGTGCCGTATGAAGACGCATGTTGCCGGTATCGCCATGGGCCTGATCAAGGACGGCGGCCGTTTTGCCGTGCTGACCGACATCCTGGGTGACGAAGATCACCTGGGCGACATGGACTTCAAGGTGGCAGGTTCCGACAAGGGCATCACCGCGCTGCAGATGGACATCAAGATCAACGGCATTACCAAGGAGATCATGCAAGTGGCGTTGAGCCAGGCCAAGGAAGGCCGCATGCACATCCTCGGCATCATGAAGGAGGCGATGCCTGCCGTGCGTCCGGAAGTTTCCGACTTCGCACCGCGCATGCTCAAGATGAAGATCAATCCGGAAAAGATCCGCGACGTGATCGGCAAGGGCGGTGCGGTGATTCGCGCACTGACCGAAGAGACGGGCACCACCATCGACATCGATGACGAAGGCAATGTCACCATCTCCTGCGTGAGCGGCGAGGCTGGCGAACTGGCGAAAAAACGCATCCAGGACATCGTGGCCGAAGTCGAAGTGGGCAAGATATACGAGGGCCCGGTGGTCAAGCTGCTGGACTTCGGTGCGCTGATCAACATCCTGCCAGGCAAGGACGGTTTGCTGCATATTTCGCAGATCTCGCACGAGCGTATCGCCAACGTGTCCGACCACCTGAAGGAAGGCCAAGTGGTGAAGGTCAAGGTGCTGGAAGTGGACGACAAAGGCCGTATGCGCTTGAGCATGAAGGCACTGCAACCGCATCCGGAAGCCGCTGCTCCTGCGGCAGAATAATCCGGAAAAGCAATAATTCAAGCCCCGCTCTGCGGGGCTTTTTTGTTGATGTTGGCAAATTTTGTACGAATTTGTATCAGCACACCTGATCCGGTATTTTTGTTATAGGGTAGAGGCTGTAAATTCGTCCTGTTCACAACAACTTGTTTGATAACGTGTTTCGATATCGATTTTATCTACTGCTGCTGTTGATCCAGATGGCGCTGCTGCCATTGCCGGCGAGCGCTGCCAGCGATCCGCTGTCGGCCATGGATGGTGTCGAGGCAGGGGAATTCCCGCTGACTGCAGATCCCGGCCGTTGCGACCGCGGCAAGATCAACAAGCCGTTGACGCTGGCCGATGTGGTCGACCTGACCTTGTGCAACAACCCGCAGACCCGGTCGCTGTGGGCTAGCGCGCGTGCGCAGGCAGCGAACGTCGGCATCGGCATGTCGGCCTACCTGCCTACACTGTCGGCACAAGTCGGTGCTTCGCGTACCAGAACCAGCGCTTCGGGGAATACGAGCAACTACAGCAGCCGCAACGCCAGCTTGACTGCGGGTTATTTGCTGTTTGATTTCGGCGGGCGGGCAGCGACGCTGGAAAATGCCAAGCAGTTGCTGGTGGCTGCAAATGCAACGCGCGACGCGACGCTGCAGGCCAACTTTTTGACTGCGGTGCAATCCTATTATGGATTACTGTCCGCGCAGGCCAATGTGGATGCATTGCAGGTCGCCGTGGCTTCCGCCAAGGAAAGTCTGGCCGCCGCCGAGGCGCGCTATTTTGCGGGTGTTGCCACACCGGCGGACAAGCTGCAGGCGCAAACCGCCTTGTCCCAGGCGCAATTGAACCTGATCACGGCGTTAGGGGCCGACCGGACTGCTCAGGGGACATTGGCCAACATCATGGGATTCGATGCCACCCAACCGTTTTTGCTGGCGCCCTTGCCGGAAACGACGCCCGATCCTGTCGTGGAACAGGATATCGGCAAATTGATCGAGCAGGCCAGGCAGAAACGGCCGGATCTGCGGGCGGCAGAGGCGCAGATCAAGGCGGCAGAGGCACAACTCACGGCAACCCGGGCAACGGGATTGCCCACAATCAACCTGAGCGCCTCGACCGGTTCGCAGAATCTGTCCGGCACACCTGTTACCAACAGCAGCAGTATCGGCATAACGCTGAACGTGCCCTTGTTTACGGGGTATCGCAACACGTACCAGAATCGGGCTGCCGAATTGCAGATCGAAGGCAAGGTGGCCGCACGCGATCTGCTGGCCAACCAGATCGCGCTGGATGTCTGGAAAGCCTATCAGGCGATGTTGACCAACAGCCAGGCATTGCTGACGGCGACCGACCTGGTGGCCTCGGCCGAGCTGTCTGAGCGCATGACGCTGGGACGCTACAAGGCGGGTGTCGCGAACATGTCCATATTGGATGTGCTGAATGCGCAAAGCGCTTTGGCCAGCGCCCGGCAGCAACGGGTGAATGCGCTGTACAACTTCCAGGCAAGCCGTCTCGGGCTGGCACAAGCCATCGGTCAGCTCGACCTGACCCAAGTCGATACGGTGAAGTGACTGGCGTTATGATGAAACTGTGATGCGGGAATGAATATGCGAATATCAAAAACTATGCTGATCGGGATAGCGCTGTTGCTGGCAGGCGCTGCCGCCTGGTGGTTATGGCCCAAGGGCACGCCAGCCGAGGCGCGCTATGCGACGGCGGCCCTGGAGCGCGGCGCGATCACCCAGACAGTTGCAGCCAACGGCACGCTGAACCCGGTGGTGCTGGTCAGTGTGGGCAGCCAGGTTTCCGGGATCGTCAAGAAACTGCATGCTGATTTCAATGACCAGGTGAAGGAAGGGCAGGTGTTGCTGGAACTCGACCCGACTCTGAATCGTGCGCAACTGCAGCAAAGCGAGGCTAACGTGGCCAGTGCCAAGGCATCGCTGGAGTTGGCGCAGGCCAACGAGACGCGCATGCGTGGTTTGCTGGAACAGGAATATGTCACTCGCCAGGATATGGAAACCTCGGTGCAGGCACTCAAGGTAGCCAAGGCGCAGCTCGAGGTGGCGATGGCGCAAGTCGTGCGCGATCGCAGAAATCTCGACAATACGCTGATCCGCTCGCCGGTATCCGGCGTGGTGGTGTCGCGTTTGGTCGACGTCGGCCAGACCGTGGCGGCTTCGCTGCAGGCGCCGGTCCTGTTCACCATCGCACAGGATCTGTCGCACATGCAGATCGACACCAGCTATGCGGAAGCGGATGTGGGCAACATCCGCGTTGGACAACCCGCCACCTTTCGCGTTGATGCCTTTCCCAACCGGACTTTCCACGGTGAAGTACGGCAGGTGCGGCTTAACCCGACCACGCAACAGAACGTGGTGACTTATGACGTCGTCGTCTCGGTTGAAAATCCGGATCAGGTTCTGATGCCGGGCATGACCGCTTACGTGAACATTCTCGTTGCTGAGCGCAAGGACGTGCTGATGGTGCCCAATGCCGCATTGCGCTTCCGCACCAGCGATGCCGGAAAGGCGATGCGCACAGGCGGCGACAAACCCAAGGGCGACGGTCGCGGCAAGGATAATGCGACCCCGATGGGCACGGTGTATGTGCTGGAGAACGGCCAGCCCAAGGCGGTGCGCATTGCCGTCGGCATCACCGACAACCGTATGACCGAGGCAGTGGGCGGCGAGCTCAAGGCTGGCGATGCGGTCATCGTCGAGGATCGCCAGCCATCCGCCAAGGCGGGTGGCGGCCCCGGCATGAGGCTGTTCTGACGCAGGTCACAATGAGCAACGATTCTGTCATCCACATCGAGAAACTCTACAAGGACTACGTGACCGAGGCCGGTACCGTGCCGGTGCTCAAGGATGTCGCGGTCACGGTGAAGCCGGGCGAGTTCGTTGCCATCATGGGGCCATCGGGCTCGGGCAAGTCCACTTTCATGAACATCCTCGGTTGCCTCGACGTAGCCACCAGCGGCACCTATCTGCTGAATGGCCGCGATGTGAGCAGGCAGAGTCGCGACGAGCTGGCGCATTTGCGCAACCAGGTGATCGGGTTCGTGTTCCAGGGCTTCAACCTGCTGCCGCGCGCCAGCCTGGAAGACAATGTGGCCTTGCCGCTGATCTATCGCGGCGCCCCGCGAGCCGAGCGGCTGGCGCGCGCCCACGAGATGCTGGACAAGGTCGGTCTCGGCCAGTACCGGCGTTCGCGCCCGAACCAGATCTCGGGTGGACAGCAACAGCGCGTCGCCATCGCGCGGGCGCTGGTCAATCATCCCAAGCTGCTGCTGGCGGACGAGCCCACCGGCAACCTGGATACCCATACCAGCCAGGAGATCATGGCCTTGTTCAGCGAACTGAACCAGCGCGATGGCATCACCATCGTGCTGATCACGCATGAGCCGGACATCGCGACCTATGCCCAGCGGCTGGTGCGCCTGTCCGACGGGCGCATCGTATACGACGGCCCCATCGAACATGCTGCACCGCATCATCTGGAGGCCACGTCATGATGTTCGCCATGCTCAGCGAAGCGTGGGTGGCGATGGGCGCCAACCGGCTGCGCACCTTCCTTACCATGCTCGGGATGGTCATCGGCGTCGGTGCAGTGATCCTGATGCTGGCGGTGGGGCAGGGTGCCCAGCAGCAGGTGCAGGCATCCATCGCCTCCATGGGCAGCAACTTGTTCATCATCCTTTCCGGCTCAACGACGTCGAGCGGCGCGCGCATGGGGGGCGGTGCCGCGCCGACGCTGACCATCAACGATGCGCAGGCCATCGAGGAATTGCCGGCAGTGAATGCCGCAGCGCCTGCCTCACCCGGTACGGCGCAACTGGTGTATGGAGCCAACAACTGGAGTACCCAGGTCAACGGTACGACACCGAGTTTCCTGATCGTGCGCGATTGGCAGCTTTCGGCAGGAGCGCCATTCTCCAATTCCGATGTCCGCTCGGCCACACAGGTCGCGCTGCTGGGGCAGACCGTGGTGCAGAACCTGTTCGGCGACGAGGATCCCGTCGGCAAGACCATCCGCATCAAGAACAGCCCTTATGTGGTGCTCGGCGTGCTGGCGGCGAAGGGGCAAAGCCTGGACGGGCGCGACCAGGACGACAGCGTGCTGGTTCCGGTGACGACGGCGCAACGCAAGTTGTTCGGGACGCGCATCAGCGGCACGGTGCGCTTCATCATGGCACAGGCGGAATCGGCCGAGGCGATGCCGCGGGTGGAAAAGTCCATCAATGACCTGTTGCGCCAACGACACCGTATCCGCGAAGGCATGGATAACGATTTCACCGTGCGCAACCTGACCGCCATGGCGAACACGGCAGCCGAGACCGCTAAGGTCATGTCGATGATGCTGGGCGCGATCGCCTCGATCTCCTTGCTGGTCGGCGGCATCGGCATCATGAACATCATGCTGGTGTCGGTGACTGAGCGCACGCGTGAGATCGGTATCCGCATGGCTATCGGCGCGCGCGGCCAGGACATCCTGCTGCAGTTTCTGCTGGAGGCGATCATTATCTCCGTCGCCGGCTGCCTGATCGGCGTGCTGCTCGGCGTTGGCGGCGCGATAGCTGTGAACAAGCTGACCGGTATGGAAGTGCTGGTGACCGTCACTTCCATCGTGACGGCATTCGGCGTGGCGACGGTGGTCGGCATCTTTTTCGGCTGGTATCCGGCGCGCAAGGCCGCTAATCTTAAGCCTATCGAAGCCCTGCGCTTCCAATGATTGCTGCCTGGTGAGAGAACCGGGGCATACCGTGCCACAGACAGCGCTTTTCATTTAGTATCCTCTTCCCGGAAATTCCCGAAAAGATTCGAAGTAGCAGATGAAATCAACCAGACTTTTACTGGCCCGCGACTTGGTCGATACCTTGCCGCACGGCATGCCGGGTTTGTTCAACCCGTGGGTGGATCATTGTCCGCATGACGCCGCAGGCAATGGCCCCGAAGCCAAACTTCAGCGGCTGGCGCAGCATCTGAGCTGCGAGCCGGAATTCATCCTGGCGGGAGAGGCGCCCGGCTATCAGGGCTGCCGCTACAGCGGCATCGCCTTCACCAGCGAACGGTTGCTGGGCGAGGGGGCCATTCCGCGCATCCCCGCCTTGGCGGGGCGGCTGTCCACGCGGCGCCTGCCGTTCTCCGAGCCTTCCGCCACCATCGTCTGGAAGACGCTGTACCGTCTCGGCATCGCGGAACGCACCATACTGTGGAACGCGATGCAGTTGCATCCGCATCGCGCCGGCGAACTGTGGTCCAACCGCACGCCGGCACCGGAAGAGATCCGGCTGGGTGAACCAGCCATGCGCCTGCTGATCGAGGCATTTCCCAAGGCCAGGATCGTGGCCGTCGGCAAGAAGGCAGAAGGTTTGCTGACCGAGATGGGCGTGCGGGTCGCTGGGGCGGTGCGCCATCCGGCGAACGGCGGCGCGACCGAGTTCGCCAGCGGCCTCCAGGCATTGATGAGGGCATGACGGACGCGTGCGACATCAAGTTCTTCCTGGCCGGGCTGCCGCTGCAGCCGGGCGTGTATCGCATGCTGGATGCGGCCGGGCAGGTGCTGTACGTAGGCAAGGCCAACCAGCTCAAGAAACGCGTCAGTTCCTATTTCCAGAAGAGCAACCTGTCGCCGCGCATCCAGCTGATGGTGTCGCACATCGCCAGGATCGAGGTCACGGTGACGCGCACCGAGGCCGAGGCGCTGCTGCTGGAAAACAACCTCATCAAGACGCTGAAGCCGAGCTACAACATCCTGTTCCGCGATGACAAATCCTATCCCTATATCGTGCTGACCGGCAGCCCGTCACCGCGGCTGACGTACTACCGTGGCGCCACCGACCGGCGCAACCAGTACTTCGGCCCCTATCCCAATGCACAGGCAGCGAAAGAGAGCATCAACCTGCTGCAGAAGGTGTTCAAGCTGCGTACCTGCGAGGAAGGGGTGTTCAACAACCGCACGCGGCCCTGCCTGCTGCACCAGATCCACCGTTGTAGTGCGCCCTGCGTCGGCCTGATCAGCGCCGAGGACTATGCCACCGATGTACGCAACGCCGGCTTGCTGTTACAGGGCAAATTCGATGAGGTCGAAAAGAAGCTGCGCGCTGCGATGGAACATGCCTCGGAAACCATGCAATATGAGCATGCGGCGGCGCTGCGCGACCAGATGCAAGCATTGCATACGGTGCAGCAGAAACAGTTTGTGGAGAGCGGGCGCGACACCGATGCCGACATCGTCGCAGTGGTCGAGGCGGAAGGCGCGCTGTGCTTGAATCTTGCGATGGTGCGCGGCGGGCGGCATCTGGGCGACAAGCCGTTCTTCCCGCAGAACGTGCAGGGGCAGGACAGCGCCGAGGTGCTGGAAGCGTTCCTGGCGCAGCATTATCTGGAGAGCAGCGTGCCCCCGTTGATCATCACCAGCACCGAGATTACCGACGAGGCGCTGGAGCAGCTGCTGGGCGAACAGGCTGGGCACAAGGTGCAGATACGCCATGCGGTAACCGGCGAGCGGCGGCAATGGCTGGAGATGGCAGAGGCCAATGCCTTGCTGGCGCTGAAGCAGCGGGCGGGTTTGCAGGCCGGGCAGGCGCTGCGGCTGGACGCGTTGCGTGGCGCACTGTCGCTGCCGGACCTGAAGCGCATCGAGTGCTTCGACATTAGCCACACCATGGGCGAGGCGACCGTGGCCTCCTGCGTGGTGTACGACGACTTGGCCATCCGTCCGCAGGAATACCGCCGTTACAACATCAGTGGCATCACGCCCGGCGACGACTACGCCGCGATGAAGCAGGCCCTGCAGCGGCGCTACCAGAAGTTGCAGCAAGGAGAAGGCAAGCGCCCCGATTTGATTCTGATCGATGGCGGAGCAGGCCAGTTGGGGATGGCGGTGGAAGTGATGACCGAATTCGGGTTGTCGGACATCGCGCTAGTCGGCGTGGCCAAAGGCGTGGAACGCAAGCCTGGCATGGAGCAATTGTTGCAACCCGGCGTGGAAAAGCCGTTACAATTGAAACCAGACAGCCCAGCTTTGCATCTGATCCAGCAAGTACGCGATGAAGCGCATCGTTTCGCCATCAGCGGCCATCGGGCCAGGCGGGGCAAAGCGCGCACGGCATCCTCGCTGGAGGATATCGAAGGGGTCGGCGAAAAACGCCGGCGCAACCTGTTGACCCACTTTGGCGGACTGAAGGGCGTACAGCAAGCCAGCGTAGAAGAATTGGCGCGAGTGGAAGGCATCAGCCCGGCACTCGCAGAAAAGATTTACCGGCAACTTCATTAAATTGATTTTGTTGCTAAAAAAATATACCGACACATGCACTGATATGCCGTTGAACATACCGAATCTGCTGACCTGGTTCAGGATACTGATGATCCCCGTGTTCGTCGCGGTGTTCTACGTTTCAGACGAGACGCTCAGCCTGCATCACAAGCATCTGCTCAGCACGGCCATCTTCTGGCTGGCGGCCATCACCGATTGGCTGGATGGCTATCTGGCGCGCGCCCTGAACCAGGGCTCGGCCTTTGGCGCTTTCCTTGATCCGGTGGCGGACAAGCTGATGGTTGCGGCGGCGCTGATCGTACTGGTCAAACTAGGGCTGGTCGATGTCATCATCGCCTTCATCATCATCGGCCGCGAGATCACTATCTCGGCGTTGCGCGAGTGGATGGCTCAACTGGGAAGCAGCAAGAGCGTCGCCGTTTCCATGCTGGGCAAGTTCAAGACCGCTTTCCAGATGATCGCTATTCTGTTTCTGCTGTACCAGGAGCCGCTGTTCGGTATCTCGACCTTGTGGTGGGGGACATTGCTGATGTATCTGGCGGCCGTGCTCACACTGTGGTCGATGGCCTACTACCTGATGCTGGCGATGCCGCAGATCAGAAAAAAAACTCACCGGTAAAATTGATTTTTCGCGTTTGGTCTGTATAATGCCGCGCTCTCGGGGTGTAGCGTAGCCTGGTAGCGCGCCTGGTTTGGGACCAGGATGTCGGGAGTTCGAATCTCTCCACCCCGACCAGGTTCAAGTAGCAAGAAGTCAGTTGGTTTGCCGAAAGAATTGTGCCCGTAGCTCAACTGGATAGAGCACCGCCCTTCTAAGGCGGGGGTTACAGGTTCGATTCCTGTCGGGCACACCAATGACTTGTCGGTTCAACGGTGGCTGTAGCTCAGTTGGTAGAGCCCTGGATTGTGATTCCAGTTGTCGTGGGTTCGAGCCCCATCAGCCACCCCAATTTAAAGCCCGCTAATTTATTGGTTAGCGGGCTTTTGTTTGCCTGATTGTCCGGCTAATGCAATATTTGTAACAATCCGGCTGCAATATACAAACCGGTTCAGTCGGCCCCGCGCCTTTTTGCAGGTCATTTGCCCCCTGCTGATATGTCATCAGTCAATTAATGCTGAATTTTTCCGCCTATTCAATTATTGAGTATGCGAGAAACAAGATAAGCTGGTATGAGAAAAATCGCTGTTCATGTCCTGAAAACAGGATTACCGTAGTCACTGAAAGTGAAGACTTTATATATCCTGAAGCCAGCAGAATAAGCAAAACAAGAATGATTCCTAAACTTCTGCGCAGTGTTGTCGCTATAGAAGATGTGCTTAGGGAACTTTCCAATAAAAATTATGAAGAACTCAAACAACTCTAGCCTCATCTTTTCTGGAGCGCTTTTAAGCGGCGTCCTGCTAGGTGTACATGCGTTGTACTTCTATAGCGCAGAAGTGTTGGTGGCTGATAGCGCCTTGTTTATCCTCTTGGCGCTGGGGTGGCGCTATCTGATCAAACAAGCCGATGCAGCAAAACATCCCCAAGGTTCGGCTAATCTGCCAGAAACTCAATCCGAGATTAATCTCATCCAGGAGACCAATGCATTTCACGTGCAATTAGGCAAAGAGGTTTCCAGCCAGATCAGCCTGGCCCATACCGAATTGAGCAACACCCAGGCCATTCTGAGTGATGCCATTGCCAAGCTGGTGGACACCTTTACGGCAATGGCTGAAGAGGTCCATGCACAACAAGCCTTGTCGCTGTTCATCTCTGGCCAAGAAGAAAAGAGTGGCGGGCAGAGCTCCAAAGTCAAATTCGAGCAATTCGTCCTGGATACCCAGAAAGCCATGAATGAATTTGTGGACAGTACTGTTCAGAACAGTACTCGCGCCATGGAGTTGGTGGAAAAGATGGACGAGATGAGTGCTCAGGTCGAGGGCATATTGGGGCTGGTGAACGAGGTGGGCAGTATTGCCAAGCAAACCAACCTGCTTGCTTTGAATGCCGCGATCGAGGCGGCGCGGGCAGGTGAGTCAGGACGAGGGTTTGCCGTAGTTGCAGATGAGGTGCGCAACCTTTCGGAGAAGACCAACAAGTTCAGCAGCCAGATCCGCGAGTTGGTAGGCAGCGTTAACCAGTCCTTGATGGCAGCGGAAGACTCGATCAACAAGCTGGCTGCCAAGGACATGACTTTCGTGATGGACTCCAAAAGACATGTTGAGTCCATGATGGTCGATCTTGCTGCCCTTAATCAGACCATTGCAAACAACGGTGTCGAATTGAGCCAGATCAGTGCCAAAGTCGAGCAGAACGTCTCGGTAGCCGTATCCACCTTGCAATTCCAGGACATGAGTTCGCAGTTGATCGGCCATGCGCAGCTGCGGTTGACTGCTTTGCAGGAGGTCGTCAACGAACTGGCCAAGGGCTCCTCCGGATTAACGCTCAATGCATACCTGGAACAACTGGCCGCTTACAATAAGTCGCTGCACCAGCACGTAGTCTCGCTGGATGAGAAGAAAACCAACCCGGTTGCCCAGAACAATTTCGATACCGGCGACATAGAACTTTTTTAATTTAACTTCATAAGATTGCGGGATGACTTCGATAAATCTCTGGAGTATTCTTAACTTCCTTTCAACTGACTGAGCGCAAAAAATGGCTAAAACTGTATTGACTGTTGATGATTCTGCTTCCATTCGTCAGATGGTGGCTTTCACACTCAAATCTTCCGGATACACCGTTATTGAGGCTGCCGACGGTCAGGAAGGACTGGACAAAGCGAAGGCCAATTCCGTCAATCTGATCCTGACCGACCAGAATATGCCGAAGATGGATGGCCTGACACTGATCAAGACTCTGCGCGGCTTGCCGCAATACAAGGCTACCCCAATCTTGATGTTGACTACGGAATCCAGCGATGCCATGAAGGCTCAGGGCAAATCGGCGGGCGCGACAGGCTGGCTGGTCAAGCCGTTCGATCCGCAAAAACTGCTGGAAGTCGTCAAGAAGGTAATCGGTTGAAGTGAGCAGTAAAGCTGCCATGTTAAGAACTGCCAATAAGCTCCGCACTTCATACTAGGGGAATACCAATGTCCATCGACATGAGCCAGTTTTACCAGGTGTTCTTTGAGGAGTCCGCCGAACATCTTGCGAACATGGAAAGTTTGCTGCTTGCGCTCGATCTGGACGCGCCGGACCCGGATCAGCTCAATGCCATTTTCCGGGCCGCCCATTCAATCAAGGGAGGGAGCGGGACTTTTGGTTTCACCGACATGACTGAGGTGACTCATGTGCTGGAGACCTTGCTGGATCGCATTCGAAAGAACGAGATCGCCATAACCTCCGACATGGTGGACGCCTTCCTGCAGGCCGGTGATGTACTCAAGAACTTATTGGATGCCCACCAAACCGGTGGCGAAGCTGACGAAGCTGCATCCGTTGCCATACGCGAAAGACTGCAGAAGCTGACCTCATCTCCGGCTGGGGCGGAGCAGGCGCCGCAAAAAGAGGCTGCCGTTGCCCCAGTAACCAGTGAGCCGCCGCAGGCTCCTGCAAGCGAAGGAAAGAGCGTCTACCAAATCCGGTTCGTCAAGAACAAGAAAAACTTCCCCAAAAAGGCACAGCTCAATAATCTGCTGCAGGCGCTGAGCGATATTGGAACAGTTGAAAATCAGGAGATAGCCAGTGATTCGGTATCGCTGACTCTGACCACAAGCAGCTCAGAGGCGGATCTGCGCGACACATTTTCATTCTTCATCGAGCCGGAGCAACTCACGCTTACGCTGCAAAGCAGCCCCACATCCGGCAGTGAATCAAAATCTGAAGACGAGCTTGGTTATGGTTTCTTCGTGGCGCCTGAACAAATCCAGGCCGCGGCCGAAGATGCTCAAGGGTATGGCTTTTTCGTGGAACCGGAAAAGCTGAAATCGGAGGCCGAGAATGCACAGGGCTATGGTTTCTTCACCGACGTGGAAAGTCCGGCCCAGCCTGTCGCTGCGCCAGTGCAAGCTGCCCAGCCGGAAGAGGTTCCGCAGAGGCGAGCTTCAGACAAGGCTGCTGCCGTCGCGGCAGAAACCTCTATTCGCGTCAGCGTGGAGAAAGTCGACCAAATGATCAACCTGGTCGGCGAGCTGGTCATCACACAAGCGATGCTGGCCGAGACCGTGTCCACCATGGATCCGGTGATGCATGAACGCCTGGTTAATGGTCTGGCCCAGTTGGAGCGCAACACACGGGATCTGCAGGAATCGGTCATGTCGGTGCGCATGATGCCGATCAATTTCGTATTCAGCCGCTTCCCCCGGGTGGTGCGTGACCTGGCGGCCAAGCTCGACAAGAAGGTGCAACTTAAAACGGTGGGTGAAGGTACTGAGCTGGATAAAGGGCTGATCGAGAAAATCAGCGATCCGCTGACCCATTTGGTGCGCAACAGCCTGGATCATGGCATCGAACACCCCGATGAGCGGATTGCCAAAGGCAAGGATCCGCTGGGCACCATCACGCTGAAGGCATCCCATCAGGGCGGCAATATCGTCATTGAAGTCGAGGACGATGGCGCCGGTTTGAACCGCGAAAAGATCCTTGCCAAGGCCAGGGAAAAGGGCATTCCGTTCAACGACAACATCAGCGATGCCGATGTATGGCTGATGATCTTCGCGCCGGGCTTTTCAACTGCCGAGGTTGTCACTGACGTGTCGGGACGAGGTGTCGGCATGGATGTGGTGAAGCGGAACATCGATGGCATCGGTGGCCGGGTCGAGATTTCATCGCGGCAGGGTCGAGGCAGCACCGTCACTATCCGTTTGCCGCTGACATTGGCGATCCTGGATGGTCTGTCGATAGCAGTCGGCGATCAGATTTATATTGTGCCGCTCAGTTTCATCAGCGAATCCCTCCAGCCCGCTGCAGCCGATATCAAGGAAGTCAGCGGGCAGGGGAAGGTGGTGCACGTTCGCGGGGAATACGTGCCCTTGGTCGCATTGCACCAGGTTTTCAGCATCAAACCCAGGGTCACCAAGCCAGAGGAAGGCATATTGGTGCTGCTGGAAGCTGAAGGAAAGAAAGTGGCTTTGTTCGTGGATGAACTGGTTGGCCAGCATCAAGTGGTGATCAAGAGTCTTGAAACGAATTATCGCAAGGTGCCCGGCGTTTCAGGTGCCACGATCATGGGCGATGGACGGGTTGCCATGATTATGGATGTGTCCGCCTTGGTTAAATTGGCGCAACATTGAAGCACTTTTGTTGAACGGGCAACGGAAAAAGCAAAGAAAGGGAGAGTTATGCAAACCAACGAAATGTCCACAGCAACTGTTGCAGCCGGCCGCGAGCTGCTGACGTTCACGCTGGGTAAGGAAGAGTACGGCATCGACATCCTCAAGGTGCAGGAGATCCGGGGTTACGATGCCGTCACCACGATCGCCAACGCTCCCGAATTCATCAAAGGCGTGATCAACCTGCGCGGCATCATCGTCCCGATCGTGGATATGCGCATCAAGTTCCATCTGGGGAACATCGAATACAACCAGTTCACCGTCGTCATCATCCTCAACGTTGCCAACCGTGTGGTGGGCATCGTCGTGGACGGCGTCTCCGACGTGATCGCGCTGACGCCGGAGCAGATCAAACCCTCACCCGAATTCAGCACCACCCTGGATACGCAGTACATCACCGGACTGGGGACCGTGGACGAACGCATGATCATCGTGGTGGATATCGAGAGGCTGTTGAGCAGCAAGGATATGGAGCTGTTCGAGGTGGCTGCAGCCTAGGCGCGGCCCTGATGCAGGATACGGACTGGAATAATCAATAATAAGGGGAAGGTAAATGGCAATGGCAAACATGAAAGTGGGGACGCGCTTGGCGCTTGGATTTGGTGCAGTGATCATTATGCTGATCGTTGTCGCCGTTGTTGGCATCACCAATATGCGCGGTTTGCAGGCAGAGATCGGCGATATGGTACATGACAAATTCCCCAAGACGGTCTGGGCGAACAATATCGTGAATAACATCAACATCATCGCTCGTGCAATGCGCAACACCTTGCTGATGTCGGATAAAGACAAGGTCGCCAAAGAACTGGACCGTATCGAAGAGGCGCGTGTGGCCATCAAGGACAACCTGCAGAAATTGCAAGATTCGATAACCTCGGCAGGGGGCAAAGCCGCCTTGACCGTGGTGGTCGATGCGCGAACAAAATACATCGATTCGCAGAACCAGTTCATCAAGATGATGAAAGAGGGGAGACGCGATGAAGCGAGGGATTATCTGCTGAACGACGTCCGTCCGTTACAAGTCGCCTACATAGATAGCGTTAACAAGCTCATCGATTTCCAGGTCGATCTGATGAACGAGGTTGGCGAGAGTGCAAACAAGACTGTGCAAACAGCATTGACCATCATTATCATCCTGTCGCTCATTGCAACCATCGTCGGGGTGGCGGTCGCTTATCTGATCGTGCGCAACCTGATGAAGCAACTGGGTGGAGAGCCTGATTATGCGGCCCATGCCGTGGGACGGATCGCCGCCGGTGACCTGACCATTGACCTGGAGATCAAGCGTGGCGACACGACCAGCCTGCTGTACTCGCTGAAGACCATGCAGGATGCGTTGCGTCACCTGATCCACGAGATCAAGGATTCCACCGACACCATCAACACCGCGTCGAAGGAGATCGCCTCGGGCAACAGCGACCTGTCGCAACGTACCGAAGAGCAGGCGTCGAGTCTGGAAGAGACCGCCTCCAGCATGGAAGAACTGACCTCGACCGTGCGGCAGAACACCGAGAACGCCAAGCAGGCGAACCAGCTGGCGATCAGTGCATCGGACGTGGCAGGCAAAGGCGGCGCCGTGGTCAGCCAGGTGGTCACCACCATGGACTCCATCAACGAATCGTCGCGCAAGATCGTCGACATCATCTCCGTCATCGACGGCATCGCCTTCCAGACCAACATCCTGGCGCTGAATGCGGCGGTGGAAGCCGCCCGGGCCGGCGAACAGGGCCGCGGTTTTGCCGTGGTGGCAGGCGAAGTGCGTAACCTGGCGCAACGCAGTGCTGCCGCCGCCAAGGAGATCAAGACCCTGATCGGTGACTCGGTGGAGAAAGTCGAAGGCGGCAGCAAACTGGTGGCCCAGGCCGGCCAGACCATGGAAGAGATCGTCACCTCGATCCGCCGCGTGACCGACATCATGTCCGAGATCACCGCGGCCTCGGTCGAACAAAGCCAGGGCATCGAGCAAGTGAACCTCGCCATCACCCAGATGGACGAAGTGACCCAGCAGAACGCCGCGCTGGTGGAAGAGGCTGCTGCGGCAGCCGAGTCGCTGGAAGAGCAGGCGCAGAACCTGTCCGCATCGGTGGCCACTTTCAAGGTGGATGACAACGCGACCCAGGTCGTTGTGGCCCGCGCCCCGGCAGCAGCTCCTGCAGTCCGCCATGCACCGTCTCCCGCCCGCAAAGCGGTGGCGGCCCCCAGGGCTGCCCCGAGCAAATCCACTGCGGTTGCCAAGCCGAAGGCCGCCAAGGCAAGCGATGACGGTGAATGGCAAGAGTTTTAATTGAACATGGAGATCATCCCTGATACTTTGAGGAGTGACCGCACCGATATGTAAGACTGCTCAACCTTGAGGAGGGCATCATGCAGACAAGCGAAAATCAGCAGGGAGCAGAGGCAGGCCGCGAACTGCTGACGTTCACGCTGGGCCGCGAAGAGTACGGCATCGATATCCTCAAGGTACAGGAGATCCGTGGTTACGATGCCGTGACCACGATCGCCAACGCTCCCGAGTTCATCAAAGGCGTGATCAACCTGCGCGGCATCATCGTCCCGATCGTGGACATGCGCATCAAGTTCCATCTGGGGAACATCGAATACAACCAGTTCACCGTCGTCATCATCCTCAATGTTGCTAACCGTGTGGTGGGTATCGTGGTGGATGGCGTCTCCGATGTGATCGCCCTGACACCGGGCCAGATCAAACCCTCACCCGAATTTAGCACCACCCTGGATACCCAGTACATCACCGGACTGGGTACGGTGGACGAACGCATGATCATCGTGATGGACATCGAGAAACTGTTGAGTGGCCGGGATATGGAATTGTTCGAAATGACATCGGATTAGTTTACGAAAGGGGAAAATCATGTTTGGAAATCTGACTATCAAGGCCAGACTGATCTTTACGATCAGTCTGTTGTCCGTTTTGCTCATAGTCGTTGGTTTTTTCGGTTTGCGAGGGATGAGCGCCTCCAACGAGGGGTTGCGAACTGTTTATGAGGATCGCTTGGTTGCCTTGGGGCAATTGACTGACGTCAACATGCTCCAATCCGAGAACCAGAGACAGTTGCATCTGATGCTGATGCACGATCCGCGTCTGCCGGAAAGCAAGCTGCATGACCACCCCTTGACCTTTCATACCGACAAGATGAAGGCGAATTCTGCGAGCAACAACAAGAACTGGGAAGCATACCTGACTACCTACCTGACCCCGGAGGAAAAGGTGCTGACTGAGGAGTATGCGGCGAAGCGGAAGGTCTATCAGGCAGCCCGGAACAAGGCGATGGATTACATCAAGGCGGGGAATTTCCTTGAAGCCAATTCCACCGTGGTAAAGGAGGTCGGACCAGCTTATTCGGCAAACTTTGAAGCGATGCGCAAGCTCATTCAGTTGCAGATCGATGTGGGCAAGGAGGAATACACCAAATCGGCCAAAGCCTATGCGACGACGCGTACCATTTCGATAGTATCCATCGTGCTTGGTGTGCTGTTGGCGGCTTTCATCGGGACCCTGTTGATACGCAACATCAGCCGCTCGCTGGCTCAGGCATTGAGTGTGGCGGGAAGGATTGCCCAGGGGGATCTGAGTATTCCGGTGCATGTGGATAGCCGTGATGAAATCGGCCGTGTGCTGGAAGCCATCAAGACCATGCAGGACAGTTTGCGTCAGTTGATCAGCGAAATCAGAAGTGCGACCGACACCATCAACACCGCATCGAAAGAGATCGCCTCGGGCAACAGCGACCTGTCGCAACGTACCGAAGAACAGGCCTCCAGCCTGGAAGAGACCGCCTCCAGCATGGAAGAATTGACCTCCACCGTGAAACAGAACGCCGAGAACGCCAAGCAAGCCAACCAGCTGGCGATCGGCGCTTCGGACGTGGCAAGCAAAGGCGGCGCCGTGGTCAGCCAGGTGGTCACTACCATGGACTCCATCAACGAATCGTCGCGCAAGATCGTCGACATCATATCCGTGATCGACGGCATCGCTTTCCAGACCAACATCCTGGCGCTGAATGCTGCGGTGGAAGCCGCCCGGGCCGGAGAACAGGGCCGGGGCTTTGCGGTGGTGGCAGGCGAGGTGCGCACTTTGGCACAACGTTCGGCAGCAGCAGCCAAAGAGATCAAGACCTTGATCGGGGATTCCGTGGAAAAGGTCGAGGGCGGCAGCAAACAGGTCGCCCAGGCCGGCCAGACCATGGAAGAGATCGTCACCAGCATCAAACGCGTGACCGACATCATGTCCGAGATCACCTCTGCGTCGGTCGAGCAAAGCCAAGGTATCGAGCAGGTGAACACAGCCATCACACAGATGGACGAAGTGACACAGCAGAACGCGGCATTGGTTGAGGAGGCTGCTGCTGCCGCCGAATCGCTGGAAGAGCAGGCGCAGAACCTGGTGGAACTGGCCGGCATCTTCAAATTGGAAGAAGGCACCAGTCAACGCGCACCGAAGCGAGAATCCTTCGACTTCAGCACGGCTCGTTCAAAACACCTGAAATGGAAAAGCCGAATCCGGGATTTCCTCGATGGCAAGGAATCCATGGACGAGTCTCAAGCCGTCTCCGCTCACGACTGCGATCTGGGGAAATGGCTGTATGGTACAGGCATGAGCAAGTACGGTCAGCTTGCATCCATGAAAGAGCTGGAGAGCGTCCATTCCCAGCTTCATGCCACGGTCAAAAAGATAGTCTCCTTGAAAAACAGCGGCAACCAGGCTGGCGCAGAGGCGGAGTTTCCCAAGATCGAACAGTTCTCTCAGCGAGTGGTGGAACTGCTGCGCCAGATCGAACAAGAAGTCACAGCAAAATAAGGAGCGATCATGATGGAAAATATCGACCAGAGTAGCTCCAGCGCGATAGGACGCGAGTTGCTGACGTTCACGCTGGGCAGCGAAGAATACGGCATCGACATCCTCAAGGTGCAGGAGATTCGCGGTTACGATGCTGTAACCACGATCGCCAATGCCCCCGAGTTCATCAAAGGCGTAATCAATCTGCGCGGCATCATCGTCCCTATCGTGGACATGCGCATCAAATTCCATCTGAGCAAGGTCGACTACGACCAATTCACCGTCGTCATCATCCTCAACGTCGCCCATCGCGTGGTCGGCATCGTGGTGGATGGCGTCTCCGATGTGATCGCACTGACGCCGGACCAGATCAAACCCTCGCCCGAATTCAGCACCACGCTGGATACCCAGTACATCACCGGGCTGGGCACGGTGGACGAGCGCATGATCATCGTGGTGGACATCGAGAAACTGCTGAGCAGCAAGGATATGGAGTTATTCGATACCGTAGCTTAACAACACGCAATCAGGGGGGCAATCATGACATTCAACAATATGAAAGTAAGTACGCGTCTTGCTCTGGGCTTCGGCTCGCTAATTTTGTTGTTGCTGATCATTTCAGGCACAGCGTTATTGCGTGTTGCCGAAATCGTCACTGACACCGGCCTTGTCGTGAACGATCGGATGCCCAAGGTGACAATGTCCGATGAGGTGTCGCAGAACATTCTGATCATCGCGCGATCGACACGCAACATCATCCTTTCCAACAACAAGCAGTTCGAGAAGCAGCAACTTGAGATCATTGCCAGCACGCGCAAGCACAATGGCGAGATACTGGAAAAAATCGAAGGCATGCTTTCTTCTGAAAAGGGCAAACAGATGTTTGCAGAAGTAACCGATGCTCGTACGAAATATAACGCCTCGCTTGACGTGTTGCTTTCTTTGGCTGACAGCTCATCTTCCCAGTGGAATGTTGAAAAAGCGACGCAATATCTGTTTGGGGAATACACGCAACTGGCCAATTCCTACGTGGATAAAATGAAACAGTTTGCCGATTTCCAGAAGGGACTGGCAGACGAAGCGGGGAAGGATGCTGAAGCGGCCGGCAGTTCGACCAGAATTGCCGTCATTACGCTGGCCATCATTTCCTTTATCGTTGCAGCAGTTCTGGCTGTTTGGATTACGCGCAGCATTCTGCGGCAACTTGGCGGCGAACCCGACTATGCGGCTCACGCCGTAGGCCGAATCGCCGCTGGCGACCTGACCATTGACCTGGAGATCAAGCGTGGCGACACGACCAGCCTGCTGTACTCGCTGAAGACCATGCAGGATGCCTTGCGCCACCTGATCCACGAGATCAAGGACTCCACCGACACCATCAACACCGCGTCCAAAGAGATCGCCTCGGGCAACAGCGACCTGTCGCAGCGCACCGAAGAACAGGCCTCGAGTCTGGAAGAGACCGCCTCCAGCATGGAAGAACTGACCTCGACCGTGCGGCAGAACACCGAGAACGCCAAGCAAGCCAACCAACTGGCGATCAGCGCCTCGGACGTGGCAGGCAAGGGCGGCGCCGTGGTCAGCCAGGTGGTCACCACCATGGACTCCATCAACGAATCGTCGCGCAAGATCGTGGACATCATCTCCGTCATCGACGGCATCGCCTTCCAGACCAACATCCTGGCGCTGAATGCGGCAGTGGAAGCCGCACGTGCCGGCGAACAGGGCCGCGGCTTTGCGGTGGTGGCTGGTGAAGTGCGCAACCTGGCACAACGCAGTGCGGCGGCTGCCAAGGAGATCAAGACCCTGATCGGCGACTCGGTGGAGAAGGTCGAAGGCGGCAGCAAACTGGTGGCCCAGGCCGGCCAGACCATGGAAGAGATCGTCACCAGCATCAAACGCGTGACCGACATCATGTCCGAGATCACCGCGGCCTCGGTCGAACAAAGCCAGGGTATCGAACAAGTGAATACAGCCATCACCCAGATGGACGAAGTGACCCAGCAGAACGCGGCACTGGTTGAGGAGGCTGCTGCTGCCGCCGAATCGCTGGAAGAGCAGGCGCAGAACCTGTCGGCCTCGGTGGCTACTTTCAAGGTTGACGATGCTGCAAGCCAGGGCACAGTCCGGGCCGTTGCCGCCACAGCGGCTGCAGCTCCGGCAGCACCAGCTGCCCACCGTGCTGCCCCTGCACCAGCACGCAAAGCCGTGGCGGCCCCCAAGGCGGCTTCGAGCAAATCCACCGCGGTTGCCAAGCCAAAGGCTGCCAAGGCCAGCGAGGATGGGGAATGGCAGGAGTTTTAACGAGCAATCTGATATGCGGAGGCGGGGGCGTTTCCCCCGCTAATTGAAACCGTTCAACTTTGAGGAGGTTGTCATGCAAACAGAGGGGGATCAGAGGGGCGCTGTTGCTACGGGCCGTGAACTGCTGACGTTCACGCTGGGTAGTGAAGAATATGGTATCGACATCCTTAAGGTGCAGGAGATCCGTGGTTACGATGCTGTAACCACGATCGCCAATGCGCCCGAGTTCATCAAAGGTGTAATCAACCTGCGCGGCATCATCGTCCCAATCGTGGACATGCGCATCAAATTTCATCTGAGCAAGGTCGATTACGACCAATTCACCGTCGTCATCATCCTCAATGTCGCCCATCGTGTGGTCGGCATCGTGGTGGACGGCGTCTCCGACGTGATCGCGCTGACGCCGGACCAGATCAAACCCTCACCCGAATTCAGCACTACCCTGGATACGCAATACATCACGGGACTGGGTACCGTGGACGAACGCATGATCATCGTGGTGGATATCGAGAGGCTGTTGAGTAGCCGGGATATGGAACTGTTTGAAGGGGCTGCGGCTTGATCGCAGCAATCAATTCATTGCAAGGAGAATAAAAATGACACTCGCTAACATGAAAGTAGGCACGAAACTGATCGGCGCATTCATCATTGTTTCCCTGATCAGTGCGGTGGTCGGGGGGATCGGCATCAGCAATATGTCGAAGATCGATGTCAAGGCTGAGGATATGTATGAACATGAGTTGTTGGGACTTTCCTACATCAAGGAGGCCAACATCAATCTGGTTTATCTCGGGCGCGCGCGTGGCAACTTTCTGCTGGCCACTACACAGGCGGATCGTGAAAAGCAAAAAAAATCGAGGGAAAAATACAATGCCAAGGTGCTGGAGTTGATGGCAAAGGCGAAACCCTTGTTCGTTAGCGACCGGGCCAAGCAGCTTTTTGCTGATTTCGACAAAGTATGGGGTGACTATCAGAAGGCGGGGGACAAAACCTACGCGCTGGGCGAGGCCGAAAAATTGCAGCAGCGTAGCGAGGCGCTGTCTCAGGCAATGGCGGAAACACGCCAGCACGCCGATACGCTGGATGAATATATGTCCGAACTTACCCAGCAGAAGGAAGCACGCGCCAAAGAAGCGGCAGATGAAACCACTGCGCTTTATCGGAATAGCCGGGCAATTATGATTGTCCTGATCCTGGGCGGCCTGTTGCTCGGCATTGCGATTGGATATTTCATTTCCCGCATGATCACCCGGCCGCTTGGGCAGGCAGTGGATACCGCCAACAAGCTTGCCGCCGGAGACCTGACCAGCACGGTTGAGGTCAGCGGCACGGACGAAGTCGGCCAACTCCTTTCTGCAGTGCATAACATGCAGGAAAACTTGCGCAAGATCGTGGGTGAGATCAAGGACGCGACCGACACCATTAACACCGCCTCGAAGGAAATCGCCTCGGGCAACAGCGACCTGTCGCAACGCACCGAAGAGCAGGCCTCCAGCCTGGAAGAGACCGCAAGCAGCATGGAAGAACTGACCTCGACCGTGCGGCAGAATACCGAGAATGCCAAGCAGGCCAACCAGCTGGCGATCAGTGCATCGGACGTGGCGGGCAAGGGCGGCGCCGTGGTCGGCCAGGTGGTCACCACCATGGACTCCATCAACGAATCGTCGCGCAAGATCGTGGACATCATTTCCGTCATCGACGGCATTGCCTTCCAGACCAACATCCTGGCGCTGAATGCGGCGGTGGAAGCGGCCCGTGCCGGCGAACAGGGGCGTGGTTTTGCCGTGGTGGCAGGCGAAGTGCGCAACCTGGCACAACGCTCGGCCGCAGCAGCCAAAGAGATCAAGACCCTGATCGGGGATTCCGTGGAAAAGGTCGAAGGCGGCAGCAAACTGGTGGCCCAAGCCGGCCAGACCATGGAAGAGATCGTCACCAGCATCAAACGTGTGACCGACATCATGTCCGAGATTACCGCCGCCTCGGTCGAACAAAGCCAGGGTATCGAACAAGTGAACACAGCCATCACCCAGATGGACGAAGTGACCCAGCAGAACGCGGCACTGGTTGAGGAAGCTGCTGCTGCCGCCGAATCGCTGGAAGAGCAGGCGCAGAACCTGTTGGCCTCGGTTTCCACCTTCAAGGTTGACGACAGTGCAACCCAGGTTGTGGCGGCTCGCGCCCCGGCAGCAGCAACTGCGAAGACATCAGCAGTCCGCCATGCAGCGGCGCCCGCACGCAAAGCCCTGGCGGCCCCCAAGGCGGCCCCGAGCAAATCCACTGCGGTTGCCAAGCCGAAGGCCGCCAAGGCAAGCGATGACGGGGAGTGGCAGGAGTTTTAACTATACCGGCGTTGCCTTTAATTATGGATACCTTGCCGAAGCTTATGAACCACCTTCAGGCGGGTATCCATCAATTAGGGTTTGTATTTATCACTAAGAGGGTGACGATTTTTATCGGTTACTTGTAAACTTACGCTATTCGTAAAACCTGTTCAATTAACGGCTCTATGAACGCCAACATACTATCCAGTAGCGACGTCATTCGTGATCGCGAGTTTGAGTTCACCGATAGTGATTTCGAACGTGTGCGGCAAATGATCTATGCCCGTGCGGGGATATCACTGAACAAATCCAAGCAGGATATGGTGTATAGCCGTTTGGCGAGGCGTTTGCGAGCCACCGGGATCAGGAATTTTCGGGACTATCTGGAGGTTTTGGAAAAGAACGATGAGGTAGAGTGGGAGGCCTTCGTTAACTCGCTTACCACCAACCTGACCGCATTTTTCCGCGAACCGCATCACTTCCCGGTATTGGCCGAGCATGCGTTGAAGCAGGCAAAGCGCCATTCCATTTCACTCTGGTGTTCTGCATCTTCCACTGGCGAAGAACCGTACTCGATGGCGATGACCCTGATCGACGCTTTTGGTACTTTTACCCCCCCGGTTACCATCATCGCCAGCGATGTGGACACCAATGTCCTTGCCAAAGCAGAGGCTGGTGTTTATCCGATTGAACGTGTCGAGAAGCTGTCGCCAGACTTGGTAAAGCGCTTTTTTCTTAAAGGGGCTGGCGCGCAAGCGGGATTTGTAAAGGTCAGGCCCGAGTTGCAGGCAATGATCACTTTCAGGCAAATCAATCTGCTTAGCAACGATTGGCCGATACGCGGCCCCGCTGGATGCGATATTTTGCCGCAATGTGATGATTTATTTCGATAAGGAAACACAACTCAAAATTCTGGAAAGGTTTGCGCCATTACTGCAGCCGGATGGGTTATTGTTCGCCGGGCATTCGGAAAGCTTTCATAATGCCGGGCATGTGTTCAGCTTGCGCGGCAAGACGGTTTATGAGTTGGCAAAGGGCAACAAGATGCGTCACGGACATGTCGAAAAATAAGCCGTCCTGCATGGGCGGCTTCCAGGAGGTTCGCTAGTCATGACGGAACATCCTTATGAAGAGCATCTTTCGCCGAATCTGTATTTCGACCGCGAGCACAATGCTGAAGCAGCCAAGATATTGCCCGGTGAATATTACGCGACAGCAAGGGACATGTTGCTGGTTACCGTACTGGGGTCCTGCGTCTGTGCCTGCATTCGGGATAAGGTGAGCGGAATAGGCGGCATGAATCATTTCATGTTGCCCGATAATGGCCAGGATCAGAAAAACCCCTTGGGTGATTCGGCACGCTATGGCTCGTATGCCATGGAGGTGTTGATCAATGAACTGTTGAAAATGGGGGCAAAACGAAGCAACCTAGAGGCCAAGGTGTTCGGAGGCGGTGCAGTCTTGCGTGGTTTTACCGTATCCAATGTCGGGGCAAGCAATGCGGAATTCGTATTGCACTACCTTGAAACAGAAAAGATACATATTGCCGCAAAAGATTTGCTCGATATCTACCCCCGTAAAGTATATTTCTTTCCTCAAACCGGTCTGGTGCGGGTAAAAAAACTCAGGGCCGTGCATAACGACACGATCATCAATCGCGAGAGTGAATATAAAACACGTTTGCAATATTCCAGGATGGAAGGTGATGTGGAGCTGTTTGAATGAATATGAAAAGGATTGAGACGAATTGCCTTTAGATAGCCATAAAATCAAGGTGTTGGTAATCGATGATTCAGCGCTGATACGTAGCGTGATGAAAGAGATCATCGATCGGGAAAAAGATATGACGTGTGTTGGCGCGGCACCTGATCCGCTAGTCGCACGCGAGATGATCAAATCATTGAATCCGGATGTGCTGACCTTGGATGTGGAAATGCCAAAGATGGATGGGCTGGATTTCCTGGAACGCCTGATGCGTCTCCGTCCGATGCCCGTAGTGATGGTTTCCACCCTGACTGAGCGCGGCTCCGATATTACCTTCCGGGCGCTGGCGCTTGGGGCCGTGGATTTCGTTTCCAAGCCGAAAATGGATATTGCGCGGGGTATGGAAGATTATGCCCGCGAAATCACCGACAAGATACGTGCGGCAGCGCAGGCCAGGGTGCGCAAGGCAGGTACGACACCTTCGAATAATAGTATCAATATTCAGGAAAAGTATTCTGCCGATGCCATTTTGCCCAGCGTGGCAGGCCGGTTCTCTTCAACCGAGAAGCTGATCATCATCGGAGCCTCCACCGGCGGGACGGAGGCGATCAAGGAAGTGTTGACCAGGTTGCCGGCTGACGTGCCTGGCATTCTGGTGACTCAGCACATGCCGGAAAACTTTACCAAGTCCTTTGCGGATCGTTTAAACAGTCTGTGCAAGATATCGGTGAAGGAAGCTGAACATAACGAACGTGTTCTGCCGGGACACGCTTATATTGCTCCAGGCCATTCTCATTTGCTGTTGAAACGCAGCGGTGCGAACTATATGACTGAGCTGAATCAGGGGCCTCCGGTGAACCGGCATCGCCCTTCTGTCGATGTGTTGTTCCGCTCAGCTGCCAATGTTGCAGGTGCGAACGCACTTGGCATCATTCTGACCGGCATGGGCAAAGATGGCGCTCAGGGATTGTTGGAGATGAGGCAGGCAGGCTCTTATACCATTGCGCAAGATGAAGAAAGTTGCATCGTCTTCGGGATGCCGAAAGAAGCGATCCATATTGGAGGAGCGTGCGAAGTATTGCCATTGCAGGGAATCGCCCGGCATACTTTGGATTATCTGACACTGCATAGCGGCAGAAGCAATAGAGTCTAAATCGGAAAGTTTATATTCAGGGGGAAAACAATGGCCTTAGAGATCCAGATTCGTGAAAACGTGGCGCGCATCATCATGAAAGGACGTTTTGATTTTCAAGTGCACCGGGAGTTCAAGGAGGCATACACCAAGCTGTTTGACACCGCCAATGTGCAGCAGATCGAAATCGAAATGAGCAAGCTGGATTATCTGGATAGTTCCGCCTTGGGTATGTTGATGCTGTTGAATGAGCGTGCGAAATCAGTCAATAAAACCATCACACTGGTCAACCCGTCAGGCGTGGTCTCGCAGGTGCTGGAAGTGGCCAATTTCAATCGGTTGTTTACCATCATACAAACAGCGTGATTCTCCTGTCCGGCAAACTGCCGCCTCTGTCCTTATAGAAAACCCCAGAGCATGAAAATGTGGTGGAGAAATTTGCCGTTGCACCTCAAGCTGAGTCTGCCGATACAGCTTGCATTGCTCATCTTGCTTCCAGTCGCACACCTATTGGTGATGGATAAGCTTGAGTCGAAGATGCTGGAAGATGTCGAGCTTCGAACCCAGGATAGTGCAACTCAATCCTTGCTGGCGCTGAATTCCATGATGCTTACCGACACCATCAGGAATCAGAATGCACGGGATGCATTCCTGAACAGGATGTCCGCGCAGGAAAATGTGGAAGATTTTCACCTGGTGCGATCTGACCTGGTGGATAAGCAGTTTGGTCCCGGGTTGGCAGAGGAGCGGGCAACAGACGAACTGGATCGAGCGGCTGCCGAGACAAAAAAAGTACAGACACAGTTATCTCATCAAGGCAAGCATACGCTGCGCATGGTCGTTCCATTCGCAGCCAAAAAGGACTATTTGGGGGTCAATTGCTTGCAGTGCCATCATGTCTCCGAGGGGGAGGTGCTTGGCACGATCAGCTTGAAAGTCAACCTGGAACCCGAATACCGGAAGATCCAGCAACTGAGCTCGGTGTTGCTGGTCGGGCAGATTTTCCTGCAGTTATTGCTCTTTTTCCTGATTTATTGGTTGATTCTCAGCGTTACTGGCTCAGTGGTGGAGCTTGAAAGTGTGATGCTTCGAGTCAAAGAGGATGAGGATTTTTCAAGGCGTGCGGAAGTTCACGGAAATGACGAGATCGGGCAGATATCCCAAGTGTTCAACGGATTCGTTTCACATATCGAGGAACTGCATATAAAGCTCGACGAAAAAATCTCGGCTCTTGAAGCATATTACGACCAAACCGAGGAAGAGTTACGGATAGGCAGTGACATCATGTCCCGAATCACTGATGCACATAGCAATGTCGACCCGGTAGTCAGATTGCAGATTGATCCGGCCGCGCATTATAGCGGTGACATCATTCTGGTTTCGCGCACCCCAACAGATACTTTGCATATCATGCTGGCTGATGCTGTCGGGCATGGTTTGATTGCGGCGATGAACTTATTGCCTATCAGCCAGATTTTCAATGCGATGTCGAAAAAGGGGTTCAATATATCGCGCATTGCGGCCGAATTGAATTCAAAAATCCACCGTCTCATGCCCGTAGACCGCTTTATCGGAGCTGCACTGGTTTCGATTGATTTTCGCAACCGGGTTGTCGAGGTATGGAATGGCGGCGTGCCAGCGCCAATTCTGGTGAGTCTGGACGGTACAATCCTGCACAAGTGGCAATCACGCAATCTGCCGCTGGGGATACTGGACGAAAAGTCGTTTGCGTCGGAAGTGGAAGTTGCCCAGTACAACGATGATTGTCAATTATTCGTGTTCTCCGATGGGTTGCCCGAAGCAGAATCTCCTGACGGTTTACAGTTTGGCATGGAGCGGATTACTCAACTGCTTCAAAGTACAGAACCTGATCTTCGTTTTGACAAGCTGATGAGTTCGATGGAGCACCATCTTGGCAGCCATCGTGCGCATGATGATGTTTCTCTGGCAATGGCGAATATTTCTATAGCCGATGTTCAAGAGCTGCCCGCTCATCATTTGACGGCCCTTCACGAAGATGTTGCTTCGAATAGCCATTGGCGTATTGCACTCAGCTTGGGAAAGGATGAACTCCAATATTTGGATGCTGTTTCTCTGGTTGCACAAATAATCAGCAAAATACACCCAACCGCAGAGCATTATTCCCCGCTATTTGTGATTCTGAGCGAATTGTTTAACAACGCCCTGGATCACGGCATCCTCAAACTGGATTCCGCTGTCAAACAAGGTCCTGACGGATTTGAGGAATACCTGCATCAACGTGACGCCAGATTGCATTCACTGAGTTCCGGGTCGATTGATATCGAAGTTGAGAAGATGATGATCGAAGGAAACTACGGAGTTAAAATTCGTGTCGTTGATAGCGGAGAGGGATTTGATTATTCCGCGGTCCAGGGGGCTTCGCTGGAAGAGGTGACTCAACGTCAGCATGGTAGAGGAATTGCTCTCGCCAATAGCCTGGCGCACAAAGTCGTGTTTTCCGGGAAAGGTAACGATGTAACGGCCTATTATGTCTGTACGAGGGACGCAGCCTGAAATATCGCAGTCAGTTCATCAGGCCGTGCATCACTGCGTATTTCGCTAGGTCGACCGCGCTTTTCATTTTCATTTTTTCAAGCACATGAAATTTATGCGTGCTGACAGTCTTGTTGCTGATGCATAGTTCACTTGCAATTTCATTGACGGTTTTTCCCTGAATCAGCCGATTGAATATCTCCAACTCCCGGTCAGTCAACGAGCTGTGTGGAGCATCCGATTCCTTGAAGTCGAATAACATGCGTTCAGCCAAGCCGTGATCAATATACTTGCCCCCGGCCGCCACTTTCTTTACCGCTTCTATCATTTCGAAAGGAGGGCTGTTCTTGGTGATGTATCCATGCGCCCCTGCCTTAATGGCACGCAGGGCAGTTTCGGTTTCATCAAGCATGGTAAGTACTACGATTGGGACGTCCGGGTAGAGGGTGTGCACTCGGTCAACCAACTCCACTCCGCTAATTCCCGGCATGAACATATCCATTAACACAACATCGGGTTGTTGATGTCGCATGAGCTCAATGAGCTCGCTTCCATTGGCAGCCTCGCCTATCAGGTTGAGTCCCCCGCTCGCCGCCATGATCTCGCTGATCCCACTGCGAAAAAGGGCATGGTCATCTGCAATTATCACAGTTGTCATTTTGCGCCTCCTTGTTACCTAGGTAATCAGTATGGAAAACAGCCACCCTCACACCGAAATAACTGCCAAGCGTTTTTATTAATACTTCCAGCCTGATTTATCAAAGCTCTCAATTGTCTTATTTACCACAATCATAAGATTAGGGCTATAAGCCTGACGATATATACCCGGATATATATAAAAAATGCAGCTGCATTTTGCAGCATTAGTTCTTGGTCTGCATACGGGGGGAAGTGCTGGAATTGAGTCCCAGCGCATCTTGCGAGGCAGTTACTTAGCTGCCAACTGAATGCCATCGATAACTTCAAGTTCAACTTCGCAGATCTGTGGAGCCCTGAATTTTGCCCGGAAGCTCAATCAATAAGGATTCGCAATATAAGGTATTTCCTATGCGGACCCACCTCAGTTCTTACCGCATTAAGTTGTAGCCTGATACACAAATCAGCCTCCTCTGATAGTTATTGCTTCTTCAGGAAGACACCATGTGATCAGCATCAAATTCATTCCTGAGTGAAAAGCAACCCCAAAAAAATTACGAATTATCTTTTTTACTCAGAAATTTTAATCATCCAGGGAATACCGCCACGGCATTCAAATTCATTTGATGCTAGTGAGGTTTTTTTAATTCGACTGGCACACACAAGGAGTCTTCGATGACAAATCTGAATGGGAGCATTCAGCAAGAGCTTATGGAGCTGGATAGCGAAGAAGCGCAGCCAGAGAATGTAACCGACTTTGACAATACACAATTCCTTGGCAAATTTCCCAGTGAGAGGAACTTGTTGCATGAGCCCCGTGTGCATATTGAATCCGATAATGCAGAGTGGATTGAACGATCGTCAGAAAGGGCTAATTTTAGGATATTGATGACTGGCAATGACTCTAGCGAAAGACAAACAATATGCAGCGCGTTGTCGAGGTACTTGAACTACGTAATCGACTATGTTGAGGCCGGAAGTGGACGAGCAGCCTTGCGGATCGTTGAACGTGAGGAGATAGACTTGATTATTCTTGAAGATGAACTTGAAGATATGACCAGTCTTGAGTTCCTCTATTTGTTAAGTCGGAAATTTGAAAAGCATGAAATGCCGGTAATCGAAATATTCCATCCCAGTGCATTATGTGAAGGAGTTCAGGCCATGCGGCTGGGAGTGCGTGATTATCTGCTGAGGGATGCAGAGGGGAATTATTTAAAACTGTTGTTGATTATCGTTCTGCGCATTCTGGCTGATAAACAGAGAATGAATGCACTCCACGAAAAAGTATGGATGCGGCAAGCGGCAACCAGGACTGTGTCATCGGTCGTATACAACCTCTCCCTTCAAGGAGGGCGGCATGAGGTGTACATCGGCCGACAAATATCAGAATTGGGAATGACGCAGGAGAAATGGGGTAATGACCCGGAGTTGCATCATCAAATGTGCTACGGGGAAGATCGTGAGCTTGTTAAGAGGGCGCTTGAATCCAGCTACAGAACGGGAGAGGCATTTGAGTGCGAATATCGCATTCAGATTTCAGGAACGCAGCTCAGCTGGTTCCATGACGAGGCGGAGGTCGTTGCAGACAGGCATGGACGCCCCTTATTTATGCAAGGAGTGATGACGGATATTAGCAGGTGCAAGTCACTGGAAACAGAATTGGGGCAATACCGATATATGCTGGACAGAATGGTGCGTCAAAGAACGGAACAGCTGGAGCGTCGCGTTGGCATTCTGGAATCCTGCAATTCAAGACTGTGCCGGAAAATCGGCAAGACCAGTCAAATGTATTTCGACCTCCTGCACAGGATTCCAAGCCTCGTTGAGTTGAATGGGGGCGCTGGTACTTGATACAAAACAATGAGTATTCGAATCGAACATTACATTTGTGAGAGATCGTCATGCGAAACCATGGAAAGAAATTCAAAGCTTCTCCCGAGGCCATTGCAATTGTCGGTATGAATCCAGTGGCGAAAATTAATTTGATCAGGAAGTTTCAGCGTATGGAGGGAAATCTTGATTGCTGTGCTTCTGCCTATAGTCGAGTTTGTGAACAATTCGGCTGTCTTTGGCGTAATGAATGCCAAGTTTTGGAGCTGAAATAAATGAACCGGACCAGTATTGATAGTAGTGCACCCCTTGGGGCAGGCATGCAATCAGATGCAAGAAACTTTTATACCCGTACCGAGCCGGGCCTAAAAGGCATGTTGATGAAATTCGAGCATTCTCAAGTCAATGACGATGAACTGGATATGAACGCATTACGCATTAACCAGATTGAAGGCGAATTGCTGAGTGATGAATTCAGAAGGTTGAAGCGAAAAATCTCAAAAAAATGCCTTAACCACCATGAACAATCGAGCCCTAAATTCAGCTATTACATTCTGGATCGCGATGGCAGGGTATTCGATGCGAAAGAGCGCGAGTCAACGATAACTTCAATCAATGATTATCTCCAGCCTGATGCGCGCGTAAAGTTCCATGAATTCATGCTTGAGGTATTTGAGTCAAATTCGATAAAGACATGCGTGGTGTCGTTTGTGCAAACAAGTAAAAAGAGGGGCCGTTATACAAGACTGCCGTTGCATGCCTCGATTGAAGCCATCGTGGATGATGAGAGGAGATATTGCCTGGTCGTGATTGAGGATATCACCGCGCAGAAATATGCGGAGGAGCGCGAAAAGGTTAGTGCTGCTGCGCTCGCAATGCTGGATAAGACGATCGCGGCAAGCAGAAACGAAATATTCATCCTTGATGCAAGCAGCCTGCGTTTCAAATTCGCCAATCCACGGGCCTTGAATAATCTTGGCTATACACTGGAAGAACTGAATCAGCTGACTCCAAACGATATTCAAACTCCCGTTTCTGCAAGTGAAACGAATGAATCAATCGCATTTGCGGTAACCCACCGGAACAATGTAAAAAAGCTCAAGGCGGTGCATAAAAGAAAAGATGGCAGTTTGTATCCGGTTGAAATCTATTTGCAGTACTTCGAGCAAAATGGTGCAGAACACATAATCGCCATCGTGTTGGATACCAGCAATCAGTACGCGGTTGAATCACAACTCAAGTCAATAGTGGAATCGGCTGGCGCCATTATCTGGATCGCCGATATCAATTCAGAATTACAGTTCATGTCAGACCAGATACAGGACATTCTCGGTTACGACACGCAGCAATTCGCAGGCTCTTCGTTGAAGGAGTTTTTTGAGACGTACTTTCCTTACGAGCATGACCTGGAGAAACTCAAGAGTGGGGTTGATCGAGTATTAAATGAGGGGAGGAAGATTGCCAATTTGCGTTGCCAGGCCAAGGACGCGGATGGGAGCTGGCGTTGGCTTGTCGTAAATATGAGTCCCAACAGGTCGTTCGATGGGCAGGTTAAACAGGTGGTTGGAGTGATGCATGATATCCATGCGCAAAAACTTGCGGAAGATGAGCTGCGCAAGTTGAATCTTGACCTGGATAAACGTGTCCGCGAGGAGATTCAGAAAAACTCTGAAAAAGACTTCTTGCTGCAGCGCCAATCCGGCTTGGCCGCGATGGGGGAGATGATTGGAAACATCGCACACCAATGGCGGCAACCTATCAATTCTTTGGGGCTGATTGTCAGCGATCTGGAAGATGCGGCCATCTATGGCGAGTGCGATCTTAAATATATTCAAACTGCGTCAGGAAAATCAAAAAAGATAATCCAGAAGATGTCCAGCACGATCGATGATTTCCGTCATTTTTTCAGGGCCGATAAGGAAATCGAAACCTTCGGTCTTATGCAAGTTACAAAGGAGTGCATCAATTTGCTTGATGCGTCATTGAGTAACAACAATATCGCCATCATCGTCAATTGCGAGCACGATGTTCTCGTCACCGGTTATGCCAATGAGTATTCGCAGGCCTTGCTGAATATTCTTACAAATGCAAAGGATGCCATCGTTGGAAATACGAATGGCGGCGGAGAGATCGTTATTGAGATTGGTGAAGAAGGCGATTATGGCGTGCATAGCGTGATCGACAATGGCGGGGGAATCCCGCCTGATGTGATTGACAGAATATTCGATCCCCATTTCACAACGAAAGAAAAAGGGGTAGGGCTCGGCTTGTATATGACGCTGGTTTCAGTCGAGAAAAACATGAAAGGACGGGTGGCTGTCGAGAACATGAGGAATGGCGCCAAGTTTTCCTTATATATACCGAAAGCACCCAGCTGGGAGGCCAAATGTTAGTGGCAAATACAAATAATCAGGCTGAGCTGTTAGGCAAACTCTCCATTCTCTTTGTCGAGGATGATTCTGAAGTGCGCGAAAGTATGGCGCGATACCTGTCCAGAAGGATAGGCAAGGTCTATACGGCACACAACGGTGAAGCGGGTCTGAACTCGTTCAAGGAAAGTCATCCTGACCTGGTGATTTCAGACATCCGCATGGGCGAGATGGATGGCCTGGAAATGTGCCGGGCGATACGTGAAATAGACTCCGACCTTCCCGTGATTTTCATCTCGGCACATAACGAGAGCGAAATATTGCTGTCCTCTATCGATCTCGGGGTCACAAAGTTCATTGTGAAGCCCGTGGATACGGATCTTTTAATGGACACAATTAACGATGTAGCCCAGTCGATTAACGAACAGCATATTCTGGAAGACAAGTTGCAGCAAGTAAACGAAACCGATTTTGAATGTGAAAGTGTCGTTAACTATGTTTCACATTTTCTGGATGCTGATCGGCATGATGAATTTTCCTTTGTCAGACATCTCTCTATCCCGAAACACGGGATAAACGGCGATTTCTACAGCCTGGCAAAACATAACGGAGATGTGTATGTAATGCTGGCAGATGGCGCAGGGCATGGACTTGCTGCTGTTATACCTGCGCTTCCTTTGCCGGCAATTTTCCAAAAACAGGCAGCGCATGGCTTTTCATTAATGTCCATGGCGGCTGAAATTAACCGCACTTTGCATGAACAGCACTTGTCCGAACATTTTGTGGCGACAACCCTGGTCCGTTTGAATGCTGGCGAAGGTTTTGTCGAAATATTGAATTGCGGTAATCCCCCGGCTTTCATTATCGCTGATGATGGCGGGCTGCTACATACAGCCCATTCCAAATCGACCGCATTGGGCATGATCGGCAGTCAGGAGTTCTTTCCGGAAGTCGAGCGGGTTTCAATCGAACAGGATGCGCGGATATACCTCTTTACCGATGGGTTGGTCGATACATTTTTTTCCAGTTCAGTCGATGCAGGCGATAGCGAGTTGTACAGCCTCTTTGAACCCGGGCAATCAGAGGATGTGTTTCTCTCTATAGCAAACAGGCTCGAACATGCCATTCAAGAGCGGAATGTGGACGACGTAACGCTCCTGGAAGTGCGTTTTGAGGTTGGCAAACAACCCACGATCAAATCTGCAACTCAGCCCAAGCCAGAATCTGCCCGCGAAACCGAAACGCCTGTTGAGCTTGATCAATTGACGCTGCTGTATGTCGAGGACGATGATTTGACGCGAGAGTATTTGGCCGCCTACCTCAATCGTCGCGTGGGAATGGTTTATGTGGCGAAGAATGGGGAGGAGGGGTTGTCGCAATTTATTCAGTATCGTCCGCAAATCGTTATAGCGGATATCAAGATGCCGCTGATGAACGGCTTGGTGATGGCGGAAGAAATCAGAAAGCTGGATAAGGATGTTCCTATCATTGTAATCAGCGGCTCGGATAACGCCGAAGATGCTGAAAAGATGTTCGAGATGGGTATTTCCCGTTTTCATTTAAAACCACTTGATCCGGGAAGGCTGACTCAAACCGTTCAAGCCTGTATCAGGCAATCAAATACGCTCAACCAGCTGCGTCGTGCTGCATTGGCATTTGAAGCGTCATCGCTTGCTGTTGTCACGGCAGATCGCAACAAGCAAATTATTTCTGTCAATCCAGCTTTTTCCCGTATTACCGGTTATTCACTCACTGAAATCCTGGGGCAAAGCCCTTCATTGCTGAGTCCAGGTAGGCATGACGCAGACCTTTTTCATACGATGTGGAATGCCCTGGAGGAATCCGGTAGTTGGTCTGGCGAGTTGCTGTGTCAGCACAAGGGCGGGACGACGGTGCCCGATTGGCTGACCGTTAATTCAGTAATGTTGAGTGGGGTTTTGCAGGGATATAACTTCATTTTTTCCGATATCACAGAGCGCCAGAAGAATGAAGAGAAGTTGCTCCAATTGACGATGCATGATGGCCTGACGCACCTGCCAAATCGTTCCATGTTCGAAAACAGGCTCAATGAACAATTGGTGCAGGTCAAACAAAACGACGGAAAGCTGGCGATTGTTTGTATCAACCTGGATCGTTTTATTGAGATAAACAACACCCTTGGTGTTCGTGTCGGCGATGAAGTGCTGTTTACCGTTGCGCAGAGGTTGTTGAATAGTGCTGTAGGGGTAGACGTGGTGTGTCGCATGGGAGGGGATGAATTTGCGGTCCTGATGCAGGGGATTGTGAGCGGCAGGCGATTGAGCGTGCAGTCGTCGAATTGTCACAGATCATCCGGCAGCCTATTCAAATTAATCAGCATGAAGTTCTGCTTCGGGCAAGTTTCGGAATCAGTTTGTACCCATCCGATGGCGAAACCTATGAAGAGCTGTTGAAGAGTGCCTCTAGCGCCATGAATCAATCCCGGCAAATGGGGGGAGATACCTATCGTTTTTTTGACAAGACAATCAGTCAGCTCGAGGAGCGTCGTGTCAACTTGCAGCAAGGGGTCAGAACGGGATTGATAAACAAAGAGTTTTACATGCTATACCAGCCGAAGTATTCCATCGGACAGCAACGCGTTGTGGGGGCAGAAGCGCTAGTGCGTTGGAAGCATCCCGTTTATGGGAGTCATTTCCCCTGCGGAATTTATTCCTCTTGCCGAATCGAACGGTGCCGTGGTCGACATGAGCGAATGGATCATTGATACGGTTTGTGCCCAGATTGCAGAGTGGCGGCAAAAAGGGCTGGCGCAAGTACCTGTGTCCATCAATATTTCTCCCGTGCACTTCTGGCGCGGCGACTTGATTAATAGTTTACAGAAGGGGCTTGAGACGTGGCATATCTCTCCTGCCATGTTGCCAATAGAAGTGACGGAGGGCTTGGTGATGGATACATCGGAAAGAACATTGCATGTATTGGGGCAGTTGAAAGCGCTTGGCTTCCATCTCTCCATTGATGATTTCGGAACGGGGTATTCCAGCCTTAAATATCTCAAGGATTTGCCCATCAGTGAATTGAAAATTGATCGTTCATTCATCATCGCGATACCAGAGGAGGGGGAGATGGACGATCCATCCAGAACAGCGATACCGCGAGCCATCATTCAGTTGGCATCCGAGTTCAATTTGACTGTCGTCGCCGAAGGCGTCGAAACCGAGAATCAGAAGAACTTCCTGCTTGAGAACGGTTGCGATGTGATTCAGGGGTATCTGTTTAGCAAGCCGGTTGCCGCACCTGAGTTTGCTTTGCTGTGTCGCGAGTCCTGAGCAGACCTCAATATGTGACTAAAGGAGGTGTGAAATGAGTATAAGCACAAATCAAATTGGCCAAACAGGAAGAATCAGGATGAGTGGGAGATTCGATTTTGTCGTGCACAGGGAATTCAAGCATTCTTATGAAGGTATGCTGAACGACCCAACGATTCACGAGATAGAAGTCGATATGCAACAGCTCGATTTTCTGGACAGTACCGCTCTTGGTATGTTGATGTTGCTGCGAGAGCGAGCTCTTCTGGTAAGCAAGCCGATCGTGATTTCCAATCCGTCGAAGAATGTATTCAAGCTGCTGGACGTGGCCAACTTCGATCAATTATTTATTACCAAGGGCTGGTAGGTAACTAATTGATTATTGAGGCGTAAATCAGCTGCAACCTTGCGAATGGACAATAAAAATCCCTGCTGCGAGACAGGGATTTTTATTGGCATACCAAAAACGATCTTATTTTGCGACTTGTCTTTCCCGGATCTCGTCAAGCGTCTTGCAGTCGATGCACAAGGTCGCTGTCGGGCGTGCTTCCAAGCGGCTTAGGCCGATTTCAACGCCGCATTTATCGCAATAGCCGTAATCGCCCGCGTCTATCCTGCCCAGCATCTTGTCGATGTTCTTGATCAATTTACGTTCACGGTCACGGTTGCGCAATTCCAGGCTCATGTCGGATTCCTGGCTGGCGCGGTCGTTAGGGTCTGCGAACACAGTGGCTTCATCTTGCATGGTGTGCACAGTGCGGTCGATATCCTGGCTCAGGCCCAGCTTGATTTCGTTCAGAATGCCACGGAAGTGCTCGAGCTGGCTGGGGCTCATGTACGCCTCGCCTTTTTTGGGCTTATATGGGGCGGTTGTTTTGCTGGCTTGTACGGGCATTACGTCGGTCTCCAAGGTGATGCTAAATTTTTCAAGCGCGCTTTAATACCAGAAAGAATTTCGGGTCGCAACAGGAAATTTCAAGTAAATCCGCTTACAAAACCCTAACACCTTGTTTTTCCAGCATGCTGACCAGCATGATCAAGGGGAGGCCGATCAGTGCATTGGGGTCGTCCCCCTCTATGCGCTTAATCAGGGCAACGCCCAAGCCTTCGGTTTTGGCGCTGCCTGCGCAGTGGTAAGGCTGTTCTTTCTTGAGATAACGCTCTATTTCATCGTCGTTCAGGTCGCGATAGCTGACTTTGGTGATGGCGACATCGGTCTGCATCTCCCCCGTGGCGGCGTTCAACAAGGAAAGAGCAGTGTAGAAGCTTACGGTCTTGCCACGCATGGCGCTCAGTTGGCGCACGGCGTTGTCATGGTTGAGGGGCTTGCCGATCTGCTGTCCGTCCAGCAGAGCCACCTGATCCGAGCCGATTATCAATGCGTCGGGGAAGCGCTTGGCAACTACCTGAGCCTTGACTTGCGCCAATCGCCACGAAGTCTGCTCTGCGCTTTCACCGGGAAGAGGTGTTTCATCGACATCAGGGGCGGCGGTCTGAAACGGTATCTGCAGTGTGGAGAGCAATTGACTCCTATATATAGAAGTCGAGGCGAGCACAAGCGGCTGAGAATTCAAGATGTTCCTTTACAGCGTCTTTGACATGGAAGGTCGGAATATATATCATGCGCGCCTCATGTTTGCACGGCCTTTCATAGACAGCGTGGATTTCGCCCGAAAAGGCGAGGAAATGCGCGGCGAGATAGCGGTGTCGGAGCTATCCAGACTGGTCGACATGCTGGCGAAACCGGACGGCTCTCTGGCTTATACGTTGCGCGGCTATCAAGAAGCAGGGCGCGACATGCTGGAGTTATCGCTGCAAGGAATTTATACCTTGAGATGCCAGCGCTGCCTGGGGGAGCTGAAGTATCCGGTGGATCTGGTTGCCAGCCTGTGGCTGCTTCCCGCGGAAAGATTGGATGAGGCCGAGGAAGACGATGACGAGATGGACGCCATCGAGGCCAATCCCAAGCTTGATGTGCAGGCATTGATTGAGGATGAGTTGTTGTTGGGATTGCCCTTTGCGCCTAAACACCCCGAAGGGGAATGCCTCCCGGCAACGAATGATTTACAACAAAAAGCCAGCCCATTTGCGGTGCTGGCCGGGTTAAAGAAGTAATACTGGTTTTTTGAGGAGTAGAAAATGGCAGTTCAGCAAAATAAGAAGTCCCCGTCCAAACGTGGGATGCATCGCGCACACGATTTCCTGACCAATCCGGCTTTGGCTATCGAGCCATCCACCGGCGAACCACATCTGCGCCACCACATCAGCCCGAGCGGCTTCTATCGCGGCAAAAAAGTCGTCAAGACCAAGGGCGAATAAGCCTTTAGGTATTTTCGAGGCTCTCCATCATGGAGAGCCTAACTTCGTCCATATCTCGCCTGAGAGGATCGCCCGGTGGATATCACGATAGCCATTGATGCCATGGGAGGCGACCACGGGACACGGGTAACCGTTCCCGCGGCTGTCGCTTATCTTAAGAAACATCCTGAGGATACTGTGGTGCTGGTCGGTCTGCCCGATGCGATCGAAGCCGAGTTGAGCAAACTCGGTTTCGCTGACCGCACACGTCTGCGTATCCATGCTACGACCGAGGTGGTGGGCATGGACGAGTCACCACAATCTGCGTTACGCGGTAAAAAAGACTCCTCGATGCGCGTGTCCATCAATCTGGTCAAGAGCGGTGAAGCTTCAGCTTGCGTAAGCGCCGGCAATACCGGCGCTTTGATGGCGACCGCCCGTTATGTGTTGAAAACATTGCCGGGTATAGACCGTCCCGCAATCGCCTCCTTTTTGCCTACCGTCAAAGGCCAGGTCTGCATGCTGGATCTGGGCGCAAACGTGGACTGTACCGCCGAACATCTTTTGCAATTCGCCCTGATGGGCAGCACGCTGGTGTCTGCACTGGAACATAAGGAACAGCCTACCGTCGGTCTGCTGAATATCGGCAGCGAAGACATCAAGGGTAATGAAGTGGTCAAGCAAGCCGGCGATCTGTTGCAAGCCAGTGACCTTAATTTCTACGGCAATGTCGAAGGCGACGATATATTCAAGGGCGTCACGGACGTGGTGGTGTGCGACGGATTCGTCGGTAACGTCGCGCTGAAGACTGCCGAAGGGGTGGCCAAGATGATGGGAGGCTTCCTCAAAGAGGGTTTCAGCCAGAACTGGCTGACCAAACTGGGGGCTCTGGTATCCATGCCTGTACTGAAAGCCTTCAAGCATCGGCTGGATCATCGCCGTTATAACGGTGCCAGCTTCCTCGGTTTAAAAGGTATCGTGGTGAAAAGTCACGGTTCCGCCGATTCCTTTGCATTCCTTTGCGCCATTGAGCGCGCTGCCGAAGAAGCGCGCGGCGGCATGCTGAATCACATCAGCGAGCATGTTGAAAAATGGCATCATGCCCGCCAACAAACCGCAGGAGAGGCGCTTTGAAATATTCCAAGATCATCGGCACAGGGAGTTACCTGCCGGCCAAGGTGCTGACCAACCACGACCTCGAAAAGATGGTCGACACGACGAACGATTGGATTATCACACGCAGCGGCATATCCGAGCGCCACATCGCGGCTGACGGCGAGCTGACCAGCGACCTTGCGCTGCAAGCCAGCCGCAAAGCCATCGAGGCTGCCGGTATCAGCGCAGGCGAGATCGATCTGATCATTGTGGCGACGACCTCGCCCGATCAACTTTTCCCCAGTACGGCCTGTATCCTGCAAGACAAGCTCGGCATCAAGAGCCAGGGCCCGGCTTTTGATATCCAGGCCGTGTGTGGCGGTTTCGTCTTTGCGCTGAACACGGCAGATATGTATATCAAGGGTGGTCAAGCCAAGACCGCACTGGTGGTCGGGGCCGAAGTACTGACCCGCATGCTGGACTGGAATGATCGCACCACCTGCGTGTTGTTCGGAGACGGCGCGGGAGCAGTGGTGCTGCGCGCTTCCGACAAGCCCGGTCTCATCGCCAGCAAGTTGCACTCTGACGGAAGCTATCGCGACATGCTGAAAGCCGAAGGTAACATCCGTAACGGAGAAGTGGACGGCGATCCCTTCATCAAGATGGATGGCAAGGCGGTATTCAAGTTTGCCGTCAATATGTTGAGCGAAGTGGTTGAAGAGGTGCTGGAAGAGCAGAAAATGGCCGGCACCGACATCGACTGGCTGGTACCGCATCAAGCCAACATCCGCATCATCGAGGCTACGGCCAAGAAGCTTGGCCTGGATATGGATAACGTGGTGGTGACCGTTGCTCAGCACGGCAACACTTCGGCTGCTTCCATTCCGTTGGCGCTGGACGCAGCGGTGCGCGACGGACGCATCAAAACCGGGCAAAATGTATTGTTGGAAGCCATCGGTGGCGGATTCACCTGGGGCGCAACATTAATCAAGTGGTAGGCACAAATATGACTCAATTCGCTTTCGTATTTCCAGGCCAAGGCTCGCAATCGCGCGGAATGATGAACGGTTATGCCGATTTCGCTGCCGTGCGTGACACTTTCAACGAAGCTTCGGATGTCCTGAAGCAGGATCTGTGGCACCTGGTAGCCGAAGGCGCCGATACCGACCTGAACGCCACGGTGAACACGCAACCTATCATGCTGACCGCCGGTGTGGCGGTGTATCGTGCTTGGCAATCACAAAATGGCGCGAAGCCAGCTCTCATGGCCGGGCACAGCCTGGGCGAATACACCGCGCTGGTTGCTGCGGGCGCTTTGAGTTTCGCTGATGCGTTGCCGTTGGTACGTTTCCGCGCCCAGTGCATGCAACAAGCCGTGCCTGAAGGTGTGGGCGGCATCGCCGCGATTCTCGGCCTGGACGACGACGTAGTGCGAGCCGTCTGTGCCGAAGGAGCGCAAGGGGAGGTGTTGGAGGCCGTGAACTTCAATTCACCCGGGCAAGTGGTCATTGCGGGTAACCGTGGCGCGGTCGAGCGCGGCATGGAACTGGCCAAGGCCAAGGGGGCGAAACGCGCCATCATGTTGCCGATGAGTGTGCCGTCGCATTGCAGCCTGTTGAAAGGCGCTGCCGAACAATTGCGCGCCCATCTGAACAATGTTTCCGTGCAAACCCCTGCCATTCCGGTATTGCATAACGCCGATGTCGCCGCTTACAGCGATCCTGCCAAGATCAAGGATGCACTGGTGCGTCAGCTGTTCTCTCCGGTACGCTGGGTGGAAACCGTGCAGGCGTTCGGAAAACAAGGCATCACCCATAACGTAGAGTGCGCGCCGGGCAAGGTGCTGGCCGGACTGAACAAGCGCATCGACACCAACCAGCAAGCAATGGCTATCAATGACGGAGAAGCATTGAAAGCAGCCTTGGCTGCATTCGCATAAAGGGAACGGACATATGACGCTACAAGGACAAATCGCCCTGGTGACAGGCGCTTCACGCGGAATCGGCCAAGCCATCGCGCTGGAGCTGGGTAAGCAAGGCGCAACCGTGATCGGCACCGCCACCAGCGACAAAGGAGCGGAAGCCATTAGCACTTATCTGGAAGCAGCAGGCATCAAGGGCAAGGGTTTTGCCCTGAACGTCAATGATGTTGCCCAGACCGAACAAGTGCTGGCCGCGATCCGCGAACAGTTCGGCGAAATATCCATCCTGGTGAACAACGCCGGTATTACCAAGGACAACCTGCTGGCCCGTATGAGCGACGAAGAGTGGGATGACGTGCTGGCAACCAACTTGAAGTCCGTGTTCCGTCTGAGCCGCGCCGTGTTGCGCGCCATGATGAAGGCCAGAGGCGGGCGCATCATCAGCATTTCCTCGGTAGTCGGCAGCATGGGCAACGCGGGGCAAGCCAATTACGCTGCCTCCAAGGCCGGTATGGTCGGTTTCACCAAATCACTGGCGCAGGAGATCGGTAGCCGCAACATCACCGTGAATTGTGTTGCTCCCGGTTTTATCGATACCGATATGACACATGTACTGGGCGAAGAACAGCGCGCCAAACTGGTCGAGCACGTGCCTCTGAAGCGCCTCGGACAGCCTGCCGATATCGCTGCAGCCGTTGCATTCCTGGCAGGTCCCGGTGCGGCTTATATCACCGGCGTCACTTTGCACGTGAACGGCGGGATGTACATGGAGTAATGTGTTGTTTTGGAAAACGGCGCAAGTTTGATAGAATGCTCGCGCTTTTTGAACTTTAATCAGAGTAGGAGAATCAGGGATGTCTAACGAACAACGCGTCAAGAAAATCGTAGCTGAGCAACTGGGTGTGAACGAGTCCGAAGTCAAGAACGAGTCTTCTTTTGTGAACGACTTGGGCGCTGACTCTCTGGATACCGTGGAACTGGTCATGGCTTTGGAAGAAGAATTCGGCGTTGAGATCCCTGATGAAGATGCAGAGAAGATCACCACCGTGCAACAAGCGCTCGACTACGTCAACGCGCATTCCAAGTAATTTAGTTCTAATTTAACGTTTCTTTCCGTAGCGGAGTCCAGTTTGGCTAGGCGCAGAGTGGTAGTAACCGGATTGGGCGCAATTACGCCCGTCGGTGTCGGGGTTGCCGAAACATGGCAAAACATCGTGGCAGGCAAATCCGGTATCGGGCGTATCACCCGCTTCGACCCCAGCGCCTTCGCCTGCCAAGTGGCAGGCGAGGTCAATGGTTTCGACGTGACCCAACATCTTCCAGCCAAAGACGCGCGCCGCATGGATCGCTTCGTGCATTTCGGCCTCGTGGCCGGGATGGAAGCATTCAAGGACTCCGGTCTGGTGGTGACGGAACAGAACGCCGAGCGTATCGGCGTGTGCATCAGCTCCGGTATCGGCGGCCTGCCGATGATCGAAGATACGCACAACGACTATCTCGCTGGCGGCCCGCGCAAGATTTCACCGTTCTTCATTCCCGGCACCATCATCAACATGATTTCCGGCAACCTTTCCATCATGTATGGACTGAAGGGGCCGAATTTCTCCGTGGTGACGGCATGTACCACCGGCACGCACAGCATTGGCGAATCCGCACGCATCATCGAATACGGTGATGCCGACGTGATGATTGCCGGCGGTGCCGAATCGACCATTTCGCCTTTGGCGCTCGGTGGTTTCTCCTCTGCCAAGGCGTTGTCCACCCGTAACGACGATCCGGCGACATCCAGCCGTCCCTGGGACAAGGATAGAGACGGTTTCGTGATGGGCGAAGGCGCTGGCGTACTGGTATTGGAAGAGTACGAGCACGCCAAGGCACGTGGTGCCAAGATTTACGCCGAGCTCTCCGGTTACGGCATGAGCGCTGACGCATACCACATTACTGCACCGAGTACGGATGGTCCAAAACGCAGCATGCTCAATGCATTGCGCAATGCGGGTGTGAATCCGGACCAAGTGCAGTACGTCAATGCGCATGGCACGTCGACCCCGGTAGGCGATAAGAACGAAACCGAAGCACTCAAGCTCGCTTTCGGCGACCATGTCAATAAACTGGTGGTGAGTTCCACCAAGTCGATGACGGGTCACTTGTTGGGTGGGGCGGGCGGCATCGAGTCCCTGTTCTGCGTACTGGCGATCCATGACCAGGTCGCGCCTCCCACCATCAACATCTTCGAGCAGGATCCGGAATGCGATCTGGACTACTGCGCCAATACGGCACGCAAGATGAAGATCGACGTGGCGGTGAACAACAATTTCGGCTTCGGCGGAACCAACGGTTCTCTGGTATTCCGCAAGGTCTGATCCGGCGCCGTGATGCTGATCAACGGCGCACCTGGCAATACAATCAACGCTGAAGATCGCGGCTTGGCATACGGCGACGGGGTGTTCCGCACCCTGCGTATGCAAGCCGGCAGCCCGGTCAACTGGGACCGGCAATTCGCCAAACTGCAGCATGATTGCGGTGCGCTGAAGATACCTTGTCCGTCGGCATTGGTTCTTTCCAGCGAATTACTGCAACTCGGCAAGACCCAGGCTACCGGGGTTGCCAAGATCATCATCACTCGCGGTGTCTCGACCAGGGGTTATGCGCCCTCGGCACAATCAGAATCGACTCGCATCCTTAGTGTTTCTCCCGCTGTTGCTTATCCTCCAGACTATGCCAAGCAGGGCGTGCGCGTGCATCTTTGCAAGATACGCCTGGGCCACCAGCTGTTGCTGGCCGGCATCAAACACCTCAGCCGCCTTGAAAATGTGCTGGCAGCCAGCGAATGGCAAGATCAGGATGTGCCGGAAGGACTGTTGAGCGACATTTCCGGATTCGTGATCTCGGGCACTCGCAGCAACTTGTTCATGCTGAGAGGAAATATCCTTTACACACCGAACCTGTCGCGTTGCGGCGTGGCGGGCGTTCAACGCGACCGGGTAATGGGGTGGGCCAAACAGCATGGAGTGACCTGCAAAGTGGCCGATTTCCGTCTGGAAGAATTGGTGATGGCCGATGAGATATTCCTGGTGAACAGCGTCTTCGGCCTCTGGCCTGTGCGTGAGCTTGCCGATTACCGCCGAACCCAGCATCCTATGGCATGGAAAATACAAGAGTGGTTGAGCGATGAGCGTCATTAAAGAACTGATACTTTGGTTGTTATTCCTGCTGCTCATTGTGGCAGGGCTGTTCACCTACTATGCGCGTACCCCCATCCCGCTGGAGCACACTCCCTTCGAATTTTCACTGAAACCGGGCAGCAGCCTGAAAAGTGCGGCACGCCAGATTCAGCAAGCTGGCGGTTTGAACAACCAATGGTTGTTTGTCTTGCTGGCCAGAGGTTTTGGGAAAACCACGCAAATCAAACCGGGCAACTATCAGCTGGATCATGAAGTCACGCCGTTGCAGCTTCTGCACATGATCAGTAAAGGCCAGACCGAACAAAGTTCGTTGATCATCATAGAAGGCACTACGTTCAAAGAGTTGCGCGATACTTTGAATGCGGAGCCTACCTTGCGGCACGATAGCGCGAAACTGTCTGATGCGGAAATCTTGCAGCGCATCGGGGCGGCCGAACCGGCTGCGGAAGGATTATTCTTCCCGGACACCTACAATTATTCCTCGGGCAGCAGCGACATCATCGTACTTGAAGCGCGCCTACCAATTGATGCAACGCAATTTGCAGGAAAGCTGGAAGAAGCGCGATACCAACCTGCCTTTCGATACCCCCTACCAAGCCTTGACCTTGGCATCCATTGTGGAAAAGGAAACCGGCCAGCCCGGTGATCGCCCCATGATCGCCTCTGTGTTTATAAACCGCCTGCGCAAGAACATGCGTTTGCAGACCGATCCGACGGTCATTTACGGTATGGGCGACAAGTTCGACGGCAACCTGCGCAAGCGGGATCTGACCAACGACACCCCCTACAATACCTATACTCGCGATGGTTTGACGCCGACCCCGATCGCTTTGCCGGGCTTGGCTGCCTTGCAAGCCGTATTGCATCCGGCGCCGAGCCATGCCTTGTATTTCGTGGCGCGCGGCGATGGCAGCTCCCAATTTTCCAGTACGCTGATCGAACATAACAATGCCGTCAATCAATACCAGATAAAACCTCTTAAACAAAAAAAATGAGCGCAGCTAAATTCATCACTTTTGAAGGCGTGGATGGGGCAGGCAAGAGCACCCACCTGGACTGGTTTGCCAATACGCTGCGCCAACGCGGCATCGATTTGCTGGTGACGCGCGAACCGGGAGGCACGCCGCTGGGCGAACTCCTGCGCGAGATACTGCTGAATCAACCCATGCATGCAGAGACGGAAGCCATGCTGATGTTTGCAGCGCGCCGTGAACATGTGGAGCAGGTCATCCGCCCTGCCTTGCAGCGCGGCACCTGGGTCATCTCGGACCGTTTCAGCGATGCCAGCTTTGCTTATCAAGGCGGGGGCAGGGGAGTGCCACTGGCCAAACTTGAACAACTGGAGCAATGGGTGCATGGCGACCTGCAACCAGACCTGACTCTGCTTTTTGATATCCCGATCGAGATCGCCCGCCAGCGTTTGGCCAACAACGTCAGCCTGGATCGTTTCGAACAAGAGCGCGGTGAATTCTTTGACCGCGTTCGGCAGGCTTATCTCGCCAGAGCGGCAAAATCACCGCAACGTTTTGCGGTCATCCATGCCGAAAAGACCATGCCTGAAGTTCAGCAGGCGCTGGAAAAGATCGTTGCATCGCTTTGAAAATGAATCAACTCTATCCTTGGCAAACTGAATCATGGCAAGCATTGCAAGGGCTGCGAGGCAGGTTGCCTCACGCCCTGCTGATCAAGGGCGCCCAGGGTATAGGCAAGCTTGATCTGGCCTTGAATTTTGCCCAATCGCTGTTGTGCGAGAGCCCGCAGGACGATGGAGCAGCATGCCAGCAATGCAATTCATGTCATTGGTTCGAACAAGACAGCCATCCGGATTTTCGCCAGATCCAGCCTGACGCGCTTTCCGTCACTGACGATGGCGAAGAGAAACCGGGGGGCAAAAAGCCCTCCCGCGAGATATCGGTAGACCAGATTCGTGATCTTTCCAACTTTGCCAACTTGTCTGCTCATTGTGGCGGCTACCGGATCGTGGTCATCAATCCGGCTGAATCGATGAACAACAACGCTGCCAACTCGTTGCTCAAGACACTTGAAGAACCAACAGATAAGCTGCTGTTTTTACTGGTAACGCATAAATCACAGCAACTGCTGCCCACCATCTTGAGCCGCTGCTTGGGCTTCACCGTCCATACCCCAACTCGTGATGCGGGAGTTGACTGGCTGACTGAGCAGGGGGTGAAGAACCCCGAACATGCCTTGGCGCAAACCGGGTTTGCTCCCTTGCAGGCATTAAGCTGGGCCGAGTCGGGAGAAGGGGCGGAAGAACGGAGCATTTTGCTGGCCGCCATTCGCCAGCCTGCCAAACTGGATGCGCTGGTGCTGGCTGAAAGCCTTCAACGCAGCATCCCGGTTCACGTCATACATTGCCTGCAGCAGTGGTGTTACGACCTGTCCAGTGCCAAGCTGGCAGGTGTAGTGCGCTATTTCCCGGAACAGGCCGACTTGATCTCAAAATTGGCCGGCGGCATTTCAATGGCAGCCTTGCTGCGTTTCCAGAAAGAGCTGCAGGACGCCCGCCGTGCCGCATTCCACCCGCTTAACCCAAAACTGTTTATGGAATCCCTGCTGTTGTCATATCGTCAACTATTTACCGCCTGAACTCCAGATAAGATGTTTATCGATTCGCATTGCCACCTGAATTTTCCAGAGTTAACGGATAACCTGGATTCGATATTCACCAACATGCAGGCCAATGACGTGAGTCACGCCCTATGTGTCTCGGTTGACCTGATGACTTTGCCGCAAGTGATTGAATTGGCGGAGAAGCACCAGAATATTTACGCTTCAGTGGGGGTACATCCAGATTACGAGCTTGAGGCAGAACCGACCCAGGCAGAACTGGTTCGTTTGGCACAACACCCCAAAGTCATCGCCATTGGCGAAACCGGGCTGGATTATTACCGCCTGACTGGCGACCTCGAATGGCAGCGAGAACGCTTTCGCACCCACATCAGAGCAGCAATCGAGTCCGGCAAACCGCTCATTATCCATACCAGATCAGCCGCACAGGATACTTTGCGCATAATGTCCGAGGAAGATGCCGGGCGGATAGGCGGTGTGATGCACTGTTTTACCGAAAACCTGGACGTGGCACTTGCGGCCATCGATCTTGGCTTCCATATTTCATTCTCCGGCATCCTGACTTTCAAGAACGCAACCATCATCAAGGAAGTCGCACAAAAAATCCCGCTTGAAAAAATACTGATTGAAACCGATTCGCCATATCTGGCGCCGACACCACATCGAGGCAAAACCAACCAGCCTGCCTACGTAAAACACGTGGCTGAGGAGATTGCCAGGCTGCGCAATATCGAACTGAAAGAAGTTGGTGAAGCGACCAGCCGCAATTTCAAAAGATTGTTCCTTGTGTAGGCCCAGTCGATTGAAATAAAAGGACATATCTGCAGATTTGCCGTTGGCTTGAGTATTCCTCATTGCCATTTATTTCGCATAATGTATATTATGTCAAATATACGGAAGTGCAAAGTAAGCCGGAATCCGACGCATGTCTTTCACTTGATATCCCCCCTCCTTAACTTATTGACGATACCGCCCCGCCTTAGCATGGAGTGATGCTTTTCCTCTTCAAGCAAATTCAATCTGGATAAATAGGCGATATTCTTTTCTATCGCTTCCATGTAGAAATTGCGCTCTACGCCAAACCAGCCAGTGAAATGGTTTTTCAGTTTTTCATAGATGCGGTCATGGTCTATTTCAAGTCGCTGCTGCACGATTTCGAAGAAACCCTGTGTTTGGCGCATTAAGTCCGGCAGGCTCTGATAGCCGTTGAATTTTGCTTCCTTGAACTCTTCATATAAATAAAGCAGCTTTTCCACGTAGGTTCGGTCGGCCATTTGCCCCAGAAGATCGGCTGTGCTGACGATTTGTCCGAGCAGCCGCGTACGTTCATTCAAGAAATCAATTTGGCTAAATGGAAAATCCAGATCGGTGCTGCGAATGATTGCGCCTAGAGGCGCAATCCATCCAGATGGAAAATGCTGATCTTTAATATAGTCTTGCGTAAATTCAATGCTGCGTTCGACATGAATTTGCATGAATTGCGCGCCCGTTCCTACTTCAGTTCCTCGTTTTTGAGCAAAGCCGACGTCGTGCATTAAAGATGCTATAAGAATCAGCGTGATATCTTGATCTTCAAATGTGGTGCCAGAGATGTGAACACCGTGCATCAAGCGTACAGAACACAAAAAAACGTCCAGCGTATGCTGCAAGTCGTGAAATGGTGTTTTGACGGGGGCATAACCGGGATAATTGCCATGAAACAAATCCACGGTATCGCAGAATATCCTGTGAACATCAGACAAGTCATAGGTCGTGCTAATGCGACTGACAATCTCAGCCGCTTTTTCCCAGACAACTTCCGGGTTTTTATTGGAAAACAGATTCTGTATCGAGTTAAAGATCTGTTCGTTTTTCATCAGGTTGGCTAGAACAATTCGATATCACCACTCACCGGCTTCTCTTCAATCATGTGCAGGTAATTGGTTTCTTGTTCAACGATGGTGTTGTTATGCAATGAACGGAGGCGCTTGATACGCGCCTTTCCTGTGGCGGGAAAATATACAACCATGCGCGGAAAGACGTCGCCTACGTCTTCCGACGTGACGCGCAAGCCTTCAGTCTGGATGTAATCTCGAGCGAAGGTAATATTGCGCAGTCCAACGTCGGTCATATTCGCGAGAATGCGGCCTCCACCGAAAAGTTTGACCTCCAGATTCTGCCTGCTGCCGCCGTTTTTCAGGATTTCGTTGATCAAGTGCTCCATGGCGAAATTGCCATAGCGCGTGGAGGCACTCAGACCCGCAGCTTTCCAGCCATCCGAGTCCGCCGAAGCCGGCAGCATGAAATGGTTCATTCCGCCAACCCCGGTGACCCGATCGCGGATGCACGCTGAAATGCAGGAACCCAGAGTGGTATAGATGCACTCATCGTTTTTGGTAACGTAATACTCGCCAGGATTCAACCGGGCTGAGTAAGCGTCATAGGCAACATTCCAGGCGCGCTTGATATGCTCAAAGCCGGGCAAGGCCAAAGGTAGACGGGTTATGGGTGCGATCGCCATGATATTTATTTACCGAGAAACAGTGCCTCGGCTTCGGCAATTTCTTCCTGGGCTGCCGCTACCGCCTCCTGGATAACCTCGTCGGCATCCAGTCCGACGATTTCCCACGCATGCTCGTCGACAGGCGATACATCTTTCAGGTCAAGGGTTTGCACCTCGGCCATCAGTGCCAGGATGTTGGCGATATGCACCAGTGCAACTTCACGCGGATGATGACGTGCGGAATGGATGTCGTGGTGGAATTCGATACACTCTTCCAGCATCGGCGGCAGCTTCCATTGGCGCGCAAGCTCTCCCCCCACCTGGGCATGATCGAATCCGATAACCTGTTGTTCTGCTTGATACACAGGCAGTTCGTCCGCGCTATCCAGCACCAGCAGCAAAGCCTCTTTTGCCTGTTGCGGCAAGCGGTTGAAAATCACCAATTCGCCGATATCGTGTAGCAAAGCCGCCGTGAAGACCGCATCGGAATCGCATCCGCGTACCTGCTTGGCCAATATGCGTGCAACGAGAGCGCAATACAGGCTGTGCTTCCAGAAATTCTCCATCGAGACCAGGCTATTGGGCAGCCCCTCAAACGAGCTGGCTACCGAAGTGGCGAGCGCCAAGCTGCGAATCTGGCTGGTGCCGATGATGGACACCGCCTTGGAAACGGTGTCGATCGTTGAAGAGAGACCGTAAAAAGAACTGTTGGCCACGCGCAAAAGGCGCACGGTAAAAGAAGGGTCCTGGCTGATCACCTTGGCGATGTCGGACATATTGCTATTCGGGTCGCCGACAAGCTGATTGATGCGAATGAATACGTCAGGCAGCGTAACCAGACCGCCAACTCCCTGTACCAATTCAGTGATGTTTGCCTTCATCGTTTATTCTAATAAACCAGCATTGAATACAATTGGTTGTGCGGTTATTCTGACCGGTTGCTTTATGCAGTATCCCACAAGCATCTTGAGCAATTGGCAAAATGAACGTGAGTTTCCTGTCAAACCAGTACGGAGTATAGCTGGGGACGTTCCAGAGTTGGCAAGATTTCTTCCAGCCGGGCGGATGCCAGTGAAAATGGCCTACGAAGGTATCGTAAGCCATTGTGTCTATTGGTGGGCGATACTGGGTTCGAACCAGTGACCCCTGCCGTGTGAAGGCAGTGCTCTACCGCTGAGCTAACCGCCCAATCGAGGGCGCGCATTAAATCATAGGCATATATATAGGTCAATTTCTTTATCGGCATTAACCTTCTATCGTAGAATGCGCGCCTTTATTGCACCCCAAATCAGGAAAGCAACATGACCGTTCGCACCCGTTTCGCTCCCAGCCCCACCGGATTTCTGCACATCGGGGGCGCCCGCACTGCGCTGTTCTCCTGGGCTTATGCACGCAAACACGGCGGCACGTTCATCCTGCGTATCGAAGATACTGATGTGGAGCGCTCCACGCCGGAGGCCGTGCAAGCCATCCTGGACGGCATGGCTTGGCTCAAGCTCAAATATGACGAGGGTCCTTTCTTTCAGATGCAGCGCATGCCGCGCTATAAGGAAGTCATCCAGCAGATGCTGGCGGCCGGCCAGGCGTATTATTGTTACACCACCCCTGCAGAGCTGGATGCCATGCGCGAGGCGCAACGAGCGCATGGCGAAAAGCCCCGCTACGACGGGACATGGCGCCCCGAACTTGGAAAGACTTTGCCCCCAGTTCCGGCAGAGGTGAAGCCCGTAGTGCGATTCAAGAATCCGACCGAAGGCGTCGTCGCCTGGAAAGATATGGTCAAAGGCCATATCGAATTCAGCAACAGCGAGCTGGACGACCTCATCATCGCCCGTTCCGATGGCACGCCGACCTATAACTTCTGCGTGGTAGTGGACGACTGGGACATGGGCATCACCCAGGTGATCCGCGGCGACGACCACGTCAACAACACCCCGCGCCAGATTAACATCCTCAAAGCGCTGGGCGCCAAGCTGCCCAGTTACGCCCACCTGTCGATGATCCTCGGCGATGACGGCACCAAACTGTCCAAGCGCCATGGCGCAGTCAGCGTCATGCAATACGACGAAGACGGCTACCTGCCGGAGGCCGTCATCAACTATCTCGCGCGCCTGGGCTGGTCGCATGGCGACGCGGAAGTGTTCTCGGTCGAGCAATTCTGCGAATGGTTCGACCTCGATCACATCACCCCCTCTGCGGCACAGTTCAATACTGAAAAGCTGAACTGGCTGAACAACCATTACATCAAGCAGACCGACAATGACAAATTGGCCGCTTTGGTGCGTCCGCGCCTGGAGGCGCGCGGCATCAAGGTCGGAGTCTCTCCCGATCTGGCTGCCATCGCCGGCTTATATAAGGAACGCGTTGCCACCCTGAATGAACTGGCCGATGCCGCCGAAGTGTTCTACATCGACTTGCACCCGGAAGCTGCGCTGCTTGATGCCCAGCTTTCTGCCGAGGCCATCCCTGCCCTGCGCGACCTGGCGCAGCAGTTCGCGTCGGTTGCATGGGAAGCGGCATCCATCAGTGCGACAATCAAGGAAGTCATCGGCAAACATGGCTTGAAGATGCCCAAGCTTGCCATGCCCCTGCGCGTGATACTTACCGGCCAAACCCAGACGCCTTCTGTGGATGCACTGGTCGCGTTGTTCCCTCGCGAGATGGTGCTGGCGCGGATGGAAAGACAATTAGCGAAAAAAACTGCCTGACTTGCTTTACAAGGTCAGGAGCCGTCACTATAATGCGCGCTCTTTTCGGGGCACCCCCGGGGGTATAGCTCAGCTGGGAGAGCGCTTGCATGGCATGCAAGAGGTCAGCGGTTCGATCCCGCTTACCTCCACCAAAAAGAAAAGCAGTAACGAAGTCCCCTTCGTCTAGAGGCCTAGGACACCGCCCTTTCACGGCGATAACACGAGTTCGAATCTCGTAGGGGACGCCAAACAAGTGAAGAAGGGCACCTGTAATCAGGTGCCCTTCTTAATTTCATGCGGCAAAAATATTCAGAGAGCCGGGGGACCGGCTGAGCCGATTCGATATGTGTTCTTGCCTGCCAGTTTCGCCTGGTACATCGCCTGATCGGCCTGCTTCACCAGATCGTCTTCGTTGTTCGCTTCTTCGGTGTAACGCGCGATGCCGATGCTGATGCCGACATGCTCTGAGCCTCCCTCGATGTCGAATGGGTCGGAAATAGCCTGAATGATCTTCTGTGCAACCCCGACGACATATTCCTGTTTGTGCATGCCGCTGAGGATGATGGTGAACTCGTCGCCGCCCAGACGCGAGACTGTGTCGCTCTCTCTGACACACTTGGTTAGGCGCTCTGCGACCCCGATCAATAACAGATCGCCGGCATGGTGCCCTCTCGTGTCGTTCACTTGCTTGAAGCCATCCAGGTCCATGTACAGCAACGTCAAACCGGCTTCGCTGCGTTTCGCCAGCGACAATGCCTGACGCAGGCGATCGTAGAACAATGCGCGGTTCGGCAAGTTGGTCAGCGTGTCGTAATGCGCCATGCGCTCGATGCGTTCCTGCGTCATCTTCTGTTCGGTGATGTCCTGCGCCGTGCCGATGGAGCGCAATGCCAGTCCGTCCGCATCGTACAAAGTCTCACCCTTCTGATGGACGAACTTGATTCTCCCGTCGGCGAAAAAGCAGGCGGTATTCGATGTTGAAAGGCAGGCGCTCGTTGACCGATTCCATATAGGCGCTGTCCACCCTGGCGCGGTCTTCCGGGTGCATGATGTTCAGGAAAGTTTCATAGGTAGCGCTGCAGAAGAAGCAGCATCGATCTCGAAGATTCGGTCGATCTCTTCCGACCGGGTCAGCGTATCGTTCACGAGGTCCATTTCCCAGCTGCCGGTATGCGCCATGCGCTGGGCTTCCTTTGAGCTGCTCTCCGCTCTCGCGCAATTCGCTGGTCATGTCTTCCGCCAGCTTGAGCGCGCGCGCCCGTCCGCTGGCAAGCTGCCAGACCATCAGCGACAGCAGCAAGCTCATCAGGATGCCGCTGATCCGTGATCACGGTGATTCTTCCGGTGTCTATCTTTGCCTCAAAGAACGGGAGGGAGTGCAGCCTGATCGTCCAGACGATGACCGATGGTTTCGATCTGGCGGGTGGAGCTGAACAACGGCGTGCCGACATGATCCTGCGCGGGAAGGCTGTCGTACATCAGCGCTTCCGGATCCACGTTCCCGTTGTCGAAGATCTCGAGGTCGAAATTTTTGACCTGATCGCCGAGGATGCCGTGCATCAGGTCGTTCATGCGGAACGGGGCAAAGACCCAGCCGACGATGTTGGCGCGACGCTCTGGCTCGGTTTCATGCGCACTGCCGTTGCGGTACACCGGCAGGTACATCAAAAAGCCCGACTGCACATCATCGTCCTTCTCCTGCACCAGCGTTACTTTGCCTGACATGGCCGCCCCATCCCAGGTCGCGCGCCCGCTCCATGGCGCGGCGGCGCACCGGCTCGGAATACATGTCGTAACCGAAGGCGTTCAGGTTGCGGCCGGCAAACGGCTCCAGATAGATGATGGCGGTATAGAGATCGCGTTCGCCTTCCGGGCGCAGCGTGTAGTTCGGGAAAGCCTTCCTTGCGGATCGCCTCGATATGCCGGGCTTTCTGTTGCGGCGGGATGATCAGCGAGAAGCCGACGCCCTGGATGCCCGGATAGTGTTCTGTCAGATTCAGGTTGGCTGCGTAATCGCGGAATTCGTTTCGCGAGACCTTGTTCGATGCGATATACAGGCCCCGGACACCGCGCAGCACCTGTTCATAGGCAATGAGGCGCTGCTCGATGCGCAGCGCGATCTCGCGGCCCTGATAGTCGAAGTTGTCCTGTTGAACCTGGCGGGCGCTAGTGAGGGCGGCATTCTGCAGGAAATAGATCGCGGCGAGTCCGGTGGACAATACCAGCAATATCGGAACAACGATGGTTAGCACGCGGTTCTGCCACAATTCGCGCGGTCCGCCGGTGATGATCAGCACCACCGGAAACATCACGGCTACGCCGAGCGTGTCGCCGACCCACCAGGAAGTCCAGTTGGCGGCAACGCTGCCTGTGTCGATGATGCCGAGAGCTAATAGACCGCTTACCGAGAGGCTTGCGCTGGTCACACAGATGACGGGCGCCAGCAGCAGGAAACGCAACAGATCGCGGGCGTTGTTGAGAGCGGCCGGGAAGCCGATGAGGCGCCGCAATCCCCATCCTCCCAGCGCAGCCTGCAGCATCGAGGCGATGGCGATGATCGCTGCCACCACCAGCCCGATGGTGCCGATATGCTGGTTGTCCGAATAATCCACCCAGACATTCAGCAGCAGCGCGCCAAGAAAGATCCAGGGCAACGACTTCCTGCCGCTGATGAATGCGGCGGCAACGGCGATGCCGGCGGGAGGGAAGATCGGCGAGGCATAGCCCGGCGGGAGAGCCAGCATCAATCCCAGCTTGCCGCTGATCACGTAGGCGACGGTGAGCAGCGCATACGTCAGCAGCGCCATCTTCATTTCGGAAATCGGTTTCTGTCTCATGGTGATCACAGGCATTTTTTTCCAGTCATGTTCAGAACATCAACCCTTGATGCAAATGAGCGGTTTTAGCCGCGCCACCTTGCGCGCCAGGCCGGCAAGCTCGGCGGAATCGACCACCGCGCTGACATCCTTGTATGCACCGGGCGCCTCTTCGGCCACACCGCGCATCGAAGGGCTGCGGATCAGGATGCCGCGTCCGGCCAGGTCGGCGACCAGGCTACGTCCTTCCCAGGTGCGCAACGCCTGATGACGGCTCATCGCGCGCCCCGCACCGTGACAGGCGGAGCCATAGGCCAGCTGCATGCCCTGCTCCGTTCCGGCCAGGATGTAGGAAGCTGTTCCCATACTACCGCCGATCAACACCGGCTGGCCGGCATCGCGCAACGCAGGCGGAAGATCGGGATGCCCCGGGCCGAAAGCACGCGTGGCGCCCTTGCGATGCACATAGAGTTTCTTCATGCGCCCGCCTACCTTGTGTTCCTCCACTTTGCAGGTGTTGTGCGACACATCGTATAGCAACGGCAGCCGCGCTTGCGGCAGCACTTCGGAGAAGACCTCGCGTGTGAGCTGGGTGAGTATCTGGCGGTTGGCCAGTGCGCAATTGACCGCCGCGCGCATCGCCCCGAGATATTCCTGTCCGAGCGGCGAATTGATCGGCGCACAGGCCAGTTCGCGGTCGGGCAGTTCGATGCCGAACTTCGCGGCGGACAGCACCATGCGTTTCAGGAACTCGGTGCCGATCTGGTGGCCGAGTCCGCGCGATCCGCAATGGATGCTGACGACGACATCGCCCACCTGCAGACCGAACGCGGCGGCGATGTCTGGTGCATAGACATCGGTGACCAACTGGATTTCAAGATAATGGTTGCCGGAACCGAGGGTGCCCATCTCGTCGCGCTGGCGCTTCCTGGCCTGCTCGGAAACCTGTTCCGGATCGGCGCCGCGCATGCAGCCGCCCTCCTCGATGTGGTCCAGATCGGCCTCAGTGCCGAAGCCCTGCTGCACCGCCCAGCGCGCGCCGCCGCGCAGCATGGCGCCCATCTCGGCGTGCTTCAGCCGGATCACGCCGGTGCTGCCCAGTCCCGCGGGAATGTTGCGATACAGCGCATCGGCGAGCCGTTCCTTCACCGCTTCGATATCGGCAAGCCGCAGGCCGGTATGCAGCGTGCGCACGCCGCAGGAAATGTCGAAACCCACACCGCCCGACCGTGAGCCGCAGTGCGCGGTCCGGCTTGCGTAAGAGGTTTTCACGGCACATCTCGCCTGACAAGAAGTGTTCCGTTACAACCCGCTCAACACCTTGATATGCGCCATGGCGCTGCGCCCCAGGGCATGCAGCTCGTATCCGCCTTCCAGTACCGAGACGATGCGCTTGTGGCAATGCCTTTCGGCGACGAGTCTTCAGCTGCTCGGTCACCCATGCATAATCAGCATCCACCAGCCTGATCATGGCCATGTCGTCTTCACGGTGTGCATCGAAGCCGGCCGAGATCAGCAGCAAATCCGGCTTGAATCTCTCCAGCGCGGGCAGCCATCGGGTGGTCACCGCCTCGCGAAATCCCTCGCTGCCGGTGCCCGCCGCCATCGGCACGTTGATGATGTGTTCGTTGCCGCTGTCGGCGCCGACATAGGGATAGAACGGATGCTGGAAAGTCGAGCACAGCATCACGCGCGGATCATCGTGAAAGATGTTTTCGGTGCCGTTGCCGTGATGCACGTCGAAATCCGCAATCGCCACGCGGCTCAAGCCATGCGCGGCCAATGCATGCGCTGCGCCGACCGCGACATTGTTGAAGATGCAGAACCCCATCGCCCGCGCCCTTTCGGCATGGTGGCCGGGCGGGCGCATGTTGCAGAAGGCATTCTCCACCTTGCCCGCCATCACCAGATCCACGCCCAGCACTGCCGCACCCGCAGCACGCAGTGCCGCCGGATAAGTAAACGGATTCATTGTCGGTGTCGCCGTCGAGCTCCACCCTGCCTTGTTGCGGCGCGGCGGCTGCGATGGCGTCAACGTAGCTGGCATCGTGCACACGCAGCAATTGTTCGCGTGTCACTTCGGGGGCATCGTGATGCTGCAGGTAACTGTACAGGCCCGATGCGATCAACTGATCCTCGATGGCATGAATGCGCGCCGGACATTCCGGATGATGTGCGCCCATGTCATGCTTGAGACTGAGCGGATGAGTGATATAGGCAGTCTGCATAGTATCGGAATGGTAACGGTACGGTGCTATCATACCCAACGAATCATCACCGGAGGTGGCAAAATCATGGGCAAGCATTACCTGAATCCCCTGTTCGCACCCAAGTCTGTAGCCGTGTTCGGCGCCAGCGACCGCCCCGATTCGGTCGGCCAGATCGTCTTCCAGAACATGTTGCAAGGCGGCTTCAAGGGCGCGCTCTACCCGATCAACTCCAAACACACCGAAGTTCAAGGCCAGACGCGCCTATGCCTTCCATCGCCGCCATCGGCCAGCCGGTCGAACTGGTCGTCATCGCCACGCCACCGCAGACCGTGCCCGGAATCATCGAGGAATGCGGCCTCCACGGCGTCAAGGCGGCAGTCATCATCACCGCCGGTTTCGGCGAAGTCGGCGCGGAAGGCGCCGCACTGGAACGCCAGCTGCTCGAAAACGCCCGCCGTTACGGCATCCGCCTGATCGGGCCGAACTGCCTCGGCATCATGCGCCCCTCCATCGGGCTGAACGCCACCTTCAACAAGGGCGCCGCCAACGTCGGCAACATCGCGCTCATCTCCCAGTCCGGCGCACTGTGCACCGCCATTCTGGATTGGGCGAACCGCAACGATGTCGGCTTCTCCAGCGTGGTATCGATGGGTTCTTCGACCGATGTGGATTTCGGCGAGATTCTCGATTTCCTGGTCTCCGACCCCAACACCCGCAGCATCCTGATGTACATCGAAGGCATCCGCAATGCGCGCAGTTTCATGAGCGCTCTGCGCGCCGCCGCGCGCATCAAGCCGGTGATCCTGGTCAAGGTCGGCCGCCATCCGGCCGGCTCCAAGGCCGCGATGTCGCATACCGCTTCGCTGGTCGGCGCGGACGACGTGTTCGATGCCGCCTTCAGCCGTGTCGGCGTCGTGCGCGTGCAGACCGTCACGCAATTGTTCACCGCGGCCAGCGCCCTGTCGTGCGGCTTCCGACCGGTCGGCAACCGGCTCGCCATCGTCACCAACGGCGGCGGCCCCGGCGTGATGGCGGCCGACCGCGCCTCCGACCTCGGGGTGAGCATGGCCGTGCTGTCGGATGCCACCATCGAAAATCTCAATCAGCACCTGCCGCCGAACTGGTCGCATGGCAACCCGGTGGACATCATCGGCGATGCACAAGCGGATCGTTACTACCATGCCGTCAAGGCCTGCCTGGATGACGAGAACGTCGACGGCGTGCTGGCCATCCTCACCCCGCAGGCCATGACCAAGCCGCTGGAATCGGCACAAGTGCTGATCGATCTCGCCAAGACCGACAACGCACAACAAGCCGCTGCTGACCTGCTGGATGGGCGAGACGCAAGTGGCCGAGTCGCGCGATGCCTTTACCAAAGCGCACCTGCCGCACTTCCGCACACCCGGAGCCCGCCGTCGAAGTGTTCTCGCACCTTTCCGCCTACTATCGCAACCAGAAGCTGCTGATGCAGATGCCGGGCCCGCTGTCGCACCACATCGAGCCCGATGTGGAAAGCGCGCGCCTGATCATCGAAGGCGCGATGCAGGAACACCGCAAGGTGCTGACCGAGATGGAATCGAAGGCGCTGCTGGCCTCTTTCCACATTCCCGGTGGCGCGCACCATGGTCGCTCACTCGCCCGCCGAAGCACTGCTGATCGGGCAGCAACTCGGCTTCCCGGTGGCGATGAAGGTCAACTCGCCCGACATCACGCACAAGAGCGATGCCGGCGGCGTCGTGCTCAACCTGAACAATGCCCACGAGGTGCGCGCCGCTTACCAGCACATCATCGACAACGTGCACCACAACCGTCCCAATGCCAAGATGGACGGCATCTCCATCGAGCCGATGATCGTCAAACCGAACGGGCGCGAACTGATGATCGGCGTCACCAGCGACCCGGTGTTCGGCCCGGTGATCACCTTCGGCGCGGGCGGAACGACGGTCGAGATCATGGGCGACCGTGCGGTGGCGCTGCCGCCGCTGAACAGCTTCCTGGTGAAAGACATGATCGAGCGGACGCACATCTCCAAGATGCTCGGCCACTTCCGCAACATGGCGCCCGCCAATGTCGAAGCGCTGGAAGACGTGCTGCTGCGCGTGTCCGAGATGGTGTGCGAACTGCCGCTGCTCAAGGAAATGGACATCAACCCGCTGATCCTCGACGAGAACGGCGCGCTGGCTGCCGATGCGCGCGTCGTGGTGGAATACCGCCAGCCCAGCACAGACCGCTATGCGCACATGGCGATCTACCCCTACCCCACCCACCTCGTCAGCCAGTGGCAGATGGCCGACGGCACCGACGTCATCATCCGTCCGATCCGCCCCGAGGATGCGGATCTGGAAAGACAATTCGTGCATGAGCTGTCGGAAGAATCCAAATATTTCCGCTTCATGAACAGCGTGCAGGAATTGACGAAGACGATGCTGGTGCGCTTCACCCAGCTCGACTACAGCCGCGAGACTGGCCCTGGTTGCCGTTACCGAAGCGCAGGGACGCGAAGTCGAACTCGGCGTCGCGCGCTATGCCATCAACCCGGACGGCAATACCTGCGAATTCGCCCTGGTGATCGCGGACAACGTCGCCGGCAAGGGATTGGGGCAGAAGCTCATGATCTCGCTGATGGAAGCGGCGCGTTCCAAAGGACTGTCGGTCATCGAGGGCGAAGTGCTGAACAACAACCACCGGATGCTGAAATTGATGACCCGCCTCGGCTTCACCATCAAGGCCAGCGAAGAAGATCCGGCAGTCATGAAAGTCAGCAAGCCATTATCGGCTTGAGTGAACGAGTAATTCACAGGGGTTGTATGCCAATCAGTAACGTACCAGTTGATTCCCAGAAGATATCGCTGCGCCGGTGGCGGGTGATGGAGGTCAGAACGCAGAACGGGAATTGCAGCCGTCACGTGCTGGGACACGACGTAACGAATAGCCAGGGGCGCGCATCCAGCCCGATCGTGAATTTCAATCTGGACTCCATGATCGCCACGACTCGCAGCGGGAAGAGTTACAAACTGGTCGGTTTGCCCGGCAATTCCAAACTGGGAAATTCCGCGTGGAAAAAATGGTGCGGCGAGAATGGAGTCGTCGCGGAGTCGGACGTAACGAAGGAATATCTGAACATCGACCAGATATCGACGGTCGGGTTCGAAAAGATCACCGGTTCTCTGGGGAACTAACGAAAATCCGGTGAATTATCTGGTTCTGCCAATTGATATCGCAACATCGAAGTTCTCTTGTAAGCTGGCTGCATACACAAGAAAGGACTTGCCATGAATAAGCCATCGCCACGCCAGTCGCAACGCGGATACCTGCTGGAGATCCCCATCCTGTTTGTGGTGGTGGTCGTCATCATGTCCGTCGTCATTCCCAAATTGCCGCCGCTGGGGCAGAAGATCGCGTTCGTCATCGGCGCCCTTCTCATCCTGTTCTTCCTGTTCTACATGATCGTCATCCCCGGCTGGACGCCGGGATATGAAGGCCGTCTCAAGTGGCCGTGGAACTGGGTGGTGTTCCTGCTGGTCGCGATACCGATCGTGACTGTCATTACGCTCATCATGTTCGCCTGAAAGGCATCGAGGCATGTCCGGGTTTCTCAACCGCCTGATCTTCCGCATCGATAATGCTGCAACGCTCCCGGATGATCCGCCGCATATCCGGCTGCAGAAGACGCTGCTGATCTTCCTGAATGCAGCGGGAATGCTCATCGTGCCTTGGGGGGCACATTTTCTGTATGACGCGGGGTTGCCTGTCCCGGCGGCCGTGGCGCTCGGCTATGCGCTGCTTTCCGCCATGGCGCTGGCGCACCTGCTGCTGACAAGGCGCGCTCCTTTTGCCGCCACCCTGCAGCTGGTCGGCCTGCTGGTCGTGCCCTTCCTCATCCAGTGGACGATGGGCGGCTTCCTGGCTTCCGGCGCGATGATCCTGTGGTCCCTGCTTTCTCCGCTGTGTGCACTGGTGTTCCGCGGCACGCGGCAGGCTACATGGTGGTTCGGCACTTATGCACTGCTCGTACTGATCGCCGCCGTGCGCGACATCGACTCTGGCGTGACCCAGCAGCAGGTGCTGCTGTATAGCGAGAACGTGTTGCTCGTCTCTGTGCTCGCTTTCATCTCGCTGCGTTTCTTTGTGGTCGAGCGCGACAAGGCGCTGGCTGCCCTTGAGCGCGAGCAGGCACGTTCGGAAGGGCTTTTGCTCAACATCCTGCCCGCGCCGATCGCCCAGCGGCTGAAGGCAAGCAAGCAGACCATAGCCGATGGCTATGCCGAAGCCACCATCCTGTTTGCCGACCTCGTCGGCTTCACGCGAATGTCGACCACGGTCAGTCCAGAGAGATTGGTGGTCATGCTGAACCATTTGTTTTCGCGCTTCGACGAAATCTCCGGCCGTTTCGGGGTGGAAAAGATCAAGACCATCGGCGATGCCTACATGGCCTGCGCCGGTGTGCCGGTGGAACGTCCGGACCATGCCGAAGCCGTCGCCGAGATGGCGCTGGCCATGCGCGAAGCACTGCAGGAACACAACAGGGAATTCGGCAGCAACCTGCAGATCCGCATCGGCATCAACACCGGTCCGGTTGTCGCCGGCGTGATCGGGTTGAAGAAGTTCATCTACGATCTTTGGGGCGATACGGTGAATCTCGCCAGCCGCATGGAATCGAACGGGATACCGGATCGCATCCAGGTCAGCGCAACCACCTGGGAGCATCTGCGCGAAAACTACGACTTCGAAGCGCGAGGCGACATTGACGTCAAAGGTATCGGCAGTGTCAAAGCCTACCTGCTGATCGGCAAGAAGGCCGGAGCGCCGGCGCCGGATTGTTCGTCCGATGGATAACAGCCGCTTCGCCATCGTATTCTCACCGGCTGCGGGCAAAGTCGTGTCGCGATATGTCACGCGCGGTTTCTTCAGCCCCCGCGAACTTCCACAAGCCTTGGCCCGGATGGTGCTGACAGGAGAATTCGGACTCTTCGTGGGCATACCGCTGGCCCTGCTGGTGCTGGCGAATCTCATTTCGGCGATGCTGTTCAGCCAGCAGGCAGAAATGTGGTCACTGCTCCTGACTGTTATCGCTGTCGTCTGGCTTATCGCGGGCCTGTTGCGGATCAGCCGTTATGGCCCCAGCAGCGGCATCGGATGTCATGTCGTTGATGCCGATGGTGCACCAGGAAAACTTGCCGGCGGCCTGCGCATGCGGCTCGAGCGCAGGGCACGCAGATTATGGATCGCCGGGTTGCTGGTAGAACCTCATCAGCGTGGTGCGGGTATCGGTACCGCGCTGATGCTGGCGGCCTTTCGCCTGGCGCAGAAACAGGTGGTATACGGCGGCCCCGTTACGGTTTCGGTGTTTGCCCCAAGCCACCCCGCCTCAAAGGCGATCATCGAGAAGCAGCTCGGCGGCATGCAAACGATACTGGTCACCGATCCACCGTCGGAAGCGTTGAACCGCACGATCGAACGGCTGGAGATGGCGTTGCGGAAATCTCCGTCAACGTTTGAATGGCAGTCGTTCGACACGACACATAAGCTTTTCTAACGGATAAGGAATATGGGTTGCCTGCTTGTACTCATCCTGGGTGGCGTATCAACGGCAATGATTTTTTTCTTCGGTTATCCCGATTGGCTCGTGATCGTGCTGGGTTTGCTGTGGCTGGTGTCGCTGCTTTTCTCCGCATTGCGGGGCCATATGGGATTCGGCGGACATGGCAACACGGATCTGCAGATCGTCATTGCCGGTCTGTTCATTACCTCCTTGGTGATCTTGCCAAAATACGCGGCCCAAAAACATTGCGATCTGGCTAAGTCGTCGCTCAGGGAACTTGCGGAAGCAGAGGGGAGATACTTCGCAGGACATGGAACGTATACCGATAGGCTCAATTTCCTGAGTCTGACGCAAGATCCGAACATCCAGATCCGGGTGAACAAGGCGGATGGGCAATCCTTCATTGCCGCTGCCTCGCACAACGCCTGTATCAATGAGAACGAACGGACGCCAACGGTGTTTGTATGGGATTCATCCAGAGGCGGGTTGCAATGACGAACAACTCAACCCTTGGCCATTTTCCCGGCTGCCATTTGCGATGTAGCCAAAGAGATGTCCAACGTCTTTGCCGTTCTCATGATTTGCCGTCCCCTTCCACTGCGCTCTGAAGCATCTCGAAGATATCCGGGATGGCAGCCTTGACCCGGCTCCAGTTGGGGATGAGCGGCGTACCCATCGGGTTTTCCATGAATGCCTGTGCAGCGATCGAGATCGCACGGGTGAACGCCTCAACGGCCCTCGCCTCCTCGTGCCGGTCAAAGTTCAGGCCATTGATGGTCGCATCGGCCTCGTATTTCACCAGCGAGTCCTCCGCCTGCCTCAGGTAGGTCACGATCAGCGACTTGAACAGGCCATCCGAAAACACCACGCCATCGGACGCCAGCGTCCGGAACAAGGACTTGCAGATATCCACGGTCATCTTCATCAGGCCTTTGCCTGCATCGTCGGCGGAAAGCACCTGATGCTTGTGGTCGTAGGTCGTGGCGATATCCACCTGGCATACCCGGCGCGGCGAATAATTGCGGTACACCTCGGCCAGAGAACCGACTTCCAGTCCCCAGTCGCTGGGGATACGGTTCACCCTGGCAACGTCTGTGGACATGCAGAACTCCCCGGACAAGGGATAACGAAAGCTGTCGAGGAAAACCAGGAAGCCATGCTCCCCGACGATCTGCTGCAGCGAGCGCACCAGCGGCGTCACCAGCAAGCGCGTGACGCGTCCGTTCATCTTGCTCGACACCCTGCTGTAGAAACCTTTGCAAAAAACGTAGTCTAGTGCCGGATTGGCCACGGGATAGCACAGCCGCGCCAGCAGCTCACGGCTGTAGGTGACGATGTCGCAATCGTGCAGCGCGATCACGTCAGACCTGGCGCGCGCCAGCACGTAACCGTAGGCCAGCCACGCCGAGCGCCCCTTGCCCGGCGGTCCCACATCCAGTCCGTTCCTGCTCAGCGTTTCGTATATCTCGGCGATCCGTCTGCCGTTGTTGTGAATGATCCTGACCTCGGTATCGATGATCGGCGCCATGAATTCGCGCACCTTCTGAAACTCCTGCTCCGAGGCCTGATCCAGCGCGAGCACGATCTCGTTCAGGTACTTCACCTTGGACAATTCGCGGACGATGCCGGGCATGGCCGGACCTTCGAACTCGGAATACAGTGATGGCAGCACCAAGGCCACCGGTTTTACCTTGGCAAAGTGATGCAGTTCCGACTCCAGCCGTTCGAGCGAAGGTTTGCCGAGCTGGTGCAAGGTAGTGATGATTCCTGTCTGGTAGAAGTCCGACATGGCATCCTCCTGTCAGATATATGGGCATTTCAGAGATGTTCGATCTCATCCTTTGGCTCCTCGGAGGCCTTCTTCGTGGTCTCCCGCTCGATCATCCGCTTGGCAGCCTCTATCCCCCCCACGCCGAACGCAATGGCAAGTGCGGTCACGATGCCGCCGAAGATGATCGAGAAGGCGGCGAGCACGATGCCGGGTGCGATCTCCAACTGTTCCATGACCATGGCCAGGATCATCATCGTCAACAGCAGTCGAACACCCTCGGCCAGCAGCTTGGCGTAATGGAAACCGGTGTTCGCACCGGCGACCAGCACCGAGCGGCTGATGAAACCGACCAGGACATAGCCGACCACCAGAACGATGACGGCTGAAATCACGCGCGGCATATAGGCGAAGAACTGGCCTACCATCTGCTCGATCACCGCAACCTTGAGCGCGCTCAGTCCGACCATCAGTGTCACGATGACGATCAGCCAGAACACCAGCACGCCGATGAGCGCAGATGGCTTGGTCCACAGGTCGCCCTTGCGCATCAGGGTGGTGAATCCCATCCGGTCGCACCAGCTGTCGAAGTTGAGCGCGGTAAGGGACTTGACCAGGACGACCTTGACCAGTTTGGCCAGGATGATGCCCAGCACCAGTATCACCAGCATGGACAGCAGGCTGGGCAAGAACGCCCTGAATTGATGAAACATCTCGTGCAAGGGTTCAAAGATCATTTCCAGAAAGTCTGTCATGGCACACCTCCTCAGGTTATTTCCAGCTGCTTGTCAGGGACTCTTTCCTGCTCTCGAACTCCATGCAAAGTTTTTCGATCTCTGCCTCCGCTTCGGCCTGCCCCATCGGCCCGGCTTCGAGAATGAACGAAGCGGTCTTGCCGATATACAGCGGCGTGAGCGATTTGATCAGATGCACTGCCGGCATCCTCTTCTGGTGGAAGGCGATGGCATAGTCGTAGACGATCCGTGTCCACAGGCTGATGGGGAAGCGGAACTCCGCATCCTCCAGTGCGCCTATCCGTTCCACTTCGCCGAGATCGCCGTTGCCGAGGATGTCTCGCCAGATCTCGCGCAGGTTCCGGATCCCTTCGCGGAACAGGTGCAGCATCCGCGCTGTGTTCACGTTGACCTGCTCCAGCCCGACGGCATATTCGAAACCGAAGGTGGTAACCGGTTCCGAGCCGCGTATCGGCATCCACACTTCGGAGTAGTTCTCCATCAGGTCGAAAGTGGCGCTGACCACCTGGTACAGCATGTCGCTCAAGTCTGCACCGGGGTCCTTGGCGTCGTGGATCTTGGCGCCGAGAAAAGACTGCGCGACCTTGAAGCTGTTCGCCAGTGCCGTGGTGGTCATCCAGACATCGATACCGAATCGGGCGACTTCCGTTTCCCACACCGGCTTGGTCAGGTAGAACTGCGCCAGCTTGCCGGAAAAACCGAAATCCCCGCCGATCGGTTGCCGCACCTGTTTGCCGTAAAGCGCGCGGGTGAGCGGATAGATGATGCTGTTGGTGATGGTGCCGTCGAACTTGTGCCGGTGATATAGCGGCGACACATAGTCGAAATCCGCCCTCCAGCACCGGCTTGACCAGCAATTCGATCCACTCCGGCGTGATGCTCCTGAGGTCGGAATCGACCACCACGCAGGCTTTCGCCTCCAGCTCGGACGCGATCTCGAACACGGTGCGGAAGGCACTGCCCTTGCCGGGGATGCCCGAATAGGGGAACGCCAGCTTGGTGATGGGCTCCACCCGGTGATGCAGCAGGATGGCATCGAAATCCATGATGGTGGAATTCTTTACGACATCAATGGTACCGTCGGTGGAGCCGCCGTCGGAATTGACGATCATCGCCTTGCTCGACGGAAAATATTTCGACAGCCCGGCTTGCACGGCGCGCGACACATGGCCGATGGTGCGCGCGTTGTTGAAGCTAGGGATGCCGACGACGATATCGGCCTGCCTGATCTGGTCAAGCTGTTCGCGCACCTCGTATCTGAAGATGGCGGCGCTCATTGCATGTCTCCGCTGTCCGGCACGACCGATCTCTCATCCTGCTCGCATAGCACGATCTGCATGTCCATCACGTTCGTTCCCGTTGGGCCGGTGACGAGATGGTTGCGTTCACCCGATGCGGCATCGAGCTGCCGGAAGAATGAATATGAATCGTTGTTGGCGATATATTCGACTGCATCGATATCGAAGCGGCGCGCCAGTGCTGCCGTGTCGCCATCCACGATCGCACCGGCGGCATCGGTCGGCCCGTCGGTCCCGTCGGTGCCTGCGGAAAGCAGCGTGGCGCCAGCCGTTCCGTCGATCTCCAGCGCAAAGGCCAGCGCCAGTTCCTGATTGCGTCCGCCTTTCCCGCTGCCGCGGACAGTCACCGTGGTCTCGCCGCCGCAGAGCAGGCAGCGCCGTTCACCCGCCCGCATCCCGGCCAGCGTGTCGCGTGCACGATGCGCAAGAAACTTCGCTGCATCGCGCGCCTCGCCCTGCAATTCAGCACTGACCGTTTCCGTGGGCAAACCGTACAGGCGTGCTTTTTCTGCCGCCGCGGCCAGCGCCAGGCCTATCCCGCCGACGATGAGATTCTGCGTCAGGTCGAGACAGGGATCACCGCTCTTTACCGTCTCGCCTTCCTCGCCGGCCAACCCGCGCTGCAGGTGATCCCTGGCGCGCGGGGGGATCTTTTCCTGCAGCCCGTATTTCGCGAGCACTGCCCAGGCCGTCGAAAAACTCGACGCGTCGGCCGCAGTCGGCCCGGATGCGATCACGTCGAGCCGGTCGCCGATCACATCGGAGAGCAACAGCGTTATCAACTGCGCAGGCATGGCCGCCTGCGCCAGCCTGCCCCCCTTCACCGCAGAGAGATGCTTGCGCACGGCATTCAGTTCTGCGATGGAGGCGCCGGCACTCAGCAACAAGCCGGTCACCTGCTGCTTGTCCTGCAGCGTCACGCCTTCGGCAGGCGCGACCAGCAATGCCGAAGCGCCGCCCGAAAGCAGGCAGATCACCAGCGTCCGTTCATCGGCGGCGCGCATCATCTGCAGGATGCGCTGTGTCCCTTCAGCACCGGCCTCGCCGGGAACAGGATGGCTCGCCTCGATCTGCTCGACACGGCGCAGCGCAGCCTTGTGTCCTTCCTTCACGATCACCAAGCCGGCGGAGATCCGTTCGCCGAGTATTTCTTCTATGGCCAGCGCCATGCGTGCGGTGGCCTTGCCGGCGCCGCTCACGATGATGTGCTCATATCCGGCGAGATCGTATGTCTTGTCCCCTATCAGCAGATCTTCGTGTTCGAGCCTGACCGCATCAAGCACGGCACGGTAGGGATCGACGGCGGCAAGTGCAGCGCGATAGATATCGAGTACGGTCTGGCGTGCCGTGCGCCGATTGCTCTGCGGAGCGACGATGGCCAGCAATCGCAGCATGGCATCGTTCCAGCCGAGCGGGCCGGGATGTTCCGTCCTCAGCAGGCCGGGCAGATCGATCCGTTTGTCAAAGCTGCCATCGGCGTGCCGCACCAGCACCGGATGGTCGACCGATTCAAGCAGGGGCAGATCGTTCAGGTTGTCGCCCAGGCCGATGCTTGCCACCGCACCATACCGCTCCTGGTAGAGCGATCTCAGCAGCATCATGGCGCGGCCCTTGTCGTGGTCGCCCAGGATGTGGAAAAGTTTGCCGCGGGTCCAGCGCAAGCCGGAAGACTCGATGGCCCGCAGGAAACGCTCGTCCGGCTCACCATCGAAGATGAAGGCCTCGTCGAAATCGCGCTGTCTGGCCAGCGCGGCCTCCTTGCCGGAGAGCCCGGTCAGTGCGGCGACTTCGTCGTCCGTCATATCCCCAAAACCGCGCACGCTGATGCCGAGCTGCTTGCGCAGACTGACGAAGTGGCTCCTGATCTCGGCATAGGGTTGACCGAGCCGGATCACTTGATAACCATCGAGCATTTCGGAACCGGGGACCGCAGGAAAATAGCCCTGCGGGATGAAGATGCCGCCGCCATTCTCGGCGATGAAGGGATGCTCGTTATGCAGGCGCTGGCGGTACACCTCCATCTCTGCCCGAGTCTTGCTGGAACACAGCACAAGTGGAATCCCGCGAGAGCGAATCAAGCTCAGGGCGGGCTGTGCCGCCGCAAAGGAATAATCCGCAGAGTCGAGCAATGTTCCGTCCAGATCGCTGACAATGATCGTATCCGGCATTTGTCTTTTCCTGTCACTCACTTACCCATGGGGAGAGCATAAGTGTGAGTGGGCGAGCGAGTTTCCTTAATACCAGATTCCCTGTAATTGCTGCCGCGTAACCCTGTAGTCACGTGCGAATCCTGGCGCACTCTTTGCCCGGGGCTGTACAAGACAAGCTGAAACAAGAACGGGCACTTGATCCAAGTGCCCGTTTTGTCGTCGTTTCCGGCTGGCTATGCTTTCTGGAATTTATTCATCCTGCAGCGCTCACCAGCCTCCTCATTGCAGCATGAAAGTCTCGTATTCCAGCAAGTCGAGCTTGCGTGAGAGCAGATGCATGCCTGTCAGCACGGTGATCAATAGCGCCAGGGCGAAACCGTAGCCATAGAAATTCGCGCCCAGGTACAGGCTCAGTGCGGTCAGTCCGATGTTCGCGACCAGGAACAGCAGGCACAGCAGAACGACGATGTGGCGCTTGTCGAGATAGAAGAACACGTTGAGGATGCCTAGCAGGACGACTTGCAGGCCGGCTCCCACCACGTCCACATACAGCAGCGGCAGGTACAGGCGCGAGATGCCCAGCCAGGAAAGAAGCTGTTCGCCGAGCACGAAGATCACCAATACCGCGATGGCCTGGATCTTGACGATCTCGAACAATCCTTGCCGGATGGTGAACAGCATGTTGTCACGCATGTTCTGGATATGGTCGAGCGAACCGCCCCCGCGAACTGCGTCGTAGAATTTCTCGTAATACTCGACGAAGTCGGTTTCTATCCGCACCAGGAATACCGCCATACCGGGAATGATCGCCAGATAAGCCATGAAGATCGGGAAATCGTAGATCAGCGAAGCGCGCAGCGGTCCGATGATGCTCTGGCTGGTATCGGGATAGAACCAGAACATCAACTTGTCCACCCAGACCGCGAAGTTGTAGAGGAAACCGGCCCAGACCAGACTGGTATACATCGCACCGGGGCGCATGAAATCGAATGCGATGGCGGTATCGCTCAAGGGAAAGGTGCGCAGGGTCAGCGTCACCATGCCGGTCAGCAGCACGAAATGGCCGATGACGAAACCCAGCAGCAGTCCTTCCATCCCTTGCGAGCGCAGCAGCAATGCGCCGATCACGGTCACGGTGTAACCGATCGCAAAGAGCACGACGATCTCCTTGTATTGCTTCATGCCCGGAAAGGAAGATCGTGGCGACCCAGATGGCGCACAGGATGACGAAGCCGGAAAGCATCAGCAGCCGGTACAGCACGCTCATGCCGGGGAACAGCAGGAATATCACCAGCATGCCGCAGGCGCCGCCGATGCCGGTCACCAGCAGCAGCATGCCGTTGAAATTCGGCAGCACCTTGTCGTCCTCTTTCCTGAACAGGCCGTCGGCGATGAAACGGGTGAAGCCGAGCTGGATGAACCCGGTGAGGATCAGCGAGCTGAGGATCAGGTAGGTGACGGAAACCTGGAACTGGACGATGGCCGCTTGCGGATAGACGACCCCGAGACTGAGGAAACCGACGAAAAGGATGCCGACGATGGACAGCACCCAAGGACCGGAGCTGATGATGCCGGCGTAGGCATAGGCCTGCAGCAGGCCGAAGTAGCTCTCTTTCTGCAGCAGCTTGCGCAGTTCGAAGCCTATGCCTGCCATGTCGTCGCCTCTTCATAGATGGACTGGTAACTGGCGAACATCTTTTCCTGCGTGTAGTAGGTTTCGACCCGCTGCACGCCCGCCTCGCTTGCCGCACGCCATGCGGCCTCGTCGGTCAGCAGTTCCAGTGCCGCTTCCGCCAGGGCTTGCGGATCGGCGATGCCGACCACGCGCCCGGCCGCGCCCAGCGACTGGTCCTGTTGGTCCAGGCCGTAGATCAGCTGGCTGCATGAGCCGACATCCGTGCTGACCGCCGGCACGCCGGCGGCGAAACCTTCCAGCAGCACCAGCGGCAATCCTTCGCTGATCGAACTCAGCACGACCAGACCGACCTTCGGCAACAGCTCGGTCATCTGCTGGAAACCGAGGAACTTGATGTTGTCGCTCAACCCCAGGCCTTCGGCCAGTTCGCGGCACTCTTCGACATAAGCCGGATCTTCGTCCTCCGGCCCGGCGATCCAGCCCTCCGCGCCCGGCAGCCGGTTGACCACGGTGCGCATCGCGCGGATGTAGGTCTTGATATCCTTGATCGGCACCACGCGGCCGATCAGGCACAGGATGGGCGGCGGCGATGCGGGGCGTTGCGTGCGCAAGGGCGCGAAGCGCGGGACATTGACCCCGTTGGGGATGTTGCGGGTGAGTTGCGCGGGGGCGCCATCCTCGATCTGGCGCAGGCGGTTCGCTTCGTATAGAGCGACGATGTGGTCCGAGCTGTCGTAACAACGCTTGCCCAGCGCCTGGAAGAACCGTATCCATAACTGCCGGAAATAACTGATCTCGGTCGGGTCGCGCTGGAACACATTGCGGTTGTCCTTGATCCATTGCGCCTGGAACAGGTCGATCTTGCGTTCCTTGGTGTAGATGCCGTGTTCCGACAGGATCAGCGGGCGATTGTTCTTCTCCTTGAGCAACGCCCCGAGCAAGCCGGCATATCCGGTCGAAACGGTGTGATAGGCGCGCACGGGAATGAACTTCTCGGCGATCTCGGCCAGCATCCAGACGGGCGAATGCATTGAGCGCACCGTCCAGAAATAATCCACGAACGAAGGGTCGGTGCAATAGGTCTGGTATTTCTCTTTGATGAACTCCCAGGCTTCCTGGCTGTACAGGAAGGTCTCAAGCCCGGCCCCGCGATTGGCGGAAAGTTCGGGGATGAGTTTCTTGAATATAGATGCCCCTTCCGGATGCGTCTGCGGGAAGCGGAAATATTCGTGCATGCATTTGATCTCGCCGAAGATGGCCGGGTCGCCATGGATGGGGCGGATCTGCGGAGCGGCCAGCTTGTTGTAGAGGTAATGCGTTTCCAGGTGGACGACGTTGTCCGGCAGGGCATATTTTGGATCGCCGTAATCTTCCGGCTGGCTGCCGATGAAGACGATGGCAAAACTGTATTGCGGAAAGCCGCGGATGATCTGGTTGACCCAGCTCGACACGCCGCCCGAGACATACGGGAACGTTCCTTCCAGCAGCAGGCCGATATCGGCGCTTTCGGCACGGGGAAAGTTCATGCGCCGCCCTCCTGCGCCAAGACGCCTTCATCCTGTTCCGCCCTGCCCACCCAGAACTGGATCGCACCTTTCATCACGGGAGTGACCTGTGAGGCGGAGAGACGCGCAAGCAAACTGCGCACCGTCCCGAAATCGCGCCGGTCGAATGCGATCTCGACGATGTAAGGCAGCACGCGGGATTCCGGCAGGCCGTTTGCCATCGCCAGCTCCAGGATCTGGTAGGCCTCTTCATGCCGCTTCAACTCGTGCAGGATGCGGCCCTTCAGTAACAACAGCCCGGTATCGAGGCCTGCCAACCCCAATGCGGAATCGGTATAGGAAAGTGCCTGGTTCAAGGCATGGGTGCGCAGGTCTCCCTGCGCCAGGCCGGCATAAACCAGTTCCCAATACAGTTCCGCCAGATGTCTTAGCCCGACCAGGCGCAGTTCCTTGCTCTCGGCGCTCTTCAGGTTGCCGAGTTCGCGGTGTATCTGGGCGGTGATCTTCTTCTCCCGGCTGTCGAGCAGGCCATAAGCGACCAGACGGATATCGTCCGATGAGTCATCCAGCATGTCCTGCAGCAGCGGGCTGGAAACGCGGGCGGGCATGCCTTGCAGCGCCAGCAGCGATTGCAGGCGTTGCGGGGTCGGGATCGAGGGTTGCGCCAGACGGGATTTGATGCCGCCCTGGCTGAACTTGTTGTCCGGTTCGCGCAGCGACAGGACGAATTCCGGCAGGACCAGGCTGGCAAACGGCTGGGTGATGGCCGTGCGGCGGCGGAGGCTTGAGATGATGATGGCGGCTATCACCCCGAGCATCCCCAGCAGCGGGATGAAGAATGAGAAGTTGAACAGCAGCAGCAAGACCTGAGGGCGCGGATGGCGGAATCTTTCCGGAATGAACTGCCATACGAACACAGTCAGCAACGCGCTGGCCAGCGCATGCTGGATCAGGAATCTGAACAATACCCAGTCGCTGCTTCCGCCCTGCAGCAAGGTGGACAGGCTGGAGATATCAAGTGCCAGCGCAACAGCAAGAAAGACGGGCAGGATCACGCCGGAACACCTTTGGTAACGCGCATCAGGGAGGCCATCGGATCGCTTTCGGCCAGGCTGATCTCGACCGGGGTCAGGCTCCATGTGTCATAGCCGATTCCCATGTATTCCTTCAGCATCGTCTCGATGCGGAGCAGATAGCCCTCCACTGCCGCTTCGCTGGCCAGAGGCATCAGGTTGGCCAGCACCATGCGCCCTCCCACTTCCATCTGCCATGGGATATCCAGACCGCGCCGGATACGCGCGATCTGGGTGATGGCCTGCCGGCCGCTCTCGTCGTTGCCGAATGACAACACGGTGATGTGGCTGTTGATGCCGTAATTGCGTTGCAGCCGCAACAGGCGTGAGAACTCCGCGGCGAAATCGGTCGGCGCATCGGCGAAGTGCTCGAAGAAGCCGGCGCGTCCCCTCTGCCTCGACCACGCAATCGGCGTAGTAACCGAGCATCACCGAAAGCATCTGCAGGTTCTCTTCGTTGAGCGCAAGGAACGGCATGCGGTCGATCGCGAGTATGGCCAGCAGGGTGCCATCGCTGGAAGTGATCGGCGCCACCACCAGGAATGGCGACGGCAGGGCCACGTCGGCCAATCCCCGGGTCAGCAGGTGCGACAGGGACTTGCTTTCAAGCGCATGCAGCAGCAAGGGGTCGGTGGCGGGCAGATCGGGCGGCGACCCGATAGCGACGGTGCGTACATAGCCGCCGTCGGCGGACAGGGTGAAAATCGCTGCCGATTCCAGCTGGCAATATTGGGTCAGCAGATGTAGCAGCGGCTGCGAAGCCGGCATTTGCGATCCGCTCTGTGCGGCAGTGAGTTTGCGCAATCCGATCAGCGCATCGCGCAGCGTGACCGGTTTGGTCAGGATCTCCTGCTCCATACGGTCATGCGACAGCCTGAGCAGCAGATGACGAAGCGTGATGCGGCTCAAGCGCTCGTCCAGATAATGGTTGGTCTCTTCCGCCCGGCGCAGGCGTGTTCTCCACGCCGTGCTGAATTCGCCGCACAGCATCACCAGGATCAGGCCGCCGAGAAAGAACTGCTCCGGGAAGTTGCCGTAATCCGGAAGCTGGCGAGCGAGGAGCAGCCATGCCCCCATCAGCAGAACGGAGGAGCCGACGCCCGGCATCACGCCGTAGCGCAGCGCGACCAGCACCGGGGCGAGCCATATCCAGGGGAATTCGCCGCCGAACTGGAAAGGATTCTCGTGTTGAAAGAAGAACCCGAGCGCCAGGGCGCACAGGGTGATCACGATCACTTCCAGCCACATCCAGCGTTCCGAGCGCGTCGGCGCAAACACGATGCGCAAACGCGTCAACAGCCCGCCGGTCAGGCTTCCGGATACGACTTTGGATGTCATTGCAACGATACGCCTGACAGCATGTCCTTGATCAGTTTCTGCGCCACGCCACTCAGCGCCTCGCGGCTCCAGCCGCTCTTGCTGCTGGCTGCGCTCCACACTACGCGGTCGCCATCGCTAAGGTCGATGACCTGCAAGGTCATGCCGACCGCTGGTTCGCCGTCGATGCCGACCTTGTAGTGCCACTCATCCACGGCCCCGGTTACGGCATAGCGCACGCCCTGCTCATGCGCCCAGTTCAACGCATCCACTGCCACCTTGCGCTCGGCCGGCTCGAACAGGCTGTCCGGATTGAGTGCCGGTGGATAGCGGCGCAGATTGTCGATCCCCCTGCTGCGCAGCAGCACCTCGGTGATCGTCTCGGCGCGCAAGCCAGCCTGCGGCACATCGGTGTGGTTGACGATAGGCAACAACGCCCATTTTGCATGGGGGTCCAAAGGCTTTGAAGACGATTCCTGATCAAGTACCGCGCAGCCACCGAGCAGCAGCGCAACGAGCATGATGCCAAGCTTGATTGTTTTCATACTGTTTTCCCTAAGTTAGTTGCCAATCAAAATCAATATCGGTCAAAGTAATAACGGTAACGCACCGTCCATATCCGCGTCAGACCGTCAACGACATCCGTGCCGCCAAGTTCCTGCTTGAGTGAAATCGTGAGTTGATCGTGCCCGGCAAGCGAGCCCGCAATGCCCAAACCGACATTATAGCCTTGCCCGTTTACATCATTATGAGTGGTGCAGTAATCGAGATTGGGGCGCCAGGCTCGCGTGTAAGCATCCAGGTAGGTTTCGCCGAAGCCAAGGCACAGGCCGTAGAGGTTTTCATCTTCCGGCAGCGGCAAGACCGGCGTGCCGTTATCCCTGAAGCGGATGTGACTGCCCATCAAATGCACTTTCATATCGGGATATTCCGTACGAACACGGTGGCCCACTTCCCAGAACAGGAGTTTTCCGATTCCCAGGTAGTCGCCGGTCTGAGTGTAATAACGGGCGTAACCCGGTTGTATGCGGACATACTCGCGCTTGCTGAATGCGTAATTCAGCGTGGTATCGACCTCATTGCGCATGCCGAAGACCCGCATATCGGTCGATTCGGTCGCTTCGGCGTGGACCTCGGCATTGAGTTGAAGATTGATCCGGGGCCCGATGTCTGTCGAGTGCGTCACGCGCGCCTCGGTGGTTTTGGCGTACTCGTTTCGGCGGCGCACCGCGATCTCGGTATCGCCCGAGCTGCCATGGATCTTCAACTCGAGTCCGCCGATCTTTTCGGCCGGAGGAACATCGCCGAAATCCGACGGGGTGGTGGCAGCCTGGTTCGTTTGCCAGAATTCGGCCGCCAGGCGCATGGTGCGGGAGATCGGCGTTTCGATCCGTGTGCCGCGGACGGTACCGTACAAAGTGCCCAGCAGTTCGTTTCGCATCTCAAAACTGACGGAACTTGCGGCACCCAGTGCATCTTCGGTCAGGCGCTGATGGGCTTCATCACTGGCCGGGTTGTCAGTCAGCCCATTGAACGCAATGGACTGGGCACGGCTAGTCTGCTCAAGCGCGAGTGCCGCATCATGGCGTTCCGGCATCGGCATGCCGTCGGCCTGTTCGGCAAGCAGGCGGTCGAGGCGCGCGGTATCGTTCTCCGCCATGGCGACCATGGCTTCGCCCCATAACGGCCGTCTCAGCGTCATGCCATAGCGTTTCCACAACCAGGCTTTGGCGTTGGCGGATTGCTCTTTCGACGCAGCCCATCCCAGTACCAGTTCGTTGGTCTGGGTGTCCGTGGCGGCATCATGGTTGACCAGCCTGTCCTGACGCAATACCGAGCGTACCAATGCCAGAGCGGGATCGTCGGGCTGATTCATCATGGCCAGACGGGCTGCCGCCTCCATGTCCGGGGAGAATGGAAGACTGACCGGCTTGTCGTGCAGTTTGCCGCGCAGCTGCAACCATGCGTACTGGCGTACGCGCATGGCCATGCCGCCTTGTTTATTCTGTTCGAGCGCTTCCGCATAGTTGACCAGCCAGAGGAAGTCCTGCCCGTTGCGCTTGAGCTGGCGCGAGTAATACGCAACAGATTGCGCGGGCTGGTCGATCAGCTGATAGGCTGCGGCCAATGCTCCCCAATAGGCATGGTTCAGCTGGTCGCCGCGGGCTTTCATCTGTTCGATCAGGCTGCGTAAAGCGGCCTGATCATGCGCATCGATCAGGAACCACAGCAGCGCATTGGTGGTGCTGGCATCGCCCGGAGCGATGGCGACAGCACGGCGGAAATCCTGGCGTGCCGCCTGGAACGCGCCGGATTCCTGCAGGTATTGACCGCGCAACATCAGAAAATGCGCACTGTCGGTCAGGTCGTCCTTGCCCATTGCCAGGCTCTCATACAAGCGCCGTTGCGCCAACACATCATGCCTTGCCGCGTAGATCTCCAGCGCTTTGAACAACATCTCGCGATCGCCAAACTTGCGGTAGGACAACTCCGCCAGAGCGGCCGCCTCTTCCGGTTTTGAATCGCCAAGCAGATAGATCAGCCGGGCGATGTCTTCCTTGGCCAGGTTGTCGCCCGCCTCCAGATGACGGTAATCCTCCATCGCCTCGTCATCGCGCTGCAATTCCCAGGCCAGATCGGCCATCAACTTCCAGTAGGCGGCATCCTTGGCGTCCACTTTGGCACGATTCTGGAGCAACAGATCGTAGGCCTTCTGGTACTCCCCTTTCTGCAAATACAGATTGGCGATCTTCAGCAGCCACTCGGCTTTGAAGCCGTGGCGTTTCAGCAACCTGAAATAAAAGCCGTTCGCACGCTCATCATCGCCATTGCGTTCCGCCAGACGCGCAGCAAGCTCCAGCTGCATGGGGTCGTGATCGACGTTGTAGCGCGCCTCAAAGAATTTGATGCCCTCGCGTTGACGGTCAGTCTGTTCGAACAAGTCAGAAATCGCAATCAGTTGTTCCTGGCTCAATCTGCGAGTTGAAGCCCTGAGTTTCCAGGCCTCCAGCAAGGCATCGTAGTCGTTCAACTGCGGGGCAAGGCGAAACACTGCCAGCAGCGCTTCCTCGCCTCCGCCGTGGCGGCTCAGCCAACGCCATTCGCGCAGTGCGATAACCGGCTTGTTGTACCACTCGGCGACATGTGCCAGTTTTTCGTGCCACATGACCACAGACGGAACCTGGCGCACGGCGGCCTCGGCAACACGAAATGCATCAGCCAGATTGCCGCTGCCGACGAACGCATCGTAGGCCAGTTGGTATTTCCTCAAGTCGTAAGGGCTGATGCTTCCTTCGGTCGGCGTTGCCGCCGGGTCCGAATCGGAGGTTGCCGCGTTCGCCGTTGCGATCGGGCTCAGGTCCAGTTTCTGGAACCATGCATAGAATCTGTCCAGCGAAGAGAGGCGCAACATCCGTCTGGCATAACGGGAAGCTCGCGGCTGGTCATTGGCGGCGCGCGCAGCTTTGACCAGGAAATAGAGCGTTTCCGGGTCATCCGCCAGATTGCCCAGATGCTCATCGGCTGCCTGCATGGCCATAGCGTACTTGCTATCTGACATGAGCGCGCGTATGCCGGAAATGCTCCAACCCGGCGACCTACGTGGGCATTTTCGATGAGATTCGCCAGGTGTTTGCCAGCACGCCCGAGGCGCGCATGCGCGGGTATAAGGCCGACCGCTTCAGCTTCAACGTGAAAGGCGGGCGCTGCGAAGCCTGCCGCGGGCACGGGCAGAAGAAGATTGAGATGCATTTCCTGCCGGATGTGTGGGTGACCTGCCAGGAGTGCAAGGGCGCGCGCTATAACCGCCATACTCTGGAGATCACCTACAAGGGGAAAAACATCGCTGAGACGCTCGATATGGATGTGCAGGAGGCGCTGAGCTTCTTTGAGGCCTTCCCGGCGATCACCCGTGTCATGCAGACCCTGCACGATGTCGGCCTGGATTACGTCAAGCTCGGGCAGAGTGCCACCACCCTCTCCGGCGGTGAGGCGCAGCGGGTGAAGCTGGCCAAAGAGCTCGGCCGGGTGGCTACCGGGGATACCCTGTACATTCTGGATGAGCCCACCACCGGCCTGCATTTCGCCGACATCCAGCGCCTGCTGGATGTGCTCCACCGCCTGTCCGATGCCGGCAATACGGTGATCATCATCGAGCACAACCTGGATGTAATCAAGACGGCCGACTGGATCATCGACATGGGCCCCGAAGGGGGCGCGGGCGGCGGTCAGATCATCGCCGAAGGCACCCCTGAACAGGTCGTCCAGGTTCCCGCCAGCTACACCGGCCAGTTCTTGAGCGCAATTCTACAATCATAAATCGGTTAATGGTACAATTAGATATCGTGTATCACCCGCTGGTTGGGAATTGAAAGCAGGTCAGGACCCGGCGTCCCGGGCTGCCCTCAGTCCCTGACCAGGTGGGAATATCATAAAGGGAGTTTATGAAACCCGAAGGAAAAACCTATACCGCCATGGTTGGCGGTCGACCGGTCATTTTCGAAACCGGAAAACTGGCCGGCCAGGCCGGCGGCGCCGTTACCGTGCGCCTCGGCGATACAATCGTTTTTGGCGCCGCCACCATGGGCGCCCAACCGAAGGAAAGCCAGGATTTCTTTCCACTCACCGTCGATTACGAAGAACGCATGTACGCCGGCGGGCGCATCCCCGGCTCCTTCTTCCGCCGCGAAGGCCGGCCCTCCGAAGATGCCATCCTGATCGCCCGCCTGACCGACCGCCCCATCCGGCCCCTGTTCAACAAGGACATGCGCAACGAAGTCCAGATCGTCATGTTCTCGGTTTCGGCCGATCCCGAGAATCCGATGGATGTGCTGGCCATCAACTCCGCCTCGGCTGCCCTGATGATCTCGGATATCCCCTGGGATGGCCCGGTCGGCGCCGTGCGCGTCGCCCGGGTCGATGGCAAGTTCATCGCCAACCCGACCTACCAGCAGATGGAAGTCTCCGACCTCGACCTGCGCCTGGCCGGCACCCGCGACGCGATCTTGATGGTCGAAGGCGGCTCCAAGGAAATCCCCGAAGCCGATGATGGTCGAGCGCTTCATGTTCGGCCACCAGTCCATCCAGCCCTGATCGACGTCCAGCTGCAGATGGCCGCCGAAGTGCGGCAAAGCCAAGCGGGTCGTCCCGCTCTTCCCCACCGACGCGCTCCTGGCCGAGACCAGTGTACGATCTCTATCGCAAGCCGATACTGAATACCATCATGGATGCCTCCCACGCCAAGGCCGAGCAGTACGTCGGCGTTGATGCCCTGGAGCGAGAAAGCCGTGACCGACGTTGCCGGCGAAGATGACGACCATGATCCGCCAAGGTCGAGCAGCCAGATGGCCTTCGAAGAAGCCTACCGGCGCGTCGTTCGCGAGCGCATCCTGTTCGAGGGCAAGCGCCCCGATGGCCGCGCAGCCGCACCGAAATTCGCCCCATCTGGTGCGAAGTCGGCACCAGCCCGCGCGCCCACGGCTCCGGCCTGTTCACCCGCGGCGAAACCCAGGTGCTCACCCTGGCCACCCTGGGCACGCCCAAGGAAGCCCAGGAAATCGACACCCTCTCGCCCACCGACTACGCAAGCGCTATATCCACCACTACAATTTCCCGCCCTACTCCACCGGCGAAGTCAAACGCCTGGGCACCTCCCGCCGCGAAATCGGCCACGGCGCCCTGGCCGAACGGGCCCTGGTGCCGGTCATCCCGCCCGAAAGGAATTCCCCTACACCCTGCGCCTGGTCTCCGAAGTGCTGTCTTCCAACGGCTCTTCCTCGATGGCTTCCGTCTGCGGTTCCACCCTGGCCCTGATGGACGCCGGCGTGCCGATCAAGGCCCCGGTCGCCGGCGTGGCCATGGGCCTGGTCAAGGAAGGCGAGCAGTACATCATCCTGACCGATATCCAGGGCGTCGAAGATCACCTGGGCGATATGGATTTCAAAGTCGCCGGACCACCAAGGGGCATCACTGCCCTGCAGATGGATATCAAGATCAAGGGCATCAATCCCCAGATCATGTCCGAGGCGCTGGCCCAGGCTCGCCAGGCGCGCCTGTTCATCCTGGACCAGATGCTGGCGGTTATTGCCGACCCCGCGGCCCGAGCTCAAGCCGCATGCCCCGCGCATCCCGGTCATCAAGATTCCGATCGACAAAATCGGCGCGATCATCGGCCCGGGCGGCAAGATGATCCGCGCCCTGCAGGAAGAGACCGGCACCAAGATCGACATCGATGATGACGGCACGGTCTTCATCGCCGCCACCGATGGCGTTGGTAGAAAAGGCGCCGCGAGCGCATCGAAGCCCTGACCGAAACGCCCCAGATCGGGCGAATCTACACCGGTAAGGTGGTGCGCATCACCGATTTCGGCGCATTCGTCGAGATCCTGCCCAACATCGACGGCATGGTCCACATCTCCCAGCTCGACTCCGAGCGGGTCGAAAAGGTGGAAGATGTGGTCCAGATGGGCGATGAAATCACCGTGATGGTCACCGATATCGATGATGTCGGCAAGATCCGCCTTTCCCGCCAGGCCGTCCTGGAAGGCTGGACCGCGGAAGAAGCGCGCGAGCGCGATCAGAAGCGCAGCGGCCCTCGCCCGGGCGGCGGCGACGGCGGACGTTCCTTCGGCGGCCGGCCGGGTGGAGATCGCGGCGGCGACCGCGGCGGACAGAACCGCGGCGGCGATCGCGGCCCGCGCCGCTAGACCCTCTTCAAACAGCTTTGAATAAAAAAATCGGCAGGCATAACCTGCCGATTTTTTTGTTAATATCAGATTCAACTGGCCTGGGTCGGCAGGTAGGGCATCTTGGGGCCGATCTACCCCCAGGCGCTCGGCCAGGGCAGCGCGCAGCGCGGTGCGGTCATCCCAGGGGTATTCGACCATGCCAAAACACATCGACTGTTCGTGACCTTTGCCGCAGGTGATCACCAGGTCGCCGCTGCGGCCAGCGGCACTGCCTGGCGGATGGCCTCACCCCGGTCCGGAATGCGCAGAAATGTCTGGCCTTCGATCCCACCTGCCTGCAGGGCGGCGGCGGCCATCTCGGCCAGGATATCGTCCAGCAATTCGGTGCGCGGATCTTCGGCCGTCAGGATGGTGATATCGGCCAGCTGGGCGGAGACCTCGGCCATCATCTGCCGTTTCTGCCGGTCGCGCAGCCCGGCCGAGCCAAATACGGCGATCACCCGCCGGGGGTCATCTTGCGGGCGGTCTCCAGGGTCACCTTCAGGGCATTGGGGGTGTGCGCAAAATCGACAATCGCCAGAAAATCCTGACCGAGGTCGATGCGTTCCATCCGGCCCGGCACGCCGCTCAGGGCGGCAATCCCGCGCCGGGCAGCCTCCGGGTCAACCCCCAGCCCGACCACGGTGGCGGCAATGGCTGCCAGGCAGTTGGATACGTTGAAATCGCCAACCAGCGGGCATGCCACCGCGAAGCGAAAACCCGGACCGCAGGCAGTGAAATGCAGCCCGCTCAGGTCATGGTGGATATCTTCCGCCCACACCCCTTCTCCCTGGCGGACCAGGCTGTATCCCACCTGGCGGACGATGGTCAGGTTCTGCAGGTATTCATAGGAGCGGTCATCCAGGTTCAGCACCGCCAGGCGCGGGTTGCCCTGCGTCTTGGGATGGGTCTCGGCCAGGCTGGTAAACAGGCGGCCCTTGGCTGCCCGATAAGCCTCGTAGGTGCCGTGGAAATCGAGGTGCTCGTGGGTGATATTGGTCACCACCCCGATATCGAATTCACAGCCGGTCACCCGGTGCTGGGCCAGGCCGTGCGAGGTCGATTCCAGCACCACGTGGGTCAATCCGGCCGTTACCATGCGCGCCAGGTAGCGCTGGACTTCCGGCGCTTCGGGCGTGGTGACGTGCAGACCGGTATCCACCACTTCGTCACCGATCACGGCGTTGACGGTGGAGATGATCCCCACCCGGAGCCCGGCGGCCAGCAGGATCTGGTAGATCAGGTTGGAGGTGGTGGTTTTCCCATCGGTGCCGGTCACCCCAATCACGGTCAGCTGGCGGGCGGGAAAGCCGTAAAAGGCCGCCGAAAGATAGCCCAGGGCCTGCCGGCTGTCCTCCACCTGGACGTAAGGTACGGGGGCGTCGCTGACCGGCTCCGTCCCAACCACCGCCGCCGCGCCGTTTTTTACCGCCTGGGCGATATAATGATGCCCGTCAACGGTCCCCCCTTTTTGCGCCACGAACAGGTAACCGGGCTGCACGCTTCGTGAATCATTGGTCACACCGGTAATCGCCACTTCTGGCAAAGAATCCGGCGCCAGAATGGGAACAGGGATCTTGGCGAAAAGCTCCTCCAGGTTTTGATGGACAAAGCCAATCATATAATTTTATAGCCCAGCATGTCGGGGCATACAAAACCACCGGCAGACTCTGAAGATCGACAGGGTGTACCACGGCGCGAAAGATGAACGAGCCCAATACCCAGGATCGCCGCCAGGCGCATTACCACCAACGCCAGCTTCCATCCAGGCAGCGTGCTGACCGGTTTGTTTTCCTCTTCGGAACGGTACAGGTAGACCACCTTCAACACCACCAGGTAGTAGTACAGGCCGATCACCGAGTTGAGGATACCAATCATCGCCAGCCAGTACCTGCCCGGCCTGGACTCGCCGCGCCAAACACCAGCAGCTTGCCAAAGAACCCGGCAAAGGGCGGGATGCCGCCCAACGAAAGCAGCGCCACCAGCAGGGCCAGGGCCAGGCCCGGTGAGCGCCGGCTCAGGCCGGCATAGGCTGAGATCTCATCCGAACCGGTTACCCGTCCGACCACGGTGACGATCCCAAAGGCCGCCAGGTTGGTCACCAGGTAAGCCATCAGGTAGTAGATCGCGGCGGTGGTGCCGAACTGGCTATTGGCCGCCACCCCGATCAGGATGTAGCCGGCCTGGGCGATGGAGGAATAGGCCAGCAGGCGCTTGATGTTTTTCTGCGCCAGGGCCAGCAGGTTGCCCAGTGAACATGCTGAGCAACTGCCAGGATGCGCCGATCAGCAACATCCAGATGGCGAGTCAATCTCCGGGAAAACGGACAGCAGCACGCGCAGCAGCACGGCAAACCCGGCCGCCTTGGAGGCGGTGGAGAGGAAGCCGGCCACCGGGGTGGGCGCGCCTTCATAGACATCCGGCGCCCAGAAATGGAACGGCACGGCCGAGATCTTGAAGCCAAAACCAACCAGCACCAGCATGGCAAGCGATCACCAGCGATGCGGGACACCTGTCAGCCTTGGAACGCCTGGCGCAATCTGCATACAGGTTGGTCGTGCCGGTGAAACCATACAGGAAGCTGAAGCCAAACAGCATGACCGCCGAGGTCATCGCCCCAAACAGCAGGTACTTGATGCCCGATTCGACCGATTTCTGATCCACGATGACGAAACCGGCCAGCACGTACAGCGGGATCGAGGTGGTTTCAATCGCCAGGTAGAGCATGATCAGGTCGCTGGCGGAAGCCATCAGGCTCATGCCCAGGGTGCTGACCAGCAGCAGCAGGTAAGAACTCGCCGCGCTCGCGCAGCTGCTTCGCTCTCCATGGCAAACAGCGCGGTCAGGGCCGCCCCAGCCAGGAAGATCAGGCGGAAGAGGAAGCCGGCCCAGTCGAAGCGCAGCATCCCGCCCCACACCTGGACCGGCTGAGCGCCAGGCTGGGAAAAAGCCACCGCCAGAACGGCGATCAGCACCAGGCCGCCGGCGGTCACCCAACCGAGGAAATCGCGCTCCCGGTCGCGCCGCGGGTGGACACGTCCAGCACCAGGACCAGCACGGCCAGCACCAGCAGGCCGATTTCGGGCAGGATGGCCAGCATCATCGTCGAAGTCAGTATTGCGTCCCAGGCATGCTAGGCACCTCCTACCAGGGCCAGGATATGGTTGACGCCCGATTGGACCATGCGGAGCCATCATGGCCGGGAACCAGCCCAATGCCGATCATGATCAGCGCACAGCAGACCAATCGCCAGTCTTATCCAGCACCGCTCACATCGCCGACCTGTTCGTGCCAACTCTGCCGGAATATCGCCAAAGAACACCCGCCGGATGACCAGCAGGATATAGGCCGCCGTGATCACGATCTCCGATAATTGCGATGATCGCGACCACCGGCGGCGACCTGCCAGGCACCCATAAAGATGGGAAACTCGGCGGTAAAACCCGAGAAACCGGGCATACCCATCGAAACCAGGCCGCCGACAATAAAACCGAGGGCCGCCAGGGGCATCTTCTTGAAGAAGCCGCCCAACTTGGTGATCTCACGGGTGTGGGCCCGGTCGTAGACCATGCCGACCACAGCAAAGAAGAGAGCCGTCATCACGCCGTGCGAGAACATCTGCATCCCGGCCCCCACCAGGCCGTTTTCGTTCAGGGTGGCAAAGCCGAGCAGCACCAGCCCCATGTGCGAGACCGAAGAAAAGCCGATGACGTACTTGAAATCGCTCTGGATCATGGCGATAAACGCCCCATAGACCACGTTGATGGTAGCCAGGACGATGATCGCCGGCGCCCAGAACTGCACTCCATCCGGCAGCAGCTCGATCGCCACCCGCAGGGCGGCGAAGGCGCCCACTTTCATCTCCACCCCCGCCAGCAGCATCGAGATGGCGGTGGGAGCGGCAACGTGGCCATCCGGAGCCCAGGAGTGGAAGGGGAAGATGCCGCCCAGGATGGCAAAGCCCATGAACACGAACGGGAACCACAGCCGCTGGAAATCCAGCGAGAAACCGGCGTTTTCCAGGGCCAGCATATCGAAGGTGAGCTTGCCCGACCCGAAGTAGATCGCCAGGGCACCCACCAGGGCCAGGACCGAGCCGATAAACAGGTAAAGGGTCAGCTTCATGCCGCCGTACTCGCGGGTCTTGGGCGAGCCCCACACCACGATCATCAGGTACTTGGGGAAGACGGCCAGCTCAAAGAAGAAGAACAGCATGAACAGATCCAGCGAAGCGAAAACGCCCATCACGCTGGAAGCCAGGAACATCAGGAAGGCGAAAAACTCGCGCGGGCGCTCTTCCACGTTCCAGGAGATCAGCACGCCGCAGAAGACCACCACCCCGGCCATCAGCACCAGGGGGGCGCTGATCCCATCCACACCCGACGTAGTAGGAAATACCGAGCGCCGGCACCCAGGGCAGGCGCTCGACAAACTGGTAGCCGGCCTGGCCGATGTTGTAGGTGGCGTAGACCCAGGCCGACAGGAGCAGGTCGAGGGTGGCCGCGGCCAGGGCCGAGCGCCGCGATCCAATCACGCGTTCCGGCAGGCAGCAGCAGCATAACCAGGCCGGCTGACCAGGGGGATAAAGATGATCAGGCTCAGCAAAGGTACCATTCCCTCCCCCTTAGAACTTGAACGACAGCACGGCGTTGATCATATCCAGCAGCCAGGCCGGCCAAAAACCGATGACCAGCATGAGCGCCATCAGCGGCGCAATCACCACCAGCTCCCGCAGGTTAATTTCAGTCAGGGGTCATGCCAGGTGTTCGTTCACCGGCCCGTGCAGCACCTGCCGGAGCGCCTTGAGGATGTAAGCCCCGGTAAAGAACAGGCCGATCATGCTCACGGCGGTCGCCAGGGTAAATACCGGCCAGGCGCCCCGCACCACCAGGAACTCCGAGACAAAGCCGCCCAGGCCAGGCAGGCCCAGCGAGCCCATGGCGGTAAAGATCAGCACCGTGCCATAAATCGGCAGGACGGCATACAACCCGCCATAATCGTTCAGGTTGCGGGTGTGCGCGCGGTCGTAGATCACCCCGACCAGGAAGAACATGCCAGCCGCCGAGAGACCGTGGTTGAACATCTGCAGTAGTAAATATGCCCCTTTTCTTCAAGCTTTTTCTGAATTTCAGGAAGTGTTCGACGAGATTTGAAATATCCTTCATTAATTAGATCAAGAACAAGACCAGTAGGTCCAGAACGAGATTTTGAGCCTTTTTCTTTTGGAGCACTATGTTTCCTTTTTCCTCCTCTCTTTGCCCCGTCCCCCTTCTCAGAACCACCAGAGAATTTAGACAGGAGTGCTGCTATTTCTTCTGCCGTTCCTTCAAGCTGTACTTTGGTCCCGGTTGGAAGAATTAGATTAGCCTTTGCCATAATATGCTCCTTGTAATGGATTTGACCGCTAACAGAAATTAGATGGAAAAGTTATTATTATGATGTAGTAATTCCGCCTATTATTAAGTGCTCGATTACTGTCTAACCTGTTAAAATAAGAAAGGTTTCTATGGTGAAAATCATGGATCTCCGAAATTTTTCCAAAGATCCCGGCGGATATATGAAAGCACAATGAGATGGTGTAGGTACTCCGGGGCACCCACCCCCGGACTGCCTGGGATGATAGAACATTATCAAAAAAGGGTAGGGGCGTCAAGATACTTGAATTAAAGGACAACCGCAGCGGTGCCTGATAAGATTTTGGACCAGATTCACCGCAGAGTCGCAGAGAACGCAGAGTGAGATATCTCCTTTAGAGAATCGGGAGATGCCGATTCTCTAAAGGCCTCTGGCCTTCGGTAGCCGCTTGCTCGGCCATTCTTAGGACGCCCACTTGAGTAAGAGCTTTTTCTGGTTTATCGCGCAATCACGCAAGTAGAGATTAATAAGGTTTTGATAAGGCATTCCCAGTTCGGTCGCCATAGCCTTAAAATACGTCACCGAAGCTTTATCGAGCCGGATCGTAACCGGCTGTTTCAGATGTTTAATGTAGGGGTTTTTCTCTCCCTTCATCTTTGAGAAATCGTAATGCGCTCTCATTGCGTCACCTCCAATAAACGGTTGCTTCTTTTTTGTTTGCCCTTCGAGCTGAGACGATACGGATGACCTTGTCATCCAATCGATAGCAGTGGCATACTACCAGCACCCTCAATTTAAAACTCAAGCCGAGCATGATAAATCTATCTTCATCTTCCGAATGATCCGGGTCATAATATCGAATCGCATTCTCATCGAAGAAGACCGTTTGCGCCTCATCAAACGATACGCCATGTTTTCTCTTATTTTCGCGACTCTTACTCTCGTCCCATTCAAAGCGAATATCATTCATATGTACATTGTAAGCATAATGTGACGTAATGTCAATATCTATCCCAAAAGCAGATTTAGCTCTGAAATCTTTTTCAGTTTTTGTCTCAGCTCAGGAGCTTGAGTTTGTCGAAAGGCTCACGACAAACAAATTAGTCTTTCTCTGCGGCCTCGGCGACTCCGCGGTGAGAATCCTTTCTTCCCAGGCATGATCAGGATTTCTCCCAAACTATCTCTCCGTTGAGGATGGTCATTTCCACTTTGATATCTTTTATCTCATTGATCGGAACCTTGGTTGGGTCACCATTCAGCACGACCAGATCGGCCAATTTGCCGGGAGAGATCGATCCTTTCATTCCTTCTTCGAAAGTAGTTCTTGCTGCGTTCTCTCCGTACATTCTTAATGCTTCCTCGGGAGTTATTTTCTCCTCGGATAGAACCGTTTCACCGGTTTCCGTCATCCGGGAGGAAGCAGCATAAATCCCCATCAAGGGATTTGCCGGAGCAATAGGGCAATCCGAACTCGCCGCGACTTTGACTCCACTCTTCAGAAGGGTTCTGATAGGATATAAATGTTTCAATTCTTCTGCTGGGACGGTTTGAAGATACCGGTCTCCGCTGTAATAGATGAAGGAGGGTTGGGTGACAACCATGATCCCAAGCGCAGCCAATTTCCTGGCCAATGACGGCGGACAGACTGAACAGTGCTCAATTCGATGTCGATGGTCTGATTTGGGAAACTTTTTTAATGCATACTCAATTGCAGAGCAAGCTGCCTCAACTGCCTTCTCTTCAACTGCATGAAGACAGGCCTGGAAATCTGCTTGGTGGATTCTAAACACCATCTCATTCAGTTCAGCTTGAGCGGGACGGAGATGTCCGGTGGTTTCATCCAATATAATTTTAACCCCGCCGAGGCGAAGCTGGCTTTTATCCGTTTGGGTTTCGAAATCCTCTTTCCTATACACCGAAAAGCTTTCTGCGCCAAGCATCATCACCACTCTTGGTTTTAACAATCCCTTCTCTTTCCAACGGCAGAACATTTTCCACTGCTCAATCCCATTATGAGACGAAGCATCCTGAATCGATGTGATGCCCATGGATAGAAGCTCGTCATTGGCTATCTTCATCCCCTGGTCCAGTTGATCATTCTCCAAAGGTGGGATCTTCCTGGATAGAAAATCACCCATCCGGTAGAGCACTCCCGTGGGTTCTCCGGTCTTTATATCCCGATCGATCAGGCCATCCAAAGGGTCGGGGGTTTCGTTTGAGATGCCAACCATTTTTAAAGCCTAAGCTATTGAGCACATGGGCGTGGCCGGTGCGATGCGTCAGTTTGATTGGATGTGCAGAAGTAACCTGATCCAGGTCCCAACGATTTGGGTGTCTTTTTTCTGCCAGGTAGAATTCGTTGTATCCTCGCCCCCTGATCCAGGCCCCGGATGGCAGTTGTTGAGATGAAGCTTTTATTTTAGTTTGAATATCTGAAATAGACCGGACATTGTGATGAGGCTCTAAGTTAAGGGTGACATGACTCTCAGCAAAGGCGTGAAGGTGACAATGGGCATCGATAAAACCGGGCAATACAGTTTTTCCTTTACAATCGATAGTCTGGGTGTTTCTTTTTTGGAATTCTCGGAGGTCATCATCCCCTCCGACAGCGATAATCCTATTATCCTGGATGGCAATCAGTTGAGCCGTTGGACATGATGAATCCATCGTCATCACATTGGCATTGAAAAGAACGAGGTCAGCCATAGATACACCGTCATTTACTAAGGAGTCCATAATCGAGAAAACATATTATTCAGAAAACCTCCCCCTGCCTTCGCCGAAGCGGCTTCGCGCAGGCAGGTCGCCCCTCTTTGCCCTCCGGGCCAGAGGCCCTCTTGGGCCGGCGGCCAAAGAGGGGTAATTCCTCCCTTTGTAAAGGGGGAAAGGAGGGATTTAGTTATCGATGTCCATGCAATTGTGGACTGGTTAGTAAGATTGTTTATGATTTCCTTCAAAGAAAGTCAATCCTTTGACTCCCCGGGACCATATCCTTCTCGATGATCATGAGGAGGGGGGTAGAGGTCAAATATTTACTTGACATTGTTATAACATTAGGATATTGGATTATTGCGATCAAAAAGGAGAGCCCCTTACGATGGTACTCGATCAAGGACCGACTCCTCTCTACCACCAACTCAAGAATATCCTAAAGTCCAGAATCCTCTCGAATGAGCTAAAGGGAAATCAGCGCCTGCCGACCGAGGCAGAGCTCTGTATTGAGTATAACGTCAGCCGGATAACGGTTCGTCAAGCCCTTTCCGAACTGATGAAGGATGGGCTGATCTACCGTGACCGTGGAAGAGGGACGTTTGTCACCGAAGGAGCGGAGTTCAAAAGACCCGAGCTGAAAGGGTCGATTGAAAACCTCATCGTGGCTGCCAAAGGAACCCGGACAAGAGTCTTATCCTATCACGAAATTTTGTCTCCTCCGGCTATTGCCAAACTTCTCCAGCTAAAGAAGCCCGAGAAAGTGTTTGAACTCCAGTTGGTCCGCTTTACGTCGAAAGCCCCCTTAGGTTATTCTTTTATCTATTTCCCTTACAGCCTGGGGAAAACCGTCTCTCCGAATGAGTTGAATGGGTCGACCGAAATCATTACGTTCGTCGAGGAAAAGCTAAAGACCAAAGCGCATCGTGCGAAGCAAGCCATCGATGTCGGAGTAGCCGATAAAGTGCTTGCGGAGAATCTCTCCGTTAAACCGAGACCCCGCTTCTCATCATCGAGCGGGATTACTATACCCGAAAAGGCTCGGCGATGTTTGTGGCCATCACCTATTTTCGGCCTGATGTTTACAAATATGAGATAGAGTTAACAAGAACTTGAACCTTTTATGGATGCACATGGATATTTCCATCAAAAATAATACAGAGGAGGAGAAAATATGATCAAAATACCTGAGGACAAAGTGATTATTACTGTCGCCCAGACAGGAGCATTGGTGACAAAAGCCATGAACGCGGGTCTTCCTGAGCAGCCGGCGGAAATCGCTGAATCCGCCAACGCCTGTTATCAGGAGGGGGCATCCATCTGCCATATTCATGGCCGGGACAAGGAAGGCAAGACGACCGGGAGCAAGGAGGTTTTCCAGGATATCCATGACCGAATCCGTGCGAAATGTAAGATCATTATCCAGGATTCGACTGGGGGAGGTCCCAATCTCAGCTTTGAGCAACGGATCGAGTGTATTTACGCCAAGCCGGAGATGGCCTCTTTGAACATGGGTACGATGATGCGGATCTCGGGACAGTACAAAGGCACGCCTTTCTCGAACATGCGGGAAGACATTGAGGTCTACGTCACTCGGATGAAAGAGTTGGGGATCAAACCCGAGATGGAGATATACAGCCACGCGATGCTGCGGGAAGTTGAGAATCTGATCCAAAAAGGCCTGGTGGAAAAACCTTACTACATCAATCTTGTCTTAGGGATGGCGTACCAAGGGGCGGTGGACGCGACTCCCAAATACTTTAATTCGCTGATCGATTTTCTTCCGCAAGAAGCGGTCGTGAATGTAACGCCCGTCGGGATCGCCCAGCTTCCTCTGACCGCCATGGGAATGATCCTCGGAACATGTGTCCGGGTCGGAATGGAGGACAACATTTATTTTCGCAAGGGAGAATTGGTCAAGACCAATGCTCAGTTCGTAGCGCGCGCCGTAAGGATTGCCCGGGAATTGAATAAAGAACCCGCAACCCCGGACGAGGCGAGAAAGATTCTTGGGCTGAAAATCTCATAAAAGGGGGAAATTATGACAACCAAGATTTATGACCTGTCGCTGCCGTGGGGGGTGGATACTCCACTCTGGCCGTTCCCTGGACCGAGGCAGGACCTCATCTTCCAGAGAGGGGAATATCTCGGCCGATTCCACAAGAGGAGTGTTGTTTACACCGGGACCTTGCATGCGGGGACTCACATGGACGCGCCCAGCCATGTCTTACACCCTTCCGAGGGTGGGGTCATGCTCGACAAAGTCCCCCTGAAAAATTGTTACGGTACCGGTATCGTCGTGGATTTTCGGCATATGAAGAAGTGGTACATTATTACCCCAAAGGATCTCGAAACGGCGAAACCCAAGATTGAACGGGGGGACTTCGTGGTTTTCAATACGGGTTGGCACAAGTTCTGGCGTTACGACAATTATCAATACTACAACCATTATCCCGGACTGGGTCCGGAGGCAGCAAAATGGCTGGTGAAGAAAAAGGTGAAAGGGGTCGCCGGGACCTGGGGAGCCACGGACAGTCCTCTCTGGCATTACAAGCTTTCACAAACCATGCCCTGGCTTGACAGTGAGTATCGAAAAGAGACCGGAAAAGACCCGGATGTGGAATTCCCGGAATATGAGCCTTGTCACAGGATTCTTTTGAGAAATGGGATTGTGACCATCGAGAATGCCGGGGGCGATGTCGATCTATTAACGGGAAAACGTTGCACGATAGCCGCTTTTCCATTTCGGTGCGAGATGGCGGATGGCGGCATGGTTCGTCTTGTCGGGATCGTAGAGAAATAAATATTGAAAGGTTGAAAAAAGAAGGAGGTTACTCACATGGCGGATATGTTTAGATTAGACGGGAAAGTGGCTGTTGTGATGGGAGGCGCCGGAGGGATCGGCGAGATTATGGCCCAGGGGATGGCAGCGCAGGGCGCAAAGATAGCGATCGCCAGTCGAAATATGCAGAAGCTGGAAGCGGTCGCTCAAAAGATTCAAAAGGAAACCAAATCACAAGCAGCCGCATTCCAGGTCGATATCACGGATAAACAAAGCGTGGCCGAATTGGCAAAACAGGTCGTATCCAAGTTCGGGACGGTCGATATCCTTGTGAACTCTCAAGGGGCTAACGTGAAGAGAACTGCGGTCGACTTCCCCGTGGGAGACTGGGACCTCATGTTCGATGTCAATGTGAAGGGGACCATGCTGGCCTGCAGCGAGTTCGGAAGAATCATGGTTGAGAAGAAGAAAGGGAAAGTGATCAATCTGTCATCGGTAAGAGGAGTAAGAGCGACCCTCTGGGGGGGAAATGAAGGGTATTGTGCGACGAAAGGCGCGGTGGACATGATGACCAGGTCTTTGGCTTCGGAGTGGGCGCCTTACAATATCAATGTGAACGCAATCGGCCCTCTACTCATCAATACGCCACTTGCAGCAGCGACCTTCAGCGATCCTGAGAAGCTTCAAAAGTATGTTGCGAACGTTCCATTTAAACGAATAGGCCAGCCTCAGGATTTGGTGGGTATTTGTGTCTTTTTAGCTTCTGCCGCCTCAGACTTTGTCACCGGCCAGATCATCTATCTTGATGGCGGCCTGACGGCGGTTGGGTAGGGGAAACACCAAATTCCAAGCACCAAATTCCAAGATCCAAATAAGCACCAATCACCGAATTAATTCAAAACGGTTTGGTCATTAGAAATTGGAGTTTGGAATTTCCTTGAAAATAATTTCCTCTTCCTCCCTGGCGGGAGAGGATTAACCATCTCCCGCCAATTACCCCTCTTGGCAAAGACGGGTGACCTGCCTGCGCGAAGCCGCTTCGGCGAAGGCAGGGGGGAGATTTTCTGGACAATATGTCTTCTCAATTGCGAACCATTAGTAATTTTCAAGAATATTGAAGTTCTCAAAAACAGGAGGAGTCGAATGAAGGAAAATATCAAGAAGATTGCCGTCGTAGGCGCAGGGACGATGGGACATGGCATCGCTCAGTCTTTTGCCCAGGCGGGGTACCGGGTCTCCATGATGTCCCGGACTCAAAAGACCCTGGATAGGGCCATGGCCTTAATCCGTTCCAGCCTGAGCGCTATGGCCGAGGAGGGGATGCTCGATCAGAAATCGATCCCGTCCATCATCGGCAGGATTACTCCGACGACCTCCATCGAAGAAGCGGCCCGGGATGCCGATATCGCCTTTGAGACAATGGCCGAAGATAAGGAGGCAAAAAAAACAGTCTTTGCTCAACTGGATAAGCATTGCCCTCCGAGGACCTTACTGGCAAGTAATACAACCTATCTCAACATCTTCGACCTTGTAGAGACTTCTCGTCCGGATAAAGTTCTCATCGCTCATTGGTATGCGCCTCCGCAGATTATTCCTTTGGTAGATGTTGTGAAAGGTCCGAAAACAGATATGGCCAACGTTGAATTGATGGCCGATATTTTGAGAGATATCGATAAGAAGCCCGCGGTGTTTAAGAAATATGTTCCCGGCTATGTGGTCACTCGCCTCCAGATTGCGTTCCAGCGTGAGGTGTTCTATCTTCTGGATAATGATTTTCTGTCACCGGAGGAGTTGGATGAGGCAGCCAAGTGGGGGCTTGCCATGCGGATGATGGTGGTGGGAGTGGTGCAGCGAATCGATTTTGGGGGATTGGATTTGACCGCCCGGAATTTGGAGAAATCCCTTTTTCCGCCAACCCCGCCCGAGTACAAGCCGACAAAGATCTTTGAATTGGTCAAGCAGGGGTGTTTGGGAGTGAAGACAGGGAAGGGCTTTTTCGACTATAAGGGGCGAAGCGAGGCTGAGGTGTGCAAAGAGAGGGACGTTAAGCTGATTCGAATGTTCAAGGCCCTTAAGATGATCGAAGGTTGAAAAAGAAAGGAATGAAGCTATGTCAGAACAGATTTTTACAAACTGTGAGGTTGGAGGTCCGGTATTTGTCCACGTGAAAGACGGGCGGATCATTCGAGTCCGGCCGATGCGATTGGACGAGAGCGATTCCAAACCCTGGACGATCGAGGTGAAGGGAAAGAAGTATTCCCCTCCCCGGAAAACAACATTGAGTACCTACACCCTTGCTGAAAGGAACCGGATCTATTCCGAGGATCGGGTGGCCTACCCGAGGAGGAGAATTGACTTCGACCCGAACGGAGACCGGCATCCCGAGAACCGGGGAAAGTCTCCTTACGTTCGAATCAGCTGGGATGAAGCCCTGGACACCGTTGCGAAAGAGATCAAAAGAGTTCAGGGGACTTATGGTCAGGCAGCCATTTCAGCCCTGACCTCGTCCCATCATAATTGGGGGAATGTCGGATATAAGCGAAGCGCCTTCGGCCGGTTCTTCAACTTCCTGGGATTTACGGATGTTTTCGATAACCCGGACAGCTGGGAAGGGTGGCACTGGGGGTCGATCCATACCTATGGATTCTACTGGAGGCTGGGCTGCCCCGAGCAGTACGATCTTTTGGAAGACGCGATGAAGAACACCGATCTCCTCGTTTTCTGGTCCCACGATCCTGATTCAACGAAGGGCGGTTACGCGGCCCAGGAGTCCGCCATCTGGCGTGTGTGGCTCAAAGAAATGGGGAAGAAGATGATCTTCATCGATCCCTTCTGCAACTACACGGCCGTCCGAATGGCAGACAAGTGGCTTGCCCCCCGGCCGGGAACGGATGCGGCTCTGGCTGAGGCGATTGCCTATGTATGGCTGGACGAGGATACCTACGACAAGAAGTTCATCGAGGGACGCACGATCGGGTTTGAGGAGTTCAAGAAACATATTCTCGGAAAGACGGACGGAGTCAAGAAGACCCCCAGATGGGCTGAGAAGATCACAGGGGTGAGGGCCCCCGTCATCCATGCCCTGGCGAGAGAGTGGGCGTCGAAACGGACGATGCTCGGGTGCGGAGCCCGGGGTGGATTCGGGGGAGCGTGCCGGACATCCTATGGCCATGAATGGGCTCGTCTGATGGTCTACTTGATGGCCATGCAGGGGATTGGAAAACCCGGGGTCAACATCTGGTCTGCAGTTCAAGGAGCACCCTATAACGGTCATTTCTACTTCCCGGGCTATGCAGATCCTTTGGGCCGGATCACCGGAGATGGAAACCCGGACCATGTGGCAAAAAAGACAGCGGTCAATCCGGTCCAGCAGAAGCTTTATCGAACCCTGTTTCCAGACGCGATATTGAATCCGCCCATTCACTGGTTGGGAGAAGGATTCTGCGGGCAGTCGATCGAACAGCAATTCATCCCGTACACGTATCCCATGCCGGGCCAGCCCGAAATCAAGTTGTTCTACCGCTACGGCGGCTCGTTCATGGGAACGATGACAGAGACGAACAAGTGGGTCCGGGCCTACCAGAGCCCGAAGCTTGAGACGATTGTCAACCAGTCTGTCTGGATGGACCCGGAAACGAAGATGGCGGACATCATCTTCCCAGCCTGTACGAATTTCGAGAGAAATGATATCGCGGAGTTCAGCAACATGGGAGGTTATTCGAATCATGCCTCAAGTGGATGCAACTACCGGGTCATTGTTTACGAGAAGAAATGCATCGAGCCCCTTGGGGAATCGAAGTCCGACCTTGAGATCTTCACTCTCCTTGCGGACCGACTCGGATTCAAAGAGGACTACACGGACGGAGGAAAGACGGAAGAGGACTGGATCAGGAAGCAGTACGACGTCTCCGACCTGCCCCAATACGTTTCTTATGAGGATTTCAAGAAAAAAGGTTACTTCGTCGTCCCCCTGCCGGAAAACTACAAACCGACACCGGCCCTGCGCTGGTTTAACGAAGGCAGAAGGCGGGACACGCCGGATACCCTGGCTCCTGATCCTGACAAAACGAAAGGGCTAGCGACCTATAGCGGGAAGATTGAATTCGTCTCCCAGAGTCTCCTGAAGCATTTTCCAAAGGACAAAGAACGGCCGCCCATGGCAAGGTACATTCCAAGCTGGGAAGGGCATGAATCCCCTCTGGCCAAGAAATATCCTATTCAAATGATCTCTCCCCATCCGCGTTATTTCCTATCATACGCATTATGATGCCCACTGCGAATGGCTTGCCGATATTCCCGGGACACCGGATCCGCA
>CAVTMV010000011.1:0-47050 GCA_963735945.1 uncultured beta proteobacterium
GCCGCAACGTCACGTTGTCGGCCTCGAGGTCGGTCGGTGGCTGACACGATGCCCTTGGTGACGCTGGGCGGTCCCCCGAGGTTCAGCGCGTTGCCGATGGCCACCACGTCGTCGCCCACCCGCACGTCGGCCGACGCGCCCAGCTCCGCAGGGGTGACGTTGGAGGCATCGCGCAGTCGGATCAGGGCCACGTCGGTGTCGGGAAGGCTGCCCACCAGGTCGGCCTGCTCGGAGCGGCCGTCATAGAGGGTGACCTGGAGGTTCGCCGGGCTGGACACGACGTGGGCGTTGGTGAGGACCAGGCCGTCGTCGGAGATGATCACGCCCGAGCCGGCCGAGCCGAACACGCCGGAGCTGCTCTGCTGGCCGGTCTGGATCGACACGACCGACGGTTGGGCCTTGCGCAGCAGCTCCTGGATGTCGACGGAGGCGCCCCCGATGGACGAGGAGCTGGAGCCGCCGGCCGAGGTCGAGCGACCGTGATCGTCGAACGTTCGTACGATCACGGTGGTGGCGACCACCACGACGAGCAGGCCGGCCAACGCCGCCCACAGCAGGGGGCGGCGGAACCAGGGTCGCTCCGGTGGGGGCTGAGGCCGAGTCGGGAGCGGCGGAAGGGGCGGGAGTGGGGCCATCGGTGGCGCCGTGCCCACCTCCGGGGGAGAGAATGGAGCGTCTCGCCCGAGGGGCCCACGGGGGGAGCGGGGAGGCCCGGCAGCGAACGTCGACGACGGTGTCACCCCGAACCCGTGTGGATCGTGGTCAGTCACCATCGCTCCCTTCAGCCGACCCTTCCGCCAGAATGTACGCCGGTTTGTGGCCCGCACCGACGTGGGCGCTACCGTACGGACAAGAAATCAGCGGGTCAGATCGTTAGCTGGGAACTACATCTGCCTCGGCTCCGTAGAACCAAGGAGAAACGGAGGCGACATGGATAGCGAATGGATGGCTGCCGGCCTTTGCCGCATCGAGCCACCAGCAATGTTCTTTCCCAGCGACGGTGTCGGCGTAGAGATCGCCAAGCGCATCTGCGCGGAGTGCCCGGTCAAAGCGCCCTGTCTCGAGTACGCACTCGAGAACCGCATCGACCACGGCGTCTGGGGTGGGACCTCGGAGCGCCAGCGTCGGCGCATCCTCAAGAAGCGCAAGACCACCATCCCCGTCCTCGTCTGATTGATCCTCTGATTGATCCTCGTCGGATCCTCGTTTGATCAGGGCCGGTCCGGCGGGCTGATCACGACGGCTCGGTGTCGTCGGTCTCCTTGGCGCCCTGCTTCAGGCCCTTTTCGAACTCGGACTTGGCTGACCCCAGCGACCGGGCCAGCTGAGGCAGCTTCGCGTCGCCGAAGAGCAACAGGATCACGGCCCCCACGATGAGCATCTCGGTTGCACTGGGCATGGTGGAACGGTAGTCCATCCGAGGGCGATACCAACCGCGCGAGGCTGTCACGTGCTCGAATGCGTGCTGAACCTCAGCGAAGGGGCCCGACTCGACGTCGTGGCCCAGCTGGCGGCCACCGCCGGCGACGCGGCTGCTCGACGTGCACTCCGACGCCGACCACAACCGGTCGGTGCTCACGCTGGTCGGCGAGGACAGCCCCCGGGCCGTGACGCGGGCGGCCGTTCAGGTCCTGGACCTCCGCACCCACACGGGAGCGCACCCCCGGATGGGGGTGGTCGACGTCGTGCCCTTCGTGCCCCTCGGCGATGCCACGTTGGGCGATGCCGAGGCGGCCGCCGATCGTTTCGCGGCCTGGGCGGGGAGCGAGTTGGCCGTGCCGTGCTTCCGCTACGGCTCGCAGCGGTCGCTGCCCGAGGTACGCCGGCTGGCGCGTTCGTCGCCTTCGGGCCTGACTTCGGACCACCGGCGCCCCATCCGAGCGCCGGAGCGGTGGCGGTGGGAGCTCGACCCCCGCTCGTGGCCTACAACCTGTGGCTGCGCGAGCCCGATCTGGACGTGGCCCGTGCTCTCGCCCGGGCGCTCCGCTCACCGGCGGTGCGGGCGCTGGGCCTGGCGGTGGGTCGCCAGGTGCAGGTGTCCATGAACCTCCTCGACCCCACCTCGGTGGGACCGGCCCAGGTGTACGACGAAGTCGCCGGCCGCGTCGAGGTGGCCCGCGCCGAACTCGTCGGGTTGGTGCCCCGCGCTCGCTGCCGACGGTGGACCAGAACCGGTGGGGGCTCCTCGATCTCAGCGAGGAGCGCACGATCGAGGCGCGCCTCGAAGCCCGGGGTGTGCCGTTGAGCTGAGCAGGCTCAGCCGGCGCTGGCCGCCGCCCGGGCCAGGGCCCGCTGACGCCGGATGCGGCGCCGTTCGCGCTCGCTCATGCCGCCCCAGATGCCGAACTTCTCACCGTTGGCCAGGGCGTACTCGAGGCAGTCCTCACGCACGACACAGCCCCGGCAGACCTCTTTGGCCTCTCGGGTCGACGTGCCCGTGCTCGGGGAAGAAGAGATCAGGGTCGACGCCGAGACAGTTGGCGTAGTCCTGCCAGGTTGACTCCACGGTTTCGTCGGCGGATACATGCAGCATGTCCGGCCTCCTTTTCCCCGCCCTGGTACACGTCACCAGAGCTGTCGACGCAACGTTCGTCGCACGGACAGCTCGCCCCCCTCAGATGCCCTACACATCTTTGGACGAGTGGCTCGTACCACATCTGTAATTACAACGCTGTGATCATGGCCTGGGTCAGGGCCGTGCGCAAGGGGAAGTTTCGATTTTTCCTCGTCCTGGCGCGGTTCTCACAATTTCTCGATCGCTGCCGATGAGGTCGCGCCGGAGTCGAGCGGCTTGGCCAGCACCACGAATTCGAGGTCGGGGCGGGTGGGCAGGCCGAACCGCTCGTCGCCGTACGGGAACGGCTGCGTCTCGCCCGTGCGCCGGTACCCGAGGCGCTCGTACCAGCGGATCAGATCGGTGCGCTGACGGATCACGGTCATGACCATGTGCTTCGCCCCCAGCTCGTCGTGGGCCACCCGCTCGGCCTCGGTGACGATGGCCCGGCCCAGCCCGTCACCTTGGCGGGGCGGGCGACCGCGAACAGGCCCAGGTAGGCGGTGGCGTCGGGTCGTGACTCCAGCTGGCAACAGCCCACGAGCTGAGCGCCGTCCGGGCCGCTCTCCCCCGCTGACTCGGACACCTCGACCACGAGGATGCGAGCCTCCGGCGACCCGATGATCTCGCGGACGGCCTCCGCGTCGGTGCGCTGCCCTTCCAGCAGGTGGGCCTCGGTCGTCCACCCCTCCCGGCTGGCCTCCCCGCGATAGGCGGAATCGACCAGACGCACCAGCGCCTCGACGTCGTCGGCCCCGGCGGTGCGAAACCGCGGGCCGCCCATCAAGCGGTGCGGCGGCCGCGGATCAGCTCACGACGCTGCTCGAGGAAGTCGACGAGCACGTAGTCGCCCAGCGTCTCCGGCGTGGTGAAGAAGGCCCGCCCCCGGTTGCCCGCTTCGTTTGAATTCACTGCGTACACAATTTCTTGCTCTCGTTATTCCTGCTGCTGGCCGGTGCGGCGCAGGCGGATACGCTGCGTCTTTCGGATGTGCCGGCCGGCTCGCTGGGGCTTTATGCCGAGCATTATGTGGAATCGGGCACTGCGCTGACGCTGGCTGAGGCGATGCTGAAGCAGCAAGGCGGCAGCTTTCAGCCTGAACTGAAGGCGGCGCCGGATTTTGGCATCGGCTCGCTGCCGATCTGGCTGCACCTTGCCGTGGAGAACGACACCGGCACGCAGCAGCAGCGTTTCCTGCTGGCGGGTGTGACTTGGCTGGATCGAGTGGATGTGTATCTGCTGCATGCGGACGGCAGCCACAGCGAGGTGCATACCGGCGACGAGTTGCCGGATGCGCCGGGGCTGATGGCAGGAATGGGCTATGCCTTGCCGATGACCTTTACGCCGGGGCGCAATGACATCTACTTGCGCGTGGCGTCGGCCGACCCGATGCCGATCCCGATCGAGCTGGTGACGCATGAGCAGTTCGACCAGCACCGCCTTGCGCTGGGGTATTACTACGGTTTTTTCTTCGGCTTCCTCGGGGCACTGAGCCTGTATAACCTGCTGTTGTTCGCGGGCGTGCGCGAGCGCAGCTACCTGTATTACGCGTTGGCACTCTCGGCCATCCTGTTCTGCAATGTGGCCTACACGGGACACGGGGTGGCCTGGTTGTGGCCGCGCTCGCCGCATTTCCAGCAGTTCGTGATCCTGGTATCGATGGTGGTCTACAACGCGCTGGGCCTGGCGTTTGCCGCCCGCTTCCTCGATCTGGCGACACAGGCGCCGCGCACCTTGCGTGTGGTGCGCTGGCTGACCGGCATCGGCCTGGGGCTGATGGCGCTGGCGCTGCTGGTGAACAGCCAGGTGATCGCGGCGTTCGTGGCCTTCATCTCCACCACGTCATTCACCGTCGGCATGTTCGCCTTGGGCATCATGAGCGTGCTGCGCAAACAGGTTGCGGCCCGCTATTTCTTGCTGGCGACCTTCTTCGGCATGATCAACGTGGCGATCACCGCGCTGGGTGTATGGGGCAAGATCCCGTTCAACTTCTACACCTTTCACGCTGCCGAGATCGGCCTGGTGCTGGAAGCGACCTTGCTGGCCCTGGCGCTGGCCAACTGGATGCGCCAGCATCGCGAGGCGCGTTACCACGCCGAACAGGAGGCACGCCTGGATGCACTGACGCAGCTGAACAACCGGCGTTCGTTCATCGAGCTTGCCACGCCCTACATGGACGCTGCTGCACGCCACGCCCGACCGATGAGCATGGTGATGATGGATATCGACCACTTCAAATCCATCAACGACGAATATGGCCACAAGACCGGCGACATGGCGCTGGTGGCCATCGCCAATTTGCTGCAACGGTATTCGCGCACCAGCGACATCGTGGCGCGCTGGGGCGGCGAGGAGTTCGTGCTGTTGCTGCCCGAGACCGATGCGCGCCAAGCCTTCAGCCATGCGGAGCGGCTGCGCCTCGCGATCACCGAGATCAGGATTCCGGTCGAGGACCGCAGCATCGCGCTGACCGCGAGCTTTGGCATTGCGGAACGCACGACCACCGTGTCGCTTGAGAAAATGATCGATGATGCGGATGGTCAGCTTTACGAGGCAAAACGCGGTGGACGGAACAGGGTCTGCGGTGTTTTGGCGGATTAAAGCTGGTCGCCTGTAGTGTTCACCCTTCGACAAGCTCAGGGCGAACGGAGCTCGATATCCTCCGTTCGTGGTGCACCCGCAAGGAGTAGGTCGTGGCTGTAAGGGGCATGCGCCCCAACAGCACACGCTCAGCTTGTCGAACCATGAACGAAGGTTTACGACAAATCTACAGGCTGCACTGCCTCGTTCTTCGACAGGCCAGGGCGAACGGTTTTTCTTGGGTATCCCTCAGTTCTGAGCCCGGCGCATCGCCGGCAGCGTACGCGCGATCAGGCTGTCCAGCGTGTCGTCAGCCTGGGGCTCGCCAACGCCGATGGAGAGATTCACCGGCGGCAGCGCATCGCCGCTGGGCAGGCCGATGTTGAGCTGGTCGATCTCGTTCATCAGGCGGTCCGCGACGGCATGGGCGTTTTCCACCGTGGTAAGCGGCAGGAACACGGCGAACTGGTCGGCTTCGAGATGCGCGGCGACGTCGTTCGGGCGCAGCGAGCGCAGCAGGATCTCCGCAATGGAGTTCTGTGCCTGTTCGCCGCCGAGTTTGCCGAAGCGGGCATCGAAATGCGCGAAGTTGTCGACCTTCAAGAGCACGAAGGCATACGGCTGCTGCTTCCGGGTGTGGCGCAGGATCAGGCGGCCGAGGTTTTTGGCCAGCCAGTGGCGGTTGTAGATGCCGGTGACGGCGTTGACGTAGTTCAGCGCACCGAAATTTTCCGCAGCGGCTCGCCATTCCGCCAGCGTGTGGTTGGTGGCGCGGATGCGGTTGGCCAGCAGTGCCAGCAGGTTGTGCGATGCCTGCAAGGAACGGTTGAGCACAGACCACGCTTCGACGTGTTCGATGGACAGCAGCTCGCAATCGGTGACGGCGATGACGTAGGCTGAGACCTGGTTGTCGTCGAACATGGACATCTCGCCTACGCATTCCCCGGCGCCGAACAGCGCGAGCGGCTTGGCGTCGTCCATATCGAGCTGCGCGCGCAGCCTGCCGGACAGGACGACATAGATGTGGTCGTTATGCTGTCCGGGCGTAAGCAGAACCTGTCCCGCCGCGATCTTGATCTTTTTGCTCTGCGTGACCAGGGTGGCTAGCGTGCTGTTCTTCACCTTCTGGAACAGCGGCGATTCCTGCAACAGATAGACGATGTCGGTCGAGTTGATGTTTGGCTCCTTGGTGTGCGTAGATACGGTGGCCTTGAGACTGCCCGGTTCCGCAACACGCCATTGCTTGCGATCTGGTGCTGCAAAGACTAGCAGCAAAGTTCGCGGCAAGCTAGATGGCTTTGGAGGCCCACGGGGTTAGTTCCTTAAGCTTGATTTAAGGCAATGCGCGAAGAATGCTGGCTGCAGTTCTACTAATTCATGAAAGGAAAAGCCATGTCAGTAAAACATATCGCGATTGCACTTAGTCTTGTCACCCTTTCAACTCCGTTGCTTGCCCGTACCTTTGAATGCACGGACCTGGATAAGGCACATTGGATTTCAGCGGAGACAATGAAAGATCGGCTCGTGGATCAAGGTTATCAGGTCATCAAACTGGAAGTATCCAATAACTGCTACAAGGCCAATCTGAAAACCGATAAGGGCCAGCATTTTGAAGGGATCTACCAACCCATCGGGGGCTATCCGGTACGTCGCCAGAGCATTTGAGCTTTGATGGACAGGGCCGCAACGGAAGTTGTGGCCTTTTTTGCGCAAGCCAAAGGCGTTCTGGTTCTTACCGTTTCTCACCCAGTCGATGCGGCCGCAGGCTGCTGGTAAAACAGCGCCAACTGCTGGTGAACTTCTGGATAGCAGTTCTTCAATGTTTCCGGAGCGGTGAAAAAACACTCGGTCACGACTGCGAAGAACTCGGCCGGATTGGTGGCGGCATAGGGATTGATGCAAGGCGATGCTCCGGCGGCCACTTGCAGGCACAGTGCATCGTAGGCAGCACTGAAAGCCGCGGCCCATCTTTGGCGGCTCATGCCGCGACGCAATGGCGGCAGGCCGTTCGTTGCGCCGTTGAGGCCATCCAGTTTGTGGGCGAATTCGTGCAGCACGACGTTGCTGCCGGTGCGATGGTGGCTGTCACGTTCCACTTCATCCCACGACAAGACCACTGGTCCGCGCAGCCATGACTCGCCGCTGAGCACGCTGGTGTCGTTATGCACAAGGCCGATCGCATCGGTCTGCTCGCGCTGGACGCGGAAGGCGCCGGGATAGAGGATGATCTCGACCCAGTTGTCGAAGTAATCGGTATCCAGATTCAGGATCAGCAGGCAGGCCTGGGCGGCCACCGTGACGCGCATCGGCAATGTCACATCCAGGCCGTGCACGCCATTGATCGTCTTGGTGTGCAGGAACCACGTGGTCAGTTCGCGCAGATGCGCCATCTGCACTGCATCCAGCCCCTGCAGCACGACAAGCTGGCGCGCAGCCCTGTGCCAGACATGATGCGGCAAGGGATGACGCCGCATGATTCGGCGCATGTTCCAGCGATGCAGCGTTGTGGCGATGGATTTCAATTTGAAGTGCTGCCAGTTTTTAAAGGAGAACAGGCGGCGTGCCCGCCGCTGACCGCTTTACGCCCGATTTTTCGGGTGCAGATCCCAGACGTCTTCGCCCAGCATTCGTTTCTGCTTCAATATGCGCGTGTGCTCAACGTGAATCTCGCCCAATGCCTTCATCACGTCGGGTGGAAATCCTTGCCGGTTTGAGCGATCGGTAAACAAGGTTTGCTCAAGGTAGTTGTGCAGTTCCATGGAACACCACAGCATTTCTATGCGTTGCAGGATCTTGGGAAACTTCTCCCCAATTACAACTCTCGGTGGAATCTTCGGCGCTTTAACGGGCTCATCCTGCTTGACCTCATTGAGGTTGAAGTTGAGCTCGATGTTCCAATTTATTGGCTGGTTGTTCTCTGGCTCTGACATGGGAGTGGCATTTGCGTCGGATACGCTTGTTAAGGAGGCGCATTTTGACATCGTGCCCCGAATTTAACAAACGCAGTGTCGTCCAAACAGGTCGGGCGGGCGCGCTAGTGCTTAAAGTACATGTCCCATATATCTACGCCGATTATCTTGTTTTGCTTGAGTATCTGCATATGTTCGATGTGTATCTCGCCCAGCGCCTGCAGCACATCCTCCGGAAAGCCTTGCCGGTTCAGGCGATCCGTAAACAATACCTGTTGCAGATAGTTGTGCAGCGTCAATGTGCACCAGAGCATTTCGATGCGTGCCAGTATCTTGGGGAATTTTTCTCCGATCAGTTTCCGGGGAGGGATTTTCGGGGGCGGCGGAGGCTCTGCCTTGGTATTCTCGTGAATATCAAAGTTCAGTTGTATGTCCCAATTCAATTGGGACTTTCCCGGATCGAACATGGCGGCGTCGTCTTATTCAAATTGTTCGCGAATAAACCAGCGGTTGCCAATTTGTTCAAACAACTATCAGTACGACTATCGCCACTGATACGGCGGCAAGCACACCGATATCGTGCTTGACCCTATGCTCGCTTTTTGTTTCTCCCATATATGATGGTCTGTAGTTCATGATAGCGACCTCCCATAAGAGATTTACCTGCGCAAGGTGGCGTCCTGATCGTCACTGCCTCCAGCGTTGGTTCTGGAAGCGACTTGATGATAGGTAAAGTAACGGCAGAACAAAATAACTGGAAGTGTGTAATCTGACTACAGGCTTTAACGTAGGCCGGTTGCATTGATGCCAACAGAAGCAGGAAATACCTGCCCTTCCCTGTTCAGCCGCCTAACAGGCGGCAGAAACTTATCCTTTCCAAGAGGTTCCTATTGTCAGGTGTTGCTCGGCTTGGCTGCCAAGGGGGGACTATGGAAGAGATCATGGACCGCATCCGTATCTGCGACCTGCTCGTCCGCTGCATCTTGGGCATCAACGACAGCGAGCGCCGCGAGAAGCAGGACGTGCTGATCAACCTCACCGTCTACGCCGACATGCGCAAGGCCGGCAAGAGCGACCGCATCGAGGATACCGTCGATTACCGCGCGCTGAAGAAACGCGTGCTCGCGCTGGCGGAAAGCTCGCAGTTCTTTCTGGAGGAGGCGCTGGCGGAAGCGGTCGCCGAGCTGTGCCTGAGCCAGCAAGGCGTGCAGCGGGTGGACGTGAGCGTGGCCAAGCCGAACGCGCTGCGCTTCGCCCGTAGCGTGGCGGTGGAGATCACCCGCACTCGCCAGCCATGATACGTGCCTTCATCGGTATCGGTTCCAACATCGAGCCCGCCGCCAATGTGCGTGCTGCGCTCCATGCGCTTGCCGGCGAATCGTGCCTCGCGGGCATTTCCACGATCTATCTCACCGAAGCGTTGGGCGATGCAGCGCAACCGCCCTACTACAATGGTGTCGCGGAGATCGAGACGGAAGTGCCGCCGCGAGAGATGAAGTTCGGCGTATTGCGCGGCATCGAGCAAAGCCTGGGTCGCCAGCGCAGCGTGGACAAGTATGCGCCGCGAACGATGGACCTCGACCTCATCGTGTATGGCGACCTTGTGCTGCATGAAGAAGGACTCGATATCCCCGATCCGGATATCCTGACGCGGCCGTTCCTGGCCATTCCACTGTGCGAGTTGGAGCCGGATCTGGTGCTGGCCGGATACGGACTGCGCATCAGTGAGATCGCGGCGGCGTTGTCTTCTGCGGAAATGCAGCCGTTGGGGGATTATACCCGGCGGTTGCGGGATGAGCTGATTTGCCGGTGAATATGAATTAAGGCAGCTCTGATTAAGTCGTCACACCGGCGAAGGCCGGTGTCCAGTATTGAAAGAACTGGATTCCGGCCTTCGCCGGGATGACGAATCGAGACTTAATCAGAGGACCCTCAAGAGTGACGGTTGTGCGCTTCAAGTCACAAGTTATGGAAGTACGGAAACCACCTTGTTACGGCCGTTCATTTTTGCTGTATACAGTACCTGATCGGCCGCTTTCACAAATTCGTCTATCGTTTCCCCCGGTTGGTCAGTCATGCCAATGCTCACCGTATACGGAATGCTGATTTTTTCATGCCGTATCGGGGTGTTCTCAATTTCGACGCGGAAAGCTTCAAAAATCTTGTGCACTTTTGCCAGAGGTTCACCAAGGATGAGGGCGGCAAATTCTTCCCCGCCGATGCGCGCGATGAGGTGTTTGCCAAAGTGCTTGAGCAGTAAATCGGCAAACTGTTTGAGAGCTTCGTCCCCAATAGCGTGACCATATCGATCGTTGATCTTTTTGAAATGGTCGATGTCGATCATCACGGCAACGATGTTGCTGTTCTTGCTCTTTGCCAGACTATGCAACTTGCCGCCCTCCTGAAAGAAGTAACGGCGGTTATGCAGTTCAGTCAGGTAATCCATGAAGGCAGCTTCCCGATTGCTGCGGATCAGGTCCAATACTTCCAGGTTCTGTCCTACCCGGCAAAGGATCTCTTCGTATGAGAACGGTTTCTTGATATAGTCGTTGGCGCCACTCTTGAGAAATTGTGCCGCCATTTCACCCGAATCCGCCCCGGAGATGCCGATGATGGACAGGTTCTCTTTGCTGCTTTTCTTGCGTATCTCATGGATCAGCTCGAAGCCGTTCATTCCCGGCATCGCGTAATCCACCAGAGCCAGCCTGATATCCGGATGTTTTTCCAGGGCTGACAAAGCTTCATCAGCATCGCTGACTGTGAATACCTCGAACTGCATCTTTTCCAGGACATGTTTGAGTATGGCTTTCGAACTCATGGAGTCATCGACCACCATGACCTTGGTGTGGTGGTTCTCGTAAATTCGATTGGCCATTTCAACCGCATACTCGATGGAGTGGACGTTCTGCTTGGGGATATAGTCTATGGCGCCTTTCTTGAGAATGGTTTCCCGCATCTCCTGCCCAAATGCGCCGGTCAGTGCAATGGTTGATATTTTGTGCCGGGACAGCAGGTCGATCACTTCGCCGTAAGGGGCATCGGGCAAATTCAAGTCGGAAATCGCCAAGTGGATCGGCTGGGCCTGAATCGCAAGTTCAGCCTCCTTCATGCTTCCGGCTATGACTGATGCGTACCCATAACGATCCTTGATGAGGGCCTGGAGCAGGCTGGCAATCGACCTCTGATCTTCAATGATCAAAATCGGGCAGGCGCACCTGCTGCACTCCATATGGGCATGGTGGCCCCCCTATCAGCCTTTGTTGGCGCCTGATTTTTGACATTCCCCTCCCCCTTGAACGGACTGGTCAGGTTCAGAAACACTTTTCCGACCTTCCCCAACAGCTCGAAGCCTAGCAGCAAAGCCCTCTGTAGGCCATATGCCAAAAATAGCCCCGCTTTGCCTTGTATTGGCTACACGGCAAACATTCGGCACGTCAGCAGTGCTTCGGTCGAGGGGGAATGATCAAGGCCAGATTCTTCCCGGCCGGAAAGTCTGGCAGCAGGAATCAAAGGGGTCTGGCGGAACTACACCTTTGCTTTGGCGAATCACGCTATATGGTACTCAGCCAGTCGAGATCCGATTTCGACATGATCTTGCTTTCGTCGTCGTTGGCAAGCAGGTGTTCGATCTTTGGTGCGTTCACAAGCGCGCCATTGCCCAAGTATATGAAACCTGTCACTTCGGCGAGGAGCGGTGCGTAAAACTTTGCTCCTGCATTGACATGCAGGTCTCCATCGATCTTGGTGAGCTTGGGGGCCTGCAGGGCGACCGATTCCGCCAGGGAGAAATTGCCATCGACCAGTTCCAGTGACGGCAGCTCTTCATATGTATCCGGCTGGGCCTCGCTGATGACGTAGATCATTTTGGAGGTGGCATGGATCTGTTCGGTGTGCGAGAAGTCTGTTTCGTGGATCACGAGACGAAAATCTGTTTGTTCGTTCTTGACGATGATGAGCGCAGGAGCAAAAGACAAGCGCCGGTTCGATTTGTTTTCAAATGTCATAAAGATCCCTGCGATAAATTGGTGTGAGCTGTCATGCGAATCAGGTTCTATCAGTAAACCCGAAGTTCACTGGTTCCACACCACGGCATCATCAACAGCATAGGGCGAGCAGCCTATGGGCAAGGTTGCCAACTTGTTCTGGACAAATAATTTACTCCCCCTGAATGTCATGACACGTCTGTCGTGGCATATGACAAAGGCTCGCGGGCTTGGCAGTGATAAAAAGGATACATACGCGCCTCTTTGCGTCTCCGGATTGGGGATGGGAACAGCATTCACATCGGTAATGTCAGATGAAACTGATGGTTGGGCTGCGGGTTGCTGTTGCTCAACATGGGCTGGATCAGGGATTTGGGCAACGGCATTGGCGGGTTCAGTAACGCTTCCGGGAGCTGTTGTGTTTGCTGGAGATCCGGAACCTTCGGCTGGCGCTGAATTTTCCTGGGCATGGGCATCATCTATTCGATGTCCAGGGAAATATTGCTGGTAGACCTCATATCCCGCGAAAGCAATCACCGACAAAAAGATCAATGTCACCAAGGGGTGCCTGCCACTGCCTGGTGCATTGTTCGAATAGTAAATTATCGATTTGTCTGCAGATTCCATCGATGCGAGGCTTTGATCATATTTTGCCCGCTGTTTCTGATCCGAAAGAACCGTATAGGCCTGCTGGACAAATTTCAGCTCGTTTTGGGATTCCTGATCCGTCGCATCGATCAGTCTCGATCTCTTTGCCTGGTACGCTGCACCAATCTCTTCCACTGATGCCTTGTTATCCAATTCCAAATAGTCGTATAGAGTCTTTTTCATGGTAAGGGCCAAGTTCGCAGTTTTCCCAGTTCCCGAAGCCTACCAGCAAAAACCACTTCAGAGTATAGGTCAAAAGATATAGACCGCCTGCTTCGGCATCATTCCCGGTTTCCAGGGACACTCATCTGCGACTCGTGATATGGGGCGTCGATTTCACTATTTGCCATCCTAGGCAAAACAATTCAGGTCCTCGTGTATCTAACTCACATGGTCGACTCCCAAGTTGCATTTAAAGAAGGAGGTTATCCAAATGACATACCATATTGAAAAACAGATCGAACTTGAAGCACCTGTCGCGCGGGTCTGGCGCGCGTTGACCGATTACCGCGAGTTTGGCGAGTGGTTCCGCGTGGCTCTGGACGGTCCTTTCAAAGCGGGCCAAGTGAGCCGTGGGCACATTACCTATCACGGTTATGAGCACATGAAGTTTGATGCAATGGTGAAGGAGATGCTGCGCGATAAACTGTTCTCCTACACTTGGCACCCCTACACCGCAGATCCAAAACGGGATTACTCGCAGGAGGCGCAGACGTTGGTCGAATTCAGGCTGGAAAAGGCGGCCAGCGGCGGTACCTTGCTGAAGGTCACTGAGTCCGGTTTCGACAAGTTGCCTGGCGACCGACGCACAGAAGCTTTCCGCATGAATGACGAGGGCTGGGTGATGCAGATGAAGAACCTTGAGGAACATTTGTCGCTTGTCACGCATGGCGCCTAGAAGCCGAGTTGCTGGCAGGCTGGTGCAAGCAAAACCTTTCGCGTAGGATTGCGTATCCCATCAGGCGAGCAATCCCATGAGCGAACGCAGTCCATTTGAATCGGCTTTCGCCTTGCACACAGCTGGAAGACTGGGAGATGCGGAAATCGCTTACCGGCAACTTCTGGCAACCAATCCTCAACATGTTGAAGCGCAGCACTACCTTGGCGTGTTGTTACATCAGCTGGGGCGTTCGCAAGAAGGCGTTTCGCTGATTCAGGGAGCGCTTGAAGCGGACGGCGGCAGTGCGCCCCGCTACAACGATCTCGGCAATATCTTCTCTCATACCGAAAACCTCCCCAGTGCAGCCGCGGCATTCATTGCCTCGCTCGAGCTGAATGTCGACGATGCCAATGTCTGGAACAACTTGGGCTCGGTTTTGCACCGTCAGCAGGATCTGGATAACGCGGAAAGCGCTTACCGCAATGCGCTGGCTCTCGATGGCGATCATATGCCGGCGATCAACAACCTCGCCGCGCTGCTGGAAGGGAGAGGGCAGGATGAGGAATCATCGCTGCTCTGGTGTCGCGCCTATATCTTGCAGTCGTCCGCAGACAAGTCGCCAAAGTTGCTGGGAATCGCCTATTACCGGCTCGGCCGTATCGCCGAGGCTGCAGAGTGTTACCGCAAATGGTTAAGCGTCGAGCCGGACAATGCGCACGCAAGGCATCACCTCGCCGCCTGTACCGGAGAGGATGTGCCAGTCAGAGCCTCGGATGGTTTTATTACCGCGCTCTTTAATGGGATGTCTGAGAGCTTCGATGAGAAGCTCACGGGCAAGTTGTCATATCGCGGGCCGGAAATCATTGCGGAACTGCTCGGCGGATACGCGGTTGCCAACGGGGAGCTTGATATCCTGGACGGCGGGTGCGGTACCGGTTTGTGCGCCCCTGTGCTCGCACCCTATGCACGCCACCTCACCGGCGTAGATCTTTCCGTTGGCATGCTGACCAAGGCGAAGGAACGCGACCTCTACGACGAACTGGTCGAAGCGGAATTGAGTTCCTATCTGCTTAAGCGGGAAGATGCATTCGACCTGATCGTCATGGCCGATACGTTGATTTACTTCGGCGATTTACGGGCACTTTTTGCCGCGACCAGGCAAGCATTGCGTGCAGGTGGCGCATTTGCCTTCACCGTGGAAGAAGCCGTGGAGACCGGGCAGCAGACCGATTACCGGCTGATTCCGAGTGGCCGCTATAGCCACAGTAGCCGTTACCTCGACCAGATGCTGGATGCTGCCGGCTTTGAAATCTTGCGTATCGATGCAGTTACCCTGCGCAACGAGTTTTGCAAACCCACGCAGGGACTCGGTGTCCTTGCTCGCGTGTTGCCTCGTTGATCAGTACAAGCAAAAGCAGGGAAGATTTTTCCTTTCCCGCTTTCCAGCCTGCAAAGGCTGTTTTCCCCGTCAGTTCAAACCAGAAGTGACAGGCTGGAGGTTAGCCCGCTCCATGCGAGCAATGTCAGGTACATCATTGCGGCCCATGCGACCAACCCGGCTGCCAGGATGCAACCGGCCAGCAGAATGGCATGACCTTCTTCCTCGACCTTGAGAATCGGCGGCACCGCATAGAAGATCAGGATGCCTGAGAGGATCAGCGCCAATGCGCCTATCGTGATGTTGACGATGAAACTGGGGATGAACAGGAACAACGGCGCAAGCCACAACGGCGTCGGTACGACCACAGCGAGCTTGTAGGCATCCTCAAACGCGGGCTTGATGTCTATCACTTCACCCAAGCGCTGGATGACGTATGCAACCAAAAAGGTCATTGCCAGTTCGGCAATAAAGAACAAGACGCCGATCGATTCTAGCTCCATCTCGCTCAGCGCTGGCAACAAATGACCGCCATAAGTTACGCCGGCGTAATGGATCATGACCGGTGGAAGCAGGGACAGCGGTAAGGCGTAAAGGAAGAACATCTTCAACACCGACATATGACTGCTGGTTAAGGTATCCCAGCCTTCTATATGGGGCATATCACGTAGATGGATTCGAGCCATGATCAGCCGCCCTCCTAAGGATCCAGTAACCGCGTTGACCGCGAACGCAGGAAAAAGTTTTGCCGCATATCAATGAAATGCCCCTGGACCTGACGGCTCAGGGGCAAGTGTCTTAACAAAGGGAGTAAGTTAAGACTGCACGTTCTGGGAGGAGAAACGTGAGGTAGCTTGCGCCACCTGAACTTAAGATAAGCGAAGACCTAAATGGTTCCTTACAACCAATTCCACCACTTGGAAAATAGTTACCAGCCCGTCTGGCCGGAGCTATTTCTCCGGCTTCGTAACTGCGCACAAGATCGCGCCAATGGCTAGCCCGGCTATTAATCCTGCCAGGCTGATATTGCCGCCGATGCTGTCTTTGAAGTCGTTCCCGCCGACGGCCCAGGAAACAAGGAAGAAGAAAATGGCTAAAGCAAACCAAACCACGTCGCCGATGGATAATGCGAACAGGTTCGGACCTTTGGGAAAATGAACGTCACGCAGATGAATGGAGTGCATGATTACCTCCTTGAAAGACATCAGATAAACCGGCCCGTTCTACCACGGACTGCTGAGGCAAGAAGCCCAACTGCGTCTTGATGCCAACAACGCACTGGTTGGATAGTAATTTCGAATGATTGTTCACCGACGGCCGAAATAAATTTGCATTAGAACGGCAGTTGCCCTATGTGCTGAGAGATGGGGCTTGCGGGCAACGTTCGAACCACCACTATTGCTGCTGGGTGAACCTCTCCAGTACATCCTCGACAAACTCGGTTGACTCATCTTCCCTGACTCCGATCTCATCGAACAGCTCCGCCTTAATTCGAGGCCATTCAGGATCGTCTCTTCGGTGCGCTACTTTGTGCAAGTGCCGTGCCATTTGCAGGATGGATACCAGCGTCCGTGCCGAATGCTCGACATTGAGTATTTCATGGTGGAAACGTACTGCATTGCAGATGAAATCCGGCATATTCCAGTGCTTGGCGACCAAATAGCCGACTACGGCATGGTCGGTATTGAACAACCGATCTTCATCGTGAAAGTTCGGCCAATTGCTTCCCTGATCGAGACGGAAGGCTTCGCAATACTTCGGAAAACGCTGCATCAGGATGGGGACGCCGCATTCATGGAATAATCCCGCCGCATAAGCTTGGTCCTTTGCGATGTTGCAAACAGTGACCTGCTTGCCGGCGATGATCGAACTGAGCAGGGCGATCTCTTCCGACCTCTCCCAGAACTTCTCATAGGCCACTTCCTGTCCACTCAGCACCTTGCGCAACGCCAAACCCTTAACGATGTTGATCACCTGGGTCAGTCCCAGGATGGCCACGGCTTTCTGGATGTTGGCGACCGATAGCTGCGAGCCGTAATAGGACGAGTTGGCGAGCCTGAGGATGGCGGCGCTCAGGCCGACATCCTTGTTGATCAAATTGCCGATTGCAATCAGGTTGTTCTTCGGGCTGCTGACCAGCTTTTCTATCTCAAGCAAGATGGCCGGCTGGGGCGGTATGACGATTTTGCTTTGCAGAACACTGTCGATCAGTGATTGCTCAACGGATGGGTTCTTTTCCATTGGGATGACTTTTGAGTGAAGACGGGGTATCGGGATATGGCTGGAACTTGAGGGCCATTATAGCCCCCCGCTCTCAGGAACGCTCCCCGCCCAGCTCGTTGACGATATCCGGCAGCAGCTTTCTCAATTCACCCGTCATGATGGCGAAATCGGTGTCGAACACGTCGTCAGCCTCGCTCGTATCGGCCTGCTCCTTGAGGATATCCAGCGGTGCAAGGCGTTTGAGTTGCAGGTTCTCGTGCATGACGAAGGAGAGTTTGTCGTTCCAGGTCATTGCCAGCCTGGTGACCTCTTTGCCGGATTTGATGTGCTTGCTGATCTCTTCGGCTTCAAGGGCGTGCCGAACGTAGCGCACGGTCGCCCTCTCCTCTCCCGATGCCCGCAATTCGCAGTCGCGGTCGATGGTGATGTGCGACGGCAGGTCATCCTCGCCCAGCCAGGCAGTCATGGTCGCAGAAGGCGAGGAATGGGTCTTGACCAGCTCGAAGGCGATACCATCCAGCGATTTGATCAGCATTTCAACGAATTCGTCGGCCTTGGCCAGGTTGGCAGCATCGATCACCAGCCATTTATCCAGTGGATCGATCCAGGCATAGGTATTGCGGCGAATGGCAAAGGCACGTGGCAGCAGCTCATCGGTGATGGCTTCCTTGATCTCTTTCATCTGCTTGCGTCCGGGTTTGTAGCCCTGTTGCTCTTCGGCTTCGGTCGCGCGCACTTTGGCGAACTGGTTGATGACGGTCGTCGGCAGGAGTTTTTTCTCGACCCCGAGGCTGACCAGCATTTGCGAGCCGAGCGTATGCACCAGCGGTTCGCCATCACCTTTGGGCGGCACCCAGCCCAGGCGCTGCATCTCCAGTCCGGAACAGGGTTGCAGGGCGAGTTGCGCGAGTTTTTCTTCGAGAGCTTCGGGAGTGACATCCCATTGGGTCAGACGGTAAACGAGGAGATTCTTGAACCACATAGATTTGGAACTTTGATTGACGGAAGGCGCCGGATTTTAGCTTACCCGCCCCTTCTGCCGCGTATAAATTTTCGGCGGCTGCCGCAAGAAATACGGCTCAGTTGTGCTTGAACGGGCTTCTTTCGTTCAGCTCATCCATATATTCCGAAACGGCGCCGGCCTCGCTCTTCAGGTAATCCTCCACTGCCCGGGCAAACTGGGGGTGCGCCAGCCAATGGGCCGAGCGCGTGGTCACCGGCAGGAAGCCGCGCGCCAGTTTGTGTTCTCCCCCGGCCCCGCCTTCGAATGTCTTGATGCCGTGCTCGATACAGAACTCGATGGCCTGATAGTAGCAAGTCTCGAAATGCAGTCCAGAATGGAATTCGAACGTTCCCCATGAGCGGCCGTACAAAGCGTCAGCAGTAAGGTAATTCAGCGCGCTGGCGATCGGCCTGCCTTCGCGCGAGGCAATCACCAGCAAGGTGTGTTGCGGCAAGGCGGCGCCTATACGCTGGAAGAAATCTTCATTCAGCTGGTGCGGCGAGTGGTGCAGTTGCAGGGTGTGCAGGTAGCAGGAGGCGAAAAACGACCATTGCTCCGCCGTGGCGTTTTGTCCGGTGACGCATTGCAGTTCTATGCCAGCCTCTTTGACCTTGCGCCGTTCCTGCTTGATGCGCTTGCGCTTGTCGCGGCTCAGCGTGGAAAGGAATTCGTCGAAGTCCCGATAACCGGGATTCTTCCAGTGGAACTGTACGTCCTGGCGCATCATCAGGCCCTGAGCATGCGCTTCCAGTGCATCGGCCTCGTTCAGGAACAGGCAATGCAGTGAAGAGACACCTGTGCTTTTTGCAAACTCCAGCGCGTGCTTCAACAAGAGGCTGCGCACCTCATCCGAGTTCGCCAGTAGCCGTCTGCCAGTCACCGGGGTAAAGGGCACCGTACATACCAGCTTGGGGTAATAACGCAGCCCATGCCGCTGGTATGCATCTGCCCAGGCAAAATCGAACACATGTTCACCAAATGAATTCGCTTTCAGGTACAGGGGCATTGCTCCAACCAGATGCTGGCCCTGCCACAGGGTGTGGAATTGCGCCTTCCAGCCGAACTTGGGCGTGGCGCAACCGCTTTCCTGCAACGCAAACAGGAAGGCATGGGAAAGCATGGGATCGTTTTCCGACAATGCATCCCATTCGGCGGCAGGAATGTCAGCCAGATTTTCGGTGATCTTCAGGGTGGGTTGATCCATGCGGTCATTGTAGTGTCGGCTTATGCGGAATGTGGTCGGATTGCGATGTTGATCACTACCGTCCTTGTGGGATTGGCGCGGGTGGAAAAGTGCAAGCCATTGCGGGAATGCGCGTGGCATGGCGCGGGTTTTTCAGAACTTATCCCAAAAATCCGGAGTCTCAGCACTCAAGACGCTGTGCAGCGTCAAAGGAGGATGCCATGAAACAGCACCTGATCGGTATGTTGAGTGTCGTAGTTCTAGCTGCCGCAGTCGCCCAACCCGTTTTGGCGGACGGACGCCATGATGAGCGTGGCAGGATGGGGGCAGCTGGGCGTCATGGGGTGTATCAGGAAAGGCGAAGCTGGGGTGGAGTGCGTGATATCCGTCATTTTGAGGATCGCCACCGTTCTGTGTGGATCTCGGGCAGGTGGCATCATGGCACGCATGATGGCCGATTCGGCTGGTGGTGGATCGCCGCAGGAGCTTGGTATTTTTACCCCGTGCCGATCTATCCCTACCCCGATCCGTACATCCCGCCAGTCGTGGTAGTGCAACCTCCCGCAACTTCGGAATCACTCCCTCCTCCTGCAGTTCAGCCTCAAGCCCAGGCCCAGAATTGGTATTACTGCGAGTCGAGCAAGAGCTACTACCCTTATGTAGCCAGTTGTCCGTCGGGATGGAAGACCGTGCCGGCAATACCTCCCGGCTCTCCGGCCAAGTAGCCGGATATTCCGGAAGGTGGAGAATTGATCATGCGAAAGATCCTGGCCTGTTCCATATTGGCGGTTGTCTTGGTCGGGTGCGCGAGCGCGCCTAGCGGCCCGCGTGTCGCGGTGATGCCGGCTCCCGGAAAACCGTTTGAAGTCTTTGCTGCGGAAGAACAGTATTGCCGCAACTATGCGCAACAATCCATCGGCCAATCCCGCAACGAGGCCGCAGCCCAGAACTTCGCCGGGGCGGCGGCAGTGGGTACAGCTGTCGGCGCCACCGCGGGTGCTTTGAGCGGCGGACATGATAGTGCTGCCGGCGGTGCCGCCGTGGGGCTGGTTACCGGCAGCATGGTGGGGGCTGGAGAAAGCGCAAACGCCTCGCGCGATGCACAGCGGCGTTATGACATCGCCTATGAGCAGTGCATGTATGCCAAGGGTAACCAGTTGCCGGGCTATGTGGCGCCGCAACAGCCCTATTACCCTCCGCCGCCGCCACGCTAGTCTCCGGCGATTCGTGGAAAAGGCAGGCTTCGACCCATCTCTACGTCTGTAGCATGGAATAGGCCACGACCTATATATTCGGGCATATATGCTTCCCGATTGATTGGGCGTACTGTGGTTCGCAGTGAGCATTTCTGCGGACTAATCAGGTAGATGACCGATTCCGGCAATATCCAGAATGTAGTGGCGATAACGGGGAGCAAAGACAGCGCAGGCATGGACAAGCCGTTCCCATTGTTGCGCAGACTTTCAGTCAGTAGCCTGGCGGCCATGCTGGTCACTGCTTTGGTCATGATATGGTTCTACCGGACAGATCAGCTTTCCGAGCAGAAATTTTAAGACGTGCCGATGCTGCGATGTACCAGGCCAAGGAAACCGGACGTAATGTAGTCCAGTATTATCAGAAGCAGTTTCCGCCAGTCCAGCCAGTGCTAAGCTGGGACATCTAGGGGGTGTCTCCCAGCAACCCCGTTCCCCCCGGAGTCCGCTGTCAATTCGTTTGAATTTTAGGGTATTCTTCGGGATATTTCTGGAAGCCAGCCAGGCTATCGGTAGAACAAGGATCGGCCACCCGCTGTGGTGCGTGCCGCAACAATGCCAGCGCGATTAGAGCAAGACGAGAGACATGACTGAAACTCCTACGGAACTTACAAAAAAACTGTCTGCGGCAGTGGAGAAGATGCCCGCTTTCCCCAAGAGCGTGCAGCGCATCCTGGAACTGACGCGCGATATCAATTGCCCGCCCAAGGAATTGATCATCGGTCATCGAGAAGGATCCGGTGATGACGATGAAGCTGTTGCGCATCCTCAATTCCGCTTATTACAACTTTCCCAAGCAGATCACTTCGGTCAATCAGTCGGTGGTCTATCTCGGCCTGAATACGGTCAAGAACATGGCCTTGTCGTTTGCCGCGATGGGAGCGTTGCCGCAACAGAATGCGGCGGGGTTCGATGTCCAGCGCTATCTGATGCATTCGCTGACCACCGCCAGCCTGGCTCGCACCTTGTGCCAGAAATACGGCAACGATGAGACGGATCCGGCAGATTGCTATATTGCCGGTCTGCTGCATGATTTCGGCAAAGTGGTGTTCGCCCAATTCCTGGCGGAAGAGTTCAAGGAGGCGCTCGCGCGCAGTGCCGACCAATCGATCTCGCTGCATGCAGCGGAACAACAGATCATCGGCGCCGATCACACCGTGGTCGGCGGCATGCTGGTGGAAAAATGGCAATTCCCCAAGCCAGCTCACCGAGAACATCCGCAACCATCACAGCGATATTTCACCCGACAATACGGTGCGCAGTTGCCTGTTTGTCGCCGACCAGATCAGCAAACAGCTGTCGGGCGGGGGCGGCAATCTGCTCGTGGAAGAGCTCCCCCCTGCCCTGGTGGAACATTTTGGCGGACAGTTGCAAGACGTCATCGCCAGTCTTGGCGATCTCTCCAAGATTGAGAATGAGGCCCAGGTGTTCGCCCAGGTCGGCAAGGAGATCAGAGCATGAAGTTGAAATTCTGGGGTGTGCGCGGTTCGATTCCGTCCCCGGGGAAACAACGGTGCGCTATGGCGGCAACACCACCTGCATGGAGATCCGCACCGACGACAACGATCTCATCATCCTGGATGGCGGCACCGGCATCTTCCCCCTGGCGCAAACGCTGCTCAAGGAGCTTGCCGGTCACAGCGCATATTTTCAATACGCACAGCCACTGGGATCACATACAGGGCTTGCCGTTCTTCATCCCCGTCTTCATTCCGGGCAATCTCATCAAGCTGTATGGCGCGTTCGACCCGATCACCGGCGAAGGGCCGGATCGCATCATGAATGTGCAGATGCAATACAGCTATTTCCCGGTGCGCGAAGCCGAGATGAAGTCGCGCATCGAATATGTGAACCTGATCCCGAATGAGACCGTTGCGGTGGGTGCCGCAATCATCAAGCCTATCCTGCTCAATCATCCGGTGGTCAATCTGGGCTATCGCATCGACTGCAATGGCAAGTCCATCTTCTTCACCGGTGACCACGAGCCGCACTTCAATATCTACGAAGCGGGTGACGATGGTTATGCGGAATATCAGGCGTTGATCGACGAACAGCGGCAATCCATCGTCGATGCCATACGCGGCGTGGATGTCGTGGTGGCCGATTCGTCCTACACGCAGGAAGAGTACCAATCCAAGAAGGGTTGGGGGCACGGCACGTTCGACAGTTGCATCCAGCTCGCCAAGGACGCCGGTGCCAAGATTCTGTATTGCACCCACCATGAGCCCACGCGCAGCGACGATGAACTGGAAAAGGTGTTCGCCGAGGCCCTGGCACGTCATGCCGGCGACTTGGGCGGGCTTGACGTCCGGCTGGCGCGGGAAGGCGCCGAGGTCGTTCTTTAGAGGCAACAGGACGAATCGAGATATCAGGAACATGGATCCAACCAAGATCAATTTCAAGAATATCCCCGTTCAGGCGGGCATCATCTCGAACATCATCAACATCGACATCCATTCGAACCATTGTTTCCGGGACCTGGATGATCTGATCAGTTCGGACCAGGGGGTGGCCTCGCTGGTGCTGCGGGTGGTCAATTCCCCGCTCTATAGCCGCGGCAACAAGGTGGCCACGATACCTATTGCCATCAGCCTGCTTGGATACAGCGTGGTACGCTCACTCGCCTTGCTGGCCTTCAGCCGGTCGCTGTTTTCACAAACCAAGAACGCGCTGTTCCGCCTGCATATCTGGCAACACTCTTTATTGACCGCCATCGCCAGCCAAAGCATTTGCATGGAACTGGGGGAAAGCAAAGCTCAACGATGAGGCATTCATCGCGGGGCTGATGCACGATACCGGCAAGGTCTTGATGTTCACGCACAATCCGGCAGCTGTATGAGGGCGTTTTCAATTTCTCGTTTGAAAACAATTGCACCAGCGAGCAGGCTGAAACCAGGTTCTTTGGCTTTAATCATTGCCAGGTCGGGCTGGAAGCGGTCAAGGAGTGGAAGCTCCCGGAACGCTTCAACGACTATATGGGAGGCGAGCTCAATGTGCCGCGCCCGGAATTGCAGGACGATACGGTATTGCGTTGCCTGATGGCGGCAAATTACCTGGTCAAGTCTGCAGGCATAGGCGCAAAGCCGGTCAGCGATAACGATACGAAAAAAGCCGCACTGCTCGCCTTCGGGCTGCACGATGAGCTGTGCGAGCAGCTGTTGCAGGACCAGTTCATCGAAAGCCTGATGGAAAACGAAACTTATAAACTTTGCGCGAGCATATAGGATGCAGCCAGCCGCTCCAACCCTTATTGGTCACTTCGCTTGAACACAGCCTCTGGCTGGGTCTGCATGCCGATCTTGAAAGTCTCGCTCAACAGGCTGAACCTCGGGCATTTGTCCGCTCCCAGCATGCTCCTGCTGCACGATTTCGTCGATTGCGCGGTGCGGGCGATGCATCGCAATGCGTTTCACGCAATTGGCCGAGGCCGATTTCGGCATGGCGGCAAGCGGTAACGAGGAAACCCTGGAGGAGCTATACAAGGCCGAGGTGGCGGAACATGGTTCGCAGAATCTCGCTCAGTATTGCAAGGAAAAAGGCTGGCATGTGGCGATAAGCTTTCCGCCTGATCCCGATGCCATCGTGTCGATCAGCCATCCGTTCAGATGGGACATCACCAAATGCGGCACCGTCAAGCTGGTCGATGCGCTGGGTTACCTGTGGCAGGAAGAGCCATTGGGAGGCTCTGCCGAAGGCCATGTGTATACGCTGAAGAAACAGATCGGACCGGCCTGCATCCGTGACGGGGCACCCTGCTCGATGCTGCAGCCAGCGTGAGCGACATCAATGGCATCTATGAGAAGTTGGGCTATGGGCTCATCCAGTTTTCCAGTGCCGGCGAGATCGTTGCATTGTCCAGCTCCTTGCTGGCGAGCCTGAAGCTGCCGGTGAGCGATGCTTCGATCGCCGACTTCGGTGCTGCCATCCCGTTCATCTTTTATAACGACATCATCTGGGGGCTGGCGCTGGCTGGCCAGAGCGGCGTATTTGAGAATTACCGGATACGCATGCATCTGCCCGGCGATGAGAAACGTCTCGGTGCTCTTTAACGTCAGCGGTTATCGCGACGACCAGGCTATCATTCACTCGTTGTGGCAGGTGGTCTCGCTGGATGCCGGCGGGGCCGGACTGGCGGAAGGCTCGATCCTGAGCGAAGTGAGAATACACAGGATCACGCGCAATTACGTGCCGCAACTGGTTCAGGAAAAGGCCAGGGAAGCCGTCAGGCTGGGACAGGACGAGCTGACGAATGAAGAATGTTTTGTCGCCGTCCTGTTCTGCGACATCGTCGGCTTTACTTCCTACGTGGAGAGCAATGCCAGCAGCGAATCCGTCATCAATACGCTCAACACCATACTGCGCCGGGTTTCCAGCTCGGTTAAGCGCTGCAACGGTTATATCGACAAGTTCATGGGCGACAGCGTGATGGCGATCTTCAGGAATCCTGCCGACGCCGTCTTTGCCGCCATCGACATGCAAAGCCATTCTGCCGACATCAATGGCTTGCGCTCCCGCGCCGGCCAGGACACCCTGCGATTGCGCATCGGCATCCACTGGGGCGAGGTCGTCATCGGCAACGTGGGTACGGCGGAACGTCTGGACTGGACTGCTATCGGCGATGTCGTCAACACCGCCTCGCGGATCGAAAAGAACTGCAATCCGGGCTCCATCCTGATCAGCCAGGCGATGCGGGATGCCATTGCCCCCTCGCCGCAGCCGCAAATCCTGTTCGGAGAGACATTTGCCATCACCGTCAAAGGCAAGCGGGAAGCCTTGTCCGTTTGCCACATCAAGCCTCCCAGCGATACGCATGGCTGGTGGGATGCCCAAAGCCACGCAAGAGAACCGCTCATGTGATTGACAACAGAACGAACGTTCTCTAATATTCAAGAACGTTCGTTCTGTATGGAGATCGCCATGACCAGTCTTGATTCCCGCTTTGCCAGCCCGGCGCGCCGCGCCGCTTCTTCCACCCTGCTGTCGCTGACCCATCCCAACAAATCGATGTTCGAACGGCAACGCGCTTTGTTGCGCAAGGCCGTGCCTGCGGGATTCCCCTCGCCCGCCGATGACTATGTCGAGCGCCGCCTGAGCCTGGATGAGCACCTGATCCAGCATCGGGAATCGACGTTCTTCATGCGTGTGGCCGGGCACTCGATGCGTGACTTGGGCATCTTCGACGGCGACCTGCTGGTGGTGGATCGTTCCGTGCCCGCCGCCCACGGCTGCGTCGTGGTGGCGGTGGTCGACGGCGAATTCACGGTGAAGCAGTTGCTGTATACGCCGCAAGGCAAGGTGCTGCGCGCCGCACACCCGGATTATCCGGAGATGCTCATCAAGCCGGAACAGGACTTCTCCATCTGGGGCGTGGTGCAGTGGAACGTGCATAAGGTGTGACGCAGCGCGCCATCGCACTGGTGGATTGCAACAACTTCTTCGTTTCCTGCGAGCGCGTGTTCCGACCCAACCTGGAAGGCAAACCCGTGGTGGTGCTCTCCAACAATGACGGTTGCGTGGTGTCGCGTTCGCAGGAGGTAAAAGACCTGGGTATGAAGATGGCCGTGCCCTGGTACCAGATGAAGGACATGGCCAAGCGGCACGGCATCATCGCCTTCTCGTCCAACTACACCTTGTATGCCGATCTTTCCAACCGGGTGATGTCCCTGCTATCTCAGTACAGCCCGGACCAGGAGGTGTATTCCATCGATGAATCGTTCCTCGACCTGACCGGCATCGCAGCCGATCACACGCAATATGCGCAGCAGATACGCCAGACTATCCGCCGCTGCGTCGGCATCCCGGTGTGCGTTGGCATCGCACCCAGCAAGACCCTGGCCAAGCTCGCCAACCATGTCGCCAAGAAGAATGCGCGCTTCAACGGGGTGTGCGATTTCAATGCGATGCCGGAACAGGAACTGGACAAGCTGTTTGCCGGCATGGCTGTCGGCGAAGTCTGGGGCGTGGGCAGGCGAAGTGTGGACAACCTGGGCAAGCTGGGCATCCAGACCGTGCTTGATCTGAAACGCGCTTCGGCCAAGCGCCTGCGCGAGAGATTCAGTGTGGTATTCGAGCGCATCGTGGCCGAGTTGAACGGTGTTGCCTGCCTGGAACTGGATGATGTCGTACCCGACAAGCAGCAGATCATCTGCTCGCGTTCGTTCGGCACATTGACCTCGCTGTTGCCCGATCTGGAACAGGCGGTGATCGCCTATGCCACCCGCGCCGCGGAAAAGTTGCGCCAGCAGCGATCATTAGCCAGCGGCATCCAGGTCTATATCCGGACCAATCCGCACAGGGAGAGCGACCCGCAATACCAGCAAGCAATGCAGATGCCTTTGCCGGAACCGACCGATGACACGCGGTCATTGAGCCGTGCGGCGTTGCACGGACTGCGCCAGATCTACCGGCCGGGCTACGCCTATCAAAAGGCCGGGGTGATGCTGAGCGGGATTATCCCCTGCTCTGCCAGGCCGCAGACTTTGTTCGACGATGTGGCAGCACAACAGAAATCGCAAGCACTGATGCGGACGCTGGATCATATCAACCGCAGTATGGGGAGCGGCATGGTCAGGTTGCTGGGCGAAGGAACGGATAAATCCTGGGCGATGCGCCGGGGCAATGTGTCGAAACGGTATACGACGGAGTGGGATGAGTTGGCCGTGTGTCCGGCGCGGAGTTAACGCCATGGTCCTCGTGGTTATTTTCAATCATCTTCAATAGGCAGCGATTTATATGTAACCATAAACCTCGATCGATCGAATTCATGTGCAGATTGGCAATCAACCTGAAATCGAGAATAACCGGATAGGACCATGCTAAGCGCTATCGGATCATCTTCTTTTCCAACTTCAAGCGGCAGCGGTGCATCAGCTGGTGCTCTCGAAGCTCAGCTCGCGCAATGCGAGCGGCAATTGTCGGACTGGGTCAATTGCGCCTCAGCCAAGACTCCCGAAGGCAAAGCCATCATTCAGAAGTTGTCGGACAAGGTCAGCGAGATCAAGCATCGTATTGAAGCGGCTGACAAGACCAGCGCAACAAATCAGCCAACCGTGCTCAAGGCGAATACCTCTGTGACTGCCAGTTCGAATGGTAACGGTGCCGGATTACCTGGATCCGAGCCTGCCATAAATCCCATTTCGGCCAACTCGTCCGTGACCGCAACCGTTGGCGGTCTGATAAACATATTTGCCTGAGATTTCCTGAACCGTTCCGTCAGGTGGCGTCATCCCAGATAAGCAGCAATCACCCGTTCATTCTTGGCGAGTTCCTCGGGAGTGCCTTCGATGGCGATGCGGCCATGCTCCAGCACATAGGCATAGTCCGCCACTTCCAGTGCACTCTTGGCGAATTGCTCGACCAGCAACATGGTGATGCCGGCCTCCTTGAGTTTGCTGATGGTGGCGAAGACTTCCTGCACGATAACCGGAGCCAAGGCCCATGGAAGGCTCGTCGAGCAGGATGATCTTCGGATTCGCCATCAATGCACGGCCGATGGCCAGCATCTGCTGCTCGCCGCCGGACAGCGTGCCGGCAGCCTGCTTCCTTCTTTCCTTGAGGCGCGGGAACAGCGCATAGACCTTTTCCAGATCGCCGCCGGCTTTATTGGCGAAGCCGAAAACTTTGGGCAGGCGCGTATAGGCGCCGAGCAGCAGGTTATCCTCGACCGAGAGCGGCGCGAATATCTTGCGGCCTTCCGGCGAATGAGCCAGCCCCAGGCGCGCGATCTTCGATGCCGGCAGATGCTGCACTTCCTTGCCGTCCAGCAGCACCGTACCCTTGCTGGGTTTCAATATGCCGGACAACACGCGCATGGTGGTGGTCTTGCCCGCGCCGTTGGCACCGATCAATGCAACCACGGAGCCTGCTTTCACCTCGAAGCTGGTGCCCGTCAATACTTCGCTCGAGCCGTATCCTGCATGCAGGTTTTCGACGCGCAACAAGGGCGTATCGCCGAGCTTTCTCGATGAGAACGTCGACTCCTTGCTGGCACCGAGATACGCCTCGATCACACGAGGGTTGCGCTTGACTTCGTCGGGCAGCCCTTGCGCGATGATCTTGCCTTCATCGAGGACGGTGACGAAATCGCACACTTCGTTCACCACGCTCATGTGATGCTCGATCAGGATGGTGGTGATGCCGCGTGCGTTGATCTTGCGGATGATCTCGATGAGCTTGGCGACATCAGGATGCGCCAATCCGGCTGCGGGTTCGTCGAGTATCAGCAGCTTGGGCTTGCGTGCCAGGGCACGTGCGATCTCCAGGAAGCGTTGCGCACCGTAGGGAAGGTCCTTGGCCATGGTCCTGGCATCGTCCGCCAGCCCGACCAGTTCCAGCAAGGCCAGCGCATCGGCACGCGCTCTTCTCTCCTCGTCACGGGCAAGCCCCATCAGTACCATCGGCAACGATTTTGTGTACGCTCCCGTGCTGGCGACCAGCACGTTCCTGAGCGCATTCAACTCGCCGAAAATCTGGAGATTCTGGAATGTGCGCGCAATGCCTGCCTGCGCCACTTTGTACAAACTGCCCTTGGGCAGCTCCTTGCCATACAGGCGAATCTGTCCCGAGCTTGGCGCATACAGGCCGGAGATGACGTTCACCAGAGTGCTTTTGCCGGAGCCGTTGGGGCCGATCAATCCATGCACATGCCCAGCCTGCAGGTGCATCGAGATGCCATCCACGGCCTTGATGCCGCCGAAGTGGCGTTTGACATCGACAAGTTCAAGCAGCAGTCCCTCATCATTATTCAGCGGCAGTACCGATTCGAGCGGAGTCGCTGCGGGCAATGGCCGGGCAGGAACCTTGAGCAGGCGCGCGAGTTGTTTTTCGGCATAGCCCATCAGGCCTTCAGGCAGGCCGACCACCACCGAGAACAGCATCAGGGCGAAGATCGCCTTGCGCCAGTCTTCAGTGTTCTCGACCAGCAAGCTGCCTGCCACCAGCAAGGCCATGCTGACGATGGGCGCGGCAACCTGGAAAGAGATGTAGCGCTGCTTGCGTAGACTTAGCACGCCCGCCACCAGCGCAAGGAAGAGTCCGATGAAAGAGAACACCTGGAACAGCGTGCGATTCGACAACAGGTTGGGCAACAGCACGATCAAACATGCGCCGACGAAAGCGCCCCACAGGCTCTTGCGTCCGCCGAGCACGACGCCCAACAGCAGGATCACCATCAGCTCATAAACGAAGCTGTTGGGTTGCAGGAACTGGAAATTGAATGCATAGAGTCCGCCTGCCAATCCACCCAGGCCGGAACCGAGTGCAAAAGCAATCACCTTGTGGCGGAACACGCCGACGCCCATGGCATCGGTGGCGATGGGACTGTCGCGCAACGCTTCGAATGCCCTGCCCCAATGCGAACACAGCAGATTCTTCATGCCGATCCAGGTCAGCGCCAGAAGCAGCGAGGCACAACCAGAAGAAACCTTGCGGGCCGAGATGCAGGCCGAACAGCAACGGGCGGTCAACCGACAAACCCTGCGCGCCTTGGGTGATGCTCTCCAGTTCGTTCAGCGTGGTCGCCGTCAGCGCCGAAAAACTGAGCGTCGCCAGCGCAAACTGCGGGCCTTCCAAGCGCAATGCCGGGAATGCCAGCAGACCGCCGAACACGAATCCCACCAGCACGCTGACTGCAAGTGCGGGGATCATGGTGAAACCGAAATGCATCACGCACAGACCGCCAGCGTAGGCTCCCAGGCCGAGGAAGGCCGCATGGCCGAGATTGACCTGCCCCAGATAACCCACGCTGACATCCAGCCCGATGAGCAGGATGCCGTAGATCGCGAGCAGTGTGAGCAGGCCCAGCACGTAAGAGTTGCTGACAGCCAGAGGAATACAGGCGAGAAGAATAAAGGCGAGGAGCTCAGCGCCGTTGACGAGCAAAATTCTTTTCAACTTTCGTTCCTCAAACTTTCCTTATGCTGACTTTGCCGAACACGCCATTGGGTTTCATGGCCAGCGCCAAAATGAGCAGGATCAAACCGGGTGCTTCGCGCCAACCGCTGCCGATGTAGAAACTCGCCAGACTTTCCAGCGCACCCAGAAACAAACCGACCAGCACGACGCCAAATCCGGAATCGAGTCCGGCCACCACGGCCACCGCGAATGCTTTGAGAATGAGCGCCGATGCCATCGTCGGGCCGACAGTGGTGATCGGGGAAACCAGAATTCCGGCCATCGCAGCGACCAGGCCGGACAAGCCATAGGACAACATGATGGTTCTCTTTGCCGAGATGCCCATCAGTTCGGCGGCATCGCGATCCGCCGACACCGCTTCGAATGCCTTGCCCCACAAGGTCTTGCGTTTGAACAACTCGATCAGTCCCATCACCGTCAAAACCCCGATGGCCACCGAAAGTTCGACTGGTGTAACGCTGATGCCGAAGAAGTGTATCGGCTCAGAGGAAATAGGTGTGGGGAACGGGTGGTCATCCCGGCCCCAGATATTTTCGGCTGCAGAAAAACCGAACAGACCGAAGATGATGGTCATCAATATCCAGCCTTCGCTTTTCTGTTCCAGCGCCAGACGCACGGCGACGCGCTCCACCACCAAACCGAGCAACACGCCGCACAACAGTCCTGCCGGCACCATCAGCCAGTAAGGCAGCCCAACCTTTTGCAGGGTCAGGCTGATAAAGGCCGAGAGCATGACCAACTCGCCCTGGCCGAAATTGATACTTTTGCTGGTGGCAAAAGTGAGTTGAAATCCATAAGCGATCAGAGCGTAAACGAGGCCCATCAGGGCCCCGCTTACCCCCAACTGGAAAACTATTTCCATGAATTACTTCTCTTGCTTGATGAGGCGTTGCTTGTCCGCTTCATTCGCAAAAACCACGCGACCGTTCATGATCATGCCCATGACGACATTTTCACGACGGAACGCTTCGTGTGTTTGTTCATCGGCAGGATTCCACTTCGAGTATGGATGCTTCCAGGTGGCGATCACGCCCTTGACCGGATCCTTCAAGTCTTCCAGTGCCAGCTTGATCTTTTTGGTGTCGGTGCTCTGTGCCTGTTTCACTGCTGCAGCGAAGACCAACATGGCGTCATAACCCTCGGCAGCCGACATCGGGGAAGGAATGCTGTCCACGTGATAGGCTTTGTGATAACCGTCGATGAAGCGCTTGGCCCTGGCGGTGATGGGCTCTTCGATGAAGGTCTGCGGTGTCAACGTGCCATTGGCGTTCTTGCCCGCATTGTCGATGTAGTTCGACATTGACAGCGTCCAGCCGCCGATCAACGGAACCTTCAGGCCGATCTTGTCCATGTTGTTGGCGACCGCGGCAAGCTCAGGGCCGATACCCCAGATCAGTACTGCCTGTGCGCCCGCTGTTTTGGCCCTCAGCAACTGTGCGGTCATGTCCTTGTCACCGATGTTGAATTTTTCGGTGGCGACCACGTTCAGCTTGTTGCCTTGCAGCTTGATCTGGTTCAGCAGGTCGTCGCGTCCGGAAACACCGTAGTTGGTTGCATCATGAATGATGGCAACGTTGGTGAATTTGCGGTTGATCGCCTCCTCGACCACCATCGCGGCCTGGATGCCGTCACTCGCGGCGAAACGGAAGATCGACAGATCCTTCACTCCCGGCTTGTCGGCTTTGTCGGCCCATTGCGTCATCGAAGCAGAACCGGCGGCAGGGCAAACGATCTTGGTGATGCCTTTTTCCTGCAAGTGTTTGTCACCGGCAAGGACTACCCCGGTGTTGACCGAGCCGATCACGCCGGAGAGGCCGTCCATCGAAGCAAGTTCCTGCGCGATCAGCGCACCGCGATCGTTCTTCGCTTCATCGTCGCGTTCGATGATCTCGATCTTCATCTTCTTTCCGCCGATGGAGATACCGCCCGCCGCATTGATCTCACTGACGGCAAGCATGGCACCATCGCGCATGGAAACACCCATCGGCGCAGAGCCACCGCTGAACGGTCCGGTGATGGCGATCTTGATGGAATCCGCAGCAAAGAGTTGGGTGGAGAATCCGAGCAACAGCGCAGCAAGTAGAGTCTTTTTCATTTTGTTCTCCCGAAGTTGAAACGATGTTTGAACAGCGAGTATCATTCTAACTTGAATTCCGAACCTTTTGCGAGCACATAACCGGCCTGACAGGAACTGCTGGTGCAGTATCGTCATTGCCAGCATGCCATAATTTAACATTTCTTTAACTTTGCAATTGCGATTAACGACTACAGCATGTCTGCATTCCATGCGTGCCTCAAACGCGAAACAGCTAGAATGCAAATGCAGGTTTTGTAAGACTAGAGACCAGCCTTTGTCTGAAAGATTCTGCTCGCCAGAATGATGTTTAACTCAATTTAACCATTCCTGCCATGATCAACGAGGAATGTTCAGAAGCTGAGGCGCTATTTTTTCAGGGTATTCGCCGCATGCAAGACGGCGATACCACCGGTGCTGAAGCCTGCTTCAGGCAAGCGATACAAGCTCGCACCGGATTTTGCCGAGGCTTATACCAATCTGGGGTTGCTGCTGGAAAAGAAGAATGATCCGCAGCAGCAGAAAATTGCTATCGGCGTTCCATCGAACTCAACCCGTCCTATTCGCAAACCCATCTTAATCTTGGCGCGCTGCTGGCGAACAAGAAGCGATTCAATGAAGCAGAACTGGCCTACCTGCATGCGATCGCGCTCAGTCCGGATTCTCCCGTCGGGCTGGTCGAATCTGGGCGTGCTCTACGCCTGCATGAAACGGGAAGCCGAAGCCGAACAATGTTATCGCAACAGCGATGTCGCTGGACGATTCCTATAAAACGGCTCGTTTCAATCTGAGCTATCTGTTGTTGCGTCAAGGCAGGTTCGAGGAAGGATGGTTCTGCCTGGAGTACCGCGACTGGCGCTCGGGACTGGCCAACCATCTTCAGTGTCCGCTCTGGCAGGGCGAACCGCTGGCCGGGAAATCCATCCTGATCGGCTACGAGGCCGGCCACGGCGACATGATCCAGTTCTGCCGTTACGCGGCGGTGCTCAAGGCGCAGGGAGCGGCGTCGGTCACCCTGGTTTGCCATCCCGCGCTGAAGGTTCTGTTCACTTCGGCAGCAGGCGTGGATGACGTGATTGCGCTCGATGAACCGATCCCGGCTTCCGGCTGGGATTACTGGACGCCACTGCTGAGCATTCCGCATCACTGCAAAACCCGCCTCGACTCCATCCCGGCGAACATCCCCTATCTGCATGCGCCGGCAGAGCTTATCGAAAAGTGGGCAGCGCTGCTGCCGCAAGCGGGCTTGCGTGTCGGACTGGTGTGGAAAGGAAACCCGTTGTTCGAGAACGATGCCGACCGCTCCCTGCCCTCGCTCGATGTGCTGGCTCCGTTGGGAGCGGTGGCCAATGTGAATTTCGTCAGTCTGCAGAAAGGTGCCGGCGAAGAAGAAGCGTTGCACCCTCCCGCGCGGCTTGCCTCTCACCCACTTCGGTTCGCAGCTGAAAGACTTTGCCGACACGGCCGCTGTCGTGATGAATCTCGATCTGGTAATCTGCGTCGATACGGCGGTGGCGCATCTGGCGGGTGCGCTGGGGAAACCGTGCTGGGTATTGTTGCCGGATTACAAGACAGACTGGCGCTGGATGGCGGATCGTGCCGATTCGCCATGGTATCCGGGAACCATGCGACTCTTCCGCCAGCCTGCGATGGGAGACTGGGCGGCTGTCGTGGCCGAGGTTCTGCTGCCCTTGAGCAGCTGGCTCGCGCAAGGCCAAGCCATTCCATATGACTATCGCGGAGGGGTGTAAACCCGACACATGGAGTTCAAATGAATAAACAAGGAAGCACCGATACATCGTTTACTACTGCGCTACGCAAGCATCTCGACGGTGACCTGGCGGCAGCCGAGATGCTTTACCGGCAAATCATCCTTGCCGACCCGGGCATGGCTCAAGCCAGACATTACCTGGGTTTCTTGCTGCAACAAACCGACCGGTTTCAGGAAGCGATCGAGCAACTGGCATCTGCCATTGCGCTGGATGGGGGCCATGCCGAGTGGCATTTCAATCTGGGCGTTGCGCATTTGAAGCAGGGGCAGGCTGCTGCAGCCATCGCAGCATTCAACCGCGCAATCGAAATCGATCCGGACAAATATTTCTACTGGACCAATCTCGGGGCGGCGTTCGAATTGAACCAGGAATGGGAGCAAGCCGAGCATTGCTACAAGACGGCAGTGAACATCGACCCGAATTGCCCGGACGCTTTCTATTTGCTGTCGGCTTTATACCTGAAGCTGGAACGATTCGACGAAGCCCGGCATTGTCAATTACCGCGGCATCGTCGTCGCTCCGGCGGGCGAGCAACTCGAAGATCGTTCTGGGGCAAGCCTGTTATGAGTTGGGCCGGACAGACGATGCCATCGCTCTGATGGAAAACTGGCTGGCTGATGAACCGGACAACCCGGTGGCAACACATTTGTTGGCAGCCTATCGCGGCCAGCAGATACCGGAGCAATGCAGCAGCCAGTATGTCGAGCAGACATTCGATGCCTTCGCGAACAGTTTCGAGAATGTGCTGGGCCGATTGAAATACTGCGGCCCGCAATTGGTGCAGGAACATCTGGCTGCACTCGATCTTCCCGCCTCCAGCCTGAGCGTGCTGGATCTGGGCTGCGGCACCGGCATGGTGGGCGAAAAATTAAAACCCTATGCGCGCAAGCTGGTCGGCGTCGATCTCAGCCAGGCCATGCTGGATCGATCCGGCGCAAAGCAGTTGTACCAGCAATTGCACAAATCCGATATCGCGGATTTCCTGCAGGCATCAAGCGAACAGTACGACCTGATCACCTGCATGGATACGTTCATCTATCTGGGGAGGCTGGACGAAGTATCTGCGACTGATCTACCAGCGGCTGAAAGCGGCGGCAGGTTCATCTTCAGTACCGAGAAACTGGCAGGGGCTGGCAACGATGCCTATCAGTTGAACATCAGCGGCAGATACAGCCACCACCCGGACTATGTGGCCAGGGTATTGGACGATGCGGGATTCCAAATCCAGGCAGTGCGCGATGTCGCGATCAGGACGGAAGCCGGCATTCCGATCGCAGGACAGTTCGTTTGTGCGATCCGTGCCGGGTAGCTTGCCGATCCCCCGGCGCTGGAACTCACGGCTTTTTGGCAACATCCTGCTTTTGCCAGCCGCCGCCCAGCGCCTTGAACAAGTCGGCCACGGCACTTCGCTGGGCGCGTTCGGCTTCCAGGCGATTCAACTGGGCCTGCAGATAATTGCGCTCCACATCCAGCAATTCCAGACGGCTCGATATCCCCGCCTGATAACGCAACCCCGCCTGCTTGTAGGCTTGATCCAAAGCTTCGCTGCGGGCGGTTTCAAATGCCAGCACCTGTCTGGCGGAATCCTGTTCCGACAGCGCGTTGCGTACATCGCCGAAGGCATTGGCGACCGCCTGTTTGTACTGGATCAGCGCCTGATCGCGGCGCGCTTCGGCTGCATCCACCAGGTAACCGGTGCGCCCGGCATTGAAGACAGGCTCGGTGATACTGCCGGCAAACTGGAAGATTCTCGCGGGACTGGTAAACAGTTTGGAGAAGGACGTGCTTTCGCTACCCAGATACGAAGTCAGCGAGATCGAAGGAAAGTACTGGGCGCGCGCCACACCGATACGCGCGTTCAGGGCGACCAGGCGTTGTTCTGCATCTTTCAGGTCGGGTCTGCGTAACAGCAAGTCGGCCGGCAATCCTTCCGGTACCGATGCGACCGGCAAAGACGGGGTGCCGCGATGCACTTCGCTACCGGCCATCACATCCCGCGGCGAGCGTCCCAGCAACAGCGTCAGCGTGGTCTCCTGTTTGTTGCGTGCCTGGACCAGCGAGGCGAGTTGCGATTGCACGGTCGCCACATCGGCTTCCGCCTGGTGCAAGTCGTATTCCGACATCACGCCGACTTCCACCTGCTTCCTGTTGAGCCCCAACCTCTCCTGCCGGCTAGCAAGCAGGCGCTGCAAAGCCGCTTCCTGCGCATCCAGCGAGACGAGGGCAAAGTACTGCTGCGCCACCTGGGCGGTCAGCGTCAGGCGTACCGTATCCCTTGCGGATTCCGCACTCAGCAGGTCGGCACGCGCCGCTTCGCTGGCACGGCGATATTTTCCCCACAGATCCAGTTCGTAACTCGCATTCAGGCTCACATGCGAGAAATTCTGGATCGGGGACACGGTCGACGGGATCGAAGACAAGCCGACCGTGCTGTATTTGGTGCGGCTCCCGCTGGCATTCGCATTCACTGCGGGATATTGATCCGCTTCGGTGACACCCAACTGGGAACGCACCTCCTGCACGCGCGCAGCCGCCACCTGGATGTCGGCGTTGTGGGCCAGCGCCTCGTCTTCGAGCTGGTCGAGCGTCGCATCGGCGTAGAGATGCCACCATTGTTCAGATGCTTCGCTGGCCGGATGTGCAGCTTCGTCCTTGTTTGCCGCCCAGCTTTCCGGCAATGCCATGTCAGGGCGCTTGTAATCGGGCCCGACCGCACAGGCCGCCAACAGGCAGGCGGGAAGCAGAATGAGTACAGCCTTGGTTCTCTTCATCTTACTCATGCTTGTCCTCTTCAATGTGGCGTGCCTTGCCGGGGAAGATGCGACGGATCACGACAAAGAACACTGGCACCAGGAACACCGCCAACACCGTCGCCGCGATCATGCCGCCCATGACGCCGGTACCGATCGCGTGACGGCCGTTCGCCCCGGCGCCATGCGAGATGACCAGCGGAAACACGCCCAGCACGAACGCGATGGAGGTCATCAGGATGGGGCGGAAGCGCAGGCGGCACGCCTCCAGCGTGGCCTCGACCAACTCCAGCCCCTGATGCTGCAGCTCCCGCGCGAACTGGATGATCAGGATCGCGTTCTTTGCGGCAAGACCGATGATCACGATCAGGCCCACCTTGAGGTAGACATCATTGGTCAGGCCGCGCAGCCATACCGCCGATAGCGCACCAAAGATACCGATGGGAACGATGAGAATGACTGCCAGCGGAATCGACCAGCTCTCATACAGTGCCGCAAGAACCAGGAAGACTGCAACCACCGACAGGCCGAACAGGAATGGCGCCTGGTTGCCGGAGAGGCGTTCTTCGCTGGACGTGCCCGACCATTCGAAACCGAATCCCGGCGGCAATTGGGAGGCGACCTGTTCCATCGCCAGCAGGGCGTCGCCGGTACTATGGCCCGGCGACGGGCTGCCGCTGATCTTCATCGCGGGCAGGCCGTTGTAGCGATCCAGTTTGGGCAAGTCCACGACCCAGCTGCGCCTTGGCGAATTCGGACAGCGGCACCATGCCGCCTTGCAGGTTCCGCACCGGGATTTGCATGATCTCCTGCGGCGTGCTGCGCGTGCGCGCATCGGCCTGCATCTGCACACGCAACACGCGCCCCTCGCGCACGAAGTCGTTGATGTAGTCGACACCCAGCACGGACTGCAGGGTATCGTTGAGATTCGCGATATCGATGCCCAGCGCGCGTGCCTTCAGACGGTCCACATCGATCAGCAGTTGCGGTGCGGGCTCCTGCCCTTCCGGACGGACGCCTGCCAGCATGGGATTCTTGCTCGCCAGCCCCAACGCGATGTTGCGCGCCTCAAGCAGCTTGGCGCGCCCCTGCCCGGAACGGTCCTGCAAGCGGAAGTCAAAGCCGCCGACCGCTGCCAGTTCGGGAATGGGCGGAACATTGAGCGCGAAAATGAACGCCTGCTTGATGCGGAACAGCATCATGTTCGCGCGTTTGACCATCGCCGAGGCGGAACTGTCGGGACTGGGCCGCTCGTCCCAATCCTTCAGACGCACGAAAGCCAGTGCGGCATTCTGGCCGCGGCCGAAGAACGAGAACCCCAGCACGCCGATCACGTGCTGCACTTCCGGCTGCTTCAGGTAGTACTGCTCCACCTGCGACAGGATCTCCTTCGAGCGCTCGCGCGTGGCGCCCGGCGGCAGCTGGATCATGTTGATGAAATAGCCCTGGTCTTCTTCCGGCAGGAAGCTGGTCGGCAAATGCACGAACAGCCAACCCAGCGCGCCCAGCAGCGCAGCATAAAGCAGCAGATAGCGGCCGGTGCGTTTCAGAACGGACGCCACGCCGGACTTGTAGCGCTGCGATGTCCTGGCAAAGGAGCGGTTGAACCATCCGAGGAAACCTTTCGATGGCACCATCTCGTGTTCCGGGTCGTTCCGCAGCAACGCCGCACAAAGCGCGGGCGTCAGCGTCAGCGCCATCAACAGTGAGAACAGGATGGTCAGGATCAGCGTCACCGCAAACTGGCGATAGATCGCGCCGACCGCTCCACCGAAGAACATCATCGGCACGAACACCGCGCTCAGCACCAGCGTGATCGCAATGATGGCGCCATAGATCTGCCCCATCGCCTTGCGCGTGGCGTCACGAGGCGACAGCCCCTCGTCGGTCATGATGCGCTCAACGTTCTCCACCACCACGATGGCATCGTCCACCACGATGCCGACGGCCAGCACCATGGCAAACAGCGTCAGCGTATTGATCGAGTAGCCCACGGCATACAGGCCGACCACGCCGCCGATCAGCGCCACCGGCACGACGATGGCCGGAATGAAAGTGGCACGCAGGTTACCCAGGAACAGCCAGATCACCAGGAACACCAGTCCCATCGCTTCCACCAGCGTTTGCACCACCTCGCTGATCGAAATCTCGACGAACTTCGACGTGTCATAGGGCACCAGCCAGTCGATCCCCTTGGGAAAATACTTCGCCAGTTCCGTCATCTTGGCCTTGACCGCCTTGGCGGTATCCAGCGCATTGGCCGTCGGCGCAAGACGGATCGCGATTGCCGTGGCGGGCTGGCCATCGATGCGCGCCGCAATCGAATAGTCCTGCGCGCCGAGTTCCACACGCGCCACGTCCTTGACCCGCACGGTGGAACCATCCGGATTGGCGCGCACGATGATGTTGCCAAATTCTTCGGGGGTGGAGAGCCGACTCTTGGTAACGATCACGGCATTCAGCTGTTGCCCCGGCAATGCGGGCAACTGCCCCAGCTCGCCGGTCGCCAGCTGCGTGTTCTGTGCACGTACCGCCGCACTGACGTCGCCGGGCGACAGGTTGTAGGCCTGCAGCTTCTCGGGTTTCAGCCACAGCCGCATCGAGTACTCGGTACCGAACAGCAAAGCCTCACCGACCCCAGGCACACGCCGGATATTTTCCAGCACGTTGGCCGCCGCGTAGCTGCCCAGCGCCACGTTGTCGCGGCTCTTGTCGGGCGAGATCAGCGCGAGGAACATCAGGTAGTTGCGCGCCGACTTGGTCACCGGAATACCAGCCCGGCGTACTTCGTCCGGCAAGCGTGCTTCGGCGCGCTTGATGCGATTCTGTGCATCGACTGACGCGACATCCAGGTCGGTCCCTGCCTCGAACGTCAGCGTAATGGTGCCGACACCCAGTTCGGAGGATGACTCCATGTAAAGCAGGTGTTCGATCCCGTTCAGTTCCTGCTCGATCAGCGAGACGGCCGTCTCCTCGACGACTTTCGCGGAGGCACCGGGATAGGTGACCGTGATCGCCAGTGCCGGCGGCGCGACCGAGGGATAGGAGGCGACCGGCAACTTGTGCAGCGCAAGGCCACCGGCCAGCAGGATGATCAGCGCGATGACCCACGCGAAGATCGGGCGATCAATAAAGAATTTTGCGAACACGATGCCCTCTATTTCGTTTGAGACGCTGCTGTTGCACTGGGTGCTGGCGAACTTCCCTCAGGATTCCACTCGACTGCCTTGACCGGCGCGCCGGGACGGATCTTCTGCAAGCCGTTGACGATCACTTGGTCTCCCGGCTTCAAGCCTTCTTCGATCACGAAATCGCCGCCCGCCATCTCGCCCAGCTTGATGGGGCGCGGCGCGGCCTTGCCTTCCGCATCCACGATCATCACGAACTGTCCTTGCGGCGTCATCTGCACCGCACGCTGCGGCACCTTGATGGCATCATCGGCACTGCCTTCCGGCAAACGGATGCGCGCGAACATACCGGGCAGCATCTCATGTTCGGGGTTGGGGAATTCGGCGCGCAAGGTCACGCTACCGGTGCTCGGGTCCACGGCCAGATTGGAGAAGAGCAGCTTGCCAGGATGCGGATAGATGCTGCCGTCTTCCAGCACGAGCTTCACTTGGACGATTTTCGGCTCGCTTCATCTTGCCGGACTTTGAATGCCTCTTGCAGGCGCGTCATGTCGGCGCCGGATTCGAGTGAAGTTGGCATAGATAGGATCGACCTGCTCGATGGTGGCCAGCAAGGTGGCTTCGCCGCGACCAACCAGCGCGCCTTCCGTCACTTGGGCGCGGCCGATACGTCCGGCAATGGGCGCGGGCACATGGGTATTTTCAAAATCGAGCTGTGCCTTGGACATGGCAGCCTCGGCCTGCTTCAGCCTGGCTTCCGCCAGGTCATAGTCCTGCTGGCTGACCGCCTTTGCCTCGAGCAGGGGTTTATAACGCTCTACCGTCTGGTGCGCCACACTCAAGTCGGACTTGGCCGCATTAAAGGCGGTGCGGTAGTTGCGCGGGTCGATCTGGAACAGCGTTGCGCCTGCCTTGACGTCGCTGCCTTCAGTGAACAGGCGCTTCTCGACGATGCCCTCCACCCTCGCGCGTACCTGTGCCGTCCGATAGGCTTCCAGGCGTCCCGGGAGATCCTGCGTAAGCAATACTGAACCCGCGGAAACTGTCACGATGTCCACCTCGGTGGGAGGCGGAGCGGCACCGGCAGCCTGCAGCCTGCTGGCTTCCTTCCTTGGAACCACATGCGGCAAGTCCGAACATGGCCGCAACGAGGGTGATGGCAGTCAGGGAATTTATTTTTGTTTTCATCGAAAATCTCCGGCCGGATTCCTGAATATCTATCAAGGCGACATTATCGTTAGCTCAATAATATTTAGCAAGCTAACAATTATTGAATTGTTCTTCATTCCTTTTCTACCTGTATCTTGCCATCAGAAACGCGCACCGGGAATGTCCGTATGTCCTCATAGGCCGGAGGACCCAGCACAGTGCCGGTCTTGATCGAGAAACGTGCGCCATGGCGCGGACAGACGATCACATCGCCTTCTTCCACCACGCCATTGGCCAGATCGCCGCCATCATGCGGACAGATATCCTGGATGGCAAAGTATTCGCCGTCGAGGTTGAACACCGCCACGGCGATCCCGTCCATATCGATCACCCGGCGCGCCCCCGGCGGCAGTTCGTCGATGTTTGCAACATCCAGCCAACCGTCCATCTCGCTCCCCCGGTTCAGAACAGTCCCAACTGCAGTCGAGCCGACTCCGTCATCCGGTCGATACTCCAGGGAGGCTCCCAGACCAGTTCCACCGATACCTCGGTGACACCGTCCACCAGCCACAATGCCGTCTGCACGATATCCGGGAATCCCTCCGCCACCGGGCAGTTGGGGGCGGTCAAGGTCATGCGCACGTATACCTCGCCGGATTCCCGCACATCCAGCTCGTAGATCAGGCCAAGGTCATAGATGTTCAGCGGTATCTCCGGATCGAAGATCGTGCGCAGCTTGGCGATCACGCGTGTCCTGAGCTCTTCTGCGCCGGATGTCTGCGTGGTTTCGGGGGTTGTCACTTTGTCGTCCATGATGCCGACCTCGCTTGTCATTCCGTGGTCACCGGCTGTTCGGCATTTTCGAGCGCCGCTTTCAAGGTGTGCCACGCCAGCGTTGCGCACTTCACCCGTTCCGGGAATTCATGCACACCGGCCAGCACTGCCAGCTTTCCCGCATCGTCCACCATCGCACCGCTGGTCACCATGCGGTGTATCTTTTCCAGCAATTGCAGCGCCTCATCCTGGCGCTTGCCCTTGATGTTCTCGGTCATCAGCGATGCGGATGCGGTGGCGATAGCACAACCAGTACCCTCAAAACGGGCATCGCGGATTACGCCTTCCTCGACCTTCAGGTAGAGCTTCACCCGGTCACCGCACAGTGGGTTGAAGCCTTCGGCCATGCGGTTCGCATCCACCATCACGCCGGCATTACGCGGCTGGCGGTAATGATCGAGGATGGTTTCCTGATAGAGGTCGCGCAACTGCAGGTCGGTGGTCATCGCTTGAACACCTCCTTGGCTATATGGATCGCGGCCACCAGTGCATCGATCTCTTGCCTGGTGTTGTACAGCGCGAACGAGGCGCGCGCCGTGGCGGGAACGCCGAAGCGTTCCATCAGCGGCATCGCGCAATGGTGGCCGGTGCGTATCGCCACCCCTTCCCGGTCCAGTATCGTGCCGACATCGTGCGGATGCATGCCCTCCAGCACGAAAGAGATGACGCCGGTCTTTGCGCGCGCGGTGCCGATGATGCGCAGCCCCGGTATGTCGCCCAGCGCCGATGTCGCATAGGCGAGCAAGGACTGTTCATGCTCGGCAAGCGCCCTGAAACCGATGGCGGTCACATAATCGATTGCCTCCCCCAGCCCGATGACACCGGCGATGTTGGGCGTGCCCGCTTCGAATTTGTAGGGGATGGTGTTGTAGGTGGTCTCATCGAACCGGACCGAACGGATCATGTCGCCGCCGCCCTGGTAGACTGGCATGGCATCGAGCAAGGCGGCCTTGCCGTACAGCACGCCCACTCCGGTGGGGCCGTACAGCTTGTGCGCGGAGAATGCATAGAAATCGCAACCCAGTTCCTGCACGTCCACCGGCAAATGTGCGACGGCCTGCGCGCCGTCGAGCAGCACCGGCATACCGCGCAGATGCGCCAGTGCAATGATGGATTTGACCGGATTGATGGTGCCCAGCGCATTTGAGACATGGGTCATGGTCACCAGCCGGGTGCGTTCATTCAGCAACTTTTTGAACTCCTCCATCTGCAACTCGCCCGTATCGTCGATTGGGACGATGCGCAGCCTGGCGCCGGTCTGCTGACACACCATCTGCCAGGGGACGATATTGGAGTGGTGTTCCATGTGACTCAGGATGATCTCGTCCCCTGCCTGCAGGCGGCTGCGGCCATAGCTTTGCGCGACCAGGTTGATGGCCTCGGTGGTGCCGCGCACGAACACGATCTCGTTGGGGCTGGCCGCGTTGATGAACTGCTGGACTTTGGCACGCGCACCTTCATAGGCATCGGTCGCAGCCTGGCTGAGGGAGTGGACGCCGCGATGCACGTTGGCGTTGTAGCTGGAGTAATACTTGCTCTCGGCTGCGATCACCGCCAGGGGTTTCTGCGTGGTCGCCGCATTATCCAGGTAGACCAGCGGCTTGCCGTGCACCCTTGTCTTCAGGATAGGGAAATCGGTGCGCCAGAATTGCGCCTGCAGATCGCTGTGATGGATGAATCGGTCGCGCAGTTTCATAGCCACTCCTTGATCTGGTCGCCTTGTGGCAAACGGTCCAGCACCAAGTGTTCGATCCGTGTGCGCATGTCCGGCACCTCCACCCGCCCGATGATGTCGTTGGCGAAACCGTAGATCAAAAGCGAGCGCGCGGATTCGGCATCGACGCCGCGCGAACGCAGGTAGAACAGGCTGTCGTCGTCGAGCTGGCCGACCGTCGCGCCGTGGGTGCATCTCACGTCGTCGGCGTAGATCTCCAGCTGGGGTTTGGTATCCACTTCGGCGCTGCGCGACAACAGCAGATTGCGGTTCGACTGGTGCGCGTCCGTCTTTATCGCATGGGGATGTACGACCACCTTGCCGTTGAACACGCCATGCGACTCGCCATCCATGATTCCCCGGTAATACTCGCGGCTGGTGCCTGATGGGAAGAGATGGTCGATGCGGGTGTGATGATCGGCATGCTGCCTGCCATCCAGCAGATACAGGCCGTCGAAATCGCACTGGCAGTCTTCTCCGGCCAGGCTCGATGTGATGTCGTTGCGAACCAGTCGTCCGTCCAGCACGAACGAATGGGAGACGAAGCGGCTGCCCGCGGCCTGTTCGGCATGTATCCCGGCGACGTGGAACGCATCCTTGCCTTCCTGCACCAGCTTGCAATGCCGCAACTCGGCTTGGCCGCCGAGGCTGATCTGTGTCACCGCATCGGTGAAATTGTGCGCCTCCAGCATGCCGAAATAATGTTCGATCACCGAGGCCCGAGCCCCTTCACCCGCAATGACGATATTGCGCGGATAGATCGCTGCACCGTGTCCGCTGGCGATGAACAGCAGATAGACGGGTCTTTCCAGCACCGTTCCCGCCGCCAGTTGCAACACGGCGCCATCGGTCGTGAACGCATTGTTCAGGGCAGCAAAGACGGTGTGTTCGTGCTGCTGGCCGAAATACGATTCCGGCACGTCGACTGCTCCGTCGAGCAATTCTGCCAGGCTGTCCAGACATACCCCCTCCGGCAACTCGCCTGCCGCAGACAGCTCGCTGGAATAATGGCCGTTCACAAACACCATCAGATGGACGTTCTGCTGCGACAGCGTCCAGGCATACAGAGCGGCTTCGGACGACGGGTCGGGCGGGATATAGTCCGGCGCCAGGGTGTCGCGCCTGCCGATCGCCGCGACGTCGGTGTATTTCCACTCCTCTTCCCGCCGCGTGGGCAGTCCATGCTCTGCAAAGCGCGCAAACGCCGACTGGCGTGCCTGGATCATCCACGGCACACCACATCCCGCCAGGTGTTGCGGGATATTTTTCAGTTCCAGCCTTTCCCACGATTCCGGTTGTGCGTTCATTTTCATCTCGATTCAATCTCATTGGCGCATCAGGAAACCTGCAGCGCCTCGTTCCCGCTCTCGACCCAGCCGTAGCCGTGCCGTTCCAGTTCCCGTGCCAGTTCCGCGCCGCCGGACCTGACGATGACGCCTTGCGACAGCACATGCACGACATCCGGCACGATGTATTCCAGCAGGCGCTGGTAATGGGTGACCAATACGATGGCGCGTTCCGGACCGCGCATCCCGTTCACGCCGTCCGCCACCAGCTTGAGCGCATCGATATCCAGTCCGGAATCGGTCTCGTCGAGGATCGCCAGCTTCGGTTCCAGCACGGCAAGCTGCAATATCTCGTTGCGTTTCTTTTCGCCGCCGGAGAATCCCTCGTTGACGGCGCGCGGCAGCAATTTCTCGTCCATGCCCAGCTGTTTCATCTTGTCGCGCAGCAGGCCCAGGAAATCCATCGCATCGAGCTCAGACAGCCCGCGATGTTTGCGGATGCTGTTAAGCGCAGTCTTGAGGAACAGTGCATTGCTTACGCCGGGGATCTCCACCGGATACTGGAACGCAAGGAACACCCCCGCCCGCGCCCGCTCTTCCGGCGGCATCGCCAGAAGATCCTGATCCAGATAGCGCACCGTTCCGGCTGTCACCTGATAACCCTCGCGCCCCGCCAGCAACTGGGCCAGCGTGCTCTTGCCCGAGCCGTTCGGGCCCATGATGGCGTGCACTTCTCTGGCATGCACGTCCAGATCGATGCCGCGCAGGATCTCTTTCTCGCCAATGCTTGCATGCAGGTTTTTTATGCTGAGCATGTCCTTCTCCCTTGCCGGTCAGCCGGTGCTGCCTTCCAGGCTCACGCCCAGCAGCTTCTGCGCTTCCACGGCAAACTCCATCGGCAGGTTCTGGAACACCGCCTTGCAGAAACCGTTGACGATCATCGACACCGCTTCTTCCGGCGCGATGCCCCGCTGCGTGCAATAGAACAGCTGGTCCTCGCCGATGCGCGAGGTTGACGCCTCGTGCTCGACACGGGCAGAGGGATTCTTCACCTCGATGTACGGCATGGTGTGCGCCCCGCACTGCTCTCCCAGCAGCAGCGAATCGCACTGCGTGTAGTTGCGCGCATTCTCGGCAGCAGACAGCACCTTGATCTGGCCGCGGTAGGTGTTCTGGCCGTGCCCGGCGCTGATGCCTTTGGAAATGACCGTGCTGCTGGTATTGCGGCCGATATGGGTCATCTTGGTGCCAGTGTCGGCCTGCTGGTAATGGTTGGTGAGAGCGACCGAGTAGAACTCGCCCACCGAGTTGTCGCCGCGCAGCACCACGCTGGGATATTTCCAGGTGATGGCCGAGCCGGTCTCCACCTGCGTCCACGAGATGTGCGAATCGGCGCCGCGGCATTCGCCGCGTTTGGTGACGAAGTTGTAGATGCCGCCCTTTCCTTCCTTGTCGCCCGGATACCAGTTCTGTACCGTCGCATACTTGATCTGCGCACCTTCCAGCGCGACCAGTTCCACCACGGCTGCATGCAGCTGGTTCTCGTCGCGCATCGGTGCGGTGCAGCCTTCCAGGTAGCTGACATAGGCCCCCTCGTCGGCGATGATCAGGGTGCGCTCGAACTGGCCGGTGTTGCGTTCATTGATGCGGAAGTAGGTGGACAGCTCCATCGGGCAGCGCACGCCCGGCGGGATATAGCAGAACGAGCCGTCGCTGAACACCGCCGAGTTGAGCGTGGCGAAGAAGTTGTCGGTATAGGGCACTACCGAGCCGAGATACTGTTTCACCAGTTCAGAATGTTTCTGCACCGCTTCGGAGAACGGGCAGAAGATGATGC